>JAXLXI010000003.1:0-459650 GCA_046328035.1 Candidatus Obscuribacterales bacterium | reverse complement strand
CGCAGTAGGTTCGTAGCAAGGTCGCCGGTTTCATGGAAGAGCTTTCTCCTGTCCTCTACTTTCCCTGGGACAGAAGCGGCAAAACCATTGGCATCCCGGCTATTTGAGATGCTGAAGAATGTTGCGCGCCTTGTCATTCTGCATGAGCTTTTCCAGGGTGCCTGGCGGCAGGTCGTTGGTGATGCTCTTCAGTTTGTCGGCCAGCGAACCGCTGCCTGCGCCAGGCGCTGCTGCCGGTCCTGCACTGGCGGTAGCCGCCGGTACGGGATCTGGTCCACCCTGTTGCGAACCAGCAGGTGGTGTCGGACGCTGAGTTTTGAGGTTTCTTCCACGCTGCAGCTGATCTGCAAGACTGCGCGTCAGAGATTCGATTCTGCCCTTAATCGCGTCAGCCTGCGCGCCTCCTTTTACCTGTTCCTCAACTTTGTTGAACTCCGTAAGGTAGACAGAGGTGCCAATTCCGTGTTTTTTCGCCAGATCGATACGGCTCAAAAGCAGCTTGCGTTCTGCTTCCAGTGGACCCGGTACGACGCCACCCGGCTGGGCGGACAGAGTAGCCGGCGGCAAGGCGGGCTGCGCCGCCGCAGTGCCGTTTTCCATAGCGCTGCCGTCTCCGGGAGCACCAGGTGACTGAGCGCCTGCACTGCCGGCAGAGGCTACCAGGGCGCATATGGTCAGAAATGTGCGCACCCGACTGCTCGCAAACATGCCGAACCTCCTCCGAACTGGGCAAGACAAATGCCTGCTTGGCATCTGACCTTCATTGTAGTACGTTTATAACTGCTTGAGTTGTGCCCGAAATCCGGGTAATTTACTCGGAACTTACTATGAATCGCCAATCTCTAGATGACTACACGCGCAAGGTAGCGCAGTATCTGCGCGAACGGGAAGCTGGACGTATCCGCGGACAGCGCGAACGACTGGCGGCACTCGACCTGGTATCCGACGAGGAATTGCTGCGCAAGTGGACATGGATGAGTGCCATAGGCGGGATTCTTGTAGCGTTTGTCGGCCTTCCTCTGGGGATTAACATCTTTCGGATATTTCTGCCGTACGAACTGGTACAAATTCTCTGGGCCGTGCATAAGGTAGCTATGGCCCTCGTCCTTGCAATGTTCTGCGTGGCTTTGTATTTCACGTTCAGGAGAAACGCGGCTTAATGACTTCGCTGTTGGGAGAGGACAGGAAAATCACCGCCTCCGAAACTTCCGTCGAGTCTGTAATCAACCTGGTAGAAACCGAAAGAGTGCGTTTGGTGCGCTTTATCTTTTGCGACACCAGCGGCTTGATTCGCGGCAAAGCAGCCCATGTCGATCACCTGCGCGAGCGGCTGTCGGCCGGCATCGGGTTGGTTAAGGGCACGATGGCTCAGAACTTGCTCGACCAGCTGCAGAGTGACACCGGATATGGTGCGACGGGTGAAGTGCGACTGACTCCTGATCTGAATACATTTGTAGTGTTGCCCTATTCCGCTCAGTCGGCAGCGGTGATTTGCGACCTGCTGGAACTGGATCGCAAACCGTCATCGCTCTGCCCTCGCAGTGCACTGAAACGCCAGATCAAAAGAGCCGAAGAGCTTGGCATTCGCATTGAATGTGCTTTCGAACCGGAATTCACTCTCGGCAGATTGAACGAAGCGGGCAAGTATGTGCCGATCGATGAGAGCAACTGCTTCTCTACCGACGGCATGAATCGCGCTGCCCAGTTTATTAATCGCTTCATGAGCGCGTTGGAAAAACAGGGAGTGGAAATCGAGCTCTACCATCCGGAGCTCGGACATGGGCAGCATGAGCTGAGCGTACGCCACGTACCGGCTCTGAGAGCCGCCGATCAGCAGATCATTTATCGAGAAACTTTGCGCGGCGTCGCTCTGGAGCATGGACTTCAAGCTTCGATGGCGCCCAAGCCCATGGGTTCGCAGCAGCCAGGCAATGGCTGTCACCTGCACCTTTCTGCCTGGGATATCGAAACCGGCAAGAATCTCTTCTTTAGCCCGCAAGGCTTGAGCACAGCCGGCGAACACTTTGTGGGTGGGCTGATTCAGCATCTGCCGGGACTGGTCGCGCTGACCGCGCCGACCGTCAACTCTTATAGGCGCCTGCGTCCGCGCACCTGGTCCGGTGCCTACACCTGCTGGGGATATGAAAACCGCGAAGCCACTATTCGCGTGCCGTCTCAGTTCTGGGGTATGGAAGAGGCGACTACCAATATCGAGATCAAGTGCGTAGACAGTTCCTGCAATCCCTATCTTGCACTGACTGGCGTAATTGCGGCCGGGTTGGACGGATTGAGAACCAAGATAGCGCCACCGCCGCCGGTGAGCGTTGAGCCGAGCACGCTCAGTTCGTCGCAGATGGAAAAACTGGGCGTCAAGCGATTGCCGGCTACTCTCAAAGACGCAATCAAGCGGCTGGAACGTGACCCTGTCTTGACCGAGGCTCTCGGTGAAGACCTGAGCATCGTGTTTGTGATCGTTAAACTTTCAGAAGTAGAGGCTTTCTCAAAAGCCAGCAGTGAAGAGGAAACCCGGGCCCATCGGTTTAAGTTTTGAGTGTGAGTCGATTTTTGATTGCGCATGCTTGATCTGTCCAAATACATTTTCATAGACAACCACGCGCATTCGTTGCTCAAGGATCACCTGCAGCTGGATGTGATAGGTGTGCGCGGCTGCTTCAGCGAGAGCCGCTCGATGCATATTTTGGAGACGCATGTTCCATACACGCTCCATTACATGCACATGCTCAATTGCATTCAGCGAGTGCTGGGTACCAACAGCGAAGACGACTTCATCAGTGTGCGCTCCCGCCAGCAAGACACTACGTACACCCGGATGTTGTTCGATGACATTTCACTGGGCGCGATTATCGTTGATGATGGCTTTCGCCCCAAAGATATGGTGACGCCGGTTCAATTCGCCACTTTGTCCCAGCGTCCGATTTTTCTTTGCCGCCGCCTGGAGCCCATACTCGAAAGTTGTCTGGCGAAAGCGGCCAGCTTCAATGAGTTGGAAGAGATGTTTCAGCGGGAGCTGCTGCGCTCCGACCCGGTGCCACCGGTGGCTTTGAAGACCATCTGCGGTTATCGCGGTGGATTGGACATAGAACTGGTGAAGAAACAGGCAGCTGCCAAAGATTTCGAGCGTATCAAGAAGATCGCCGCGAAACGGCGGATTACGCGCTGCGAACTGTATCACTACTTTGTGATGCAGTCCTTCGAGCTGGCGGCTTATCATGACTTGCCGATGCAAGTGCATGCGGGCATTGGAGATGACGATGCAGACCTCAAGCAATGCAACCCGTTGCTTATGCAAAGTCTCTTCCGTATCTCGACTCTGCAGAAAACTAAGTTTGTGCTGCTGCACTGCTATCCATTTGTGCGCGAAGCCGCTTTCTTGTGCTCCCTCTATGCCAACGTCTACATGGATCTGTCACTGGCGTTGAATATCGTCTCAACGTCCGGACAGCAACTTATCTCGGAGGCGCTGGCTACGGCGCCCGCCAGCAAGATACTGGCTGGAACGGATGGACACACTTGTCCTGAGACGCACTGGTATGCAGCGCTATGTTGGAAGCGAGCACTGTCCTCGGTGCTCACGCAGCTGGTCGATGACCGCATGCTGACAGTGCCACAGGTGCAACAGATCGCCGGCATGATCTTGCATGAAAACGCCAATCGCCTCTACAAGCTGCAGAACACACCCTAAGCTATTTCTTGGCGATGGTGAAGACTTCATCCGGCACATTCTTCATGGCGGTTTCTTTTGGTGCCGCGAAATAGTGACCGTGTGCCGGTGTGGACATTTCTACGCATGCCGCCATTTTCATCAGCCTGGCATAAACATCTGGCTGTTTCTCCTTAAGCGTCTTGAGCTTGTCGAGATTGCCCTGTCCGGAGAGGACGGAAGCGATCGAAAAGTCTCCGATGACTGACCATTGAGAATCGTCTAACTGCTAGAATGGCTGAGCTCGTTACTGGAATCCCGTAATCCCCACCCTTTCGACGTTTCGGGTGAACTATGAGAGTTCTTGTCTGTCTGGCTGTGGTGCTTGCCCAGCTGTTTCTTCTGTGCTCGAATCCTGCCCTCGCGTTTCCACCACCGAAAGACTGGAGCAACAATGAGTGGTACCAGTTTTTCGAAGCAGCGGTGACGACTGTGGTCGCGGAAGGCCCTGGACATGTCGCCAAAGAATTTGGTGGTGTCAGTGCGGCTCCCATGATGGACGTCTACTCCGCTCTCAGTGGTGTTGGTTCAGCGGTCAAACCCGGACTTATCTTCTGGCTGCACAGGAAGGCTGAGGCCGCAGCTCTCGCCGGTGACGTTGAGCGGGGGCACAAGTATCAGGCGTACGAAACCGCTATCGCCAATGAAGACAGCAGTCGACTAAAAGAGTTGCTTGCCGAATACGAACGGGCGAAGGCGAAATCCAAATCAGCCGTCAGCGACCAGCAGGCGCCCTGGCGCAAGATGGTTGGGCGCTGGCGCACCCAGAGCGGCAACACTGTTCGCATTTATTTTGGCGACCCGAACGAGTTGGTGGCCGCTTACGAATCAGTAAAACCAGACTACGGCTATGCCGTGCGACCTGGCGACTTGTCCTTTACGCATGGTTTCGCGGACGCGCCCAATTCGGTCAAAACAGATCGCGGCCTTTGCTATGGACTGAAAGGCGATGCCATCAAACCGCACCAGCGCTGTAAGGTGCGCCTGACGATATCTCCGGATGGTCAGTCAATCAGCATTGTGCGCCAGGACTATCAATACCCGATTGGGGGCACGGAGTGGCTGAGCACGTTTGTGACCAACAAGTTCACCTACACTCGCATCGGCGACTGAGGTTCAGACTACATCAATGAAGCCATGATTTCGTCCAGCACTGCTTTGGGCGGACGCACTTGCTCTTCTTTCAGTTGAGTGAGCGGTACGTCGTCGAGGTCCATAAGTGAGGCGAAATCGGGTTTTTGTTCGTCGATATACAGCAGCCCGGTCAAGAACTGTTTATCGATGGCGGCCTTCTTGATCAAATTGATGGCAGCCAGACGATCTTTCGGGTTGTAATCACGCTCGATTTTCTTGAGGGTGATCTTCGAACCGTCGTGCATTTCTACTTCCTGCACGGTGCCTGGTTCGTAGTCGACTGAGATCTGATCGAAGAATGGAATGAATCCGATGTCCTGGAGAGGAATCTCGGCTTCTTTGGCGTACTTGTAGCTCTTCGTCGACCCTTCGTGATTGTTGAATGTCACGCACGGGCTTATGACGTCGAGCACGGCTGTTCCATCGTGAGAGAGCGCGGCTTTCAGCAAGGTGACCAGTTGTTTGGGATCGCCGGCGAATGAGCGAGCGACGAAGCCGCAACCGAGCTCGATAGCCAGGCTGCACAGGTCGATAGGTGGCAGTTCGTTGATTACGCCGGATTTGGATTTAGAACCGAGATCGGAGGTAGCCGAGAACTGACCTTTGGTCAATCCGTAAACGCCGTTGTTCTCAACGATGTAGACCATCTTGATGTTGCGGCGAACAACGTGGCAGAACTGACCGAGACCAATCGAGGCGGTGTCACCGTCGCCGGAGACCGCCAGGATGTGCAGGTCTTTGTTAGCCATGTTGACGCCCGTAGCTACCGACGGCATACGTCCGTGCACTGCATTGAAGCCGTGCGAGCGGGAAAGGAAGTATGCCGGTGTCTTGCTGGAGCAGCCGATGCCGCTCATCTTCGCGACCATGTGCGGCTCGACACCCAGGTCATAGCAAGCTTTGATGATCTGCGATGTAATCGCGTCGTGTCCGCATCCATCGCACAAGGTTGATGGTGCGCCTTTGTAATCAGCGAGAGTGAGACCGATGCGATTTGTTGGAGTGGGTTTTTGCGGTGAGGAAACCATGTCTTACTTCTCCTGTTCCAAGATAGCGTCGGTGACTGAACGAGCGTCGATGGGCAAGCCGCTGTAGTGACGGACGGAACGCAGTTTTGTCGCGTACTCCGGCATCTCCAACATGAGCAAATCTCTCATTTGCGCATCGCGGTTCTGCTCAACGACATAGATTCTGTCGTGCTTGCCGACGAAATCTTTGATGTCGTCGGTGAAAGGAAGAGCCCGTACTCTCAGCAAGCTGATCTGCTTGCCGGCTTCCTTCAACTGCTGGCGAGATTCCAGCACGGCGGGCTGCGAAGATCCGGCATAGATAACGCCGACTTTCGCTTCTTTGTTGATTTCGATTTCCGGTTGCGGCACGTACTTCTTAGCGGTGTGGTACTTGCGCAGCAGGCGATCCATGAGATTCATGTAGTCGTCCGGACGCTCTGTGTATGCCGCTTTTTCGTTGTGACCAGAGCCGCGAGTGAAGTACGCAGCCAGCGGATGGTTGGTACCGGGAGCGGTGCGATACGGGATGGCATCGCCGTCGAGGTCGCGATAGCGTTCGAATTTGCCCAGTCTCTCCAGGTCTTCAGCGGAGAGCATCTTGCCGCGGTCAAGTTTCTTCTCTGGATATTTGAACGGATCGGACATCCAGTTGTTCATGCCCAGGTCGAGGTCGCTGAGCACGAAGATAGGTGTCTGGAATCTCTCGGCCAGGTCGAACGCGTCGACGGCGAACGAGTAGCATTCACTAACGGAGCCCGGCAGCAACACGATGTGTTTGGTGTCGCCGTGGGAGAGGGTGTTGGCGCTGAGCAAGTCGGCTTGCGCAGTGCGAGTCGGCAGACCGGTGGAAGGACCGACGCGCTGGACATCGAAGATGACAGCGGGGATTTCAGCGAAATAGCCAAGTCCTGTGAACTCAGCCATAAGCGAGATGCCAGGACCGGAGGTCGAGGTCATAGAGCGAGCACCGGCCCAGCCGGCGCCGAGCGCCATACCCAGAGCAGCCAGTTCGTCTTCGGCTTGAATAATGGCGAAAGTAGCTTTGCCGGTTTCTTTGTCGATGCGATATTGCTGCATATAATCGGTGAGCGATTCGCAGAGACTCGACGACGGAGTGATGGGATACCACGTGACCACCGTGGCGCCAGCGAACATAGCGCCGATCGCCGAGGCGGCGTTGCCGTCGACGATGATTTTGCCGGCGGTCTCGTTCATCGCCTGGACGAAATAAGGGTCGTCCTTCTTGAGATTTTCCTTAGCCCACTCACGACCTTTTTGAGCAGCCTTGATGTTCAGCTCGGCGGCGGACTTCTTGCCTTCAAATTGGCGGCGAATCGCCTTTTCCACTTCTGCTTGATCGATGACCAGAAGTTCGGCGGCGACGCCGACATAAATCATGTTGGTGACCAGCTTGCGCAGTTTGATGTTCTCGGTAGTCTGGGCTGCCAGCTCGGTAAAGGGCACCTGATAGTGTTTGACGTCGCTGCGAACGCCGTCCAGATGCAGTTCGACCGGGCTGATGACGACGGCGCCCGCGCCCAGGGCTTTGACGTCTTCAATCGCCGTTTGCGGATTCATGGCGACAAGAATGTCGATTTCCTTCTTGCGCGCTACCCAGCCGTCCTTGTTGACGCGAATCGTGAACCAGGTCGGGAGACCTGCGATGTTCGACGGGAAGAGGTTTTTGCCACTGACCGGGATGCCCATCTGAAAAATGGAACGCATCAGCACGCTATTGGAAGATTGGCTTCCAGAGCCGTTTACTGTGGCAACTTGAATAGAAAAATCATTGACGACACGGCCCGATTCGGTTTTCTGGGCACTGTCTGCAGCAAGTGTTTTCACCGGGACTTACCTTGGTTGGCTTTACAACAGCCTCTAAGTTTATCAATTTATCGCCGCAGAGCGGCAGAAGTACCAAATCTGCTAAGGATTGCTTCTGCCTCATGGCGACTGGGTTTTGAGCGGAAAAGCAACGAAAACCGTACTAGTCAAGTGACATCAAACTTAAAAATGGTCCAGCTCGAACAGCGGGCAGGGCAGCGGCTCTCGCCACTTCGCAACCGGCTCGCCGAAGGACAGGAGCATCGGCAGTGCGTAGTCGCGTTCGACAAAACGCACGCCTCGCAGAGCTGGTGCGGCAGCTTCCCACCCACGGATTACACCTATCTTTTC
Source organism: Candidatus Obscuribacterales bacterium (assembly GCA_046328035.1). Classification (GTDB taxonomy): domain Bacteria; phylum Cyanobacteriota; class Vampirovibrionia; order Obscuribacterales; family Obscuribacteraceae; genus JBGASG01. Next base: position 451,610 of record JAXLXI010000003.1, on the reverse strand, counting down.
GTCAATTGCCAGCGACAAAATGCGTTGCCAGAGCGCGTCCCGGTTTTCGCTGTACCCGAACACTTCCAGTACTCGCATGATTTCCGACGTGCGTTCGATGATCGCGTGGCCATCAGCAAAACCTGAGTCTTTACTGCAAATGACTTCCAGTCGCGCGAAGGTGCGACGACTGCGCTGGCTGACGAATCGTTCTCTAGCCAGCTTATAGTGCCAGTAATCCTCGCTGCGCGCCACCGCAAAAGGCAAGTTGGACTGCCACCGTTGGTAGTACCGCACCATATCCGGCACCATGTCCAGCTCGATGGCGGTGACTGCCAAGCGATCAATCGCCCGATGCTCAAAGGTAGGCAGCCAGGCCGGTGATATCGCTTCGTCGGCTCCGCTCTCTGGCAGCCAGATGTAGAAATCGCAGGCGCCCAGAGATTCGAAGCCGACTGCTTCATAAAGTTCCAGTCCGATATCGGAGTAAAGCAGCATGCCGTCATACGCCTCCGGCGCGCCGCTGCAGAAGTCGCGCACTGCCCGGAGAAACGCCAGCGCATGTCCTTGTCCGCGATGCGGGCGGGGTGTATAGACGGCTCCGATGCCGGCAATTTTGAAGTGCTGGTGATGCGACACTATGTCCAGCGTGTAGAGTTTGCAACTGCTCAGGATCTGATCGCTGTCGTTTTTGTAGACCAGATAACGATAGTTTTTTCGCGACCAGGGTTGATGCATCTGCCACCAGATGTACTGGTAGTAGGTGGATTTGTCCAAGCCGCTCGACCAGATCTGGTGCGATTCACGGAGCACACTTTGAATGTCCTGCCATTCGGCGAGCTCAAGGCGTGCAGTTGATCTGGCATTTGACCTGGCGGCAAGGGTTGTGAGGCTGGCGGGCATTTCTTCCATCCTGGCTTCTTGGCAGCGAAAATCGCCTCGGTGTCGCCGTACTGATCTAAAATACTGCGGCTATGACAAGGCTCTCTATCAATGCCCCGACTTGCGAAGAAAGATTCTAACAAACATTCTCACGAGAGTAACGGCGCGCGCCGCCGCATTACTGCGTATCTGGGACGCATCATCACCCCGGTCGACTGGCAGACTTTTCGCGAGTTTCTAGATGGCGCCTTGATTGTTGACGAGCAGGGCAAGATCGAGGCGGTGGGAACTTGGCGAGATCTGGAGCGCAAGTATCCCGAAGCCGACGTCATCGATTTCGGCCCGCGCTTGATATTGCCGGGTTTCATAGATCTGCATGTGCATCTGGTGCAAATCGCCCAGACCGGACGCGCGGGCGACACGTTGCTCGGCTGGCTGAATAAGTACATTTTTCCGGAAGAGATGCGCTTTACCGAACCTGCGCATGCGCACCGCATGGCCGACTGGTTTTTCCGCGAGCTGGCAAAAAACGGCACGACGCTGGCGGCTGTCTTCACGAGTGTGCATGCCGATGCCACCGACATTGCCTTTCAAACAGCTGCCGCCTCGGGCATGCGGGTGATCATGGGCAAAACGATGATGGATCGCAATGCTCCGCGGGGACTGCTCGAAGACACACAAGTTTCGTTGCAGCAGTCTGAAGCTCTCTGCAAAAAATGGCACAACTTCGATCACGGTCGCTTGAAATATGCCTTCACTCCGCGCTTTGCGCCGACCTCCACTGCGGAGTCTCTGGAGAAAACGGCGCAACTGTGGCGGCGCAATCCCGGCACCTATCTGCAGACGCATCTGTCAGAGAATGTCGATGAGATCAAATGGGTCCACGAGCTGTTTCCCGATGCCGCTAACTACTTCGATGCTTACGAGCAGTGTGGTGTAGCCGGGCACAACTGCCTGTTCGCGCATAGCATCCATCTGGATTCGGCTGAACTAGCCGGCATGAAGCGAACTGACTCCTCAATCGCGCATTGCCCGAGCTCGAACTTCTTTTTGAAGAGCGGAATTTTTCAGTACACCCGCGTCAAGGATGAGGGCATCAAATTCGGGCTGGGTTCGGATGTGGCCGCTGGACCTGAGATGAGCATTTTTCGCGTTATGAAAGATGCGGCTTATATGCAGTATCAGCTCTGGATCAGCCCGGTGGAACTCTTCTATCTGGGCACGCTGGCCGGTGCCCGGGCGGTCAATCTTGAAGACACGATCGGCAGCCTGGATGTCGGAAAAGACGCCGACTTCATTGTGGTCGATCCGACTCGCAAGAGCCTGGTGGTGAAGAACGTCATCGAGCACCCGGCCGAAGAGGTGCTGTCCGCCCTGGTTTACGTCGGGGATGACCGGATGGTCTGTGCCACATTCGTCAGAGGCAAAGCCATTTATGCGGCGGACAATTTCGAAGTGCCGTTGCGCGTCCAGGGCAGGTTTCAGAGTGCCGTGGGTTTAACTTAATAACCTGAAGCTAAGAGCCATCTGTGCGCCAGTTTTGAGATAACATACTGCCTTTCCCGATGGCGACAGGTGAGCTTATGAATGCAACAGACGTACGCAAGCGAGTGTACAAGCCCGAGGCTCCCGGCGAGGCACACGTTGCGCAGATTCGCGAGATGATTCCGCCAGAAAAGCTGGCTGCGCGCATTCGTGAGATGGCTCAGGAGATAAATGCTGAATACGGTCAGCTGGAACGCCCGGTGATTATCGGAGTGCTGAAAGGCGCCGTTCTTTTCCTCTCTGATTTACTGCGACATCTGGATTTCCGCGATCCTTTGCAAGTTGAATTCGTGCGGCTGGCCAGCTACGGCAGCGGCACGGAAAGTTCCGGCACCGTCCAGGCGCCCAACCTGGATCTGCCCAACTTGAGAGGGCGCAATGTCCTGGTAGTGGAGGACATCATCGACTCGGGACGCACTTCCAAGTTTTTCCTCGATTACTTGCGCGATCAGTTCGAGCCCCGCACGTTGAAGATGGCTTGCTTGCTCGACAAGCCTTCTCGACGGGTAGTTAAAGGCGAGGCTGATTTTGTCGGATTCACCATCGAAGATAAGTTCGTCATCGGCTATGGTCTGGATTACGCTGAACAGTTCCGCGAATTGCCGTTTATCGGTGAACTGGTCGAATTTGCCGCCGAGTAGCTCTAATTCATGAAGTCGGTCAGCCGAATAGAACTCGCTTTGCTGGCATCGGTGCTGGGGCTCTCATGTTCACCGCTGTCTTTGAGCGCGCCGGTTTCCGCCCAACCTGCAAAGCCGGTGAACGTTCAGAGGCGTGCACCGCAGGTAGTGGCGCAAGCTAAGAGCGAACCGGATGCAGGAAAATTCGCTGAGCTGGTAAGAAGTGGGAGCCTCGCTAAAAGCCGGGGCATGTATCGCGAGGCCGAAAAACTGCTCAAGGAAGCAGTGGACATCGGCTTGGCGACCAAGCTCGAGAAGGCTCAGATGCTGGTGCCGCTGAATAATCTGGCTGGAACCTATATGCAACTGGGGAAACTGACGGAAGCGGAAGCAACCTATAAAGATGTGTTGACAGCGCTTGAAGAGCTGAACATGCGCCGGAACATGAGTTATGCGACTGTGCTCGATAATCTCGGGCAGGTCTATTCGCGCAAGGGGGACCTGACTCAGTGCGAGCAGATGCAGCGGGAAGCGATCGAGATTTACGCCAAGTCGGATAATCCGAACGCTCGGCAGGAGCAAGCCATTGCTATGGCCAATCTGGCGCAGACCTATGTAGAGGAAAAGAAGTATGCACTGGCCGAATCTAACTTCCGCACGGCACTGAAAACGCTTGAAGATCTGGCTCCGGACAGTCCAACCGTGGCTATTCTTCTAGACAACTATTCGGCTCTCTATCGCAAGCAAGGTAAATTTGCCGAAGCGCTCGAACAGCAGGAGCGAGCGGTGAAGCTGCTCGAGAAGACTCTGGGAAGGAGCCATCCCGAAGTGGCGATTGCTCTGAGCAACATCGCTTTTACTTACAGCAAATTGCATCGGGAAACCGAGGCCAGAGACTGCCTGGATCGTGCATTGGAGATTAATGAGAAAGCCTTCGGTGCTAGTTCTGCGCCAGCCACCGCGTCACTAAAACGAATAATCGAGTTTTTGAGAAGTACCGATAAGGCGAGCGAAGCCAAACAGTACGAGCTGCGGCTCTTGCAAGCCGGCGGCACTATTTCGGTTCCTCATAAACCGTAGAACAAGAACCGTTGAAGTTCTAATTTTTGCAGGCGGCGTAGTGTTCGGCTGCCCGCTTTTGAATTTCATCCGGTGTCAGATCTTCTTTGTGGGTCGCCATGTACCACATGTTGCCCCAGTTGTCTTTGACGCCGGCGTTGCGGTCGCCATAAAACTGATCGGCTGGTTCCATCAAACTGGAGGCGCCGGATTTGAGCGCGCGATTGTATGCGGCGTCCGTGTCTTCGACATAGACATAGAGGCACATCGGCACCGGTGGATGTCCTTCCTTGGCGCCGCCCATCATGACGTGAGAGTTGCCGATCATGATTTCGGCGTGAGCGATGGAGCCATCGGGTCCTTTCATGGCTGGACCTTCCATTTTTGCTCCAAAAGTTTCTTCCAGAAACTTGATCAAGCCCTGAACATCGGCGCAAACGACATAAGGCACAACGTTGTGATAGCCCTTGGGAATGTAATCAACTTTGGTGGCCATAACCCCTCCTCGTGTGGAGGCACATTTTCTCCTGCCTCGCTGTTTCTTTCATTAGATGACCCGGTTCGGGAAGCAGGTCGTATCTCCCTGAACGACCTGCGCCCGAATCCGGCGCTCACTGGAGGAGGTATGTCGGACGATGCGAGTGAGCGTGGAACCTATGTTGTTAGCGTGTTCTAGCGCCGGTTAGAGGGGCGCAGTTTGCGAAACTCTCCTGGTCCTCGAATTTCGTGATCGGGAGGGACTACAGCGAAGATTGCCTGGGTGGTGGGCGTCCAACTTGCAAAAGCCTTTGAGGCTTCGCTCTCGGGATCTTCACTCTCTGGAAGCGCTGGGCAGAAGAGATTCAGCAAATCGGTCAAGTGCCGGTGGCAGCTAACTGCTAGAGCGAGCGCCAGATAAGCCAGTCTCAGCCTGATCGAAAAGAGCAAATAAAGCAGAAATTTGGGCGCAGTGGTTCGTTCTTTCGGTGATTGCAGCACGGTAGTTACCTCCGCAGCATAGTGGTGGAAGTAGCGTGTTGGGAATTTGGGGTCTACCTATACAACGTTGGTCGACCCGAAAAAGTTCAATCAAAATGCCGCTTGATATGTGGCTTTTAGATTAAATGAAAAGCTGTGGTGCGATCCCTACATGCGATAAGCCCGCATCATTGCCTGTGTGCCCTGGTCATCGCCAGTGGTGGCATCCATTTCTGCCGCTACTTCGAATTTCTGTGTCGACAATTCTGCCCCCGGCAGATTACGACCGGATTTAACCATCACATCGCGTGCCAGGCGGAGATCTTTCAGCATGTGCTTGATGGCAAAGCCGGGCGCAAAGTCTGTTTTCACGATGCGCTGTCCCAAGTTTGCCAGCGCCCATGAGCCACCGGCACCGGTCGAGCAAACATCGACAATCAGTTGTGGGTCGATCTTTAGAGTCTCGGCCAGTGCAAATGCCTCGCACACCGACACCATGTTGACGGCGCAAAGAATCTGATTGCACAACTTGACGCCTTGACCGCTGCCGGCGCGTCCGCAGTAGTGAATATTCTTTCCCAGGCATTCGAATAGCGGCATAGCGAAACGACAGTCTTCTTCGTCGCCACCGACCATGATCGTTAAGGTGCCGGCTCGGGCGCCGATATCGCCACCGGACACGGGCGCATCCAGAAAGCGCGACCCGCGTTTCTTCAAGAGAGAATGCGCGTGTCTGGCAAAGGCGGGTCCGGTGGTGCCCATATCGACAATCAGGACGTCGGCGGGCGAGTGCTCCGCGACGCCGCCTGGAGCGAACATGACGTTTTCGACGTCCGGAACATCTGCCAGGCACAGAAAAATCGCTTCCGCATCGGCGACAGCTTCTTTGATCGTCAGCGCCTGTACGGCACCAGCTGCGGTGGCAACTTCGATGTTTTCGCTGTCGACGGTTCGGTTCCAGACCGTCACTGACTGTCCGGCTCGGGCTAAATTGGCAGCCATGGCTGAACCCATGATGCCCATGCCAAGATAAGCAACACGCATATCGACTCCGATCGCATTTACGCAGCAATTAGTTCAACGAGAACGCGATCATAGCGAATTGATCAGCCGCCTGGAAAGTCGACGTCGGTATAGAAACGGTCTCCAGCGGGTTGTTGGTCATATATATAGGAACTAGATCGCGCCTGTCACGAGCGCCGCAATTGGGACAGAGCAAGTCGCGGTCAGTTTCGTCGCCGTGAAAAATGGTCTCGCACCAGATACATTCGTAATCATCCGGCTCGACAGGCTTTTGGCCCTTCGGCATCTTAGCTTTCACGGTTGAACCTCCAGTTATTGACTAGTGCAGTCCAAGACGGGAGGGTATTGCCGAGGTTCCGTGCGTCGGGTCAGCCGAGGATATAAAAAAGCGGTCATTAGGCGTTAAATTGGCGGCTTCCTCCTTAAAACTCTCTGGTTGTGTGTTAATTTGAGATCGTCACGACCTCGAACATCTGTCAAAAACACCACCTCGAATGCGACTTCGCCCTGCCGTCACGTTGGTCTATCTGGCAACTGCTTTGGCATTTGCCGGGGCGGCGCGGGCCGGGGCAAATGAAGCTCAGCCCAGCGCCCCGCCACACGCCGCCGCCATATCGGTAGCTATCCCACAGATGCCGGTTTTGCAGGGCTCGGCGGCTCTCAACAGTGGGGGCAAATGGGAGAAGGAGTACCAGGCTGGGCAACAGGCCTTGCAGACTCACCGCTACGCCGAGGCAGAAACCAGACTTCAAAGCGCCTGGTGGGAGTTGCGCAAGCGAAACCTGCACGATATGCGGCTCAGTCTCGTTCGCCTGGCTCTGGGTGAGGCTGAATTGGCGCAGAACAAATTGGAAGAGGCTGACAAACAGTTTGTTGCGGTTTTGACGACCGATCGCCAGAACAGCGCACCGATGGACAGCGACCAGCATCTGAAAGCCTTGAACTGTGCGACGCGTACTGCCCTGGCACTCTACAAATTCCCGCGTGCACAGCAGTTGTCCGAGCAGGCCATGAACATTGTGGACAGTCGCAGAGGCGAGGCTGCTAATCGCGAGATCTACACGGCTCAACTCAATCACAGTATCTTGCTGATTAAAGGTGCTCACCTCGAAGAAGCTACCGACCTGCTTTCCGACGTGGTGAAAGGGCTGGAGGCAACCACCGGGAACGATGATCTTCTCCAAGAAGCGGTCTACAATCTGGGCATTTCAATCGCCCGTCAGGGCGATCAGCAGCGAGCGGAACCATATTTTGCCCGCGCTTTTGAACTGATGGAAAAGCAGGTGACGTATAACCGCACAGCGCGACACGGCAGCGTGAAAATGGTCTGGGAGGACGGTTCACCCCGAGCTCGGCAGATGTGGGATCCCGAATATCCACTCAAGTATGTGCATCTGAAAAACATTCGAGTCGCCACCACCATAGTGCGCAGTGAAAATCTGGTCAGTGTACTCATTTCTATTGCCAATTGCGGCAAGGAGCGGGTGCAAGTGGGCGTTGGTGATGTCCGTTTGCAGATGCTCTCTCCCGTGAAAAAGTACCTAACCTGGATCGACGGCAACATTCTCGACCGCACGCTTGAGGAAGATCACGTCAATAACTTGACCTGGCGCCGCCGCTGGTTGGCACACATTCAGAAAACGCGCCGTATTCCCGGCTACTTGAAAGACGGGGCGCTCAGCACCGACAACTTCTTCGGCAATAATGTTTTCGGACCTTACGGACATTGGCCGGTGATGGCCTATACCGATCCAGCAGTGGTGACGCGCGAACAGTATTATTTCGATGCTTCCGATTCGCCGTCGGAGACTGCGACCGGCGCCGATAAGGTGACTACTGCCTTTGCCAACAACAGCGGCTCGGTGCTTAAACCAACTTTTCTGGATCCGGGCGATGCGCGCACAGGCGTGGTCTACTTCCAGCGTGAACGGTTCGACGCTGCTCGCTTGCAGATCTCGCTGGGAAACACGATCTTCGAGTTTCCATTCAATGCACCTGGCGGTCCCAGTGGCAAGCACTAAATAGCGCTGCCGCCACTGGCGTTCATACGCACCATATTCAGTATCAAGAAAAAAATAGCCGTGCCGCACAATCCCGGCTGCGGGACAATCGTACAAAAATAGCTGGCTAACTGTACGGCACGGACCTTTTCCCTGGGTCAACTTTATAGCGGGGCACCGCAGCGCAGCGGGCGCCAAACCGTGGGCTGGCGGACGACAGATTGCGGGATGGCTGCATTATAGACCAAGATCCCCGTTGTCATACCTTAAATTTAGCGACCGATAGCAGTAAAACTTCCTGGACGGGCCGGTTTCAAAGCGACGCACCGGAAGGGCGGCAGGGAACAGAAGAGTCAGAACGGCAGGCAAGCGAATTTGTGCCTGAACATCTGTGCCTCGGGCGCGAGGGATAGGAATTGGTTTGCAGTTGGGGCGGACATCTACGATGAGAAACAGACATCTAGCAGCAGCGACGTTAGTGGGTTTCTTCGCAGGGTTGTCGCTGCTGGCGGCAACGCCCGCAGCAAATGCCCAGGAGTCCTGGGAGTCTTATTACCAAGCTGCCCAGCAAGCCTATGATGGTCACAATCTTTTTGAGGCGCGGCGCCTCTTCCTCAGTGCACTCAAAGAGGCGCGTCAGAGGAAACAGGACAAACAGCTCACGTTACGCCTGGAGAATCTGGCGGACTTTTACGTGCAGACAGACCGGCGTTCGCAGGCGGAGCCTCTCTACAAGCTGCTCAAGAAACTGCGCACGAAGCAAGGATAACGGCGCACCATAGGCGGTGCTGGACGTTTCGCGCCCCCGGGAAAGTCAAGGGGGTTGGGCGTGGTGCGATGCGCGGTGAAACCTGCGAAGATCCGTCTTCGACGCAGGAACAACGAAGAGATGAACAGCATTAACAGCAGTCAGCAAGCAGTCCAGTCAGCAGTCGGGCTGAAGGTGAAAAACGCCGTCAGCAGCCTCGAGAATCTGTCGGTCGAATTTGAAGGCGGGCAGGGAATTTTGGTCAGCGCTCAATCAGATGAGGGCAAACCGGCGATTCTGGTCGAGCAGATGTCCGCCGACAAACTGCCGCGCCAGCCCGATGCGGTCTGTTCGGTGGACTGGTCATGGATCAGCCAATCGACTCTGGCGGCGGCGACCGTTAAAGAAGGCGCATTGCGTTTGGAGTTGAGCCCGGCAGGTACGGTGACGGTGTCGGTGCAGTTCTGGCAAGGAAAGCCGTTTCTGGCATTCCAGCCCTACAAGCCGGCCAAGTAATCTGTGATACCGCTTGTGGTGACCCGTGGTCACAGCGAAGTGGCGGCGAACTACTGAGTTCGCCGATACTTTGTTGCGGACACGAGCCAACGAACCAGGACAACGAGCAGACTGGCATGGTCGGCGCGCATGGCGCGACGATGCACAAAGTGACAACGCAAACCAGAGGACATGCCTGGCGGCGGCCAGACGTTGCGGGCTTGGGGAAACTGAGACCGTTAAACGAAGAACAAGGACAGGAACATGGTCACGCTCATGAAGAGGCAGAACAGAATAAGTGCCGGTAAGAAGTCATCTACGGCATCTGCGATGGACAATTTGCGAACCGTTCTGCCGGTTTTGGAGCCGTGAATCAGCTTGTCGTAATAGGTGAAGTATGGATCTTTGGTCCCGTCTATAACTGCGATTTCGTCACGCATTTCTTATCAGTACCACGCGGGGATGAATTAAACAGAGACTCCGTGGTGCTACCAGGACTAATTCAGATTGAGTAGGGAGGGGCTGCTAGAAGTGAACTGGAGTCGGGAGCGCTGGTGGCGATCCCGTTCTGTACGCGCAAGGTTTGTTTACCTGCATCTCACAGTTTAATGTTCGGTTAAGCAATGTCAAGATAACAAACGCTAATATGGGCACGGTTTCTCACATTGACTCTGCGGCTGCATACGCGGAAGCCCATGCCCACTGAAAGTTGTAGCCGCCCAGTTGACCGGTGACGTCCACAACCTCACCTATAAAATGCAGTCCGGGCACCTTTTGGGATTCCATTGAGCGCGACGACAATTCGTTGGTATCGACTCCTCCGCGTGTCACTTCCGCTTTCATATAGCCAACCGAGCTGCGCGGTACAACCCGCCAGTTGTGCAGGGTGGCGGCGATCTCGAGAATCTGCTTGTCGTTGTACTGATTGAGCGGCCGCGACTTCAAATAGAGCTGGCAGAACTTTTCAGCAAAGCGTTTCGGCAAGTAGTCGGCGAGGATGTTTTTGAGTTCGGTGCGGCTGCCCAAACGTTTCCTCTCCAAAAGGTCTTCCAGAAGCGGCTTTCCAGGCAGCGTGTCAATCTCCAGAGGCTCCTGAGGATTCCAATACAGTGATGCTTGCAATATTGCCGGTCCGGACAGTCCGGTATGCGTGAAAAGCGAGTTCTCGTGAAACGCCACCCCGCTGGCGCAGACAATTGAGTCGAAAGAAACGCCCGACAGCTCGGGGAGCTCCTGCAGCTCAGGTTCGCCAAGGTTAAACCCAACTAATGCGGGTGCGGTCTTCACTATCTTCAGCCCGAACTGTTCGGCGATGCGATAACCGAATCCGGTGGCACCAATTTTCGGGATTGAAAGTCCACCCGTGGCAATCACCAGGCGCTCGCAGTGATAGGCACCGTGGCTGGTATCAAGCTGGAATAGCTGCTGCTGAGTTACATGGCTGATGGAGTCGACCGTGCAGCGCATCTGGAAGTCCACGCCGGCGTTGTGACATTCCTTTTGCAGCATATCTACGATCGACTGGGCGGAGCCGTCACAGAAGAGCTGCCCGAGTTTCTTCTCGTGAAATGCTATGCGGTGTTTCTTGACCAGAGCGATGAAATCATCCGGCGTGTATCTCGAAAGCGCGGACTTGCAGAAATGCGGATTGGCTGAGAAATAATTGGCCGCTGTGGCGCCCGTGTTGGTGAAATTGCAGCGCCCACCGCCGGAGATCAGGATTTTACGACCGAGAACGCTGGCGTGATCGATCAGCAATACTCGTTTGCCGCGCTTGGCGGCTTCGGCCGCGCACATCATGCCGGCACCACCGGCGCCCACGATTATCAGGTCATAGTTTTTCAAATTGGTGCCGTACTTTCCAGATTACGACAGCAGTCGCTTCAGCACTTTACCCGTGGAGTTGCGCGGCAGAGTTTCGAGAAACTCCACCAGGCGGGGCACTTTGTACTCGGCAAGCAACCTGGCGCAATGGTCTTTTATCTGCTCGACTGAGAAGGTCTGACCTTTGACAGGAACCACGAAGGCTTTGACCCGCTCGCCCATCAGTTCGTCGGGGACGCCGATCACGGCGGCGTCTGCCACCCCAGGCAGGCGCAACAGCACCTCTTCGATCTCTCGCGGATAGATATTTTGCCCGCCGCGAATGATCAGTTCCTTCTGGCGTCCAACGATGTAGATATAACCATCCTCGTCTTTGTAACCGAGGTCGCCTGTATGGAACCAACCGTCCTTCAACACTTCCGCCGTGGCTTGCGGGTTATTGTGATAGCCCTGCATCACGTTTGGACCGCTGATGATAATTTCGCCGACGTGAGACTCGCCCGCCGGCATGAGATTACCGGCGTCGTCGGCAATCTCGATCTGCAGCCCCGGCAACGCCGGACCGATGGAGCCGACCTTGCGAGTTCCGTGCAGCGGGTTGATGGTGGCGGCGCAGGAAGACTCAGTCAAGCCGTAGCCTTCCATGACTGGCGCACCAAAACTCTCCTCCACCTTCTTGAGGACGGCGGGCGGCAGGGCGGCCGCACCGGCAAAGCAAATGCGTAGCGCACTCAGGTCCACTGGATTTTTCTCGTATTCCATCAGCAGGAACTGATACATGGAAGGCACTGCCGGCAGTACCGTAACTCGTTCGCTTGCCAGCTTCTTCAATACTGGCTGCACTTCGAATTTAGGCACGACAACCAGGCGACCGCCTTTGGATAGCGTGCCCATCATTACCACCGTCAGTCCGTAGATGTGGCACAGTGGCAGGGCTGCCAGGCAGACATCGCCTTCTGAGAGGTCAAACATGTCCAGGCGAGCGGGGAAGATGCTGAGCACATTTTTGTGAGTGAGCATCGCGCCTTTGGGTTTGCCCGTCGTTCCCGACGTGTAAACCAGTGCTGACAGATCCTTGTCGGGATTGAGCGGGGTCGGCCATGCCATCGAGGATGGTGCATCTTCGACGTCGGTCAGAGCTTCCAGCTTGGCTTTGGGGGTGCCTGTCAGGTTATGGCTCTGCGCGTCTGAGACGAGGAGGTGCGAAACCTGATGCCCGCCTTGCTCGACGGCAGCGATGGCTTCAGTGAGACCGATCTGGTGCAGAATCAGGACGGTTGCTCCGGAGTCCTGCAGGATGTGGGAAATCTCCTCACATTTGAGGAGTGGATTGATCGGTACAGCCGTGGCTGCCAGCGATGCGACTGCGAAGAGTGAGGCTACATAATCCGGGTGGTTGGGAAAGAAGAGCCCCACCTTGTCACCCTTTTTGACCCCGGCGTTCTTGAGCTGCCAGGCGATGGATCGGGTGCGCCGCAATAGCTGCCCGTAAGTAATGCGCTTGTCGACAAAGGTCAGCGCCTCTTTGTCGCTGTGGCGACCAGCCCTGTCAAGAAGGATGCCGACCACGCCGAGGGTCGCCAGGCTGCCCTCTAGCGAAACTGCTGTCGTAGCATCAACCGATTTCTGCATTGCGTGCTGTCCCGAACCCGGAAAGGAGTAATTATCGGGCCTTTTGCTCCTAAACAGGCGCTGGCTGGCGGTCAAACGTTTTTCATATATAAGGATGGGATTGGGAATATATAGGCATAGGCTCCCGTTTCGCTTTGCCCTTTTCCCATTTAGATGGACGACATTCGAATCTGGCTAGTTTTGATCATCGTCGTTTGTGCCGTGATTGGCGTCACACTCAACTACTTCATTGGGCCGAAAAATCCTTTCAAACAAAAAATAGCCAATGAGGCACGAGCTCTGGAAGTTCGCATTCGCATGGAGCAGGGTGAGGAGTTAATCGATGACCTGCGTGCTCTGGCCAATCTCTACGGGCGAGGCGGCAAGAACTGGGAGGCTGAACAGACGTTTCAGCGGGCTATCAATACTTGCTCGCAGCAGTTTGGCGATCGCCACAAGACACTGGCTCGCATTTTGCGAGACTACGCGTCTTTGCTGCGCAACTTGAATCGTTTTCCTGAGGCGGACCGTTGCGACGAACGAGCAAGTCGCATCGAGCGCGGCGAAGATCCAGGCAAAACTATTGAATTTAAGAAATCACGCAAGTGATTTCTTGAAAGAGTGACAAGTCGACCTGAGCGGCCGACCTGTCCTACCCGCGTGTGAAATGTGTTTGCTTGTTCGAGAATCTTTTGAACTTGATCGCTGGGACTAGATTCCCATGGCAAGCGGGAAGAAGTAGCCCATCAGGCTGGCGACGATGACGCTGGCGCCGACTGCCCAGCGACGTTGACCGCGCTGGAACAGCGTGCCGATAGCGATACCACCGGTGATGGCAATGGCTATTTCCCAACCACCTATGGACGGCATGATGTTTCCCAGATTCTGGCGAACAAGCCCCAGGTGAGTTGCGGAGACTGCTGCAACTGTGAAGACTGCCCAGAAAAACAGAAGTCCAGGCAAAGCGGACGTAGTTCCATGAAGACTCATGTGATTGCGTCGCGGCATTACAGATTGCATATTCACCTCGGGCCCCGCATTTGCGAGTGACTAAACAGTACTGCGTCCTTCTGAAAAACGTTTGAAACCGAGAAATTAGGCAACTTCGATTGTAAGTGGAAAAACGTGAATCTCTTGTAAATGCCGGGACGAAATCGGATTAGCAATGTTTCACAATTGCTAATCACCTGTGTACGGTAGAAAAACTCAACCGCCCAACCTCCAGGTGAGTTGGGCGGTACGATGTGGTTGCGGACTGGTGGTGGGATGGGATTAAATCAGCTTGCGACGCGCAGGGTTCGCAGGTTACGCAGCGACCGTTTGAATTCTTGTTGGCGTTTGGCTGCTGCTTCGCGGCTATAGATCCGGTCGATTAGATTGATGAATCCTTGTCGCAGTTCATCGACGCTCATATCTGAAGGTTTGAAATTGACGTCGAAGAGCGTGCACTTATCCCAGCGATCGTCTTCAAGAATGCGCCCCTCGCTCTTCAATCGAGCGTAGAGCGGTGTACCGGGGAACGCCGTCTGGATAGTCAATTGCACATCGAACAACCCGAGTTCGCCAACGTAGTCGTATAGAGAATCGATTGCCTCAATCCTCTGTCCGTCCAGTCCAAGAATGAAGCAGCCGATGACGCGAATTCCGTGCGACTGGATTTTCTGAATGGCTTCGCGAGTTTTGTTGAACATGCGGTATTTGTAGTCGGCACGCAGCTCCATATTTTTCAATGAGTCGGCAATGTTGCTTTCCAAGCCAATCAAGACTTGCATACAGCCGCTCTGTTCCATCTTGAATAAGAGCTCCGGGTCGTCGGCGATAGACAGGTCGGTTTCGGCGAACCAGCGCACATCACGTTTAGCCATCTCAGGCAGCAGTTCGTTTTTCCAGAATGACCGATTGACCAGCGAATTGTCGTCGGCGAATTCAATGAACGGTCGACGCCAGATCGATTGAATGCAGTCGAGCTCGGCGAGCACTTTTTCTTTGGGCTTCTGCTTATAGCGATTGGTAATCAGAATCGATGCTGCGCAAAATTCGCAGCGGTGTGGGCAACCGCGGCTGGTCTGGATGGTGAGGCGATTGTATTTACCTGGATCCAGTAAATGGAACGCGGGCATCGGCGCGTCCTTCATCTCGAAGCTACTGAATTGCGATCCATAGAATGGTTTGAGCTGACCGGCTTCGCAGTCTGCGACGATCTGATTCCAGATCGGTTCGCCTTCGCCGATAGCGACTGCGTCGCAGTATTGGGCGGCTTCGTGAGGGAGCGAACTGACGTGCGGACCGCCGATAACCACAGGAATCTTCAGAGCGCGGTAGCGCATGGCTAATTCATAAGCTTCGTGAATTTGTGCGCTGTAACTCGAAATGGCGACCAGGTCGAATTCACCTGGGACGCCTGCTACGGCGCTTAACGCCGGCACTTCTATGTACGAAACCTGATGACGTTTTTCAGTGAGCCCGGCGAGGGTGAGAAGAGCCAGGCTGGGCAACGATGCAATCGCCTTGCCTCGATCGAGGAATCCGGGCAAAGTCAGCCCTACCGCTGCGACCTCAGGATCTATGACGTGCACGCCGCTCATGGCGATCAAACCAATTTTCATTTGAGAAGCCCCAAGAAGAGGAAACTACCAGTGGCCGCCACCAGAGTAACTACCGGCACCACAAACAAGTGACGAAGAGACTTTTGGAACGCCGCGGCGAAACATGTTAGTGGCATCGTTGCCTGGGCGATCACAAAGAGGAGCGAAGTAAGGACTAGTGATTCCGGCGGGATGTTCAGCCATTTTGCAGTCGCCACATACGCAAAGTTGAGGAACGCCAGTCCAAAGCAAGCTATATGTCCCAGCCGCAGCAAGCGGCGTGTCCACGAGTTATAGCCGCCGAGCCATTGGTCTTCGTTGAACTTCAGTCCGACCGGCACGGCAACAAGCAGACCGGCAAAGACGCCGGCCCAGGCAGCAATCAAATTCAATTCCATACTGCGCATTCTGGCAGAGAGGATTTTGCTTGCTGGGATGACCAGAACAGTTTGCCGACTGTACGGTTGTGGGGAATTGGGCGCGTGCGAGGGATAGGGCGCCTCAGCCTAATATGAACTGGGTACTGCCTGAGCGAGCCGTCGGCAGTGCCAGCATCTTTGAAAGCCATTCCGGCAGTTGCTCGAACCGCGTTGCGCATTCATCCCAATCGCGCTCCGTCCAGCCTTTAATAGTGTGCTCGAGGAAGAGTGCTGGATTTGAGCCCTTTCCCAGATGCCACATCGTACGCAGTTGGGTACCTACCTGCGAATCTGCCAGTAAGAGCTTGCGCATGCTGGCACCTACATATTGGATCGCCCCTTGTGAGGACCAGATGCGACTACTGCGTCCGCTGACTGCAAACATTTCGGCGGGATATTCTTGCTGGGGAAGTCCAACTTGTCTTGCGAATTGGGAACTTACGCCGGCAATGATCTTGTGGAATGCACGCGCCTTCGCGTGGGCAATTTCGGTGATGCTTGGTTGAGGAGTGTTGGGACCTCCCTTGATGTACAGTCCCCAAGCGATTCGTGTGATTTCTTTGTTGGCATGCAGTCTCGACATAGCGGTATCGATTGCACCGCGATTTTTGGCTAAGTGCAGAACCTGGCGGGTTGCGATCATGGCGCCCTCGGGGACGCTTTCCAGCAGTTTTCTGATTTCTTCGATTGCCATGGGATTCCTCCTTTCTTTGGAGCTAAGGTTTGTTATATCCAATGGCGCGAGTTGTTTGCAAATGATGCCATCGCAGGCGGTGCGATATTTTGATGGGGAAATTCTCGCGTTTGTGTTTCGCGCTGCCGCTCTGGCGCCCTCCGGACGCCCGCCCGCGTCGCCCCGGGCGTTGATAGATTTTGGTACTAAAACCTGTCGACGTCCGCCGCCAGATTTTGCGCAAGTGAGAGCGAAAAATTTGTTCTCGTGCGTTCTTTCCTTCCAGTATTGCTTGAATTCTGAGCACTGCAGGCGGTGCGAGGTATGGTTGGGTCTTACATTGTGTATGTGCGCACTGCCTGCTCTAGCGCTTTCCGCCGTCCGTGCCGCCTGGGGGTTGATAGATTTTGGTACCCAAACCTGTCGACGTCTGCCAAATTCTGTTGAATAGTGAGAGCGAAATCTGTTCTCGCGCGTTCTTATTGCGTCCCATGCTGTTGGATTTTGGTACGGGATCTAATGTCGCTGGCTTTCAGTGTGCAAGCGCTTTGTGCTGGGCTGAGCAAAATCGCGTTGGCACCGATTGATAGGTTTTAGGACCAAAACCTGTCAAAGGCTGGGGTGAGGAAACCGAGGGAGTGGTTTGAAAAATGGTGTGGGTGTTTTTTGTGCGCAGGCAAAACGTGAGGACGCAATCGCTGGCTCAGCCCGAATCTGCTTGACGGAGCATACGAATGTATGGTACTTTGAGAATGGCTGATTTAGACTGTCTTCTATAGGTTGCGCCGCCAATGGTGGAGTATGCGGAGCTGCATTGCCATTCGGCATTCTCTCTTCTGAATGGAGCTTCCAATCCGGAAGAACTGGTGGCACGGGCTGTTGAACTGAAATTGAGCGCCCTGGCGCTCACGGATCATGATGATATGGGTGGCATGGTTCGCTTCTCGCATACAGCGAAGGAGTACAACTTGCCGGCTATCGTAGGCACCGAGCTGACTATGGAGGAAGATCATCACCTGGTTTTGCTGGCGCAAAATCTTTCTGGTTATAAAAACATTTGCCATCTCATCACGAAAGGACGTTTCAATAGTGAGCGTGGTGCGCCGCGTATATCGTTTGAGACGCTGTCCGAGCACGCCGATGGCGTAGTTGCTCTGTCGGGATGCCCGCAAGGTATAGTGCCCGCGTTGTTCGCGCGCGGAGAGCATGAGCGTGCCGCGGCGGAAGCGTGCCGCCTGAGGGAATTGTTTGGCGAAAACTTCTTCTTGGAATTATGGGATCACAATTTGCATCAGGAGGGACTTATTTGTCGCCAGATGTTGGATCTGTCGGCGCGGTGGGCGATACCGTGGGTGGTGACCAATAACGTTCATTATGCGCCGCCGGAAAAACGCATGATCCATGACGTGCTTACATGTCTCAAGCACGAGACTACGCTGCAGACCGCCGGCCGCCGATTGCGGCCAAATGGCACCTGGTACATGAAGTCTCCCCAGGAGATTGAGTATCAATGGCAGCATGATCTGACCGGCGTTCGCAATACACTGGTTGTGGCGGAGCGCTGTCAGTTTCGTCTGGAAACATTGAAGCCGGTTCTGCCGGAGTGCCGCATTCCGGCAGGCATGGATCGCAATAGCTACTTGCGTGACCTTGTCTGGCAGGGCGCGCGCGAACGTTATGGCAGCCGGTTGACTGAAAAACATGTACAGCAACTTGAACACGAACTTTCCATAATTACCCGGATGCAATTGGAGCCGTATTTCCTCCTTATGCATGAGATTGTCGAATACGCTCGTTCGCAAGGCATCGCGGTCCAGGGACGCGGTTCCGCTGCCAATTCCGCTGTCTGTTATTGTCTGATGATCACAGCCGTCGATCCAATTGGTATGGATTTGCTTTTCGAGAGATTCATTTCGGAAGAGCGCAACGAACCGCCGGATATAGATCTAGATATTGCCCATCAAGAAAGAGAAAAGGTGTTGCAGCATGTCTATCAAAAGTATGGACGGCAGTACGCCGCGATGGTTTGTGAGCACATTACTTACCGGGGACCTTCCTCTGTGCGTGATGCGGCACGGGTGTTCGGATTCTCTCAGGAACAGGCGGATCGCTTATCGGCGGAGTGTCAACATGGCGAGGCGCGCACGGCAGCGGAAGGTCTGCTCGCCGGCGGTGCCAGGCGCGCCGGATTAGATCCATCCGATCGGCGCGTGCAGCTACTCATCCAGGTTGTCGCTGGACTGCACCAGTTGCCTCGGCACCGCTCCATACACGTCGGCGGCTTTGTGCTTTCGGGGGAACCGCTGGGACAGATAGTGCCTATAGAACCCGCCGCCATGGAAGACCGCACCGTTATCCAGTGGGACAAGGATGACCTTGAGCTGGTCGGCTTGATCAAGATAGATTTGCTGGGGCTGGGGATGCTGACCCTGATCCAGGAAGGCGTTAAGCTGGTTCAGCAACATCGAGGCGTCGATCTGGACCTGGCGCAACTGGACATCACCGACCCAGAAATTTACAACATGCTGCAGCGAGCTGATACCATCGGCTTGTTCCAGGTAGAGTCGCGCGCGCAGATGTCCATCCTGCCGCGCCTTAAACCGACCTGCTTCTATGACATCGTTGTGTCGATTGCGCTGGTGCGCCCGGGTCCTATTCAAGGCAAGATCATTCATCCGTATTTGCGACGGCGGCGCGGACTGGAGCCTGTCACATACCTGCATCCTTGTGTAGAACCAATTTTGAAGCGCACTCTCGGTGTGCCGTTGTTTCAAGAACAGGGTATGCGTCTGGCTATTGCGGCTGCCGGATTTACAGCGGCGGAGGCGGATGGCTTGCGGCGTGTGATGACGCACAAACGTTCGCTGGAGAAAATGACTAAGCTCTGCGAACAGCTGGCTGAGGGAATGCGACGCAACGGACTCTCTGACATTGCCATCGAAACCATAACTTTCCAGCTGCGCGCTTTCGCCAATTATGGTTTTCCAGAAAGTCATTCGGCATCGTTTGCTTTATTAGTGTTTGCATCCGCTCACCTGAAACGATACTATGCACCGGAATTTTTCTGCGCCATACTCAATGCGCAGCCGATGGGCTTCTACAGCCCGGCTACTTTAATCCGCGATGCAATTCGGCATGCTGTCGAGGTTCGTCCTGTCGACCTGGCAAAAAGTAGTTGGGACTGCACTTTGGAAAATGACGAAACAGGCGAGCGTCCCCCGGCGCTCCGCTTGGGCATGCGCTATGTGAACGGACTGGGATATCATGCCAAGCTGGCGTTGCAGAGGTCCTGGACGGAAGGCGGCTCTTTTACATCGGTGGAAGATGTCTGCCTGCGCAGCGGACTTAAGTCTAAAGATCTGGAACGGCTAGCTATGGCTGGTGCCTTCGCTTCTTTTCTACCCGGCAGGCGCCGGGCGTTGTGGATGGTGCTTTCTATTTTGCGCAATCGCTTTGATTTGCCTTTGATGAGGAAACTCAAAGAGTTGCAGACGGCACCGGAAATGGTGCCGGAAGGTATTGTGCCGATGGACGAACTGGAAGAGATTATTGCCGACTACAGGACGACAAATCTTTCGACTGGACGGCATCCCATGACTTTCTACCGGCAATGGGCGGATGAACGCGGCATGTATGCGGCGAATCAGCTTACCTGGCTGAGGGACGGTGACCGGGTTTCTACCGCCGGCGGTGTCATTGTCAGGCAACGACCAGAAACTGCCAAAGGTTTCGTCTTTATCACCCTCGAGGACGAAACTGGAACGTCAAACATTATCATCAATCCACAGGTCTTTGAACAATACCGAAAGGAGATCCTGCGCCACCAGTTTCTTGCCTTCACCGGTCAGCTCCAGCTCACGGACAACGTCGCCAGCATTAAAGCAGAGGAAGTCATGCCGCTGCCGCGCATCACAGACGAAACATCACTGCACCTGCACGCCCGCAACTTCCACTAGTTAAAGAACAGCATCGGCGGTAAAGTGGATCTCTGCATTGCTGCCTGCCGGATCGACGTCGAACTTAGTTAGCTTAATCATGTTCCACTTATTGTCTTTGAAGAGTCTAAGCTTGCCGTCGAACTTGAACGGCATTTCCAGTTTCTTCAAATGACCGGTAATCACTTTGCGTTCCAGACCTTCCGCAATGCCGCCGGTCACTCTGCTCCAATCCAGATTGACGTCATCTCCGAAGCCCAGGTCGACGTCTACCTTGTAGGATAACTCACTGTCTGCCAACGATCTGTTCGGCAGCAAGCTGTAATCCATCTCTCCGTCACCGCTGACGGTGGCAGTTGCTTTCCACGGCTTCGTCTCAGTCTCGGCGTCACTTTTGATGATCGCCATCAGGCTGCCCTTGTCGATGGTCCCATCGGCCAGCAAGTCGGCCTGGACTTTGAACGTAAACTGATTGTCGTTTTTCAAATTCATGCGGTCGATTTCCAGGTCTGACATTTTGACTGTTTTGACAGTAGCGTTGCGATAACGCCACTTACGGTCTGATACTACTTTGTTGACGTTGAAAACCTTTTCCTTCGGCAGTCGGGCTGTGATTGCTTTGGCGAGAGCGCTTTGCGGCAATGTGACGGTGCATGACTTGAGGTGCAAGCGTGCTTGACCATTTACTGAAGAAACATCCAGTCCTTTCGCCTTTATCTCGGCTTTTTCATCTCCCAGCAATTTGCACTGGTCGAGCGTGAAGTTGAGTTGGCTGGTTATGTGCACATCAGGATCCAGCACAATCATCAAGGCACCGTCCAGATCGCTCAATTGCAGCACGCCGGCTGGACCAGCAAAGCTTGCTGAACCCAGTTTTACAGTAATCGGCAAAACCAATTGCTGTACTTCCCGGTCCTTATTGAGCGAGAGGTTCATGCCCGCCGGCAAGGATAGTGTTGAATGTCCTTTGGTTGTGAGCTTGAATGTTTTCTGCCCATTGCTCCAGACGATCTGGTCAAGCTTGGCAGTTCCCTTAGTGATGCTGAAGTCCATTTCGCCATGTTTGTCGAAGTTGATTTCATCGATGACTGCATCAGACAGGTAGAGGGACAACTGCGTTGTCGGTCGATTGACGTGCACAGTCGCTTTGGATGCCGTCTCTGGTTCCAGAGTCGAGAATCTCGTTTCGCGAAACTCTTTCGTCACGTCGAGACTAAGTTTGGCGGGAATCGGATCCTGGAAGTGCGCTTCGGTTTCTTGCCGCTTAGTTCTGATTGCCACATCGGTGTTGGTCAATTGCATCGGTGCAACTACATGCAGTTCACTGTCCTCCTGACCTTCTGTCTTCTTCCAGTCGATCTGAGTCGGGGTGATTTCGCATTTGCCGGAGTGCGCCGAGGAGCGTTTCTCTTTGCCGAATTTGAAAGTCGAGTCGGTGAGCAAAACCTTGGGTGGTGTCTTGCCTAACATGAGCTCGACTTTGCCGGCGACGCGATTGGCGTTCAATTGCAAAATCACGGAGCCACCGTTAAACAGAGTATCGACCTTTTCGCCGGCCCAATTGCAGCCGGGCAGGAAGTTCAGATTGGCTTTAAAACTGCCGACATAGTCTAAAGATCTATCGATGGCGGCATCCTTGAGTTCCACGCTGGAGCCTTTGCCTACGTGCAGCACCTTGTCATCGAACTTTAGAAATGAATCGGGTTTGAGATCAACTCGTGCCGATTCGATGCTGAGCAAATCGACGATCTGAGTCAATTCCTGATTCTTGACGCTATCTGCCTGGTTGTTGATGACGTTTAAGAAGTAAGTCCCGAGCAGTCTCAGGAGATCAATGTCTGAAGTAGCCTTGCCGTCTTTCAATTCGATAGTTTGCGGCAATGGCACTCCAACAACCAGTACCGAGTTTGAAGTCCAGAGCTGCCCGCTGGCGTGTTCGGTGGAAATGACCGCTGGATTGTCTACCGGCAGTGACATGGTGAGGCGGAAATCGGTTACTTTGTTGATGGTGATAGTCCGCCCGCGCACCTGGTAGTTGCCCGGACGTAGTCGTCCGCGCGCCACCACTTCAACTTTCTGAGCGGCTTCCAGCAGCCGGCGCACGGATGGGTCGGACACCTGTACTGAAAAGACCGCCGGGATCACTGGTTTGCTTGTGTTCAACTGTGGAAACAGGCTGCATCCGCTCAGGACGCACAAAAGCGCTGCCATCACAAGGGCAGTGAAACAGCTGGCAACGTATTGGCGTGCTGCGTTCATGTGAGAGTTATTCCCTCCATGATCTTATCTGATTGCAGTAGCGATCTGATCCGGTGAAGTTGGCTGATTATCAGCCTTTTGATGTACTGACAATGACTGACGGATCGCAGTTACATATTAGCGTCGGCTGAAAAGCGCATCTCGCATCCGCCTTCTGCAGGCACCACG
Organism: Candidatus Obscuribacterales bacterium; assembly: GCA_046328035.1. GTDB lineage: Bacteria > Cyanobacteriota > Vampirovibrionia > Obscuribacterales > Obscuribacteraceae > JBGASG01. Next base: position 428,828 of record JAXLXI010000003.1, on the reverse strand, counting down.
TTGACTCCGGTCACGCGCATAAACCGCAACTGCTGATTCTTGCCTTTGAAAGCAGGGATATTGCCATCGAACTGAATCGGCATGTTCAGTTCCTGAATGCTGTTAACTACCGCTTTGCGCTCCGTTTCCTTGAACAGCCCGTCGTTTACTTGCGACCAATCGACATTGATGTCTTCACGTACAGGCAGATCGATTGCCACGTGATATTCGATCTCAGTTTCAGACAGAGATTTGGATGACTTTATTTCATAGGTGACGGTGCCGGTGCCCTCTACACTGGCGCTGGCGCTCCATGGGCGGGTTTCTGTGGCGGCATCTTCCTTGAATATCGCCATCAGACCGCCTTTATCGACGGTGCCGTCAGCGGACAGATCGCCTTTGATCGAGAATTTGAGCGTGTTGGGTGCACTGACCTGCATACCGTCGATCTGCACATTTCGGATGTGCAGGTCGGCAACTTTGAAATTGCGGTAGCGCCATTTTTTCTCGGACAGTACTTTATTGAGTTGCAAGTCTTTTTCCTTGGGCACACGCTTCAAAATAGCTTCTCGCAGCGCATCCTGGGAAACTGTCACGGCCACGGTCTTGATGTGTGCAGAGGCGGAACCTTTGTTAGACTCGATACGCAAACCTCGCGCTTTGATAACTGCTTTCTCGTCTCCCAACAGCTTTGATTGATCAATCGCGAAATCCATATCGCTCGTGATGCTGACGTCGGGATCGCAGGCGATCAAAAGCTGTCCATTGAGGTTGCTCAGGGAGAACGAACCGGCCGTGCTGGAGAGGGACGCAGAGCCCATCTTTACTGCAATCGGCAACACCATCTTGGTGTTGCCCGGTTGTTTGCTGAGGTTGAGACTCATGCCGGCGGGCAACTCGAGGACCGATGCGCCTGTGGATGTGAGAGTAAACGTTTTCTTGTCGGTGGACCAGTAAACTTTCTGGAGTTCGGCTTTGCCGCGCGAGAGATTGAAGTCCAGATCTCCGTGCTTGCTCCAGGCAATCTTGTCTACCTTCGCGTTGGTCAGGTCTAGTCTGACTTTGGTTTTCGGCCTGTGAATGTCCACCGTGGCGACCGACGCAGTTGGCGGATTGAGCGTGGAAAATGTGTTGCGTCGACCAGCGCTGTCTATGTCGACGGTGAGCACTGCCGGCGCCACTCCTGGAAATGTGGCGTCGGTTTGTTGAGTGTCCGTCTTCACGCACACTTTGGTGTTGGAGAGCCCCAACGGCGTGACCAGGTGAAGATGAGAGTCCGGTGCACCCTCCGGTTTCGACCACGTCAATTCCGTCGGTCTCAAGACGGCAGTGGTGCTGTGCGCACTCGAACGTTTTACTTTTCCGAATTTGAAAAGACAGTCTGCCATTGTCACCTGTGCATCGCGCCGAGCCAGTGTCAGTTTGACGTCTCCGTTCACCCGAGTAGCGTTCAATTTCAAGTTGGCTGAGCCGCCGTTGAAGAGCACGTCAACTTTCTCGCCGATCCAATCGCAACCGTTGAGAAAGTTCAGCTGAGCGATGAATGTCCCTTTGTAGTTCAGCTCACCGTCCAACACTACGTCGCGCAGCTGGACAATCGAATTTTTGCCGATATGCAGTTTTTTCTTGTCGAAGTAGCAGTCCGCCCCCGGAGTCAGTCGCATGGTGGCCGATTTCACGACCAGGACGTCGAGAATTTGACGCAAGTCTGCTTGCTTGGCGCTCTCGGTTTGATTCTCCAGGGCGTTGACGAAAAACATGCTCAGCATCCGCAGCAGGTCGACGTTCGATGTTGCCTTGCCGTTTTTGATCTCAATCGTTTTCGGCAGCGGCAAATTCATGAACAAGACTTCTTCGGAAGTCCAGAGGGTGCCGGTGGCACGCTCCGTGCTCAGCACGGTCGGATCGTCTATCGGCATCGAGATATCTAGCTTAAAATCGGTGACTTTCTTGATAGTGATCGGTCGGCCGTTTACGACGAAGGTGCCGGGCTTCAGCTTGCCGATTGCGGACAGCTCTATGTGATCTGTGATTTTAAGAAACCTGACCACATCCGGGTCCGCGACTTTCACATTGATGATGGCAGGAATCACCGGTTTGGCGGTGCCTAATTCCGGTATGACCGCATTGTGCGTTAGCGTTCTCTCTTCCAGGACTGGCGTGGCGGGATTGCAGGCCGCCAGGGTGCAAACACATGCCACGACCGGAAAAATGAGCAGACTAAAAAACCTATGGCGCATTCGAATCACGCTGAGTGAAAGTTGTCTATCTCAAAGACGTGACGTGCGAGAACAATTCTGGTTTCAGCCTGCCGGTTAAATCGGTGAGAACCCTGGAGAAATCCGTAGACGATGCCCTTCGGCACTGCCGCGGAACCAGTCCCGCGGGCTCTGTGCCCCTGTCCGTTCACCATTGAATTCGAATACGCAGATGACTCCGGGCATTACAGCGCCGGGTGCAAACGAGTGTTCTGTCCACTGTCAGTCGAAGAAACCTTCCAGGTGCCAGGCGTCAGCTTCGTGGTCGTGTACAAGCAGGATCAAGAAAGACTCACTCTTCGATTCGATAAGAGCGACATAGTATGACTTACGCACCGGCGTCTCCCACCACAGACCCGAGAGTCTCTCAGGAGTGGTGATCTCTTTGATTTTATGCCAGCGGTGTTTATAGGTGACGGCGGTTGGCTGATTATTTTGAAACTCGACCAGCACCGGGCACGGTGGCGTGCTACGGCGCAGAACCAGACCGCAGGCAACTTGCTGCGAGCCTACGCGGCTGCCCACATATTCCAGATTGATCGGCAAAACATCGCGAATTACACCGTAAGCGCTATCGGCCACCGGCAGCCAGGCGCCGGCATGCTCTGGAATGTGTTGATCGTTAGGCACGGAACGCACTACTGCATGTTCTCCCAGTCGAGACATAAATTTCTGCAGCAGTAAAGTCAACGATTCGGTAAGTCCATGGTTGTTATGCAAAGTCAGCAAACTGCCTTGCTGATGGTGCTCGCCAGCTTCATAGCTGATTTGCTGCCAGGCTTCTTTAGAATGGCGAGAAACTGTTACCACGCAGCCTGTGAACTCTCGCGTCAGCGGCTTTGATTCCAGAGATAGCCTGGCTATCTCAACTAGAAACTTCACCTGATTACTGGGGCGAATTAAATTGAGTGTGCGCTCGTCTATCTTTTCGTTTTCGTTGAAAAAGGACAGCGTCAACTCTTCCGCCCAAAGTCCGTTTTGTTTCAGGTCGAGCGTCAGGCGGTCGAGCATAGATTTGAGAATAAACTGAGTTTCGTGCAGGAGTTCGACCGGAGCACCTAACTGAACTACGCAGGTATAGTTGCGCTCAGCTGCCGGCAAATGCGGATGTACATTGTCGATGCCGCGCGCCAATTCGTGCACGGCCAGCCCCTCACGTCCGAAACGTTCGACCACATGGTCGACGGGCAGTCTTACCAGTTCGCCCAGCGTATTGATGCCCAGATCGCTGAGCGTCGACTGAAAGTCTTCCGATATCGGCAGGTGTCGCACCGGTAGTGGTGCCAGGAAATCCTGGTCGCCTTCGGCGGGCACAATGCAAAATTGCTTTTGTCGTGAACGTGTTGCCACCAGTGCCGCAAAGGAACTATCAGCGATGCCTGTGCGCAACTCGGCAAAGCCTGAACGGTTGACCACCCGCTGCAGGTTGCGGCAAAAACGACGTTCGCCGCCCAGGAGTGTCAATCCGCTAGCGTCCAGGAGAAAAATGCCCAGGGCCTGCACCGTCACTTTGGGAGAAACGGTAATCAGCTCGTGCGAAAGAGCTTTCTGAGCTTTGAGGTAGGCGCTTTGATCGTACTCTTTGAATTGCAGATCGGCGCAGATTGCGCGGGCCTGCGAAAGTTTCATACCTGCCGAAACATTGCGGCGGCTGGCTTCTTTCGAGCACATAACCACATGAGCGCGACTGCCTTTGCCCTGGATGAGCGCGAATGGCTTACCTTTGAGCTCTGGAGCGAGTTTTTGATGTACGCCTATCTCGAACCTGGGGATGCGTAAACAGGCGATTCGCTGTGGAGCACTCAAGCATTACCTCCCTCGATTGTGTCATACCGTCTTTGAATACCGAGAACTTGAAGCTGGGCTGAATCAACGCAACGCCACCCAGTCCCGCTTCACAGCGGATGGCGGCGCCGATGTCGAACTGAAAGCGCGCGTAGCAACCCCAACCTTCTGCCTGTTGCTGTTGTTGGGCATTGTTGTCGCCGCTGGACAGATTGGCGTCGCGCACCACCATTAGTGCTGACCGCGACTTATCCAAAGAGCGTTGCAAACGCGCATAAACCCGGCTGGGAACGTTGCTGTAAGCCAGCCCCTGCTTGCGGCTGTCGGTAGGATTAGCGCTGCCGAAATCCAGGATGACGACATCGAAAGCGTTGGAGCGAATAAATTGATCGGCGCTCCAGATGGCTTCTTGTACCAGCAGTGTTTTGCGTGAAATAAGCGGTACGACCTGCTCGTCGCTGGATGTGCTGCCGCTGCCGGCAGTGGCGGCAGACTTATTATCCGGCGGTCGGACGATCCAAAATTTGCCGGCATTGGCACCGGCATCGACATCAGCCCAATCGGCAGCCAGCAATTTGCCTTCTGCATCGATGTAGGCAACGTTGAGTCCTGATTGGCACCAGTGGCGAATAGCAGCGCGCAACAAGGTGGACTTGCCTGAGGATAAAGGTCCGATCCATTCGGTGATGCGGCGACGCGCAATGCCTCGCGTCAGTGATAAATCTATGCACTCCAGGCCGGTGGTCAGGTTGCGAGTACGTTCGCTGTTTGCGGTCAGCCATTTGCCTGGAAAGAGTTGTTCGAACTGTTGCTTTAAATTGGACACGCGCGCTTGCATGTTCATTGGAGATTACCTTTCTGGTTGCGAATGAATCCCAGGCATGGCACGAGTTCGCCCGCACACACCCTCGGAAACAGAGAGTGCGCAGAGCCGACCGCCATGGGAGCCCATGACCGTTGGATTTGCAGTGATTTCTTGCTGCTACTATTTAGCCATACAGCCGTATGGGCGTCAACTAGTAAAAGCCCCAAAACTCACTTTTTATCTTCGAATAAATGTGACTGTGTGGGGATTCCACGGATGACAAGTGATAGGCCGTTCGTATAGCCTAAAGTCAACAAAATCTGGGCGGTCGTATCTATCTATAAGGATGCGAACGGAAACTATTTGATCTGGCGTTTGCTTAAGAGGACTTGCGGATGTCCGTAGCAATAAAAGAGCGTCCCACGGCGGTAGTCGATACTGCTTCGGCAGAACTGATCTCGGCCAGCACCAAAATTGGTGCCGGTATGCAGATCGGCATTGGTGCTTTTGGTGCCTGGGCGCTGGGCGTTTCTTCCAACATCGGTTCGATGGCATTTCTTTTCCACGGCTGCATGATTGCTTCCGGTGGACCGCTGGCGTCAGTCCTCGCGTGGACAATCGCTGCCTGTATGGCCCTGCCACTGGCGCTGGTGCTGGCCGAGTTATCGTCAATGTTTCCATCGGCGGGCGGACCGTATGTGTACAAGTACTTCGCACTCAAGCGGCTGGTGCCAGGCATGGGAGAATGCCTGGGTTTCCTGACGGGATGGATCTTCTTCGTCTATCTGATCTCCGGCTATGCTTGCATGTCCAACGGACTGGTCAACATGCTGAGCAATGCTATCTGGGGTGCGCCTCAAGCATCCCCCCTCTGGTTCGGACCGGCGGTCATTACTGGTTTGTTCGGCAGTCTTACCTGGCTGAATTTGATGCAGGTCAAAGAGGCGAGTCGGCTCAATAATGTTTTTACCCTGCTAAAAGTCGCAGCGGTACTGGCTTTCATTAGTCTGGCCCTTAACTGCAAGACGATGAGCTTCACTAATATCCTCTCCGCCAGCAATCTCAGTGGCGGCAATAACCTATTTGCCAACATTGCCGTGGTTTTGCCGCTGGCTATGGCTGGTTTCTCCGGCATCGAAATGGTTGGTTGCACCGCATCGGAAACCAAAGACGCCCGCAAAAGCGTTCCGACCGCGATTCTCCGCACGGTGCTCACAATCGCCATTATCTATGTCAGCATGTGTGTCGCTACATCTATAATCACCCCCTATGCATTGAGTGTCGACAAGACAATGGCCGTGGTGCCGGGTACGCAGGTGATTGCCACCGCTCCCGCTCTGGCTGAATATCTGGGCGGCAAAATCTGGGGATTAGCACTGACCATCGGCGTGATCATGTCAATCTTTAGCTGTGGGTTCTGTGGGCTGCTGGCAGCCGCACGCACCAGCATGTCGATGGCGCAGACCGGGCTGTTTCCAGCGCAGTTTGCCAAGCTCGACAGTCAGACCCGCGTCCCCAAATACGCGTTGATTTTTCAGCTGGTATTGCTATGTGCCACCGGCTGTGGTGCCTTTCTGCTGGCTCGTCTGGGAGTGGTGCCTGACGCCTACAGTTTTCTGGGCGGCGCCTGCGGCTTCATTTATGGCGTGCTGGCTATGCTGTATGGCGTCTGTTTGATCGGACTTCGCTACACCGACCCGACTATGCCGCGTCCTTTTCGACTGGGACGCTCCGGAAATGCCGTTGCCTGGCTCTTCGCGCTCGGTTCGTTTGCGGTATTCGGATTTGTCGCCTTCGGCTGTTCGCAGCTCTCGCACGAAATCGCGGGGTCGGTATTGCTTCTTTCCGGTCTACCTATATATGGCTATTACCGCTGGCGTGCCAGGTCGGTGGGCTAGACGCGGGCGGTTCTATTTGCAGCATTCCGAACAGCTTTTGCAGCTGGCGATGCACGCATCCAGCTTCTTGTCGTTGGCAGCTTTACAGGCTTCCATGCACTTCTGGCAGGCCGCCACACAAAGCTCGTTGGCTTGCGACAGTAGTGGGGAATTGCGTTTTTTCAAATCTTCGGCGAGCTGGCAAATTTGTGCGCAGTCTTCTGTTGCTTTCCGGACGGCTGCGTAATGTGCTCCCTTCTTGCCCTTGGCATAGGCGAGGACTTGCTTGCACTGAGCGGCGCATTCATGGCAGTTGATTTCACACTTGTCGGCAGCTAGGGCTGCCGCGCTTGTCGCCAGCGAAAATAAGAGGGATGCCAGAGCGACAGTTTTTCTCATTGTGCTTCTCCTCGCTGCATGGTTTCTGCACTAGTTATACCCTGTTGAATGGTTCGATAAGGCATGTGCGGTTACTAGCAGCACGTCCGGTGGCGCTTTTCACTCGATGAAACTTTTGCGCGCTCGTCCCGTCAGAGCAACCGATGAGTTGAGAGGTTACCATTACAATGACAATTCGAGAAGAACATGTAGTCGTCGAAGACTACACACCGATTTCAGAGCGAGTCCGCAACTCCTCGAACGTCGGCATAACTTTGCTTGCACTGCTAGTCGTAGTGGCTGTCGCCATCACTGCATTTTTCTTTGCGCAATCGAATCATGATTCGCAGAATCGGCTAATGCAGCAGGAAGCACAAAACCGCTTGCTCGATCAACTGAGCCAACCGAAGCCGGCTGAAGTGCAGCCAGCTCCGCAGGTGATTCAGACACCGCCGCAAGTGATACAAGTGCCAGTGCCGCATGAAGTGAAAGTGCCGACTCCCGTCTATGTTCCGACACCGACACCGGCAGCGCAACCTGCGCAGCCAGCTCAACCAGCGCCCCAACCGGCGCAGCCGAGCGAACCGGCGCCGCAAACCGAACCTGCTCAGTAAACAAGTACAACTGACCGAGTAGAAACTGAGAAGAGCCTGCACCATATCCGGTGCGGGCTCCTTGCTGCTAGCCGGCAGGATTGGGGTCGGGTGTCACCGAGATATTTTCCACGTCCACTTCCAGGGGTGTGCTTCCCGGCGTAGCGATCGAAACGTCGCAGCTGGTTGGGGGACTGGCTGGAACGGTCATGACCACGGTGTCGTCCAGGACCCGCTCCGGCTGTTGCTGGTTGGTCAAATGGTTGACGAGGACGTTGATGCAACACGCCGCCGGCAACGAAAAAATAATGCCCAGCATGCCGTCGACGCGGGCACCGACCATGATGGCAACGAAAATCAAAATCGGGTGCACGCCAATGACGTTCCCCATGTACTTGGGTCCGACGACGTTGTCTTTGATCTGCTGGATGACTAAAAAGATGACGGTGATAATAATCATGTGGGCGAGGTTGTTGCCGGGCGCATGCATGCCGCCGATTGCCACTGCCAGAAGTGCCGGCGCGAAGCCGATGGGAGGACCGATAACCGGCAATATCTCCCAGGCCGCCAGAAAGACGCTCAGCACCAGTGCATACTCGACTCCCAGGCATAGATAAATGGCGCCCATCACCAGACCCATGAGGGCGGCAAGCACAATCTGTCCCTTGAAAAATGCCTGCAGTGTGCGGTCCATCTCCATGGCGATTTGATTGAGGTCGCCGCGCATTCGTTCTGGAAACAGACGAATGATTCCTTCTTTGATGCGATAACCGTCCATCAGAAAGTAGAACGTCACAACTGAAATCGAAATGCCGTACATGACCCAGGTCGCCGTTGACATGGCGACGTCGCTGACCCGGGACAGAAGAATCCCCGGATCGGGTTTAGGGATGCTGTTGGCGATATTGGTGAAGATATCAATCGCCTTCACGTCGATGTGGCGTTCGCGTAACTTCTCCTCCAGCGGTCCCAGTTGTGTCACTACCCATTGAATGAACTCGGGAAGTTTGTTGAAAGTGGTCTCAACCATTTGTGTCAGCTGCAGTACCAGCTGCGGTACGACAAGAAATGCCGCCAGCACGGTAATGATCACGATACTGGCGTAGACGATGATCACGCAGACAGCGCGATTGCGAAGGTATTTCTGCAGGAAGTCGACGGCATTGATGAACAGATAAGAAACAAGAACCGAGATGCCTAAAATGCGCAGAATGTCGGCAAAGTAGCCGCCGATCAGAAACAGTATATAAAGCAGGGCCAGCGCCAAGAGCGCGACGGTCAGTTGCCTTTGAATGAGCTTTAGATCGAGGTGGTCCTTCATTGTTGTTTCGTCAATGCGTTTGAAGTTTTGCTTTCAGGTAATCGAGTTTGCTTTTGATTTCAGCGGATTCCGGGCTGTCGGGTGGGAAAAGGGGCGCGGACAGCCGATATTCGAGCAGCGCCTCGTCGGGGCGCGAAACCTGCATCAGCAATTCTGCCATGAGCTTATGGTATTTGCCCTCATTTGGTTTGAGAAGCAGTGCCATTTTCAATTCTTCCTCGGCCGCTGGTCCTTGATTCATCTGCATCAGCAATTGGGCGAGCCGGGAGCGAAACTCGGCATCCATCGGCTGCATGTCTCGTGCTTGTTGAAACTCTGTGCGCGCTTCATCCAGCTTATTTAGACGTTGCAAAATGATGCCGTAATTGAAGTGGTAATCAGCACGATTGGAGCGCAATTTGATGGCCAGCGCGGCTTCTTTGGCAGCCTCATCGAGCTTGTTCTGGTCTTTGAGAACCACCGCCAGATTATTGTGTGCCGCCGGACCAGCGGCATATAAAGCAATAGCCTTCCGATATTCTTGTGCTGCTTCTTCCAGCCGTCCTGCGGCTTGCAGCTTGATGCCGCGCACGTTGCACTCACGGGCCAGGTCTTGTGGATCATTGCTGGTGGCGGGCTGGCACTGAGCCGCCACAGCGTTAAGCCACCAACATGTACTCAACAGCAGGCAGAGAAAGACTAACCTGAGTGTAGGTAGTCGCCTACCGATCTTGATCTGGAGCTTGAACTTGGTCATTGAGCTTTATTGTGGACTGATCTAACTATGCTGTGCCCAGAAATGCGCCTGCTCATTGCAAGCCGGCGGCAAATGCACGCTAAGATCTGAGGGTGACCGGGAGGCGGCATGAAGCTGAAAGTCGTGGCTGGTTTATTGGGTCTGTCGGCGTTATTCAACGTTGCCGGGCTGGTTTTCATGATCGGCTACATTGACGCCCGGGGCGACGTGAAGCAACTCAAGAAGCAGCGGCAACAGATCGAGCAAAATCTGGCCATGGCGCAATCCAGCGCCCTGGCCAAAGAACGCAATCCGGGAGGTTCGCCGACTGGCAACGCAAGCGCTCCCAATCCTGAGTTGGAGCGTTCAATAGAGCGGAAGTTCGCCAGTCATCTTGATGGTGTCGAGGATCAGTTTCGAGTGCTTTTGCCGCAGTGGTCGGGGGGACCGCGCGAATACACGCTGCTTGTCTACTTGCATGGCATGGGTTCGACCGAGCTGGAACCGTTTCTGGTGCCGTCGGACACCTCGATAGCGCGCGGTCTGACCAGTGTCGATCGCAACACTTGCATCATCTCCTGCAGCTGCCGCAAAAAGCAGGCGTGGGGCAACGATGCTGCGGTTGCCGATATTACGCAGAACATTCGCAATGTCATGTATGAGTTGCCCTTCAAGCGCATCGTCATTTGCGGCACCTCGATGGGAGGCTGCACAGCGCTCAACTATGCGGCCAGCGCACCACCTGATATCAAAGAGAAAATTTCCGGCATCATCTGTGTGGAAGGGGCTGGAGATGTGGCTGGCATTTATCATCAGACTCATACCGACGTGATTCGCACGGCTATGGCGGAAGCGTTTGGTGGCACTCCCGAGCAGGTTCCGCAAGTCTATGCGGCCAAGAGTTTCATCAACAAAATAGACAAGGTGCAAGCCGGCACGCGGTTTGCTCTGGTCACCACCAGTGCCGATACCGTGGTGCCGGCGGCGCTGCAAATGGACGTAGTGCAGCGTCTGAAAGCTACAAATCATCCGGTCAAGCAGTTTGAGTTGGCCGGTGAACATCACGTGCCTCCATGGACTACCTTTGCGGATGCCTATCGCTTCGTTTTGAACGGAAGCTGAAACACCTGCGAATATAAAAATCGTTATAGATACGATAACTAGGTGTTGTATCTGAACTCTTGAAGGGGCAGAATGAGGTTATCCAGTCGGTAGCCGCGCGCCAAAATGACCACCGAGAACGCAAAAGTAACCGTCGATACCGTGGCATTCGCGGTTCATCAGACCACGTTGGAAGTGCTTCTGGTGAAACGGAAGTACGACCCCTTTAAGGCTAACTGGGCCTTACCGGGCGGCTTTGTCACCGAGCGGGACGAGACCCTGGACCAAGCTGCGGTGCGCGAACTCTACGAAGAGACCAACGTTTCCAACGTCTATCTGGAGCAGCTCTATTCGTTTGGTGATCAAGGACGTGACCCGCGCGGGCGGGTGATCACGGTGGCATATCTGGTGCTGCTGCGTCAGGAAGGATTGGAGTTGAAAGCCAGCTCTGATGCCAGCGGCGTTGCCTGGTGGCCTGTCAATGATTTGCCGACACTGGCGTTCGATCACGAGCGCATTATCAACTATGCTTATCAGCGCCTGAAGTACAAAATCGAATATTCGCCGGCCGCTTTCAACTTGATTCCGGATAAGTTTACTCTGCGAGATCTGCAGACAGTCTACGAAGCGGTACTCGGGCGGCAGATCGATAATCGCAACTTTCGCAAGAAGTTTCTCAGTTCGGGAGTTTTGCAAGAGCTGGACGAAACCAGCCAGGAGTCATCCTATCGCCCGGCCCGTCTCTACTCTTTTTCAGAGGCTGACTTCGAGAAACTGCCGGATCGGCCCGTGTTCGTGTTTTGATTTATCAGTGCGTGACCCGCTATTAAATGAGGAGCAGCGATTGACCAGGTCGAGGAGAACTAAGCCATTTGCATCACTGATTGCGGCGGCACTGATGGTCTGCACTGCCTGCGGTGCCCTGGCTCAATTGCAAACCTGGAGTCCTGAAGCCAGGTCGAAATCTCAGGCTCTGGTTTCTGCCTCAGTTTCGCTCCTGTTGAAGCGCCAATGGGATCCGGCTATCCAGAGTTTGACCAGGGCGACTGTCGCCGACGGCAGCGATCCGATTGCGTTCGAGATGCTGGGATTGGCTCTGGGAGCGCGACACCGACTGAATGAAGCTCTGGACAACTTGCAGCACGCTTACTCTCTGGAGAAATCACCGGAGGTCTTGCTCTCCACTGGAATCGTTTACTATCTCGACCATGATTATCAGGCTGCGCTCAACTCATACAGCAGGGCATTAGAACTGAAGTCCAACTGGATAGATATCGCCGGCAATATCGGCTACGCCTATTACCGCCAGGGTGATCTGCCGCGCGCCGAAGAAAACTTTCGAGCCCTGATTAGAGCTCATCCAAACTGGCAGTTCGGCTACCAGGGACTGGCGACAGTGCAATACTTGCGGGGACAATTTTCAGCCGCTCGCGGCAACGCCATGCATGCCGAGACTTTGCGCAGTTATGCGCCGACGGTGCTACTGCTGGCAAAACTGGACATGCTGGAAGGCGATCTGTCCGGTGGAACGAAGCGCGTGTCGCTCTACCGCTCGAAGCTCAAGAAAAATTTTGCCTGGCGCCCGATGACAGAACTGGGCTTTCCCTTGCAGCGCGACTTCAAGTGGGATCCCTACATTGCTGATAATTATGACAGTGGGACACTGCTTTTAGCTCGCGCTTCCGGCGGTGACGCGAAGAAGCGCGATTCGCTGGCGAAGCAAGGTGGTGCTGGTTCTATGATCGCCACCATATCTGATGCGCTGCGCGAGTCCCCCAATGATGTGATGCTGTTGCGAGACCTGGGGTTGGCGCAGCTGGCTGCCGGGGCAAACGAAGATGCCGCCAAGTCTTTTTCCCAGGTGTTGCGAATCAGCCCTTCGTGCACGGTCGATCGCCTGCATTTAGCCCGAGCTCTGGCCGGCATGGGCAAAGACCAGGAAGCGGCTGAACAAGTCGCTGCCTTTCAGCGTGCCGCTCCGCGCGAGAAACTCTCTCCAGCCTTCACATCTTTGCTACAGCCGAAAGGAGCCTCTGGTTCTGGTTCCGGCGGCGGAACAAAAGATAGCGGTTCTGGTTTTTGAAAACGGCGTTAAAATAGCTCTGACGATTGCGGAGCGAGATCACATTGGTTTCCAACGATCCGACGCCAAAAGCCTCACGGACTGAAGATTTGCAGGATCCAAACTTCGGACGGATCAGCGCTGATCTGCTCGACGCGAACAAGAGCTATCGCTGTCATGTCTATCGCATGTCCGATGAAATGCTGCAAGCGATAGCTGAACATACTTCATTCACCGCTAACTTCGATGCGCCGACCATGCGAACAGCGCTCATGGACCTCTGGAAGAACCAGGGGACCGTGATTATCGAGATCGAGCGCAACGCCAAGCCTAAAGAGATCAGTGTCCGATATCCGAAAGACCGCTGGACCGTTCTGGAGGCGTTGACTGTTGAGGCTGAAGGGATGAAACCTTCGGTCAAAACCGAATATGGTGCCGTGAAGCTGGCCGGCAAGGTTTTCACCACCGTGGCCAAGACGCTCAATATTCCTCCGGACATGATGCCTGAGATTCTCCTGCGGATTAATTTGAAGGACAAAACCTTTGCTGTTATCGCTGAAGAGTGGCTGGCGGAAAAGCTGCCGCCGGATGCGACGACGGCCGCAGCTGTAGCCGGTGAATCGGCGACCGCCGCACCAACCAAGATTGTATCGGCAGTCAACACGACGGAAGACCCAGCCCAAGCTGAGAGTTCCGCTGTTGCTGCAGTCGATGAGACGGCTGATAAAGTCAAGACGGCATCCAAGTCCAAGGCGCCAAAATCAGTATCACCACAGAGTAACGATATGGATCAACAGCAAAAGTACTCCACATATTCGCGGAGCGAAGTCGATCAATTGTTGAAACAACAGGCTGAGCAACTGGCTGCCACCCTGGGAGCGAAGATCTCGCAGCAGCAGCGTGCCCTGCAAGAAGCTATGGAGAAGCAGGAGAAAAGTTTTGGACGGATGACTGAGTCGATGTCATCCACGATGGATACAGCGCGAACTAAACTGGAAACGGCATCTAAGGCGGCGAGCGATCAAACTACCAAGGACTTGGAAGAGTTCAAAAAGACGTTGGGCAAAGAATTGGAGAGTTACCGCGCTTCCATCAACAAGGCCAGCACGCGGGAGGTCGGCAAGCCCGCTGCCGGCGAAAGCCCGGCCAAAGCGGAGAGGGCGCCGACCACAATGCCGTCTCCCTCCGGACCGGTGGCGGTAGGTGGCCCGCCGGCTCGCGACCAGGTTGTGATGGCGCTTTTAGTGGCAGCAATCGTTGCTGCCATGGTTAACATGATCACGATCATGCTCAGTGTCAGTGACGTGAAAGAACATCTGGTCGGCATCGAGTCTAAACTCAATCAGATGTCTCCTACTACCGCGCCGGGAGCCGCGCCAGCGGCGCCCAAATAGAAATGCCACCACAGGTAGTTATCGTCGGCGGTGGATTCGCCGGTTTGCATGCCGCGCGAGGATTGGACAAACTGCCGGTCGAAGTAACGATCGTAGACCGCAAGAATCATCACACGTTTCAGCCGCTTCTCTATCAGGTGGCGACTGCCACTCTGGCGCCGGAGAATATTGCGCAGCCGATCAGATCGATTGTGCGCGACTACAAAAACGTGAGGGTATTGCTGGATGAGGTGACCGGCTTTGACCTGACCAAAAGTGAGGTGCTCTGCAAAAACATCACATTGCCTTTCAATTATTTGGTTCTGGCTGCCGGTGCTACGCACTCTTATTTCGGCAAAGATCAGTGGGAGCAGTTTGCCCCCGGACTTAAGACTGTTGAAGATGCGCTCGAGATCAGGCGGCGGGTGCTTCTGGCTTTCGAGCTGGCTGAGCGTCAGGTGGCAGAAACCGGCACGCACGACCCGCTCAATTTCATCGTCATCGGCGGCGGACCTACAGGTGTTGAACTGGCTGATGCCATTTGTGAAACTTGCAAGATCTACATGAGCCATGAATACCGACTGATCGATCCCGCTAAAGCTCGGGTTCTGCTCGTGGAGGGACAGGGGCGCATCCTCGGACCTTATCCGGAGGAGTTATCGCAGAGCGCGGCGCGGCAGCTGCAAAGCATGGGTGTGGAGATTCTCACTTCGACGCAAGTCTTGGATGTGTGTGCGGATCAAATAGTCACCAAAGAAGCCACCATAAAAGCTGCCGCCATTATTTGGGCCGCCGGTGTGCAGGCGTCTCCGCTGGGCAAGCTGCTTGGTGTTGAGACTGACCGCCGGGGCTGCGTGATCGTGAACGAGTTTTTGAATCCGCCCGGTCATGCGAATATTTTTGTTTGCGGAGACCTGGCGCATGCGGAAGAGAACGGCAAACAGCTTCCGGGTGTGGCACCATGTGCGATGCAGATGGGCGATCATGCGGCTCTAGAAATCGCCGGCGATCTCAGCGGTAGGCCGCGCACCGGCTTTCATTACTTCGACAAGGGAGGCATGGGCTACGATCGGGCGCCGGCGTGCTGTCGCCGATGCGAAATGGCCGTTTCGTGCGCGTCTGCAAGGTTATCTCGCCTGGCTCTCCTGGCTGTTAATCCACCTGCTGTTCTTGATTGGACTGCGCAATCGTATGATGGTGCTGCTCGAATGGATCTGGACGTACTACGCGCGAGGACGCGGCGTGCGCCTGATCACCGACAAGCAGCCTCGTGATTAGGACTCAGGCATTGGTTCTGGAGCCAATTCTTTGGTCTTTTGCCAGCGTCCGCGATAGTGCAACTTCTTCCACTTCCCGTCTTTTTTGACGAACACATCGGTTATGTGTGATTTTTCGCGAGTCGGGTGTGCACCACCTACGGAGCGGTAGGCGACGAAAGTGACGACCGCTGTATCACCTGTGACCTTGGCGTACGGCATGTCGATGGTGAAGGACAGCAAAGGATGCTCACCGCCCGGCTTGTTCCCTTCGAACGATTCTTTCAGGTTAGCCAGCACGTTCTCTTTGCCGGAGACGAGTTTATGGGTGTCTTCCTGGAACGTTGTGCAATTGTCGTCCAAGTATTCTTCGTAAGTTTTCAGGTCGCCGGCGGTGTAGGCCTTGACCAGGAGCTGCAGAGTTTCGATAACTTTGGCTGATTCAGGACAGGCTGCATGCGGCGAGTGGCATTTGACCTTGCACTCGCCCTCACCTGCCGGCGTCGCATCGAATTGCGAGGCGTCGATTGCGAATGCTGGAATTGCGAACGACATTACAGACAAGGCTGCCGAGAGGGATGCCAAGTGGATTGTCGTTCTTCTTATCATGCGCCACACCTCATTAAACCGGTCTAGTTTATCAGTAATGATGTCAATTTGAGCGATATTTTATCTGCATTTCATTTGGCGTTGCGCAGCGCTGCTTCGACGTCATCGAGCGCCTGATCGACTTGCTTGATGTACTGGTCGATGCGCGTCAGCCGCTGATTTAAGCGATCAATTTGTCCTTGCGTATCGCCGAAGGCTTGCTTCAGCTCCGCTCGTTGAGAGAGCAGGGCGTCGCGTGAACGCTTCAAATTGTCCTGCAGATATGGATCGTATCCCGGAGCGCAAGCCGCACGGGGAGCGATAGTTAAGCCGGCAGATAAGCCGATGAGAAGAGCCAGACACAGCCATGCACGATGTGGTTGCATTCGTTATTTCCTTTGCCCCAACCGGCTGCGAAGCAGTTTCTTCAGCAGCCTCAGCAGAAATTATCAACTCATCCATGACAACTGTCTAGCACTTATGTCTCTAAGCAAAGCGCGGAAAAAATTGATTGGCCGTTGCGGCAGCGAATTCAGCGCCAGGTTCGCGGCTGACTTTTCTTGCTTCGGATTAGTGGGGCGTAACGTGTCTTTTACATTTAATCCGGGGTGCCTTGGTTGTCCCTGATACAGCAATGAGCCATTCCTGTTGATATCCGGGCAAAGCTCTGCGCCTGCCTGGCTTGGCGCCTGCTCTGATTTAATGAATTCCCTGGTACTTATTGACAAAAAGTGCTAAACTGATTATTAGCGTAAAACTAACGCTTACTGGAAACAAATCGCCACGTACGCAGGTCCTTCAAAGAAATCCACTATATATCCACTGGATAGACGGAATCATGACCAGCACAACACACGCCAAACTCATCACTAGCTCGCCGGACGCGCAAGTCGAAGCGCTGATGCCGCAAAGGCACGCAGCGCCCCGCTTTCAATTTGCAAACTCCAACGCCGTCCCAACTCTTCAGCAATCTGCAACCGGATCTGGAAAAAGATAGTGAAATGGCTCTGGCTGAAGATTTTGGACAGGAAGGCGACTTTATCACCGCTGACAGCGTGATACCGAGGTGACTTGCAGGTGACCGCTGAGTCATCTTCAAAGACTCCGGTGTTCTAGCCGGTTTGCCGGTCATGCAGCGCGTGTTGAGATTCGATCCCGGCCTTCAGTTCACACCGCTCATCGCCGAGGGTACATATCGGCGAAGGCGGTGCCCATGAAAGTTGCCACCAGAGGCGCTGCTCGTTCGGTCCTCAGCGGGAACTGCACTCAATTTGATCAACGTCTCTCCGGCATCGCCACGATAAAGCATACAGTTTCGTCAAAGTGGCTCGACCATTCAAAATCGCCATACCGACGCACGCGCAAGACCACGCCCGGACTGCGCTCTCGAAAGTACGCGGTCAGGGTCGGCGGCGGCGTCAATCATCATAAGGTTTGTACGACCGTGTTCTTATCAAAGACAATCATGTGCGCATTGCCGGTGGTGTCCGGCGAAGCCCTTACCTGGGCGCACGCCAGACCAGACCCGGCGATGTCGTGGAAGTTGAAGTCACCACCCTGGCGGAAACAGAAGCAGCTGCCTGCGGCGGTGCCGACATCATCATGCTCGATAACATGAGCCCGGAAACCATCAAGGAAGCCATTCGCGTCATCGGCGGCAGGAGCTTTGTGGAGGTTTCAGGCGGCGTCAAGTTGAGCAATCTGTCCGATTATCTGATCCAGGGAGTGGATGCTATCTCGGTAGGTGCGCTGACGCACTCTATTAAAAGCATCGACATCAGCCTGGAAATAGAGGGCTAGTGCCATGGCAACCGTATTAACTGAATTCAAAGAAACTGCTCACGAAGCACAATTGGTGTCCGAGATCTACGAGATGCGCAAGAAGCGCAATGCCGTTATTCTGGCGCACAACTATCAGATTCCCGAGATCCAGGATGTCGCGGATTTTGTCGGCGACTCGCTGGGATTGTCGCAGCAAGCGGCTAAGACCAGCGCTAAGGTGATCGTTTTCTGCGGCGTGCACTTCATGGCTGAAACTGCAGCCATTCTCTGCCCTGATAAACGGGTGCTGATTCCTGATCTCGATGCCGGTTGCTCGCTGGCGGCGTCGATCAACATCGATGAATTGAAAGCCTGGAAAGCTGAGCATCCGGATGCGGTAGTCGTTTCGTACGTCAACACGACGGCTGACATCAAGGCGGAAACCGACTACTGCTGCACCTCCGGAAATGCCCTGAAAGTCGTGCAGTCGATTCCCGAGGACAAAGAAATTCTGTTTCTTCCTGATCAATTCTTGGGCTCGTGGGTCCAGAAGATGACTGGGCGCAAGAACATGCATATCTGGATGGGCGAGTGCCACGTGCACGCCGCTATCCCGCCGGCACGCATCGACGAACAGATCAATGCGCACCCGAATGCGGAATTGCTCATTCACCCCGAATGCGGCTGCCTGACCCCATATCTTGACCGGGTCGTGCGCCAGAACGGCAACAGCGCGCTAAAAGTGCGTTCCACCGAAGGCATGATTAATCAGGTTCGTGAATCCAAAGCCACCGAGTTTGTCGTGGCGACGGAAATCGGTATTTTGCACCGCTTGCAAAAAGAAAACCCCGAAAAGACGTTCCTGCCGATAGACAACGAAATGAGCTGCAAATACATGAAAATGATCACTCTTGAGAAATTGCATCGCGCGCTCAAAGATGATGTCTATCACGTGACCGTCCCGGAAGAGACCCGGGTTAAGGCTCTGAAATCTATTGAGCGCATGATCTCGATTTATTGAAGTCCACCACCCATCTGAGATTGAAGGAGGTAAGTCAACATGGCTTACCCGGCACAAAGCAAAATTGAAACTGAAGTACTCGTCTTAGGATCGGGCATCGCAGGTCTTCTGGCTGCTTACGAGTTGCAAGCCGCCGGGGCGCGCGTCATAGTCGCCACCAAAGGCAAACTGGCAGATTCCAACTCGACGCTGGCACAAGGAGGTCTGGCGGCTGTGACTGCCAGCAATCCGCTCGACACGCCGCAACTGCATCTGGCCGACACGCTCTCGGCCGGTGCCGGACTGTCCGATGAGCATATTGCTCGCGTTATCGTTAATGACGGACAGGCGTTGGTCTCTCGACTGCAGGAGCTGGGGGTGATTTTCGATCGCGCCGAACAGGTGGCGGGAAAACCTCTGGAGCTGGCGCGCGAAGGAGGGCATTCGCAGGCGCGCGTATTGCACAACAAAGATGCCTCCGGAAAAGCGGTCACAACCGGGCTGATTCAGTCCCTGCGCAACGCGCCTCATGCCCAGGTGCTCGAAGATATCTTTGCCCTGGATCTGATCGTCTCCGAGTACGGATGCGAGGGCGCCCGACTTCTGATTGGCAGTGAAATGGTGGAGATTCTCGCCGAATATACGATTCTTGCCACTGGTGGACTCGGTCAGATTTTCGCTCGCACGACCAATCCGGCCATTGCCACCGGCGATGGTATTGCCATGGCCTTCCGCGCCGGAGCCAATGTAGTCGATATGGAATTTGTCCAGTTCCACCCGACGGCGCTTGTGAAAGAAGGAGCGCCAGCCGCGCTCATATCGGAGGCGGTGCGTGGAGCGGGAGCGCATCTGATCGACAAGAACGGAGTGCGCTTTGCGTTCAACTATCACGCAGACGGCGAACTGGCAACGCGTGATGTGGTGGCACGTGCCATACTCAATACGATGATCGAACAGGAACTACCTCACGTCTGGTTGGACCTGCGCCCGATTGGCGGTGCCGACATTGAACACAAGTTTCCCAACATCGTGAAGACCTGCCGTGCTTACGGAGTCGATCCGGTCACCGCACCAGTACCGGTGGCACCGGCGGCGCACTACTTCATGGGCGGTATCTGGACGGATGATGCGGGTCAATCCACGGTTCCGCGCCTCTTTGCGATCGGGGAATGTGCTTCGACAGGGTTGCATGGAGCCAACCGGTTGGCCAGCAATTCTTTGCTGGAAGGCGGTGTTATGGCGCGGCGCGCGGCCACTAAAATTGCCGGCGAGCTCGGCGGCGCGCGAGCGTACGTCAAGTTCCCCGACACGTTTTCGCACCAGAGGCATTCATACCCGACACCGGAAGACGTTCGCCGTTTCAAGAAGGACATGTTTGAGAACGTCGGACTGCAGCGCGACGGCGCTCACTTGCAGCGGTTCATTGAAGAGTTGACCGATAAATGTCCGCAAACCCTGGTCACTGAAGACAGACAGGTTGCGGAAGCGGCTAACATGGCGTTGCTGGGCTGGCTGATTGCTCGCGCCGCCCTGGAGCGCAAGGAGTCGCGCGGTGCTCACTGGCGGACTGACTTCTCGAAAACCGATGATGATTTCATGCGCCGCTACACCATCTCTAAAGACGGGGCTGGCTGGTTGCCGCTGGCGCAGCCGCAAGTGGTACTACCGGCAGTTCCGACTCCGGTTGTGCGCCGCTGATTCTGGCGCTGCCGAGAGCACCAATGTTATTTCGCTGCACCAAGCTCTTGAAGCAGCTGAGCGGCTTGCGGATGAGATGTGTTGCTCAAATAATTGATGAAAGCCGGTCTGGCAAATGGGCGTTTTTTGATGCTGGATGCCAGTCGCAAAACGGCGGCATCTGCTGACGCAGTGATTTGTGGGTTGTTCTTCGCATCGGGATGCTTGTGCGCCACCACATCGAGCATGTCCAGAGCATCCGCAACTTGCAGATCGGTTGCATAGTCCAATTTGGCTATCACGCGCGCAACCAGCACTGGGTCGTCGATTGTGTCAAACAGCGACAATGCCTTAGTTAGCTGGGCATTCGGTCCTCGGAATTCGATCAGAGCGGTGATCTCTTTTAGAATGTCTGCCTTCGACCAGCCAGGTTTGAACAAGGATTGATTGACATCGGACCAGTCTCCACGAGGCAGCGGCAAATAGTTGATGGCTATTTGCGGAACTGGTTCGGCGTGGCTGTAAGTCTTGTCCAGAATGGCTCGCATCGCTCTTTTGTCGGGAGCCATACAAAGCAAGGCCGGCAAATAATAACTGAGCACCGGTGAATTGGCGAAGGGGCGAAAACGCGATTGCGTCTGCAACCAGGACAGGCGTTTTTCGATCGTGGAGGGCTGGACTTTGAATTTGATCCACTGCGATTGGGCCAGGACATGGGTCTTATTGCGGGGATCGATGACACTCCAGCGCACCGAGTACTTACCTGGTGACGGGAAGGGATGAATAACATGCAACGGCAAGTGATTGGGGCGGGTTTGACGAGTCGAGATGGAATCACCTTGATTGGTATCGGTAACCAGGATCGTTTTGTCGCCCTCTCGCAGTTCGATACGATTCATCCCGAAATCAACTGGATTCGGCGAGAATGGATAGTAGCAAGTGAACGGTTTCTGCAAATCCGAGTCCAGCCACACAGGCAGGCCGCAATAGGCAGGTTGGCTGACCATCAGGCGGAACGGCTGCGGATCTTTAGCAAAGACGGCTGTGGCTGCTGTAATCCAGAGGACGAAACCTGCCACCAGTGAGATTAGTAATTTGTGCATCGGCCATTGACCGTGAAGTATGACTGCACCATTATACGAGGTTGAGGAAGGGCAGGTCATCAAGTGAAGAAACTTCGGAGTTGGCTGACCACAATCCTGGGTGTGGCAATCTTAGCCGCTCTGGTGTTGTGGCTGAATTCCGGCGAAGCTCTTCACATGTTGTCTCATGCCGACTGGGCATTACTGGTAGTGGCAGTAGGTTGTACGGCTGCTTCGTATCTTTGCATGAGCATCGCTTACGAGCAGGTCAATCGCATTTTCAATGTTGCAGCGTCGACGAAGAGCCTCCTGGCGATTGGGTTTTTATCCACCGCTCTGGGGGAATTCATGAGCATGGGCGGACTGAGCATGCATTCGGCGCGTCTCATCTTTCTGAAAAAAGAAGGCGTGCCTTATGCCGACGCACTGGCGGCCTCATTATTTAATACGTATCTCAATGCCGTGGTGTTGGTGTCTCTGACTCCCTTCGGACTGATGCGCATTTTGCGCGAGCACAAGCTCGGTGCTCCTGTGGAGAACTCGCTCTTAGTCGGTACCTCGTTGTTATCTGTGACACTGGTGGCACTGGGATTTGCGATGTTCAAATCGAGCGTGCGTCGGTTCTTCATTACTGTATTCAAAACCTGGGCGCACAAATGCGGACAGCTGGATGTACTTGAGAAGTTTATTCTTTCATTTGACAATACATTCGATCGCGGAGCATTGCAGTTTCGCCGGCACCGCAAGGTGGTTGCCTGGACCATTACCCTCATGCTCGCCGATTGGCTGTTTGCCGCAGCAGCACTCTGGTTTTGCCTGGACGCCATGGCAGCACCTATCGACATCGGCATTCTGCTTACCGGTTTCTGTGCCGCTATGGCGCTGGCATTTGTTTCAATGATCCCCGGTGGACTGGGTGTGCAAGAAGGATCGATGACGGCCATCTTCGTAGGCTTTGGGGTAGATCCCGAACAGGCCGTTCTGGCCGCGTTGGCTTTTCGCCTGGTATATCAAACTCTGCCTTTTGTCATCAGTTTGCCTCTGTACAAAAGACTGATGCCGTCCTCGGCTTAGTCGAACAGACCGCGCAGGCGGCAGCCCAGATCCGGATGACATCCCTCACCCATCGCAGATGCGGACACGGTACTACCTACGGTGGCATGAACGAAGTTTTCGTTGGACTGGGCACGTCTCAAAAAAGGATCCGTGCAGGAGCCGTTGCAGAGCACCATAGTGCAAAATGAAGGGCTTTTCAGGTTGTACAGCCAGCGCTCTGTAATTCCCGGTGGCACAAAAAAGACGGGGGCGGCAGCCCGGATATCTATGGTTTCGGGTCTACGGATGAGGCGCAGTCCGGAGTTGTGCGTGTGGCCCATGGAAGCCACCTGGACGGACGGAGACTCGGCGCAGCAGTCGGCACGCGCGGATATGCAGACCGGCAGGCAGCACAAAAGGGCCAGCGTCGAAACCCAAGCTTTGACTAGAAGCGGTTTAACCAACTGCACACCGGACAATGGAGCACGCCCAGTCCGCCGCCGCCGCCAAAGCCGGTTCTTGAGCGCACCAGACCACTGCCAATGGAGATGGCGCTCATGCCTACGGCTGTCGCTGCCGACTGCAAGAATTTTCTTCGGCCGGGGTGACTGTTTTGGTTGGCGCCGGAATTCAATGAGCCACTGCTGGCACTCAATGGTGGCACCGCTTGCTGTTGGGCTGCTCCGAGACCAGAAAATGGTGCGTTGTTGATGCCGAGATTATTTTGATTGGCTGAGGCTGCCAGGTCTGCCTGCTGGGCTTGCCCCTGCAGAAGTGGCGTGCCGTTATTGGTACCGGGACTGCCGGCATAGAATGGACCGGATTGATATCCAGCTTGGCGGAAATCCGGAGCGGGAGTTGGAGCGGGGGCGTACGGATCTTGCGAAGCCTGCGGTTGCTCGTAGCTGAACGATGAAGCGGTTGCCGCTGGTGATTGGTCGGCAAACGGTTGAGCGTTGCTGCCGTACTGACCCGGCACGGCGCCGGCAGTATTGCCCAGTTTCTTTTGCACCGCAACTACAGCTTCCTGGATATCCGCGTCGTTGGGGGCGCCCTCCGCAGCGGCCTGATAGTGAGCCAGTGCGCGTTGCAGGTCGCCGGTTTCCTCGCAGATAACACCCATATTGAAGTGGGCATTGACGTTTTTGGGATCGGCGCGAAGAGCGCGGCGGAAAGCCGCTTTCGCTGCCGCGAGATTACCTGAGTTGTGATGCTGCATTCCCAGACGAATATCGTCTTCGACATGCGCTTTCAGCGGATTTTGTGCGCTAGCAGTTTTGCCGGCTGCCGGCGCAGCGGGATGCCCATTGGTTGCCGCCAGCGGCTTGCTGGTCTTGGCCCGGGCTGCAGCGCTCGGACGCGGCGTCGCCACCGGATGTGGTGCTATTGATTTAGGCGTCTGGGGCTCAGGTTCGGCGGCCGCGGTTGCCGCCGTCGACGATGTATCGACCTTGGGAAGCTCAGGCGGCTTGAAGTTTTGCACGGTAGAGCCGCCGGTCACATCAGCCAGGTCTTTGACACGTTTGACCAGTGAGCCGGTTCGCACCTGTCCGTGCACTACCTTCTCAAGCGCCGCCACCCGCTCTGCCAGGCTGAGATTGGGCTGCGCCTTGCCGGTTACCTTTGATTCCAGAAGATTGAGTTGCACATTGAGGTCGGGCGAAGAAGCTAACGCTGCCTGCGCACATAGGACCAGTGCTGCAATAGTGAATGCCTGTTTTCTCATCTAGGCTGCATTCGAGTTACTGAATCCCAACATATCACAGAAAGACTTTACTTAGATCAGGTGCGGGTGTGACTCAGGCGCCGCGATTGCCAGATTTCCAGAGCCTTCTGGCGTTTCTTCGCGCCTTCTTCCGCCAGCTTCTGCTGGTCTTGCGGAGTGAGCAATTTGTCGAAGATGCGGTCGCCGACATTGGCCGCTGCTTTGGGAGTCTTATAGCCCAGTTCGCGGGCTATTTCTGCCCAGCTCTTACCAGCGCTCAGTAAATCGAGCAGGCGAGCTTCTTTCGCTGATATGTCGTCCCGGATGAATACGTGACGCATCATGCTGGCAACCAGGATCACTTCGCCCTTGATGGCCATCTTCAATTCAGCGAGCATCTCAGGAACTTCCGAGATGCGGGCTCGCTTGCACAGATAGCCGTCGCAACCGGCTGCCAGGGCGCGCTGCCCGTCGGCGGGCGACTTGGAGTTGGTTAAAACGATAATGGTCCCGTAAAACCCGCGTTGATGGCGCATCTCTTCCAAAATGCGAATGCCGGCCAGCGAACTGACCGACTTGTCGCCGTATGAGTACGGCAATTGCAGGTCGAGCAAGACGCAGTCTGCATCGTGGAGTTGCGGCGAACGAATCACCTCGAATGCCTTCTGTTCGCAATTGATGACGTCCATTACCTGCAGTTCGGGGTCTTGTTCGATGACCCGGCGCAGGATGCTGGAGAAGTCTTCATCGTCTTCGATAATCAAGATTTTGGTGGTGGTCATTTTTTCTCACATTGGGTGAATGAGTGGTTACACCGTCTTCGTCTTCTGTTCCCGTTTCTTCCTCTTCTGTCGCATCTTCCTCGGTGTCCTCAGTAACTTGGGTAACTTCGGCGATTCCGTCTTCTAAGTTGTCCGGCGCGATGTTGATGGATGCGGTCGTGGACTCGATTCCCTGCAGGTCTGCGGCGGAAACCTCCCAGGGCAGGTTGGATTGTGGATGTACGTACGATTCGAACGCGACAGGAAAAGTGAGGATGAAGCTGGTTCCCAGCCCCAGTTCGCTCTCTACACAGATTTCACCGCCCATCTGCTCCATCAAAGTTTTGGCGATATCCAGTCCCAGACCCTGCCCGCTTGTGGTTTCCGGTTCTACGCGGAAGCCGGCTTCGAATATGTTGTCCAGGTGCTGCGCAGCAATGCCTTTGCCGTTGTCTGTAATAATCAGGACGTGACAGGGGCTCTGCGTCTCCACCGCGACGCTGACGCGGGTGCCCGGTGGGTTGTGTTTGACCGCGTTGCGGATCAGGTTGTCGACCACCCGTGTTAACTGCAACTGGTTGGCCATCACCCACAGTGAGTGATCCGGGATGTTGCATGCGATGGTGGCATCGTGTTTTTCGGCCAGCGTGATCAACACATCGACGCTGTCGTGAACAATGGCACCGAGGTCGCAGACAGTCAGGTTTTCATCGCTCGAGATGATGCTTTCATAGTCGTACGATTGCACCAACTGATCGATCAACTCGCACAGACGGTCGGATGACTTGACCAGGCGGGCGACTTTTTCGCGCACCTGCGGATTATCCAATTCGATCAGTTGAAGTTCAGCAATTGTCCAGTTGAGGTTGCTGACCGGAGCGTTGAGATCGTGGTTGATGCGCCGTACGAATTCGTGACGGCGGCGTTTGTCCATAATCGCTTC
This sequence comes from Candidatus Obscuribacterales bacterium, assembly GCA_046328035.1. Lineage (GTDB taxonomy): Bacteria > Cyanobacteriota > Vampirovibrionia > Obscuribacterales > Obscuribacteraceae > JBGASG01. The sequence goes on along the minus strand of JAXLXI010000003.1, from coordinate 402,773 downwards.
ACGGGTCTGGGCTTCGGCCTCTTGCCGTTTCAGTTCGGACTCGTACTTGTCCTGGGTCAAACCCAACATCTCTGACGCGGCGGACAACCGAGATTCGACGTGCTCTTCCCGTTCCTTTTCGCGCTCCCACAAAATTGCGGCCAGAGTGCCCAGACCGATGGCAATGGAAGGTGCGAAGACCGGCACGATCAGACCGCCCTCGGAGAAGACCAGACAGGCGACCACCCAGGTGCCTCCCAGAAGCGATATGAAGACCAGCATGTCGCTGAGTAGATATTTGAAGCGCTTGGCGTCTGCAGATCCAGGCGGACCGGGAGCCACAGGAGTCTGAGAACCTTTCCAGGCAAACCAGATCATGCCACCGATCATGGTGGCAATCACCGTGTAGAGCATGGAATCTACGCCGTCCAGTCTGTACGGCCAGGAGCAGCGCGAGATGGTGTCCATGGCATGAGCCAAAATTTCAGTGCCGCTGCGTTGATTGGTGTACTGGTTGGTGAATGGAGTGCTGTGTACATCGAACACACCGTCGCCGATGAAGACGATGGCACCGCGCAGATCGAGATCTGAGAGTTTGTCCGGATGCAAGAGCGCACGCCGCATGTCAGGATCGAGCAGGTAGTTGTGCGGACGCACTGGATAAAGTTCAGAGTTGGGTGGACTGGCGAAGTCGATGTACATGTTGTTTGGCACATCGGTCGCCACTTTCTCGCCGATGTTTTCCAGTGCTTTCACCACGATCGACTCGTGAATGCCTTCGGTCACGCCGGGGCGAGCCAGTTCGATGCGCCGGACCACCTGGTCGGCATCCGGCTCGATGCAAGCCATGCCCGTGTACTTGCTGACCACGTCCTGCCCAGGCTCCATGGTCTGCAACTCTTCCAGGACGCCTCGCGGATAGCTGGGCACCTTGATTTTCAGCAGGTCACGCGACGAGGAGGTATTGACCGAGCTGACCATGAGCACACGCACCGGCCGCCCATACTTGCCGATGTCGCAGTTGTGAATCACCTCCGCCAGGCGATGGTCGTCGTCGGTGTACTGCGGATACTCATTGTCCAGAATGATCAAACGGGCTCCAGCGCGAGCCAGAACCTCGACCATGTCGGCCACGGTCTTGCGCTTGAGCGGAAAGTCCAGCAGCGGTTTCATCCAAGGGTACTGGTTGATCGCCTGCCGGGGTGGCTCGTCTTCAGTGGAGTGGTTGAAGATGACCACCTTGTGCATGACCGGCGGGTGGTTGTATTCGACCAGCCAGCTCAACGTGTAATCCCACGCCCACCACTGTTTCGGGATTTCATGTGCTTCGTGGTACTGCCAGAGAAGGGGCAGGTTGAGCCGCTCCAGGCTTTTCTTCGACCAGACCAGCCATTGGCGCACTTCGAAGCGCAGGTTGATTGTCTGCAATTCCTGGCGTTCGAACATGGGTGAGGTTTCCAACGCCACGCCCACCACCAAGGCCACTGCCACGTAGATCGTGAACATGCTCAGGAAGAAGTGCCGTTTGCTGTTGGTCATCGAATGAATGTGACTGATCGCTCTCACCCCTGAGCACTGAGTCTTATATTTTCTAATCAATAAAGTACCCGTGCGCGACTACCCCAAAACTGCATTCTGTCTGGACCAGATACAATTTGACGCAGATATGAACCTGTTTCTCATCGGTGGCATCACACTTCTCTGGGCGGCATTGCTGCTCATAGTGCGCCGGCTGATAAGAGAAAAAGCGCTGGGGACAAGTCCAGTTTCCCTGCCCGTGGTTGGAAACGAGGGAGAGTTGCGTCCGGCCGAACTGGCTTACCTCGTGCGTGACGGCGATATGACCCATACCATGATTGTCATGGCGCTTGATCTCATCCAAAGGGCTGTGAAATCACAGACAGCGACCAACGTCGGCGAGAATCTTGCTCCGTACGAGATGGAGATCTGGCAGCGGGTCAAAAGCCAGGTGCGCGGCTGGGCCGAGAAGAAAGTCAATGAGGTCAATCCGCTGGCCACCGTCAATCCAGCCGAGGTGCTCCGTCGCCTGAATGCGATCAAGGTGTTTTTTACAACCACGGTCGGCAGATTCTTGCAGGATGTGGTTCGAGATCCCAAGCGCATCAAGGGCTACTTCACGCTGACCGGCATCTTGAGAGTGGTGGCAGATCTGACCAGAGCGGGATATGGCGCCGTGATCGAACAAGACATGCGCAATGCGCTTTTGTCGCGCGGATTGATCGTGGAGGAGTCGCAGCGCACTCGTGGCGGCACTTTCAGTCTGGTGGCGGCAGGTGTGTCGTTTGTGCTGATGATTGCCGCCTGTCTGCTGTTGCAAGGCCTAACGGAACCGGCTGTTTATGCCACGTTTATGGCTGCTTGTGGTGGTGCGTTTTTTAGTGCTGTAATTCTGCGTGCACTGCTGATGGTGCCGCAATTTGTGCCTTTTTACGAGGAAATCTCACTGGTTCTCAGCGAGGCGTCTCGCTCCAGCTGGCAGGTAGTGGCACTGCGGACGGTGTTCGGCCTGGCTCGACTGATTGCCTGGTCGCTTTTCGCGGTGACTATATTGATCATCCTGGGTATTGCCTCACTGGTTTTTTCCTTTGCCATGCATGCTGAAGTCGGCGGGGCGCTGCTGGCACTCTTCGCCGCTTCAGTCTGGTGGATGACCTTTATGCAATTGTTGATCGATGCACACGGCTTGATCATGCGCGAAAATAAGACGCTGCGGGCAGAGCGACAGGTCGAGAAGGCTAAGCAGGAAATCAAGCATGCCACGGCGCTCGGAACTCTCAAAGATGTTTTCGCCAATCCCGACTATGATCCAACTTTCTCCAATCTAGTGGCGGTTTATGGTGTAGAGACGATCTGGCTGTTGACAAAATAATCTTGTGGCAGGAGCAGCAATGGGCATTAAATCTCGTGGTATTACTCGCGGTGCGGCAACGATTATCACCGGCGCGTCCACCGGCATCGGAAAAGCCCTGGCTGTGCGCTTAGCCAGGCGAAAGGGCTGTCGCATGGTATTGAACGCTCGCAATGCCGAGGTGTTGGAAGAAACAGCCAAGGCCGTCCGCACCGCCGGTGGTGAAGCTCTGTGCGTGGCCGGTGATGTCGCCGATCCGCAAGTGTTAAAGTCACTGGTATCAACGTGCAAAGAAAATTTTGGCGGCATCGACTTGCTCGTCAACAACGCCGGTCTGGCCAAGACAGGACCTATGCACAAATTGAACGTTGAAGATTGGCGTTACGTTTTTGAAGTAAACTTTTTTGCTGCTTTGATGCTGATTTATGAGGTGTTGCCGCATTTCTTTGAGAAACACAGCGGCAAGATCGTTAACGTTGCCTCGGTGGCCGGAAAAATTGCGTTTCCCGGCAGCGTCTGTTACAGCGCCAGCAAATTTGCCCTGACCGGACTTTCTGAGGGCATGGCGGCTGAGCTTTCCTGGCGGGGCGTCGATGTGGTCACGGTTTGCCCCGGTTGGGTGCGAACGGAGTTTTTCAAAAAGAACTGCTCTTCGGAGGATCCCTCGGAAATCGCCCGGCGCCAGGATATTCAGGGCTGGCTCATGCGTAATGTGCTGAGCATCAGCTCGGAGCAGTGCGCCGATAACATAATTTCTGCCTGCGAGAAGGGAGGTTGCCACGAAATCATCCTCACCAAACCTGGAGTTGTTATGGAGAGAATGTCAGGGATAGCCCCGAATTTGACTTTCCAGCTGGCCCGGTATGTTCCCGCGAACAGGGGTCCTAAGCGCGACAGTTAACGTTCCTGCTATCTTGATATTGTCTTTTTGTTGTCGATTAGTGGCGGAAGGGCAGGGGTACAAAGTAGTGGTCGATACCCCTGGCATCGACGTTGAGCGTTGAATTAGAGGCCCTGAGTTTTGATCGAGAAATCGGCATCCTCGCCAGCTTCCACGGAAGATCCGTTAATCGGGACGCTCCTGGAAGATCGCTATCGCATCCTCTCCGTCGTCGGACGGGGTGGGATGGGCGTTGTCTACCGGGCGAAACAGGAATACATGGACCGTATCGTCGCGGTCAAAATGCTGCAGCCTCAGCTGGTTAAGGATTCGATAACCGTCAAACGGTTCGAGCAAGAGGCAAAATCAGCCAGCCGCCTCATGCATCCGAACATTATCACTCTGCACGATTACGGGTTTGTTGGTGAAGTTCCTTATCTGGTCATGGACTTCGTTCAGGGGACTAGCCTCTCTGAATTGATCAAATCGGGCGGATCGCTAGGCGTGATGCGTTCGATCAACATTTTTGCGCAGGTCTGCGATGCCCTCGAGCATGCGCACCGCAACGGCATCGTGCACCGCGACTTGAAACCCGGCAATATCATGCTCCTCAACACCGATCAGCAGGACGACTTTGTGAAGGTCGTCGACTTCGGTGTGGCAAAGATCCTGGAATTAGGCGACGAGGACTCGCAGCGGCTCACCTCCACTGGAGAAATCTTCGGCAGTCCCGTCTACATGAGCCCTGAACAGTGCGAAGGACGACATCTGGACGGACGCGCCGACCTGTATTCGATGGGCGTCGTCATGTTCGAGACCTTGACCGGAAAGCTGCCGCTGGCCGGCAAGAATGTTATCGAGACAATTACCAAGCACCTCAATGAGATCCCGCCGTCCTTCAACCAGGTCAGACCCGACCTCTACTTTCCAGATCGGCTGGAGGGCGCGGTCATGCGGGCCCTGGAGAAACATCCGGACGATCGCCAGCAATCGATGCTGGAGTTGAAAAACGAACTTTTGGCGGCGTCTCCGCGGCGACGTGCATCGTCGATGTCGATGACCAGTCTTACCGCGGTCTCCACGACATCCCAGGACAATGCAATAGTTGCGCTCCAAGAGCAACCTCGGCGCTCTTATAAAGTGCCGATCATCATCGGAGTATTGATGGCCTTCGTGGTCGTCGCAGCAGTCGCTTTCACCCTCGTCTCATCTTTGTTGCGCGGTATTCACCCGATGAATGCTTCGCACGACACCAACGGCGGCGGCGGCGGACAACACCAGGCCCAGACGGCACCGGATGTCGACAGCCCGACCGATACACCGACGCCACCTAAAATCCCGGTGGTGCATGAGGCTCCCCCTGTTCCGCCTCCGCAGCAGAACCAGACTGCTCCTCCCAAACCGCCTCATCAGCAAGCTGTTGCCCACCCGCGGCCCAAGCCGAAGCCGGTGCGTGTTCAGCAAACCTATCAGCAGCAGCAAACCTATCAGCAGCCGCCCCGTCATTCGGGCGGGAGCGCCTCCAGTATCATCCGCGACGGCTTTGGCGGCGGTGGCGGCGGCGGTGGTTCGCCGGTCTGGCAGCCTCGACCTGCCGGTTCCGTCAATTATGAGAACGAAGGCTTCGGACATTAAGCCGCTCTGATACCGCATTTGGTATCGCCATGCGGATGACAAGTTGAGCTTGCCGGCGCGTCGCAGCGCTTAACGATTGCCGTGTAACTGGATGCCAATGTGGTTAAATGGCGCGACCAGTCACACTCAGGGAATCTTTGCGTTATGCGTTTGTCTCTTGCTGATCGTTGTTTGTCCGCGATTTCTTGCATGGCAATTTTTGTTTCGTCATGCGCTTTGCCGGTGACAGCGGCGCCATCCGCCGTCGGCACTCAGACGAAGAAAGACGCCACTCACGGTGGGCGTGCGATCTCGCTGGTCAAGTCGGATGCCAAAACCGGCATCGCGGAATACAAGCTGGATTCTAACGGTCTGCAGATTTTGCTTGCCGAACGTCACGCCACACCGGTGGTGACGGTGATGGTGCTCTATCACGTCGGATCGCGCAACGAAGCAGTCGGCTATACCGGCTCGACGCACTTCCTCGAGCACATGATGTTCAAAGGTACGGCAGCTCACGATCCCCTCTCGAAGACGGGCATCGACGATGTATTGAAACCTGTCGGGGCCATGAACAACGCCACCACGTCCTACGATCGCACCAACTACTTCGAAGTCTTGCCGGCGAAAAATCTCGATGTTGCCTTGCAGTTGGAAGCTGACCGCATGCGCAACGCACTTTTGCGCGAAAAAGATCGTCAGTCGGAGATGACTGTGGTGCGCAACGAACTGGAGCGCAATGTCGATGATGCCACCACGCTCCTTTCCAATAATGTTTTTTCAACGGCCTTCCAGGAACATCCATATCACCATCCGATCATCGGCTGGCGCAGCGATGTGGAAGGCGTACCGATTCAAAGACTGCGTCAGTTCTACAACGACTTCTACTGGCCAAACAATGCAACCTTGATCGTGGTCGGTGACTTCGATCAGCAAAAAGCACTCAACATGATTTCGCGGGAATTCGGCAATATTCCACCCTCACCCAAACCCTTTCCCAAGGTGTACACGCAGGAGCCTCCCCAAGAGGGAGAGAGACGGTTCATAGTGCAGCGCGGGCAGGATTTGCCGAAAGTGGAAATCGGTTGGCACGTGCCTGCGGCGAAGAGCAACGATACCTATCCGCTGGAAGTAGCTGCGGCGATTCTGGGCGATGAGAAGCGGCAGTCGAGCCGCCTCTATAAGGGCCTTGTGGAAAGCGGACTGGCATCTGATACCTATGCCTACAACTATTCGATGCACGATCCCGGTCTTTTCACCGTCTTTGCCTCCGCAACTGCCGACACTCCGCTTCCTAAAGTGGAAGGGAAGCTGATCGAAGAAGTAGAACGTCTGGGTTCACAACCGATTAGCGATGCAGAGCTTGAACGTGCCAAAACATCCATCTGGAAGCGCTTAAAACTCTCGGCCGCCGATCCGGTCGGGCTGGTAGATCAGGTGGCGGAAGCCATCGCAGTTGCGGATTGGAGCTGGTGGGTGGGACTGGAAGACAAGATCAAAGCGGTGACGAAAGAAGATGTTCAACGCGTGATCAAAAAGTACTTTGTGCCGGCCAATCGCACCGTCGGCTATTACGAGCCTAAGGCGACCAGCTCCGACACCAAGGACAACGATAAAGATAAAAACAAAGACAAAGAAAGCAAGGCTGACTACTCGTCTCCCGCAGAAGGGTGCCTGGAAGCGGCCGGCATGATATCCGCGCCACCAGCGGAGGTGGCATTGATTACAGACACGGGCAGCGCCGCAGCTTCTCCGCAGAAAGGAGCGACTGCTGCGAAACTGGCCCCGGAACTGAAGCAAACCAAGACTTCGAAGAGCAGCATCGCCTCGCAAGTGCGCACCACCGTCCTCGGCAACGGCATCACACTTCTGGTGATGCCGATTAGAAAAACCGGGGTGGTAGCTATATCGGGCAAAGTACGCGCCGGCGACTATTTTCAGCCATCCGGCACCTCCGGCATCCCCGGCATGATGGCGGAAATGCTCACCAAAGGCTCTGCGGGACTGTCGAAAGAAGAGCTGGCACAGAAGCTCGAGCTGTTGGGCACGTCTCTGGAGTTTGACGTCAGTGATTTTTGGCTCGATTGGAATTCCGACCTCGTCAGTGAAGATCTGGGCAGCTATCTGCCTTTGCTCGCCGAAGTCATACAGCACCCCAAGTTTGATCGCGGCGAACTGGATAAGTCGATAAAAATCGGACAAGCCGATATCAAGTCTGCTATGTCCGATACCACCCAGGTGTCGATGAATGTTTTTGCCGGAGCTCTCTACAAGCCGCACTGCGTTTTCTATCAGAAGCCGCTTGCCGACCAACTTACCGACCTCAGCAAAATCGACCCCGACAGCCTGCAGGCTTTCCATAAAAAGTACGTGGTGCCGGCCAATACAATCATTTCAATAGTTGGTGATGTCGATCCCGACCAGGCACTGAGCATGGTGCGTCAAAATTTTGACAGCTGGCAAGGTGGAGAAGCCGCGAAAATTGACGTCTCCGATTGCGCTAAGCCGTTGCATGGCAAAACCCGCATCGAGACAGCTATTCCAGATAAAACAAATGTGGATATTACGCTCGGTCACACCGCCGAGACTTCGATCCAGGACAAGGACTTCTACGCGATGCAAGTGGCTAATGCCGCTCTCGGTTATGACACTATTTCATCGCGACTGGCTGAGTTGAGAGAGAAGCACGGACTGACCTACGGCATCTCATCGGCATTGCTCAACAACAGTTATAAAGGCAGTCCCTGGGTGATCTCACTGACGGTGGCACCTGAAAATCAAAGCCAAGCACTGACGCTCATCGATCGCATAGTCGGCGATTATGTGAAAAACGGCATAACTGAGACCGAGCTAAAGGAAGAATCTCAACGGCTGGTGGGCGAGTACATCGTCAGCCGGCTGCGCACACCGAAGCAGATTGCAGATGGACTGACTAAATATCAGTTTCTCAACCTCGGCCCTCAATTCATGGACAACTATGCGGCTTGCGTGCAAGCTGTCACGCTCAAAGATGCCAACGCAGCGATTCGCAAGTACTTCGACCTGTCCAATTCAGTGCTCAGCATTGCGGGCAGCTTGAAAAAGTAAGAATGTCGTAACTATTCCTTCACCCGTTCTTAAACGCCCGACGTCAATAATGGTGGTGTAGAAAAGAAAAAGACGAAGACAAAGAAGAGAGAGAGGAACGGCACATGCCAGTATTTGTAGAAAGCATAATCATCATAGCTGTGGCGGCTTTTATAGCCATCTGGGTCAACGATTCAGATCTCAAAATTGGTGGCGGATATCTGCCCGAAGAAACGTCAGAGGCTGCTTGAGGCAGCCTCTTTTCTTATCCGGAACGCGCTGCGAGGGCGCTCAGCGAGCCATCTGCGTAACCAGTACAACGATGCCAGCCAGAGTGGCCAACAGCATCAATGACAAAATTACCTGCATCCACATCGCTTGACTGAGCGGCTTGTGGCGTTTGACGGCGTTTTGCCGATCCGCTCCGACGCCGACGCCGCGCACCGCACTGTCGAGATCCTCCATCAGATCGACCGCACTTTGATAGCGGTCTTCCGGTGCCTTCTTCATGCACTTCAGCGCAATGTACTCCAGGTCGCAGGCGAGCGGCGAGTTTTCGATAAGTTGGAAAAATGGTTGCGCAGGCTCGTTGATTTAGTGGCGATCGTGCTTTCCACCGTGTCACCGCCGAAGGAGTGGGTGACCGACCAGCATCTCGCGCAGCATGCAACCAAGTGAATAAATGTCAGTGCGAGCGTCCATGATTTCGCCCCGGCAGCGTTCCGGACTCATGTAATGCGAGCTCTCTAAGACATTGCTGCGCGGAGTTAGTAGTGGAGATCCTCCTCCGGTCGGCACCTGAAGCGTCCGATGTCGAAGTCGACCAGCTTTACCACATCGCTCTGAGACTCGCTTTCCGAGACAATTGCATTGACCGGCTTCAAGTCTCCATGCAAAACGCCGGTTTCATGGGCGTGCGAAAGCGCATCCGCGATCTGAATGGCGATGGCGGCCACTCGCGAAGCCCGGCAGTGGTGATTCGGCATCAATCAGCTCGCAGCGTCTCGCCGTTGAGCAGTCCATGGCAAAGTACGGCTCATTTGAGGAGTCAGACCACTTTCGTAGACAGCGACGATGTTCGGATGACTGAAGCGAAACCTATCGATTCGGACTTTCTCTTGACTGGCTCAAATCTACCGGATCCCGCAGCAACTCCTTCTTAAGCGTCTTAATGGCGACAGTTCGGTTGATCTGGGTTTGCCTGGCCTTGTAGACACGGCCGAAGTCTCCCTCGCCGAGCAGAGAAATGATCTCGTAGCGCTCGGACAGCAGGCTGCCAATCAATGGGTCGGCCTGTCGGATTTTTTCGGTTTTGCTGCCGCTGGTTGTCGGTGTATCTTGGCTTGCCACCTGGAAGATCCTCTACTCGCAATTCATTTTACCCAGCCTGGCCCTGGAATGCAGCGCCTGCCGCCTTTTTCTCATGGAAGAAATTTGGGGATATGGGTTTAACCCTCTGTTGTGGTGACGCCAGGCTACGTTGGGTAGATAATTAAAGTGCGCCGCGAGATATGGCGGTTATTGAAGGACGCAGGGAAAATAGGCAATCAATCGGGAAGCGGCGGAAGCGGTAACGGCAACCCGTCCGAAGAGGAACAGCCCCAATGTCAGCGACATGATTTTGGAGGTGGCGAAGTCGCGTGCTGGCAAAGAGACCAGCAGCTGGTTGAGCAATATGGCCGGCAAGGAAAGCGTCAAAGACCATATCGAGCAGGAAGCTAATGCTGTTCAGGCGCGTCAAACCGGACCGGCGCCCACTGGCAAAAACTCCATTGTTGCCTGGTTCGACAAGATTTTGATAACTTCGCGCAGTACGAAGTTGAGTTTAACCGTGCCGTCCGGCACCGAACTGGCTGTCTCGGCGGAACGTCCCGATTACTCCAATGCGGAGCTGTTCCGCGGCAAGCTGTCCACGCATGATGGGCGCTGGTGCTGCGCAGCAAATCAGGAATCATTGAAGGTTTTCATGCCCTTCCGACAAAATGATTGCATTCAGCATCAACGATAAGAGCTTTACGCGCATCCTGCAAATGAAGCCGGGAATGTCGGACGATGAGCCATGTTTCCTCGTCAGCGACAGAGGCACGCCGGTCCTCTATTCACCGGTGCCCTATTTCGGCAAGCAGTTGTTCGGAGCATTGATTCGCGTCGCCAGAGGCGAGCAGCGACCAAGAAGAGTTCATCTGGATGCCGCCGTCGGCTGTGCGGAGGCGTCAACCGACGAGCAAAGAGTTCGATGCTGCGCGCACCGCCGATAGCCCGATGCCGGCTGTTCCGGCGTCTATGCGCGCATCCTCGTCGCACGCGTTACTGGGGCAACCGCAAGCCGCACCAAACGCTTATGTGCAGCCTCGCCCATTGGACGGCGACAGCGGCTTTGCCTCCGAGCCCATGTCGCTGTCGGCGGCTTTCGATGCCGTGCTGCGCGCCATGGAATTTGAACTGGAAAACCTGGCGCAAGTCGGTGCGCAAGCATTCGAAGACAAAGACCAGATGCGTGTCGATGCCGTCATGAAGCGCACCAACAAAGTGAAGGCCTATCGCGAAAGACTGCGCGGCGCCATCACTGAGTGGAAGTCGATCTTGGCAGCAGAAGACTAACCCGCTGCCGCCGTTTGCTTAGTGCTTATGGCAGTTTGCTTATGCTTATGGCGGCTGTGAACGGAAGTCTTCCAGAATGTCCGTGTTCGTGCGCGGTGGCAGCGAGTATCCACCACCATTGCCCGAGCCGCCGCCGTGATGTTTGCGTATGGGCTTGTGGCGCTTGGGCGGCGCTGCCGGCGGAGTGGACGTAGTCGTCGTTGTCTCAGTGGCAGTCGTTGTCTGGGTTTGCGTATCTCCACCCGTCGTCTCTTGGGTGGCGTCGGTAGTGGTGGTTGTGCTGGTCTCTGTGCCACCACCGGTGCTGGTCGTGGTGCCGCTCTGGGTGTTCGTGTCGGTGGTGGTGGATTGTTGCTGGTTGCCGCCGCCGGTGCCGCCGTGTTGCTTGCTGTCTTCCATGGTCTTCCAGATAAAGAATCCGCCGACGCAAACTACGCCGAAGAAGAACATCATCATCAATCCGACGATTATGATCACCGGCAACAAATTGCTTTTCGCCGCCGGTTCGCTGCCTTGGGCTGGTTGCTGTGTGGTGCGCGAGGAGGCCAGGCTGGACGATGCACCGCCTGTGGCACCACCGGCACTGCTGCCGGTGCGGGCGGCTGTGCTGCGGGCGGCTCCCTGTTGAGTCGAGCCCGGGTTGGCAACCACAAAGCTGCCGCTGCCGGCTTTGGTCGAGCGTTTTAATTCCGATTCCAGTGCCCGTTTGAGCACGGTGCGCAACTCGGACATCGTCTGATAGCGCTTGGCCGGGTCCTTCTCTAGGCATTTGAAGACGATCGCTTCCAACTGGGGATCAATGGTGAGATCCGGACGCACTTCCTTGAATGTTCTGGGTTGCTCATAAATCTGTTTGACGATGATGGCGGCGATTTTGGTGGCATCGAACGTCATCTCGCCAGTCAGCGCTTCGTACATCACCAGTCCGAATGAGTAGATGTCGCTGCGCGGATCGAGTTTCTCGCCCTTGCACTGCTCCGGGCTCATGTATACGGGGCTGCCCCAGACTTCGCCGGTTTTCGTCAGGCGCTGCGACACCATCTGGTCGTCGGTATATTTGACGATGCCGAAATCAACTACCTTGGTCAGGTGTTGATCGTCTTCGCAGCGGACGAGCATGATGTTTTCAGGCTTCAAGTCGCGGTGGATGATGCCCTGCTTGTGCGCATGATCCATGGCGTCACAAACCTGCACAAACATGCGCAGGGCAAACGCCGGTGCCACCGGTCCCGCTTCTTCCAGCATCTTCTCGATGGAGCGACCCTTCAGGTACTCCATGATGAAATACGGGCGGCCGGTGGGTGTCTGTCCGATATCAAAAATCTTCAACAGATTCGGATGATCGAGCTTGCTGAGCGAACGAGCTTCTCTGGAGAAACGCTTTTGCTGGACCGGATCGGTCGCCAGCTCCGGACGCATGATTTTCACCGCCACGTAGCGGTCGACAGCCGTCTGTTTGGCTTTGTACACAATCGCCATGGCGCCCTGACCGATCATTTCGATCAATTCGAATCGACTGGCGAGCAGCTGTCCGATCAGCGGGTCTTTGACGCCGACTACTTTATACACCTCGTTGGCCCGGCTGATACTGCCGGACAGGGTGCGTTTGAGGACGTCTAGTTTTTCTGCTGCACCGGAGGCTAAAGACATAGATTAACTCTAGGAGGAGGAGTCCGTGGTCGTGATCGGGGGTGGAGAGCCTCCGCCTGTGGAAGCAGCGTCATTCTCTTGCTGTTTGAGACCGACCTGTCTGAGAAAGTAACCGAGAACGATGACTACGACGCAAAAAATGACCAGCAGCATCCCGTAGCCGCCGTTTTGCTTCACAGGATACTTCTCTGGCGGCGTCCATTCGCCCATAGGCGCAGCTGCTGGAGTTTCTTGCGTGATTTCTACTTCTGGTTTCTTCAGATCTTGTTTGTCTTGTTCACTCATGTGTAGAACCCTTATTTGTCTTTCTCTTCACCGCTCAAAGTCGCCTGTGCTGCTGCCAATCTGGCTAATGGCACCCGGTAGGGTGAGCAGCTGACGTATGCCAGCCCCAGCTGGTGAGCAAAACCGATTGAAGATGCCTCACCACCATGTTCTCCACATATACCCAGCTTGAGGTCCGGGCGTGTCTGTAATCCGTATTCAACAGCAATCTTCATAAGCTTGCCAACCCCGTTCTGGTCCAGAACCTCAAACGGATTGTTGACCATCACTTTATGGCTTTGACCGTTCCACTCGATGCCCTCTAAGTACTTCTGAAGAAACTTGCCTTCGGCATCGTCCCGACTGTAACCGAAGGTCATTTGTGTAAGGTCGTTGGTCCCGAAACTAAAAAATTCGGCATGCTCGGCAATCTCATTAGCAGTCACGCAGGCGCGCGGTATTTCGATCATCGTGCCGAATTTATAGTCGACTGTGGTCTTTTCGCGATCCATAACCTCTTTGGCTGTCGCTTCCAGCTGAGCTCGCGCCAGCTTCAACTCGGAAGCCAACCCGATCAAAGGAATCATGATTTCGGGATAGACCTGCATACCTTCTTTCTTGACGGCAATTGCTGCTTCGAAGATAGCCTGCACCTGCATGATGTTGATCTCGGGAAACATGAGGCCAAGCCGGCAACCGCGCAGACCCATCATGGGATTGGCTTCTTTGAGCTCGTTCACCTTGTGCAACAAGGTTTCTTTCTCGCGAAGCTCAGCGCCCTTTACGCCTTTGGCTTTCATGGTCGCTACTTCTTCCAGCAGCTGATCATGCTTGGGAAGAAACTCGTGAAGCGGCGGATCGAGCAAGCGAATGGTTACCGGCAGTCCTTGCATGGCTTTGAAAATGCCGATGAAATCTTCACGCTGCATAGGCAAAAGTTTCTTCAGCGCATCCTGGCGTTCGCGAGATGTATGGGCAAGAATCATCTCTTGCATGACGGCAAGCCGGTTCTGGCTCATAAACATGTGTTCTGTGCGGCACAGTCCAATGCCCTCGGCTCCGAATTCGCGAGCCAACTTGGCATCTTCAGGGGTATCGGCGTTGGTGCGCACCCGCAGTCTGCGTACTTGATCCGCCCATTCCAGCAGGGTCAAGAATTCGTCACTGAGCTTGGGATCAATCGTCTCAATCGGTCCATCGAATATTTCGCCGGTCGAGCCGTCGATCGAAATCACGTGACCGAGTTTGAGCGTTTGTCCCGCCACCAGCACTTCTTGCGCATCCAGATTGACTTTGAAACCTTCGCAACCGGCGACGCAAGGCTTACCCATGCCGCGCGCCACCACCGCCGCGTGACTGGTCATGCCACCGCGACTGGTGACGACTCCCTGCGCCGGCACAATTCCGTGAATGTCGTCCGGGCAGGTTTCCACGCGCACCAGAATTACTTTCTTTGCCTGACCGGAAAGACGTTCCGACTCATCCGGATCGAAAACGATCTCACCGATAGCCGCGCCCGGTGAAGCGTTGAGACCGGTGGCTAGAAGCTTGCCGGCTTTCTTCGCCTTGGCTTTGGCATCGGCATCGAACGAAGGCAGAAGCAACTGGTTGAGTTGGTTGGGTTCGACGCGCAGCAATGCCGCATCCTTGTCGATGATACTTTCGCGCACCAGATCGACGGCCACTTTCACTGCCGCGGCGGCTGTCCGTTTGCCGGTGCGGGTTTGCAAAAGGTAGAGCTTGCCCTGCTCGACGGTAAACTCGATGTCCTGCATGTCTTTGTAATGATTCTCGAGGCGCATCGCAGTTTCTTCCAGCTCTTTATAAACTGCCGGCATCTGCTTAGCCATCTCGGCGATTTTGTTGGGTGTGCGGATGCCTGCCACCACGTCTTCGCCCTGCGCATTGACGAGGTACTCGCCGTAGAGCAGCTTCTCGCCGGTCGATGGATTGCGCGTGAAACAGACACCGGTTGCCGAGTTGTTGTCGAAATTGCCGAACACCATTGATTGAATATTGACCGCGGTGCCCAGGTTGTGATCGATCTTGTTGAGATTGCGGTAGTAGACGGCGCGGCTGTTGTTCCAGGAGCGGAACACAGCTTCGATAGCCCCCTCCAGCTGCTTGTCGGTCTCTTGTGGGAAGTCGATTTTGCGCTCGTCTTTGACCAGACGCTTAAAGTCCGCCACCAGTTCTTTCAGGTG
The DNA here is from genome assembly GCA_046328035.1 of Candidatus Obscuribacterales bacterium. Classification (GTDB taxonomy): domain Bacteria; phylum Cyanobacteriota; class Vampirovibrionia; order Obscuribacterales; family Obscuribacteraceae; genus JBGASG01. The sequence goes on along the minus strand of JAXLXI010000003.1, from coordinate 387,646 downwards.
TTGTTCAGTCAGATCGGTGTCATTTTCGATGCGCAGCTGCTCTTTCTTCTCATGCAGCAAGTCTTCGAACTTGTCTTTGCTCAGGTCGAGCACCACGTTGGAATACATCTGGATGAAACGACGATAGCTGTCCCAGGCAAAACGCGGGTTGGAGGTGGACTTGGCCAATCCTTCGACGGTCTTGTCGTTCAAGCCGAGGTTCAAGATGGTGTCCATCATGCCTGGCATCGAAAACTTAGCGCCCGAGCGAACTGACAGCAGAAGCGGTTTGGCGGGGTCACCCAGTTTGCGATCTAGGCGTTCTTCGATTTTCTTCAGTTGCTCTTTTACTTCTGCAAACAGACCTTCGGGAATCTGGCGATTCATCTCGTAATACTGGCGGCACAGCGATGTGAGCAGTGTCATGCCTGGTGGCACGTTGACGCCGGCGGCGGTCATCTCAGCCAGACCGGCACCTTTTCCTCCCAGCAGATCACGCATCGCTTGCCGATTGCCGTCGAACTGTTTAAATGCCTCGTCGAACAACAGCACGCGCTTGAGATTGGCGGGTGCTTCCTGTGACTTGGCTCCGGGTGTGCTCAACATGTTCTCTTTCCTATTGACGAAGTTGGCTATTGACGCAGTAAAAGGAAAATTTCGCTGGACGTTTCTTCAATCGCGCGCGACGAAACGTCAATCACTTGACACTTCAGTTCGCGGAAAATTCTGCGAGCGTACTGGACTTCTTGTTTGATTTCATCGAGGTCTGCATACTCGGAATTGGCCGGCATACCCATCACCGCGGCTCGTGTCGAGCGCAGGCTGTGCAAGATATGGGGGTCGATGTTCAAGCCGATGATTTTGCGTCCGGGCACCGTAAATAGTGCCAGCGGCGGATCGACTCCGGGCACGATCGGCACATTCGCGGCTTTCAGTCCGTAGTGTTGTGCCAGGTACATGCAGTTGGGCGTTTTGCTGGTGCGCGACAGTCCGCAGAGAATGACATCTGCTTGACTGATACCTTCTGGATTCTTGCCGTCGTCGTAACGGACGGCGAAATTCACCGCGTCCATGCGCCTGAAGTAGCCTTCGTCCAGCAAGTGCAGACGCCCCGGCTGTGACATGGGCGAGGCATCGGTCAGGGAGGCTATGCGCGAAATTAGTGGACCGAGCAAGTCAATGGTTGGCACATTGGCTTTCTTTGCTTCTTCCTCCAGAACTTCCCGGTACTCGGGCAGCACCAGGGTGTAGGCGATCAGCGAGCGCCCGCTGGCGATTTCGCGCACCAGTCCGGCGATTTGTTGACAGCTTCGCGCCTGCGGCAAGCGGTAGATACTTGCCAGCCCGGGATGAAACTGCACAAGTGCCGCCTGGGCAACCGATGCCGCAGTTTCACCCGACGAGTCCGAGAGCGTAAAGATGATTAGCTCGCGCTCGCCAACAGGGAGTTTTCCGTCCACAGCTGTAAGCCTTTGCATGAGGTAAGTGCCTGATGAGCGTCAGTCAAGCCCTCATTTTTATCAGATTTGAGCCTAAAAAGAATGAGATGTGAAATTCAAAGAAGCCTAAGCCCCGGCGGCTTGCGGCACCGGCAATTCAAGGGCCCGCAAGAGTGGCAACAGGTCGACATTGCCCGAGATGAGCTTCACAAGATTGCCTTGATTGAGTTGTGGCACGCTAATTGAGGGGCTGTACGGCACGCAGCCCAGATAGGGCACGCCGGTGCGCTGCCTGAGTGCCAGAGTGAGGGCGTCGGAGTCGATCACTCTGGTGCCGAAGTCAGGTGAGACCTGGACCGAGACCATGGCGATGACATTCACCTGGCGCTTGCGCAAAAACGTCGCCGCCATCATGAATTGCTCGATTGTGCGCGCCCCGAAACGACCGACCAAGATTGCCGGCCAACCGATGTGCCGAGCAAAGTCGGCGCAATCCTGCCAGAAGGTCACCTGATCGTTCATCCAGGCAAGCGGCGTGGCGCACGAACCGGGCATCTCCAGAAATACGGTCGGCTCGGTGTCATAACACCACGCCACCGCTTTTGCTACCTGTGCGCCGTCGAAGCCGGCCGGCTCAGTCGCCAGAGCCAGCGGATAATCTATGGGACTGCGACCGATGCGTTGCATAAATTCCAGCTCGGCCGCCACGTTGAGTTGTGACCCTATGCATAGCGGCTTGGCTGCGCGCGTCTGATATCCCATTTGCTGCAAGGTTGTCGACAAGCCTGACGCTACCACGGTTTTGCCGCACGAAAATTCCGTGCCGAAGATTATCAGTCCGCGGGGTGGCTCTACCTGTAGTGGCATGGTGGTGTGCAGTCTTTTCACAATTTTGCTGCCTGCATCCTGTCAACGGCACCATAGTAGCACGGTGATCGCGAGATGCAAGCACCGCGGGCGGCACCAGATCAATGTGCTTAACAAAGCTCCACGCGTGGTGGCACTGAGATCAAGTGCGGCTGACTGCCGCCGTCTCTTTTCAGGCGATTGCACGGGCGACCGCCGGCTTGGTAGAATGCAGGCACTGCAAGCTGATGCCTCATGATATTTGGCAAATTTTTTCCGAATGCCGGAAATAAAAAAGCGCTGGAAGCGCTAGACCGCGCGCACGAAGCCAACGACGCGGGCAATATCGAGCTGGCGATTCAGTACTTCACTCAGGCCATTGACTGCCAGGATCCGGCGATTCGCACCGAGGCATTCGCCTGGCGCTCGCAGCTGTATGTAGCGCTCGAACAATACAAAGACGCACTCTACGACCTCAACAAGGCATTGACAATCTCGCCTGAGGAGTGGTCGCTCTTCGGTAAACGCGGGGAAGTGCACTTCCTGATGGGGCAGCTGGAGCTAGCATTCGCCGATTGCGAGCGGGCACTGTCCATGGATGAAACCGATCAGTACTCGCGCAAAGTGCTGGCCACGGTGCTCAAACAGCAAGGCCGCTTTCTGGAGGCGCTTGCCGAGACCGAAGCTCTGCTTCTGGACACTCCCAATGATCCCTGGGTTTTGACGCTCAACGCTGAAATGCTTTTTGAAACAGAAAACTTCGAGGGCTGCGTGCGTGCCTCCACTATGGCATTGCAAGTGGCTGAGAGTGAGGCTATGCATGCCTTTCACGTGCGAGCCGATGCCCTGAAGCGATTGGGTAAGTGTTCGGAGGCGGCGCGCGACTATGAACGTGCTCTCGACGTGGGAGCTGATGACCCGCTCATTTATGTCGGGCGTGCTGAATGCTATCTGGAGATGGATCTGCTCGATGAGGCCGCTGCGGATATCGCGCATGCCATCGAGCTGGACACGCAGAATGATGCCGCATTTAATACCAGCGCTCGCATCAATTTAGCACGGCAACGTTTCAAGGCGGCTATGTCTGATGCCGATCTTGCCGTCGCCCTCAACAGCGACAATCATTTTGCCCGCAAAACACGCGCCAAGATCTTCATGATTAAAGAAATGTGGCATGAGGCTATCGATGATCTGACGGTGGCTCTCAAATACAGAGACAACCTGATGAGAGCTAGCTGTTATGGAATGCGCGCTCATTGCTACAACATGCTGGAAAAATATGAGGAGGCCATTGCTGACGCCAATCGGGGCGAGGAATGCGATCCCGAAAATGGTATGGCTTATGCCAATCGGGCGTATGCCTTTCTCAAGCACGGTGAGGTGGACGCTTGCCTGGGCGAATGCAATCGCGGATTGAAACTTGATCGCAGCCAGCCTGAATTGCATAAAGTAAAAGCGCAAGCTCGTATCAAACAGAAAGACTATGAAGGGGCCGTGGCCGATTGCACGTCAGCACTTCAGATCGACCCCCGCTATGTAGAGGCCTATGAAGTGAGAGCTACCGCTCTTGATTATCTGGAACACTATGACGACGCTGCCCGAGATCGTCGCCAGGCTGAGAAATTTCATCGATTACGGGCCGAAGAGTGACCTGTAGGTTAATTGCGGGCGCATTTCACAGAATTGCCACGGCTTTGCTCTAACTTAAGCCCATCAGGGTTCCACGTGCGGCCTCAGCTGCACGGGTCGGCTAGTGCTGGTTTCGCCACACACGCCCCAAAGGTGGAACTGGATGAGTACAGGTATCAATAACCCCGAGCGGTTGCCGGTCGAAGACGAGAAGCTCACGCTGCCCGCAGAGCCGGCCGGCGCTGACGGTCCGGCATGGCTTTCGAACCCGACTACAGGCAGCATCGAGCTGGTGTCGCTCCAGTACGGTTCCGCCGAGATGGCGTCGTTGCGTGGCTTGTACTACGGCGGCGATTTTCAGCTGCCCAAGTTCGATGCGCCGGCCAGGGTCAAAGACAACATTACTATCGGTCAAGACGGCAAAGTTACCATCGATTACCCGGCAGCTGCCGGAGAACCCCACAAGTCACGAACACTGGTCCCGGATGGCGCCGGCGGCTTCAAAGAAATAATTACCAAGACCGACGGCGAAGGCACATCCCACCTGGTGAAGCGCGGCAACGAATGGTTCGCGTCCTTCCAGGGGATGGAATTTCCGATGAAGGGCGTTAAAGTCGACCCCAACACATACGAAGTATCGATCAAAAATCCGTCCGGACTCTGGCGCCGCGAAGGCACGGACGGCTCCGTGCGTGACGAGAAAGAGAACGCCGACGGGTCGCTGACCACCGTCGGACCGAACGGCGAAGTGCAGCGGATTACCAGAACCGACAACAGCACTATCGAGCAACGCGATGCCAACACGATCGTTGAGAGCGCTGGCGGCAAGTCGACGACATGGAAGAAACAAGGCAACGAATGGGTCTCGGATAACGGGCAGAAGCGCACCGACTTCAAACTCGATGCCAACGGACTGACTACTTATAAAAACGTCGGCGACGGTTTGACTTACCGCATCGCGGGCGATGGCAGCCAGGTCATCGAAGGCGAAGGGCGTTCGAAGATTACCCTCGATGCGCAAAACCGAGTGAAGAGCATCGAATGGCCGGATAGAAAGGAACGTCGCGAGTTCGAGTACTTCGGCGACAGCAAAGACATCAAAGTCGTGAAGAAGACCGATCTGACTACCGGTACAACATATACCAATACCAGAGAGAATGCCCAATCTACTAAGTGGCATGTTGAGACCAACAATGGTCAGCGCGTCGCGGACTGGAACGGCAACGTGTCAGTTTTGCCCGGCGGAGCTTATTCGCGGCAGTTTCTCGATGGACCGCACGCCAAAGACGGCAAGTGGTTGACCTGGTGGCCGGACGGCAAAGAAACTCATGACACGGTAGATGCGCAGGGAACGCGCACTTCGTACGATGCTCAGGGCAAGGTGCAATTCAAGCAGGCAACCAGTGGTGCCCGCACGGAATATGATGCCGCCGGCGGCATGGCTACGGTGAAGACCACCGACAACACGACGTTCGAAATCAAAGCCGACAAAATCAAAATGGTCGATGGCGTCACCGGTGAGACCATCAACTTCACCAAGAATGGTGACACCTGGACCTCCGATTCCAAACGCTTCCCGGGCGCTCGCAAAAATCTGGCCGTCAGCGAACAAGGCACGCTCTCTTATACAAATGAAGCCGGAGAGCAAGTTTCGGAAAGACGCGACAACACTAAATCCATTCGACGCGGCGCCCAGGTCTTCGAATATGGTGCTAAAGGAGACCTGCAGTCGGTCACCTTCGGAGATACCACGCGCAAATTCGAAGTCAAAAATGGCGTGCTGACCGCAACCGATACCAAAGCAGGACAAGAGCCGAAAGTCGTATTCGATTCCTCGAAAGTCGGCGATCCTAAGTCTGTGCGTATCAATAAAGATACCGGTGACATCAGCTACACCACCGATAAAGGTGCCACCATTTTGCGCGGCAACGGCTTGACTATCGAACTGGACAAGTTCGGCAACCAGACCAAAGTGACTCGTCCGGACGGCAGCTCTCGCGAATTTGACTATGTTACTCAGAAAGAGAAGCCGGCCGCCGCCGGCAGCGATCCCTACTCCTATGACGGTTCACCCGAGGGCGCCGACAAGCCGGCAGCGGAAGGTAAAGACGTCCAGGTCCTCGCCAAGATCATCGATCGCAACGCCAAAGGCGAAGTCAAAGAAGAGTGGACCGCCAAGAGCGACGGCACCAGAGTCACCGGCGTGTTTGTCAACACACCGAAAGAAGGACAGAAACCGCGCGAACGCGAAAACATCGAGGTCTGCCAGGACGGCAATTACAAATTCAACAAGCCTGGCGACAAGACCGAATATGCAGCACGCATGGGCGGCGACGGCGCTCCCGGAATGTCGGCCGACATAGAAGAAGCTCGCGAAAATCTGAGAGATGTCCTGCGTGACAAACTCGATGAATCGCAGCGCGTGCGCTTCGACGCCATGATGAAACAGTTCGAGCAGCGCATAGCTGATCGCCTGGAAGCCCGCATGGCTGCCGGTATCACCGCGCCTGAAAGGATTCGGCAGGAAGTCGAGCAAGCCATCAAAGGCACCTACGACAACCTGGCCAAAATGGTATCGACACCATCGGATCCCGCTAAGCCTACTTTCATGGATCAAGCGACCCGTGTACGTCTGGCAGAAAACTTCATGCTCCATGCCATGGATCCGATGACCATGGATCAAGGACCGTCCGGACCCGGCGAAGAGGGCGGACACGGAACTTGCTGGATCCAGGGTGCTCACATCTGGGGCATGGTGCAACATCCCGATGCTATGGCCGATCTCTTGCGTCAGGTATCCATAGATGGACAGTACACCACCAAGAACAGTGGTGAAAACGATCCGGCTTCGAAGACAATCAGCTTCTCCAAAGAAATGCTGGCGATCAGACAGGGTACGCAAGAGTCGCGTTGGACCGTAGATCGCGCCATGAAAGAATGGGAAGAACTGCCCGGCATGCGTCGCCAGATCTTGAGCGATCGCAGCCCGGTCGGATTCATCTTCGACAACGTGTTGCCGGTCATCGGTGGCAGACAAGAAAAACGCATCGATGGTGGCAACTTCGATACCATCAATGCCATTCGTGGTTACAACTCGGACGGCTCCTACCGCACCGAGAAGATCACCGGCTCTGGCGACATCATGTACATGGTCACCGGCGACAAACCAGCTTCGTATCACACCTGGAACCATCCGGACCACATTCAGGATCACCTGCTCAACGTCAATCCCGGGACCTCGCAAGAAGCGAAGAACGAAAACTTCCGCCGCACCTTGCTTGAGAAAGGCAGCATCTTGACCCACACAATGAACCACACCTCGTCGAGACAGATCATCAAGGTCAACGGCGAATGGTTGGCAGTACAAGATGATCAGCACGGCGAGAACAGCGACTACGTAGTTGGCAAAGTGACCGACCTGGCCGCCTATGCCAAAGGTAGTGATGCCGCACTGCAACGCGCGCAAGGACAACAAGCTGTGCCCCGCGTAGTCATCCCCGGTGTCGTCAACGATGTCTCCGGACCGGTCAACGCCAGCCAAGTCCGCTACTCTCCCACGCAACGCGGAACCCAGCAATGGGATCGCGTCGCCGGCGGATGCCCGGGACCAGGACCGTGCCCGAGTCCTGATGGTGGCAGTGAAATCTCCGGCGGCTGTGACTCCGGCGGTTGCGACCGCGGTGGTTGCGGCGGTTGTGGCGGTGGCGGCTGTGGTGGTTGCGGCGGCGGTGGCGGCTGTGGCGGTGGTTACTCCGGCTTCCGTCCCATGCGTCCGCGCCTCTTAGGTCGTCTCTTCGGACGCCGTTGCCGCTAAATCCTCAAGGCTGCAACCCCCAACTTCAACTAACACCAAATAAATAGGAACAGAGAACAATGGCATCGCGAAAATCAACAAAGTATCTCGCCAAAGAAGTGGGTGAATTCGCCACCATCGTCGCTACTCCCAGCGACAATCAGATCGCGCCTCCAAAGCCGGTCGTCAAAGCCTTTCGTGAAGCGTTCGCCCGCGGTGGACTCGACGAAGTCGATAAACTGATCGATTCGATCAACAAGTGCCTTCTCGCCGATGGTGCGACGCTCGGACTGGCCGACGGCTGTGCCAGCGAGCTAGACGATGCAGGAAACCCCGCCTACTTGTGCATCCGCTTCAAAGAATATGAAGCGCGCAATCCATACTTTCAGCAATGGATTGAGCTCAATTAGACGAGTTACCGGGGTCTGATCTTGGCCTTGTGGAAATCAACACTTCTGTTGATTTTCTTGGGGCAGTGCAGAGCCCGAAAACCTGAAAACCTGTACTGGTGGTAAGACCTCTCTCTCTCTCTCTCTCTCTCTCTCTCGGTTTAAACAAAAGTGTTCCCAGCCGCATTGCTTCTAAGATAGCGGCCAAAGCGGAGCCGAAAGCACAGCCCAAGCCGCAGGTGGCAAAAGAGAAGCCGCCGACTGAGTTGCCGGCGGCCTCCGTGAGTTTCTTCAGTGGACTTGAGCGCCCTGCGGCTGACTAGTTTTTGACCAGGCTGCCGTTGTTTGATACTACGCGTGGTGCTTGTTTTCGCAGTACTTCGATAGCGCGCTTGAGTTGCACATCTTTGCCGTCTTCCGGCGTGCGCTTCTCTTTCGGACCGCCTGGATCGTTCCACCAGGGTCCTTTGCCCGCTTCGTAGTCCTGCTCGGTAAGCTCGACTACGACATCAGGCGTGATGCCTTTCTTATTGATGTCGGTGTCGCTCGGCGTCAGGTATTTGGCGATGGTGACGTTGACGCCGGAGCCATCCTCCAATTTGGTGATGCCTTGCACGAGTCCTTTGCCGAAGCTGCGTTGTCCGACCAGTGTGGCGCGTCCATTGTCCTTCAAAGCACCGGAGGCGATTTCAGAAGCACTGGCACTGCCTTTGTTGATCAGGACGACCATCGGCTGTTCCGACAGTGGATGACCGTCGGACTTGGCTGAGGTCTTGTAACCGTCGCGGTCGACCGTGAAAACGATGTCGCGCTGAGGCGCCAGGAACATATTGGAGATCTCGATGGCGTTGGTGAGCAGTCCGCCCGGGTTGTCGCGCAGGTCGAGAATGATGCCCTTGGTGCCGGACAGATCCGTAAGTGCCTTCTTCATCTCTTCATTGGCTTGGGACGAGATGAAACTGGTCAGACGAATGTAACCGATGTCACCGTCAACAACTTTGGCTGTCTGGATGGCGCTGATGTGAATTTCGTCGCGGACCAGTTTGACCTTGATCTTCTCGGCTGGCTTTTCTGCAGCCTTGGCAGTCTTGTCTGTCTTGTCCGTGCTCTTCTCGGCAGTCTTGTCCGAAGCCGAATTGGCTCCGCCGCGAATCAGAGTCAGTTCAACCGGAGAGCCCTTGGGTCCTTTGATTTGCTTGGCGGCATCCTCCACCGACAGCCCTTTGGTTGGTTTGCCGTCGATTTCAGCGATCTCGTCGCCGGGGAGGAGCCCGGCACGAGAGGCGGGAGTACCGTCAATCGGTGCGATGACGATGACACGCTGGCTCTTGTCCATGCCAATCTGGATGCCGACTCCGAAGAGTTGAGCATTGATTTGCGCCTTCTCGTCGTCGAACGCGTCCTTGTCCAGGAAGCGCGTGTAGCGGTCGCCGAGGCTGGCGAGCATGGTTTCGATGGCCTTGTGGGCATCGTCTTGGGTCTTTAACTTGCCTGCGTAGCGGTCTTTCCAGCGATTCCAGTTTTGACCGTGAAAGTCAGGTTCGTAGTAATCGGTGCGGATGATTTCCCAGACCTTCAAATAGAGCCTTTCGGGAGAAACTGCCGACGGCCCGCCGAAGGGCGCGCGTTGGGCAATTTTGGTGCCGGGACCGATAGTGATGGCTTCTGGCGACGCCGCCACAAAGCCGAACTCAGGGATGACATTGGTGCCGCCAAGCGTCGCGCAGAGGGCGACCGGGACAGCTAGAAAGAATTTCCACCATGCATTTTTGGACATTTTTATCGAGCTTCCTGTTCGTAAAAACAAAGCAGAGCCGCGCTTTCGCGTGTTTAGCTCTTACAGCCATAATAACAACGGTATGAAAACCGCGCTTATCTCGCGTAGTGCGTACATCCTTTGTACCCATAACCCGTAATAATTAGACACTTTCGGGGTTTTGAGCAGTAACGTCCGCTACCTCCTATAAAATAATGGTCCCGTTTTCGGCTCGATCGTGACAGCGGGTTTTTACTAAAGCCGGTTCCGTAAAAGGAGAAATTCAGTGGCGACTACAGGCAAGGAAGCTCTAATAGGCATTTTCGGCGGTTCAGGCTTTTACAAGCTGATCGAAGATGCCGAGACCAGATGGGTGGAGACGCCCTATGGAATGCCCAGCGACAAGGTCGTGCTCGGCGAACTGGGTGGCAAGCGCGTCGCTTTCCTGCCGCGCCACGGCTCAGACCACCGGTATCCGCCGCACATGATCAACTACCGGGCGAACGTCTGGGCGATGAAATCCCTGGGTTGCGAGCGCGTCATTTTGCCGTGCGCTGCCGGCAGCCTGCAGAAGAACGTCAAACCCGGCGAATTTGTCGTTTGCGATCAATATGTAGATCGCACCGCCTCTCGCCCCCACACCTTTTATGACGGACCGGTAAGCACCCACGTCTCAGCTGCCGAGCCCTACTGCCCGGAGATGCGGGAGGCGGCCATCAAGGCGGGCGAGGCGGCCGGCATCACCACACACAAAACCGGAACCGTTGTCGTAATAGAGGGACCACGTTTCAGCAGCAAATCGGAATCGCGCTGGTTTACTTCGATGGGCTGGGAAGTGATCAATATGACCCAGTACCCCGAGGTGCATCTGGTTAAAGAATTGGAGATGTGTCCGGTCAACATTTCGCTGATCACTGATTACGATTCTGGATTGGTTGGGGATGTCGATCCGGTCTCGCACGCGGAAGTTGTCAAAGTGTTTACCGACAATCTTGCCAAATTGCAGAAGATGCTCGTCAAGTTGTTGGAGTTGGTGCCGGAGAAGCGCACCAAATGCACATGCGGAGAGGCTCTGGCTGGAGCCCGTTTCACATAAAGCAAACAAGTAGGTACGGCTGACTTATGCAAATCAACACCAACCACGTTGTCTTCGTTCTGGCAATTCTGTTGGCGTTGAGTGTGTTTGTGCTTATGACTAAGTATGGCATCCCCAGCAAGATTGCCTGGGGCAGTGCTATCCTGTGCATTCTGACAGTTTCGATATTCTGGACAGCCGTCACGATCAACCTGGACGATGACGACGAGGATTGAAGGGCGGAGAGAGAGCATGATGAACAAAAAGGGTCTGATCAATTTGATGATGGCGGCAACGCTTTTGCTGAGCACCACCACAGGTGGTGCACTGGCTCAACAGCTGCCCAAGCCTCTGATCCCGGTTACCAAAGACTTCACGCTGCCCAACGGGCTGCGCGTCTTGCTTTCGGAAGATCATACCGTACCGGTCACCTCAACTGTGCTCGTCTACGATGTAGGCTCGCAAAACGAGAAGAAAGGCCGTTCGGGTTTTGCTCATCTGTTCGAGCACATGATGTTTGAAGGATCGGAAAACGTCGGCAAGACCGAGCATTTCAAATTTATTGAAAGCGCCGGCGGTTCGACCAACGCCTCAACGCATCCAGACTTTACCGACTATTACGACAAGGTGCCTTCCAATCAGGCTGAGCTGACGCTCTGGCTTGAGTCGGATCGCATGCGTTCGCTCAAAGTCACGCCGGAAAACTTCAAAAATCAGCTTGAGACTGTCAAAGAAGAAAAGCGTTCGCGCATCGACAACAAGCCGTACACGCCGTCTTTGATCAAGCTCGATGAAATGGTGTACGACAACTGGAACAACGCGCATCCGACGATCGGTTCCTTCGAGGATCTGGAATCTTCATCGATTGAAGATGTGCGTAGTTTCTTCAAGACGTACTACGCGCCCAACAATGCGATCATCGCCGTCGTCGGCGACTTCAACGCCGACGACATGCAAAAGAAGATCGAGAAATACTTTTCGGACATTCCGCGTCAGCCTGATCCGCCCAAGCCGGACCTGGCAGAGCCGGAGCAAAAGGAAGCGAAGTATCTGAAGATGGAGGACAAGCACGCCAAGTCGCCTGCGTTCATCATGGGGTGGAAGGCACCGGCTCGACGTGACCCGGATTATTATCCGCTGGTGATGGTGGAAAAGATCCTTTCGGCCGGCGACTCTTCACGCTTCTATCAGCAGTTGGTCAAAGGCTCGCAGGTGGCCTTGGTCGCCAACGCCGGCATTGATGAACGGCGCGGGCCCGGCGGATTCCAGGCTATCGTCATGTACAAGTCGGGCAATCAGGGAGAGAAGGTTCGCGAACTGGTGTGGGCTGAACTGGAAAAACTGCAGAAAGAACCACCCAGCCAGCAAGAACTGGAAAAGGCTCGCAATCAGGTGTTGCGCGGATTCTTCGGTTCCGGTTACAGCAGCTTGCAACGCAGTCTGGGACGCGCGCAGCTTCTGGCCCAGTATGGTCTTTTTTACGGCGATCCCAAAAAACTCGATGAAGACCTGGATGCGGTAATGAAAGTGACGCCCCAAGACGTTCAGCGTGTCGCCAAGAAAGTGCTCACTCGGCAAGGTGTGAGTGTGATCGATATTGAACCGGTGTCCGAGCCGGCCAAAGAAAGCAAAGAGACCAAAGACACCAAAGACAGTGCCGGCAAGTAGGAGAGACGTGGTAATTATGAACTGCATCAGCAATGGCAAACGCGTATTCCCAAGTCTCTTGCTTGTCGCGTTGACTGCGAGCTTTACGCTCTCACTCGGTCCGACCGCACTCGCCGATGAACCCGCTGCTCCGGCAGCGGCCGCCGGCGATGCCACGGCAAAAAAGAGTTCACCGCCTGCGGTGCCAGAACCGCGGGCCTTCAAGATGCCGGCGGTCGAAGAATATCAACTTCCCAATGGCATGAATGTACAGCTGGTGCCCGATCGTCGCACTCCGTTTGTGACTTTCGGAATGGGCATCAAGTCTGGTTCTGCCCTCGAACCCCGTGAAAAACGCGGACTGGCCGATGTCACTGCCGGGATGATTTCCGAAGGCACCAAGACGCGTACCAGCAAGCAAATCGCCGAAGAAGTTGATTTTATCGGGGGCGGTCTCAGTGCCGGCTCTGATCCCGACTTCACACTTATTTCCGGCTCCAGCCTCTCGCAGTTCAAAGACCGTCTTTTTGCGGTGCTTGCCGACGTTGTCCTCAACCCAATTTTTCCGGAAGACGAGCTGAAGCTGCAAAAAACCAACATTACGCAGGGCATCATCAACAGGCGCAGCGATCCGGGATTCCTTGGAGATGAGCGGTTCGCCAAGGTAGTTTATGGTGAGCATCCTTACTCGGTTTCTTTACCGACTCCAGAGAATATCGCGGCGATTAAAAGAGAGGACGTGGTCAACTGGCACAAGCAGCATTTCCTTCCTAACGAAACTTACCTGGTGGTGGTGGGTGACTTCAAAGTGCCTGAGATGAAGGCGTTGATCGACAAGGCGTTCGAGACCTGGAAGCCTGGTAGATTGAATGAGTTGGCGGAGGGGCAGTTGCCTAAGCTGACTGGGCAGCGCATCTATCTGGTCGACCGTCCCGGTTCTGTGCAATCCACTATTAAGGTAGGCAATCTCGGAATCAAGAGAACGGACCCCGACTATTTCCCGGTGTTGGTTGCAAACCAGATTCTGGGCGGTGGAGGTAATGCGCGTTTGTTTCTCAACCTGCGTGAGCAAAAAGGTTACACCTACGGAGCGTACAGCCACTTCAGTCCGCATCGCGATGCCGGCACGTTTGCCGCCGAAGCGGATGTGCGTAGCGAGGTCACCGGACCGGCTCTGAAAGAGCTGCTGGCTGAACTGGGCAAAATGCGCGACGGCGAAGTGTCGGATAAAGAGTTGCGTGAATCCAAAAGCTACATCGTCGGCTCGTACCAGCTTGGATTGGAAACCCAGGGCAGCATTGCTCAACGACTCCTGGACGCCAAGCTGTTCGGATTGCCCAAAGATTACCTGGAGAAGTACTCGCAAAATGTGATGGCGGTTACCGTTGCCGACGTGCACCGGGTTGCTCGCAGTCACATGGATCTCGACAACATCACCATTACGGTGGTGGGCGATGCCGCGAAGGTGAAAAACGACCTGACACCGTTTGCGCCGATTGAGCTGTATGACATCCAGGGTAAGTTCGTGACTTCCCCGTCACAGGACAAGCGCGGCGACGCTGGCGGATAAAGTGTTCATTTTCGCGTTTTTCGGGTCCGGGGCTTGAGTTTTTTCGCCTCTGGGTAGCTTAATTAATAGGCCACACGGCGGTCGGCACTGAGAAGAAAACTCGATGTTCACAGTCTTTGAAGGTCAAATCACTTACGCAGGCAATCTTTCCGAAGCATTGCGCATGATCCTGCATTGCAAGCAGATCAAGGAAGGTGTGCTGCGCATCACATCCGATAGTGCCACCGGCATGATCGGTGTCTTCCTCGGACGCTACATCACTGGTGCTGTCACCATTATCGACGGTGATGTGCGCACCGACGCTATCAGCCGCTTATTGTTTGTCAAAGACGGTACCTTTGCATTTCTCGATGCGGTCGATGAACCCTTGCAGGAACTGAAGCAGGGATTGGCAATCGAACTGGAAGCCGTCATCGATGCTCTGGAGGAAACGTCAGGCGACCTGCCGCTTTCTCCGGATTCGTTGATTACCATGGGTGGTGCCTCGTCGGATACGATGCGGGTGATCGACACGGAAGTAGAGGTCCAGGGTGAGCCGCAAGAAGCACAGATGCGGCGCGCACGCGCCACCTATCAGCGCCTGGTTACGGTCTCAGAAAAGGAACGCCAGGAGCGGGAAGAACGAGAGCGCGCCAACCCGGTGGAATCGGATCAGCCCAAGTCGACTTTCTACGTTACCGACTATGGTCGCGATCATATTCAAAGTCTTCTGGAAATGAAGAGCATGGCGACGCAAGAAAAACTGATCAACACGATGCCGACCAGGCAAGAACGCATTGCCAGGGAAGACTTCGATGCTCGTCCGCCTGCACCGCCTTCGCACAAACGTCAGCAATACAAGCGTCTGGCCAAATGGCAGGAAGATGCGCGCATCCTGACCATTGTTTTCTGGGGTGTGTTCCTTTTGATTGTCGCCGGCGCCATGTGGTGGTACCGCGACAAGTTGTTCTAGGCAGACCAGAACTTTTTATTCTGTCGCGTAATACGGCTTGGCGCCGAATTGCGCCAGCAGCTGATCATCGAGTACGTCGGCGCAAGCTGAGACGTTCCAGATCATGTCGTTGAGCTCTTCTTGATCCAGACCGAGAATGGGACGCTGTGCGCTTACCAGCACCACTTCCTCGTAGGACGCGATGCAGCAAACGGAAAGATCGCGATTAATCTCCAGGAGCGTACGGAAGAAACGTTCGTTGTGGTCTTGCGGAAAGTGGCAGACGGGAGCATTGACACGAATGACGTGCCCGCGCTCTTCTTCCTGGAGGAAAATGTAGACTTTGGCGCTGCCTTCCATGATCCACCAGCCGTAGCCGTCGCACTCGGGCAGCTGGTGTTCATCTATCTCGAATCCACGCCGTTTGTAGTACGACGCGATCATTTTATAGGTCTCGTCAACCGAAACTCGTTTGGCTTGTTTGGTGCCGAAAATTCCCATACGTTTCTGAATGCTCTCCTGTTAGACAGGGTAGACGCCGTGTTTCTTCTTGAACGAGGATACTTCTTTGCCGGCATAGGCATTGAAGCGATTGATCAATTCCTGCCGCAGGCTGCTACCAGATACGATACCATCGATGACCAGCTCGGAAGCCAGTCTGTAGATGTCCACGTCTTGCTTGTATTCGGTGCGTTTTTGCTCGACGAACGCGGCGCGCTCCGATTCCGGCAGTTCCATGATTTTGTTGTAGTACACCGCATTGACTGCTGCTTCCGGACCCATGACGGCAATGCAGGCGCTCGGCAAGGCCAGGCAAGCATCCGGCTCGAAAGCCGGTCCGCACATGGCATAAAGTCCGGCGCCGTAAGCCTTGCGCAACACGACCGAGATCTTCGGCACATCGGCGCCCGACATGGCGGAAATCATTTTGGCACCGGAGCGGATGATGCCGGCGCGTTCGACTTTGGTGCCGATCATGAAACCGGGAACGTCTGCAAGAAACAGTAGCGGAATGTTGAAGGCATTGCAGAGCCACATGAAGCGAGCGCCTTTGTCGGCTGAGTCGACGAAGAGGACGCCGCCTTTGACTTTTGGTTGATTGGCGAGAATGCCGACGGCGCGTCCGCCGATGCGGGCAAAACCGGTGACCAACTCGGCTGCGAACAGTTTCTTGATCTCGAAAAACGAACCTGCATCAACGATGCGATCGATCACCTGGCAAACATCGAAAGGCACATTCTCTTGAGCGGGAATCAACTCTTCGATAGATTTTTCGTGGGCCGCCGGTTCGACGCTGGGCAACATGGGCGGTTGTTGCTCGCAGTTGGGCGGCATGAAACGCAGGTAGTCTTTGCAGAGCCTGATTGCCTCTTCTTCGGACTTGACGAGAATGTCGCCGCAGCCGCTGACTGAGCAGTGCATTTTTGCTCCGCCCATTTCTTCCAGGGTGACTTTTTCGCCGATCACCATTTCAGCCATGCGCGGCGAGCCGAGGTACATGGAGGCGCGACCTTCGTTCATGATCACGATGTCGCAGAAGGCTGGAATATAGGCGCCACCGGCGGCTGATGGTCCGAACAGCAAGCAGACTTGCGGGATGTAGCCGGAGAGCTGTACCTGGTTGTAGAAGATTTTGCCGGCGCCGCGGCGACCCGGAAACATCTCGATTTGATCGGTGATGCGGGCGCCTGCCGAGTCGACCAGGTAGAGCATAGGAACGCGCAGCTTGGCGGCGGTCTCTTGAATGCGAATAATCTTCTCGACTGTGCGCCAGCCCCAGGAACCGGCTTTGACCGTCGAGTCATTGGCCATGAAACAAACGGTGCGACCCTCGATTTGACCGACGCCGGTGACCACGCCGTCAGCGGGCAGTTCTTTGTCAAGGCAGTTGGCAAACTGGGCATCTTCGATTTCGAAGCCCGGATCGAGCAAAAGCCGCAGTCTCTCGCGCACGAAGAGCTTTTCTTCCTGCTTGAGTTTCTCATGGTATTTGGGCGCGCCACCCTGTTTTATGGTGTCTGAGCGCTTTTTGAGGTCTGCTGAGCGTTCGTCTTTCGGCTTCAATTCAGTTGCCATCTCCGTTTCCTTCTGACTTATAAAAAACCGGCAAAGACCAAATTTTACCTGTCCGGCTGAGCAGAGGCGGTCATCTTAACCATTTCATATGGCTAATTTGCCCCATGGCTCAGCAATGGGGGCTGCCAGTGGGCGCTGCACGGCGGGAACCGGCCGGTGCGCATCTACGTCTTTGCAAGCGTCGCGTTGCAGGTAAAACAACTTTTCGGTACAAGTGGCACCAATGGCGGTATCATTGCCTTAACCCTTCGTGTGCACAGATGCCTTATCTCGCAAGCAAGTTTCCCTTCTGGAATCAACGAGCCAATGAATCAAGAGCATGACAGTCAACTGCTATCGCCGAGCAACTCGACCGCAAGCGCATCTTTGCTTAGCGGTGCCACCGGTGGTGACGAGCAGCGTTATCTGCGCTGGTGGGAGAAGAAGTCCGGTGGATTTGATGAACCCGGGTCCTTTTTCGAACTGCTCTATGATGAGAGCGAAATAGTTGTCGAAGCCGCCCGCTACGTCGTCGATGGACGAGAGTGGACACCGGAGTATGAAATTGACGAGCGGTACGCCTGCAAGCGGCTGGGTGCCTGATTCGTCCAATGTGCAAACTGGACGACTGCGGTATGCTTAACGCGTCGTGAGCGCACTGCTGTCCATACAATAGATATCGATTCAGCCGCATGAATGAAGAAACCACCCGGCGCGACTTTCTCCGTCAGTTGAGCGGATTTTTGATCGCCGGCGGGGCGCCTCTGGTTTCTGCGCTGGAGCGAGCTGACGCCGCGCCGCCGGTGAAAGTCCCGGCAAATGTCAGGTTCAACTACAAGCTGGCACCATGGACGGGTGATGATTTCACACTCGGCCATAGATTGCGCGACAAAGACACGCCCAATGCGCCGATCGACGCTGATGAACACTACGATTTTGTCATCGTCGGCGGTGGTGTTGCCGGTCTCACCGCGGCATATTATCTGCGTGATCACAATGTTCTTTTGCTGGAACAGTACGATGAGCTGGGCGGTCAATCTCGCGGGGCGTCGCATCGCGGTATCAAGTATTCCTATGGCGCGGCTTATGTCGGAGACGTGGAAGGATTATACGGAGACCTTTACTCCGAAATCGGCATCAAGCCAGAAAAAATCCCTCCCCGTAAAAACGGCTGGTACTGGGAGAGCAAGTGGTATCAGGACATTGCGGGCAAAGACACCTGCAGTCTTTACAAAGAGTTCGCTCGTCTGCAGCAGCAAAGCAAGCCGGTTTGGAAAAGCCTGCCGGAAGACCCATCGCCCGATAACGTCGATACCGCGGCCATGGACAAACTGGACATGCTGCGCTTCATCGATGTCTTGAAAGGCTACAGTCCGCAGTTTCTCGACTTGCTGGATAAGTTCGTTCTCTCCTCTTATTGCGGTGGACTGGCACAGATCTCAGCCCTTTCCGGCTATATGCTGCTTACCGACCTGATCACGCCCAGCTATGTTTTCGAAGGCGGCAACACCGCTATTCCCCGAGCGCTGGTCAGCAAAATCGACGCTGCCGGCAAAGGCCGGCTGTTGCGCGATGCCTTCGTGTGGGAAGTGTCGGTCGGTGATGAGCAAGCATCCGTTATCTACAGCACCAAAAACGGTGTCATGCACCGGGCTCGTTGCGCCCACGTCATTGTTACTGCACCACCCCTGGTGGCAGCGCGATTTATGAACGGCATCGCCGACAAGTTGAAGGCATACCTGTTGCAGATGAAGTTCGGGTCTTACCTGGTGGCCAATTGTCTGCTCTCCAAGCGCCTGTTCACCGGCACGTACGACAACTGGGTGGGAAAGCCTTTCAGCTTTGCCGACATCACCATCGCCGAGACGCCTTACCTGATAAACAAGTCGTACAAAGCGGAAATGGGCTCGGTACTGACCATCTATCAACCGTATGGAATCGGCTCGCCCGGGCGCGCTCAGCTATACATCGGAGACAGGCAACAGTTTGCTAATTCGATCGTCTCGCAACTATCGACACTGGTAGCGCATCTGTCCGGCAGCCTGGACGAGGTTGTGCTCAGCCGCTGGGGGCATGCGATGGCGGTGCCCGGGCTGGGATACTGGTCGCGTCTGCGCAAAATACACGCCCTTGAGGGAGACGAGCGCTTCAGTCTGGCACATAACAGCATGCAGGGCATGCCGTCGGCCGAGGCCGCGATCACGGCCGCCCGCGTGGCTGCCGATCGAGCACTGAGCAAGCCAAACAAAGTGTCCACCTTGTTTTCCGATTTAAGGTGATCTTTTAGCGCTGCTATCCTGTATGCTTTGCAGCTATTGGTGAAATTCCTTGAGCATATCGAGAAAGCGCACGCATGTGTGTTTTCCCAGGAGGGTCTTTTTCATGCCAGTTTCCACACCAGTTCAACTGAAAACCATCGGTTATGTGATTTTGTACGTCAAAGACGCGCAGAAAACCGCCGAATGGTACAAGAACACTCTCGGCACCCCGATCAAATTTGCCGAAGAAGGCTGGGCCGAACTCGAAACATCCGGCACCACGCTGGCTTTGCACAGCCACGACAAACTGCCTGCTACCCGCGAAGAAACGCAGGCGATCACCGTTTTCCATGTAGACGACATCAAAGCAACCTATCAAGCTTTGAAAGACAAAGGCGTCAAGTTCGAAAAAGAGCCGCATGAAGTGTGCGCTCAAGAAGACTTCGTCGGTCTGTCGGCTGACTTCCAGGATCCGGACGGCAACAAGCTTTCCATCTACGGCAAAGTCTCCAAGAAATAAGCAGCCTTTCTAACTGCAATCT
The DNA here is from genome assembly GCA_046328035.1 of Candidatus Obscuribacterales bacterium. Taxonomy (GTDB): domain Bacteria; phylum Cyanobacteriota; class Vampirovibrionia; order Obscuribacterales; family Obscuribacteraceae; genus JBGASG01. The sequence goes on along the minus strand of JAXLXI010000003.1, from coordinate 367,737 downwards.
CCCGCGCGGCACCATTTATGGTGCCGCGTTGTTTTTGCCTCTGCTTGTTATTGTCCAGCGCCCGGTCCGACCGGAAACTCGAAGACAGCGTTGCCGATTGGAATTTTGAGCAGTGCGTTGTTCACTTTGGTGGCATCGAATTGCAGTGCACCTTCCATCGTTTCTCCCGGCGGCAGCGTGCAATGCACGACAGCCTGCGAGCGGATGTTCTCAGCCGTGCGTTGTGCGGTGGCGATGGCATCTTGAGCCTTCGCTTCCGCTCTGGCGCGAGCTTCCCAGTCGGGGATAAAGGTGGTCATGGTTGTTGTTTGCGAGCGGTTGTTGTACATGGGTTGATAGTATCCCCACGCATTGCGATAGCCGCCCTGCCATCCAGGTGATTGATACATGGTACTGGTCACCGTCGTGTCGGCGTTGCCCTGGAAGAAACGAATCATGCTGGCTTTGCGTTCCCCCTTTTTCTCGACTGTGCGAGCCAGCTGCTCGCTATCCAGGGTGGAAACGATTTTGACTTGCGGGGTGAGCACGACCATAATCGCCGGGCGCGGCAAAACATCGATCGGACCCTGACTGTTATTGGTGATGCGAATTTTTACTTGAGCGGCTTTGCCGACATCTTTGGAGGGTTCCCAGGACGCCTCGACCAGAATGCCGTTGGCGGTTTGAATTGCCTGGGCACCGGATGCGGTGCGTCCGCAATATGGCGAACCGTTGGCAAACCTGTACATGACTGTTTGCATCCAGGTATGGGGAACGAACTGCTGCGATGCAGCACCGGTCGCTGTCTTGTGCTGCAGTGCTTCATTGAATTGTTGTTGCGCTTCCGGATACTTACCGCGGCGCACATCAATCATGGCCAGACGTTCTTCAAGATTGGACAGCATCACGTATTGTTCTGGACCGAGCGGCTGCCTGATTTTAATTGCTTCCAAAAAGTCGGTGGCAGCCGGGTCATAGAGACCCTGCAACTCGTTGATGGCGCCCAGGCTTTCGTAGCTTTCCGCCACCGATGCCGATCCCGGTGCGACTTTCTTGCGCATATCCAGGCCCATCTGGCAGTAGCTGGTGGCGTCGTTAGGTTTGTTTTGCGTCAGCATCAGCCAACCGTAGGCATCGTAAATTCGGGCCATGGACAGACTGTCCCCGAGTACTTTCGGCGCTTGTCCCATGACGCTCTTAAACTGTTTGGCGGCGCTGCCGAAGTCGCCCTGCCCGATCAGTGCTTCGCCCAGTCCGCCTTTGGCAATCAATTCCTGGGCGCTGTCTTTTCCTTGCTGCGCTGCGGAGATGGCTTGATTGAATAGACTGGCGGCTTCCGTGTAGTTTTCCATGTCGATGGCCCGCTGACCCGCTTGTACGAGATCGGCGGCGGATGCGGCAAAAGCACTCGGCGACAGACCTACCGTTACGGACAGCAGCAAGCCAGCGACGACGGTTGCATTGACCAGGCGGTGAAATGGCAACATAGGTAGGCACTCCAGTGAAACCGGCAAAACAAGAAAAGGTGAAGAGCCTAAGCTTACCAGGCGTCGCAAAAGCCGGGGCGAAAGGTCTCTGCGAATCTCGGCTCTCTTGATAACCGGCGCCAAACCGGTAGAACGCAAAACTCCGGCGTGTCCGCCGGAGTGAGCGTCTCCGAAAAACTTGTCTGGTTGGGGCTTACATGGCGCCGCTGGAGACTGCCACCGACGCCGGAGCATCGAGTTGCAGGGTGAGCGTTGTGCCGGAGCCGACGTTCACTTCCTTGCCTTTGCGCACCAGGAGGCTGTTGGCAGCGCCTAAACCGGCGCCGATCGCCAGACCGGCCCAGGCACCGCGACCGGCGCCTCTGCCACCGCCGGCGATGCCGCCCACGGCTGTGCCGAGCAGCGCGCCACCACCGGCACCGACTGCGCTTTGCAAAAGCACGTTCTTGACTTTGCCTGATGTCGACTCGCCTTTGAGGATATCTGTGGAATCTGTGCCGACATCTTCATAGCCGGCGACCTTGCCGGAGATGTGAGCTGTGATCGGAATTTCGATGCCGTCGGGCGTGCGCAGGCGGGTGAATTTCATGCCCAGCATGCCGCTTTTGGCCAGCCGCGCGCCGCTTTTCGACTCAGTTACTTGACCGAGAACGGCCGAGCCGGCGGGGATCATGGTATCGCCGAGGTTGACGTTTTCGGCGATGCGGGCTTCGATTGGATCTCCGGTGCGAGCGCTGTCGCTGGAGACAGACCCGGTCAGCACCACAGGCAGGTTCATGCCCTGTGGAATGAAGACGGTGCGGCCCTGCCTGACGTAGGTATAGTTGCCGGCTTGCGTAGAGTCGCTGCCGATGTTAGCGGCGGCGGCACCGGAAATTTGTGCGATGTAGTTGTCGATGGAAGCGCGATGCGAGAGGGCGCCTTTCAAGCCAGTGGCCCAGCGCTGCGCCAATAGAGCCGGTGTGGTGCCGGCGGCTTTGGCGGCTGCGGCATCGACGGTGCCGACATAGAAGCCACCCATGGTTAAAACCGGTTGCCCTTTGACATAAACGATGCCGACTGAAGATGGCGAGTGATCTTTGGCCGCCACCAGGGCGTTGTCGAGGTTCTTCTGCATGACATCGGCTCTGGCTGCCGGAGTCATGCTGCCGGCTCCGGTATTGACGGTAAACACCGGTGCTCCCGCAACGCGTACCGAGGCCCCGGCGGCCATCACCGCAGGTGGTGCAAGGCTGATCAACTGAGTGGATGTAAGTGCCGCTACCAGAATTGAAGACTTGAGGGATGCAGGTTTCATAACTTTCTCCGAGACTAGGCGACGCATCGCATTACCGCCCGCAGCGTTGCCAAACGCATGGGCTATGAACCCCGAGACGCCCCCCACCCCTCCATGTTCCCGGAGTGATATTTGCAAGCCCTGCAGTATGTTACATGCGCCATCAGTGTTGCCAAGTCGAGCGCGCACCAACATATAAATGTGAAACGGGACGAGCCACTGGCTCGTCCGTTCACTTAGCTAAAACCTTGAGTTGCTTTCTTTATCGGGCGCCGGCAGCCGAGCTGGCCATCGAGCGAGGCAGAGAGCTGGTCTTGAAGGGTTGCTTGGCGGAGGCGATCTTTTCTTTCAGGTAAGCAACTGCGACATTCTTTTGTTGTTCGCGATCGCTGACTTGGATATCGGGAAGAATGCCTTTCTTGTTGATGTCGGTTCCCGCTGGAGTGAGGTAGCGGGAGACGGTGATGTGAAGCGCCGCGCCGCCAGGGAGACGATTGATTTCTTGAACCAGACCTTTGCCGTAGGTGCGGGTGCCGATGATCACGCCGCGAGCGTTGTCTTGCAGAGCACCGGCCAGAATTTCGCTGGCGCTGGCGCTTTCTTCATCGACCAGAACGGCGATCGGCTGGTGGGTCATGGGCATGCCGGAAGCCATATCGGTGTTCTTGCCGTGGCGGCCGACGGTGCTGACGATGACGCCGTTTTCTAGAAGCATGTCGGCAATCTCGAGCGAGTTGGAGAGCAATCCACCCGGGTTGTCGCGCAGATCGATGATCAAGCCATCAGTCTTGTTCAGTTTTTCCAGTGCGGTGCGAAACTCGCGAGCCGCATCATTGGAGATGAAAGTTGAAAGTTGGATGTAACCGATGTTGTGGTCGAGAATGCGGTAGGAAACTGCATGAATGATGATCTCGGCGCGGGTAATTCTGATCATCTTCGGCTGAGCCAGACCGGCACGTTTGACAGTGATGGTGACCGGACTGCCGGCTTTGCCTCTGATCTTTTCAGCGGCCTGTTCTGGTGTGTAGCCGACGGCATTGAAGGTATCGATGCCGACGATTTCGTCACGCTCTTGCAGTCCAGACAGAGCAGCCGGGCTGTTGTCGATGGTTTTGGTGATGATCAGTTTGTTGTCTTTCTGGAGAAGGTTGATGCCGATACCGACGATCTTCGCGTCGATCGCATCGTTCTCATCTTTAAAGGCTTGGGGATCTAGGAAACGAGTGTAGGGATCTTTGAGGCTGTCCAACATCGCTTTGATGGCTTTGTGAGCATCATCGACGGTTCGCAGGTCGCCGTCGTACTTGTGCTCCCATGCCGACCAGGCTTGTCCATTGAAGGAAGAATCAAAATAGTTGTCGCGTACCAACTGCCATGCTTGATGGTAAATCTCTTTCGGCAACGAGCGATAACCTTCAGCAGGTTGCTGGTAGACGAGAGTGAGTAAAGCAAAAAGGGCCAGCAAGCACGGCCCGAGGCGCTTGGTGAACATTGGCGACTACCTGGTTTCGATGAGTACAAGCCGCTTTCCCCAGCCGGAATCAGTTGCCAGCGAGGAAAGTCGTTTCTGTACTTGTGTTATGCCCGCTTTGGGTCGATCTTCACTTCTCGAACATTAATTGTCCCGCTTGACTTGCTGGTTTCAGCACCTGACGACCGTTGGGCAAGGGGCTGGCGACGTTCGCGGTTACTTGGTCAAAACTGGCGCTGCTTGGGCATTCTGGCGTTTGACTACGGCGGTTTTTCCCGGCAGTCCGTACTCGCTCCAGCGCCTGGAAACCCGCTCTTTGACGTCTTCGGACATGATGATCTCCTCCGGCCACTCGCGCGGGTAACCTTCCGATTTCCACTTGCGGGTGGCGTCAATGCCGATTTTTGAGCCGTATCCGAAGCTGGCGGAGGAGTGATCGAGAATGTCCAGCGGCCCGTCCACCATCATCGTATCCCGGCGTGGATCGACGTTTCCGAACACATGCAGGGCGACTTCCGACATGTCGTGCACGTTCACATGCTTGTCCACGATGATGCAAAACTTGGTGAACATCATCTGACCCAGCCCCCAGACGGCGCTCATCACCTTGCGGGCGTGTCCGGGATAGCGTTTGTCAATCGCAATGATCGCGCAATTATGGAAGACGCCTTCCCAGGGCAGGTTCATGTCCACTATCTCTGAAACCAGAGTCTGCAGCATAGGCAGGAAAATGCGCTCGGTGGCTTTGCCCAGATAGCAATCTTCTTGAGGCGGTTTGCCGACGATGGTGGTCTGATAGATGGGATTCCTGCGATGGGTGACGGCGGTCACGTGGAAGACGGGGAAAAGCCCGGCCGGGCTGTAAAAACCGGTATGGTCGCCAAATGGCCCCTCTGTGCGCAACTCGGATTGATCTACATATCCTTCGATGATGATCTCGGCGTTTGCCGGCACCTCCAGATCGACGGTCACACATTTGGTCAAGCGCACCGGGCTCGAGCGCAAGAAACCGGCGAACACCAGTTCGTCAATTTCGGGCGGCAGAGGCGCGGTGGCGGCATAAGTGACGGCCGGGTCGCAGCCCAGTGCAACCGCTACTTCCAGCTTGCGCCCGGGTTTGGACGTCGGTGCGGTGGCTTCGAAAGTTCCGTAGTTGGGCGGTTCCTGTTTGCCGTTGGAGCTTGCTTCAGTTTCTTGCCGGCGGTTTTCTTCAAAGTTTCTTGCACCATCATGGTGCTTATGCCAGTGCATGCCCGTTTCGTTGTTGCTGAACTGCTGTAAACGGTAGACACCCAGATTGCGAATTCCTGTTTTCGGGTCGCGCGTTATCACCACCGGTAGTGTGATGAAAACGCCGGCGTCTTCCGGCCAGCATTTGATGATCGGCAATTTGTCCAGCATGGCTTGCGACGGATCTTTAATCACGACTTCCTGGCAGGGAGCCGCCATGTGACTGAGTTTGGGCGGAAATGATCCGACCTGCAAAAGTTTCGGCACCAGGGCCAATTTTTCGGACAGTGACTCGGGCATCTTCGGTTTGATCAATTCGCGGATGCGGTCGGCTATGTCATCGAGTGATTCGGTTTCAAGAGCCAGGCACATACGCTTCAAGTTGCCGAAGGTGTTGATCAAGACCGGCATATCGAAGCCTTTGACGTTTTCGAACAACAACGCTTTGTTGTGAACGGCTTGTGCCCCGGTCATTTTGCTTATGCGATCGGTGATCTCGGCGATCTCCAGATCGACAGAAACCGGCGCTTTGACGCGTACCAGCTCTCCGTTGTCCTCGAGCACCTTAATGAAGGCACGCAGGTCGGTGTAGGCCATCTCTCACACTCCGCGAATCAATGCATTCCATCGCATTGGCGGAGCATGGTATCCGATTGCAGCGTCGGCTGCCGCGGATGCCAACTAATGTTATTGCCTGAGCGTGGCTGGCTTAAGGACTGGTGCGGGTGTACTGGCGCACGTAGAGGTTGGTGCCGTAGGGGCTGAGACCGAAGCCGTTCTTGTTAAGCGGCGACGCCATCAGAGCGGTCAAGTTGGTTGCCGATTCACGATAGGCGTCCAATTCGGCTTGCGCCTGTTTGCGATAGCAGTTGGCGCGGTAGTTGGCTTCCTGGACGGCTGTGCGCGAGCGCTTTTCGGCTTCCCTTCGAATCGTATCGCTGAGCGCTTGCGCTCCCGGTCCGCATCGAAAACGGGGCATGCTGTTGATCTCGGCGTCCGCCTGGGCGTTGATGCGCATCGCCAGCTGGCGTCCCTCTTCGACCATATTGTTGGCCATCTTACTGGCGATCTGTTGCTTGATTTTTTGCTGTGCATCCAGCTGGACAGCGACTCTCGCGCGCAGCTTGTTGGCGTGTATGGTCGCTTTGGCGTAATAGTCTTTCGTCAGTTCGCAAGTCTCGTAGGCGTTGATCGCCTGGTCGCAGTACTCTTGCAGTTGCGGGTGGCTGTTCAGGCTTTTAGCAGTTTCATACTGGGTGACGGCTTGCCGAGTCAGACCCTGGCGGGCCAGACAGTTGCCCAGGTAGTAGTGGGCGAAAGAATCCCAGGGTTGCTCCTCGACGGCATCTTCGAAACTGGCGCGGGCGGCGGCGATTTTTCCCTGCCGGTACTGCTGGACGCCGCGCTTGAATGACTGCGAGGTGGCCCAGACGGGTATTGCGGCGGTGACCGCCAGAATCACTGCGAGGGTTGCGCTCAGAGCCAGTCCTGCTGACAGTTTGAAACTCATGGATGTTTCTGATACCCGACGGATTGGAGTCTCATATATTAACGGTTTCAAAGAGAAAACTCTAGTAACTGTATTACAAAACGCAGCACTGGCGGCGACTTTTCAACCGGGTTCAGTCGCCACCCGGCGGCCGAGTCCGCAAGGCACGCAGGCGATCACAAAGCCATTACAAGCGGCTGTGCGTCGAGGTCCGGGAGCCTGGCACCATATGTGGTGCCAGAGTCATGAACGAACTTTCGTCGCTCGCACGCACTGTGATTAAGCGAAACCCTCACTGCGAGGCGCCCCAGGCGCGCACCGCCAGGCAGAAAAAAGCAGCACAGCGCGGTAAAATGGGCGCCTGGTTTTTACCGTGTTGCGTTGTGGAGAGGAAATTATGAGAGCCGGAAGCGTTATCAAGTTTCGGAGATCCTTGACCGTTGCCCTTTTGGCCAGCCTTGCGGTTGTCAGTTTCCCGACGCATGCGCAAGCGGTTGACATCCAGAATATTCTGATCACGCTTGCCGACATCGACGCGCGCGAAGCCCAGCTGGAGAAACGTATCGCCGATGCGCTCAGCTCCGGGCGTCTGACCGCCACGGAAGCCGGCGGCTTCAAACGCGAACTGGACCGCATTCAAGAGAATGAAGCCAGCTATCGCGCTACCAACGGATTGAGCACCTGGGAGTTGCTCAGGTTAACGCTCGATCTGGACACTCTCAGCAAATCTCTGGAAGGGCAAATGCGTGACCGCCAGGTGGCATCGCGTGATGTCTCCGCCCGCATGCAGGACATAGATCGCCGCGTCAAAGAAGGACAGACGACGCACCGCCTCTCCGATGCGGAAGTGGAACAGTTGCGCCGCGAACTAAATCGTATCTCCGGCATGGAGGCGCAGTTCCGTGCAGACGGTCAACTTTCAGCCGACGAGGCGTTGTCGCTTTCGCTGGATCTGGACCGATTGAGCGCCCGCCTGGAAAGACAGCTCTCCGACCGTGACACCACTATTCCCGATCTGGACAACCGGTTGGTCGAAGTCACCAAGTCGGTCGACGATGGTGTGGCCGCCGGTAAGCTGACGGCGTCGCAGTCAGCCGAGTTCAAGACTGAGCTGGCGCGTCTGCAGTCGCTCAAAAAGATGTATCAAGAGAGCGGCGGCGTGCTGACCATGGAAGAAGCGCTGCAGGTCGGACTGGATCTCGATCGCCTGGCGTCTCGAATCGAACTGACTATGACGCCGCCCTTGGTGGCGACAGACGTCGATGCCAGACAGTCCGATCTCGACCACCGCATCGCCAACGGTATCACGCTGGGACGCCTGACTCCGCAAGAGGCAGTCGAATTGCAGAAGGAATTCGACCGGATCGCCACTCTGGAAGCGACATTGAGAGCTTCCGGCAATCAGCTCACTTATGAGGAGAGCGCCACACTATCTCTCGATCTTGAAAGATTGGCTTCCAGAATCGAGCGGGCATTGCACGAACCTAACCAGTCCTGGATGGGCACTGCCAGTATGCAATTAGCGCTGTCACGGCGCATTTCCGAAGCTCAGTCCTCAGGACGTCTGACCCAGCAAGAAGCAGCCGATCTTCGCCGCGAGTTCGAGCGCCTGGCTGCCGTAGAGGCTGCCCAGCGCAGTTCGGCCGATGGACTGACCACCAATGAAGCATTGCTTCTGGCGATCGATTTTTCAAGACTTTCCTCCAAGATAGATCGCACTTTGCACGACCGCGATATTTCCGTGCCGCCTTTCGATACACGCCAGGCTGAAGTCGACAAGCGGATTGCCGAGGGAGTTTCCACCGGCAAACTGACGCCCGGCCAGGCGCGCGATCTGAAATCTGAGTTCGACAGAATCGCCGCGGTCGAGGCATCGTATCTGGTATCGGATAGCCGGTTGGACAGCCGCGAGTTGCTGCAGTTGTCTTACGACCTGGAAAAACTGGCTGCATTGTCCGAGCGCATGATCAAAGACAGCCAGACCACAGAAGGGCTGCCGGCTCTACGCACAAAAGTGGAGCAAGCAATCACCAGCGGTTACGCCAGTGGCGCACTGTCGCCGACCGACCGCACCAATTTTATGAGCGAATACGAGCGCATCAAGAATGCCGAACAGACTTATCGCTCCTCCGGAGACATGCTGTCGACCGATGAAGCGCTGATTCTGGTCGCCGACCTCAACAAGCTGTTTACGCAGGTGGAGGCAGAAGCCAAACAAAATGTAGTCGCCCTACCCAACCTGGAAAAGCGGCGCACCGAACTGGAAGACCGAATCAACAAGGGTCTGACCACCGGCTATCTGACGGTGAATGAGGCTCGTATGCTGCGCGCCGACCTGGACCGTATCGCCGCCGAGGAAGAAAAAGACCGGCGCTCGGACGGGGGGCTGAGTTATGGTGAGTCGATCGACCTGGCCCTGCAATTAGAGCGGCTGGCGAGCCGCATCGAGCGCCAGATGCGCGATCAACAGATTGCCCTGCCTAATATAGACAATCGCCTCCATGCGTTGGAAATGCAGATTGCGGCGGCGCTTGTATCTGGACGGGTGACCTCGCAGGAAGCACAAACGCTGCGAGTCGGGCTGGATGAGGTGATTACTCTGGCGGCGCGCTACAAACAGAGCGGCGGCGGATTGAGTTATGCCGAAACAGTTGCTCTCACGGGCGACATCGATCGTCTGAGCGGCGACATTCAGCGTTCGCTGCAGAGCAAGCAGTCCACCGGCGAAGATCTGGACAGCCGCCAGGCCAATCTGGAGAAACGTATAAATGATGGGCTTAAGTCGCGGCGTATCAACATCGCCACTGCCCGTGACCTGCTGGGCGATCTCGATCGCGTGGCAGAGAGCGAAGCCTCTTTCCGCATCTCGGATGAAGGCATCAATTATATGGAAGCCTTGACCCTCTCGCTCGACCTCGATCGGGTGCAGACGAAAATCGAGCGAGCGTTGGTGGGTGCCGCCAACTCGCCTGCCGGCGGACCCAGTATCGATGCCCGCAAGTCACATCTAGCCCGCAGGCTGCGCACCGGTATCGAGTCGGGACGCATCTCGGCCCGGGAGGCAGCCACTTTGGATGCGGAATTGAAGCGGATCGACCGCCTGCAATCCTCTTACATGGCTAAAGGCAAGCTCACTCCGGCAGACATTTCCTCGCTCTCGGCGGAGCTGGATCGTTTGAGCGCCAGGATCGAGCAACAGTTCGTTTACCGGACTGCAAGATAAAATATACTGACATCTCTTGAGACGCGAAAATTCTGTAAATGCTGCGCCTGCTTAGTATGCAGGCTATCAGAGACGTTCTCACGGCAAAAATTTGCGCCGAATCGTGCTTTTTTTTCTTCCGTATCCCGCATAGAATAAGGATGATCACAAAACCGTCACTTTTGTCGCCGGGGTGCTTGAAAACCCCAAAAAATCTGGATCCCCTTGCAACGGTTTAGCGAGATGCACAAAGAATTGAGAGAAAAACCTGCCGATGCCGATCCGCTCCTCGCTGGTGTAAGCCGCGCGATTCAAGAGCGTCGGGAAGAAATCGGCCTTTCGCAGGAAGAGGTAGCCCACAGAGCCGGGCTGCACCGCACCTATATAAGTGATATCGAACGCGGGGCGCGCAACCCATCGTTGAAAACGCTGTCTCGCCTGTCAGAGGCGCTTGAAGTGCCCACTTCAAGCTTGATCAGACGTGGCGAAGACCGCATGCCGACGGTTCTGCGTCCGGCTGCTGCTGCGGGAGCGTCTGCCGCTCCGGCTCCACAACTCAGCGATGCCGGTTAAGTTTCAACCTTGACGCTGAACTCGACGTTCTTCTTCAGGTACTGAACGACCTGGCGCCAGGCCTGCGCTCGGTGTGACAGCTTGTTTTTCTCGTCCGGACTCAGTTCGGCCGCGGTCACCTGACGATTGTTGGGCAGAAAGATCGGGTCGTAGCCGAAGCCGTTTTCGCCGCGCGCCTGCATGGCAATGGTGCCTTCCCAGGCTCGTATCGACGAATAAGCAACTTCGCCGTCCGGTGTGCACACGACCATGGCGCACATGAAAGCGGCCTGCCGTTTGCTCTCCGGCACACCTTGAAGTTCTTCGAGAATCTTATTGGTGCGGTCGGCATCGGTGCCCTCTATATAGCGGGCTGACTTGATGCCGGGACGTCCGTTCAGGGCTTCAATGATCAGTCCCGAGTCGTCGGCGACGGAGGTCATGCCCGACGCCAGTGCGGCAGCTTTGGCTTTGATGCGGGCGTTTTCGACGAAGGTGGTGCCGGTTTCCTTCGGGTTGAAACCGTCCGGTGCCAGCTGTAATTCCAACCAGGGCTCTTCACCGGCCAGTTCGGAAAACTCGCGCAGCTTGTTCTGATTGTTGGTGGCGATGACGACTCTCATTCGCGCGATTTTGAGTTGAACCTCTTGGCGCCGCCTTTGGGAAGCTCAGCCACATTGTTGCGTGCCGCTCTGGTGGCTGTTCGCTTGCGATGATTCTGCCGCTGCACGTGCAGCACATCGCTTATCTGTCCGATCACGTTCGAGATGTGGTTCAAGTGATTGATGTCCTTGACGTCGAGAATCAAATGAATGGTGGCGGTGCGCTGCTGTGGATGGGTCTCTACGCGCAGGTCGCTCAAGTTGACGTTGTTGTCGGAGACTTTTTTCAAGATATCACTGGCGATACCAACGCGATCGAGGCATTCGACTTGCAGGTAAGCCGGGTAGTTGCTGCCCTGTTCCTTCGACCAGTCAAGTTCCATCTGCCGGTCTTTTTCCACCCGCAAAAGATTGACGCAGTCGTCGCGGTGGACGGCAATGCCTGAGCCGCGTGTGACAACGCCGAGAATCGGTTCGCCCGGAACCGGCGAGCAGCACTGAGCCAGATGGTGCAGCAAACCGCTCAGGCTGGAGACATTGCTTTGTTTGCGTTGTTCAGCCGGCAGCGGAGAGAAACTGACTTCTTTCTTCTTATCGGCCTGTTCTTGCTCGCGAATGCGGTTGGCAATTTGCGAAATGGACAGATCGCCGTAGCCGAGCGCCGCCAGAATGTCATCCGGATCGCTGATATTCAGCTTGCGTCCCGCTTCTCTGAATTTGTCGGAGCGCAGCAGATCATCAAAACCGGCTTTGCCGAATTCAGCTTCCAGCATTGAACGGCCTTGCTGAATGTGTTCCTCACGGTGGTGTTTCTTGAACCACTGGCGAATGCGACTCTTGGCTGAATGGGTCTTGGCGATGTTGAGCCAGTCCAGACGCGGGTGAGCGTTTTTGGAGGTGATGATTTCGACGATGTCGCCATTTTTCAAAGATGTGGTCAGCGGCACGATGCGGTCGTTGACGCGGGCGCCGGTGCAATGATTGCCAACTTCGGTGTGGACGCGATAAGCGAAATCGATGGGAGTCGACGTGGTCGGCAAATCGAATACATCGCCGGCCGGACTGAATACGAACACCTCGTCCTGGAACAGGTCCATCTTCACTGTATCGAGGTATTCACGCGCATCTTTGAGGTCTGCCTGCCATTCGACGAGCTGGCGCAGCCAGCCCAGTTTTCTCTCCGATTGCGAATCGGAAATCACAGACGATCCTGATTCTTTGTATTTCCAGTGCGCGGCGATACCATACTCGGCCACGTGGTGCATGCGTCGCGTACGAATTTGAATTTCGATCGGTTTACCGGAAGGTCCCATGATTGCCGTGTGCAGCGATTGATAGCTGTTCGGCTTGGGCATGGCGATGTAGTCTTTGAAGCGTCCGGGAATCGGGCGGAACACAGAGTGCACCATGCCCATCACTTCGTAGCACTTCTGCGTGTCGGGATCCGACGCCAGTTCGCAGTAGTTCTTGTCCTCGTCGCTGTCGATAATGACGCGCACAGCCAGAAGATCGTAGAGTTCTTCATAGACTTTCGCCTGCGTCTTCATCTTTTTCCAGATGCCGAACAAGTGTTTCGGGCGGCCGAAAATTTCCGCCCGGATGTTCTTCGCTTCCAGCTCGGTGTGCAGTTTCTCAACTACTTCATTGATCAATGCTTCGCGATCGGCGCGCGTGTGCGCCACCAACTCTTCGATGTTGGTGAATTCATCGGGATGCAAATAGCGCAGACTGAGATCTTCCAGTTCCCACTTGATGCGTCCCAAACCGAAGCGGTTGGCCAGCGGCGCGTAAATCTCCAGAGTCTCCTGGGCGATCTCGGCTTGCTTGGTCGGTTTCATGTAATCGAGCGTGCGCATGTTGTGCAGGCGATCGCAAAGTTTCACCAGCACGACTCTGACGTCTTCGGCGATAGCCACGATCAACTTGCGGAAGTTTTCCGCCTGCCGCTCTTCTTTTGATGAGAAACTGAATTTGCCCAGTTTCGTCACGCCTTCGACGATCTTGCGAATCTCGGCGCCGAAGTGCTGCTCCATCTCTTTGGCCTTGACGTCGCAGTCTTCCAGAACATCGTGCAAAAGTCCGGAAGCGATGGTGGCGACGTCGGCGTTCAACTCGGCAAGCAGCGTCGCCACTTCGGTCGGATGAATAATGTACGGGTCGTCGGACTTGCGCATTTGCCCGTCGTGACATTTGAAGGCAAACTCGTAAGCACTACGGATGGTGTCAATGTCTTCCTGGCTGCGATTGAGCTTGCGCAGCACTTCGAAAAGAGGTTCGCCTATGGTTTCCAGCGAAGTCTGTTTTTCAGGCGAGAGAACCATCTCCCATTTCGGCGTCTTACACTGAGCGCTGTCTTTGTCAGCAGCCGTCGGATGCTCAGTAGACGAGGACGCCAACTGGGGTGGCGTTATGGCTGGTTGTGCGGAGTCAGGTTTGGGCTTCGCTTTGGCCATCGACTGGCAGTGCCTTTCGGTCCTGGGAAATGTATATGTCTCAAGAAAACGCAGTATCTTCGCCCGGGTCGCTCGCTAAGCTGTCGAGAGAAGATCCACGAAATTTAATGAAGATTATACATTTGGCCCCGTCCAACTCCAATAAGAAGTTGCGGGATTGAAACACGGCGCTAGTGCGGCGGTTGCGTATTGAATGCGTTGCCGAACGGATTGCCCTGCGGGCCCCAGTAGTCGCGCGGTCCAGGCTCGCTCTGGGGCACGGTTACAGGCAATGTGCTGGGCGAGGTCTGGGCGTAATAGCTGCCCGAAGCGGTCGAGTCGACCGTGGAAGGGGCGTAGTAGTTGCCCGATGGTTTGCTGGGCTGTAGCTGATACACGGCCGGACGTCCCATGTTTCCCATGTCATACATGTTGTTGGCAGGCCGCCAGGCATTGCCGAAACTGGCTCCGCCGCCGCCTGGAAACGGGCTCCAGCCGCCATATCCACCCATGGAAGAAACGCCCGGAACGCTCGGAATGCCGCCGAAGCCGCCCAGTGGCGAGCCGCCGGTGAAACCGCGCAGAAGCGATGACAATCCCAGGGATGGCATACCGCCGCCCAGGGCGCCCAGAGACCAACCCGGTTGTCCCAGCCCCGGCATCTGTTGCCCGGAGCCGCCGTACCAGGCACCGGACTGGCGGGGATTAAAACTGAAATCGCCCGGCTGGGGGTTGCTGTAAAGCTCGAGTGGGCGCTGATAAACAGGCGGCATGAAAGTCTGGGGCACCACAATCGTGCCCGACTGCCCGCCTGGCTGTCCGTAGTAGTTGCCACTGTAGTCGCCCGTCACCGCCGCTCCGGAAGGAGCCGTCAGACCTCGGTCTCCTCCACCTGCTTTTTGCTCGCTCTTCACGAAACGCTCCCAGATTTGCTGGTCGCGCGCATCTGCTCCAGCCGGGGCACCATCGTCCGCATGCGCGGGGGCGACAGCCGATAATGCGGTCAACGACAAAAGTAGGGCGAGTGGCGACCTGACTTTCACGCTCATTCCTCCTCAGACCTGCCGGGCACTAATTTCATATGCCCGGTTTGGTCTATTTTGCGGTCGAGGCTTTGGCGCCTGCCTTCACTTCGCTTTGCTGGCGACTGCCTTCATAGACCGGCGTCAGCCACTTCGAGTATTTGGGCACTTTGCCTTTGCAGATATCCAGATACAGGTCGGTGATTTTGGTTGAGATTTCACCTGCTTTGCCCGTGCCGACCGGGCGTTTATCGACTTCGATAATCGGGGCGATCTGCGCGCCGGTGCCGCAGAAGAAGAGCTCATCGGCGGTGTAGAGCTCACTGCGATCGATGGTGCGCGTCACCGTTTTCAGCCCCAACTCTGCTTCAGCAAATTCCATGATCGAAGCCCGCGTGATGCCCTCCAGAATATTCTCCGAAATGGGAGTTGTGATCAGATGTCCGCGCTTGACCATAAACAGGTTCATGGCGCTGCCTTCCGAGACATGTCCGTTTTCGGAAAGTACGATGCACTCGTCGAAGCCGGCGAGAATCGCATCGGTTTTGGCAAGCGCGGTGTTGGCATAAGCGCCGACAATTTTTGCCCGAGCTGGAATCGCGTTGTCTTCAACGCGACGCCAGCTCGATACCTGTACTTTCAATCCACCGGCGCCATGGAAGTAATCGCCGAATCCGACGGTGAACATGCAAAACTCAGTGGGGTTATTTTCCAGACTGGGACCGATGCGGACACCGGCTTTGTATGCGGCTGGACGAATATACGTGTCGCCCTTTGGTGCATTCTTGCGCAAAAGTTCGACAGTCAATCGGCACAACTCATCGACCGAATATTTGACTTCCAGGTGCATGATTTTCATGCTGTCCATCATGCGCTCGAAGTGTTCGCGCAGGCGGAATACATACATCTCGTCGTGGTCTTTGTTGTAGTAGCCTCGGATGCCTTCAAACACAGCGGTGCCATACATGAACGCGCTGCACATGATGTTGACGTTCGCTTCCTCCAGGGGCACGAAGTTGCCTTTGAAAAAGGCGTAGTTTTTGGCTTGCGTCAAGACCTGGTCTCCTCTGCGGGTTTAGGGATGATTAGTCGGATAGTTGTTCGCGGCAAAACTTGATGCGATCGGAAACTGAATTGCGCTTCGTAGACGTCGGCACGATTTGCAAATACTTTTCGAAATTGTCTGCGGCTTGCGCATATTCCTTATCGATCTGCTGGATGGAAGCCAGCTCGTAATAAGCTTCTCCACCACCTGGATCAAGTTGGATCGAGCGCTGGAATTCGCCCTTCGCTTCGCCGGTTTTGCCTTTCTTTTTGAGCGCCATGCCCAGGCAGATATGCGGCGGTCCGGCTTCTGGATTTTTGCCGATGATCTCGCTCAAAATAGCAATCGCTTTATCGGGATCACCGCGCTCGATCCAGTCGTACGACGGCTTCAACTTGCTGTCCCAGTCAATCACTTTCGATTTCTTGGCGATGGCTGTCGAAGAGGAAAGAGCGAGAATGACGAGCAGGGTAAACAGGACTCTGGCGAATTTCAGCATTGGTTCTCCTGTCTGGCTTGGAAAAAACCGGGGCGGCTTGCGCCGCCCCTTCTGTTTGAGTTTCCTATTACTTGGCGCCGCCGTTCAGGATGACGGCCGACACATCTGTGGTCACCTTTTTGACGGTATCACCGACCACCGCGCTCCCTTTGGTGAGCGTGCCTGTCGACATATCAGGCTCGGCGGAATCGATATGAATGATGGCGACAGTGTTGGTGAGCGTTTTCAAAACGCGTCCTGAAGCAGGATCCTTGACGGTCTTGTAAGCGCGTTCGACCTGGTAGTTGTCGCCGGCCACAACGCCGTTTTTCTTGCCGACATTGAGAATGACCGTTCTGCCGGTAACGTCGGCGATTTTGCCTTCGACGTTCTGGGCTGCCAGCGACTGGTTGTCCGGAACTTTGGTGGACGCGGCCACGAACTGGTCGGCGATTGCTTTTACGGCTTGCATGGTGGCTTCGCCGGCGATCGATGTGGCGAAGCCCGACATGTCATCACCGCTGGAGACACCCATGAAGGAGCCGCCGCCGCTGCTGCGGGTGGATTCGCCGCTGCCCTGTCCGGCAGCCAGTACTTCCATGGTGTTGACGTCGATCATGCGAGCATCGACGGTGACATGACAGCGACCTTTCGACTTGCGGCTGCTGAAGCCGCCGCCCAGGAAGCCGCCCACATAAGGGATATAGCCGGTCGGCAGACCGCTGACGCCAACGTTTTTGCTCTGATTTTCGAAGCCGAACTGAGTGATCGTGCCGGTAATCATGGCGTCCACGCCGAGGATTTTACCGATCTTGGCAGCGGTTGTCGGGTCGCAGCGATCGCTGGTCGACAGATTCTGCTCTTTCAGAACGGCGTCAAGCATCTGTCTGTCCACGATCGAGTAGGTTCCGTCATTGACGAGCAAGGTGACCAGCGAGCTGGTCACGCCTTTGCTGACGTCGGCGGTGCTGACTTCGGTACTGACACTGCCCACTTCAAAGGGCATGACAGCGACACGCCGCTTCGAACCTGCCAAAGCCGGCGAATTCAGCAAGAGTCCTGCCACCATCAGTAGCGCCATCAACAAGGCACTGCTTTTGCGCACTTTCATGTCTCTCTCCTCAAATATTTCTCAGCTTTAATTCAAGTCTTGAGTAGCTCATATTGTATCCACAATGCGAGCCCACCGGGCCGTTCACTACTTGCCGTTAAGCAACGACTTTTCCATCTGCAGAGCCTTCTGTTCGGCGGTATTGGCTTTTTGCTTGGCTTCTATCGCCTGAATCTTCGCTTGGTTTAATGATCCCTGCGAGGTGGTCCGCGGCTTGGGAGCAGGTCGCCTGCCGCCTCCCCGGGCGCGCAGTTCGGAAATTACCCGGCGAGCGCGACGATACTGAGGCGAATCCGGCGAAATCTCGTTGAGTATGGCAATGGCCTCCGCAACACGTCCGGAGTCAGCCAACTTGTATGCATCGACGACCTTCTGACGGGTGGCCATTTCGATCTGGACAGCCATCATGATTTTGGGTGTGGCGCGGTCGACCAGAGCCGAAATTACTTCGCGGATGGCGCGATCGATAAGCACGCGATTGACGCCCTGTCCCGGCGAGACTGCAAAGTCCTGTTTGTTGACCATTGTGGAGACGGTGTCTACAACGTGTCCATCGGTGGTCTTGATGGTGACCGTGCCGTTGACCCGCACGGCCATTTGCTGGAAATCGGTTTTGTCCAGGATGTTGCAAATAACGTACCAGTCCGGGTTGACCGTTGAGAGGGCGATGCTGGGATCGCCGCTGAGGCGACCGTTGATGCCGTCTACCACCTCTTGTTCCATGCCGCTGCCGCCACCGGGAACGACGGCGATGCGCACCGTCGGCATCTGGGCGGACACCGGGCGTGCCCATTCCCAGCTCGTTACCATGACAAGGGCAGCCAGCGCCAGGGCTACGACGATTACTCTGCGCACGTTCAAGACCTCCAGGATGTGCAGTTTCCGCAGCCCAATTCGCCACGGGATAACTGATAACAAGGCTCCTATGCCAAGGTACATTCTGCACCTTTTGGCGATTTCCGGCATTAGAGGGGTCTAGAAACTTATTGAACTTCGCAATTGGGCAAAGCCGTCTTCAGGCGCTGCATGCCTGCTGCCGAAATCTGGGAGTTGGAGACCAGAAGTTCGGTCAGTTGTTGCATGGTGCAGAGCACCGGCACCGCCTGATCGTTGACCGGTGTGCCGGAAAGCTCGATGGTATGCAGGTTTTGCAGTTGCCGCAGATGTCCGAGGGTGGTCCCCTGAATCTGGGTGTTGGCCGCCCGCAACCAGCGCAAGTTTTTCAGTCGTGACAGATAGACGACCCCGGCATCAGTTACCTGGGTGCCGTCTACATCGAGCACCTGCATTGAGTCTATGCAGCATACCTGGGCCAGCGAAGCGTCACCAATGGCGGTGCCTTCCAGATCGAGAATTTTCAAGCCCTTGAGCAGGCACAGATTGGAGATGGCCGTGTCACCAATTGCGGTGCGCTCCAGATCGAGCAGTTCCAGGCTGTGCGACGCTCGCAAGTGATCCAGACAGTTGTCCCCGGCGCCGCTGCCAGCCAGAATCAGGCGCGCCAGTCTCGGAAACTTGCTCAAGATAGTCAAACTGGCGTCCACGTCGCCGGGTTGTCCGGGCACCCAGGCCACTTCATCGCCCTTGCCGAACTTCATAATCTTGTGCGGTTTCATCTGGCCTAGATCCAGTTCGTGCAGGTTTTGCAGACTGGTCAGATATGCCAGGTCGGCTATGTTCACCCGCTGTGCGTAGAGAGAAAATGTGTGAATATTGGCGGGGTCGATCTCTTGTATCCAACCCAGGTTGACGGCGCCGTCGGCATTAACCGAGAGCTTCACCTGGGCGTCGTCATTGATCGATACCACCTTGGTAGCCTGCCCGATATAGGTGGGCATGCCGCCGTTCAGCGAAAAGAGTTCGCCGACCGAGTAGCTCTCTGGAAACGACAGCGTGCGTGTCATTGCCCCAGTTTAGCAGCTATCGAGTCACGAATTTTTCACAATCGATCAGTTATATTCAGTCTGCCCAATCACTATCGACGCGTAATCCATAAGACTGGCGGCAATCGGTCGGCACGCGCTAGATATGTCTGATTCGGGCGGAGGCGCGATGAGTTGCCAGACGAAAAGAGCACACCCCGCACACGAACCGAAGTTTGTCGAATTCGGGCCGCTGCCTGATGTGAATCTGTCACATCCGGGCCGGCGAGGAATTCATATCGAGGTCATGCCTTACCGCTGGCTTGACCAGAGTCGTCCAACCATAGTCGTCTTCGATAAATTCTCCTTCCCTGTATTTGAGCTGCCCGCTGACAATGGCATTGTCAGCCACGGACGGATCAGCGCCGACGCAGCGGAGCGAAACGGTTACAACGTGATTCGCGTCGCCGAACTGAGCCCCGGTCCGCTCTTGCATCTGGAACTGGCTCTGCCTGAGTTAATCTCATTTATAGATGACCGGACGGTGCCGGTCGGACGTGGTGACGTGGTCAACATCAGTGCTGTGAAATCTGTTCCGTTTGCCGGCGCCGGCAAATTGTTGAAACTGCATTTGACGGCCGAAAACGTCAAGGACATGGTGCCGCAGATTCTCGAGCGACTGGAACAGTTGTACCAGGATACGAAACAGCCGCGTGCGGTGCGCGAGTTCGCCCGTCGTCAGCTGGCATCAAATACAGCTGTACAGCGCCTTCGCGCCGCCCAGGTGGAAGTGGTGGCTGCCGGTGGCAATGACGGCCCGGACTGGTTCAACATCGCCCTCATGACTGCCACCACTCAATTGTCTGCGCGCGATGCATCCGGTGAGATTGCGCCGTGGAGTGCCGACAATTCCCTGACCACACCGGCGGACGGCGACTTTGAAATCCTTATGGAGCCTCACTCCTCGTTGATCCAGACGCGAGGCGTATCGTTGTGAGTTTTCGCGGCGATGGTGGCAGTGAATCTGGTGGCGACCGGGCGGCCACTTTCGATCCGCTTGTGCCGGCGCAAGCCAAAATGGTAAACGAGTATCTGGACTTTCTGGCCGCCCAGTCCAACGCCGCCGCCTCCTCCTGGCAAAACCCGACTCAGACTGCCGATCTTTGGAGCAGCGACTCATTCTGGCAGCAGCAAAATCTGCGCGTCGATAGTCTCAATCAGGAAGAAACTGAAAAACAACGCCATCAAAACGAAGGCACCACACTGGCTTTCTTTGGCGATCCGGGAGCCAAAGAACCGGATCCTAAGAAACCGACCTTGTTGGTCTTCGACAATTTCGGCGGCCGCCGCCAGGCTTCTGGACTGCCTCCCGCCGCCGGCGAACCCACTTCTGTGCGCGGCGATGTCAGCGCCGAAGAGGCAGAAAAACAAGGTTTCAATGTAATCCGCGTCGGTTCGACGGTCGACACTCCAGCTCTGGACAAGGCACTGCCTGAACTTGCAGACAAAATCGAGAAGGGCGATCTGGCGCTCGGGCAGGGCGACATCGTCAACATCAATGCCGAATCCAACATTTCATATAAGAGCGCCGGCGACCTGCTTGGTCTTAGCATAACGGCCGATAATGTCAAAAACATGGTGCCCGATATGCTGCATCGCATGCGGGAATTGTCTGAAGATCCAAGGCAGGATGCCGCCACGCGTACCTGGCTGAAGCAGATGCTTGCTGTTAATGATGCGACAAAACGCATCGCCGACAAAGGAATAGAGGTAATAGCGTCAGCGGGCAGCGATGGACCGGATAAATTCAACATTGCCGCTCTGACCGCCACCACCCAGCTGTCCTCGCGCACCGAGACAGGCAAGTTATCTGCCTTGAGCGCCGACAATTCACTGGTGAGCGCCGAGCAAGAAAGCCAGGGACAGCGTAGACAAGAAAGCCGCCGACCAGAAAATATTCCGACGCGGTCCGAGTCTGAGGCCGATAGCGATCCTCTGGCTCCTCCATATATGCAGGAGCAATACGTTATGGGTTGGACCCGCGGCACATCGTTTGCCAATGTCGACTACTTCGGCAAAAACTTCGAGCGTTTGAGACTTTTGAAGAACTCTGCTTGATCGGCGGCTGGTCTTGTATATTGATATATGCAGCCACAGCGGAGCTATCACATCGAATCAGATGCAAGATGAAGCCCTAGAGCGCGCAATGTCATTCTGGCAGGACCAGGACTGGTCGCATGCGGTGCGAGAATTCAGTAAAGTACTGGAGTCCGAACCACAACATGTGGACGCACTCCGCTATCGTGGTCTCGCTCAATATGAACTCGAACAGTACGAGAGCGCCCTTGAGGACTTCGATCGCTGGGCGGCTGTCGAACCGGATGTAGCCGAAGTTTACTACTACAAGGCACTTGTTTATCACCAGCTTGGACGGTACGAGAAAGCGCTCACCGAGAGCGACCACGCTCTTGAGCTTGACGATCTGCTGTGCGAAGCCCAGTACAACAAAGGTCTGGCATACTACGAACTGGGAGACTACGAACGCGCCATCGCCTGCTACAACCGCGCTATCGAAATGGATCCCAATTTCGGCATCGCTTTCAATACACGCGGCATGGTCTATTTCGAGTTGGGCAACGATGCCCAGGCGATTGAAAACTTTACTACCGGCATCGAGCGGTGCCCGCATCTCTACGAAAACTACCACATGCGCGGTATCGTGTTTTTGCATGCCGGCGAGTCGGAAAAGGCTTTGTGTGATTTCGACACCGCGCTAACCTACCTGCTGCACGATTACAGCAACCCTATTTATGGCGATGTACTCCAGGACAGGGGACTGGCTTATTTGCAAATCGGAGCTTACACTGCGGCGATTGAGAATTTCACCGAAGCTTTGAAGTTTTGGCAGAAATCGGAGGACGCCACGGTCTTCAACGATCGCGGCACCGCTCATTACGGATTGCGCCAGTACGACGAGGCACTGGAAGATTACAGTCGGGCGATCGAATACGATTCCGAACTGACTGATGCTTTCTATAATCGCGGTGCTACCTTTATTGAAATTCTGGAATACGATGCGGCGGTGCAGGACCTCAGCGAAGCGATTCGGCTAGACCCTTGTTATTACGAAGCGTTCGTCAAACGCGGTGATGCGCATACGCGCCTTTTCGAATTCAGTAAAGCCATTCGCGATTACAAAGAAGCGGTTCGCCTGCAACCTGAAGATGCGCTTACGATGCATCGCCTCGGCATAGTCTACGCCAAGACCGAACAGGAAGAACGTGCCATCACGGTTCTCGAACAAGCACGCGAGCTGTATGTAAAAGCCAATCGTGATTGCGAACAGATAGATCGCGATCTGGAAAAATTGCGTTCGGGCGCCTGAGTCTTGCCTAGTGAAAATCAACACTTCTGTTGATTTTCACAAAGGAAGATCGGGACCACCTAAGTCATGTACTCCACTTGCGCCGGCAGGAATGCGTTGCCCTTGCCCTTCGCAATTCTGCGAAATGTCATGGCGAAGTGGTGCAGTTTTTCGCTGGTGTCCTTGTCATGCCAGCGCGCCTCGAATTCCTGGACTGGAATGTAGGTGTAATGTCCCAGAGTTGATGGATCCATGAAATAGATGTTGTTTGCGTCATAGCCGATCGCCACAACATAGTGGCCGTCTTCCCAGTCTTTGCTGTAATCGATTGTCGCTTTCTCTGACCAGGCCTGAATCAGTACGATCACCGGCTGTTTTTGATCTAGCAGTTCTTCCAGCTTTTTGATTGAGGCATCTTTATAAACAGTGACCTCAAATCCTTTGTGTGTCGCGAATTTTTCGATGGCTTCGTAGCGTGTGCCAATTTTGTTGTTGCTCTTGAGCGGGCCAGACAGCTGGGATTCATTGAAGTCTTCTCCGAAAAAACCGAGCACCGCTTGCAGCGCGGCGGCACCGCAAGTGTAATCGGTTGCTTGCCGGCAGAGCGGCACCAGCACAGCCCCTGCCGGTAGAGCGCTCAATGCCGCCGGTTTGCTTGCGGTTGGCTGATTGTGCGTACCAGCCGCTGTGCTATCCGACTCTGTATGCCCGACCGAAGTAGCTGCCGTGACGGCACCAGCAATGGTGAGAGTGACCATAGTTGTGCCGAGTCCCAGAAGTATTGAACGATTGACGACGTGCATTTGCAGTTTTTCTCAAGTGGTTATAGCGTCCATGGCTTGGTTGGCCAGCTTGTCGGCTTCCTTGTTCATCTCGCGACGAACATGAATGATCGAGAAGAGGTCGAAGCGTTTACTTAAGACCTGGGCTTGTTGAAACAACGGCAACAAGCCCTCGTTTTTTACTTTGTAGAGCCCCTTCATTTGTTTGACGGCCAGCTCGGAATCCATGCGCACCTGGATTTTCTTGAAGCCCAGTTCCAGCGCTTTCTCCAGTATGCGGATGAGGGCGGTATACTCCGCCACGTTGTTGGTGGCAACTCCAATCGCCTCACTGATCTCAGCGACCGTCACCCCGTCTCTTTGCAGCAAAGCGCCGATACCTGCCGGTCCGGGATTGCCGCGTGAGCCGCCGTCGGCATAAGCGACGACGACGGCATCCTCTATATTAGATGCGCTGCCGGCCATGGCGCGTCTCCAGTTATTTCGCGACCAGTTCTTTGACGCGTGCAAATGCCTTGCCGATGGCATTGGGATCGCTGCCGCCGGCTTGCGCCAGTTCCGGCTTGCCACCACCTTTGCCGCCCATCTGCTGAGCCGCTTCTTTAACTAGATTGCCGGCGTTCAATCCCCGCTTCACCAGTGCATCGGAAACACCGGATGCAATCGAGACTTTGTCCGCCGCCGTTGCCGTGGCTATCACCGCTACGATGTCGTCACTGGACCGGCGCAAATGATCGGCCAGCGCCTTCAATGCATCGGGGCTGACATCGGGCACTGTGCCTGTGATCAGCCGCACGCCGTCGACAGCCTCAGCCTTGGCTAAAAGCGAGCTTGCCTGAGCGATTGCCAGTTTTTCTTCCAGCTCTTTGATCTGTTTATCGCGCGATTTCAATTGATCGACCCAGCGATCTATTTGTGTCACCAGTTCAGCCGGTTTTGTTTTTGCCTTCTCCGAAGCCTGCGACAAGAGTTGCAGGTTGCGCGTGATGTAATCCCAGGCTTTGGGCCCGGACAGTGCTTCCACGCGGCGCACCCCGGAGGCGATACTGCCTTCGGTGATGATCTTCACAGGACCGATTTCACCCAGGGTAGAAACGTGAGTGCCGCCGCAGAACTCCAGCGAAACGTCGCCCATGGATAGGACGCGCACGCGATCACCATACTTCTCGCCGAACATGGCGATAGCTCCGGTTTGCTTCGCTTCATCCAGACTCATCTCTTTCGTGACGACCGGATAGTTCTGCCGGATCCACTCATTGATCATGCCTTCCACTTGCATGATTTCCGCTGGTGTCATCTGGCGCTCGAAGGTGAAGTCGAAGCGCATGGTATCAGGTCCGACCTGCGAGCCAGCCTGTACGACATTTTTACCGAGCAACTCCCGAACTGCCGAATGGAACAGGTGGGCGGTGCTGTGGTGAATCTTGGTTTGCTGACGTCGTTCAGCATCGACCATGGCGCGCACACGGTTGTCCGGCTCGAGTATGCCGCTGATTGCTCGCACTTTGTGTACGTGCAGACCTTCGTGTTTCTTCGTATCAAGCACCTGCAAGCGAGCATCATCACTTTCAAGCAGTCCCTGGTCGCCGACCTGTCCGCCGGACTCGGCGTAGAAAGGAGTCTGGTCGAGCACGATTTCGACTTCCTGTCCTTCCTCGATGTGATCGACGACTTTGCCGTCCTGCAAAATTGCCAGGACTTGACCGTCGCCGGTGGTGTTGCTGTAGCCGGTGAATTTTGTCTGACCGTGTTCTTGAAGAACGCGACCGAGCCCTTCTTCGCCGGTGATGATCACATTGAACTTATTGACTGAAGAAACTTTTTCGTGTTCTTCGCGAGCTTTGGCAAAGCCTTCCAGATCGACTGTCTTACCGCGTTCTACCGCGATTTCTTGCGTCAACTCCAGGGGGAACCCGTAGGTCGCGTAGAGGTTGAATGCTTCTCCGCCCGGAATAACCTTCTCGTCTTTTTCGAGCAAACCGTTCAGCAGAAGCATGCCGCGATCGATAGTTTTC
Organism: Candidatus Obscuribacterales bacterium; assembly: GCA_046328035.1. GTDB lineage: Bacteria > Cyanobacteriota > Vampirovibrionia > Obscuribacterales > Obscuribacteraceae > JBGASG01. Next base: position 342,338 of record JAXLXI010000003.1, on the reverse strand, counting down.
GCGAAACGCTCTTCTTCTTTGCGCAGCACATCGACAATGATGTCCTGATTTTTCTTCAATTCAGGATAATGCTGACCGTAGTTTTCGACGACGGTCGGCACCAGCTTATAGACGAACGGCTCGTTGATGCCCAGCAGGCGTCCGAAACGTGCCGCCCGGCGAGTGATGAAACGCAGCACGTAGCCGCGTCCCAGGTTGCTCGTGCGCACGCCGTCGGCGATCAGGAAAGTGACGGCGCGCGTGTGGTCGGCGATAATCTTCAAAGACAGATCGCTTTCCGGTCCGGCACCATATTTGACACCAGCCTGTTTGGAGACTATCTCGATGATCGGATAGAGCAGGTCGGTTTCGAAGGAATTTTTCTTGTTCTGGAGAATGATTGCCAGACGCTCAAGCCCGGCGCCCGTGTCGACGTTTTTCTTGGCCAGCGGCGTGAAATTGCCGTGTTCGTCTTTGAAGAGTTCCATGAACACGAGGTTCCAGAACTCTAGATAACGGTCGCAATCGCAGATGCCGATGCCGCACTTTGTGGCGTCGTCACTGCAGCCGTATTCGGCGCCGCGATCGTAATAAAGTTCGCTGCAGGGTCCGCAGGGACCGGTGGGACCGGGCGGTCCCCAGAAGTTGTCTTTGCGAGACATGCGGATGATGCGCTCGGGTGGCAGTCCGACCTTCTTGTGCCAGATGTCGAAGGCTTCTTCATCTGGTCCGTTCAACTCGTCGCCTTTAAAGATGGTGACGGAGATACGGTCTGCTTCCAGTCCCAGGTCTTTCGTAACGAATTCCCACGCCCAGGGAATCACTTCATTCTTGAAGTAGTCGCCGAAGGAGAAGTTGCCCAGCATCTCGAAGAAACTGTGGTGTCTGGCCGTGCGTCCGATGTTTTCGATATCGGAGTCTTTGCCGCCGGCGCGGCAGACCTTCTGGCATGTCACCGCACGTGGTGGATCGGTGGGCGGCGCCTGACCCAGAAAAATCGGCACGAATGGAACCATTCCGGCGGATGTCAAAAGCAGAGTCGGATTGTCAGGGATCAAACTGGCGCTGGGCAAGTAAAGATGCCCGCGCTTGTCCTTGAAATATGAAATGAATTTGTCGCGAATTTCCGACCCAGAAAGAGCCATGTAAAACCCCCAGGATGCAGTCCAGATCATCAAAGTATAGCAGTTGCATAGCGATCTTCTGGAAACGGCAGAGCCGATCTGGTACGCTTGCGGTCCGCCCAAGCCCCCAGAGAAATTCTCCGGATTCCGCAACAAGACTCAACAATGCGCTGATGAAGCTGAGCAAAGTCCTGGTTCTCTTCAAAAAGTCCACCTTCCAGCTGCAAGCGTTGGAGCACCGCGAGCCGCATTTTTTGCGCCTGCTGGAGCAGGGGCACACGTCGGTTTCCAAAGTCCAGAAAGCTCACGACGAGCACCTTGAAACGCTGGAAGCCGTCACCGGCGAACTGACCGCCCGCGATATCCAGTATGAGCAGATGGCGAGAGCCGACCTCAAGTGGGAAGTAGACGACGTCGACCTGGTGATCTCGGTCGGCGGGGACGGGACATTTCTTGATGCCTCGCACTCGGTGCGCAAAATCCCGCTCTTGGGCGTCAACTCGGCTCGCTCCTCCAGTTTCGGGCATTTTTGCATCGCCCATGAAGGCAACATCAAAGAGATACTCAACCGCATCGAGAGCGATGACCTGCGCCCGGAGCGTCTCTTACGCCTGGAGCTGTCCATAAACGGTCAGCACATACCGGAGCTGGTGCTTAACGAAGTTTTGGTCTCGCACTCTTGTCCGGCGGGCACCAGTCGCTATGTGTTGGAGATTGGCGGCGAAAAAGAAGAGCAGCGATCTTCCGGAATTCTAATTGGCACGCCCTCCGGTTCCACTGGTACGCTCAAGTCAGCCGGAGGCGAAATTTTGGGAATCACCGAGCACCGTTATCAATACATAGTACGCGAGCCCTGGACACGTCCCGGGCAGTCGTTCAAGTTGACCAGCGGACTTTTGCATCGTGAACAGACTATGACTGTACTCTCGATGATGCGCACCGGTGCGCTCTACATCGACGGGCAGCACATCGATTACAGCTTGAGCCACGGTGACGAGCTGAAGGTGGACGCTGCTCGCGACGATCTGCTCTGTTTTGTAGATCCGCGCGTCAACGATGTGTTCAAGAAATGACCGGTCAAAATAAAACCCGTCCGAGTCTGGCAACTAATGAGTACTTTGCGGTCCTGGCCGCAAAGCTGTCCGCGACGGCGATCAAGATGACCGGCGCCGGACTGGCATCCAATTTGCCCGGAAAGATCGCTCGCCGCATTTCGCCCGCCGTGCTGCCCAGTCTCTCCGCGCAATGCCGGCAGGGCGTGGTGGCGGTCAGCGGCACCAACGGCAAAAGCACCACTTCCGGACTGGTGTCATCGATACTGCGCCAGGCGGGATTGAAAATCGTCCATAACCGCCAGGGAGCCAATCTGGTGCCAGGCATCACGGCCAGCTTGATCGATGCGGCCAGTTGGGGCGGCGGAGTCGATGCCGACTATGGTTTATTTGAAATCGACGAGGCCGCACTGCCCGTAGTGGCAAAGGAAGTGCCGATTTTGGCCGTCGTCGTCACTAACCTGTTTCGGGATCAGCTAGATCGTTTCGGCGAACTGGACACGACCGGCAAGTTGATTGCCAGCGGCATTGCCCAGAATTCATCGCAAGCCATACTGAATGCCGACGATCCTAATGTCGCACAACTGGTACCGGAAGCCGGCAAGATCTTCTATGGTGTAGCCAGTCTCGCTGAGGAGCCGGCCAACGGCAAGCCAAAAGCCAAGGATGGCGGCATACCCCAGTCGGGCACCAGTGAGCTTTCCTATTGTCTGAACTGCGGCGGCGAGTTTTCGTACGAGCTGATTTTCTACGGACAGCTCGGACATTACACCTGCCCTCAATGTCAGCGTCGGCGACCGCAGCCCGACGTCTATGCGGAAAATGTAAAAGTGGAAGCCGAGTCATCCACGTTCACGCTGGTGTACGGGTCTGAACGGATAGAAGTCTCTTTGCCGTTGCCCGGTATGTTCAATGTCTACAACGCCCTGGCCGCCAGCGCGCTGGCTTACTTCCTGAAGCTGCCGCCGGCGCCGGTGAAGGAAGGACTGACTCGGTACCAGACACTTTTCGGACGTTCGGAGCGTTTGAAAGTGTTCGACAAAGATACGTTGATTCAACTGATCAAAAATCCAGCCGGTGCATCGCAGGCTGTGAAGGCTGCAGCCAGTGATCCGAAAGGGCGAATTTTGATCGCCATCAACGACAACTATGCAGACGGTCGCGATGTTTCTTGGCTGTGGGATGCGGAGTTCGAGCATCTCAGCGACCACGGCAAGACTATTGTCGTAAGCGGTCAGCGCTGTTATGACATGGCTTTGCGTCTTAAGTACGGAGGCTTTCCGGAGGAGCACATCGAAATCGTGCCGGCGCTGGAAGAAGCCTTGAACGTTTCTCTTGAAAAAACATCCACCGAAGAAACGCTCTGGATCTTGCCCACGTACACATGCCTGCTCGACTTGCAGAAGATCATGAAGAAACTGGGCTACGCGCTCTCAAGCACCTAGCAGCAGAACAGTTAGAAGAAAGTTGCGCATTGCGGGCAGAACGCGAAGTCGTGATCGCGTTTGTAGCCGCAGTTGTGGCAGGTCATATTGTTGCTGCCGCCCAGCGGGTCGGTGGCGGGAGCCTGGCTTGCTGCGCCGATCGGAGCTGTTGCCAGCAGTCCGGAGCCGATGGTGGGGTCGGTGAGCGATCCCAGATTGGTACTCATGCCGCTTGCTTGCAGACCACCGATGACCTCGGCGCGCGGGGTGTCAGGCAATAGCGAACCGGTCGACTCGATGCTGCCAAGTCCAGCGAAAGCCGATGCGTATCCTGATACCGGCCGTGGTGCCGCCGGATCAGTCATTTGTTGCTGCCATGGATCGTGTTCGCCGGTGACGGGCAATGCCGGATCGGTTTGTTGCTGTTGCCACGGATCGTGTTCGACACCTGCCGGCTGCAAAATAGGCGTACCGGGATCGGTCTGGGACTGCAGCGCTTGCTCGAGCTGCGACTGCAGCCAGGATTTGCTTTCCGGCTCCTCTTCATCAACCCGGCCCCATGATTGACTCAAAGGTATTGTGGGGTCGAAGGGTTCATCGACCGGAACTCGGGCATTGGCGCGGTCCATCTCTTCTTCGATAGCCGCTTCCTGAGCCAGAATGCGCGCGACGCGATCTTGTTTCTCTTCAAATCTGTCGCTTGCGAAGTGCGGGTCGGCAGTGTTACCCATTGGCAGATTCGGGCGAGTGCGCTCTTCTTCGCTAAGCCCGGACAGTCTCTGAGTTTCTTCCATGTGCAATCGCAAATTGACCGCCTGCGGCGAGCGATTGATCATCATCAGCCCGTAAGCAATGGAGCCGATCAAGAACGCGAAATAAGGAAACGGGTTTTGCAACACCAACTGGCAGAGCAGGAAGGCAGCCACAATGCCGTACTGCTTGCGATCGACAAATATGCCGTTACCCAATCCGGGCATGAAACAGTTAGCCAGGATCAGTCCGAAGCGTTTGAGTTTGAGTCTTTCTTCTGGTGTAGCCGACATGTACGGGTCCGTTTCCGTTCTCGATAGTCGTTTTATACCCCGAGTCCGGTGCTACATTAAGGCCATGAACAAGTCCACTGACTTCCGGGTGCCTCTGGCTGCAATGACTCTGGTGGTATTTCTGTCTGGGTGCGGCAGGACGGTTCCCAATCAGGATTATTTGCAAGAGTTGAATGCCGGGCGTGACGCCTACCTGTCCGGTAACTGGGCTGCCGCCGATGAAAAGTTCGCCCGGGCTAAAGAGCGGGCAGATCGAGCACCGATCACTCCTGAAACCTTCGGTACCAGTGTGACTTTGAAAGGTGTGCGAGTGGCTGCCCCGGCACTCAGCCAGAGCATCGACGTTTGGACGGTCGCGCTCGGGCCAGAGCACCCGACGGTACTGACCGGGTTGATGCAGATGGCGTACATCTATTATTTGAACGGCAACTATAAGCTCGGCGAACAAACAGTGGAGAGGGCGCTGAAAGCCTATAAGAAATCCGGCAAGCAACTGCCGGAAACGGCAGACACCTGGCTGGCCTTTATTCCGCAGCTTCTGGCTTCCCTGGGAGAACGTGAGAGGGTGACCAGGCTTTACAGCCGCATTATAGAGATGCACACGGAAGTTCTTGGGGCAGAGAGTTCCAGCACCATCAAGTATCGGATTGATCAAGCGAACTGGTTGGGACAGTGCCGCAAATACAATGAAGCAATTGCGACCATCGATGACTGCATAGAGACGGGACGTCGAAAGGGTTTCGATGCCAGAACGCGGGCCTATGCGGTGAAGAAACGCGCGTGGCTGACCGCTCAGTCCGGCAAGTTCGATCGTGCTGAAGCGTTGTACAAAGAGGCAATACAGATCTTGTCGGGCGTCACTGAGGATGAGATGAAAGCGGAGGCCGATCTGGCTTCGTTCTACGAAGAATACGGTGGATACGCAGAGGCAGTCAATTATCGCGAGCGGTTGTACAACACTTTGAAGGCGGACGGCAAGCATGCGCAAAATGCTGATCTGGCTGGTCACGAGTTGGTCAGCGTCATGCAGGAGAAGGCGCCGGCGAAAGCCTTGAAAATCGCTGAACAGTTGTATGACGATTACGATCGGGACATCGGACCTGCCTCGCCGGAGGCAGCCCACATCCTGCACCATGTGGCTTTTTGTCAGGCGACGCTGGGGCATGATGCCGCTTCTCAAACCGCCTGTAACTGGGGCATGGCGGTGCTCGCCTGGGACAGCCGGGGACATGTGCGCACCGTCATTAATGACCTGTCTCGATTCGCCGATAGGCTGGCGGCCATCGGTAACGACAAACAAGCTCTGCAACTGCTTGATGAAGCACTGACTCTGGCGCGGCAGTCGCAGGAGCAGGAAGACTGGGGAGTGCAGGAAACGCCCGAAGCGCTGGCGTTGAAGCACAAGGCCGATTGGATGCGTACGTACGGCGATACCGCGGCGGCGGCGACTACTACTACTACTACTACTACAATGAAAGCTTATGACGAAGCCATTTCTGCTATGCGCAAGGACAAGCGTCAGGACGATACAACGATCGCACTCTATCTTCTCTATCAAACAGAATGCGCGCTCGAGCGAAAAGATTACCCGGCGGCGCTGAGGGCCGGGCAGCGCGCCGAGAAGATCTACATCGACTGGATGGGCACGGATTCGGCTCGGCATGCACGCATATTGGCTCTGGAAGCAAGAGCTGCGGCGGGCAACGGCGATAGTCAGACCAGTAAAAGGATGGAGGAGCAGGCACGCGCTATCTCGCTGCGGGCAGCTGACGAAGATCCTTTCGATTGCTGCGAGGCATGGGATGAATTAGGTGCGCTTTGTTTAGCCGGCGGGCGAACTCCAGAAGCTCGGTCATACTTCCAGAAAGTAGTTGATACCAAACGCAAGTACAAAGTGCGCGGCGACCTGGCTCTGGTTCGAGCTCTGGATGGACTGGGACAAACCGACTCGCTTGCCGGACATAAGAAGGAAGCAATGGGGCACTACCAGGAGGCGATTGATACTCTCGGTGAGGTATGCTTCGTGACACCGCACGTGGTGCCGGTTGCCGGGCATTACATTGCCGCGTGCAGACTCGCAGGTGACGACAAGCGACTGGCTGCGGCTAAAGAACTGGGCTTGAAATGGTGTCGAGAACTGTATGGGCCGGACAGCGCTGAGGCTCAGCAAATGTTGCAGATGCACTGAAGAGCAAGCGTCGCTCAGGAGTTGGCTTTTTTCAGATCCTCGGACAGCGAGATTTTGTCGGTGGTCTGTCCGGAGCTGGTGGCATCGGCGGACAGGGTTTCTTCATCAATATCCGTTGCCGCGGGGGAAACGAACGGCATCTGGCTGGACATGGCACGCACTGTCTGGTCGAGTTGAGCGATTTCGTCGGTGCCGGCCAGTGGTCGCCCCAGCTGTTCGTTGCGCAAGGCTCTGGCGACGTTATCCGCTACAACGGCCAGGCGGCGTGTGATTGCGGAGTTGAAATAACTGAAAAACGCAAAGGCGATCAATATGCTGCCGCCCAGTGAGAGAAACATGAAGAAACGCACCGCCCATTTTGAGCGCTCGTACTGAATCGCGCTGGCTTCCTGAACGGCGCGGCTTTCGTTGGTGATACTGTCGATAGCGTTGCCCATGTCCGCGGTCACGTCTTTGAGTTCGTTGTAAAGATCGCGTACGCGGCGTACACCAATGGCTTGTGAGGAATCTTTGATGCTGGAATGGGCTCGTTTCAGCATGCCCAGACCCACGAGAGTAGAACGCTCTAGCTCGCCGAAGGCTCGCTCCTGACGATAATTGCCACGCACCAGCTCGCGCAGTTTATCCAACTCCAGGGGTATACTTTCGACAATCTTTTCGGAGCGCTGACCGTAAAAGGGATTTTTTGTGATGCTGTAGCCACCGATGGCGATACCAGCGTCGTGCACGGCTCGCTGCAAGTTTCCTGACTCAAAAATGATGGCATTGGCGCGCATTTGCTGAAACTGTTTCGTTTCCGCGTCGTGCATGAGCGCCAGCAATGCCAAGATCAAGCTCAACTGCAACAGCAAGGGAATACCGACAATCAGTTTCGCCTTGTCGTTGAGCTTCAGCGTGCGTCGGGAGCCGGGCGACTGATACTTATTCTTGAATTTGGAAAACGGTGATTTCACAGTGCCAATCCTTGCCTACATAATTGTGCCCAGCTGTCTGCAAGCTCAACTTTAATCGTGCGTGTCCGGCACAAAAATCCACTGACTGCGTCGCCTATAACGCAGAGTCCGTGGCTGCGGACAGTAAAGGGAGGCATCATGCATAAAGTTGTAGTAGGTATCTTTTCAAACCCGGACAGCGCCGCTCTGGCTGCTCATGAGTTTTTGAGCCGCGGCTACAGCCCCCAGGAAGTGTCGGTGATTCCGGCAACCGATGAGCTCAATCCCCTGGTTCCGGAACTGATGGAAGTGACTGTCAAGCCGACGAACGCTCGTGGTTTCGGAATTATTCCGATGGTCAGCGCGTTCGTCGGTGCTATCTTAGGTTTTCTCCTCTGGCAGGTGATGCCGGCCAGCTACGGTCACCTGATCGTCCACGGCGGCGTGCTCGGGTTTCTTTACGGTGCCGCGGTGGGTGTGGTGCTCGAACATCTTTTCGGTGATGCAGTGATCAGCTTTAGACGGCATCGGGCGCAATTGGAATTAGATCCGCAACCGCTCGACCTGCGCACCATGGTGGCGGTGCACACGGAAGAAAAAGGGCAAACCAAAGAAGCCCAGAACTTGCTGGAGTTGTCCGGCGCCAGCGAAATCTCTACCAAAGCGGCTTAGCGCACGATTAATAGGCGGCTTTGGCCGGCTCCGCAGCACCGCTGACAATCGCTATACCGGCGGACGTGCCCAGGCGCGTCGCGCCGGCTTCGATCATGGCTTTAGCGTGGTCGGCGTTGCGAACGCCGCCGCTGGCCTTGATGCCGATCTTCGCATCACCGAGCGTTTCTCTAATCAGCTTAACGTCCTCGACGGTGGCTCCCTTTCCGTCTTTGACCATGCCCGTAGAAGTTTTGACCATGCCGACTTTGGCTCTGGCACAGGCTTTGGTCACGGCGATCTTTTCTTCGTCGGTGAGCAGATCGGTTTCGATGATCACCTTCACCATGCGGTCGCCGGCCAGTTTGACGATCGCTTTGATCTCTTGCTCGACCAACTCGATGTCGCCACTTTTGAGCGCGCCGATGTTAATCACCAGGTCGAGTTCTTCGGCGCCTTCAGAGATAGCACGCTGAGCTTCGGCGATTTTGATGTCGGTTAAGTTGGCGCCCAGTGGGAAGCCGATCACTGTGGCAACGGCCACGTCGGAGTTCGCCAGCTCTTTGGCCGCATGTCTCACCCAGTGCGGATTGACGCAGACCGCGAAAAATTTGTGTTTGGCTGCTTCAGCGCACAATTTGGTGATGTCGGCTTTGGTTGCCTGCGGGCTGAGCAGAGTGTGGTCGATGTATTTTGCTAAGTCTTGGGACACGACGGCAATCTCCGTGGGGCCGTCAAATTATATATCGTCGGCTGCCGGTTCTGAAGCTGAGAGGCAGCCGGACTTCGGCATGTCAAGGAGTTGCGTTCGTGTTGACCGGCGCATTGTCGAGTTCGCCACCTGTGGGCGGCATGGGACAATATGCGCTCCACAGATAGAGAGGCTCCTTATGTCCATCAAAAATTCTGCGTCGATAATCTTGGCAACATCATTGGTCTCGATTGCGCAGCTCTCTTTCGTCGACCCGACCTGGCAACTGTGCCCTCCCGCTTGCGCCAAAGGCAAAAAGCAGGACGCAGCTTCTATCGATACGGACAAAATCCCCGCCAAAATCGATGCTTACACAAAAGCGATCAAGTCCAAACCGAATCGCATAGATCCATATTTGAAGCGAGCTCGCCTTTATTTGCTGCAGGACGAGGCACTGAAGGCGAGTGAGGATGCCAGCCGCGCCGTCCAACTTGATAAGACAAATATAGAGGCGCATCGCATCTTGGGGCGAGCGTATCTCTGGCAGGACAAGTATCAACCAGCGCTGGAGAGTCTCAATTTCGTGCTGGCGAAACTTCCTGATGACACTGATGCCTTGCAAGATCGAGGACGTACGTTTCACCATTTGCACAAGTGGCAGGACGGCGTCAACGATTTCAATCGCCTGATCGAACTGAAGCCGACTGCAGCGGTCTATGCGATGCGCTGCGACGGATACAACGGACTCGAACAATTCGATAAAGCGATTGCCGACGGCGAGAAAGCCATCGAACTTGACCCGCAATATGAATATGGTTACGAAGCCCTGGCTGATGCACTGGATCTTGGCGGTAAAGAAAAACGCTCGCTGGAAGTGATAGAGAAAGCAATCGCGCTTGCTCCCAATCTGGCTCGTCCACTGGTTATTCGCGCCAGAGCGTTGCGGCATCTCGGACAAGATGAGAAGTCTGTCGCGGAGCTGACCAAAGTAATCGAAAGGTGGCCTGATGACGAGTGGGCTTACGAGATGCGCACCAAGGCCTACATCAATTTGAAGAATTGGCAGGGAGTGATCAGCGATTGCAATAAAGGGTTGTTGCTTTCTCCAGATGCGGAATGGGCTCTCAGTATGAGAGCGGTTGGTTACAACGAAGCAGGCGAGTATCAAGATGCTCTAGATGATTGCAATGCAGCACTCAAAGTGAGCCCGGACGACGCCTACGCTTTTTCGGTGCGTGGTGACGCCTTCTTTAATTTGAAGCGGTATCAGGATGCGGTTGATTCATACACTAAGGCGCTTGCTCTTGATCCGCAAGCCACCAACAATTATTCATCGCGAGGAGATGCTTATCTGGAGCTGAAGGACTACGAGAAAGCCCTCGCCGATCTCAACAAAGCCATCGAAGCCGATGCGAAAAATGGCTATGCCTACGAAGTGCGATCACGAATCTTCAGCGCACAAGATCAACAAGAAAAAGCAATCGCAGACTTGTGTATGACAATTTCGATCGAGCCAACCGTGGGCAAGTATCAGCGGCTTGCCGAAGCGTACTGCGCCACCGGCGAATACGACAAAGCCCTAGACGCGGCGAAAAAGGGCACGGAAGCGTTTCCTAAAGATGCCGATGCTTTCAGCAATCTTGCGTATGTGCTGAGTGAACGCAAGGAATTTCCCGCGGCTGTTGTTGCCGCTAAGCAAGCCATCGAGCTGAATCCGCAATTGGACAATGCGTACGGGCAATTGGCCGTGGCGTACAACCGATTGTCGCAGTGGGATAAAGCCATCGAGGCCTGCACCAGAGCCTTCGCCATCAACCCTGAAGATTCCTATTACCTGGTGACGCGGGCTCATTGTCAGCAAGGGAAGAAAGCAAATGCCGCGGCGCTTGCCGACTACACGGCGGCAGCCAAATTGGATAGCGAGAATCCGGACGTTTTTCTGGAAAAAGCGTTTCTTGAGATGCAAATGAAGAAAAAGGCCGAAGCGCTGGCAGACATCCAGATTGCCATCAAGCTTGTGAAGGACGAAAGCGCCTTGAAAGCAGACACCTTCGTTGACCGGGGCGACGTTTTCCTGGGCGTCGAGCGTTATTCGGATGCTGTCGATCAGTACACCAAAGCCCTCGGACTGGACGCAAAGCACTACTCGGCACTGAATAACCGGGGATACACCTACGACGAGCTCGGCAAGTATGATCTGGCAATTGCAGACTCTACCGCTGCCATCTCAGTCGAGCCGAAAAATTTCATGGCCTGGGACACGCGTGCTTGCGCCTACTTGCACAAAGGAGATCTGCAAAAGGCGCTGGCTGATGCTAACTTCGCGCTTAAGCTCGATCCCGAAAATGGCGAAATCTATTTCCACAGGGCCAAAATCTACGCCAAGATGAAAAAGAATGCGCTGGCGGTTGCCGATCGAGCCAAGTCGAAAAAACTCGGCTTTGTCGATCCCGATGCAACGGTAGCAACCAAGTCGAAGGAAACTAAAACAGCCCAGGACTAGTGAGCTATTGGGTGCGCAGTGGAGTGCGCTGCTCCCAGTAGGCTATCTTCGAATGATATTCCTGCAGGCTGTTGACACCCAGATGTCCCTGTTGCAGTGACGGGATGGCGGCTGCCGTAGCCTTTGCACCGGAGAGTGTGGTGACGACTGGAATGTTGTAGTGCACCGCGGCGCGGCGAATTTCTTGATCGTCTACGTGCGCTGTGCGTCCTGATGGAATATTGATCACCAGCTGTATCTCGCCGTTTTTAATACGGTCGATCAAGTTGGGGCGTCCTTCAGATACTTTGTTGACTACCGCGATCGGAATGCCGGCCGCCAGAACTGTGTTGGCGGTGCCACGAGTCGCCACCAGTTCAAAACCCAGTTGATATAGATTTTGAGCAATCGGCACGACTTCTTGTTTGTGGGCGTCGGTGACCGAAACGAAGACTCGTCCTTTGGTGGGCAGGTTTTGTCCGGCACCGAGCTGGGCTTTGGCGAAAGCCAACCCGAAGGTGGAAGCTATGCCCATCACTTCGCCGGTGGAGCGCATTTCCGGACCGAGAGAAATTTCGGCGCCCGGGAATTTGCGAAATGGTATCACCACCGATTTTACCGAGACGTGCGGGGGCAATATGCGCTGGTCTGAGATGCCCAGCTCCTTGAGCTTCTTGCCCATCATCACTTTGGTGGCTAAAACTGCCCAGGGCACGCCTGTGGCTTTGGACACAAATGGCACTGTGCGGCTGCCGCGGGGATTGACTTCCAGTATGTAGACTTTCTCGTCTTTGTAAGCAAACTGGATGTTCATCAGTCCGACAACTTTCAGTTCGGTTGCCAGCGCTCGCGTGGCGGCACGAATCTCTTCGATGATCTTGAGCGGTATCGTTTGCGAGGGCAGCACGCAGGTGCTGTCGCCCGAGTGAATGCCCGCCTGCTCGATGTGTTCCATGATGCCGGCGATGATTGTTTCTTCACCGTCGCAAATTGCGTCGACGTCGATTTCGACTGCGTTCTCCAGAAACTCATCGATCAAGACCGGATGATTCGGTTCTACGTTCAGACCGGAAGACAGCCAGGCATCGAGTTCTTCTTGCGTATAGATAATCCGCATGGCGCGCCCACCCAGCACATAACTGGGACGCACCAGCACCGGGAAGCCGATTTCTTCGGCGATGCGTTTGGCATCTTCTGCCTGATAAGCGGTAGAGCCCTGAGGCTGACGAAGTCCCAGCTTACTGAGCAGTTGCCCGAAACGAGAGCGGTCTTCTGCGATGTCGATCGATTCCGGAGACGTGCCGAGCACTTTAATCCCGCGGCTCTCCAATCCCTTAGCCAGTTTAAGTGGTGTCTGTCCGCCGAGTTGGACGATGACGCCGACCGGTTTTTCCTGATTGGCGATGTTGCTCACGTCTTCTAGGGTCAAAGGTTCGAAATAGAGGCGGTCTGAGACGTCGTAGTCTGTAGATACAGTCTCCGGATTCGAGTTCACCATCACTGCTTCATAACCGATCTCGCGCAGCGCTATGCTGGCTTGGACGCAGCAATAATCGAATTCGATGCCCTGTCCGATGCGATTGGGTCCGCCGCCCAAGATCATCACTTTGGGACTGTCTGATTCAGGCACTTCGGACTCGTCTTCATAAGTGGAGTACAGGTAGGGTGTGAATGCCTGGAACTCCGCGGCGCACGTGTCGACCGTTTTATAGGACGGGAAGATGTTGTTCTTCTTGCGCATTTCGAAGATATCGTCTTCAGAAACTTTCTGGTTAGTGCTGGAAGAAACGAGCTTGGCCAGTTGCAGGTCGCCGAAGCCATAGCGTTTCAGTCGCTTCAGATATTTAGGATCGAGGTCTTTCAAGCTGGTGACTGCCGATGCCAAAGCTCGGCTTTCCTGCCAGATCTCCAGCATGTTGTCTAGGAACCAGGGATCCATGAAAGTCAATTCGGCGATCTCATCAATCAGGACTCCGGCATCCAGAGCTCCGAAAATGTCGGTGAGGCGGTGGTGACTCGGCACAGCCAGACGGCGTCTCCACTCGGCTCGATCGGCGCGTGTTCTGGCCGGCACTGAGCCGAATCCGGAAAGTCCTAACTCCAGTCCGCGCACGGCCTTTTGCAATGATTCCTGGAACGTCCGACCGATTGCCATCACTTCGCCCACCGATTTCATTTGTGTGGTGAGCGTCGTGTCGGAGCCGCGGAATTTTTCAAAATTGAAGCGCGGCACTTTAGTGACGACGTAGTCGATAGCCGGTTCGAACGATGCTGGTGTCAGCTTGGTGATGTCGTTGGGAATCTCGTCGAGAGTCAGACCGACGGCGAGCTTGGCGGCGATTTTGGCAATCGGGTAGCCGGTGGCTTTGCTGGCCAGGGCTGACGAGCGAGAAACGCGCGGGTTCATTTCGATGACTACAATGCGCCCAGTCTTCGGATCGATCCCAAACTGAATGTTGCTTCCGCCTGTATCGACGCCGATGGCCCGAATAATTTTGATCGAGGCATCACGCAGACTTTGATATTCTTTGTCGGTCAAAGTCTGCACCGGGGCGACGGTAATTGAATCGCCGGTGTGAATGCCCATCGGGTCGAGGTTTTCGATGCCGCAAACAATGACGACGTTATCCAGACGATCGCGCATCACCTCGAGTTCGAGTTCTTTCCAACCCAGGACACTTTCTTCCAGCAGTATCTCGCCCACCGGGCTGGCGGTCAGACCGTCGTGCGCGATCTTCTCCAGTTCTTCCTGGTTGTAGGCGATACCGCCACCGGTGCCGCCTAATGTGAACGCCGGACGAATAATGATTGGAAATCCGATCTCGAGCGCGATGTCGCGCACGTCGCTCTGGCGGCGCGCAATGCCCGACCTTGGGACATCCAGTCCGATTTCCAGCATCTTCTGTTTGAACAGGTCGCGGTCTTCCGCCATTTTGATCGCTTTCAGGCGAGCGCCAATCAGCTCGACTCCGAATTCTTCGAGGACGCCTGATTCAGCGAGCTCGACAGCGACATTGAGCGCCGTCTGTCCGCCCATGGTGGGCAACAAGGCATCCGGTCTTTCTCGCTCAATTACTTCGCGGGCGACCGGCGCTGTCACGGGCTCCAGATAGGTTCTGTCCGCCACGTTCGGGTCGGTCATTATGGTGGCGGGATTGGAGTTTATGAGGATTACTTCGAATCCTTCGTCGCGCAGCGCTTTGCAGGCTTGCGTTCCTGAGTAGTCAAATTCGCACGCCTGACCGATGGTAATTGGTCCGGCGCCCAAAATAAGAATCTTGCGGATGTCGGTTCGTTTAGGCATTTGACTCACTTTTGAGAGCATTTTGATGTCCGGCGCACATGCATTTGCCCCACCTGAGGGGCAATCACGCAAACCGTTCAAGAGCCGCATCATAGCTGGTTCCTGGGCGCAATTCAATGTGCCGCGACGCCGTCTGGCGCAACACGAAGACTTTGTTCACTTTAAGCGGTTGTAAAATCCGTGCGAAATTGTGACACTGACAATTAATCCGAGTGTTAAAAACTGCGCCAGTATTTGCTTTCGGGGATTTGCCGCCGCCTTGTCAAGGGAGCTGTTGGGTTTTAAAGTTGGAATTGTCTTGGTACATGAAAGTTACGGCTAAGACATTTCGCTCCCTGTTGCATGCGCGTGCACCGGTAGCCCGAGAGGAATAGATTCGCAGCAGCGCGCTCCCTGTGCGAATCGCTCATTGAAAACCCCCCGAACCTCCATGAAAAGATTTGTCATCCAATTGTTTAGTCTGCTTTTGCTGGCGGCCTGCATGCCTGGCGCTCTGGCGTCGGAAGTCTGTTACGAAGAAGATGGTGTCGTCGGCAAACAACTGAACATGCCGATATACCACTGGTACACCAGAGGACGCACACCCTGCGGATTGGTAGTCGCCGTCCACGGAGTGGCGATGCACGGCAAGTCGTTCGATGTTTTGAGCCGGCAACTTTCGGTAATGGGCTTTGAAGTTTTTTCAACAGACTTGCGCGGTTATGGACGCACGCTCGATGGAGAACATCGGTACTGCCAACTGCCCGATTGCAAGCACAGAGTAGATTACGATAAAAGCTACGACGACCTGGTGGCATTGACGCAACGTCTGCGTATCGCCTACCCGGGTGTGCCGATTCACTTGATTGGTGAAAGTCTTGGTTCGTCGATGGCGATCCGCCTGGCGGCACTGCATCCAGAGCTGTGCGATGGCTTGGTCCTCTCGGCACCGGCTATCAAACGTCACTCCTTCGTGCACAAAAAGATGGTGGCACAAGCCGGAGTCTTGATGTACAACTTTCGCGCTCAGCTCGATCTGACGCCCTACGTGCAAAGCTTTGCCTCAGAAGATCCGCTGATTCTCGAAGAGATGGCCAACGATCCTCTGATGCGCACGCGCATGAGTGCTCCCGAATTGTTCAAGGCATCACAGGCTGTGAAGCGTACTCTCGGCTATGTAAAAGACATTTCGCCCGACACCCCGGTCCTGGTCATCCAGGGCAGCGACGATCGCTGTGTGAAAGCGAACGCGGTAGTGTTGATGCTCGATCGCTTGCGCTCGAAGGATCAAACCGTGCGTTGGTTCCATCAGCGCGGACACGTGCTTCTGGAGACCGCTCACGTCAAGCCTGACACCATGCAGATTGTCTGCGGCTGGTTGCATGAACATGTGGACGGTTCGATGTACAGTCTCGCTTCCCCCAGATTCGTCGCGAAGAGCGAAAGCGCTCAATCAACCAGTCTGGATATGGATGCCAGCGTCAGACCGCAAATGCATTTCTAGTCGCATCGATTCATCGATTCAATTGGGTTTGGCGATGAAGAACGGATTCGTGCCGTTGCCGCCCAGGTCTATCCTCGACCGAATGTCAAACTTGATGTTGCCGTCCGCTGCCGGTTTTGGCAATGGTGTACTGGTCGTGGTCCCGCCCTGTCGCAGGAGATCAAGACCGGTCCTGGGTGGAACCAAGGTGATATTGACGCCTTCGCCTCGAGAGGCTTTCACCGCGGCAACCAGAGCGGCGACATCGGCTATCGGTGTGACAATCGTACGCCCGCCGTCATTGGACATACTCTGAACGCCAACAGCTTCTCCGGTCGCCAGGCTGATCACCAGCGAGCCGGAACTGGCCGGTCTTGTGTCCATCATAGTCTGGTAGACAGTTCGATCGGCGTTTTCATTCGGCAGATAACCACCTTTGACCTTTTCGTCCGACAGTGGCTCTGATTTGACGAATTGTCCTGGTGAGATATGTACTTCGCGATTGTAGCTGGGGTGCCCCAGCGTGGCCAGAGGCGCGCCTTCCGTGAGTTGAATCGGCTTGGTCGGCAGCGCAACGGGTTGCGTCTTCACGTCTTTGGGGAGCACCAGCTGTAGTGCCGCCAGATCAGACTGCTGGTAGACCATGGCGATGTTGGCGGAATAAGTTTTGCCGTCGGACATAGTAACGAGAATGGTGTCGCCTTTCTTTGCGACGTGCGATTCGGTGACCAACAGGCCTTTATCGTCAACGAAGAAGCCACTGCCGGTGCTGCCCGATTCAACACCTTTGATCGCTACTACGGCTTTCTGGTAAGCCAGGTAATTGCGTGCTTCCGGAGAGTTGATGTCGACTGTGATGCGGTCGCCGGGTTTGTCATCTCGGTTTTCCACCGTCAGCCCGGGCAACGTTACTTTGGTTGCGTCACCGGGCACGGGACGCATCTGGGCATTGATATCGCCAATGGTGCCGGCCGGTCTGGATACCTGTGCCGGGTTGACTACAGGTACGACGTCGAGAGTGTTGAGCTGCGTGCCGGGAGCCGTACCTTTCCCGTTCAAATATGCATCGATGTCGTCCATGCCGCCGGTGCGTTCGACAGGTCGATTGTTTTGAGGGGGATTTTCTTTCAGGTCAGCGTCGGACATCGAGGTGGAGGACTCCAGAGCCACTCTTGACTATATCCATCGTTCCACTATTTCTCGATACGCAAAATACGTATTTCTGCAAAAATTTCTGTCGGGCGCCAATTATGGGGTATCTGAGAAGTCTCAGGTGGTAGTCTGCTGGGCGGCGGCCAACCGATAGTTGGCGGCATATCCGACGTAGTTTCGCCAGCCACGCGCGATGCGCTCTCGGTCCTCGGGGCGCACGGGACGTACGACTTTGCCTGGCACACCCATGACGATGCTGTTAGCTGGAATGCGTGTGTTGGGCGCCACAACTGAGCCGGCGGCGATCAGACAGTTTTCTTCCAGGTGGGCGCCGTCCAGAACGATGGCTCCCATCGCTATCAGGCAGTTCGCTTCCACGTGGCAGCCATGCAGAATGACTCCATGCCCGACGGTGACGTTGTCTTCAATGATCAAGGGATGGCGGTTGGTGACGTGAAGCAGGCACCCGTCTTGAATATTGCTATTCAGTCCAATCTCTATCCTATTAATGTCGGCGCGAGACGGCAAATAATGACTTGAACGCTGCTGTTGGTCGCCATGGTCACCCTGTCGATCAGGACAGCGGTCAGGCGACGGCAAGAAGAGGTCGATCTGTGGGGGTTTTCGTCATGGGGTAGACAGGTAGCCCGCAGGAGGCGATGAGTGGTTATTCACTGGGCGGTTGTAATGTTTTGAAAACCCGCGTAGTAAGGCGGCGGGCAGATTGAGCGAACTGAGATTTTACTCTCTTAAACAGGGAGGCGCTGGCTGGCGATTGCCAAGATGTTAAATTCTTTCCCGTGAAGTACTTGCATATTTCTTCTTAAGGCTTCAACCTCTACGGAAGCTGTTGGGAACCCTGTCGCCTACAATCAACTGGCTCTGCGGCCGAAGGGTATTGTGGATGTAAAGCCGCGTACCGCCGAACATCTTGACGCTATCAAACAGCTCGAAGGCGCATTGGCGTTGTCCACAAGCGCAACAATCGTCTCTGCGAACTCCAGAAAGTTCGTCTCCAAAACTCATGGACTCTATGGTATGGAAAAGCTGGTACCGCTTGCTGCGGCCGCCGCTACCATCGAAACTCCGGTCGCCAGCCTGGAAAAAGGCAACCGCACCGGCAGGCCAACCGCCATCAATTAGTTAGAAGACGTAGACCAGCTCGTAAAGTATGTTCGCCTGGGCACCTGATGCTGATGATGCATCAGACGCCTGTAGTCGGCAGCTGAAGCTGGTAGTATCTGAATATGTACCGTCCATCTCCGCAGCTAGCCGCACCAGCAATCTCTTGGTGAGGCGCCTGAAAGCGTTTTCTCGTTCGAGAGGCTAACAGTGTTCCCAGCAAAGAACTCTGCGAGCAACTGCAGCTTCACGATCAGCTGGAAGTGGTCGACATTTTGCAGGCGGAGACGGCTGAAGCACTGGCCGGCCACTCTCCGGGTGGTTTCAGTGTCTCCATAAAAATCGTGGCTTGCCCGATCTGCGAGACATCATCTCGCGTCTTGGTCTTAAGCGGACAGATGTCACCAGCAGGAACTGTTCGACATCGGCAAGACGCTCACTCTCTCGCCAGACCAAAATCGTCTTAAACGGGCTGTCGAAAGACGACTTTCCGCGGCTCACATCATTCTTGCCGCGGAGCCATGTGCTCGACAGTTGATGCAGTGATTACCGATGTGATTGCCGAAGACGGCACCATCCGCGATGACGCCGGCCCCCGCTCTCTATAAACTGCGTAAAGATGTGGTGCGTCTGACCAATCAAATCAAAGATGAACTGACCGAAATTCATCAATTCCTCCACGCTGTCAAAGGCGCTTCAAGAGCCTATTTACACCCAAAAAGCGGACACTGGAATTCTTGCCCGTCAACGCCAGCATGCGTCAGACCATTGGTGGCATCGTGCACGACAGTTCCGCTTCCGGTTTGACGGTCTGCGTCGAACCCTTCGCTGTGGTGGAGATCTGCCAACAAGATTCGTCTGCGTGAAGCTGAAATCGAGCGTGAAATGAATGACTGCTGAGCGCGTTGACTTTGCTGGCGCAACAAAGCTGGGGCAATTTGCGCGATCTTTCCGGGAACGCTGTGGAGCTTGATTTTGTGGCGCCAGGCGTGGTGGCCCGCAAATGCAAGGAACGCGTCCGGAGCTTTCATGGTGATCAGTATTGAACTTGAAGGCAGGCCCGTCATCCCTTGCTGATTCTTCAGAGCCTCAATCGCGCATCGCAGGTAGTGCCCAACGACGTAGCGTTAGGCGGCGTTCGTGCGGACTCTGGTAATCACAGGACCCAACACCGGCGGCAAGACGGTCTGCAGAGAACGGCTGGTCTGCTTGCGTTGATGGTTCGAGGTGGTTTGCTGTTGCCGGCTGATGCAGGTTCGACCACCGGAATCTTCAGTCGGAGTGTTTGCAGATATCGGGGACGAGCAGTCACTTGAACAAAGTCTTTTCTACGCCTACTCCGCATATGACTGGCAACATCGTCGAGGTGATCAATACGCTGAAGCCCATCATGGTCCTTTTGGACGAAGTCGGGCCGGCACCGACCCACGTGAGGGATCGACGCTGGCCCGGGTATTCTCGAGCGCCTTAACAGATGTGGGGCAGCGATTATTGCCCACTCACTACGGAGGTGAAAAAACACAAGCTCTTTATTTCTGGTTTCGCAGACGCCAGTCTGGATTTTGACGACAAGACTCCGCCTACCGACCTATCGTCTGCGCCTGCCGGTGCTTACACGGGCGGCTCGAAAGCAGTGACGATCGCATCGCCCTCCTCGGACTCAAACCAAACCTGGTTGAACGGGCGGTGAAAATGTTGTCCTCTGCGGAAGACGACGTTGCCGGAAGTGATCGAACGGCGCTGCAAGCCAGACTGCAGTCCTTGAGTGTCGAAGAGATCTGTCTCGGCGCATCGCCGAGTCGCGTGAAATGGAAGCGAAAGCGTTGCGCGCGATCTGGAAGAGATTACCCGGAAAAAGAAACCGTCTGCGTTTTGCCAATCAGTTGGAGACCGACTACAAGCAAGCGCGAGACCAGCTGCGGGCTTTAATTGCGGAACTGCAGAAAAATCCCGACATGGCGCGCGCGCGAAAAGCGCCTCACCGACAGAGAAGATTCGCAACGACCTGGGCTGGAAGTCAAAGGCAGATTATTCTCTGTCGAAGTGAAGGTCGGGCAGAGAGTGTACTTAAAATCGCTTGAATCAGCGTGGCGTCGTTGAGGCGGTGCTGGAAGACAGCGGCAAAGAGCGAGTGGTGGCAGTGCGCGCCGGTAACCTGCGCATCAAAGTATCTCTATCAGATCTGATTCTCGATTCAAATCAAGCATCGGCGCTCCTTCACAAAGCATGCACAACTGCCGCCCAGAGGCAGGCAGAAAAAGACCGAGCTCGCGAAGAGCAGGCTGGCGGAAGTGTTTGTCCACCCGCAGCCGGCAATACTCTCGATCTGCGCGGGCAGCGCGTCGGTGATGAAGCTATGGGTAAGCTGGAGCGCTTTGTCGATTCAGGAATTTTGCATCGCGCACTTCACACCTTTGATGATCATTCACGGACATGGAACCGGCGCCATCAAATCGGCTGTGCGAGCCTTTCTTAGCCGAGGAGATTATCGTTTGCAGTTTCGTCGGTAAGGCTCTATGAGGGCGGCGACAGCGTACGGGCTATCGTAACGTTCTGAGCCGGCGAGAAGATTTTTTTGGCCAAGATGCGGCAAGCCTCGTCCTTCAGGGGCGAGGAGGATAACGCCGGCGGCGCCGGACGCCTTTGACCGTCAGTGTGGGGTGCGTTGCTGCTCAATATGCTGGCGAACAATGCTGATAGGGAGCGCCTCCGCAGCTTCCAGCGAAGTAGCTAGGAGACCATAGACTGTCTCCCAGAGCTTCTTGGAGATGGCGGCACCATGTTGCTTCCGAAGCAGACGACTGGAAACACCTTTCAGGCTGTTTACTAGATGCGAAATTGCGACTTTCGGAGGATAAGTCACCAACAAATGGACATGGTCGTCTTCGCCGTTGAATTCGAGCAATTCAGCCTCAAAGTCCTCGCAAACATCGGAAAAATCTCCTGAAGATCGGACAGCAGGGACACGGTAGATACAAATCGACGATATTTGGTCACAAAGACCAAATGCACATGCAAATTGAACACGCAGTGTCGACCGCGTCTAATGTCGGTGGCAGCTTTCATAGACCAACAGTATAATTCAATGCATGAAACGACTGCAAGCATACAAAATTTCAGTTGATGGCGACGCCAACGCAAACGCAAAATGGCACGCTTTGCTGGTTGCCGACGCTTTGTGTATAACGAAGCGCTGGCATTGCAGAAGCGGCGTTTTGAATCTGGTGAAGATCAAGATTGGGATATGCTGCGCTGTGCAGAGAACTTACAAAGTGGCGGCACTTGAAAGAAAGTCGTTTTTTGGCGGAAGCACCAACACATCCACTTCGGCAAGCGCTGAAAGATCGACGAGCGTACAGCAATTTCTTTGGTGGTC
This sequence comes from Candidatus Obscuribacterales bacterium, assembly GCA_046328035.1. GTDB lineage: Bacteria > Cyanobacteriota > Vampirovibrionia > Obscuribacterales > Obscuribacteraceae > JBGASG01. The sequence goes on along the minus strand of JAXLXI010000003.1, from coordinate 320,356 downwards.
GCGGCGGGTTGCCGAAGTTTCACAGACGAGGGAACCAGGATGGATTTCGTTATCCAGATCCGAAACAGATCAAGCACGACGAAGTGAATGGCGAGATCTTCTTGCCTAAATTGGGATGGATGCGATACCGAAATCAGGAAATAGCAGGAGCGATCCGGCAAGTTACAGTGAGCCGAAAGTGCGGACGGTGGTACGTGAGCATCGAACTGAGCGTGAATTGATCGGCAAAGAGCGAGTCAACGACTCGATGGTAGGGATAGATATGGGGGGTGCGAGATTTGCCACGTTATCTGATGGCGCGTAGTACGAGCCGGAAAAATCCTTACAGGAGGAACGAGAAACGGCTGGCGAAGGCGCAGCGGCAGATGTCGCGAAAGCGCAAGTTCCGGAGCCAATTGGAGAAGCAATTGAAGCGCGTTAAGCAGCTACGCATGCGAATCGCCGAATGTCGGAGAGACTTTCTGCACAAGAGCACCAAGACCATCTGCAAGAACCACGCGATGGTAGTGATGAAGATCTTTGTGTGAAGGGAATGAGTGCGTCAGCTGCTGGTACGTTGGAAGACCTGGAACAAATGTCAGAGCGAAAGCCGGATTAAACAAGGCTTTATAGATCGGGGCTGGGGAGAGTTTCGGCGCCAGCTGGTACAAGCAGTTGTGGCAAGGGCATTGTGATTTGCGGTGGCGCCGCAGAAACACAAGCCAGATGTGTGCTAAATGTGGACATGCCAGTCTTAAGCGACCAAAATTGCAGGAAAGTTCAAGTGTGTTGCATGTGGAGGCTGAAAAATGCTGATCTCGATACGGCGCGCAACATACTGGCAGCGGGAGCGCGCCGTTATAGCCTGTGGAAGGTGCCGATGGGTGCCTCGGCGAAGCAGGAACCCACCGTGTCGGCAGCTTCGGCTGCTTAGCCGGAATTCCCTTCCTTCAGGGAGGGGAGGACGTCAATTCAAAACCCTGGAGCGATAGATGTTCGCTCGACCTCTGTCGTTCGCACCGCCGGCAATATCGAAAATGATCCGCTGGATCGTTATCGTCTGCGCTTCTTGCCTGAAAACGCTACGCTCGGCTGGAGGGGAGATAACCGCATCTTTTGGCACAGCTGGTCAGCAAAGTCTACGGTACCGAACTGTGGGGCGGCGGCGATTGGCTGAAGTCTCGCGACATACACAGCGCTGCCCAATCAGCGTCGGATCCGCAAGAACTGGCCAAAGCCATAAGTCGCATCGACCCAACACTTAGCGATGCCCAAGCCAGAGCGAAAGCAATGATGCTCATTCAACAAAGACGCGGACTGGAGGTGAGAGCTGCTCAGAATGCGCAGAGTGCTCAGCCTTAACGTCCTGCTTGTTGCTTCAAGGACTCTTGTCCGCGGCGCATTTGAATTTCAATGGCGGCCTTGGCCTGGGCTTGTGCCTCAGACATCTTGGGATTGAGACGGCGATAGGCGTCGGCCAGTTTTTGTGGATCCTGGGCTGCCGCTTGTGCCGCCAGCAAGTCCTGTGAGATCGAGAATTCGGTGCCGGCTTTGATCACCTCAGATGCACTGGTGCGACTGAAGGCATAGACGGCGGCAGCTTCCTGACTGGACAAAATCGGATTGAGTCCGGAGACCCGCGAGAGACCGATACGCGGACCAGCTGTCAGGGCCGGCGCCACCAGACCAGAGACGACTGCGGATTGACCGCCCGACGTCAATACTTTCTTGGTACCGTCGATGACACCATCGACTTTAGTTTCGCCGTCGGCAATCTTCAAGGTTTCATGACCGGCGCCCACCGCAAATGCCGTTTGCACGGTGCGATAGTACTGCATGGCTTGCAGGTTGTGCCGGATGGCGATGATCTGAGCGGCATCGGCGGCGGCGATGTTGGCTTCCGTTACCAGCGGGTTGGTGCCCAGGAAGTTAGAACGGGTAGCCAGAGCAGCGGCAGTTTCTTTGACGGTGCTTTGAGCTTGCACTTTCCATGGTGCCGGCGTGGTGAGAGCTGCTTCGCCGCCAAGAGCCGCGATGCGTGCTTCCGTAGCTTTGGCTAGAGTGGCATGACTCCATTCGCCCAGCAGGCTCTTGTAGGCGGCGTGCCCGCCCAGACCTACTCCGGCTCCGCGTGCCCACGCTCCGGGATCTTTGATCGGACCGTCCAGTTTTTCGTCTTCCAGATAGTCACTGACACCAGCCGCCATCAGTGCGGCGGCAGCGATCTTTAGAGGCGCCGGCAGCGCTTTTCCACCATACTTAAGAAGACCAAGTCCGTAGGCAGTGGTGCCATACGCGGCTAGCGAACCGCCGTCGCGCAAAAGTCCATTGCCGGCTGCTTGTCCCGGCGCAGCTGCTGCCGCAACGCGCAAGCGTGTTGTTGCCGGATCGAGCGCCAGGCTGTCGGCTAATTGTACGGTTGCCGCACTTTGTGCTTCCAGGCGTCCGGAGAAGACCCGTCCGTCGGTGAAGCCAGCCAATCCACGAGCTGCCAGTCCGTTGCCGACCACATAGTTTCCGGCAAAACCCAGCGCCGGTATTGGTGCAGATGCTGTGTGCACTTGCGCGTCGGCCGCGGTCACCATTTTGTCTGCCATGCCGGCGTCAGCCGCTGAGGTCAGGTATTGCGCGGCACCAGGATCTTGAGCGGATGCTGAGATCAACTCGAGAGCTTTCTGATGATCTTGGGCTTTGGGCGACAGCACCAGGACGCGGGCCTGATAACCTTGCACGATCGCGGTCGCGTGAGAGAGTCGATCGAGATTTTTGGTGGCGGTCATGAACATGTCCACGAGACCCGCATTGCGTGCTCTAACAAGGCGCTCTTGTTCAGTCTGGGTGCCTGGACCTTCTTTGCCTGCAAGGAAGTCTTGCTTGGCTTTGCGGGCGGACATCAAGGCAGTCACCGTCGGGTCATTAGGAACGCGCGTTTCGGCTTGGGCATTGAGGGCCTGTAGTTCTTTCTGATACTGAGGGTTGCGTTCGACCTTGGGGACGTACTTGTCGTTCAGTTGCTTCAGATAGGCGTTGCGTTGGGCACTGTTGGGTTGGGTGATGCTGACGACTGTTTGCAATTCACGCTGAAACTCGGGATCTGATTTCAAATATTTTGCTTGCAGCTGATCCTTGTCGCTTTGCGTCTGTCTTTGCCAGTTGGTCAGGGCTTCTTTGCCGGCCGGAGTCAGGGCAGCTTCTGCTTTGGAGATTTCAGCGTTGAGCGCTGTCAGCCGCTGCGTGATCGCTGGCTGCTCGGCTCTGGGCACCATAGCATCGAGACGCAGTTGATGAATCTGTTTTTGCGCGTCAACAGCTTCCGCCAGTTTGTCGGGAGGAAACTTGCTGAGGATGCCGTTTGCCTGTCCAAAGAAGGCGCGCACTTGTGGTGGCACGTTTTTCAACGGTCCTTGTGTTTGCAGTGCTTGCACCTCTGCAAAGGCATGGGCACTGCCTTGCATGGCTTTCTCGAGATCGCTCAGCCCCTGTACTTTGGCAGCCAGTTGCGGCGGAATCTCCACCTTCACTTCGGGCGCGGTGGTCGGAACATCGGTTCTGCGTTCGGTACCAGTGCCGGTGCCCGGATTGGGCGGAACCGGTAGTTTATCCTTGTCTGGCGTTGGAGGGGCTGCCTGTGCTCGCTCCAGTTCGGCAATTTTTCTTCTGGTGGCTTCGATCGCCTGCTGTTTCTCATAAAACATTCTGGTGGCCGGCGAGTTTTTGATCTGCTCTTGCACTGCACCAATTTGGATTTTGGTGTTGAGCATTTGCCCGAATGCCGAATTGATCTCAGCGAATTTGGGATGCGACTTGATCAGCTGGGCGGTGGCATACAGGTTCGGATCTCTGGTTGAGAGCAAGTTGCGGTAATCCAGCACTGTCTGGCAGTTGTCCCACATATATCCAAGGGCTCGCTGCTGCTCGGGAGTGCCGGATCTCCCCAGGTTGGTGATCTGATCGGCGAGAGCCTTTTTCTGGTTTTCCAGTCTTTGTAAGTCGAGAGAGTACTTATTGAGCGGATTGCGCGGATCTCGTCTCGCCGCTTCCATCTGCAAGGAGACATCTTTTTCTTGCTGCGCCAGCTGCGCTTTCAATCGAGCCAGTTCGGTCGCCGGTGCCGGAGCGGGCGGATCGACCTTACCGTCTCCAGGAGGCACTACTGGGTTAACGACGTCTCTGGGCGGCAGGAAAGGACCCGGCAGTGGGCGTGTCACCCGACCGTCACGTGGTGGTGGCACCACGTCGGTGCGCGGTGGCACGACCGGGTTGGTTCCATCTATATAAGGAGTGGCGTTCACCGCGCGCACTATGGCATCGCGATGTTTCAAGAAATTTGGATCGGCTGCTACACGCGGCGGATCGCCGAGCATCCAGGGGTCGTGAGCGGCAGCCACCTGCAGCATCTTGTTGCCCTGCTCGGTTTGCTGGTCCCGCTGCTCTCTCGGCAGGTATACAGAAGTGCGAATCAGAGCCAATCCGAAATTGGCATTGGCATAGCCGTTGGCCCGCAAAACGTCGCCGAGCATTGCGTATTCCTGAGACAGCCTCTGGTATTCGGCTGGATTGCGCGTGCGCGTGGCCGTCATTTCTTGCTGGAGCCGCTGACGTTCTTGCTCGGTTGCTTTATAGAACTGATTGGGCGTCATCCGACCGGTGGCGTCGGTGTCATAAAGCATCGTCGACGCTTGTTTGATAGCCTGGAAGTAAGCCTGCTTCGCCTGATCGAATGTCTGATCGTATTCGCGCGTGCCTGGACCATAGCCCTGTCTGGCCATGGCATGCAGAGCTTTCATTTGATCTCTGCCGTTTTCCAGTGACGAGATCACACCCGACAGCCGCTGCTGTGCATGTCGGCGGAACTCCACTCTCTCTGGCTGCTCGTACTGACCTGATGTGCGTCGAACGGCGTCCTCCGGGGAGCCGGGCGTGCGGTAGCGATCGAGCCGATCGCGCGTCGCGGTCGTGGCTTGATCGTCGCCGTACGAAACTTCGTCGACGCGCTGAGGCTCGCGAGCCCCTGGCTGCGTTTTATCCATATTCAAGACCCTAAGGAAAAAGTGCCCTAATCATTCAGTGACCCGATGTCAAGAAATGCCATCCGCCTGGCGATCATCCAAACACCGTCCTGCCTGCTGACGATTGTTGATTTGAATTGTGGAATTTGCGTGGCAATGCGATGGGAGAAATACCCCTGGCGCGGCTTTCACGATTTAATCTGGGTGACTCCCAGCGCTGGAACGCCGCATGCCATGGGCTAGTGCAGCCTTCGCAACGATTGAATTTTTTGCGATCTGGGCATTAATTTCTGGGGCTGAAGCCATTTTTTCGCTGCAGTGAGTCGACTGGAACACGTATTTCTCCCACGAAAATTTCAAAATTCTCTGGCAGAGTGTGTCCAAAATCGGCCCAGCGCCGATACACCCGGTAGAAACAGCCGCAAAATATCTGCTTTGAAACTGCTCTCGTTGATTAAAATTTGCCCGGCCCATGGGCGATCTACGTAATTTCCACACAGACGAGCAGTGGACTCATAGCTAAGCTAACAGAGCGGGAAAAGGGGACACACGGAGAGGAAAGCAACAGACCATGACTGATAATCCCGAACAAGGCAAACCGAAACCAGGTCAGGGCACCGAAGTAGAACGTACTTCAGGCACGACTGGTGACGGTAGAACCGTCGACCCGCTGGATCAGTATCGCTATAGCGGCGCGCCCGACGAGGTGGGACGCACCGGTGGTGCTGACGCCGCCGAGCGCCAACAGTTTCGTCGTGAAGCGCACGACAAGCTGAACCCGGTCATCACCTCTCTGGAATCAGGCCGCAACAATATGCAGGCCCTGCACGAACTGGCCGCCGCCGGTCAGGGACCAGGCACCAAAGCTTACGATGACGCATTCAAGGCCGCCAAAGGCGCATACTTCCAGGCGATTGATCAGGCCTCGAAGATGCTCTATGACACCGACGCCGAAGGTCGCCTTACTCCCAACAAGTTTTACAAGGACGTAGAAGCCGAGCGCGTTAAGTTGCAAGCCGACATGGCTGCTGCGAAAGACAAGAACCCGGCTGAATACCAGCGTCTGGCACAAGAAAACGCCATGCTCGGTGATGTCCTGCGCGCCAATGGTTATGCGCATGCCAACTTCGGTCTGGCTCTGGTGCGCAGCTCCGTGTACCTGCCGAAGGCAGAGCGCGACAAACAGATGGAACAGGGCAACCAGATGTTGATGCTGGCTTCCCGCTACGATAAATATATGATGGGCGATCCGCCGAACGTTCCGCCGGATCCCAACTTCATGAAACACCGCGATGCGATCATGAAGGTCGTCAACGCTACTCCTTATAAAGACGGCGGTGGCGCACCGGTCACCGATGCACCGACAACCGCGGCAGTGCCGGATCGCCTGGTGAGCACCGCGGCCGACCGCAGTACGCAGGACACATTCACTAAAAATCCTGACGGCAGCTACACCCGCACGCAAGTAAAACCGCTTCCGGAAGGACAGCAAGGGCCTGCTCAACCGCTGGGCTCCGAAAAGGTAACCGACGTCAAAGTCAACCCGGACGGCACATTCTCGTTCAAGCGTCCAAACGGCGAAGTGGTTTCGATGAAACCCGACCAGCCGCTGCAACCGGCGCCGGGACCAGGAACTCAAACGACCGGTGATCTACCGCAGGGCTACAAACTGCGCACCGCCGGTTCGCAATCATTTATAGACGGTCAAGACATCAGCGTCCCTACCGGCAAAACGGTGCTGAAGCTGGATGGACAGACCGCCGATCCCAACGATCCGTTGGCGATCGCCCAGACCGGTGATCTCGACAAAGCCATTGCGGCCGCCGATGCACTGGACAAAGTGCCGCTGATCACGCAAATCACAGCGTTGAAAGGACAACTCGGTCCACTGCAAGCCTCGCTCAAACAAGCGATGGATGCCGCCAAAGCCGATCCGAAGAATCCGCTCAACAAGTATGTCAACGACTCCGAGCGCATCAACGGCGAACAAACCGCGTTGCGCACCAAGATGGCCGATCTGGTCAAATCAGGTTTGCCGACGGACGGTACGGCACCGACAGCGCAACAACAGCAACAGCAACAAGCGCTGGCCTGGATGTGGGCGAACGTCAATACGACTGCCGACCTGCAAAAGTTCTTGACCGCCACCACGCCGCCTGAACTGAAGGCGATGGCTGATGCAGCCAAGAGCCATGCGAAGTGGGCCGAGATCAACTCCAGCTTCGGCCAATTCCTCAACAACAAGACCGCCCTTGGCGCTCTCGAAGACGGATTGAAGAACAATCCGGCCACCAAGGACTTCTATGACAAGAAGATGCAGTTGATCCAGGGAACGCAACAGCTCAACTACCTGACCCAACTCTACATCTCGCCGATCACCCTGCGTGAAGCCAGAGTCGATCAATTGACTGCGGATCCGGAAGTGCAAGCGCTGATCAAGGCGCAAGACAAAGCCAACTTCCCGCAGAAAGACGATCCGGAAGTTAAGGCTATCCGCCAGCGTGTCAACGAACTGATCAACATGCAAGCGAAGCCCGAACAGGGATTGCTCGATCTGCAAAAAGCTCTCGGCGATGCCAGCACATCGACGACCGTGCCGCCGCAAACCGACAACACCGGCGGCGCTCAACCAGACCGTCTCGTCAGCACTTCGGCGGACAAGACCACTCAGGATGTCTTCACCAAGAATCCGGATGGCACATACACGCACCAACAACTGAAGTTGCTGCCGGCCGGACAACAGGGAGCACCACAAGTGCTCGGCACCGAAAAGGTCACCGAAGTCAAAGTCAATCCGGATGGAACCTTCACCTTCAAGCGTCCCAGCGGCGAAGTCGGCACACTGAAAGCCGATGCAGCGGCGACCGTGCCTCCGACCACGACACCGGACATCGATCCGGCAACGGGCAAACCGCGCGAAGTAAATCGCACCGGCGACGTCACCAATGTGCCACCGGATGTGGCGGCAAAAATCAAAGATCTGCCGAACGTCGAAAAGGCCTTCAGCGGCGCAGCAATTGCATTCTCCGAAGTGGCGGCTCTCCAGAGATTTGCCACCGAAGTGAAACTGCTGCGTGAATTCGACGCCAAAGTGAAAGCGATGCCCGAAGGGGATCGCACGCCTGAGAATATCGCTAAGCTGCAACGCGAAGTGATGAAACAGGATGAGTACATGTCTGTCATGTACGGACCGGATGCCGGACCGCAGGGCAACCCGCCCGGACGTCCCGACCTGTACAAACAGATCGATCAGGCGATTGCCGAGTCGCAACAGCGCAACTTCAGCACCAGCCCATATCTGGCGCAGAAGTACGTGCAAGCACCGGATCCGAATGATGCTAGCAAGACCGTGAATCCGAGACCGAACCTGGCTAACGAAGTCAAACTCGATCCGACAGGCAAGTATCTGGCTGAAATCCCGGCCGATGTGCGCAAGTTCTTCGACGAAGCCAACAAAGTGCTCGCCGACAACAAGGACATTCCAGGCTCGGTAGCAGCCCAGCGCGCCGTCTACAAGCAGCGCCTGGATGCGGCTGTGCCTCCGGCAGAGCAAGCGACGATTCAGCAAACACTGAACACGTTGCAAACCAACTTCGACAATTCGATGGCAGCCTTGAAACCGGAAGTCAAACTTCCGCTCACGCAAGCTTACGCTCAATATCAGCAAGACAAAGTGACGATCGGGCAGAGATACCTGCAGGCGATTCCGACCTTCCAGACCGATCTGCAAGCAGTCGTCTCCGGCACGCAACCTAACTCTCAGGAACGTGCCAAGGCGCTCAACGATCTGCAAGTCAAATACATGGCCCAAGTGGAAGCCGATCAGCGCTATCAGGCTGAACTTTCCACCGCCTACAACAATCGCTTCGGTCAACTGAAGTCCATGGATCCCGGTATCGATGCAGTCATGAACGCCCAGAAGGCGCTTGACGACTACACCAGCGGTAAGGATCCAACTAAACCGAATCAAACACCGCAAGAAAGACAGGCTCTCGCAGACAAGATCACCATGATGGACGGCTACATGACCGCCACCAAAGATCTCGATGCTCTCGAACACGCAGCCGCTGTGGTGCAAAGCTACCAGGCGCGCGCTCTCTTGCTCTCAGCCAATCCGCAAGACCGTGCCAAGTCGCTTGAACTGATGCAACAGTCCACACAAGACGCGGGCGCAGCTCAGTACCTGGCATTGCCTAACAACGAGTACCAGGCTGCCGCTTATATGGGCGCAGCTGCCACGCAAGTCATGGCCGGCAACGCACCGGTTGAACTGTTTGGTTCTATGGTCCCGGGCAGCGGCGCAGTCATGCGCGGTATTGCCGGAGCCACCAATGGTTACATCGGCGGCAGCCGTCTGGAAAACCAGAACGCAGCCACCCTGGCGCTTGCCGAATCATGGAAATACGATCCCAAGTTCACGCAAGCCCAAATCGCACAGGTCACTGCTCAGGGCGACGCAGCCGGCAACGGATTGCTCGGTGATGTCAGCGCGTTGGGCGGTTATGGATTAACTTACGCAGGTCTAAGCAAGTTCACCCCGTTGCCGGGTTGGGCCAAGGTGGTTACGTCGGTCGTTGTTGCCGGTGGGACCAGAGACGTGGTCACGGACGGCAAGTTTGATGGACCCTTCCAGGATCCAGGTAACTACGCCAGAGCCGGCTTGGTCGGCTTGGGCGGACACTACGCCTACAGAACGTTGTTGGGCGATTGGGCTCTGACTGCCGAAGGTACTGCCGCGGCGAGAATGCTGGAAGCACAAAAAGCCGGCACTCCCATTGCCTACGAAGGCAGCAAACTGACTCAAATGTACCTGGGCACCAAGAGCACTCTCGGTGCATACCTGAATCCGAAGAACATGCTCACCGGTGCATTGCCGCTTGAGCAGGCGCCATTGATCGGGCGCTTCTACAATCCGGTCACCGCAGCGACACTCGATGCTGCTGCAACGAAAGGAGCGGCTGAGTTCATAGCTGCGTCTAAGGCAGCCGGAGCGCAGTCTTACTTCCGCACTGTCGGTACGTCGTTCGTCATTGGCGCCCAACTCGAAGGCGGCAAGCTGATCACGGGCGAAGACAAGTTCACGACCATGGGCGACGCTATGACCAAGATGCGCAACGCCGGCTTGATGTCGGGACTCACATCCGGCGTCCTGGTGCCGATGGCGACCATGATTCCGAAGTGGGGCTTCAGCAAGGTTCCAGGCGTCAATACTTTGATTGCCAGCGAAACCGCAGGACAAATCTACGCATTCGGTCGAACCTATGCCTCCGACTTCTCGCAAGCCAGCATGGATTGGTCCATGGCACGCGATATGAAGGTCGCGTCCGCTGCCTCGCAGAACCAGCAAGACCTGGCCAAAGCTCTGAAGGATGCCAACCCAGGCATGACCGACACCGAAGCTCAGGCTCGCGCATTGATGGTTCGCCAGATGCAGCAAGGTGCCAAACAGCGTCAGGCAGCCGCAGCGGCTAACAAGTCTGCAGGCGGTTAAAGCCGACTCCGGTCTGAACCGAAACAACTTTGCACTCGAAACGGCTCAAGAAGCCAGCTTCGAGTGCAATTTTGGCAGCCAGATTAATCCCGCAGAATTAAGGCGAATGTCAAGAGAATGCCGGACTGGCGAACCATACTGAGGAAGGTTTCCAGGTTTGTGCTGTGGAGCCGGTAAGGCGCGAATGGGTTGCCTATGTCCGACATTAAAAGTGGCAGGTTCGTGAAATTAAGGTTCGTATTTTTCCCAATCGTGTCCAGGAATGCCCACGGCTGTATAGATTCAAGCACCCCGCCAAAGGGCATACATTTAATATCTCTAGAAAATAGGCTTACTAAAAGAGATGACGGACAAACCTGTTTGGATTATTGAACCGAAAGAGTCGGGCACCGGCGCTGCGAAACAGCCCGTTGAAGATCACTCCGGCAACACCCCCTCGTTGTTGTCCGTTGCCGATCAGCCGGTCGTTCGCACCGCCGGTAGTGACGCTGGTGACAAGCCTGCGCCTGCTGTCCAGACAGCCGGACGCGATCCGCAGCAGTTTCTTGACGAGATCAAACAACAGAAAGCCACATTGGCGAGCCTCTATGACACCAATGGCAATCTCGTAGACAAAACCTATAAAGTCGAAGGTCACGAAGTTCCCGCCGCGGCTTATCGCGATTACCTGGTCACCAAGATCAGCACCAATTATCAAGGCGCCATCGATGCGGCCAAAGCCAATCAGTATGCCGGCAACGATGCGCGTCTGGCTAATACCCAGGCATCGGCCGTTCAGCTCATGCAACAACTGAAAGATCAGTATGGCATCGAACTGCCCACCGGATATGGTGGCAAGCTCACCACCTACACGGTCGAGCAGCAAATGGCCGCCACGACTAATCCTGGCGCCAAGCAAGTGTTGCAGCAATTGCACGACGCCATCACCGGACATACTGATGCGGCGCGCAATCAGAACATGCCGGACCACACCACCATGGAATACGCGGACTTTCTGCGCAGCGTCGGTCTGACCAAGCAAGCCGATAACCTGCTGAAAGGCATCGATACCAATACCGTTACTCGCAACTCGATGCAGTACGAGCAACTCTCCGATCAAATCAAGAACGATTTTGCCAATCAGCGCGAACAGCTGGTTCCCAAAGACCAAGATCCGCTGGTCACGCTTGATGATGCCGTGAAGAAACTCCAGGCTGGCGACACTGCCGGAGCCGAAGCGGCTTTCGCAAAAGCTTACCAACAATACGATCAACTTCCGAAGGACAAGATTCAAGCTGAGATCAAACGCTTGACCGATGCTCAAGATGCAATCGACAAGCAAGTGAAAGAAATGAGCGACGCCGGCACTTTGTACCCGCCGCAAGCCGCTGCTTTCGAACAACAGAAAAATCAGTTGACCGTCATTCAAGCTAACTGGGAACAGCTTAAAGCCTCCAAGCAGACTATCGAATTGGAACACGCCCACTACCTCTTGAATCAGAGCCCCAACAAAGGCACGATCGAAACCCGTCACAAAGCACTGGAAATGCTCGACGACGTTCGCTATTCGGAAAACGGCAAGATTGCCATGATGTTCGAGTTTTCGATGCGCGGTGAACAGCGTTTCTCGCAAGATCTGATGCTGGCTGCCGAAGGTAAGCCGCAATCAGCTCAAGCCATGCAGCAATGGGGCGGATCGATGGCAGAAGCCGCCAAGCTTTTGCAAGAAGCTGATGCCCTCAAAGACAAAGATGAGAAGGCAGCCAGCATCAAATATCAACAGGCGCGCATGAATGCCGAGAATGCGCTCGGCTTTGCCGAACACATCGACGTCAACGAAGCGAAGTACACTGAAGAGCAGACCAAGAAAAACATTCAACGAATTCGCGACGAAGAAAAGGCCAAGCCGGCCGGAGAGCGCAACGAACAGAAGATTGCTCTTCTCGACCACATGTTGAAGCCGAAGAAAGACCAGGACCCAGCCACCATGGCTCTTCTGGACAACCTTTTGCAGCCGGCCGAAAAAATCGATCAGGCCAAACTGAAGCAGCTCAAAGATATTCTCAAAGATGATTACAGCATGATGGAAGTGGCGCAACTGCATGCCACGCTCGCCGATTCGCAAGCGCGCGAGTTCGCGGCGAACAGCGCCCGAATGCTGATGCTCCAGGTCGACTGTAATACCGGCAAAGCTGAGAACAACCCCCTTACTAAAGAAATTGAAGACCACGATCCGGACGGCAGCTTCCGCGCTCAGATGGACTGGGGACAAGTCAAAGAAGCGACGCGGGATATTGCATGGTATGAGCACCTCTGGAACGGCATCAAAGACATCGGTATCGGCATTATCTCCGGTCTGGTGGCTGTCGGCACATTTGTTGTCGTCACCGGCGCCTCGGTCGGTTGGGGCGCACCCGCCGGCGTAGCCCTGGGTCTGGCTGCCGGCACCGCGACTTACACAGCATTGCATGCCGCCGCGGGGGACAAGATAACCTGGTGGACTCCGGTCGAGGGTGTAGTCACCTCTGCGGCCGCATTGGCCACTATGGGCACCGGTAGTGCCATTGCCGGCTCTTTCGGCAAATCTGCTGTCGGCCGCATAGGCACGTACTTCGTAGCCGGTATGGCCGGCGATGCCACTTATAACTTCGGTATGGGCGGCGTCCGCTACGGACAAGGTGTGTACGCCGACTTCGGCACCGCCATGAAGTCGTCGGCTCTGCAAACGGCCGCCGATGCACCGATGGTGCTTCTGACCGCTGGTATTGCTGGAAAAGTTGGCGCCAAACCTTACCAGTCACAATTCGCCAGCCAACTCGGATTGGATGTAAATCCCTCGGTGGCCCGCCAGGTCTTCAGTCAGTGGGGCGCGCTCAGTGTCGCTTACTTGCCGGCAGTGGCTCCGAAATTCAAAACCGATGCCCAACTCGATCGCATGATCGATGCCCGCAATCAACGCAATCAGCCTAAGTAAGCAGCCGGTACAGCTTCGAGCGTATTACGCTATACCGGGACTTTTTCCCAGGCAGCATTCGAGCGAACGCCATCACTTAATTCCACATTGTCCAGAAACTGTCGGCAATGGTATAGATTAGGACGGGGCTTGCTATCGGGAATGAACGACCCATTCACCGATAATAATAAGGCTTGCCCACATGACAGAAACATCATGGATGCTTGCGCCTGAAAAAGCATCCGGCGTTGACAAAGACAAACCGCTGCCGACTTCGCTTTTGGCACTGGCTGACGCACCGGTGACGCGCACTGGCGGAGATGCCCCGCAACTGCCTGGCACTCCAGGCACCGAAGCCAAACCTGTCATCGACGTCAATCAGCTGCGTGAAGCGATTGCCATCGAGAAAGCCAATCTGGCTCGTCTGTTCGATGAAAAGGGCGACCTCAAGCCAGGCACGATCACCGAGAACGGGCAGAAACTTACCACCGAGCAGTATCGCGACATGATTCTGTCCAGAATCAGTCTCATGTACGAAACCGGCATCGACAACGCCAGAGCCAATCAGTATCCAGGCAACGATGCGCGCATTGCTAACGGATTTCGCAATGCCGATGTCATCCAGAAAGAACTGAAGGAAAAATATGGAATCGAGCTGCAAACCGGCTTCGGCGGCAAACTGACTTCCTACACCGTAGAACAACAGATCAATGTGACTACCAATGCCGAAGCCCGCAAGCTTTTAGGTGAATTACAGTCCAGCATTCGTGGCATCAATCAAGCTGCCATCAACCAGAATGCACCGGACCGATTGACTATGGAATATGCAGATTTTCTGCGCAACATCGGTTTGACGAAACAAGCCGAGACCTTGCTCAGTGATGTCGGACGGAATAGTGCTACGCGCTATTCAAAGCAGTTTGAAGAGCTGAACGAAAAGATTCTCAAAGACTTCGCTACCGCGCGCAGTAAAGTTGTGCCGCGCGATCAAGATCCCTTCGATAGTCTCGGGCAAGCACGGGCCGCCATCGCCCGCGGTGATACCAAAAGTGCGGAAGCGGCGTATGCTCAAGCTTACGACCGCATCGCCAAACTGCCCAAGGACAAAATCGAAGCCGAAGCTAAACGCTTGATAGAGGCGCAAGACTCTGTCGATAAACAAATGGCGGAAATGAAGGAACAAGGCCTTCTCACCCCGGCTAAGCAGGCCCAACTGCAGTTTCAAAAACAGAATCTGCTGATGTTGCAGTCGGTCTGGGAGGAGTTTCTTCTCGCGAAGCAGTTCGTCGAGATCGAACATGCGCATTACCTGCTCAACAACAGTCCCAACAAGGACAAGACTGAAACCAAGCGTGCCGCGCTCGACATGCTCGACGATGTGCGTTATTCGGACAAAGGCAAGATTGCCTTGCTGCGCCACATGCAGCTGCGCGGCGAAGGCGACTTTTCGCGCGACATTGTGCTGGCATCTCAAGGCAAGCCTGATCAAATGACGGCATTTACTCAATACAACGATTCCATGGCCAAGTCGGCAAAGTTGATGGCCGAGGCGCACGCGATCATGGAGAAGAACGAAGAGGAAGCGTCTAAGAAACTGCAGCAAGCCAGAATGAATGCTGAAAACGCTGAGTCGTTCGCTTCGCACATCGACGTCAATGAAGCGCGGCAGATGGGCGAGCAGACCAGAAAAAACATTCGCCGCCTGATCGACGAAGAGAAAGCCAAACCGGATGCCAGCCGCAACCAGAGCAAAGTGGCATTGCTGGAGCACCTTCTCAAACCGATGAAGGATCGAGATCCTGCCACCATGACGCTGCTCGATAACGCTCTTCTGGGCGAGAAAGGAGACAAGGCAAAAGCCAAGCAATTGCGTGACATGCTCAAAGATGATCTGTCCATGATGGATGTTCTGCAATTGCACGCAGCGCTGGTCGATGCGCACGGCATGGAACATGCAGCCAATAGCGCTCGGTTTGCCATGTTGCAGGTCGATGCCGAAACCGGAAAAGGGGAAGACAATCCGCTCGTCAAAACAATTGAGGACAACGACCCGAACGGCACCTTCCGCGAAATGCTCAATTGGGCGGACGTCAAAGAGAAGACTCGTCATATCGAGTGGTACGAACGCCTCTGGCGGGGCACCAAGGATATTTTCATCGGATTGGCATCCAGTCTGGTGGCCGCCGGCACTTTCGTGGTCTTGACCGGTTCGACCCTCGGTTTTGGCGCTCCGGTGGGCGTTGCCGGCGGTATCGCCACAGGGACGGCTACCTACTGCGGGCTGAAGAAACTATGCGGCGACGACTTGACCCTGGGCGATGTCGGCATGGGGGTTGTCAACTCGATTCCTGGAGTGGCTTTTGTCGGCGCTGGTCGGGCTTTACAGGGCGCGTCCATCATGCTCAAAATTCCGGGATTCGCGCGCCCGGCGGCGACGCTGTTCCTGCAAGGAATGGCTGCCAACGCCAGTTACCATACGTCTTATGCCGGCTTGCAGTATGCGGAGGGCATACATCCGGACATGCTCACTGCTCTGAAATCTGCCGGTTCGCGGACATTGAAGGACGTGCCGCAAGTAGCATTATTTTCAGTTATTGGCGGCTTCGGCGGCGGACAGGCAAGCAACGCCGCCAGTCGCGAATTGGGCGTGAACATTTCCAGATCAGTCGCCAAAGACGTTTTCTCTCAGTGGGGACGCATGGGTTTGGCTTCCGAGCCGGCGCTGGCTATGCAACGCGCCAAAGACGCCAACGAAATAAACAGATACACGCGAATGATGCTCGAACAGCAGCGTAAACTCGATGAATTGTCAGGGCATCGGTAACCATTTCGACGGCTTGAGCGCTAGCTTAAGCCGTTAGACGGCAAGAGCGCCGGTCTGGACGGTATACTTGACCACATGCCTGAATTGTCGGTGGTCATCCCCGCTTACAACGAAGAACACCGCCTGCCGACGACCCTGGAATCGGTACATGACTTCTTAAAGCAAACTGGTCATAGCTTTGAGGTCCTCGTTGTCGATGACGGCAGTCTCGACGGAACAACGCAGGTGGTAGAGAGCTTTGCGGAAAGTCATCCGGCTGTCCGCCTGGTCTCTTATCAGCCTAACCGGGGCAAGGGACATGCGGTCCGTGTTGGTATGTTGGCGGCAGATGGCGATCTGGTGCTCATGAACGATGCCGACGGTGCATCGCCAATTGAAGAAGTGCAGCGACTGATGGATGCCATCGCAGGTGGTGCGGATGTGGCAATCGGCTCGCGCGCTAAACCGGATGAAACACGGGAAGTGAAAGCACTGATGCACCGCAAGTTTATCGGCAACACCTTCAATCGCATCGTACAGGCGCTGCTGCTGCCCGGCATTCAAGACACGCAGTGTGGTTTCAAGATATTCAAGCGCGAGGCCGCTCGCGACATCTTCTCGGTTCAGCGTACCAACGGTTATGGCTTCGACGTCGAGATTCTCTACATCGCCAAGCTGCATGGCTATCGCATCGCTGAAGTTCCGATAAACTGGGCGAACGTCGATGGGTCAAAGGTCAACGTACTGCTCGACTCTCCCAAGATGTTCGTGGAAGTGGTCCGTATCGCGTTTTCAGCCCTGTTTGGGCAGTATAAACGTTTGCCAACCAACGTCCGTAACGGCGTTTCAAATCGCGACGCAGTTGGCAAAGAAATGGATAATGGAAGCTAGTTCAACGCCGACTCCAGAACCTGTCGAGCAACCGTCGAGTGGGGAAAGTGCGCCGCCACAGCGCAATCCACTGCCCAACGTCGGTGATATCCTTTTTGTCTTGATGCTCTACCTGATGCTGTTCACGTTGCCCAATTTCCTTTTGGGTGACGGGTCGACCGGCTGGCATCTCGTCACCGGCAACTGGATCATCGATAACCATCAGATACCGCGCACAGACATCATGTCGTACACCTTTCCCGATAAGCCCTGGGTAGCGTACGAATGGTTGTTCGACGTGATTCTCGCCGGCTTCGAGCGCATCGGTGGGTTGCCACTTGTGGCGGTGGCAATCGCCACATGCATCGCCGGACTGTTCACTTTGCTTTATCAGAGTTGCCGTAAGGCGGGATGCTACTTCCTGACCGCCATGTGGTTGTGCCTGATTGGCTCGATAGTATCTTCAATTCACTGGCTCGCTCGCCCGCACATCGTTACTTTCTTCGGCCTTTATGTTTACGCGACGTTGCTGGAAGACTATTACCGTGGTTTAGCATCGACAAAGAAACTGCTGCTCGTGCTCGGGCTGTTTATGATTTTCTGGGTCAACTGCCACCCGGCGTTTCTGGCAGGATTTGTTCTGATTGGAATTTATTGGTTCTCAGCCCTGATTGTGCGTTTCGTCAATAGCAACCCGGAAAGCCGGACTCGTTCGCAGAAGCAACTCAAGGATTTCTCGCTGGCTTTGGCTGTTGCGGTTGCCGCCAGTTTCGTCAATCCGTACGGCATTGAACTCTACAAGTATGTCTGGGAGTACTTGCATCAAGGTGTCGTCCTGGCGGCAAATACCGAGTTCATGTCGCCGACGTTTCACGGTGGTCTTCAGCCGACCTGTCTCGAGTTTCTATACTTCCTGCTCTGCCTGGGGCTGGCGACTTCAACTAAAAAGCCGACGCTGCCTCAGTTTCTTGCCGTGCTGGCGTTTGCCCACCTGTCACTGTCGAGTGTTCGCAGCGGGCCTTTCTTCGTGATTGTTGCGCTGCCCTTCATTGGTGAACAACTGGGCAACAGTAGACTGAGAGACCTGGTGCCTGGAGTGTTCGAGCCGACGAACATCTTGGACAAACTGAATGCCTTTTTGAAGCGCATTGGAGATACTTTTGACGAGCAAGAGTTTTCGTGCACCATGCACATCTTGCCGATCGTAGTGGTGTTGTTTCTCTCAGTGTCTTGTCTGAATGGCGGCAAGCTATTCGGTGTACAGATCGTCAAATCGACTTTCGATGCCAAAACCAAGCCGTATGCCACTCTCGATTATCTCGAGAAAAACAAGATGTGGGATCAACGCGGCGTCAACTACGACAACTGGGGCGGCTACTTGAGATACAAGACCGGACACCGCGTCTTTATCGACGATCGATCCGACTTTTATGGAGAGAAATTCTATCTCGAGTATGGTGCCATGTCGGTGCTGGAGCCGGGCTGGCAGAACGTGCTCGACAAGTACAAGATCGATTGGGTGATCTATCCGAAGGGCGGCGCACTAGCAGAAGGTTTGAAAGAAACAGGCAAGTGGCGCGTGGCGGCCGAAGATCAAGCATCAGAGGTGTTTGTCCGCAAGGAGCCTCTGACTGCCGTGCCCAACAATGCCATACCTAACAAAGAACAAGGGTCACTTCCTCAGAAGTGACCCTGCTCTACTTGGTGAGTGACGCTGTTATTGAACCGGTTGGATGCCAGGTTTGTCGACGATCGGGCGATGATTCTTCTGCTCTTTCAGTTTGATCATCTCCGATGCGGTGACCACAGGCGAGTTGTCCGAGTACTTGTCGATCCAGCTGACGACTGTATCCAGTGTGGTATCTTCGAACTGACCTTCTTCGAGGACGAGGTGACTCGACTGTCCTTGCAGGACTAATCCTTTTTTGTCCGTTTTCACTTTGTTGAACACTTTGATGATCGACTTCGGGCTGACCAGTCTATCTTTATAGCCTTGAACAATCAGTACCGGAGTGTGGTCGATCTTTGCCGCGGCTTTTTTGTTGCCCATGGCCAGTTTGCGGAATGCCATCAAATCTCGGACGCGCAAGCGGCGACGTTGTTTTGGATCATTCAAAAGTTTCTGTTTTACGTTTTCGCTTTCGGTAGCATTTTCAATCACGAGCTTGCCGATGTCGATCTGAGCATTGGCACCACCGAGGAGTCCGGCTGCCACCATCTTCGCCACTGTCGGTAATGTATAACGTGAGTTGCCTGCTGGTACCGATGCGATGACGCCGTCCATCAGGTCTGGGTTCTTCGCTGCTACGTGCAGTGCAATCGAACCACCCATTGATTCGCCCATGAGAAAAACCGGCAGTCCTTTGTTTCTTTCTCGAATAGCTTGCAGACCTTCTTTGATGTCTTCGAAGGTGAGGTCGAAATTGACTTTCGGGTCGGCGGCATACTGCCAGACTCCGAAGCCACGCACGTCAATTGCGTAGACAACGATGCCCAGACGAGCCAGCTTGCGAGCCAGCTTTCCGTAAGTCTCCTTGTGAAACCCGAGGCCGTGCACTGCGAGGACCGTCGCCCAGGGCTTGACGCTCGGATCTGCCCAGGTGCAGAAGGCCGCTTTGTTTGGCAGTTCTACGTCAACAGGATTGATCTCCTGAATCGCCACTGCCACTGGAGCCGGCGCATCCTTACCGACTATCGTCTCTTCGGCTCTTACGGACCCCACGTTACCGACTAATAATGCTGCCGCCGCTGCGCATAGCACTTGCTTCCCGATGTCGCTCATATGCTTTCACTTACTCCCGTGGGGTGTTTTCGGAAGTCCTGACGCAAATGCAGCGGTTGAGGTTTCCACCTGGCAACCCGAGCGTGAAAAATGTTTTGAGCAACCCCTAGAGCCGCAGATGCAGGGGGGCTGTTGGCACGTTGCGCGCATCCCAGTTGAAGAAGGAGAGCACCAGTTGCACCCCTAAAATCAGCGGCAACACCGCGAACATGATGACTCCTGAGGGAGCAAACATCTTGTGCGCTGCATACCAGTACCACATGTATCCACCGAAACACATGCCCCAGAGCACCATTGCCGAACCGAGCAACAGTTCGACTGAAAAGATACTGAAGTTGCGCAGGAAGTAGTTGTAGAAGAGCCGTTTCACAAAATTCACAGTGTGTCGCATGAGAAATTCCGGGATGACCTGACGCACTACCAGATTGCTCGGAGCCTCCCCGTAGATCGCCTTCATCGGCACGTCCACAACGACGCAGCTTAGTGTGTTGAGACGGAACAGCATGTCGGTCTCGAAGAAGTAGCGACGGGCAATTTTGTCTAGCGGCAGCTCGGCAAGCACTTTCGCATGTATCGCTGTGTAGCCGTTTGTCGGGTCGAAGACAGGCCAGTACCCGGACGATAGTTTTGCCATGAAGGACAACACAGCATTGCCGAAGACACGAACAAACGGCATTGCTTTGAGAGAGTCCAGTCTGAAAAATCGATTGCCCTTGGTGTAGTCGGCCCTGCCTTCTAATATCGGACGGATTAAAACAGGTACGAAAGCCGGGTCCATCTGCCCATCGCCGTCGATTTTGATGACCACATCTGCGCCGTCGTCTACTGCTGCCTGGTATCCAGCAATGACGGCTCCGCCCACTCCCTGGTTGACTTCGTTGAATATCACAACCACGCGGTCATCCACGCAGGTTTCTTTGACAAACGCGCCGGTCTGTTCCGGACACTTATCATCAACGACGTAAATTCGCCAGATGTCGGGTTCCACTCGCTGGATTACATCCAGAACGTAGTTTCGCACTCGATAACAGGGGATGACGACCGCTAACTTCGGCGTCGTCACGTCCTCATCAGATTTAAGTTGTTCGCGCTTCCCGCGCTGCGCCTGCAATATCGGGTCCTCATCTCAAGGTAATTGTGCCCACTCAGAGGTCGCCGCCGGCTCCCGAAATGCCTTCGCCTCACAAAAAGGTGAAACAAGCAGATTTGATGCAGAGGAACTGGGAAGTTTTGCCAAACCGGGAACGTAGAACCTATGAAACTCAGTCCATGCTCCCTCGAACCGTCGTCAACCAAGGCGTATCAGATGCTGTTCGAGAAGTGCTTTCCCACTGCACACCATCTGACAGAGACCTACCTGAATTGGCTTTATGGGGCGAATCCTGAGGGCGCGGTGGTGGGCTTCGATGCCTTCGAGGGAGATCAACTTGCGGCGCACTACGCCTGCGTACCCGCCAGTGCCATCATCTCGGGGAAACGTCAGCGCGGGCTATTAAGTCTGAATACTGCGACCCACCCGGACTTTCAGGGTAAGGGGTTGTTTACCAAACTGGCGACCGCGACGTATGAACACGCCGCCGCTAATGGCTACTCTTTCGTTTACGGCGTGGCAAACGCTAACAGCACGCCAGGATTTATTCGCAAATTGGGATTTACTCTTGTGACGCCGCTGGACGCCCGCGTCGGTCTGGGAAGGCTGTCAGTGGATAACTGGCAGCAGATCACTGAAAACGCGGGCTTTCATCGGGACTGGAGCGACGAGGCGTTCAAATGGCGCATCAGCAATCCAGCCAACCCGGTAACCGCCGGCAAAACTAGAGACGGTAATGTGTCGCTCGAGTGCAGCTCTCAGAAAACGCCACTGATCCGGGCGTATGGCGAGAACTGGTTGCCGGACGTAAACGTGACCGACAAAGCTTCGCTGTCGCCGGTTGCGAAAGTATTTATAGGACTTTTTCCTGCCGGCGTTCGTCCTTACAAGACTTACGTTTCAATACCGCAACGCTTTCGCCCATCGGTTCTCAATTTGATTTTTCGTGACCTGGTCGGCTCCTCATCTATTGACGCATCGTCTGTGGTGCTCAACTTCCTAGACTTCGATGCCTTCTGACGACAATTCGGCCCCACCTGTAGCACTCTTCTTGTTCGCGCATCAAGATGATGAGTTTGTGCTGTACAGCGTGATCGAAAGCAGCATCAGGAGCGGAATGCGTCCCATTTGCCTGTACTTCACCACCGGTGATTTTGGGGGGCAAGACTCGCAGGTGCGAAACCGGGAAGCTATCGAGGCTTTGAGACGTCTGGGAGTTGACAGCTCGCAGATTTTTTTCGTTGGCCAACAGCAAGGTATCTCTGACGGCAAGCTGCACTTGCACCTGGAAGCAGCACTCGATCAAGCACGACGAATCGTTAGTTCACTCAACGCACCGGTCCGCACCCTGCATTGTCCAGCCTGGGAAGGTGGACATCAGGATCATGATGCGGTCAACCTGTTGACGCGCGTGCTCGCCAAGGAGATTGGCTGTTCTGATGTCTGGCAAGCGCCTTTCTATCATGGTTGCGGCTTGCCGGGAATGTTGTTCAAAGTGCTTTCGCCACTACCAGCTAATGGTCCTTTGACGACACTGCCGATATCACCGGCCGATCGCATTCGCTACCTGGGGATGTCCTCGGTTTATAAGTCGCAGACGAAGACTTGGGTAGCTCTGCTGCCCTTCGTCGCCATCGACTATTTGCTGGGCGGTCAGCAGAAATTGCAATCGGTGCGATCGGATGCGGATGTTAGCAAACCGCACGAGGGAGCCTTGCTTTACGAGCGTCGCAACTTCTGCAGATACGATGAATTTGAAGGATGCGCGCGCGAATTTATCCGCAAGCACATCGGCTGAAACTCCTACTCGCTCGTTGCGGTAGAGACTGCCGGTGTGTGCGCAACTTCGGCAGTGTCTGCCGGAACGACAGCGTAACTCGATATCAATTGAGCGCAGATATAGTCATGAATCTGATGATTGAGAATCTTCTCTGGCATGATGCGGCGACTTTGAAATGCAAAGCCGTGTTGGCTGTGCTTGCCGGTGCGGGTACCGACTGTGCCGAAATAGTCGAAGAATCTATAGGTGCGACCGCCCAGTTCAAAAGTCAAATCTGGTGATACCACGCGGTTGAAATCCACACGATAGAAGAAACGTGACGAACCAGGTTCGGCTTGATCAACGAAGAACAGCGGCTGTCCTGCAATTGACGCCGCTTTGATGATTTCATAAGCGCGTCTAGCTTGTGCCGCATCGCTGAAAAAGACGTGCGCATCGTAGGTCATGAGCGCCTCGACGCGATCACAATCAATGCCCATTGCTTTGACGAATCCTTCGGGGTCCAGCGGTCGGTACAGGATCCACGTCTCTTCTGACCGTGTATTTTCCTGAGACAGCGCATCGGCGACGACCACCGTTTCGCCGGCATTGAGCGACTGGAGCAACTTGCCCACCGCCTGGTCGATTACTTTGAATCCGTACACAAGCTCCGGCGACAACTCGTCGTTACTGAGCCAATAGCGGTGCTGCAAGTGGGCGATCAGGTTCAGGAAGACGACGGAAAATTGCGGATTATATCGCTGTCTGTACCGGATGAAAGCCACTACCGACAGGTATTCGAAGAAAGCACCGAGAACGTGATGCTTAGGTCCGAAGCGCAGAATACCGTCGAGCAGAATGCCGGTTGCGGCGAACAACTCCGGTATGCTGACATTCTGCAGTAGGGCGCCCAGATAGATTAAAGATTGGCGGACCATCTCCAGCGGGGAGAGGTTTAGGTAGTTTTTCGCTAGATAGCGGGCGAATGAAATCATGCCGAGCAAACTGTCTGGATAAGGATCCTCCACAAATGTCCACGGATCGGCAACGAAGAAGTCGCAGTTCTGCGCGCCACGACGAGCACCATTCATGATACCCCAGACGCCGCTGTGTACGCCTGCGTCAGAAAGAGTCTCCCAGATTTGCTTGATTGAAGGCGCGGGCACATCCCCAAGGTGCATGATCTTGTGTTGTGAGCTGGGCTTGCCTGTGTGCACTGAGACCCATTGCACCCATGGCTCCAGATAGCCCGAATCGTACTTGTCTTCAGTGAAAGTGTGACTCTCGTCGAACCCAAGAATCCGCATAATATTGGGTAGTGCCGCTTGTCGACTCGCTTGAGCGAGCAAATCGCGACTGACTTCGTTGATCTCGATCAACAGGATAGGCGGGGATGCTTCGTGCACAGGTACGCCAACTAGTGATGATGTTTTCATTATACCTCGGCTAACGTCTCTCGCGCCCCTGTCATTTGGGTATACTCAACAAGGTCAGCAGTTGAGTCTTTGCATGTCCACCAAAATACGCCTGATCGTCGCAATCATCGCCGCGATTTGTTCGACCGCCATGACGTTGATGCTGGTAGTCAGCACTTACAAATATTTCGATTCGGTCAGTGACTTGCCGGAATATGTTGTCGCCGGGCATCTTTTGATGGAAGGCCGCGGGAGCAAGTTGTATGACGGTCAGACAGTAATTAGCGAACGAAAGATGTTATTTCCGACATTGCGCGACCGTCCGGGGCTAAGTGTAATGAGCCCGCCGCCGGCGTTTCCGCTCTTTTTGCCGTTCGCATTTTTGCCGGTCGATATGGTCAAGCTGCTTTGGTCCCCGATTCTGGCGGGCGCGGCCTGCGTGTCGATAGTCCTGCTGCGCAACTCTTATAACCTCTCGAACCGGGCGACCGCGTGGCTCTGGGCTGTCACTTTCTTCCTTGCTCCACTTTTTGAGGCCTTCAAGTTAGGTCAGATAAGCACTTTGCTGATGATGGCTATCACTTCGTCCATTTTTTTGTTTAAGAAAAATCGCGATTTTTCTGCTGGAGCAGTACTGGCGTTATTCGTATTGAAACCGCAAGAGCTGGTGACGTTCATGTTCTTTCTAATCGGAGCCGGTCGCTGGCGCGCGATCTCGGGATTTGCTACCGCCCTTGGTGCGCTGGCCATTGTTTCAGCCATAGTGGTCGGGTTGGGTCCGTATGCGGATTTCTTTATCTTTACGCGCAGCCTGAAAGCGCTGAATAACGCGATGCAGCCTGAGATAACAGCCACGGTGCGCGGACAGCTGATGCGGCTGAATCTGAATTACGATCTGGTGCAGGCCATCAGCTTGAGTTTGCTGCTGGCTGCTGCTGTTTTTAGCTTCTGGTGGGGAAGGCGTCAAAAGGACAAAGCTGGCTGGCTGGAGTCGGGATTGGCGGTGACGTTACCACTGGGGCTTACAACTGCCATGCTGTGTCACTTCTACGACCTGATACTGATGGTGCCGGCGGGTATCGCTTTGATAAAGTCCTCACTGACTCGTGTGATACCGGGGTTTTTCAACGCCATTGGTATGCTGATGATTGTAGCGCTGATGCTCCCGGTGGCTATTCCGGTGCACTATCGCTTGGTCTTGGGAGATGCACTTCTCAATCCTTATGCACTGATGATGATTGCCACTAGTATTGGACTTGTATTTTTCGCGGTCAGAAGTCTCGGCCGACGTGAGAGCGGAACAGCAACGGATGCCTCCGCACAAACCTTTACCTGATTGCGAAACTGCTCAGACCTTCATGCCGATGATCACGAGCGCATCGGATTTGCCGCGCAACCGCTCGATAGTATTGATAGCCACGAAGGCTGGTGTCATAAGCATCGCCTGTGGTATCGAAATGGTCGGGTCCATTCTTAAGCGCGCCATGATGGTCTTATTCGGTACTTCCTCGAGAAAGCCGGAGGACAGAATCTCGAAGTTGTGTTTGCGCAACAATTGAGACAGGGTGCGGCTGCTGAAATACACGGTGTGAGGAAACCTGTATTCCGACTGCCATAGACGCTTCACCGCCGATAGTACCAGTGGCGGCAAAATGCGCAGCAATGCGTGCGCGATTATGAAGTAAAGCCCCTCGGTGGACGGCACCTTAATAACCCATAATCCGCGCACCATAAGCTTATTGCGTACCAGTTCCGCCATATCATTGATATGTTCGGCGGGTATATGCTCTAGAACATCGAGCATCGAGATGATCTCTGCGCTGCCGTCGGCGACCATGTCTTTGTCAAACAGCCCATTTATGACATTCTCAGAGCCCAGAAGCTGGGCAGCGCCGGCGAAAGCGGTCTTGTCCGGCTCGATGCCGAGAATGCTGAAGCCTTGAGCTTTAGCCTGTTGCAACAGATAGCCAAAACTGCAGCCAACATCGACCCAAAGCCCATTCTGCTTCCACTGACGGACTGTTTGCACAATTCGCTCGCTCTGGTGAATACGCAGATTGCTCACGCTGGCTGCGTATTGATCGGGATCGGTTCGATCGTAACCTTCAGCGGCGGCAGCCTTTTGCTCGATGGAACTGAGGAGCAAGCCGCATTCGCTGCAAGACACTACGTGAATCGAATCAGTTGGAGAGTCGACGTTGCAAAAGTCAGCGAAGGTCGTAGTTGCGCAAACCGGGCACGAGGGGGCGGACGTAGTCACTGGTATCCTTCCGTTGCTAGTGACTATCATTATGCCACTAAGGCGTTGGCACAGACCTTTTCAGGAGCTCGGTGATTGTGGCTTTATGGCGGTCAGCTTGCCGCAGCCATCAGTGTCGTTCTCAAAGAAGACAATCTGTGATCAGAGAAAGCGGAGGAATTATTTCTTGTGGCTGCACCTGCCTCGGGCGCAGTGGTCGGATCTATGTCCGGACGCCGGTTTAGTTTCTTTTGCATCGCGCTTTCGCTCAAGATGTTACTCCTCGACGGGTTGTTGAATCCCGGAACCGGGCACCATTGATTTATATTCAACGCGTTTGCTTGCGGCTGTTTCCAGGTCAGTTACGGGGGCGCCGGATTCTCTTGTTTGCACGTCATCCATGTTGTTGTACAACGCATTGAATGTGCGCTCACCCTTTGTTCGAACACAGTCTTGATAGAGTTCTGGTTTGGACATGAATCCATCTTGGTCCGAGTCGATATCGGTGAAAACTAAACCCGATAAGCATCACCAAAAGCACTGTCCTGCACTGCTGCGATGCGAGTGGCCAGGCGATATTCCTGCAGTGGATCAGCGGTTTCGGGGCTGGCAAGTATGCCATTACCCACGGTATCACTCTCAACGGCTTGCCTCAGGTCGTCGTCGAAGTCCTCCTTCGACAGTAGATTGCGGGTCAGCCTCTACTTTACAGCTGGGGCGCAAGTGTGGGCACCCACACTGGTTGGTTTTTCGGCGCTGGTGCTGCTTAGCGAGTCTGAGCGACGGGGGCTTCCAGGTCTTGCAACTGCAAGAGCGAGATCAACTCGTCGTGGATGAAACCATTAGTGGCAACCACGTGCCCGCTGTTTATGTCGAAATTGCCCCCGGCTAAGTTGGACAGCTTGCCGCCCGCTTCTTCGATGATTAGCGTGCCGGCACCGAGGTCCCACGGGGCAAGTTTCATTTCCCAGTACCCATCCAGACGCCCGCAAGCGACGAACGCGAGATCCAGAGCCGCCGATGCATCCCGGCGCACGCCGTGAGAAGCGTCGGTCACGCGGACGAATTGCTCGAAGTTGTTATATTTGGCGTTCTGGCTGTCCGGCGGAAACCCAGTCGCCAACAGCGATACAGCCAGCGATTTGCTTTGAGAAACCTTGATCTGTCTGTCGTTCAGATAAGCTCCCTTGCCGCGCTCCGCCCAGAATTGTTCATCAGAGATCGGATTGTAGACCACGCCGAAGCGCGTCTGACCCTCGACCTCAAAGCCGATGGACACGCAGAAGAATGGATAGCTGTGGGCGAAATTGGTGGTTCCATCCAGCGGGTCTATCAACCAGCGCCGCGTTGCGTCCTTGCTCTCCAGAAGCCCGCTCTCCTCAGCCAGGATGTAGTCGTCCGGAAAAGCTTCGCGAATAATCGAAATCACGAGGGCTTCGGATGCCTTGTCGACGTCAGTGACCACGTTGAAGGCGCTTTTGTAGTCGATGTTCTTGATGTTGCCGACACCTTTGCGCAGTACTTCGCCAGCCTCCTGGGCGGCGCGCAACGCGACTTCCTTGACTTTCTCCACTGCGGTCTCCTTTTGCTTGCGGCCCGGCTATTGTAGCTAAGAGGAGCAATAACAATCGTTTACCAAGCACTGCTGCCTGATTGACGGGTCTTGACCTTGAAAGTAGTGTTAACCTATTAAAGTGAGCGTCCCCTCTCCGATGAAAACCGTGTCACCAGCAACCCAACCGAAATGCCCGAATGGCGGCGCCTCTGGCGCTTTCAGTCTGTTGCCTGGTTCTCAGATAATCATTATTGGCGGCTAATCGGCTGGGGCGGCAAGGTTTTTCCTGCACCAGCGCCTCCGGTCGCTGGTTTTTTGTTTTTTAGAGCACATGTGGAGTTACCGTAATGAGTGAGAAGCAGTACAGCGTCAATTTGCCGCAGACCGGCTTTCCGATGAAAGCTAACAGCGCGGTGCGCGAAGTGGAACTGCAAAAGATGTGGGATCACGAGCGCGTGTACGAGAAAGCGCTGGATAACCGCAAGAAAGGCGACAAGTTCGTGTTGCACGACGGACCGCCTTACCTGAGCTCGGCGAAGATCCACATCGGTACGGCGCTCAACAAAATATTGAAGGACATCGTCACCAAGTACAAAGCCGTCAAGGGCTACTACGCTCCTTATGTCCCGGGTTACGACAGCCACGGGCTGCCGATCGAAACCGCCGTCTTGAAGGATGTGAAAGGCGGACGCCATGCGCTGACGCCGGTTGAACTGCGCAAGCGCTGTCGCGAGTTTGCGCTCAGCAACTTGAAAGGCCAGGAAGCTAACTTCAAACGCCTCGGCGTTTGGGGCGATTGGGAGCATCCGTACATCACGCTCGATCAAAA
Source organism: Candidatus Obscuribacterales bacterium (assembly GCA_046328035.1). Classification (GTDB taxonomy): domain Bacteria; phylum Cyanobacteriota; class Vampirovibrionia; order Obscuribacterales; family Obscuribacteraceae; genus JBGASG01. Next base: position 291,603 of record JAXLXI010000003.1, on the reverse strand, counting down.
ATTCGAAGCGACTCAAATCCGTGTGTTCGGCAAAATGGCTGAGCGCGGCTACCTCTACAAAGGATTGAAGTCTGTTCAGTGGTGCCCGACTTGCGAAACTGCGCTTGCCGAAGCCGAAGTCGAGTACGCAGACCACGTGTCTGATTCGATCTACGTCAAGTTTTCGGTCGCCGATGACTCGCGGGACAAGCTGCCGCCGGAGGTAAAAAGCGAAAAGGACGTGTCGTTCGTGATCTGGACGACTACTCCGTGGACACTGCCGGCTAACCTGGGCGTGGCATTGCATCCTGATTTTGTCTACGAGTTTCTAAAAGCTCCGACCGGCGAAGTCGTAGTGGTGACAGAGGCTTTGAAAGAAGCCTTTCTCAAGGAAGCCGGTTGGGATGCCGCGCAGACAAAGGTTCTTGCCACTCGCAAAGGCAAAGACCTCGAACTTATGAACACACGGCATCCATTTATAGATCGCAACAGCCTGGTCATGGTTGGTGAACACGTCACCGCCGAGACCGGTACCGGTGTTGTGCACACCGCTCCCGGACACGGTCCTGAGGACTTTGAGTTGGGCGCGAAGTACAAGGTCGGCGTTCTCAATCCGCTCGATGGACGTGGTGTGTTCACCGAAGAAGGCGGTAAGTTCCAGGGGTTGCGGTACGACAAGGCCAACCCGGAAGTTGTGGCGCACTTGAAAGAACTAGGGAAGCTGCTCAAGCACTCAACCTACTCGCACAGCTATCCGCACTGCTGGCGGTGCAAGAAACCGCTCGTCTTTCGCGCGACGGAACAGTGGTTTGCGTCGGTCGACGGATTTAGAGATAAGGCGCTGCTCGCAATCGATGCTGTGCAATGGTTGCCGGCGTCTGGTCGCAACCGCATATTCGCCATGGTCGAAAATCGCTCCGACTGGTGCATCAGCCGCCAGCGTGCCTGGGGCGTACCGATACCGGTGTTCTACTGCAATCAGTGCAATAAACCGGTCTACACGCCGGAGACGGTCGAACGCATCGCCTCGGTCTTCGAAAAAGAAGGCTCCGACAGTTGGTGGGAGCGCGAACCCGAGCACTTCCTCGGCAAAGGATTCAAGTGTCCGCATGATGGCGGCACCGAATTCACGCGCGAGACGGACATCATGGATGTCTGGTTCGACTCGGGAACCACGTGGGCATCCGTCATCGACGGACGTCCGGAGTTGCTCGGCTCTCCCTGCGAGATGTACCTCGAAGGCAGCGACCAGCACCGCGGATGGTTCCAGTCATCCCTTTTGACCAGCGTCGCCGTACATGAGCGGGCACCATACAAGACAGTGCTCACACATGGTTTCGTCGTGGATGAAACCGGACGCAAGATGTCCAAGTCCATGGGCAATGTCGTCGAGCCTGATGAAGTGATCAAGCAATACGGCGCCGACGTACTGCGTCTCTGGGTGGCTTCGGTCAATTACACCGATGACATACCGATCGGCAAAAACATGCTGGCTCAGTTGGCTGAGGTTTATCGCAAACTGCGCAACACCGCACGTTATCTTCTGGGCAACCTGCATGATTTCGATCATGCGACCGATGCCGTCCCTCTGGAGAAACTCAAAGGGCTGGACGCGTACATATTGCATCGCCTGCAAGAAGTTGTGAAGGAAGTCACTGAAGACTTCGACCGCTACGAGTTCTTCAAGTACTACCAGCTGTTGCAAAACTTCTGCGTAGTCGATCTGTCCAGCTTTTACTTCGACATCGTCAAAGACAGACTCTACACCTCAGGCAAGAAAGACGAGAACCGTCGCGCCGTCCAAACAGTATTGAACGAGATACTGCAAGTGTTGGTGCGTCTGCTGGTGCCGGTAACGCCACACCTCGCGGAAGACATCTGGCAGCACATACCGTCGCAATTGCGTGGCGTGGAAGCGAGCGTGCTTCTCACAGATTTCCCGAAACCACGAGCGGATCTGATGACTCAAGATCCAGTCTTCTGGGATGAGTTGATCAAGGTGCGTTTCGTCGTCAACAAAGCCCTGGAGCAAGCCCGCGCCAGCCGGAAGATCGGCAGTTCGCTGGAAGCGCAGGTCAAACTGAAAGTCGACCAGCCCGATCTGGCGACCAAAGTCTCGTCGCTGGGCGCTGAGTTGCCCGGATTCTTCATCACCTCGCAAGTGGAAGTGTTGCCTGAGAAGGAACAACTGCATACCGAAAACGGGCACCTTTCGCACGTCAGCGAAGGCGGTGTCAGTGTACTTGTTTTGCCGGCCACGGGAGCCAAGTGCGCGCGCTGCTGGAAGTTTTCCGACAAAGTCGGAGACGACAAGTCTTTTGCTGATCTCTGCGATGTCTGCGCAGCCGTAGTGGGCAAAGAGAAGAAATAAGCGCAGGCGAGAAACAAGGAGTCTCAGAATGAGTCCCGAGCAAATGGCCGGGCGGGTTTGGATATACGCCGTTGCTGCACTGGTGCTGGTGCTTACTGCACTTCTCTTGCCCGATCTGATTGCCAAATTGCGCAAGGTGGAGCTGACGAAGCCGGCGGATCACCCGTTATTTCGCAATGGTGGAGTCATTGAGGTGGTGGTGATGCTGATCTTGTTTCCATCCCGCCTGGTTGAGGCATGTTCGAAGACTCCGGCAATTAAAGCCAAATCCGACGAAGCACAGAAACTTGAATAGCACCTGGTCGTAATCTACTGGTTTAAGACCGCGGCTGTATTTTCCCAGTCGGCCCAGGAAGCCCGACGCATGTGCGGAGGGCTGTCGGCGAGAGTGGGGTCACCGGAGCCGATGGTGTCTCTGATGCGGTTTCCGCTGTGGATGCGAATCGTGTAGTTGTTCGGTCCGCCGGGGATCCACTCGCGAGTGCCTTGCCCGTCCTTAAGCGGCTCCACCATGCGTCCATCCGGGTACTTCGTAAACCAGCCGCCATCTGCGTAAGTTCGCTTGATGCCACCGTCCGGGGTGGGTGCCTCGTCATAATTGTCATTCGGATTCGGTCCCCATACATGTCGGCTGCCGTCTGGCTTCACAACGAAGCCTTTGTCGTCATCGCCCAACATGGATACTTCACGGACCGTACCATCCGGCCAGGTTGTTACTGTGCGAAGTGTCTCCCAGTTGATTCGCTCGATGCCACCATCGGCGGTGGTTTCGTAGTTGTCGGCCGGGGTCGGACCCCAATGTTTTCCAGACCCGTCGGAACTGACCACGAATCCCCGCCCATCCGGGTATTCCACGCGGACGGTATTGTCCGGCCAAACGGTTTTCAGACCTCCCTTTTCCCAGTACTGGGTGCCGCCATCCTCGGTCTGCCAGCAAACGCCCTCCGGCGGTTTGCCGGTGGCGGTAGGTGCTTTCGTGGTGTCGGCTGCGGATCCGTCCTTGCCGCCGCCGACCTGGGCTTGCAAGTCTATTTCCACGGCCCCGGGAAAGCCGCCGGGCAGATCTGCAGCTGCTCTCATGAGCAACGCACTATTGGATCTGGAACTCAAATCGGTCGCCAGCGCCAGCTCTGTAGTGCCGGCGTTGCCGCCGACCGGCAGTTCGCCAACTATTATCTCCGGTGTCGGTCCAGACATCTTCTTGAAAGTCGCTTCTGGTTCGGGGCTCATGCGGGAAGAGTCCTATCTCGGTGGTAATGTGGCGGGGTGGTGGACCGGTCGGGGTGATTTTGAGTGGTGCTTTTGGTGGACTTGATACTTATAGATGGCGAGTCGGTAACCTACCGCTCTACGGGCACAGGCCCCGTCTTTGTCACGCACTGCCGGTCGACATCGTCGAAACCGGCGGAATCACTGCTGATGGCTTGTAGATGGGTGGTGCGCCGGACCGGTAGGCAAAACAGTTGCCTTGTCCCTCATAGGCGCGGTGCGCGCTCCAGCGGTCGATATTGCTCAGGGCGACCCAGGCGTTGTACTGCATTCGCTTGTCGGAGCTGTTGTTGTACACCCACATGTATTCGGTTTGAGCCATTTTGATCTGGGTGAGTGCCTGGTAGCACAAACCCATGTAATAGTGCGCCCGGGCATCTTTCGGGTTCTTTTTCACAAGGGCTTGGAACTTGGTCAAAGCCTTGCCGTACTGGCGCTGGTTGTAGAGATTGACGGGGTCGTCGGCGTTGGTGAGATTGCCCGCGCCGGCGGGCCGCCCCAGTCCCGCCAGGGAGACCAGCAGCATCAAGATCGCAATGCCGTGACTGATTAATCGCATCTGCTTGATATCTTACACCAGCTAAGCCGGTTTTGAGCGGCCGCGCACAATTTCGGCAATTAACGTCACCCCAATCGTACTGGCGATCATGAGGGTGCTGAGCGCATTAATTTCCGGGCTCACTCCAAATTTAACCGAGGCGTAGATCCAGAGAGGCAGTGTTGTGTCGCCCACCCCGGCGGTGAACTGGGTGATGATGAAGTCATCCAGCGACAGCACAAAGGTGAGCAGGCAGCCGGCCAGAATGCCTGGCGTCAAAAGTGGCAGCGTGACTTTCATGAATGCCATTACAGGTGGTGCGCCGAGATCGCGGGCGGCTTCTTCAAGTTTTGGATCCAACCCTTCTAATCGACCCATCACCACCAGCGTCATGTAGGCAACGCAGAAAACGATGTGCGAAACGATCACCGTTGCCAGCGAAAGCTGCAGGCCGAGAGCGATGAACAGCGTCAACGCCGCGACCGCCATAGCGATCTCAGGAATGATAATCGGTAACATGGTCAGCGCCCTGTACAGACTTTCGCCGCGGAAGCGCAGGCGCGAGAGCCCGACTGCCGACATGGTTCCCATCACCGCTGAGATACCGACAGCAATCGATGCCACGACCAGGCTGTTCTTCAATGCCCCCAGGAGGTTTTCATCGTGGAAGAGCAGGTCATACCACTTGAAGGTGAAGCCGGTCCATGTGACCGCCAACCTCGAGTCATCGAAGCTGAAGAAAATCAGCACCGCAATCGGTGCGTAGAGAAACATATACACGCACACCGCCAGAAGTGTCAGCCAGATTGAACCCTTCACGTAGGTTATTCGTTAGCTTTGACCAACTGATTGAGATTGATTGCTCTGATTTCCTCGGCACGCTTCCTGGCAGCCGCGGCTTCAGTTGGCTGTTTGAGCATTTCCAGCAGCGGTGCGTATTCTCGCAGGGTGAGGGCGATGTCCGGATGAGTAGGGTCGAGAGGTTGTTGCAGTGCGAGCGCTTTCTGGAAGCAGGTTTGAGCTTCTGCAAACCTATCCATAGCCATCAGCAACTTGCCTAGATTGACATGGTTGTATGCCAACTGCGGATCATCCGGTGCATTCAAACGATTGGCCGACTCCAATGCTTTGAGAAGAAACTCTTTAGAGCCTGCCAGATTTCCCTGCGCGCGCAAGCAGTCGCCGATATTATTTTGCACCGATGACAGTATCAAATCGAGATCACGATTTTTCGGGTCGGCTGCGATCGTATTGGCCTTTTCCAGAAATCCTTGAGCTTCTCTGAATTCGCCCTTGCGGATGTGCATAAGAGCCATCGTGTTCAGGAGCGATGCAATCCAGACCGGGTCATCGGTGCCACCGGATGCACCAGCCATAGACATTGAGCGCTCCGCAGCCGAGCGAGCCTCGTCAAAGCGCTCTTGGTCTACGTAAACCGCAGCCAATTGCGCCAGGTGGTGCTTCAGGTGTTTCTGACCTTCAGGAGATTGATCTCCGCCTCTGAACAAAATCAATTGCTTGATGCGTTGCTCGGCTCCGTGCAAATTGCCCTCGCGCTTGTCGATGATGGCAAGCAGTTCTTCAGCTTCCAACTTGTGCTTGGCTGAAAGCGGTTTGCGTGACTCGGGCGATTCACCCGTGAGAGTCTTGATCGACCAGGAGACTGTCTTCCAGAGATTGGCGCCCTCATCCCGCTTGGCGCGCAACAGCTCGTTTGTTTCGACGACAATTTGATTCAGATCGACATTCAGTTTGCCGAGGACTTGCCCGGCTCGGTTGCCTGGATGTTTGATCAAGCCCAACATGATGTGCCCGGTGCCGATCATGTCATCCATAGCCACGGCTTCGGCAAAGGCATCCCCGAGAGCGCGGGAGAGCTCATACCGATTAGCGCGTTGCGTCTCGCTGCCCTTGAGGGCTTTCTCAGCATGGAAGCTCTGGCTGACTACGGCGCGCACCGCATCCGGGCTAATTTCTCTCTTGCGCAGCGGGTCGCCGCCTGCAAACTTGGTATCGGAGATCAGCGCCAACAATACATGCTCTGTGCCGACCATCTCACTGCCGTCTCGCAGGCATTCTTCGTTGGCTCGCATGATCAGCTCGTCGGCTCGGTCCACAAAACATGCATAGAAGAATGAACGTGGAGTAGTTCCACTTTGCTGCATGACGTGCATGGCCATTTGTTCGACTTGCGGGCGCAAGCGGTTGGCGTCCACTCCCAGGGACTTCAGCACCACTAGAGCGCGATTGTCCGCCTGTTTAATCAGCCCCAACAATAGATGTTCGGTACCGACGTCTGTCGAGCCAAGCCTTTTGGCTTCTTGCGCAGCGATGTCCATGACTTGCTGTCCGTCGGGCGCGAAGGAGATATCAAGACCGCCTGGCTCACTGGCGGGCGTGTTGGACTTTTCGATTTCCGCATGCACAGCCTGGAATGAGACCCCGGCCGCCTTCAAGATTTTGGAGGCCGAACCGCTGCCTTCGGCTATCAAACCGAGCAACAACTGCTCGGAGCCGATGCCTCTTTGCCGAAAGCGTCGAGTCTCTTCCTGAGCAAGGGAGATTACTTTGATTGCGCCGGGTGTGAAATTTTCGAACATAGCCGCAAATTATATCGTTCGCGCCGGCTCTGCGGTTTCCAGGGCTTGCTTAAACTCAATCGCGCTTTGCACCCGCTTTGCTTCATCGACGGCTGTGGCACGCGCTATCAGCTCGTCAAGAGCAGTGGTCACGGCAGCATTGAAGTTTTGTGGATGGGCAGGCGTAATCGGTTGTGGATCTTGACCAGTCAAAAGGAAATGCAGCGTGCCGCCCATCGCGTACACGTCGCTGCGGGGTGTCGGCTTGCCGCGGAACTGCTCAGGCGGAATATAGGCGTGTTTTCCGACTACGGTTGCGGTCGTCGTTGCCTCTCTCTGGTGCGCGACGTTGAAGTCGATTAGCTTTAAGGTGCCCCCGGTGGTCAAGATCAAATTGTCCGGAGTGAAATCGCGGTGCACTACCGGTGGTGCTTGATCGTGCAAGTAGGCCAGAATCTCACACATTTGCAAGCCCAACTCAGTCACCATGCTCTCCAAAAGCGGCCCGTTGTCGGTCACCAGTTTGCGCAGCGAATTGCCTTCAATCAACTCCAGAACCAGATAGCCCCGATGGTCTTCGAAGAAGAAATCGAGAAGCTGCACGATTTGTGGGTGTTGCAGTTTTTGCAACAGCTTCGCTTCGTGCTGCAGCACCTCGATTGATTGTTTGCGCGCATTCAGTGTCACGTGCACCGGCAATACATATTCTTTAAGGACCGCAACCATTTCTTCGCGGTCGTCTGTGGCCAGTGCCAGTGCTTTATAGGCGGTGCCCTGACCGCCCATCCCGATACGGTCGATAATCACATAGTTGCCACCTTGGAGTTTGGTATCCGGCGCCAGCGGTGCCAGACGTTCTCTCTGCGGAGTAGCCGAGAGCGCGTTTAGCCACAGCTCCGTATAAGTATGATCAGGGGGTTTGGCTAGCAGCGCCGTCACTTCGTAGTCTCGGCGCACGTCTTTGGCATATTTATTGAGCGCGCTAAGCACTTTGTCTTTGCCGTCAGCTTCGATCAATCCGCCGACGCGAATTTGCATGAGGCGTTTTGGTTTCTTCTGTTTATTGAGACCATTGAAGGTAATCATGGCGTTGTCCTGCAGAGTGCTGCCCGGCAACTGTCGCACTTCGATGTTGTCGACTTGCGACCAGGGCACCACCCGTGATGCGCGATCGCCCATCTGTTTCCAGTGTGTGCGCAGACCTTCGGAGCTGATCTCCAGGTGAGTCGGCTGCAAAAGAAATCGCGACAGACGTCTCAAGACTATGAATGATACGGGCGCGAATATGAGCCACCAGGCGGGGTGGAGGAGTGTCGCCCAGACCGCGCTGATTGCCTTTTCCAGCCCTGGTGTCAGCGAGTAAAGCGATTCTTTGAACAACCACAGAAGACCCACTGCCACCACTGTCGTCAGATAGAGAATTGGATACGAATTCTCGCGCTCGATCAGATACGCGAGCCAACGACTGGTGTTGCCTTCTGGTCGATAGGAAATCAGTTGCTCGTCGCTCATGCTACTTTTTCGCGATACTAATGACGTGCGGGGCGATCTGGTCCTTCAATGCTTCGAGGCGTTCTATTAAGTCTTCCGCCGACTGGACTCGTTCGCTGACATCGAACTGGTTGCACGCCATCACCAGTTCCGCAACCTCGTTCGACACGCGGGGATTCACGGTCCGCGGATCATTGGTTGCCAACGCTTCGGGATCTTGTCCAGTCAAAAGGAAATACATGCTGCCGCCCAGAGCGTAGATATCGCTTTGCGTCGTTGCATGCCCCTGAAATTGCTCGGGGGCGATGTAGGCTTGCTTGCCGACCAGCGTGCCGGTGGCTGTACCGATCAATTCGTTGGCGGCACCAAAGTCGATCAGCACTACTTCGGCGGCATTACGCAAGACCAGGTTATCTGGAGTCAAATCGCGATGCACGATGGGTGGCTCTTGATTGTGCAGATATTTCAAAATCTTGGCGGTCTGCAACGACCAGTCCAGAACAGTGCCCTCATCCTGGGGACCAGCCTGCCTGACCACCTGTCGCAGATCTTCGCCTTCAAGATACTCCAGCATCAGATAATGACGATCGTCTTCAACAAAGTGATCGTGCACTTTGGCGATATGGTCATGTTGGAGCCGGCGCAGATAGTTGGCTTCCCGCTCGAACATCTGTCTGGCTTTATTGCGCAGGTTTTCGTCTGCGGTGTCCGGCACCACCGACTCCTTGAGCACCACGGCTTGCGTGCCGTTCAACTGCGCTAGATAAATGGCTGACAATCCGCCGAATGCCAGTTGCCGGATGATCTTCAGCCGCTCCCCCTGGACAAACTGCCCGGGCTGCAGGGGCACGAATGCAGTGGAAGCGAAGCGGCGATTGAGCTCTTCTTCCCACATCTGGGTGTACGAAAGCTCCCCGACGTTGGCTCTCTCATCGTGCAACTGTCCAAGCAGTGCAGTCAGGCTCATGTCCTTCTCGGCTTCGGTGGCTCTAACTTCAAGGGCTAACAGCAGTTGTTCCAGGTTTTCGCGGTCCAGATTGGCGAGCGAGAGGCGTGCAACGCTGCCGTTTTTGAAGAAGAGTCGCAGCTGGGCTTTCTCGTCCGCCATGTCCATGGCAATGCGCGTCAATTCCTTCCATTTCCTTTGCCGCCGCAGCGCTAGGGCAAACAAGAAAACTCCTGGCAGACAAATTCCTTCCTTATTGAGAGTGATCGACTTTTCAGCGAAGTTGATCAAAGCGATCAGACCGAGCGAAGTGACCACCAGACTAAGAACAAACGGCACCAGCAGGTCGGCGGGAGCCTCGGCGCCTCCAAACAGCGCCAGTTTAATCAAGAAACCCAGATAGCCGATCGCGACTAGCGGAGACATAATTGCCCAAACGGGCACCAGCGTGCCGGTCACGACCAGTCCGGCGTTTCCAATTCGGCTGCGGTAAGGGATGGAGAGTTCGCTCTCTGCCACGGCTGGGTCTCGTAGTAATCCGCTTTGAGCGGGTATTGCCAGTTTCTTAGCGTTTGCAAGGACTGTCAATATCCTTTTCCCTGAAACGGCAGGTTTCAGCCGGTTCGGGTTTCTGCAGGGAAAAGTGCGCAAGCCCGCACAGTTTCTTGGGCAGGCGGATATTTCACGGGGCTGCCACTTTCGTGTTTTATGTTGCTCGCAGCTCGAGCATACAGCTGCAACTCGGCCTTCTTACTACACATGCCGGAGAAGATTTGCATGGTCAATTACACCGATTGCTGCTTGAGCAGCGATTTGGAGGCACTCAGTACCGCAGGTGGTATCAATACAGAGCATCAGCACCATCATCAGCAGCATGGTCATCCTTCCTGCGATCAACGCAAAGACGCTGCGCTGCGACTGGCCCGGCAGAACAGGCTGCTGCGCGAGCGTGACATGGAGAGCAAGAGCTGGGGACGTTTCTGCAACGATTGCTACGATCTCGAGGGCGCCGTTATGGCTGGTGACTCGCGATCTACGCAAGCCATGCTGAAGAACTTCAGACAGGACATAACGCGGTGCATCGGTCTGATTCTTCAGCAGGTAGCGGTCGATTTGAAGTTTGGTGGCATCACCATGAACTATGTGCTGCTTTCGACGGATCAGTATCGTATCGAGGTGAGCCTGCAGACTGCCTTTAATGAGAAGCGCTGGCCGATTGTTTCGTTCAACACGCACCCACTGGCGCAACCGTATGTGGTGGGCGGACTGTCCGCTGGAGCTCCGACGGTTGAGCAAGCGTTCAAACTGATAGGAGATCGTGGTGTCATGTTGCTGGCAGGTGCTACTGCCGTAGTGCCTGCAACTGATCGGTCGCTTCATTGTTGAAGCACGCTCTGGCGTAATATATGAGGTCGTCCAGCATTCGATTCACGTCCGCCGTTGTTGTATGTCTGTCTGTGCGCATAAGGGCGATTCGCTCTCGAGTCCGTGCCATCACTTGTTTGTTTTCTCTATCAGTAATGTGAACTTTGATCAGTCCACCCAGGGCGGATAGCGCCATATCGCGGCACATGCCGTCTTTCGTGCCGTGGTAATAGGCTTCGATAATCTGTGGATACAACTTTTTCAACTTGGCTGAGTCATGGCCATAAATTTTAGACTGAATGATCAAAGCTGGAACGAGGACGTCGTTGGCTTCCATTTCTTGTTTGATCTTTCCTGGTTTCTTCAGATAGTTCTGCAGCTTAGTGGTTGCTGCTTCCGAGTAAGCGGTGAAACGATGAAGTTTCTTTTGCAACTCTGTGATTGGGATGCTGCTGGAGCCGTCGGAGTCGAGTGAGCACAAAAGTTCTGTAGATGCTTTGGTTTGCAATACCGGATCATCGATACGAATGGCACGTTCCAGTGCCTCAGTCAAAAGTTTCTCACTCTCCTCCAGTCCAACTGGTTCACCAGGTTTGTGACAGAGGAGAATCAGCCTGCGTATCTCGTTGCGCTCTCCTTCCAGGTCTACGAAGTCTTGCGACTGCTCGAAGTATCTTGAACCGCAGAAAATTAGGGCTGCGGCGGCGAGCATAGTGATACCAAATATGATGACTTGGCGAGAAACTCTCGGCGCGCCTTGACTCTGCTTAGTTGCGGGGGTGGAACTCTGGGGGATGTTTTGCGGCTGCCGGTTTTCTAAGACGTGCTGCAGATCGGTGCGCAACTCCTCAATCGTTTTGTACCGGCGATCTTTGCTCTTTTGCAAGCAGCAATCGATCACAGCTTCGAGCGAGGCGGGCAGATCGCAATCGGGTCGCACGTCTTTAATGCGCGGTGGATCTGATTCGCGATGCTGAGCCAGAGTTTGCAGGTAGAAATCTGCCACGAATGGAGGTCTGCCGGCGAGGGTTTCGAACAAGCTGCAACCGAGTGCGTATATGTCCGACTGGGTGTCCGCACTTCTGCCTTCGCACTGACCGGGGCTGAGATAGAACACACTGCCCATAATCACATTTGTCCTGGTCAGAGAATCTCCTTCCAGTACTTTGGCGATGCCGAAATCCACGACTTTGACCTGCCGTGGTGCGTCCGGCGATCCGACCACGACAAGATTGCTGGGTTTGATATCGCGGTGGATGATGCCTTTTGAATGCGCGTGCTCGAGTGCCGAACAAGTTTGAATGAACAGCGGCAGCGCATCGCGATAATTCAAGGGTCCCTCAGTTTTGACAAGGTCGGCGAGCGCCTTCCCCTCGAGCAACTCCATGGCGATGTATGCCGTGCCGTTTTCGGAGATGCCGGTTGAGTAGATGGAGACTATGTTCGGGTGCGAGAGCGAATTGATTAGCTGCGCCTCCTGGCGGAAGCGCATTTGTTGCTCGGGAGTTTGGAACTGCGAGGTCTTCAACACCTTCAGTGCCACAACCCGGTCGAGTTCCGTCTGGTTGGCGCGATAGACAGTCGCCATACCTCCTTCCCCAAGCGGAGAAAGAATTTGAAAACGTCCTGCAATAACCGATCCGGACAGATCGTCAGACAAAATAATTCACCGAGACTCTAATGATTAGATTCCCAGAATGGCCAGCGATGTACCGCCCTGTTACCGCGGCGATAAGCCGAGATATGGGTCGTCGAGGTCGAGGTTGAGAACCTCCCGAAAGAGCCATTTCGTCACCGCGTCCGGGCGCACCGGTTTCGACTTGGCCAGCGATTCGTGAATCGTGCTACGCCTGTGCACTTCGTTGTCGCGTGTGTCCTGCACCAGGGCCTGCCACTGTGAGGCTTCATCCATAGTCAGTTTTTGAACACCCGGAGCAACCTCCGGCAAATCTGGTTTTGTCGAGGCGATCGGCTTGGTAGAGCGCTCGGTCGCAGTAGCGGCGCCTCCGCCAGCACCCATCCCTGCGGCAGTCAGAGAGATGGAATGAGGTGTGGACTTCAACGAAAGCCTTTTAATGGCGTCGGTGTGGTATTCGTAGAGAGCCGCCTGGCGCCTTTCGAACGGCATTGATGCGATGTAGTCCAACGTTTTGAACCACTTCAGCTGCGCCAGGTATGCATCCGGAGTGTACATACCCGGCAGAATGTCCAGCACTTGCCCGTCCGCTGCGAGAACATAAGTGGCAATGTTGCCGGGGATGGTGCGATTGATGACGTGTCCATTTCGGAAGTCGATGCTGATGATGGGAACGTCTCGAACAGATTCCCAAACGGGCTCGAACGTCGCGTTTATGAAGTCGGCAATCCTCTGGTCTGAGAACAACATCGTTCTCGCCAGCCGAGCATTGGTGCAGCACAATTCTTCGTCGAGCTTACCCAGCATCTGAAACAGAAAAATGAGTGCACCCGATTCGCTCGCGCTTTGACACGCAGTGACTGCATCGGCACGCCATCTGATTAAGCCTGGTTCGCAACGGTTACCTTGATCACACGGCAAATCCATCGACTACCCCTGAAGAGCGGGAGGCACATTGCAATTTTCATCATAACAAAGCAGTAATCTGAACGAGTGTGACCAAAGTCGCCAAGAGCGGCATGAATAGTCAATGCGCGCCAGATTAGACGCAGTTCAGATTTCTTGCTACATTCCGCAATCATAGACTGAAAGCGTGTTTCGGCAGATTTAAGCAGAACATCCGGTAACGATGGGTTTAAAGATTAGATTGGCGTTTCAGTGAGGTTTGTACGAATGACACACCCCAGGAAGCTCCTCTAACATATTGCCGAACTGTTCCCTGTCCTAGGGGTTGGCGGCTTCAATATTTTGAGGGTCCTTGCATGAGCGATGACTTGTTCTCCGCCTATGCAATCTATTCCAACACTCATGCGAACCTGCCGAAGCAGGATATTCGTGTGCCTGGATTGGGCGAGTGCATGCTGCGCGCATTGGGTTTCAAACGAAACGAACCCTTCTACGGCGCTGATGGCGACCGAATCGCTGCCCGGTTCCCGCATAGAGGCTGGGATTGGGCCAAGCATGGCTACCAGGAAGATGAGCCCTTCTGGATCACCGAGGGCAAGCAAAACGAAATGTCAGCGCACTTCATTTTGGCGTTCATGGCCATGAATGTAGCGTTTGCGATTTACATCATCGGAGAAAAAACGAAGCCACAAGAGCAGTCGTTGGCCGCTCCTCCCGCTGTGCGATATGCAAAACCGGACAAGCAGCAAGCGACGGCATCACGGGTGCAGTTTTACGTTCAGCGCTGAGGAAATATGAAACACGATCTGTTTACAGCCTACGCAAGCTATTACTGCAATACGGAATCGAATCCGAACATGCGTGTGCCGGATGTGATCGAGTGTGTGGCGAGAATCTTTGGCTATAAGCGCGGACAACCATTCTTCGGTAGTGACGGCGATAAAATCGCGGCGCGCTATCAATCGCGCTGTGGCTGGAACTGGGCCGACGACATCGAGCAGGCCCCCGATCCGACTCCGTGGTGGGTGGCGCAGGGCCGGCGCAATGAAAACATGGCATACATCCTGGTCTTGTTCATGGCCCTCTTCGCGGGAGGTGGACTCCTGGCACTGTGGACCACATACGCCGAGGCTAAGTATCAAGAACAGTCCGCTGCTCGCTGGCAGCAGGCGCAAGAGCCGTATGCGCAGTTCAGTCCTACTCCTCAGGTTCAACCTTACGGAGGTTACAGCTCTCCGGATCAGCAGAGCATTGACCAGACGCGTGTGCACACGTATACGCCGCGCTGAGTGCGCCTAATTCTTTGATGGTGCCTCACCGTAGGTGGCGGCCTTGGGAGCTGCCTTCGATTCGACACCGGCGGCTTGCTGAAACTTATCGAGCGACGCATTTCGATTGGCTTCGGCTTCGCACAGAGCCGGGTTGCAAATCAAAGCTTCGTCGAATTCTTTAAGCGCGCGCTCGTATTCGCCTGCCTCATGATAGGCGATGCCTAGCTTGTTATGAACTTCGCCGAGTTTTGGATTGAAAGTCAGGGCTTGCTTGAAGTCAGACACCGCTCGCGGATAGTCTTGTAGCGCCAGGTAAATCTGCCCGCGATTGTAATAAGCCTGCCAGTTGCCTGGATTGTTGTAGATAGACTTGTTGTAATCGGCTAGAGCGGCATCGTAGTTGCCGATGCGGATTAGCGCGTTGGCACGATTGGTCAATGCTTCCGCGTGGTGTGGATCTTTTTTCAAAGCCTCGTTGTATTCAGCGACTGCTTTGTCGAACTTGCCCTGCGCGTAGCAAACATTGCCACGACCGTAGTATGGCTCGGCACTGCCCGGATCCAGCTTCTGCGCTCGATTGAAATCGGCGACCGCAGCTGCGAGATTGCCGGCGGCACTATTGCATGCACCACGATTCATGTAAATGAGCGGTGAGTCCGGATTGGTTCGCAGCGCCGCGCCGTAATCTGCAAGCGCCTCCGAATATCTCTTCTGGGCGGTCAATGACAGCGCGCGGTTGGCGTGCGCAGAATAACGGGATCTATCGAGCGCCAGGCATCTGGTGAAGTCCGCGATCGCCTGCTCGTGCTTTTGCATAGCAGCGTACGCCAAACCGCGATTGTAGTAGGCGGCCGCATTCTTAGGGTTGAGCGCGATTGCCTTCGTGAGATGGGCAATCGCATCTTTGAGGTGATGAAACAAATACGCGTGCGTGCCCTGGTTATACTCGCTCTCAGCCGGCGTGGCAGCTTGTGCGGATGGAGCGAAACCAGCGCACGCGACGACAACAGCGGTGAGAAACGCGGCCGCCAGAACCTTCTTCAAGAGCGCAGACCTCGAATGAACGAAACTCTTATGTGAACCCGCGAAATGCCGTAACTGGGGAAACGACCGGCAGATTTCCGCAATAGCTCGAGAGTGCGGCGCGCCGATTTCTCCAACTCGTCTGTGGCGAATTTGTTGTCCGACTGATCCGAGATTTCGAGGATGTTGAAATTCTCGTCCACCACCAGGTGGAACGAGATGGCGCCCTCACCGCTGGCATTTTTCTGCCAGATGCTGGTGGCGGCTTCTTGCAGTTTCTCTTCCCAGCGCTGCCAGGCTTCGCCGTTGTTGCTCATCTCACGTTCAAAAGCCATCCACATCGCTCGCATACCCGGATCAGCCGGCGGGCAGCGCACCAGATGCACCATCACCCGCACGCGCTCGCCGTTTTGATCGATGCCCTCATCCAGGCGCGTCGTCTTGGCCTTCAAAATGTCATCATCAAGTTTGGCGCTGGCAGCCACGAAACGCACCGTTGCCGGTATCGCCGGCATCAGTCGCGCTTGATTGGTGAAGCCTTTCAGATCCATCTTTTGCCAATCTTGAATCGTAATCGTGCTTAGTTTTGCCTCGCCCTGCAGTTGCGTTGAGTTGGTACCTCCCTGCAGGTGGGTCGCCCCAGTGCCGCCCTGCAACTGCGTCGAGTCGGCACCGCCCTTCAAGCTTCCGTCATCCAGTATGGGTGTTTGCTGCTGCAGCGACTGCTTACCGCTCTGGTTTACCGCCGGTTGATTTTTTGCGGGCGCCGGCTGGGCCGCGGAAAACAGAAAACAGACAAGCAATAGGAACATGCAGCGTCTCATAGAGCAGCCACCCGCTCTTGCATCTCTTTCATAGGCGTCATGTCTCCTCGTTTTGAAGCGACTGCAATTCCGTCCTCGTAGGTTTTCAGTGCGGCGTCCTTATCTCCTAACGCCTCCAGTGCTTTGCCGAGAGCGACATATGCCACCGTGTGCGACGGTTTGATTTCGAGAGCTTTGCGCAGAAACGGCAAAGCGCTTTCATAATCTTCTAGTTCAACGAAGGCGCTGCCCATGCCGTGGTTTGCCAGCAGATCATCCGGATCGATTTCGAGAACTTGCTTGAACATTCCCATGCGATGTTCGGCTTCTTGCCGTTGTTGCTGCTTGTCCTTTTCGTTTTGCTGCTTTTCGGCAAATTCGCGTGCCACCTGGGCCATGCGGATGCTCATCGCTTTCGCTTTCTCTTCCTCGGCCAGTTCTTTATTGCCTTGTTGCATATAGAACACAGAGAGGTTGGCGTGCGCCATAATCGATTCCGGGTCGAGAGCTTCCAGCTTTTGCATGAGAGCAATGGCTTCGTCATACTGTTCATGGCGGGAGAGGATGACTCCGAGCGCTTCGTACGCGTCTGCAAAGGTAGGATTCAGTTCAATCGCCTCGCGCAAGAACGAAATTGCTTTGCTCTCGGAGCCACCGGCGAACTCAGCCAGCCCTTCCTCATAAGATCGTTTGGCATCATCGCTGCGCGAAGCCGGTGTGTAGAAAGGCAGCGAGACAACCGTGACCCGATGTTGTGATTCTCCGACGCGCAGCGCAATTTCTTTGTTGGGGACTCTAAACTCGCGCGACACGTACGCAAGGGCAATGGTGCAGTTGAGGGTGGGCGAAAATACATTGCTGCGGATGATGACTGTCTCGCTGGTATCATTGATGGTGCCGGTGGCACCGTTCTCGAATTTCAGGTGCTCTGCCTGAACAAATTTGATGCCCATCAAGCCGCGTTTTGGTGCACCATAAGTCTTGATGCGAGCAAGTACTTCCTGTCCTTGGAAGCACCCTTTCGTGTAGCTGGCCGCTGTGTGTTCCAGTCCCGTTTCCGGGAGCAACTCTTCCTCACTCATGTCTGTCCCAAACAGCGGAATGCCGGCTTCGACGCGACAGGTGTTCAGGGACTCTCGACTGACTTCGGATAGTCCGGCTGCTTGCGCAGCCGCTCGCAGTTTCTCACCAAACTCGGTGGCGCCGGACGGAGCCAAGATCAGCGCACCATTTTCGCCGGTGAGATTTCTCCTCACCAAGATGATGTCGTCTAAAGCTAAGAAATTGCAGCCGACAATGCCGTTATCTGAAGCAGCACTGTCAGTCGCCGGCGAGAGCAATTTTGGGCTCAGCGGACCCTGCACCGTAAACACAAAGTATCGGTCGCTGACTACTTCGTACTCGACCTGCTCGCGGAAGTGGTACTTCTCCAGCTCCGAATAGATGAGCGGAATCTGCCCGGTTTCCGCCACGATCCAGAAAGTTTCTTCCAGACGATGCAGCGAAAAGAACGCCATGATATGCCCTTTGCGCTCGAGCAAGGCCGTCAGTTCGCCTTGCCCGGAAGCTAACGCCAGGACATCATTGGAAACCCGCGCCTGCAGAAACTGGGCCGCCTGTGGACCTTTGATCAGAATAAAGCCGTACGTTCCAGAGAGGTCGGCATAACCGCCCGCTCGACGTACGGCGTTTACTTCATCGTTTGACAATTCGGTATGGAGGCTGAGTTGAGTAGCGATTAGACGCTGAACGATTAGACGTTAAAGGACTGACCGCAGCCGCACGAGCTCTTCGCTTGTGGGTTTTTGATGGTGAAGCCGTGTCCTTCCAGACCGCCGTCGAAATGCAGAATCGTGCCTTTGAGATAAATTGCACTCTTCGGGTCGACGTAGACTTTGACACCGTTGCTTTCAACAACGTGATCCTTCTCTTGCTCGTTGTCGAAGCTCAACCCATAGGACATGCCGGAGCATCCGCCACCGCGAACTTCCAGGCGCAAACCGGATTTGTCGGGCTCGTTCGCCAACAGCTTTTTCACTTCCGCTGCCGCTTCCGGCGTCACATTGACGATGGTTTCGCTGGCGGTGGTGGTAGAGTCTGCCATGATAATTTCCTCTTGTACAGCTGTAAAAGCGCTCACGTGCCAATTATAGCCTGGTTGCCAATGTACTCGACCCCAAGCCTCCGTTTTTCGCAACATTTGAGGAGGCGGCGGAGGTCCTTTTCGGCCTTAGTGCGTTTAAACACTTCTGTTGAAATCAAGAGGTCCGGGCACTGCGCCTCTTGATTTCAACGGAAGTGTTGATTTGGCATAGGTGACGGAACAGCACCCCCAGCCGTCACCTAGATCGTTCGTCGCTCTGGATTTCGCCGTCTTTAAACCGAATGACCCGCCGCGCATAGGTTGCAATGTCAGGCTCGTGCGTCACCAGCACGATGGTCATGCCCTGGTCGTGTAGTTCGCGGAGCAAAGTCATGATTTCGGCAGAGGTATGTGAGTCGAGCGCCCCTGTCGGCTCATCCGCAAGAAGCAGGGAAGGATTGTTGACCAGGGCGCGAGCGATGGACACGCGCTGCTGCTGACCTCCGGAAAGTTCGTTGGGACGGTGGTGAACACGGTCGCCCAGCCCCACCAGTCGCAATACATTCTGGGCGCGTTCCAGCCTCTCGTCCTTGCGCACCTGGGCGTAAATCAATGGCAGCATCACGTTTTCCAGGGCATTCATGCGCGGCAGCAGGTTGAATTGCTGGAAGACAAAACCGATCTTGCGGTTGCGAACCTCAGCCAGAGTGTCTTCCGAGAAGGTGTGCACCGGTTCGCCTTCGAACATATATTCTCCGGTGGTCGGCTTGTCCAGGCAGCCGACGATGTTCATCAGAGTCGATTTGCCGGACCCGGATGATCCCATGACGGCAACATATTCGCCGGCCAAAATCGACAGGTTGACGCCCCGCAACGCATGCACCGGTTGCGAGCCCGCCAGGTAAGTGCGCGTGATTTGTTTTAGTTGAATCACTTCACGCCCGCCTGCATATCATTACTCTGTGCGCAGCGCCACGATCGGATCCAGCTTGGCTGCCTGACGAGCCGGATAGACGCCGAAGAAGAGCCCGACGATGATAGAAACTCCAAAAGCCAGCACCACCGAAATTGGTGTCACTACCGTCGTCCATTTGGCGAAATAAGTGACTGCATAGGACGCGCCTATGCCGATGGCGATGCCGATGATGCCGCCCGCCAGCGACAACACGGTGGCTTCGATGACGAATTGCCACATGATGTCGGCGTACTTGGCGCCCACCGCTTTGCGCACGCCAATCTCTCGCGTGCGTTCGGTGACTGAGACCAGCATGATGTTCATAATGCCGATGCCGCCGACGATGAGCGAGATTGCCGCAGTCGAGCCCAGCAGCGACGTGAAAATGCCGGTGATGTTTTGCGAGGTCTGCAGCAGGTCTTTCTGCGTGCGCAGCATGAAGTCTTCCGTGCTGGGATCCGTAATGCGGTGCCGTTGCCGCAGCAGGTTGGTAATCTGAAATTCGGCTGGCACCACGTCATCTTCGGATTTGGCGCTCACCAGAATGAATTGGACAGCGCGTCCTGTCACAGGTTTCATCCCGAAAATTCGATTGAAGCCCGTGGTCAGAGGAATAAAAACCTGGTCGTCCATATCGGTAAAGGCGGTGCTGCCTTTGTGTTCCATGACTCCGATAACGGAAAAGTTCTCGCCCTTGATCAAAACATTTTTGCCGATTGCATCATCTTCCTTATCGAAGATAGCGTCTTTGACCACCTCACCGAGAACGACGACGCGACTGTTCTTATCCAGGTCGACTTGATTGATAAATCGGCCTGTCGCTGTATGGAAATTGCGAATCTGCTCGTAGTCAGGAACGATAGCGCAGACATTGGTGGTGGTGTTTTTCGCACCATACTGCACCTGCTGCATACCCTGCACACCCGGGCACACATCTTCGATAGCCGGACAGATCTCGCGCATCGCTTCAGCATCTTCCCAGGTGAGCGTATTTGAGGAACCCATCCCGTATGAAACCCCGGAAGCATGCGCTTGCCCGGCGCGCACGAAGATGAAATTGGTGCCCAAGCTCTTGATCTGTTTGTCGGCCTCTTCCTTTGCGCCGTGTCCAATTGCCAAAAGCGCGATCACGGCCGCGATACCAATGACGATACCAAGCATGGTCAGGCAACTGCGCATTCTGTTGGCGGCTATGCTGTGCCAGGCAAGTAAAATCAGTTCCCAGAATCGCATATCAGATCTGCATTATTCTTAGCGACCGCCCATGCCGCGTGGCAAGCCTGGACCGCGACCACCGCCGCCGCCGCCACCGCGACCACCACCACCGCCGCCGCGTCCGCCGCCGCCACCACCACCCATGCCGCGCATGCCCATGGCGCCTGGATCTTCATAACCCTGTTCGATCAGTTGTTCCTTGGTCAGCGCCAGCAATATCTCATCGCCTTCCTTCAATCCTTCGGTGACGGCAGTCTTGGTACCGGAAGCCAGCCCCACCTTGATCGGTTTGAATTTTGGTTTTCCTTCTTTGCCCGCAACGAAGACGCCCGTCTTGCCGTGCTTACTGACCACGGCAGCTGTGGGGATCTGCAGTACATTTTCCATCCGTCCCGAAGTGAACTGAGCGTTGACGTTCATACCGGACATCAACTTATGTTTGGGATCGTCGGTAATGGCGGCATGCACTTCGAAAGTAGTGACGTTTTGATTGACGATTGCCTCGGGCGCAATCAGTGTCACCTTGCCGTGATAAATCTTGTCTGGAAAGGCGTTGGCGACGATGGTGACGACCTGTCCAATGTGCACGTTTTCGATGTCGGTTTCAGAAACTGCCGCTACCATCTCCAGATTTCCTGCCAGCGAAATTATCGAACTGGACGTGGCGGAATTTGTTGCCGAGGCGGTCGTCGGAGTGACGATGGCGCCGATGTCAGCGTATTTTTGCGTCACTACGCCGTCGAATGGAGCCTTGATACGCGTGTCGTTGAGCTGGCTCTTCAAATATTTGTAGTTGCCTTCAGCTTGCAGCATCGATTGCTTGGCGGCGCGCACATCTTCCTGACGGAAGCCTTCCTTCATCATGCTGTATTTTTGTTCGGCGCTGGACACGTCATGCTTGCTCTGCAGATTGGAGGCTTCAGCGGTGCGCAAATCATCTTGCGACTTCTCGAGAGCAGCTTGCGACATCTCGGCCTGCGTGGCAGCGTTCAATCGATCCTGGTCGCTGATGGCACCGTCCTTTGCCAGTTGAATCAGGCGGGCTGCATTCAACTGATCTCGTTTTAGCTGCGCCGTGATCGACTTCACATCGGCTTTAGCCTTGAGCACCACGCTCAGGCTGGACGTCAGTGCGTTCTCGGCTTTGCGCAACTGTGCTTCGGCATCTAATACTTCTTGCACGCGGTTACCGTGCAGGCACTTCTCATAGTTGGCTACAGCTGCTCCATAAGCGGACTCAGCCGACTGCACTTGTCCGATCAAGTTGCTGTCGTCCATGACTGCGACCAGCTGCCCTTGCTTGACGAAGTCGCCCTGTTGCACCAGCAACTCGCGCAACAGTCCCGTGTACTTCGGGCTCAGTTTTACCTGGTTGAAAGGTCTGATCGTGCCGGTGGCACTGATTTTTAGATCGAGCGGACCGCGCGTCACTTTGATGACAGTCTTGGCGTCGGCGGTCTCAGCTGGTTTGCCAGGACCCCAGGTCATCCAGGCGTAAACACCGCTACCTATAGCCGCCAGTGCAACTGATGTCCAGATTACCAGCGCAACCAGACGACGGCGTTTTGCCTTCTGTATAAAGCCTGACTCTACGCCAGTTTCGCTGACCATGACTCGGTTCGCACCAGTTCAAGAAGGGTGTGCTGCCCTAATCTTACCAAGTACTTTGTTTCTCAGGCGTTAAAGCCTGGGGAAACGGGCGCGCTACGACGAAAATGAATCGAACAGGACCTGCCCCAGTTCTGCCATTTCGCGGAAGGTGACGCGGACGATGTCCAGGTCGAGCGCAGTAAATGATGTCGGCTGTGACAGATAAATCCCGGTATTCGTCTTGATCACCATCTCACTAAACTTAGACAGGTGTTCCAGCGCTAGCAGCCGGTCGTCGACACCCGGATAGCGCAAAAAGCGTTCCGCCACGTCGCGGTTGTCGTATCCAAGTATCAGTTTGGACTCCAGTTTTTTGTCACCGACCGTCTGTCCACGCGACTCAAACAGCAACACCTGGCTGAAGAAACGAAACAGCCCCCGGCCGACCCGTGGTGTTACTGAGATCTTGGCACTGTCGTACATTGAGCGGTCGTCGTTATCGGGATTGGTTTCAATCGTATATGCGACCGGCCAGGGCCAGCCGGCTCCCACTGCTTCGAACGTGGCTGGAAAACCCATCACGATGCCTTTGACGCAGATACCCACGCGCTCGCCGTCATCGACGACATGTCCGTCGATAATCTCGGCAATTGCGTTCTGCTTGGCGTCTAAGTCGATGGACAAGACCTAATTCTCTTCTCCGCCCGCCATCTTAGTGGAGTCGGGGACAGCTGTCGATCCCTCAACCGGGGCAACCACGTTCATGCGCACTTGCGGTTCATCACCCGCGGTATCACGCGGAAACGAAGCTTCTATGTCTTTTATTTGTCTTTTAGCTTCCGGAGCGAACTCAGCGTCTGGAGCCAATTTCAGGGCATCGGTCAAGAGTGAGAAGGCTTGCGCCGGGTGTTTCATTTTGCAGTATATGAGTCCGGTGCGGTAGTAAGCCTCGGCCATTTTGGGATTGGCACGCAGTGCTTTCACATATTGATTGAGCGCACCCTGCAGGTCTCTTTCTTGTTCGAGAGCATTGCCCATGTTGACGTACGCGGAGTCGAAGCGCGGATCGATATCCACTGCTTGTTGCCATTTTTCCATGGCTTCCTGAAGCTTGCCCTTGGCGTAGAGCACCGTTCCCAATCCATTGAGCGTGTAAGGGCGGGCGGGCTTGAGCGCCAGTGCTTTCTTGAATGCGTCGAGTGCCTGGCTGTAATTTTTCTGTGAGCAGTAGATCAGTCCGAGGTTGCTGTAAGCTTCTTCGAGCCGTCCGTCAGCCGCAAGAGCTGCTTTGTACTCCATGATTGCCGAATTGAGAGCGGCTTTCTGGTGAAACTCGACACCCTTGTTGTAGTGCTTAATCGCTTCATCTTTGTAGGGGCGATTGGGGTCTTCATCGCCCGCGGCGGCTTTCTTCGAGGTAGCTGGCGGCTGATCAGTAGATTCAGGCTGCGCTGCCTTCTTGCTCTCCGGCTTAGTTGATTTTTTACTGCCGGTCGAGGATTTTGGCTGGCTGGCGCCGTCATCGCCGGCTACGGCGCTGGGTTGGATGGCGGCGTCCATGGTCGGGTCGGCTGCCGGTTTGGCGCTGGCATCCGCCGTATCGGCCGCATTGGTGGTGCTGTCTGCCGATTCGGTCTTGGCAGCCTCCGTTTCAGCTGCAGTCGCTTTCTTAGACTTGGCTGCCGCGGGCATCTGTCCAACGGATGCAGTCAGCGAGAACGCCGCGCAGAGGGCTAGAAGCGCTACCGGAGCCTGCCTCATAATGTGCCGCATGTCACCGCGTCTCCATCAAAAGCCATTTGCCAATGGGAGTGATTATAGTTGATGAGTGAAAAGTGCACCCGCGGAATGGCTCACGAAGCCGAAACGGTTACAAAGTTCAGATGAAATTCACGGAGAAGGCAGGCGCAGGCGTTCTCAACTATACTTCCCTCAGACTCTCAGGGATCCCGGACATTTAACCGCACAAAACACGAAAACGACTTGGAGGTCGAATTCATGCAAACGGTCAATCGAGCTTTCTCTGCGACAGTTGCCATCGTTGGTCTTTCTTTGATGACGTGTTCGATATCACCGTCATGGAGCGCGGAAGTTTCCAACAAGATGCTTGCGGAAGCGACGAAGAGCGAAACACCGACGGCAGCGGCGAAGGCCAACCCGGCTGTGCAAAAGCTTCTCGATAGCGCTTATGCCAAAGATGAAAAAGGAGATTTTGCAGGCGCTGAAGCGGATTGCGATGCTGCTCTCAAACTGGACGCGAACAACAAAGACGTGCTGACCGAAAGATGCAATGCGCGCTATTACGCGGACAAATTCATGGAGTCTCTCGAAGACGCAGATCAGCTTGTGCAAGCTGACCCGAGCTACCAGTGGGCCTATTACATGAAAGGTCGCTGCCGCATGGGACTCAACGATTTCGACAATGCAATCGACGATTTGACCAAGTCAATCGAACTGAATAAAAACAAGAAGTGGTCGTATTTCGAACGGGGCTGCTGCTATTACTTCATCGAGAAAGATGATTTAGCGCTCAAAGATTTGAACAAATCGATTCTGATCGATCCGAAGCACTGGGATTCCTACTACTACCGCAGCATTACCTACAAAGACATGAAAAACTATCCGGCCGCTCTCAAAGACGCTGAGAAATGCGTTGAATTAGGTCCGGACGCTGCCAGCTCTTATGATGTGCGCGGGGATGCCAAAGCGGGCAACGGAGACAAACCCGGTGCAGTCGCCGACTACAAGAAGGCAGCCGAAATCTATACAGCGCACAAGAAAGAAAAGCTCGCTCAAAAAGCGCTGGATAAGGCAGCTAAGCTTGGCTCCTAGGCTTTAATTGTTCTGACTGGCTCGTTCTTCGATACGCGTGCGGGCCAGCGTCAAGATTGCCTTCAAGCCGAGGGTGTAGCTCTGGGCGCCCAGTCCGATGATGACACCGGATGCGATATCAGCCAGGTATGACTTGTGCCGAAAGTCTTCGCGCGCAAACGTGTTGGAACAATGCACTTCCACAAACGGTATCGCCACCGCCAGCAGTGCATCGCGGATGGCAATCGAGGTATGACCGTACGCGCCCGGGTTGATCAAGATGCCGTCCGCCGCGCACTCTTGAATCCAGGTGACCAGTTCACCTTCAATGTTTGACTGTTTGATGTCGACTTCGGCGCCTTCGTTCTTAGCGATCTGCCGTAAATCCTCATTTACGGTTTCGAAGGTCGTGCTGCCGTAAACACGCGTTTCTCGCATTCCCAAAAGATTCAGATTGGGACCATGCAGAACCAGAATACGCGGCTTAGTTGTGTTCTTCACTCATTGCCTCTAAAGCGCAATTAGCTTCGATCAAAAACGGATCGTTCTTGGCGAGGAGACCACGTCCCTGTGCCAGTTTGATCAACTGCTGCAGAAGTTCGCGGGTGGCCATGGTGCCGCTGCCAAGTTTCAATTCATCAACGATCAAGAACATAACGGAGCCCAGCAGAACACGGGCTTCGACGTGTCCGATTTCCTGAGTGCTGGTGATGCCGTTGAAGATTTCCTGGTCGATGGAATTTTCGTAGAGCAAGCCATGACAAAGCGTTCCGACGTTGCCCTTCAACGGGCGGCTGCGCTCGTCTGGCAAAGTGGCGGCGGCCCGGATCAGATTCAGCTTGTTGCCGGCATCGCCGAGAGATTCGGCGCTGTCGACCAAGTTACGCACATTGTTTGCCTTGGTGTTGAACTGACGCTTCAGTTCGGTTTCAGCCACGTTGGCGTGCGGTTTGGTTGCCTGGTCGAACCGTTTCTCGTAGTAATCCTGCACTTGCTGGCGCTTCAATTCAACGCCAAATGGCACCAGCTCCAAAAAGATAGACTCTAGACCTTCAAGTTGAGACTGCAAAAACATCAACTCTTCTTGGGAAACAGGCAATGGACTCTCCTTCTTGAAATCGGGCGCTGGTAAGGGGTTGGGTTTTTCCCTACGGCATTTTAGCCGGGATTTTTTTGGTTGAGGGCTCCATTGCTCTGTCAGGAGAGCAAAAGGGCAATCTTGTTTACGACTTCCTGCGCTGAGAGGTCGGACGTGTCAATCTTATACCTCGCCCGCTCATAAACAGGCGCCCTTTCTTCAAGCAGTTGTTCCAGTCGGCGATAAGTCGCAGATTTATCGGAAGGCGGCGTTTCAGCCCCCTCTGGGGATGAAACCGCAAGCAGCGGGCGACTTTCGCCGGTTTCTACCCTGCCCTCCAGAATATCCAGGCGGGCCGCCAGATAGACAACCACGCCCAGGGCGAGCAGTT
Source organism: Candidatus Obscuribacterales bacterium (assembly GCA_046328035.1). GTDB lineage: Bacteria > Cyanobacteriota > Vampirovibrionia > Obscuribacterales > Obscuribacteraceae > JBGASG01. Next base: position 265,303 of record JAXLXI010000003.1, on the reverse strand, counting down.
TGTCCATGTTGTTTCCAAAAATCGGCAACCCACCACCGGTTGAGAGGATATATGGGGATTTGGTCGGCTTGTCGCCCAGGAGTCTATCGACCATCTGAGACTCCATTTTGCGGAAAGAGCCTTCGCCTTGGCGGGCAAAAATTTCGGCTACTGTCATGCCGGCTGTCTCGGCAATCAGGTCGTCGATGTCGGTGAAAGTCCAACCCAATTTTTGCGCCAGGAGGGCGCCGCAGGTCGATTTGCCCGAACCGGGTGGGCCTATCAAAATGACAGTCTGCATGTTTGCGAGGTCTTTCTAGCGCGGATTAACCGCCGGCCATGCCGACGCGCCGGTACGCCTCTTCTATTTTCACACGACAATCGCTGAGCTGGGGATTGAGGTTCTGAGCCAGCTTGAACTCTTTAATGGCGGGCACGTAGCTGCGCATGTTGTAGAAGATCAGCCCCAGTCCGTAGTGTGCAGATGCCATGTTGGGGTCAAGCTTGATGGCGCGCTGAAACTCGACCATGGCGTCCGGCGTGTCACCCTGCAAGGAGAGCGAAGTGCCCAGATTGTTGTGAGCGCGGGCGTTGCGGGGATCGTGCGCGACCGCATAACGGAAGGTCTGAGTGGCCAGATCCAGGCGACCCTGTGCCGAATATAAATTGCCCAGATTGATGGCAGCTTCGGCTGAACGAGGATCGAGGTCGCTGGCGCGGGCGAAGGCTGCCGCTGCCTGTCCCGGCATTCCGAGTGCTTGGTAGGTCAGTCCCAGGTTGTTATGCGTCTGGGCCGACTGTGGGTTGAGGCGGGCGGCGGTTTCCAGCTCGTCAACCGCTTGCACGTGATTGTTGCCCATGGCCATCAACACACCCAGTTGGTGGTGAGCGAGGGCGACTGACGGATCTTGCTCCAGAACTCGCCGGTAAGCCATCTCGGCCTCTGCATAGCGCCTTTGACCCATGTAGCCTTCGGCTGCAGCCAGTGTCCTGGCCGTTTCATGGGTCATGCGATGGGCGATTATCGTCCGCTGGGAGGCTGTGCCACCATCGAAAAGAACGCCTTCCTTATTGAGCGCATCCAGTTCAGCCAGCACTTTGTCGTGGGCTCCCCGCAGTTCGTACACACGAGCCAGGTTGCTGTGGGCGGCGGTCAACTCTACATTGAATTGCGATGCTTCTAAAAGCGCAGCCGAAGCCTGCTCGGTCTGTCCCTGTTTCTTCAGCGTCGCCACTCGATTGTTTGCCTGGGCTATCGAATCGCGGGCATTGGTGACCGCCCGGTGGAACGAAGCCACAGCCTGGTCCGTATCACCCAGACTGAGGTACACCAGTCCCAGCTTGTTGTGCAAAGCCGGATCGAAAGGCTTTTGTTTGAGCTGAGCAGTCAGTTTCTTCGCTGCTTGCTCAAGCAACTGCAGATTTTCCGCTGGGGCGGTCGTCGTAACCGGCGGCAATTGTCCACGCTGCGAACCGGCGGTGCGCGTCAGCGGCGCCTGGGGAGCGACTTGCTTCAGCCAGTTTTGACCTTGTTGCATCAGGTCGCCGACTGAAGGAATCAGGTTATTGTTACCGGCAAAAAATCCCAAAGGCAGGACAGGTACAGCTACTGCGGTTATCACACCGGCAAAAATGATCAAAAACCGGGATGCAGGCATCCGTCGTGGCGTCAGTGCGCTAACGTTTGATCGGGTCATCGAGCTGTGTAGATCCGCCTAATGTAGAACAGAAGACTAAGGTGGAAGTCAGGAGTCGTCAATACGTAGAATCCACGTGAGGCCGCATTTTGGGGACAATTCGCAACAATGGCGTGATGACAATCCGCAACAAATTTTTTGGAGTTAACATCTAAATAGGAATCCCGAGGTATCCCATGCCAGCAGCAGTCTCTACTCAAGAAAAAATCCGCCAGTTTCTGGCGGCGCCATCATATGCGGTCGTAGGTGCCAGCAACAATCCGCGTAAATGGAGTCACCGGTGCTACTCCTGCTACAAGGAGAAGAACCTGAAGACTTACGCGGTCAATCCGAATGAGACGACAGTGCTCGGTGATCCTACATATCCGGATCTGTTGTCGTTACCTGAAAAAGTAGAGGCGGTTTCGATCATCACACCACCGCCGGTGACTGAGAAAGTGATCGATGATGCCATTGCCAGTGGTGTCAAATTTGTGTGGATGCAACCGGGTGCCGAGAGCTTTGCGGCCGTGCAAAAAGCTGAGGCAGCGGGCCTGACCGTCATCCACGGCGGCGCCTGCGTTCTTGTCGAACTGGGCTGGAGCGGCTTCGGTCTCGACTGACGGTTACTTGGCCTTGAAGTATAAGATGATCAAGCCGACGGTGCCGATGGCGGCGTTTGGCAGCCAGGCGGCGACGATCGGCATCAGGCGTCCCGAGTCGCCCAGTGCGCCGGCGGTCGATTGCAATACATAATAGGCGAACACGATGACAGCCGAATAGATCAAACCGATGCTGCTGCGCGAACGTCTAGCCAGCAAGCCGAGTGGGGCTCCGGCTAGGGCGACGATCAAACAGGCAAGTGGTTGCGAGAACTTCTGGTAGAAACGCACTTCCAGATCGCGCGTTACGGCATTGCCTTTCTGCAGCAACTGAATGTAGTTGCCGAGCTCCATGATGTTCATGTCTTTGGGCGCTATCTTCTGCGAGTCGAGCGCCTGCTGTGCGTTCTTGATACCAGGAATAACAAGGTTGTCGAACTGCAGAATTCGGGTGATATCGCTATCGCCTGATAAGACGTACGTTCGCCCTTTCTCTAGTACCCATTGACCGCGCGTCCAGGCACCACTGGCGGCACTAATGATTTGCGTCAGTTTGTCGCGCGTGAAGTCGAGAATCAATATGTTGTACAGCTTCTGCCCGTTGTAATAGCCGATGTAGAAGACGCGGTTGAGTTTTAAGTCTTTGCCGCGTTCCATATAAGTAAAGTTGGCCTGACCGGCAGGTAACTCTGTTTTGAACAGAGCCACGAATTCCAGTTTCTTGGAAGTGCGGTTGGCGACCGGCACCACATATTCGTTGATGCCGAACGAAACTGCGGACGTGATGATGCCGAACAAGAGCGGCGCCATCATGATGCGGTAAAAACTGATACCGCTGGTGCGCAGCGCGATGATTTCGGAATCGCCGGACAATCTATTGAATACAAGCAAGGTACCCAGCAGCACCCCGATTGGAATCGTCATGACGATCACTTCGGGCAAGTGCAAGCCCAGAATGGTAAACGCCAGATGTGGTGGCACGCCGGCTTGCATGATCAGTTTGAAGATCGTCTTCAGTTGGTCGGCACCGAAGTAGACGCCGGTGACGATACCGATACCGAATAACAATGGCTGCCAGAACTCGTTAGCGATGTAACTGTCCAGCATCTTGACGCCGATCATAACGAGAAGTCCTCACCGAGGTATTGCTTGCGCGCCACCGGATCGTTCGCCACTTCGTAGGACGAGCCGGCGACCAGGATTTTGCCCTGGTCGATGAGATAAGCGCGGTCAGTAATCTTAAGAGTTGCTCTGGGGTTGTGGTCTGTGAGCAAAACGCCCAGGTTGAATTCGTTGCGCAGACGGCGAATCAAAACTTGAATGTCTGCGATAGAAATCGGGTCGATCCCGGTGAACGGTTCATCCAACAAGATAAAACGCGGATCGCTGGCCAGGCAGCGGGCGATTTCCAGACGGCGACGTTCACCGCCGGAGAGCTGCACTGCCATGATGTGTTCGAGGTGATCCAGTCCGAACTGACCGAGCAGCTCCATGGCGCGAGCTCTTTGTTTCGAACGGGAAAAGCCGCGCAACTCAAGGATCATGCGCAGGTTGTCGTAGACCGACAGTTTACGAAACACCGAGGCTTCTTGCGGCAGATAGCTGAGACCTCTGCGGCAGCGAATGTGAATCGCTTCCTTCGAAATTTCCTTGCCATCCAGAGTGATGCGTCCCTTTTCAGGTTTCACCAGTCCCAGCACCATGTCGAACGACGTGGTTTTGCCGGCACCGTTTCTGCCCAGAAGTCCGACGACTTCGCCGGCTTTGACATCGAAGCTGACGCCGTCGACTACACGTCGCCCACCGTAGCTTTTCTGTAATCGGTCGACAACGATCATAATCGCGCCTCTGAAGGGATCCGAGCTGAACTAGAGTTTCTTCACGCGCTGGTCGTCAGCCATGCGTGTGTTGTTGGAGAACGGCAGCGCCGGTTGGGTCGCTGGCGCCCCCTTACTGGGAGTTGGAGTTTGCAGAATGTATGCTTTGGTGTTGCCGGTGGCGACTACCTTATGTTCGGCAACCACAAAAGTGATGGCGTCGGCAATCCAGCGTCGTCCGGTTTGCGAGATCTGAGAGCGTCCTATGAAGTAGACCTTCTCGGCTTTGCCTTCCATGTTGCGGATCAGGATGACCTTCGGACCGGCTCCAATAGTGTCCTGGTAGTACACCTTCACCGAACCGGTAGCAGTCATCTTGCCCGTATCTTTTGCGTAATCCTGGGCATCGGACGTGATGATGATTGTTTCGTCTTGATCTTGTTTATTGCTCGGTGCTGCACCAGCTGTGGTGGCAGGGACCGCTGCCGATGCGGAGACTGGTTTAGCCATGGCGATCGGCAAACCGCCTGTATCGAGGAAGGACATTTTCTTCGGTTGTCCTTTCTCGTCTTTCTTTTCTTGAATGACTTTCGATTTGACGTTGCCCGTTGCTTGCAGGCGTTGTGTGGAGAGGAAGTACGTCATCGTATCGGCTGACGTGGTGTTTCTTCCTTGCTGCGCTGCGACGTGACCGGTGAACACCGCGGTCTCGGGTTTCTGGTCGGCGCCGTAGACCAGTTGCAGACGGTCTGAATTGACTTTGATGTCGCCGTGATTGACGCGCACGTGACCGACGGCTTCGAACTTGCCGCCCAGCTTGTCGTATTCCTGGCGATCCGAATCAGTGATGATTTTGCTCGGTGCTTTCGGTTTCGATTCGCCGCCGTCACCACCTGCGGTGTCATCGCCTTTTGAAATTACCTCCGAGTGTGCGTTGCCTTCGGCAATCACTTTCGAGCCGATAATGTCGAAGGTGAGCACCGCCGCATCGATGTTGTTGGTGCCCTGGGTGAGGTGCGGATGTCCGGTGAACACGGCACGCTGCGGGTTGCCGCCCGGATCGCGGGTGAGCACCGCCATCGGTCCGGTGATCACGCTGTCTTTGTAGAGAACTCTTACGTTGCCTTTGGCAATCACGGAATCACCGGCGAACTCTTGTTCGTCGGCGTGAATATCGATCGGACCGCTGGGTGCGCTGTTGTCGAATTGCGCTTGAGCCGAGCGCAAGCCGATGGTGGCAAGTGCGGCTGCGCAGAGCGTGATGGTGGTCCAATTTCGTTGAAGATGGGAGATTCTCATAAATTCCGATGGCTCGTTTCTATTGCACGGTGATTACTGCGTGTGTGTTGCCGACGATTTTGAAATTCTTCGGTCCGCCGCCGCTAAAATCGACCTTCCCGGAGGCTGAATCTCCTGTAACCCTCGCCTTTCCGGGATATTCGATGATAACACCCCCTGTAGCCAAGAACTGGTTGTTTCTATTTAATTCCACTTGTTTAGCCTGGAAACGGTTCTGTCCACCGTCGCCTTCAGCAAGCACCAGATCTTTGTCTTTCGACAACATCTTGACATTGCGGGTGGTTTCATCGGCTTCGCCGCGAGGCGCATGAATGCGGGCTTTCAGAGTTTTGCCGTCGAAGTACGAAACGGTTACATCGTCGAGCTCGACAAACTTAGTTTCAGGATTCAGCTTGCCTTTCTTCGATATCAACGACCAACGTGTCTGGTTGGAACCGTCCACTTCTTTGAGCGTGTAATCCTTCACCTCGAGCGCTTCCGCGGTCGGGTGTTCCTTTTGTTCTTTTTTGTATTCTTCAACTTCGATTTTCGCTGCTTGTTGCGAATAGACGAAGAACCAGGCAATCAGACCTGGAATAGCCAGCGCGATGCCGACTTTTACAAGGCTGCGGACAGATGGAAGTTGCACGGACCTAGTGGCTCCTTCTAGAGATCCTGTTTGAGAGCTAGTTGCCTAGCGCGCGCAGAGCGACTGCTTTGGAAACGTGATTCAGCGACTCCTTCAGGTTACCCTGTTTGAGGTAACCTTCGCCCAAGAAGAAATAGGCTGCCGGATTATTAGGATATTCTTTCTTGCAACGAGTCCACGTGTTCATTGCGTCGGTGAGATCGCCTGTGTACTCGGCTTTCAGATGCGCCCGATAAACGATCGCCCACACATCGTGCGGTTTGTTGGCCAGCATTTCGTCGAGTTTCTGCAAAGCCATCTCATAGTATTTCTTGACTTCCGGTACGTCCTGGGGCTCGCATTGTTCCATAGGTGTGGGAATACGCAGCTTGTCAGTAGGCATTGATCCGTTGGACAGACCGGCGACGGCACCGAGCAGTTTGCCCAGTCCGGAGGTGTCGCCACCAATATTGAGTGGTACCGCGACTGGTGCGGCAGGCGCTGCCGGTGCCGCAGCCACTGCCGGGGCCGGTGTACTGGTCACCGCCGCCGGTGCCTGGCCCTGAGCTTGCGCCTGGGCGGCTTGCGCGGCGGCTATTTTGGCGGCCAATTCTGGATTGGCGCGTTTCCAAATAGCACTGCGCTTGGAATACTTAGCAATCGCGTAAGCCTTCATGTAATAGGCCCACGCCAGGTGATAGCGAACGCGGTCTTCGTTTGGGAAGTTCTTGAGCATGGCCTCGTAGGTTTCGATCATTTTGTCGAAATACGCGGGACCGCCCTTGCCTTCAGCCAGTTTGCGCGCGCGGCGCACTTCTTTTAATGCATCTTCGACCCGGCTGGTGCGGGTCAAATTGACTGCATAGATAAAGGATGCTTCAGGGCTGTCGGGATAGGCTTGCACCTGTTTGGTGGCAATGTTGATATCGTCTGTTGGTTGAATGTCCTCTACATCGGTATCGGTGGAGAGGGTCTGACCGGGCTTCCACATCACTTTGCCGCCCACATTCGGGGTGACGGCGTCGTCATCGTCGGATGCGGCGGATAGCGCCTTCAACGCGCTGGCGGGTGAGGCGGCCGGTGTGCTCTGGGTGACGGTCGGCGTCGCCGGCGTTGCCGTGGCAGCGGGCGCGGCGGTAGATGTCGCGGCGGTGGCAGCCGGGTCGGCGGCGGGAGCCGCGAGCTGGCACTGCGCGACGAATGAGACTGCCAGCATCAAGCTGACGCTACGGGCTGTGACAAACCGACTGATCTCGGCTGAAGGCTTGGTCATGGGTAATTCCTTCCTGTGGCGAAGCATGCAAGGGACAGGCTGAGACGCTCAAAACGCTCACTGCGACTGCATCTACGCAGGTTGCAATTATGTGGGTCTGATCATACCAGACGACCACTTTCGCTCTTGTGTTGCCGCGATCAGGAAGTCAATGTATGAGAAAACTCTCTTGCAGGTTAATTCTCGCTTGGCAACGCGAAATTCCTAACTGGCCCTGCCATTCAAGATTAATGGGGTAACTTCATCGAGGCTGCTCACAATGTGACGAGGTTGCGATTTTTCAAGCAACTCTCGGGTGTGAATGCCGGTAGTCACTCCAATCGCATCGGCGCCGGCGTTGCGAGCCATGTCGAGGTCGAACGATGAGTCACCAATGACGACGGTCTGTGCAATCGGAATATTGAGGTCTTTTACCGTGCGCAAAACCGACTCCGGGTGCGGTTTGTGGTGTTCAACATCCTGAGCGCCAACCACCATTTTGAAATACTGCGACAGGTTGTGGTGCTCGAGCACCGTGTCGATCAAATTACGGCGCTTGGAAGACGCTATGGACATGAAGACATCGCGTTCATGCAGCCGCTCGAGCATGTCGAGAAGTCCCGGAAACAACGGGCAGATCTCGATGGTTTTGGTGTCGTAGATGGCGCGATAGCGGTTGGCCAGCTCGGCATGAAACTCCGGCGTCTTCTCGGGAAAGAGGATCTCGGCTTGTCTCAAGAGCGGAACGCCAATCAGAAGACTCCACTGCTGCAAGAGTTCGTCGCCCAGGTTGTATTCGATGACGACGTCGCGCATGACGTCTACGATTCCGGGCGCAGAATCGACGAGCGTTCCATCGAAGTCGAAGATCGCTAGTTTGTACAAATTAGACGCCTACTTTCTGAGTCTCTATGAGGTTTTTGAAACGCTCGAACAAGTAATTGGCATCGGACGGTCCGGGGCTGGATTCCGGGTGGTATTGCACGCAGAACACCGGCAGGTGTTTGTGTTTGAAACCTTCGACGCTTTTGTCGTTCAAGTTGATATGGGTGAGTTCCAGGTCTTCCGGCAACGAGCTTTCGTCGACGGCAAAACCGTGGTTCTGGCAGGTGATCTCCACTTTGCCGGTGGTCATGTCCATGACCGGCTGGTTGCCGCCACGATGTCCAAACTTGAGTTTGTAAGTGGTGGCACCGAAGGCCAACGCCAGAAGTTGATGACCGAGGCAGATGCCGAACGTCGGCAGGCGAGCTTCCAGCAGGGCCGGCAACTCGGCAAGCACGTCAGTGCAGGCAGCCGGATCGCCTGGTCCGTTGGACAGGAACAGAGCATCGGGCTTGGTGGCGAGTATGTCTTTCGCCTTGGCGGTTGCCGGGAAGACAGTCAGTTCAAAACCTTGTTTGGACAGATTGTCGAGGATGCTTTGCTTGACACCAAAATCCATGACCGCCACTTTGTACGGCGGAGATTTGGGTGTGGAGCCGGTTGCCGGTTCCATCTTGAAGGTCTCCGGTGTCGTCACTTCGCGGGTGTAGTCAGCACCCGTCATTTGCGGTGAATTCTGTGCCACCGCAATCAGTTCTGCCGGATCGAGAATCTCTGTGGAGATGGCGCAACGCATGGCGCCTTTGTCTCGGATATGTTTGGTGATTGCTCGTGTATCGACATCGTATATGCCGAGCACCTTGTGTTGGGCAAGAAACTGCGGCAGCGAGTGCGATGCGCGCCAGTTGCTGTGCCTGCGGCTCAGGTGACGAATTACCAGTCCCCGAGCGAAAACCTTCTTTGATTCCAGGTCGGCCTGGTTGGTTCCGTAATTGCCTATCTCAGGATATGTAAGCGTCACCACCTGCCCGGCATAGCTTGGATCGGTGAGTATTTCCTGATATCCCGTGATGCTCGTGTTGAACACCAGTTCGCCGGTTACCGTCCCAGGGTGTCCGAAGCCGATGCCCAGGAAGGTGCGACCGTCTTCAAGTGCTAGTAAGCAAGGCGTATGACTCAATCCTGAGCTCATTAAAGAATGGCGACTCCGTACAAGTAAAGTAGATTAGTTGTAAGAGAAATCGTACGGTAAATAGCCGCTTTCTGTCGAGGAAGCGTGACCATTGCCCGCAATGCGCCGTTGCAAACTGGCGACAGCGGCTGGTTTCTCAGCTCTTTGCTATCTCATTGAAGAGTTTTAAATATTCCTGTTTGAAGTATGGCGCTTGCGTCAGGCAATTAGGGTGCGCGCCTCTGTAGAATTACTCTGGTTTCTTATATCCAATAGCAAGGCAGTCTTTTTCGAAATGGAACAACTTTTCAGCAACGTCCAAACGCTACACCCTGAGGTCGCGGTGCTCGTGGCAGCCTTTATGGCGACGCTGTGGAACCTGTTCTTTCCCCGAGCCAAAGAGATCACGCCTTACATCTGTATCGCCGCCTTGATCGGTGCGATTGTGCTTTTCTGCCAGCAATGGGGACCGATTGGCACCTCGGAAGTGAAACTCTTTCTTGGACTCTTCACTGTCGATCGCCTGACGATTGCCACCGGAATCGTTTCTTCCATCGTCGGCATCATTGTCGTTCTGATGACTATGGGATATGAACGGCACATCGGCTCGAACCGCGGCGAGTTCTACGCCATATTGATGGTGGCTATCCTTTCCGTGATGCTCCTGGGCGGCTCCACCGATTTGATCATGTTGTTCGTGGCCATGGAAACGCTGACATTGTGCTGCGTGATGCTGTCGGGATTCGAGAAGCGCGATCGCAAGAGCAACGAGGCGGCGCTTAAATATCTTCTGTCCACCGCTGCCACCACGGCTACATTCCTTTATGGATTGTCGTTTCTCTACGGCATCACTCGTTCGACCAACTTTTACGACATTCAGCCCGCGTTCTACGGACTGGCTCAGTCTGCGTCGCTGGTTCTGGTGGCGGTGCTGGTGCTCTTGATCAGCGTCGTCGGCTTTAAGCTCTCAATGGTGCCCTTCCATATGTGGACGCCCGATGTCTATGAAGGCTCGCCGACGCCCGTTGGTGCGTTTCTTTCCATCGGCAGCAAATTGGGCGGACTGGTGGTCGGTATCAGACTGCTCTCCGTCGTTTTCCAGCAGATGAGCCCGGATTGGACGAGTGTGGTCGGTGCGCTGGCCATCCTTTCGATGATCATGGGCAACATAATTGCGCTCAGTCAGCGGTCGCTTAAGCGCATGCTCGCCTATTCTTCGATAGCTCACGTCGGCTATATGCTGATTGGATTAGTCGTCAACACGGCTGACGGTCTGCAATCCATGTGGTTCTACATCATGGTCTACGGACTGATGAACCTGGGCGCATTCACCGGTGCAGTGTTGTTTCAGAATGAAACTGGTACAGACGATATCGACGCCATGTCGGGTCTGGTGAAGAAACGTCCGTGGCTGTGCCTGGGCTTGACCATCTGTCTGCTCAATCTGGCCGGTCTGCCTATTCCCCCCGCCGGCTTCTTGGCCAAGTTCTTCGTCTTCTGGTCCGGCATTCAGATGGCATCGATGCTCGGATATCTGATGGTGGGAGTGGCGCTTGTCACCTCTGTGCCGGCCATCTACTACTACACACGCGTGTGTATCAAAATGATCGTCCGCGACCCGTCGGAAGCCGTGAAGGCGCTGCCGGATCAGCGCCGTCCGCAGCCAGATCCTCAAGAAGCACCAATGCTGGCACTGGCAATCGCGGTGGCCGGAATTATTGCCGGCAGCTTCCTGGTGACCCCATTGATGAATTTCGCAGGCAGCGCCGTCGCGCCGGCGACGATTCGTCCGCCATCCATCGGCTCCGTCCAGTCTGAGACGCAGCCCCAATAGGCTGAAGATGCAACTTGAACGATGATGACAGCGGGGCCAACTCTGCCGGCGTAGAACCGTCCTCGGTGTCACGCGGTGCGATCGCAGCGCTGTTGCGAGGCCGTCATTCCTGGCTTGTGCTCACCGAGCTGATTATTGCCTTGCCGCTGCTGATCTTTTACTTGCCCTGCCTGACTGGTGAGCGCAGCTTTTACACTTCGGATCTCACCTGGTATTTTCAACCCTTCCTGACTTTCATCTCGCAGACTCTCCACCGCGGCGAGGTGCCTCTGTGGAACCCCTGGATGTACTGCGGCATGGCGCAGATGGCAGTGCCTTCCCCTGGAATTTTCTATCCGCTCAATATCTATTTTTATACGTTGCCGTTCAGTCCGGCGCTGGCGCTGTTTCTGATCACCCATCAAATGATTGCCGGAGTAGGAGCGTTCTTGCTCGTGCTCTCCCTGGGCTGGGGCGGATTTGCGGCTCTGGTGGCAGCACTTGCGTGTGCCTGGTGCGGATACATGTTTTCGATGACCAGCAATTTCACGTTGATGGCGACGATTGCCTGGTTGCCCCTGGCGGTGTTTTGTGTGCGCCGAGTGCGTGGCGAGTTTTCTTTGAGAAACATGCTAGCCGTTTGCGCCACGGCTGCCGTCGTCTTCATGATGGTGGCAGCGGGGCGTCCGGAGGTGTCGGCGCCGGCGGCGATCGTGCTGGCGGTATTTTCTTTAGCCGATGTGGTGGCACGCTATAGCGATGATCGACTGGTAAAGGCGGCCATCGAACAGACTTGTTGGAGAGCAGTCGCCGGCGCGCTGGCCTTGCTGCTTTCTATGCCGATCATTTTGCCGGCCCTGGAGTGGGCGGCGGTGTCTCCTCGAGCCAGCGGGCTGGACCCGAAATGGGTGTTCATGTGGAGTGCCAACTGGTATGACTGGCTGTGCGTCATTTTGCCGCAGCCGTTCGGAGATGTGTCTGAATTAGGGTCGAGCTTTCTCAGTTTGACAGCCAGCCGGGGCGGAAATATTCCCTACTTGCCTTCGGCGTTTGTTGGACCTGTGACCCTGGTGCTGGCGATCTGGGGACTGGCGGACCGCACGTGGCGCGGGCGTTGGCTGGTGCTCGGCATCGGCATCGGCAGTGCATTGATGGCGCTCGGGCAGTTTACGCCTCTGGCACCGTGGGTGGTGAGCCTTTCGCCGGCGCTGTCAAGTTTTCGCTATCCGGTCAAATTGATGATCATCCCAGTGCTTTGTCTGGTGTTGCTTGCCGCGCGCGGAGCCTATCTGGCGCATCACCGCTGGGTCAATTGGTACAGCTATATAGGGACCATGGCGCTTTGCGTCGTCGGTGTCATTGTTGGTGCGGCGTTCGTATTCAGTCCCGGGCTCAGTCAACTGGCATACACCAATCCCTGGTTCTCCAGTCGAGTAAAAGATCTGGCTAACTTAACCGAAGCGCAAAGTCTCCTGGGACAGAGCCTGCTCGTCATGTCGCTGGTCGGCGCCGGCATTTGTCTGGTTTACTTTGCGCTTCTGCGCAGGAAACTGCCGCGCATCGCATTTGGTGCGGTCATAGTCTTTACGCAGGCATTGCTGCTTCTGTACGCACCAACTCATTACTCGCGGCGTTTCACGGCTGGTGATTTTTACGACCGTCCTGTGCCGCTGGCCGTTGAAATCGCCAGGCTGACCGGTGCCAAGCCCGATGGGGCTTTCGACTGGCGTGCGCAGGTGCTCGCTTACGACCCGCTGGCCAATCCACCGGATTTTCCTAAGCAACAGAATTTGCCGTTTCAGGAATCGTTTTATCAGTATGGGCGGCAGATGCTGATTACTAATTGCCATATGCCGTTTGGTTTGCCTTATTCTTTTGGATACGAAGCATCCGAGACTGCGCTCTACAAACAACTCTACGACCGCTGTATCTCTCGTTCGTCGCAAAATCGGTATCACGATTTCACCCGCCATGAAGACCTGCCTCTGGCCAATTTCTGCCGTTACACCAGTACGCGCTACATGTGGTCGCAAGCGTGGCTGACGTATGAGCCGCGCAAATCCATTCCGCTTCTAGATCCAGCCTTCTTCAAATTGCTCAAGGAGGACGAGGAGTTTAACCTGCGCATCTATGAATGCCCGGACGTGAAACCGCGAGCTTACTTTGCGACGCGTGTCGTTTGGAAAGACGGCGGGCAACTCCTGAATGCCATTGTTGACGGTACGGACGCCAACACGACTTATCTGGAAGGGGGGGAACGTTCTCCGTTTGCAGATAATATAGCGGCCGTCAGTCTGGTCGATGAACCTGGTGATACTGCGACAGTCGAAACCAAGAGTTTCGACCGAGTCGACGTGAAAGTGAAAGCGACCAAACCGCGACTTCTGATTTTGAATGATCATTTTTATAATGGCTGGAACGCTGCTGTCGACGGCAAGGACACGCCGATAATCCAGGCAAATTCATTCGCGCGTGCGGTGGTCGTGCCTGCGGGAGAACATCGCGTTGTATTCGAATTTGTTTCACCCAGTCTGGCCCGCGGCATGTATCTGCTGCAGGGCGCACTGATGGTGATGGCATCGCTGATTGCTGCTACGGTTTTGAAGAAACGCTTGCTCAGCCGCGCGGACTTGGGGCGCTAGCTGCAAAACGCCCTTGCCGGAAGTCTGCGATGGCTTGATGAATCTGGTCTGTGGTGTTCATGACGAATGGGCCATAACCAACGACTGGTTCGTTGATTGGTTCACCGTTCAAAACCAGCAGGTGCGCCGACGATGCGGTGCCAATTTTGAACTGATCGCCGGCGCGTTCTAGCACTGCCAGTTGAAAGGCTTTGAGTGGGCGCTCGTCGTTGAGGGTGAGTTCACCGTCGAGAATTACGATTGCGGTCGTATAACCTGCCGGCACATCCAGGGTTAGATCGGCACCGGCGGCCAAACGGACATCAAGTAGATTGATCGGTGTAAAGGTATGCGCAGGTCCCTTAGTATCTTTATAGGAACCGGCAACCACGCGAATCTTTCCCTTGCCGTCCTGTACTTCAATTGTTGGAATATCTGTTTTCAGGAGTGTTTGATAACGCGGCGCCGTCATTTTCAGCTGCGCCGGCAAGTTCACCCACAACTGAGCCATTTGCAGTGTGCCGCCCGTTTTGCGAAATTCTTTCGAGTGCAATTCCTCGTGCAGGACGCCTGAGCCTGCGGTCATCCATTGAACATCTCCCGGTCCAATCACTCCATGATTGCCAGCTGTGTCTCGATGCTCGAGTCCGCCTTGATACGCCAGGGTGACTGTTTCAAACCCGCGGTGAGGGTGCATGCCCACGCCCAGCGCATCTTCTGTCGGAGGAAACTCCACAGGGCTGCCGTAGTCGAGCATGAGGAACGGAGAGAGTTCGCGGTTGCCCAGGTCGTTGTAGGAGAAGACGTTGCGTACCGGCAATCCGTCGCCGACCATGTGCGGGGCATGTGCTTCGTGAACGCTGATGATTTTCTTTTGCATGATCTCTTGTCACCTTTTCGACTGCACCTTCTTTGAAGACCGGTGCATAACAAAGGATAGCGAAACTATGCCATACCCTGCACGCCACTTGCCATGTTAGACTTGATAGTCAACCTGGCCCCGGTAGTTCAGTTGGATAGAACACTTCCGTCCTAAGGAAGGTGTCGTGGGTTCGAGTCCTACCCGGGGTGCTTTCTTTTTTACACAAAGCGAGGGACGCTATGCCTGCAGACAGGGTAGCTCTTGATGTGCGCGAGGCATTGCCGCCTGACTGCGCTCGAATCAGCGAGATTTACAACTACTATGTGCTCAATTCCACTGCCACTTTCGCGGTGGAACCGGAGTCACTGGGAACGCGAATGGAATGGTTCGAAGAACATGAGCGAGAAGGGCTGCCGGTAATCGTTGCTGAGTGCGACGGCAACGTTGTCGCGTGGGGCAGTCTGTCCTATTACCATCGGCGATGCGCCTATCGCCAGACGCTGGAACCCTCCGTTTACGTCGACCATGATTATGTTCGGCGTGGATTCGGTAAAACGCTTACGCAGCGTTTGATAGAACTGGCTCACGCGCGGGGTGATCATGTTCTCGTCGGGCTTGCTTGCTCTGAGAACAAGGAAAGCATTGCTATGACTGAAGCTAGCGGATTTCAGAAAGTTGGTGTCCTTAAAGAGGTGGGGCGCAAATTTGACCGTTGGCTCGATGTCACCATTTTGCAAATGGTGCTCCAATAACTCGCTGCACAAGATAGAGTGAATAAAGGGCGGGCTCGACGAGAACCCGCCCTCGCTTCAGGTCGAGGTTGGACCTAATATGTTGTGGGAAGTTCGATTGCGGTTATGACTCTGAGTGGTCCTCCTTTCTTAGGATCAAACAAGCAGTGCGCAAATAATTGCCACCATAAATCGAACCCAGAAATTTAACTGTGCATAGCTGAACTGCAGCTGCGTTGGTTATATGTCTGGTGGCATTTCGTGCATCACTGCGGCACGAAACGTTTTATCCGGTGAGCGATGCGATGATTGGCTGCGAGTCCAATATCTCGTCATCGCTTTCGGTGATGGTTTTGAATTCTCCGACGAACTCTTCTGTTTCTGCCGCCGCCGCTGCCTCCTCAGCATCGGTATGATCATCGGGATCGCCGGAGAATACCATTTCGCCTGTGATGGAGTTGCTTGGAGCAGCAGGCTGGTCTGCGACGGTTAGACGCGGCGGCAAGGCGATTTGTACTGCCTCCACCAGCGGTGTCATCCGTTTAATACCATTCCTGTCCACCCAGTTTTCCATCTCAAACGGGCCGCAAACCGCAACTTGACTGCCTTTTACGAGGTATTTATGAGCAATCTGAGCGAGCTTACCCCAGGCTTCGACTTTTACGTAGTCGACGGTGCCCTGTAAGCGTCCCTGTTCCGTTTTGCGGCCCGGATGGTTGATAGCGACCGTAAAAGTAGTTTTTTCACGGCCGGTGTTAAAGTGCATCAACTCAGGCTGACGAACGAGTCTCCCTACGATTGAAAGATTTGCGAATGACATAGAAAAACCTCCAGTCTAGTCCACCCATTTCGCCTGTACATCCGGCGCCGGTGGGTGATTTGGTTGCTCGGTTTTTAGGGAGATGAGGCAAATGTACAGGACCATACAGATGTATGTCAATGCCGTTTAATTTTGCGGTTGCGATTGCGAGGAGTGGCATTGGCGGCTGGATCTGGGCGATTTGTCTGCTCCAGTCGGCTGCTTGACAAGTAAAATCTTTTTGTCGCTCCTCTGTGAACAGAGTCGAAAGTCGCTCCCCTTGCGGTTGACCAATTTTGTTGGCAGAAGGATATATGCAATTACCTCGTGCAATCAAAAACGCAAGCCTGCCAAAGCGCCGGGTAAATAGCTGATGTGACGATGTAGCCTCGTTGAGGCTAGGAGTAGCGTGCCGGAAGAGTCTGATTGGTTCTCCAGGTATAAATTTCTCAGCCCACTCGGACAGGGTGGGATGGGGACCGTTTATCTTGCGGAAGATCGGTCTAACGGCAATGCCAGTTGTGTAATCAAACAACTGCTCAATAAGTACACGGACGAAGCCGAGCGGGTCGAGGCTGTGCGTCTCTTTAAACGCGAAGTGGCTATCTTGCGGCAGCTGAGACATCCGGGGGTGGTGCGGGTTTTCGATGACCACACCACTTCCGACCATAAGTACTTTCTCGTCATGGATTACGTGCCGGGCAAAAACCTTGATGTCGTGATCGCTGATGTGGGCGTGCTCGATTCGGAGACTGTTGTGCGCATTGCCATTCAGTGTTGCGATGTTTTGATTTATTTGCACTCCGAAGACATCATTTATCGCGATGTCAAACCGAGCAACCTGATGCTGCGCCCTGATGGACGTGTGGTTTTCATCGACTTCGGAATCGCGCGGAACTTTCTGCCGAAAGAAGTGGCAACCCGTGTGGTGACAGCCGGTTATTCTCCCCCGGAGCAATATTTTGGCAAGCCGGAGAAGCGGAGCGACATCTACGCGCTTGGTGCAACGCTCAGTCACCTGCTCACCGGTCACCGCCCGAAACCATTGCAAGTGTGCTCACCGCGTTCGATCAATCCTGAGATTCTCGAACCGCTTGATGAACTGATCAAAAAGATGACCGCACACTCGGTGGAAGAACGTCCGCATTCAGCCGAGCAAGTTAAGTACCAGCTCTTCAAGATTTACAAGAGCATCCACCCGAGTTGGGAGATGCCCGAGTTGCCGCCAGGAACTGCCTGGGACGAGCAGGACGAAGCACGGCTGCATGCCGAACTTAAGTATGCGCCCGACAAACTGAAGGAGCGTAAGCCGGCTGTTGCGTCTGGTGCCTTCAAAGTTCCGCCGCAAGCATTGCAGAAAAGCAATCCTCATCTGTCGAGAGAAGAACGACGAGCAAGTGGGATTTACGCAGAACATGATGCGCGAACCCGCGAACAGAGTGGTGATACCACCTGGTTCTCGAAAGTGACAGTACAGCTGAAAAAACTGATGCAGAACATGGGATTGGGCGGCTGACCTCGCACAAATCTCGCCGTCCAATATTTCAATGGTCTGCATAGATATAGTCAGCCCCCCGATTTGGGTAATGGTTATTCGCTGGTGCCTTGATGGGGTGGATTGCCTGGCGCCCTGGTGGGCGGCTGCGCCGCTTTCATCATAGGGGCGTCGACCGGTGCCGCGTTCGGGTACTTCGGCGCTCAAAATGACCTGGTCAACAGGCAGTTGCTCGCCAACATAGGATTTAAAATCAAAGAATAAGCGCTACTTGTCCAGTCCGGACGAGAGTAAGATGCGCTCCACCAGCTGGTCGTAACTGATACCGGCGACTTCGGCCATGGCCGGCAAGTCGGATGTGTCGGTCATACCCGGTAGTGTGTTCACTTCCAGCACGTGGGGATTGCCTTCTTTGTCGACCATCATATCGACCCGTGCGTAGCCGGAGCAGTTCAAAGCGCGGAAGGTGCGCATGGCGATCTCCTGCGCTTTCTTTGTCACTTCAGGACTCAGTTCTGCAGGCAGCACAAATTCGGTCATGCCTTTGGTGTATTTGGCTTCGTAGTCATAAAAACCGGCTTTAGACTTCGGACGCAACTCGAGAATCGGCAGCGCATCGAGGTCTTTGCCGTTAATAAGATGCTGGGGTCGCTCCAGTACACCGACAGTGATTTCCTGTCCGGTGACGTAGCGCTCGACAATGGCGCCACCATATGTGGAGTAGGTCTCTTTGACGATGGTCGCCAGCGCCGTGGCATCTTCGACTTTCTGCACGCCGACCGAGGAACCTTCATTCAGCGGTTTCACCATCACCGGCAGCCACGGAATGGATTTAACGAAGTTGCCGACTTCGGTGTCGTTAGCACGTTCCAGAATCAATGTCGGAGCATAAGGCAGGTCTTCCGCTTTCAATACGCGTTTCGTCAGAGGCTTGCTCATGCACAGGGCACTGCCCAGCACACCGGTACCTGTATAAGGAATGCCGAGCAATTCCAGCAATCCCTGGACGGTGCCGTCTTCACCCCATTTGCCGTGCAAGGCGAGAAACGCCAGTTCGATTTTCTTTTCCTGCAGCGTATTGGCCAGGTGTTTATCGACATCGATCAACTCGGCGTGCTCGTAGCCCAGACGCAAGAGAGCCGCATGACAGTTTTTGCCTGAGCGCAGCGAAACTTCTCGCTCGTTGGAAAGACCTCCGTACAGGACGCCAATTTTCGATTTTTTGCTAATTCCTTCGGCTGGTTTCATGTCTGATATCACCTATCCCAGATTTCTTGTTCGGCTGCGGTAAAGTGTCCCATGGTCTTCCATTCAGGATGCAGGTGGATGGCGAATTTGCCATACACCGAGTCCTGCATTTTTCTCAGCAAGGCGGTTACTTCTTGCGAAGTGGCGCCGCCTAAGTTGATGACGAAATTGGCGTGAACAGCCGAAACGGCTGCCGAGCCCTCTTTCAGTTCTTTGGCACCGGATTGATCAAGCAAAAATCCGGCAGTTTTTTGCGGCTCTGGATTCTTGAAGGTGCTACCGGCATTGGGCCAGCCCAGTGGTTGGGTGCGCCAGCGATATTCTTCGTTGTGTTTGGTGCGTTCTTGAATGGTCTCTGGTCTCTCGGACTTGAGACGCAGCCTTGCCGACACGACAATTTGGGTGGCGGGATCGACGCCCGAGCGCCGATACTCGAACTGCATCTCTTCGCGTGTCAGGGTGCGCAGCTTCCAGCTGACAGTGTCGAAGAGAGTGACGCTTTCTGTAATTTCAGCCATGCAGCTGCCGTGAGCGCCGGCATTCATTACCATGCCACCACCGACAGTGCCGGGGATGCCGACGGCAAACTCCAATCCGGAGAGACCGATCGATGCGGCGTACTTGGCGAGATGCGGCAGCCGCGCGCCGGCGTCGGCATCGAGTACGTCATTGTCCAACTGGCTGATGCGCGTCATCTGCGCCGTTCGGATAACTGTTCCGTCCACCCCGGCAGAGGAAATCAACATGTTGGAGCCGCCGCCCAGCACGTGCCAGGGCTGTCCGGACTTCTTCAGTCGATCGAGCAACTCGATCAACTCCTCCACTTTTTCTGGCTGCGCGAGGCCATCAGCTTCGCCACCCACCTTTAAAGTGGTGTATCGCCAGAGTGGTGCTTTAGTGGCAACTTCCATCTTTGAGCCCGTTCTTGAGCAGCGCTAAAAGTCTCGGCCCAACGTCTGTTATATCACCAGCACCAATGGTGAGCACAAGGTCCCCTGCGCAAAGATGCGGTAAGATTTTTTCGTGCAATTGTAAAGTCGAGCCAGCCAGGTGCGTGACGTTCTTGTGGTTCACTTCCGTGGAAAAACGTTCCGAGTTAATGCCTTCGATCTGACCACCGCGCGCCACGTAGACATCGGCGAGCAAGACGCGGTCAGCTTCTGTGAAGGCTTGACGAAACTCTTCCCAGAGGTCGCGCAGCCGTCCCGGCTGGTGCGGTTGAAACACAGCCACCACGCGTTTGTATTGAGTGTGCCGCTGTATATATTGCCGGGCTGCTAAAAGTGTTGCCACCACTTCCGTGGGGTGGTGCCCGTAATCGTCGACGACCGTGACACCGGATTCGGTGCCGAGCAGCTGGAAGCGCCGGGCCACTCCTCTGAACTCATGCAACGAGTCGGCTATGCCTTGGAATTCCACGCCCAACTCGCGGGCGACTGCAATCACGCTCATGGCGTTGAGCTTGTTGTGCTTGCCGGGCACCGATAGTTCAACGTCTCCAAGCACCTTGCCGTTCTGGCTGACGGTGAACTTGAACCCTTCCTTGTCTTCCATCGTGAAGTCGGCTTTGGGCGAGACCTGTTTCTCGCCATAAGTAATGATGCGTTTTTTGATCTCCGGCATGATCTCGCGGCAGCCGGCATCGTCTGAACAGACTACAACCGCCCGCGCGGCATTGTTGGCGAAGCTGAGCATGTTGCTGTACACCTCGGCAATTCCACCCGGATAATTTTCCATGTGATCGCGTTCGATGTTGGTGACGACCGCTATCTCCGAGACCATACTGGCATGTGTGCGGTCGCTCTCATCGGCTTCGGCGACGAAGTACTCGCCTTTGCCCAGGCGGCTGTTCGCCTTCAGTTTCTCAAAAACTCCACCCACCACAACTGTCGGATCGAGTCCGTTGTCCAGCAGCACTTGCGCCATCATGCCGGTGGTCGTTGTCTTGCCGTGCGTGCCGGATATAGCCACCATTTTGTATTTGTTGGCCAGTGCAAACAAGACTTGCGATCGATGCCAGACCGGCAGATGCCTTTCCGCGGCGGCTTGCAACTCTGGATTGTCCTTGGTGATCGCTGTCGAAACAACAATCGCCGCCGTCGCATCGGTGATATTGCTGGCTTCGTGCCCGACGAACACCGTGGCACCGAGGCTCTGCAATTCTTCGGTAATCGGACTGCCGGACTTGTCCGAGCCGGAGACCTTGACGCCGCGTCCCAGGAGCAGCCGTGCCAGCGCCGACATGCCGATGCCGCCGATGCCTACAAAGTGTATGGTGCCTTGCTTTGCTTGAACTGAGTCGAGGTCTGGTTCCGCCGGTGAGCCCGGTTGGTGCTTCTGTACACCGGTGGTTGATTCCACTTGCAACGCGCGTTCCTTCTTATGAATATCCAAGGCAGTGAATAAAATGCGTTAAATGGGCGCACCTGAGGCGCGCCCAATCACTTTTTCGCAATTCGCGAATTGGCTCTTAAGCCTTTTCCGATGCTTTCTTGGGCGCCGCTTTGGCTGCAGGTTTGGCTGCGGCTTTCGGTGCGGCTTTCTTCTTGGCCGGCTTCACTTCTTCCTTGCTCTTGGTGGTGAGCAGGACGGTCAGTCTGGCTTTGCGACGGGCACCGGTGTTGCGGTGCAGAACGCCTTTGGATATGGCTTTATCGATAACGGAGAAAGCTTCGTTCAATGCGGTTTGGGCATCGCCCTCGCCGCTCTTGGCGGTTTCCAGAACTTCTTCGACCTTGCTGCGTGCGGTGCGCACGGAAGACTTCCAGTAACGGTTACGCAGGCGGTTGCGCTCAGCAACTTCGACGCGTTTCTTGGCGGACTTAATCTTGGGCACTTCTCAATCCCTGCAACGAACTTATACAACGGTGAGCAATTTTAGCACGCGTGAAAGCGCTGCCCTGCCCGAAGTTTAGACTTTGTAAGGATTTAGCCGAGGGCGTTCTTCATGCTGCCGAGGAACTTCCGGACAGCGTCCGGGTCCTGCTGGGCCCATTCCAGAGCGACTACGAAACTGGGATCGAGGTGTTCTCGATAGTTGTTCAGAGCTTCTTCGTTAGCTTTGCCGCCAAAGAGCTTGCTGGTCTGCGCCCATTTGGCCAGAATTCCAGCCCCAACAGCAGCATCGCCCAAGAGCGATATGACATCACCTTGGGCGTTGACTACTTTGTTATCACCCGGCTGGTAAGCCAGGTCACGTCCTTTATTTGCCAAGTGGTCGTCGACAGGCTGAGTCTCGGACAACAGGGTCTCCTCGACTTCAGGCGGACCCGAATTGTCGCCTTCGACGCTCATACTTGTTATGCAGTCGTGTGATTCTTCAAGACTTCTTCAGCAGCTTTGGGATTCTTCAGCGATGCGCTGAGAAACTCATAGACACCCGGATCCATGAAAGCTTGCATGTTCGTCAGGGCTTGCGCATGGGCATCGCCATTGAATGGTTTGTTGCCTTCGGCCCAGGCTTGCGCAAATTTCAACCCTTGTGCAGGGTCGCCTACGACGGCACCGTCTGCGCCGGCTTGTGCGACGTTGTCAGTACCTCTCCAGGCAGCTTGAGCTGCGCCCTGAAGACCTTCGTTCGGAACGTCTTTTTTCCCTGGTACTTCTTGCGGTATGTCCTTATGACCCATAGCTAACCCTGGTTACTCCTGCCAAATCCATATTTTTAGTAACAACAGCGCGGTTTGTGCGCTCATTTACGACATTACGCTGTGTGACGGGATCTGTCCATGTGGTTTCTACGTAGTCAACATGAAATGCCGCAAACCAAGTATGCCTGTGCCGTTCCGGTGTCAAGCTTCATGTTGTTTTCCCCCCTCAAACAGGCTCAAAGATGGAGGGCGGCCTTCAAGACCATCATCACAGTGGCGATGCCGGTGGCGACGCCGGCAAGAATGCCCGAAACGATGCACAGACCTGCCGTTTTGACGTCGTCGAGCTTGAGAACTTGCTTAAGACCTACAAACTGCAAAAACAAGCCGTAAAGCCCCAGCAGGAAACCGACGTAGGGCACCCAGACGGCTGCTACGACCACGCCCGCATAGCAGTAGACCCTCGCTACCGCCTCAAATGAGGGTTTTTTTGCCCCCATGGCGGTCGAAAGTCCGGTCGCCAGTCCGGCGGCGGCGAAAAGCCCGATCAGCGGACAGACAGCTGCGATCACCAGAGACAAGAAACTGAAGCTGAAGATGCCGGTCAAGAGGGCGTTGGCAACCAGTCCGACAGCGAAGAATGTCACAGGTTCCTTCAACCCGCCGCTAGTCGGCATCTGGGAAAAGAAGATCCGTGGGCTGAGGACAATCAGCTTGGCCGTCTCTATATAAGTCTTGAGGAACTCAGAAGCGTCGAATCCTTGAGTGAGGCTGCCGGTCGACGAGGTGACTCCAGCCGGGGGCGAGGTCTGCCCTGCTCCGCCGTCGTCGATGTCGCCGGGTGTGGATTGGTCTTGCATTAGTTTCCCCCAGCGCTGCCGCGCGTCACATTCCAATCAAACTGATACTTTATATCTACAGATCTAGGAGCACCTTTAGGAAGAGGATCTAAAGGAGAGGCCGCCTTCAGCGCATCGAGTGCTGTCTTGTCGACATCCGCCTGCCCGGAACTCTGGACGATCTGGGGACTGACAATCGAGCCGTCGCTCTTGATCGTGAAAACGACACCGACCTTGCGATTCTCCAGCCCTTTGGGCGGCTGCCACTTCTGCTGAATGGCGCCCTTCATCTTCGCAATGTAGGGGCGCATGTCCAGGCTGTGGTCGATTTTGTCGTCGTCATCTTCATCTTCGTCGTCGTGGGTCTGCGGCACCGCGGGTTTCGCTCCCGGTCCCGGAATCACCATGGTTTGACCGCCGGCACGCGGCATCACCAGATCAGGGCGCGTCAAACCGAGCTGATCGACCGGGTGTCCAAAGCCGATGTTGGCCACGGAGTTGGCGCCCGCTCTGGTCTCTATGCCGATGGTGGGGAGCATGTCGTCGGTGAGGTGAGAGGCTGGCACGAAGACAGCTTTCTGCGTTTTGTGCAGTGTCGCCTTTACCTGATTGCCCACACTGTCTTTGATGTGTCCGGCTAGACTGGCCAGAGGAATCAGTCCACCGCCCGCTTTCAAACCTTCCATCAACTTGCTGGCAAAGTAAGAGTTTTGCGCGGCTGCATCTTCGTAAGACTGTCCGCCGATGCCTGATGCGGCGAACACCGAGATGCCCATGTTGCTCAGCGTCGCCAGCGTCGAGTCGTCGATGCTCGGCGATGTGCCACCATAGCTGGTGTCGAGCATGAGCACGATATAGTTGGCTTGAGTGCGTTGTTTGAGCTGCTTGCAAAATGCCACCAGCGGCACTCCCGTGGCCGGGTCGGTAGACATGCTGTCTCGCAGGCAGAGAAACGCTTCCTTGCTCTTCGGATCATCAGCCACGTGCGAGGCGGCGTAGATCACGATCATGTCGCCAGGCAGTGCTTTTTTGTACAGCCAGGTGTCCACCAGTTCGTTGAATTTGGCGCGGCTGGCGCCACCACCAGTGATGCTCTGCACATGGTCGGGGGCGAAGCGTCCGATGGTCGGATCGACCATCATGCGCGCCAGGTCGACGACGTTCTTCTCGGCATACTTGAGCGGCGGCAAGATGGGATCTTTATAGCGGTTGACGCCGATCAATACCGCCCACTTGTCGCGCACCGCAATCGGTTTAGGGGCCTGAGCGCTCGGCTTTGCGCCTGGGGATGAATTGGCGGCTGAAAGTGGCTGCGGAACCAGCGCCAGGCTGACGGCGACGGCTGCAACTAGAGGAAGAATCTGACGCTGAATCTGACGCATCTGCTTGGGAAAACCAGTCGATATCACCCGGGACCACCCCTCAGTAATTA
This sequence comes from Candidatus Obscuribacterales bacterium, assembly GCA_046328035.1. GTDB lineage: Bacteria > Cyanobacteriota > Vampirovibrionia > Obscuribacterales > Obscuribacteraceae > JBGASG01. Next base: position 240,645 of record JAXLXI010000003.1, on the reverse strand, counting down.
TTCATTGAATAGTACGGCAAATTGTTTGTCTCTACCGACAGTATTAATTCTCGCGCTTGAGAACTGGCTGGCAGGTCGGCACTGCCTAGATGGCGGGCGATTGCGCGCGGCAACTGGAAAAGATCAAACACCAGTCGCTCCAGCGCGTTCTCCAGCTGGTGGCGCAGTTCGCCGCCAGTCTGGGTGCTCTGCAGTGCTTTACCGGCGCGCGAGAGCAAAGGTGCCTCGCCCTGCAGAGAAGGCAACGGCATGGACTCGACCATGTCGATATCGATCTGAGCCAGCGCGCGATCTTTTTCGCGGCTGCGCAACCGATAGACATAAGAAAAGAAACGCGAGTTTAGTACTGCGGCATAGGCATCCAGCCCTTCTACACCGCTGCCGGCTCGGGGAGCGAAGCTGTGGATATTGTTGAGGTGGTAGAACGACTCGCGATCGCAGGCACTGATGATACGGTCTGACGTCTGCCTCAAAAGTAGTTTCGGTTGCTCGACGACAGCCGGATCAAACCCGCCCGGAAACAACAGGTCGCGCTGCACATTCAGCCAGTGTCCCTGCCAGGTGGTCTGAAACGGCAGCACCTGCGCACCGGAGACCAGTCCCCGTTTGTACTGCCCCGCCAACTGCTCTCCCGAGACGATGGTTTTTTGCCCGCGCCGGCTGCGGATACCAGTGTGTCCGCGGAGAACTTCGCGCAGAAGGGGAAACTGGATGAGGTGGCGAATCAAGTCCGTATCTTCGTCGCTGTTCACCACGTTGAAACGCAGACAGTCTTGCGACACGAACACATCGAAAGGGATGTCGGTTTCATCAGTCGGCTTGCCGCCGACTTCAACGCGAGCAACTCGCACGGCACCATTTTGTGCTGCCGGCGCTGATTTCTTAAGGTAGTGAGCGACGCACCAGTTGCCCACAGTGGCATCACTGATGGTGTCGCTGGGTAATTCTGCAATCTGCACGATATCAGCTGTGGATGTGATCATTTTGCGCAGCTTTTTATAAAAGCTGCCGGTCAGAAAAGCATCCGGAAGCAGCAGCAAAACTTGCCCGCCGGGTTTCGTCCAGCGCAAGCAGACATCCTGAAACACTGAATGCAATCGAATCTTATATTCGGAGCTTTGCGGGTAGAGAGCACGCAGCAGAGCTGCCTGGGAAGAAACGATTTTCGACTGTCCCCGCGAGCCATAACTGACATATGGCGGATTGGTTGCCACCACATCGAATTCCGGCTCGGGGCAAGTGAGAGTCTGATCTGCGACTTTGATGTTCTCAGTCACAGACTTCGCCAGTCGCTGCAGATCAAAGCGATGACGGTCCTGAAAGTTCACGCCCCAGGTCGCTGCTGCGGCAAGAAACAGCGACAGCCTGCATAAACCGACGGCGCGAGCATCGATGTCGCGTCCGAACAGCTGTTGCTCGACAAATTCCCGAGCCTGCTTACCTGTGAATCGAGACTCAGCCAGAGCGCCCAGCAGAAAATTGCCGGAGCCGCACGAAGGATCGAGAATCTTATCCGTTTGCCAGTCACAGGCAGCTTGACGAAAACAATAGGTCACCACCCACGGTGGAGTGTAAAACTCAGCTGTTGTGCTGCGCTCTTTGGAGAAACGAATTTCTGGTTGCCCGGCTGCGTTTCTCGACAAAGGCGCTCGCAGCATGTGCTGGTACACATCGCCGATCAATTCCAAGCCGGTCGAAGCCGGCCAGGATTTTTCCAAAAGCGCAAACCCGAAATCGCGCAGCGCCAGATCTCGCTTGCTATCCAGATGACTGTGCAGCGGATATACCGCCTCCGAAAAGTAATCGGACTCCAGATTTGTAAGTTGGCTGCGCTGGGCCGGTTGCATATCGGTTGCGCATGGAGCAAAACCACATCTGGTGGCTAACCAGTTGACCAGAATGCGCAGTGTATATTGCTCGGATAACTCGATTACATGCTCTTCTTCGAGATATCCAACGTTGCGGAATATTTCCTGAGCGCACTGCAGCCGATAATGTTTGATTGCCTGATTCAGCTGAGCGCGTGTTTGCATAATGCCGTATATGGTGGCATTGAACCGAGCGCAACGCAAGATCAAGTATCTGCAGCGATGCCAGGCAGTTAAATAATCTACAGCTTGTAGGCTGCCTGTAGAAAACTGGTGGTTGCAAAGTCGGGACGGCTGGTCCGGCGGTTCTCTTCCAGGGCTGAAAGTGCTATCCTGCTTGCCGTTTGCTTTTTCACTCTCAGTTGACAGGATACGCTGTTGTCAGGACGTCTCTTCGTTGTTGCGACACCGATCGGTAATCTGCAGGATATAAGTCCGCGTGTAAAAGATGCACTGGCGGAATCGTCGGTGATATTCGCCGAAGATACGCGCGTCTCAATCAACCTGCTCAGCCATCTAGGGCTGCAGAAAAAACTTATTAGCTGTCACAACTTCAATGAAGCAAACCGCGCCGAAAGCCTTGAGAAGTACGCCGCCGAAGGAGCGACTGTGTCTCTGGTCTCCGATGCCGGCACACCGTTGGTATCTGACCCGGGATATCAGATAGTCAAAGAAGCTTTGCGCCTGGGTATGAAAGTGATTCCGATTCCCGGTCCCAGTGCCGTTCTCGTCGCCCTGGTCGGTAGCGGACTTCCCTGTGAGCGCTTCGTGTTCGAGGGTTTCTTGCCTGATGCTCGCGGCGACCGAACCAAGCGACTGCAGAAATTGAAGGAGGAAGAGCGCACCATGGTGCTGTTTGTTTCTCCCCACAATATTAAGAAGCTGATCCCTGAATGTCTGGAAGCTTTCGGTGCGGAACGACCCGCGTGTCTGGCGCGCGAACTCACCAAGTTTTACGAGGAGTTTGTGCGCGGTACGCTGGGCGGCATCCTCGAGCATGTGCAGACTCACGAAGTCAAAGGTGAATGCGTCTTGATCATAGGTGGTGCCCCTGAGGGCACAGTCACTCGCTGGACCACCGAGCAGGTGACCGAGCGCGTGCATGAGTTGCTGGCTGCTGGTGGGCGCCTCAAAGATGTTTCTTCCCTGGTGGCAAAATCCAGTGGATGGAGCGCATCAGATATCTACAAGATAGGCCTTAAGATGGCGCGTCACTGAGTTTCATGCAAATGCGCAACTCGATGCGATAATCGCTTTGAAGATCTGCGTTGAGTTCAAGGTAACCATATATAAATGATGCAAGCGCAACCGATGAGTTTGGTCGAAGCCCTTGTGCTGGGCACCGTCCAGGGACTGACTGAGTTTCTCCCGATCAGCAGCACAGCTCACCTGCGAGTGGTGCCGGCGTTAGTCGGTTGGAGTGATCCCGGTGTCGCGTACTCCGCAGTCATTCAACTCGGTTCGGTGGTGGCATTGCTGGCGTATTTCTGGAAAGACCTCTGGCAGCTGGCGACCGGTGCCATCGGTGCGCTCATGAAGCGCGATTTCACCAATCTCTATTTCCGCCAGAGCGTGGCAATTGTTGTTGCTACTATCCCTATCGGCGTGCTCGGACTGGCGCTGAAGCACGTTCTGGAAGCAGAGGGCGGGCCGCTGCGCTCTCTGGTTGTGATTGGCAGTGCATCGGTGGTGATGAGCATTCTGTTGTTTCTTGCCGAGAAGTTCAGCAAAAAAGAGCGCGACATGTCGCAGTTAGGGATCAAAGATGGATTACTGATTGGGTTGGGTCAAGCGATGGCTTTGATTCCCGGCTGCTCGCGCAGCGGTTCCACTTTGACTACCGCGCTGTTCCTCAATATCAAGCGCGATGATGCGGCGCGATTCTCGTTTCTTCTCGGCATTCCGGCTGTGCTTCTCTCGGGACTGCTTGAGCTGAAAGAGTTATACGAGTTGGGCAAAGCCGGGCAACTGCCCTCCGATTCGACGACCAGCGTTTTGGTGGGATTTGTGGCTGCGACCATCGTCAGTTACGCCGCGATCTGGTGGCTGATCAAGTATTTGAAAAATCACTCCACCATGGTGTTTGTGATTTACCGCCTGGTCTTCGGAGTCGCTGTCCTGGGACTGGCGCTGTCCAACACAATCCACTGAGGAAGCCCGCTTATACGTCGAGGAGTTGCCGAAGCAACTCCTCGCAGATACTCAGGATTGAGGAAGAAATACTAGCGAGCTAGCGCTCCTGCCGGTTCGCCTTTCATCAATGCGAGCGAAACCTTGTTCAGTTTTTCAATCGCGACCGGCAGATCGAGCGTTTGCATCTGGCCGTCTTTGACGATCACTCGTCCTTCGACGACGGTGTAGTTGGCATTCTGTGGTGTGCAGAACAAGAGCGATGCAACCGGATCTTCCATGCTGCCGCCGGCGAAGCTGACGGTGTTGGTGATCACTGAGAAGAAGTCAGCGCGCTTGCCGACTTCCAGCGAGCCGATGTCGTCGCGTCCCAGAACTGCGGCACCGCCGAGAGTGGCGATCTCGAGGACCTCGCGGGCCGAAATCCATTCTTTCGACTCTTCGGGCGGGCCACCAGGATTGGTACTCAGCAACAGGCGAGCCAGCAGCATCGCCTGACGAGCTTCACCCAACATGTGCGAGCAGTCGTTGCTGGATGAGCCATCGACGCCCAGTCCGACTTTGACGCCGCCATCGCGCGCTTTCTTGATCGGGCACATGCCCGATGCCAGGCGCATATTGGACGAGGGGCAGTGAGCAATTCCGGAACCGGTCTTGGCGAATTTCTTCACTTCGTCATCGTTGATGTGCACAGAGTGTGCGAACCAGACATCTTCGCCGACCCACCCGAACTTCTCCATCAATGCAACCGGACGCAGGTTATACGTCTTCAAGGTGTAGCGCTCTTCGTCAAGCGATTCAGCCAGGTGGGTGTGCAGTCCGCATTTATGTTTGCGGGCCAGCTTGGCTGACTCGACCATCAAATCTTCGGTGACCGAAAACGGCGAGCACGGTGCCAGAACAATCCGGGTCATGGCGCCCGGTTTCATGTCGTGATACTTGTCTATGACACGCTGGCAGTCGTCCAGAATGGCTGATTCTGTTTCGACGCAGCTGTCCGGCGGCAGACCGCCCTTCGATTGTCCGAGCGACATGCTGCCGCGTGATGCGTGAAAGCGCATACCGATTTCTTTGCCGACTTCGATGGCGTTGTCGATTTTGCAGCCGTTCGGGAAGACATACTGGTGGTCGAACAACGTGGTGCAACCGGAAAGCGCCATTTCCGCCATTCCGACTTGCGTAGCCAGGCGTTCCGATTCGGGAGTCATGCGCGCCCACATCATGTACAGCACTTTGAGCCAATTCCAGACGTTGCCGTTTTGCGCTCCCGGAGCGACTCTCGTCAGATGTTGGTAGAGGTGGTGGTGCGTGTTGACCAGTCCGGGCAAAACCAGTTGCCCTTTCATGTCGATAACGGTGTCGGCGGTTTGCGGCAATTTGTCGGTAGTATCGACCTGCTTGATGACGCCGCCTTCAATGAACATGCCACCATCTTTGATTTCGCGGCGGGTCTTGTCCATCGTCACGAGGATCGCGGCGTTTTTCACTAACATCGTTTTGCCACTGTGGACAGATTGAGTCATCGTCTTTGCACCCTCGTGTGTTTTATGGATTAGTTCCCACTATTAGATGATGGTTTCCAGGATGGCTGTCAGCCTCCCAGACGGTGGCTGACAGAGTGAACTTGCGGCGCCGTGAGACGGTTTCCTTAGCGCTTAGCCGGGAAGCTTAGCACTAAATTATTAGCAACACCTTAGATTGGATGGTCTACCTGCGAATCTAACGTAGACCTTCCGGATCGGTGAGTTGTTGTTCGTCGGTGACCTGGGCTGCAAAGTCGTTTTCCGAGGGCTTCTGTCCGGAGGCGGCTGTTCTTGGTGCTGCCGTGTCCGTGCCAGGCTGGGCGGTGCCGGGTAATGGCGGTGGCGTGGTGCCGGCCAGCATGGCATTGATCTGCGGCTGGAAGAACCAGATCAAGCCTGCCACCACAATCAGTACCACTCCGAAGGCCATTTCGCCCAGCCGGCTGCGGGGTATGGAAATATGCTGTTTGAGAGCCAGTGCTTGCTGGCAGTCGTGCATCAGCTGCTCAACGTTCTCATAACGTTCTTGCGGGTCCTGGGCGGTTGCCTTTTGTACAATCGCGTCGCAGATGTCGCTGACTTCGCTGTTCAACATGGCGGGCGACGAGCGGTGCAGCGCCTCCGGTTCTTTGCCGGTAAGCAGGAAATGCATCGTGGCGCCCAGGGCGTAGATGTCGGAAGCAGGGCTTGCCTGTCCCCAGTATTGTTCGGGAGGCGAGTAGCCGGCGGACACGACTTTGGTTACTTCCTTGCCGTCTTCGTCAAATTTGCGGGCGATACCGAAGTCGATCAGTTTCAGCCGATCTTTAGAGTCGAGCATGATGTTGCTCGGTTTCAGGTCCCGATAAATAATCGCCGGCTCCAGACCGTGCAAATAGGTGAGCACGTCGCAAATTTCAATTGCCCAGGTCAGCACTTCCTCTTCCGAGAAGGGTTCCTGCCGGTGCTGGGTCAGCACTTCGTGCAGGTTGTTGCCCTCGATGTACTCCATGACGATGTAGTACTGACCGTTTTCTTCAAAGTGGTCGAGAATCTGCACAATCGAAGGGTGCTCGAGCGTTGACAATAATTTGTACTCACGCTTGAAAAACTCGATTGCCAGGTCGTGGTCTTCTTTGCGGTAGTGGTCGTCCCGCAACTGTTTGACTACGCGGCGGCGCCCTTCCAGACGCAGGTCGGCGGCTGTGTAGACTTTGCCCATGCCGCCCTGACCGAGCACTTCGCGAATTTCGTAGCGATTTTGCAAAATGCGCCGATTATCCGGCGGAGCCAGTGGGCACGGTCCGTTATGCGTTCCGGCGATGCCACAATGAGGACAAAAGGTCATGTTCCACTGAACCTTTGGATTAACGTTCTGTTTCAGTATATATAATATGCCTCGCACGAGCACTTACAAGGTATGAAATATCGATGGGCAGCAAACTAGCAATCGGCTCCGACCACGCCGGTTTCGAACTCAAACAGCAGCTAATTAAATTCCTGAAGGACGAAGGGCACGAGGTTTCGGACCTCGGCACTGACTCGACCGAACCTTGCGACTATCCTGATTTTGCCGAAAAAGTAGGTTTGGCCGTAGTCAAAGGTGATGCCGAGCTGGGCATCGTTGTTTGCGGCAGCGGTGTTGGCGCGACGGTGGCGGCGAATAAAATTCCCGGCGTGCGTGCCGGACTTTGTCATGACACATTTTCAGCTCACCAGGGGCGAGAAGATGACGATACCAATGTCATGTGTCTGGGTGCCCGCGTGATCGGCATCAACCTGGCTCAAGATGTGTTGAAATCCTGGCTTAATACGCGCTTTTCCGGCATCGATCGCCATGTGCGGCGAGTCAACAAGATCAAGGCGATCGAGGAGAAGTACTGCGGAGCCGTCACCAACACTAAATGACCGACGAATCGCTACAGCGTAGTTATCCACGCATGGGCGGACCCGGAGGGGTCTGGGCCCAGCGAGCTGAGTCTCTGGTCGGCAAAACCATCGGCGAGCGCTACCGCATCGTTTCATTTATCGGTGGTGGCGCGGTCAGCACTGTTTTTAAAGCGAAGGATCTGTCGACGGCGCGCACGGTGGCACTCAAAATCATGCCCGAATGCCGCAGTGCCAGCGCTGAAGCTTTGAAGATCTTCGAGCACGGGGCGCGCCTCACAATCAACCATCCCAATCTGGTCGTCGTGCACGCCTGCGGACTCACGGACGATGGTGCTCCATGGCTGGCCATGGAGTATCTCGAAGATGCCACTTCGCTGGCGCAGCTGCTCAAGCAGGAGCAGAAGCTGACCCTTGATCGCGTGGTCAGTCTGTTCCAAAAGATCTGCGATGCGCTGGCTTACATTCACACAAAAGGCGAGGTGCATTTCAACGTCAAGCCGACCAACATCATGATCATGCGCCGCGAAGGTGAGGGCGATCAGGTGAAGATTGCCGATTTCGGCATCGGCAAAATTTCTCTGGAACGCGAGATGGAAATCTATGACGATCGCTTGCCGCGTTATAGCAGCGCGCTCTACATGAGCCCGGAGCAGTTTCAGGGTCAGCGCATCCATGCGCAATCCGACGTTTATTCCATCGGGTGCATGTTGTACGAGGCCCTTTCAGGCAAGCCACCACTGGTGGGGCTGACTTTGCTGGATACGATGGACAGGCACTTGCGTGAACCGCCAGTGCCGATTCAGGATGCGGCGCCGCATGTGCCGCCGCGGCTGGCTAATGTGGTCATGCGCTGCCTGCACAAAGAACCGGCACGGCGTTATCGCACTGCGGAAGAGCTGCGAGCGGCTCTGGATAAAGTGTTCAATCCGGGCGATCCGTCGTCGGTAATTTTGCCGAGCGTACCGCAAGGAACTCAGCTGGCACGCAAAGAACACCCGTTGTTCTACGTCACATTTTTGCTCTCCGCGGTGTTGCTGATCATCACGCTGGTGATTGCAGTCACTATGGCTTTGCAGTGACACCGGATGGTCAACGGCTTCGTTGGCTGAATTCGTCTATTAGAGACATCGCCTGAGCATATGATGATGTCGGGAAGCAGACGGATTCACGGCTTCGGAGTTCCCGATTTTTGAGAAGATATGTGGTGGCGCACCGGCGATATTAGTGGTGTCACCATCTGTGGTGTCTGATCGAGGCTCATGAGTGATTTGCTGCAGCGCCAGCCGGCGGGCGAGCTAGGGGTTTTAACAGGCGTATATACAAGGTTGCCTATCCCGCCTCGTCCGTACAATTGAAGATGTGAGCGACGAATTAGCCCGCTCAAAAGAAAGGAGACCCCTATGAGCCTTCGAGAAGTCAAACGAAACAGCTCGCACTTGCGCCTTATTAAAGGAACTGCTCCGGAAGCGCAACAAGAGCCTGATGTTTACTCCGGCAAGACGGACGAAGATCTGATTCTTCTTTGCCAACGTAAAGATCAGCGTGCCATGGAAGAGTTGATTCGCAGACATCAACGCACAGTATTTGCCTTGCTCTATCGCTTGGCACCGGATTGGAACAATACCGCCGACCTGGCGCAGGAAGTGTTCATCCGCATGTGGCGATCGGTGGGCAGCATTCGCAACCCGAAAGCTTTCCAGAGCTGGTTGCGCCAAATCGTCACCAACATGTTCTATGACGAACTGAGAAAACGCCCCCGTCAGCTCTCCGTCATCTCGATGGACGAGCCGATGAACAGAGAAGAACAGGATGAGGGCGGCACGCGCGACATTCAAGACAGCTCAGCTGGACCAGACGAACTGTGTCAGCGTCAAGAGTTGAATAACGTCATTCGTCTGGCCATGGACGACCTGCCCGAACAATTCCGCACCGCCATCTATCTGCGTGAATTCGAAGGTCTCTCTTACGAGGAGATCGCCACGATTACACGTTCGGAAGTGGGAACCGTGAAGTCGCGCATTGCACGGGCGCGCGCTAAGGTACAGCAAATTGTCACACCATATCTGAAGTCTGCGTAAGCGCAGTTTATTCAATAGGTCTAGTCTACGAGAGCGGTACCGAGGGTGCCGCTCTCATCATTTGGTGCAGACAGAACTGAACGCAGCGCACGTCGACCGAATTGCCTACCAGTCGCCAGGCTGTTTCCAGCGGTATGTCTTCAGGAAGCTGGAAGTCGGCTGGGAAGCCGAGCAGGTTCAAGATCTCTCGCGGTGAGAAACGGCGCAGTTGATTGGTGGAGTGCGGAATTTTGATCAGCGAGCCGCTCACCTTTTGTGATTTGCCGTATCCGCTCGTGAAACAGATTGCCACCGCCAGCTCGTCGAGCGGGTCAACGATGTCGTAGCTCTCTCCGTAGCGCTGCACGGTTTCATCACTAGGGCGCAGCTCCGACCGCTCACAGGTGCCGTCTATCAGATAGGTGCGCAGCGGCTGGGTGCCTGCATTATGCGGAGTCTCCGGCACTGGCAGTGGTGTCGTCGATGCGAGCACGAAATGGCGTGGCCGGCGCATCGGTGTGCCTAACTCGGTAGAACACAGATCGAACACGCGGACGCTGTATCCATGTTTCATCAATGCATTCTGCAGAATTTCGTTGACTTTGCTGGTTTTGAAGCCCAGCACATTCTCAACTGCCAGAAACCGGGGGCGATGATCTCCGATCAGGCTGATCAGGTGAAGAAACGACTGCGCGCGCGCATCGTCGGCGTCTTTTTGTTTGCCGCGGACGCTGTAGGGCGTACAGGGCGGACTGAGCCACCACACATCTGCCTCTGGTATTTCTCTGGAAGGAATGGAGTCCAGATTGCGCGCGCGCGGCGCATGTCCGAAATTGAGCTGGTAGACGCGGTTGGCGGCTTCGCTCTGGTCGAAGGCGGACACGATCTCAATCAATCCGGATTGACGCGCTGCCACGGCGAATGCGCCGATTCCGGAGAAAAATTCCAGTGCCTTGATCATCAGCACATGTTAGCAGCAGATCTCCGCGGGGCGTTCTTATATGATTGGGTGGTCCATGACTAGTCCATGCCGGACACTGGAGTTCAAAAGTGGACTTGCCGCTATTTGTGATCACCGACGCGATGCGAGAATACTCACGCATCCGGTACGTCTCCTATTTCATTGTTCCGGCATATTCGATTTTGCTCTTATTCCTGGGGCTACACTCGGGTCTGTTCGCCGGTTTGGCGGCGGCCGCCAAAAATGTTTCCTCCCGAGGCATTGCTCAATTCACAGCATTTTTCCTGGGCTTCTATGTGCTCATGATGGCTGCGAAATTTCCCGTTACCTATCTGCTCTCCTTTGTCGTGCAGCATCATTACCGGCTGTCCGCCCAGTCTTTCGCGGGCTGGTTCGAGGATTACGTCAAGGCGCAACTTGTCTCGTTTGGTCTCTCATGGCTCTTGGTCGGTGTCTCCATGTGGGTCGTGGACAGGTTTAAACGGCGATGGTGGCTGATTCTTTGGTCCACTGCCGTGCCCATCTTCGTGCTGGCGTTATTTTTGATGCCGCTCGTGTTTGATCCGCTCTTCAATAAGTACACGGTCATGCCTGACAGCCCGCTCAAGCAGCGCATCGTCGGCATTGCCGCCCGTGCCGGAATTCCAGATGCGCCGGTCTACTTGGTGGACAAAAGCAAGCAGACCAGGTCCTACAACGCCTATGTCACGGGGCTTGGCTCATCGGCTCGCATAGTGCTCTGGGACAACATTTTGACCTTGCCGGAGGACCAGTTGCTCGCTATTGTCGGACACGAGGCCGGGCATTACGCTCGCCATCACATAATGATCGGCAACGCCTGCGCCATCGCCGGAATGTTTGTCCTCTTCTTAGTGTGCGGGCGCTTTCTGCCCTGGGTGGTGCCCAAACTGCCGCCTCGCTGGGGTGTCCAATCGATCACCAGTTTTACGATGGTGCCGGTTGTCTATCTAGGCACCACCATGGTTTTGTTTATTACCGATCCGATCGTCAACGCTGTTTCACGTCTCATGGAACAGCAAGCCGATGCATATTCTGTGCAGATGACCGGCGACGGAAAGGCGCTGGCCCGCACGTTTGTGGCGCTGTCCACCAAGAACCTGGCCGATCCGGATCCACCCCTATTTATTGAACTCTGGTCTTTTTCGCATCCGTCGTTGCGCCGTCGACTGAACGAGGCATTACGCCACTTGTGACATATGTTTCCTGTCCTTTGGTGGCTTGGTTGGTGGCATTTTCGTTACATCCGAATCGATGGGACTCTGCTGCTGATGCTCGTTGGCGGCCGTGCGTTCCCATTTACTTGTTGGAATATTTGGAGTTATGCATGTGATACGACGTTGGATTAGGCCTTAATGGTCAGAAGAAACTGGAGTCAAAATTGATGCATCTGCAACGTAAAGCAAACAATCTGATGATGTTGGTGGCAGCCAATCCGGAGACGCCACCCTCGGTCATCGAGCAGCTTGCCAGAGAGGAAGATCCGGAGCTGCTCGAACATCTTGCCGAGAACCCCAATTCTCCAATTAGCGTTTTGAATCAACTTTCAGGGCACCGGTCCAGCAACATTCGTCAGGGTGTGGCGACCAATCGCAATACACCCCTGGAGATATTGCAGCTATTGACGCTTGATGCCGACCCGGACGTGCGGTACACCGTAGCTTCCAACCCGCACGTGCCGCCGCCGATTCTGGAGTCCCTGCTCCAGGATGAAAACCCATACGTAGCCGGCCGAGCGGGACTGACGCTGTCCCGCTTGCAGGCTGCGTTTGAGCAAGTCAGGTCGCTAACTTTCAAGGTGGCATCAGCCAGCTAAATTCATTGCAGGTATTTGTAGGATTTCCGGGCGGTTATACTAATCGCCCCGGAGGTTTCTGCGATGTCAACGGATCTGAAAAAGCTCACCCAGCTCTATGATGCCGAACGTGTCGAACGCGGTTCGGAAAAGGCCTATCGCCGCCAGTTGTACGATGTGGCCGATCAGGGTTATCAAAAGTCCATAAAACTCTATCAATCCGTACTGGGAACGGAAGATGGAAAGCTGGTGAATGCCATGCGCGGGCTCGGTGCCTGCCAGATTGCCCGGGGGCGCGTGCAAGACGGCGAAACCACGCTGGAGCTGGCACTCGGGATTGCTGAGAAAGCCTATTACGGCGAGCATTTCGAAGTAGGGCTTGTGCAGCACGATCTCGGTGTCTGTTACGCACTGCAGAACAAATGGGCAGAGGCTGAAGAGTGTTTCACCAAGGCGTCGGCGATTCTCGGCAAATGCCTGCAGAAGGACCACCGCCTGGTGCTGGCAACCACCCGCAAGCTGGTGGCTGTTCAGGGCATGCAAAAGAAATATGCCGACGCAGAAAAACAGCTGGTGGCGGCATTGAAGGTCGCCGACACGGCGCTGGGACCGGCAGAGGATTTGATTCTCGACCTGGCTCTGGTGTACCAGGCGGAAGGCAAAGCTGCCGAAGCCGCCGGCTCATATCAGGAAGCAATCGATCGTTACGAACAGCGCTCCAAGTATCCGGGACTGATCGAAGCGATGAAGTATTACGCGGAGTTTCTCAAAGCAGACAAAAAAGAAGAGTCGGAGCGCCTCTTGCGCCGCGCCGACCTGCTGGAAAATTCGTTGCCGCGCACGGAAAAGCCTCACGCACGCGATCCCGAGTCGCACTGGAAGTATCTGCTGAGTTCTGAGGCAGATATGGTGTTTCCGTCCACCCAAGTACGCTCCTAGACTACACTGCAAGCCAACTCTGGCAGGCGAGGATGCACGCAGAAAAAGGGCGACGCTGTGAAACGCCGCCCTTCCTCAATATGTTTGCGTAGAGTTGGAGTGGGTCTTCCTATCTGGCGCCCAGAAGTTCGACGTCGAAGACGAGCGTGGCATTCGGCGGAATTACGCCGCCGGCGCCGCGGGGACCGTACGCCAGATCGGGCGGGATGACCAGGCGACGCTTGCCGCCGATTTTCATCGACATGACGCCTTCGTCCCAACCCTGGATCACCTGGCCTGCGCCGATGGTGAACTCGAAGGGTTGACCGCGATCGACGGAGCTATCAAATTTGGTGCCGTCGGTAAGCCAGCCGGTGTAGTGAACTGTCACTTTCTGACCTTTTTGAGGGGAAGCGCCTGTTCCGGGCTGCAATTCTTTCATCTGCAATCCCGACGGCGTGGATGTCATACCGGAAGTGTCAATTTGCGTTTGCATATTGGATTTTTCCTGAGCAGTTTGCTGATTGGTGGTCGTCGAAGTGGTCGTTCCCGTTTCCGTTTGGTTGCCGCAGCCGGACAGAAGAGCTACTGAAAGAAATACTGTGACTGCTGGAAGAAACTTCAACCTGGGGCTACCTTTATACATACGACCTTTGATTCGATTCACTAGGACGCCATAGTCTATCTCATTTCAACGCCCGAACTTTATAATTGGTCGAGTGCGCCGTTTTTATGCTGCCTGGCATGTCATGTTGTCGCTGGGCTGGTGCCTGTTCTGGGCACTGCCTGTGCAGTCCTATGATCGCGCACCTCTTGATTTGCCGCCATTGATGCTCTGGGCATGGGAACGTCCCGAAGACCTGTCCTACATAAATCCGCGACATGTGGGTGTCGCCTACCTGGCTCAGACGATCACTCTCTCCGGCAACGACAGCCTCATTCGTCGTCGCACGCAGCCGCTTCAACTGCCGAGTGGTACTAAAGTTGAAGCAGTTACGCGTATCGAGATCGATTCGCACAAACAACCTGCCTACACGGAGCAACAGCGTCAGGTAATCGTTGACAGCATCCTCAAGCTGACCCGCATGCACAAGGTAAATGCTGTGCAGATCGATTTTGATGCGCGAGAGAACGAGCGTCAGTTCTACGCAGATATCCTCAAACAATTGCGGCCGCAGTTGCCTGATCGAGTTGGACTGTCGATTACGGCGTTGGTTTCGTGGTGCCTGTACGACCAGTGGCTCGCCTCACTGCCTGTCGATGAAGCAGTGCCCATGATGTTTCGCATGGGCAGGGATCACGGCAAGGTGCTGGTGCACTTCCGCAATCGGCGCGGTTACGCTCACTCAATTTGCAATCAGTCACTTGGAATTTCGCTGGATGAACCGCAGGTGAATGCCGTCATGAAGCAAATGGTGGCGCGCCAGCCGGCGCCGCCCCGCGTGTATGTATTCAGTCCCACCCGCTGGACAAAAGAAGCGGCGGCGCGAGCGGTACAATTTGAGGACACAAAACCAGGGGGTTGACATGCGTTGTTTGCGTGCCTTGTTGTCGACATTGCTTATTTGCTTGTTGACGTTTAACTGTTGTCTGCCCGCCGGTGCTTGCTCGTTCTACACGACGGTTTATTTCACCTATTCCACTCACCCGGATATTCCGATGGCGCCTTACGCTCACGGTCGGCTGGGTGTGGTGCTCAAAACTTATGCCCGCTCTTATCTGGTGGTGGCTTGGCGATATTTTCAGAACCAGCCACTTACGGATGCCGAGCAAAAAGCCGCGCTCAAAATGTGGAACGATCGCATGGGCTTCGCTTCCAGCAGTTGCGAAGATGCCAGCCAAGACTGGTTAAAAGCTCGGGCTACAGTCACCGGCTTGCCGAAGGCCGCTCAAATCAACATCGAGCGGCCGGTGGTGGCAGGCAGTTACAACACGTATTGCAATTGCATGCCTGATAGTTTTCGTCAGGCATCGGCTACCTTGAAAGAGCGTGTCACCAAATATGGTGCGGCTAGCAACGACGTCAAAGAATGGGTGAAGGCTCAAGATCAAGTATTTGCCAACTGCGGTTACGCCTGGGGCGACAAACCGGTGCCTCCGCCGGCCATTCCTGCGACTCTGCCGGCATCCGCCGACAAGCTGGCTCAAGCAGATCGCGCCTATCAGATCGCCGCCGCTCATTTTTACGTTAAAGACTTCGATACTGCTCACAAGGAATTTCTGGCGATAGCAGCTGACAGCTCTTCGCCATGGCAGGCCGTGTCGCGATATCTGGCGGCGCGAGCTCTGGTGCGCAAGGGCATGCTCAGCAAGGAAGAAGGTTTTGATGCCGGACCTCTGGAGCAGGCGGCAACGGAACTGTCCGCCATGCTCAAAGATCCGTCGATGCAAAAATTGCAGGACGACATAACCAGTCTGCTGCGCTACTGCCAGGTGCGTGTCGACCCGGGGGCGGTGGTCACTGCTTTGTCTGCCGATGTGCGCAAGCAGATTACCGAATCAGATTTGAACGAATATACGCGCACGCTGGATGTCTTGACGGGCAACAGCGATACGGGCGGACTTACCGGTGACTATAACGCTCAGCCGGCGACTTTGAAAGCTGACGAGATGACTGACTGGATTGTCACCGTGCAATCCACCGGTCCGGAATCTGCTGCGCATGCTTTCAGTGAATGGAAGTCAAAAAAGTCGTTGCCATGGCTGGTTGCCGCTATCGGGAAAGTCGATGGGAAGTCATCCGCTGCCGATGCGGCCGAGGTAGTGGCAGCCGCAACCGCACTGGACGCGAAGAGCCCCGGCTATTTAACTGCCCAATACTATCTCGTCGATCTGGACACGAGTAAGCGAGACACCGAGGGTGCACGCAAACGACTGAACGCGTTATTGGATACGCCACAGCCTGAGTTGCCGCCATCCTCTCGCAATCTCTTCCGGTCGCAGCGCATGCAGCTCGCGCGCAACCTGAACGAGTTCATGCGCGACGCGTTTCCGAAGCCGGTTTGTCTTTGCGGCAGTGGATTCGTAGACGAGGTGCCCGAAGATGTTGAAAAGCTGGAGGCGTCAGGTAAATATCCCGATATCGGACCTCACATTCCTCTCGATACCGAGAAGGTAATCGACGGGCAGTTTCCGCTCAGTGTCTGGCTGCAAGCTGCTCAATCACCTTATACGGTGGCGCCCATCAAGAAACATTTCTTGTGGAGCGGACTGACCCGAGCCATCTTGTTGAAAAACGACCTGGCGGCGAAAAAGTTTGCCGGACTGGTCAAGCCCCTTGACGCCAAGAATGCTGTCATTCTGGGCTCATACATGGCAGAGACAGATCCAAAGACGCGCGAGTTTATCGGGGCGCTGATTCTTTTGAGAAACAATCGATCTGTGCCGCAAATCAGCTATGGCGATTATGACGAAGGCGAACTCTGGTGGTGGGGCGACCAGCCCGGAAAATTGCCGGAAGATCAAAGCTACACCGATCTGAATCGTCCGAAACCAGTGGCCGGCTTTCTGACACCAGAGGAAGTGTCGCGCGCTGCCGCGGAAGTCAAAGCACTGAATGCGGTGCCGACTGCACCAAACTACCTCTCCAACATAGCCATTGCCTGGGCAAAGTCGCATCCTGCCGATTCGCGTGTCCCGGAAGCATTGCATCTAGCAGTGCGCTGCACGCATTACGGGCAGACTACCGACGCCACCAGCAAGCTGTCGAAAGAAGCTTTCCAGATTTTGCACACGCGATTTAAGGGCAATACGTGGACAAAACAAACGCCTTACTTCTACTAGGCAGCACTTTGCCGCTTACCTGAGCCAGTGCCTCTGCGCAGCAATTTTGTCGAACCAAAATCGCGGAATGCGGTGCATCAGCGGAGCGGAATGGTCGGGTAGATCGGCGCCGGCGCCATAAGCAGCGATGATGCTGTGAGTCTGATGCAGACAATTGTTGTCCAAAACTGCCCAGCCGCAGGTCCCGGTCTGCTCGGCCGCAGCCTGCGCCGATAACGGCTCAGCTTCAGCTGTGTCAATTACTTTGAACGCTTCGTATTGAACGTGGTGCCCATGCTGCATGTCGTGCAGCATTTCGTCGAGCGTTCCTTTTCGCGCCCACCAATCAGTCGGCGACTGCGGCGGCACACGCATGTATTTATAGAGTGAAACTAAGTCCCAGTAAGGAGTGCGAAGCAGATGATCAGTAGATCCGAAAAAGTATCTGTCTGATTCATCCAGCATGAAGCCCCAACCTAAATGCCCGCAGTGCGCTGCTTGCCAGTAGTTGATGAATACGAAGGCTTTTCCGTTCACGATGCCGGGTCGCAAGAGGTGTGCTGGTTGGTGCGATCATGTCGATTATGCCACGAATACCTGACTCAGCCATTCTTTAGTGGGAACCGACATGTCGTTGCTGCGTCACGTTGTAGCGTGCGGCGACTATTAACGCTTTAAGGAAGTGTACTTATGAAGAGAACTACGACGATGCGCATCGTCGCAGCGAGTGTCGCGCTCGTTGCCACGATCGCACCGCTTGCGAATGTTGAAGCCCGCGGTGGCGGCGGTGTAGGCGTGGGCTGCGCGCCCGGTGGCGGCGGCGGTGGTAACGGCGGCGGCGGTGGTAACGGCGGCGGCGGTGGTATGGGCGGCGGCGGTGGTAACGGCGGCGGCGGTGGTATGGGCGGCGGCGGTGGTAACGGCGGCGGCGGTGGTAACGGCGGTGGCGGCGGCGGTGGCAATGGTGGCGGCGGTGGCAATGGTGGCGGCGGCCACGACGGCGGCGGTCATGATGGCGGCGGTGGCAATGGCGGCAATGGCGGACACCACGGTGGCTGGGGTGGCGGCGGCGGACATCATGGCGGTGGGGACCCGGGTGGCAATCACCAGCCACCGCCCGGCATGCCTGGACCACCGGGACCTCCTGGACCGCCCGGACCTCCTGGACCTCCTGGCAGTGGCAATACGAGCACGAACATAAACACGAATACGAACGTAAATTCGAACAATTTATCGAATGTCATCACCAATGTGAACAATGTGATGAACACCAACAACGTATTGAACAGTAACACGAACAACAACTCCAGTAGCTCGTCGGCTTCTGCCACCGCTAATTCAGGTGGCAGCTCAGCGAACGCTAGTTCAGGCTCTGGAAGCACCAGTGGCGTCAACGCTAACAATGGCGTGACTAACAGTGCTAACAATATCGTGAACGGTCCCAGTGTCGGAGGCAGCAACGGCTTCAATAACGGCACCAATAACGGCAACAATTTTGGCGTCGGTGGTGCGGCGGCCGCAACGAACTCGAACACGACACCACCCTTTGGCTTCAGCGTCAATGGAATGGGTTGGGCTCAAGGTGGATACTGGGGTGGAGCATCCAACACGTCGACTCAAGCGGCTGTCATTCCGCCATCGCGTACGGTGGCAGATGGTCCAATGGAGATCGTGCGACTGTCTGGTCCGCTTACGCCGACGGTCATGGGTGTCCGAGAAGTGATCACCAATGGTCATGTCTCGCGGGTGTCCGGTGTTCTGGTGCAAGAGTACCTGCCCACCAGACAGGTGGCTGCGGCACAGACCAACTCGTTCGCTCGGGTCTATGCACATCAGCGGGTGCCGCATAGAACCAGAACGTTTGCTCGCGTGGTGCCCAAGCAGACGAAATCGTTTGCCCGGGTAGTGCCTAGCTGGCTGAAGTAAGGTCCCGGAAGTGGTGGATTGCTATCGCATTCCACCACTTCCTACTGGAGTCAAATTGATGAAAACTCTATACATGGCCTTGCTGGCTGTAGCTATGGCAGCAGGCACTACCATCGATGCATCTGCGACACCGGCCAAGGGTGCGCGTACCGTGGTACGCACTCACTCCATGGTTCTCACACCTGTGACTGTGCCGACAGGTGTGATCCCGGGAACGTTGGGTGGGACGCTCTTTGGCTATCCGCACCAGACCACAATTAGCGGCGCTCTTGAACGACAAATAGAAAATGGACAGGTGGATAAGTTGCGCCTCTACCAGGGACGGTTGTTCTACGGAAATTCCGAATTGAACGGCAGTCTGCCTTTGCTGGACCAAATCAGCTGGATGCGCTGGCAAGACATGGACTATAAACCGCAAGTAGTTGGTCCAATGTCGGTCATGAGCACCAGACAGGGCACGAAAATTAGAACACTGACTCGGCAGACTAAATTCTCAGGCGGCGTGCCTGTTAAAGTCATCGGGGCTAGCGTTTCCGAATACTGAAGGGCAAGTGGTGCGCAGATGACACCATCAGTAGTGTCATCTGCGTCCATCTGCACGAAGATCAGAGCTTAGCCAACTAATTTCACATCTTTGCTAGGATAGAGTTAGTCAGATAAGGTGTCTCTGTGCCCGAAAAAACGCGCGAGTTGCCGCTCTTTCCATTGCCGGAAGTCATTCTCTTTCCGGATGCGCCCCTGAGGCTGCATATCTTTGAGATGAAATACCGGCAAATGCTTTCCACAATTCTGGAGGGCGACCATTGCTTTGGGGTCCTCCTCTGGAATCCCATTTTGCGCCGCCCCGCCAGTGTTGGCTGCCGGGCGGAAGTGGTCCAGGTGGAGAAACTGCCGGACGGACGCTCCAACATACTTACTATAGGTCGCCGTCGCTTCCGCGTGCTGGAAACCTCCCATGACCGCCCTTATCTGGTAGGGCGCGTCGAAGAATTCGAGGATAAAAAGGCGAAGCATTCTTTGACCGGGCTATCGGCGGAAGTGGACAACATGTTGAGAGACGTTGTTCGCCTGTCTGCAAAGCTGCGCGACAAGTGCATGGACTATCCCGATGATGTTCCGACCGACCCGCTGGAGCTTTCGTTCTGGGTAGCAGGCAGCTTGCTCGGCTTGTCCGTAGAGCAGCAAGCGCTGCTGGAGATGGACGAAACTGCCGCTCGCCTGCGCCGCGAGGCGGAACTGCTCGACAATATACGCAAAGAACTGGCTGCGCGCACCGTCCTTAAGGATGCTCTGCGCTGAACTCCGAGTATGGTAATCTGCCCACGGCAATCACCGTATGATTCCCTCAATCTGGTGATCCTACGCATTCCCTAAGTTCGGACCCCTGGGATACCATCAACCCGAGTTTTGGAGCTAGTAATGTCGATAGTGAGGGCGGACATGTCGATAAATGAGTTGTTGAGAGTCGCCGCCGATCATCACCACAAACGCATCACACTGAGTGATGAGGAGAGATCGGAAGTAATAGCTGCGTTGAAGAGGCGCGGTCAAGACGAACTGGACTATGGAGAGGAAGTGACGGTGGATGCGGTGCGCCTGGTCAAGCGCGTCACCGGGGCCGTCGGCGTCTACTTCAGCTGACGCGTAGTTTTTAATCTCCAGACTTAGCAAAGATATCCTCGCCCTGATGGCGCACCGGTATATGATTCCCTGACCATTTTGGCGGGGAAATCGGATATGGATAAGCGCATACTTGGCAAGACCGGCATGCAGGTGAGCCCACTTGGCTTTGGCGGTGCAGAAATTGGATTCGAAGGTGCAGCTCAGGACATCGTCACCAAGTTGCTCAATACGGCGCTTGATGCCGGATTAAATGTCATCGATACCGCCGAGTGCTACATCAACAGCGAAGAGATGATCGGCAATTCGATTGCCGGTCGGCGCCAAGACTTCTATCTGTTCACGAAATGTGGGCATCCGAACGGATATGAAAAGCCCGAGTGGTCCAAAGAGAGCATCGCCAAACAGATCGATACCAGTCTCAAGCGATTGAAGACTGACTATTTGGACCTCGTCCAACTTCATAGTTGCGACGAAAGCGAATTGCGCAAGGGCGACGTCATCGAAGCTTTGCAGACCGCCCGGCAGGATGGCAAAACACGCTTCATCGGGTATTCCGGTGATAGCATGGCGGCCAAATATGCCATTGAATGTGGTGCTTTCGATACACTGCAAACTTCCGTCAGCATCGCCGACCAGGAAGCGCTCGATCTGACGATTCCGTTGGCGAAAAAGGCCGACATGGGCGTGATCGCCAAAAGGCCAGTCGCCAACGCCGCCTGGCGGTACAAATCGAAGCCGGACAACGAATATCACCTGCCCTACTGGGAGCGCCTGAAAGACCTGCAGTACGACTTCATCAACGGAGATGTAAGCGGACCGATCGATATGGCACTGCGTTTCACTCTCATGATCCCTGGTGTTCACACCGCGATCGTTGGAACCACGAAACCTGAACGCTGGAAAGAAAACGCCAAACTCGTCGAGCGCGGGCCGCTGACCTCTGAGGAGTTTGACCGCATCCGCGCCCAATGGAAGAAAGTCGCTCAACCGGATTGGGTCGGACAGACCTAATAAGTCGACCGATCGTAAACTTATTGGATATTCATTCGATATAAAATAGCACCGCGGGCGATGTCGAATCGCTTTGTTGCCCTGCTTGACGTGTGAGCTACAATGGCCAGCGGAGAGGGCGGGCATGGAAAAGGCAATCGCGGAAGACCTCATTCGCCGGCTGATGGCACAGCACGGCGTCGCTGATTGGTTTTTCAAATGGAATCGTAATAAGCACTTTCTGGGACTGTGCAAGTACGATTCACGCCGCATCGAACTCTCAGAAGTCTATGTCGCCAATAATCCGGTCGAGCACGTTCGCGATACTGTTCTCCATGAAATCGCACACGCTCTGGCCGGACCAGATGCGAAGCATGGTCCTCTCTGGAAAGCCACTGCCATTCGTCTTGGTGCCAATCCAAAATCCTGCGCGGCCGATGCCATCATGCCAAAGGGACGCTGGCAAGCTCAATGCAAACATTGCGGCCGCGAGTTCAGTAAATATCGCAAGCCTAAACGAGTGCGCAGCCACTACTGCCGTCGTTGCGGACCCGATCATGGACGGCTCTGGTTTCGCGACAGCCTGCTGATTGATGTGACGCCACCGAATGCGGTGCCCGGGCGCTCTAAGTCGGCGCAATCCGCGCCGAACCCGGACCCGCCGATTGTTCAACCGTCCCCGACACCTCAAAAGCCAGTCACTATCACAGTCGCGCAATTGCTCATCGATTTTCCAGCCTGACTCTGTCACAAAACTGCCACGCGTCTCGATTACAGTTTTCTTCCACCTTGCTCCAAGATGCGGTTGACCTCTTTCCCCAGGAGGGCGTTTTACTATGGCTGAAGTGCTCACAGACGAACCTGTAGCGGCAAAGGGCGGTAATCATGCATCCGGAACCGCCGGTGCCGAGGTTGAGGAAGCCGGCGCCGAGACCATCGAAGACAACGAGCCGGATTGGTCTTCATCAGTGCCATTCGGGGTCCTCTCCGATCAAACCGGCCACATGCCGAATAATTCTACG
This sequence comes from Candidatus Obscuribacterales bacterium, assembly GCA_046328035.1. Classification (GTDB taxonomy): domain Bacteria; phylum Cyanobacteriota; class Vampirovibrionia; order Obscuribacterales; family Obscuribacteraceae; genus JBGASG01. The sequence continues at coordinate 218,183 of JAXLXI010000003.1, read as the reverse complement.
ACCAACGCGATTGAGGCAATGGTCAACGCACAAATCGCCGCAGGCGAAGTCGGCGATCAATACGATCAGTACAGCCTGGTTTTGAAAAGAAAGCCGATGCGAGTCTGCACAAACAAATGGATGCAGCCGGCTTTTCGGCGGATGACAAACAGAAAGCCGAAGCTCTGCAAGACGCGGTCATCAAAGGAGACAAGAAGGCTCTGGAACAGGCGGTCGCCAGCATGTCCCCTGAGCAATTGAAAGCGTTAGCCGGCGAGGTCCAGAAAAACCTTAACGCGCTGCATGCAGACGTGACGCTCAAAACCATCGGCGACGGCGGCAGTCTGTTTCTTCAAAAGAATGGAGCAGCCAATGGACTGGTGGTCGGTAAGGACGGCGCCAAGCCGGTCGCCGTCAGATACGTGGACGGGCAGCCTTACATCGACAACTCGCTTACACCAATCAAAGATGCGCAGGATGTAGCGAAATCTATCTCCAACTCGGCTACGTTCAACGCGGAAGTGTTGGCCAAATTCAAATATCCGGTGGAAGCGCCGCTGGCTCCAGAGCCCGCTCCCAGCATCTCTCCCGCCGAATCAAACGAAGGGCTCAAGGACAAGGATCCAACTCCAATCCGGTGGCGATAGCGACGACTGTTTCGGGCACCGAATATGGTGCTGCGCAAGCACTACGCGGCTCCCCGGGAGCGTCCCCCCGGAAAGCCGGCGTATGTGATTGGTTCGAGGTAGCGGTGTTGTTTTGCAGGTCGGACCTCTTGCGAGGTCAGCCTTGCGGGTTGCTAGGGTACTTTTACTTTAGGTGACACATGTGACCAAAGTGGGGACGAAGTGTGGAAAAAGTGTGGAGCCCAAATGATTTTGATTTGTCGCCGACAGGGTATATCCCAGTTGATGCCATTTGAATTCAGGTTCCCGCTTAATGTCAGTCGAATTCCTACAGGCAATAGGAAAGGTCGTCAACGCCAGGCGCCAGAGCCGACGCATGTCACTGGAAGAACTGGGCACCCGGGCGGGACTGCATCGCGCCTACATCAGTGAAATCGAGCGTGGTGCGCGCAATCCATCTTTGACCGTCCTGAAAAAGCTGGCGGATGCCCTTGAAACAACCGTCACCGCCATCACTGCCAACGCCGAGAACCTGACCGTGGCGACTGTGATTGAGTCGACCGCCGGCACCGATTTTTCGCCGACAGAAGATCAGCAGCAGACCCTGGAGCGCATGGTTGTTCAGCTGCGGGAGCGGGTGCAGGAGCAGGACAAGATTATCGACTCCGTGCCGGCGATGATCTGGCTCAAAGACGCCAATAACGTCATTCTTCGGGCCAATCAACCAGCGGCGAACAATCTCGGGTTGAAGAAGACCGAGATCGAGGGGCGCTCAACCTATGAGCTGTATCCAGCGCTGGCAGACAAGTATCACAAGGACGACCTGGAAGTGGTGCACACGAGAAGACCAAAGCTGGGCATTGTTGAACTGTTCACCCCGGGAACCAATGAGAAGCGTTGGGTGCGCACGGACAAATATCCAATCTTCAGTGAGAAAGGCGAAGTCCAGGTGTTGGTCGTCACCCTGGATATTACCGATTTGCTGCTTACGCACGAGGCGCTGAAGGAAACTCTCAGCCACACGCCCCGCATGTTCTAGTTTCTTGCCGTCTTCTGCGTCATTGCAGAGAGGGCTATGCCCAGCGCAGCAGAGTGGCTCCGGCAGAAAATCCTGCGCCCATGGACGCCATCAAGACCAGATCGCCCTTCCTCAGCATCTTCCGATCGAGAGCCGACTGCAACGCCAGCGGGATTGTGCCGGCCGTGGTGTTGCCGTACTCGTCGATATTGATCACGACTCGCTCTTCGGGAATCTGAATGCGATCCACCGCTGCTTGAATGATGCGCTTATTGGCTTGGTGCGGCACGAAGAGGTCAATGTCGTCGCCGGTCAGATTGTTTTTCTCGAGCAGGCGAGAGCACAACTCGGACATTTTGAGGGTGGCAAACTTGAACACTGCTTTGCCTTCTTGATGCACATAGTGCATGCGCTTCTCCAGAGTTTCAGGAGATGCCGGATGACGGCTGCCGCCTGCGGGAATACAGAGGGCATCGCTGCCGTTGCCGTCGGTTTCATGCAGAAAGTCGATAAAGCAACCTTCGTCGATACCCTGCGATGGCTGCAAAAGCGCCGCTCCACCCCCATCACCGAAGATGATGCAGGTCTGGCGATCGGTGTAATCCACGATGGTGGACATGATGTCGACGCCAACGACCAGTACGTTTTTATGGGTACCATTGGCGACAAACTGGACAGCCACCTGCAAGGCGTACAGGAAGCCGGAGCAGGCAATCGACAGGTCAAAGCCCCAGGCGCCCGTAGCCCCGATCTTGGACTGAATCAGGCAGGCTGTTGCCGGCAAAATCATATCCGGCGTGATCGTGGCGCAAATGATCAGTTCGACGTCGGCAGGCTTGATGCCTGCTTTTTCACAAGCTTTGCGGGCCGCTTCCGCGCCCAGGTCGGAGGTGGTGACGCCCTTGTCCACGACGTGACGCGTCTTGATGCCGGTGCGCTCGGTGATCCATTCGTCGGTGGTCTCCACCATCTTTTCGAGGTCGGCGTTGGTCAGAAGCCGCGGCGGAACAGCTGTTCCCACCGTGGTGATTTTGACAGGCGATACTTTCCGTGTCCCCTGACGCGCTTCTTCGAACAGCGTTTGCTTATTGACCGAATTGATCGTTTCTGCTGGTTTCACTATGGTATTCATCGACAGGATGCGCGCTCTCAAGCTGGTTGACGGCGCTTTCAATTATCCAGCACCAGCCGATTCCGCACTACTGCGTCATTTTCACAGTTCACAGTATAGCGATTATATTAGGCTAATGTTTGTCTCTGTCCGCCCTGTGCGCGTTTCCTCGACAGTTGAGATTTTTCGTTTCTGCTTTACGCGGCTGAATCAACGTCAGGCCTTTGTTTTCAGGATGTCTGCGTAAGTCGTCCAGCAGTACTTGAGCCAGGAGAGAGCCTCCGTGTGGATATCTAACAGCAATGCGCGATGCACCGGCGTTGCTTCACCGCCGTGTCGTTCGCGCGCGCCGATGCGGTAAAAAATCCCGTTTGCTTGTTTGAGAGCCGCACTGGCCCAGAGCCCGGCCTCGCGCGGCAAGTGGCGGCGTTTGCACAGTTTGAGAATTAACCTCAGTGCTCGTCTTGGATCTTCCAGTGGCTCTGCTTGCTGCACGTGCATCACTCTGTCGTCAGGGACACAGCCAGAGACTAGTCATAACCTGTGGAGTTGTTGTGCACTGCGTGTGGACAAAGTGTGGAGCGCTGCGGACATGACTGCGACTGTGCAATTGCGCAGTGCACTTCCAGACATTCGCACATTATCCCAAGCGCCGTCAGTGCCTATTATCAAGCCATTACCACCGTATCGTTCCCCCCACGAAAAATGCGCAGCTAGCTGCCCAGGTTGGAGTTTTATGTCAGACCAGACTGTTGAAGACAAGGTCAAGAAAACGGACGACCAAGTACCCCCGTCCGGTGATGACCAGGCGAACGCACCCGGCGATGTCCCTCCCGCTCCCAAGCAGGAAGATGCGGCAGCCGCGATGAAAGCGATGTTCGGACTTGCTTCGGAGTACTTCGCCTCACTGGACAATCCATTCAAAGCCGGCGGCAGCAAATCGGCGGAATCACCGAAAGAGTTCAAGCATCCCGGGCAAAATGGCGGCACCTGGACGAAAGGCGAGGACGGCAGCTGGCAGTATCAAGACGCCGCCGGCAAAGTCCAGGATAAGTTCGGTGGACAGGTTAAAGACCTGACCATGAAGGATGGCGTGCTGACGGTCAGCCTGGCTGACGGACGGGTGGTGAAAGCACAGAAGGACGGATCCTCGCTCGAATACACCAACGATAAGCTGACCAAAATCAATTATGCCGACGGCCGCGAGCGCCGGCTCGAGTGGGACGGAGACAGCCTCAGACGCGTCACCAGCACGAAGGGTGAATGGTTCGAGCGCCAGAAGAACAGCCAGGGCGAATATGTCGACCGCTGGAAAGCTGAGAAGAGCGGGCAGACCTGGAATGGCAAGATTTCGACCGACAAAGAAACCGGCGATTACAGCCTCGAATCCACAGATGACAAAACAAAAGGACCAGTCACGTATATGCGTGACGGCGCCGAGAAGACCGAAGCGCGCGACGGTTCGTACACCATCAAGTATCCGTCGGGAGCCAGCGAGTCCTTTAATAAGAACGGCACCATGACCGGCATGACAGGCGCCGACAAAGTGCGCCGCGAATTCGGCTACGAAACAGTCGACGGCAAAGAAACTCTCACATCCGTCAAACTGACCGATGAAACCGGCAAGACCAACGTATGGAAAAACGAGAAAGGCACCTGGACATACAACGGCGAGCCGACTAAATTCACTTTTAACGTCGACAGCAAAAACAAGACCTATAGCTTCACCGATCCCGAAAACGACAAGACAACCACCGTTACCGCCACCGGCAAAGAATCTAAATTCGGTGACGGCACGCAAGTGGTAGTCGGCAGCAACGGCGAAGTGAAGAGCGCCACCAAGGGCGATGTCACCTTCGAATATGTTCGCGACAAGAACGGCGTCACTGAAGTTCGCGAAACCAAAAATGGCGAACCGGGACGCACCTGGAAGAAAAACAGCGAAGGCAAATGGACTGATGGTTCCAAGGTAATCGAAGGCGGATTGACGGTTACCGATCGCGGTGAACCTTCGTTCGGCGACAAGTCCAGACAGCAAGTCTTCAAACTGGATGGTCGCTCGGTAGAGTCAGTGAAGAACGCTGATGGTTCAACAGTCGAATCCAGCGACGGCCGCACCAAGATCACCGCCGCCGACGGCTCGACCCGTGAAGTCTACTCGAAGAAAGACGAGAACGGTCGCGACGTAATCTACAAAGAAGAAACAGTTCGCGACGGCAAGCGCCAGACCTGGGAACGCCAGACCCGTCCCACCTCCGATGGTGGCGTAGAGTACACCAACGAGTGGAAGAACACCGCTACCGGAGAAGTGGAAAATCGCAAGTCGGTGACGGTCAGCGACAAAGGCGAATTCTCCGTTGAATACGAAGACGGCACTAAGTACACAGCCCGCACCAACGGCACCGAACGTCGCGAGAACGCTGCTCAGAAGTGGAACATGGAGCTGGAGAACGGCAAACCAACCACCATCAACTTCGGCGACGGCACCAGCCGCACCTATAAATGGAAAGGTGACACGGTCGAGCAGATGGTCGTGACGCCGCCCGGCGAAAAGCCGATCACCTGGAGCCGAGTCGGCGACAAGAAATACAAGACCAGCAGCGGCTCGACCACCAACGGGACCATCGAAGTCGACAGCAAGGGCAAATACGTATTCAACGACTTCGACGACAAAACCATCACCACCAGACTGCCGGACGGCAAACTGTTCAGCAAAGACACCACCTCCGGTGTCGAAAGCGAAAAGGTGGGCGGCAAGGTAGTCGCCATGCGCAAGGATGGCAGTGAGTTCAAGCTGAACCGTGACGAGAAAGGCAACGTCAACGAAGTTCAAGACAGCAAAACCAACACCACCTGGAAGAAACAAGCTGACGGCACCTGGCAAGCGGCTGCTCTCGATGACAAAAAGCCCTGGCAAAAACCGGACGACATTCAGCGCAAAGGCGATGTGGTCGTCGATGAGAAGAAAGGCACTGTTTCGTTCCTGGGTGCTGATGGTTCGCTTCTGCGCCATTCGATGACCGGCATAGAGAAAGTCTCGCGCGGCACCGAACTGGAAAAGAAAGTTGTCGACGACAAACGTCTGACTGACCAGGAAAAAATTCGCTTCCTCGAAAACCTCGACCGTTTCTCGAAGCGCACCGATTTAGATGACAAACAAAAGGAAGAAACGCTCAAGAACATCGAACGTACACTCGATGCTGCAGACAACAAAGATGGTTACTTCGATGCGACCGAACGCGCCAAGTTGGCTGAGCAGATGGCCTGGCATGTCGCCAACCCCACCCTCGATGCTCAGGGACAGAGACCAAACTGCAACGTCACTGATATCCGCATCGCCATGCTGCACCAGAATCCTGCTGACTGGACGCGCATGACCGCCGACATGATCACCAAGGGCTATTTCAAGACCGCCGACGGCACGCAGATATTTCCCAAGGACAAACAAAGCTTCCGTCCATCCGATGCTGAAAAGACCTTTCCGCCGGCAGACGGCGATCGCTCCTGGCTCGGAAAAATCTCCGACGTCACCATGCTCGATATTCACTGGCAGCGCCGCACAACCGACTCTTTCGGCAACAGCGTAGCGAAAAATTCCATGACCTACGAAGAGATAAAACCGACCGATGCTGATGACTCCGGTGGTCGTATCTTCCAGTACTACCAGTCGAATGGACAGTGGTATCGCAGCGAACAGAAGCGCGCTCCCAACGTCTACGGCAAAGACATTATGGATATCTACGGACAGATCACCGGCAAGGATGAATCCAATCGCTATTTGATCAACGGCGATCAAAATCACAAAGGACCGGGCGTCACCTCCGTCGGCTCCGCTGCAGAGCTGGAAGCCGCTCTTTCGAAGGGACCATGGCCGAAAATCATCCAGGTGCAAAATGATGTGCTGTACAAACAGAAAAACGACGGCAAGGATCACTGCCACGTTGTTGTAATCACCGGGGTCAAAGACGGCAAAGCTTTGATCGACAACTCGCACGGCAGCAAGTGGGATCGCCTTCAGGACGGCATTCCAATCGCGCACCTTTATGAAGCGACCAAGCGTCAAGGCACCGCCAAGTACGAAGCCATCGACGACAAAACCACCCAGGGCAGCACCACTGTCAACAACAACCAGATACGGTATCAGCAAACCGTTTCCAATAATCAAAACGGCTACTGGCAGAACGGTGTCTATTACACGTACGTCAACAATAACAACGGCAACTACAACTACAACACCAACAACAACTACAACAATGGCTGGGGACGCCGTCGTTAACAGAGGGTATGATCATGGAATTTGACGAGAGAACTACCGTGGCTGAAAACGACGAATTTGCATCGGCATACGAGCTTGCCGCCAAGCGCTTCAGCGAAGACGAAGTGAAGGAAGGACCGCCGCAAACCGGAACGGGCGCCGGCGATAAGACGGGCACCTCTGAAGTGAGCACGGGCACGGATGCAAAAACGCCCCCGTCGATCACGAACAGTGGCGATATCGCCAAGATGCAGTGGCCCGAGAAGTGGGTGCCGGAGCCCGAGAAAAGCGCTTACGAGACTCTGAACCACAGTACCGCCTTCAATCCGGCCGCCGCCGGGGCGAAAGATGCTCGTCTGGTGGTCAATATCAGTAAACCGAATGCCAATCCGGAACTGGAGGCGGCGGTGCGCTCGATTTGTTCAAAGCCGCATCATGAGCTGACTCAAGATGAAATTAAGGCGATTAAGCAGCTGCTCGGACCGCTGGGCGACCCGGAAGTATTCAATCTCAAGGCTCGCACCGAAGAATTGAATGGACGCACAGTGCTGGCAGTGGACGGCAACTTCAAGACAGCCGACCGCAAACTCACCGGTTATCTGCTGACGACCGCAAACAATGAGATGCAGAGTGTCTTTTTCTCGGCGCCGGCCAAGATTTTCGACGAATACAGACCGGCCGCGGATAGTGCCATGCAGTCGATCAAATGGCGCGGCGCGCCTGCCTCCAAAGGCGCGACCGGCGAGGTGAAATAGCCTTTGGCTCCCGAAAGTCAAGGGGTTGAACAAAACTGCTCATCCTGAGGGTGTCAAACGAGCAGTTTTGTCCAGTGCCTAGAATTGCAGGCCACCGCACGATGTTCCGGGCGTGCAGATTTTGTGACACGGGACCGTTAAAAAATCCGGACTGGGTTGCGTATTCCCCCGGTCCCATGCGTATTCCTCCCATTGAATGACGCCTCGATCTAGGGTTTCATTACTAGGCTGACTGACGTGGACTATCCACCAGGTCAATTTCCCCCTCGTCTGAACGGTTCGTTCTTTTCCCGAGCCGCACGAGAAGAGCTATCAAAGGCTGCTGGATTCCCTATGGGCAAAACTGGAGAAATCGGAGATCTCGGCACAGGCACTGGTAACGGCGCTAATCCGTTTGTGCATTCGGACTCCGTATTTAGCGACATCAACCCGAGAGCGCAACTGCAATTTTGGCAGGCCCAGCGCGGCGCTGATGCTCCGGTCGGTGGGGACGCCACGATAGTGCAGCCGGCAGCAGCCGTCAGCGACAAGATGCTGCCGCCACGCAACACGCCGGAAGGCGAAGAGTTTTACAAAGCCATGGAGTCGCCCGGCGGCGCGATGCGTTTTTCCAGCCCGGCAGACAACGCTGCTGACGGCAAAACACCGGATTATCAACTGGTCAGCGAAAACGGACAAATTCGTCTGGTGCGGACCGGACAAGGCGATCCGATGGCCGACGGTGAGATGAACGTCGAAATCGATCCGGGCAACAAGAGTCTGCAAGATGCGATCATGCAGAACGACAAGAATATGAAAGAGTTTGCCAGAGAGATGATTGCTTACTGGCAAAAGAGTCACCCCGGCGAAGCCGTTCCTTCTATGTGGCAGTCTATTCTCGATAAGCAGCCCGATCTGCCGCCCGAGAAGTACACCCCGACTCCTATTTCGAGAACTCCCGGACCGAAGGTCAACACGCCCGAACCCAATCCTCCATCCCCGAATCCGGGCTGGCAGAATGACTACCGTGGTGGTGGCGGCAGTGGATACGGTCGCAGTGGATATGGTGGCAGCCGCGGCAATCCCGGTGGCGACTCCTATTACCGTGGTGGGCCGCAAGGTAATAACTGGAATGTCCCCAGCGATGTCCCGCAATGGCGCGACAATCAATTTATAGATAAGATCGCCGCCACCGTCATGGCTAACGAACATGCCATGACACCGGATGGCAAGCCGAACTTCACCGCTTACAACCCGGACGATAACGGCGGCATCTCGGTTGGTATACGTCAGTGGCACCAAGGTGGTGCGTTGCCGGAACTCCTCAATGCCTGGCAGCAAGCCGATCCGCAAAAATTCCAGGAATACTTCCAGGGCATGTCGCCTGCGCAGATCAATTCCATGAATGCGCAACAGTTCAAGGCGACGCCGGGCATGGAAGAAGGCATGATGAAGGCTCTCCAGGATCCGAAGTATCAACAAGTGCAAACGCAGCTGATGCAAGACTGGGTGAAGCGCGAAGTGAAGATGGCCATGGACGGCGGTCTCACCGGCGAACGCGAAATCGCAACCTACGTCGATGTCGCCAACTCGAAGGGTCAAGATGCCGCCAACCAATTGCTGACTATCGGCAAAGCCAAAGGCGATCAGTCGGAAGCGATGTCTCAAGCAGTGCGCGGCGATGGCGGCGAACGCCAAGCTCGCATCCGCGAAAACTTCACCGACAAAGATGCATTGCTGCAACCGGCAAAACCGGAAATCAGCCAGTTCAACGAAAAGTTGGCTCGCGCGGTGGAAGTCTGGGATTCGCGCATGTCGGGAACCGGATACTGCGCACGTGCCGTACAGCGCGCCATGGCCGATGCGGGATTGCCCCAATTTGTCGGTTCAGGCAACGCCTGGGACATGATGGGTCCGCTCAAGCGCAGTGGATTGTTCGTGCAAATCACTCAAGCCGAAGCGCAACGTGGCGACATCATTGTCAGACCGCCGCATCCAGGTGGTAGCCAGTACGGCGACATCTCGGTCGTGACCGCACGTTCCGGCAACCGGATTCAACAAACCAACGACGCGACCTATGAATTCCGTGCGGAAAATCCGCGTTACGGTGGACAAGCTGTGTTCCTGCGTTATGTCGGCGATCAACGCAATGCCGCAACCGAAGACCCGGCAAATCCTAAGAAGACGACCAACGGCTAGGACTCTTCTGTCGATCGGTCAACGGTGACCGGCGAGCGCTGATGTCGGCGCGTTCTTCAGCACGCGTCCAACCAGAGTGACGAGTTCAAGCAGCATGCCCTTGTTTCTCACTTCGGCAAAATTGTGATATTCGAGAATGTGATACTTGGCGCCTTTGGCGACCAGGTTCGTGTCCAGATCTTCGAATAAATCCTCGCCGTGAAATGAGTTGCCCACCTGCATGACGATGATATTCACCTCGTAAGGCTTGGTGACTTTCTGTGAGGACTCGATCAACATGTCTTGCAGCGGTAAGCCGACGTTGCCACCGTCGGTGAGGACTGCCACCACCAGTGGTTGCTTGCCAAAATCCTTCGAGGTGTAGTAATCGTTGAGCACCGACGCCAGAGCTGCTGAAAGCCGCTTGTCTGCGCCTTCGGGCTTGATGCGTTGGAATACTTGTTTTAAATCCCAGAGATTGACGCGGTTGTGGCGTTCGCATTTGTCGTTGAACAAGACCAGGTCGAAGCCTTTGTCGAGCACGCGTTCTGTGCCGATGTACATGTTATCGACTTGTTGCTGGCACCAGGCCCACTTGGTCAAATCACCGGGCACACCGGCATTGAAATCAGCCATGGAAGCCGAACGATCGAGCATGACTACGACTTTGCACTTGCCCAGGTCTTCCAGCTCTTTGTCGAACGCAGAGGCGGCGAAGGTCAGTGGAATGTTGCGGCGCTTGAAGTCAGCTTTCAGTCCGGCCACGTTGGTGGCGATGCTGGCGCGATAAGTTTTTCCGTTTCTCTGAATCGTCAGGTCGATGCTGTTGGGACCGACGTCGGCATCAGTGACGGTGTCGCCTTCCCGCAGTCCTGAATAGGCGGCGGTGCTGCCCAACGAGATCTTTGCCACCTTAGCCGGCAACTTACCGCGACTGAGTGTCACTCCCGATCCCGATGACAGGTAGGAGAACTCATCGATTTGACCGAAGAGCTTCATCGGTTTCTTCTTAGCGTCTTCGGCGCTGCAGGTGGTGGCGCTGCCGAGAAGCGCTGCGCAGACTAGAGAAGCGACGAGACAGAGAGCCAGCGATGGCGATGTGACTTTAGCCACTTTACTTACCCGATTGTTTCTTAATCGTCAGTTTGCCTGGCACCGCCTTTAGTGGCGTCTCGGGAATCGGTTCGAGCGGCTTCTGATTCTCCATGTGCACATAGTTTTTGTTGTTGATAGTGGTGCCGATCGGCATGATCATGGTGGATCCGTGCATGTTCTTCATCTGAGAGTTGATGCCGCTGGCTTGTGTGACCATGGAATTGAGGCTCTCCTTGGCACCGGAGATCAATCCTGCGACATCGCGGTCGTAAAGCTCCTGAGCGGATTTGATTCTCTTCAAAGCGCGCTCAGTGGCGCGCGCCATGTCGTCTTCCATGGGAGTCTTCTGGCGATCATCCCGTCTTGGAATGGTGGAATTGTTCAGCTGCCAGGCCGCGCTCTGCTGCAGTTTGTAGGATGCTCCGTAGGAAACCTTGATGTTGAAGATCTCTTGAATCAGTTGCTTGCGGATGTAGGAAGTTTGTTGGTCGAGTGAGTTCTGTTTGTTTTCGACGTCTTGCTTAAGACGGACGAACAGCTGCTTCACGAGTCCCCGTGTGGATGGTTCGTAAGTGCTCAGTTCGCCGAAGACATCCTTCATGCTGAGAAACTTAGCGGCGATCTCCGGCGACAGCTCCGTACCGAACGGATCATAGGGGGTTTCATTGTTGAGGTTGGATAAAAGCGTCTGTCCGAGAGCGTTCTTAGCGTTGTCCTTCTTCTCCGCCGGCTTCTCCGGCACCGCGCGCACATCTATTTTGGTTGGAGAGAGCATGCGATTTTCGGCTCGCAGCTCCTTCATCTGCAGTTCGTCCACCTCTTCTTCTGCTTCGTTGCGCAGACGTTCCATCTCCAGACCATAGTTGGGCGTCGTCTTCGGATTGAGGGTTTGCAGGTGGTCTTGCAGCCTCTCATAAAGTGATGTGATGCGAGCTTTGAATGTTTGCCTGGCGTTGGTGATGTCGCGTTGCGCTCGGTTGTATTGAGCGTCGATGGCGGCTTCCGAGAGCAATGCGTCCTTTTGAGCTGCCACTGCTTTCGGATCTGGACCGGTCGCCTCAGGCGGTTTTTCCACTTTGCCGGAAAGCGCTTCCAGAGCTTGCAATGAATACTGTCCCGCCTGGGACGCCGGTGCAATGCGCACACAATGGGCGAACATTTTTGAGGCGTTGTCGCGTTGTTCGAGCTTTAGGTAGCAGTTGCCCAGGTAATAGATGACGTTGGGGTCCTGGGGATTCTGGCGGCTGCGGTAGTCGAGATAACGTATCGCTGTCTGATAGTCACCCTTGTTGTACGCATCGATGCCAGCTCTAGCCATCGCCTCTAAATTGGGATTGACCGGGGTCACCTCCCCGCTGCCATAGGCGGGAATCGCCAGCAGCAGGCAGATTACGGCAAGCATGACGTGTCTCATCATGCCGATTATTTACCCGGTAGAGGCAGACGATAAGCGATTGGTGAAGGAGCATCAGGACTGGGCTGTGCGAGCTTTTTGCGATCGAAGAGGGAATTTTAGTTTTCCCGGAACATAGGGGCGATCCCGCAGTCGTTGGGGTTTAGCATGCACCCCTCGTTTGTTTGTGTGTGCTCGTGATTGCTGGAGGTCCTATGAGACAGGCTCGGTTGAGCGCAAAGGCGGCTTGGTTTGCCGTTTGGCTGACTATTGTCGGACTGATGATGTTGCTGGCCGCACAGATGCAGGCGGTTGGATTTCCGCTCAATGGGCCGGTATCGAACAACGGGGACTACCTGGCGGAGATGGTGGAGGGCGGAGCATATCGCTGGACTCCCGATCGCATGCCGCTGCATGTGTATATCGCCGACGGCTCCGGCGTCTCGGCTTACCGACCACAACTTAAGCAGTTGATGCGCGATGCTTTCAATTCCTGGATGCAGGCAGCCGCCGGCAAGCTATCTTGGGTCGAAGTCAGCGATCCCCGCCAGGCCGATATTGTTACCAACTGGTCCGACAGCATTAGTATCCGCAACGGACAATTGGAAGCCGGACGAACGACCGCGGTCACGCAGACCGACAGACGGACAGGCGAGCGCTCTCTGGTTGCGGCCGATGTCAAAATATTGACGCGCATCGGAGCAAAAGTCTTTTCCGACGACGAAATCCGCAAGACTACGTTGCATGAGATCGGGCACGCTCTGGGCTTGCAAGGGCATTCCCATTTATCCAGCGACATCATGTACGCCAGCCTCTCGCGCAATCAGGTGCCGTTTCTGCAGGACCGTGATGCGGCGACGATCTCGCACTTGTACGCAGGTTATCCATTAGCCGGCACCGATAGTGGTGCCGGTCAGATGGCTCGGCGTTTGCCGCCATGGCTGCAGGGTGGTGTGCCCGAAGTGGCTATGTCGCCGCGTCCCCGACGCAACGTGCAGGGCGCCTGGCAGGGCGCCAATGCGCCGTTCGCCCAGTTTAACGGTAGTGGCGTCGACCCCGACAGCGCGCCATTCGCTCAGGGTAACTTTAGACGTCGGCGCGCTGGGGGCGGATATGGTGGTGGCAGCGGATACGGTGGCGGAAACAGATTTGGCGGCTATGGCGCCGGATATGGTGGCTATGGCGGCGGCGCAGACAGTTATGTTCCGCAATACGCCCCCGGCTATTGAAGCTTTTCCTCAGGCAATCAGAGCCGGCTTCGCGACCTGTTCTTCTTCCTGTTTCGTGATCACTGCGCTTTGCACGCTGCCGTCGGTCTTTGGCATGAAGAAAGTGGCAACGGCGCCGATCAAGTAGACAGCCGCGACGCTGGCTGCAGCTGTTGAATAAGACCCACTAAACAGCGCTATCAGCTGACCGCCTCCGATGGCTGCCAGAGCAGCAAAGACCCGCCCGGAATTATAACTGAAACCAAATGCGGTGCTGCGCATGCGGGTCGGAAATAATTCCGGCACGTATACAAAGAGCACCACGAACGGCAGAATCGTCACGGCTCCGATGATGAAAGCCCAGATCAAAAGCGGCGCACCGAATGACTTAACGGTGGTGAACATGGCGACGCACGCAGCATAACTCGCGACAGATCCGATGAAGAAACAACGTTTGCGTCCCCACAGATCCACCAGTTTGCCGCCGAAGGTTCCGCAGGTCACCAGTCCGATGTTCATGACGATGGTGGTGATACTGCGCTCGGTGATCGCTTCGGTGCCGGTGATTTGGGTTATCCACGCCGGTATCCACGCCAGCACTGCCCAGTAACCCATGATGCAAGACGCTGCCATGGCGACCACGGTAAATGTCTTGTGGCGCGTGCCGCTCGCGAAGAGGGCTGTGAAGCTGTTGCGCAGAAGCTCTCTTTCCTGGTAGGTACGCGATTCAGGAAGTTTGAGACGAGCGCGTTTGCGTGCTTCGGCAATGAATGCGAATTCTTCGGTGTCTTTCAGTTTGGCGCGCACATAAAAGGTGAGCAATGCCGGCGTCACTCCAACTAGAAACAGAATGCGCCAGCCGAGAGAGCCGAAACATAGATTGAGCAGCGAAGTGGCCAGGTAGCCCCAACCGAATGCCGAGACCATAACGCCCATGGCATGCAGGCGAGATTTGCCACGCCAGGTCTCGGACAGGATTACTCCGCCGATACCGATTTCGCCGCCGATGCCGCACCCGACAAGAAACCGGCAGAACGCCAGCTCCTGCCATGTATGAACGAATGCGCAGAGCCCAGTGCAGAGCGCATAAGTAAGGATGGTGATCATCATGGTCTTGGCGCGGCCGATTTTGTCGGCCAGCATGCCGAACAAAATGGCGCCCGTAGCCCAGCCGAGCATGAAGATGGCCAGCACATAGCTGCCGTATTGACCGACCATCGCCGGTGACTTACTGCCGATGAGTTCACCCAGTGCCGGAACCAGCACCATCACGTAGATGGTGGCGTCCAGTCCGTCGAAGAATGCGCCCAGCCAGGCAGCCGTGAAGGCGTGCCATTTTGATGCCTGCTCAGGACTGCCGAGACATTCGTCTCGGAGCCTCATTAAGGATGCGAACATAAATCCCGCCCATGTGACCGCAATTGCAGACAATCGTATGGATGTGGCCGCCTCTTGGCAAATTAACGAATGGCAATCAGGGGGGTAATTACGCGCGTTTGCCACACATTTTGCAACGTGCCGGATTCACGTGTAAAGCGCACCAAAAAGCAACTCGCCAGGTGCACTGATGCGACCTGACGAGTTGCAGCAAACTCGTGGTCTTGCCGAGTCTGCACAAACCAATCTGAGCGATTAGCTGTTGGCGCCAACCGCTTCTTTTTGAGCCGTGGAGAGCACCGATTGCAGTTTCGCTTCGTCTTCGTGGCTGAGCGAGGTTTTGATGATGTGCCCGCCGGTGCCTTGCAGGTGCTCATCAACCTTGTCGGTGGTTGCCGAGCGTACCAGTACGAATAGAGCAGATGTTCCAGGCTGCAGGGTTTGAGCGACCTGTTTGATGAAATCATCGTTGATACCGACATCAGCCAGCGCGCCTGTAATCGCACCGGAAGCGGCGCCGACGGCAGCGCCCAGAAGCGGACTCAAAAACAGAAGTCCGACCAGTGCCCCCCAGAATGTGCCCTGGAAGGCGCCGAGCGCGGGCAGATTGACGGCTTGACGAAGCTTGACCTTGCCATCCTGTTTCTTCACGACAACTACTGCGTCTTCCAGATCGATCAAATATTCTCTTTGCAGTTTCAATAGAGTCATGCGGACGTCGTCCGCTTTGTGCATGTCGTCGTAGCCGACAACGATAAGATGTGCCATCACATACCTCGGTGTTCAAGGGGACATTTAGCTGGTGGGCGCATCATACTACTACCTTTGCGGTAGCACATGAAATGGTCGGCGCCGCGTTACTGTTTATGTGCCATCGTAGGCGGTGTCACTATTTGTCGGCTGGCACAATCGCGTCGCTGATTGCGAAGAAGGCGTTGTATGTGGCGCGCGCGCCATCCAGCAAGGCTTGTTGCTGATCAACCGTATTCAGATCCTGGACGAATTTCTTCCAGAGAGCGGCGAATTCAGCGCCGTACGGATCAAGATATTCATGTCGATCTTCTCGCCCCCAGGCGCTTCGCAATTGATGGGCCATGTACTTGCCGCCGTGCTTGCTGCCCAGCAGTACATAAAGTGCACCCAGTAGAGCTACATCATTTTCTGCGAATGTCCCTTCGTAGCCGAATCTGTTGGTTTCCGGCAATGAAGCTGATTTCTGAAGGATGTCGCTGTGGTCGGCGCTCAACCGTTCCAGATCGCGTTCTAAAAACTCCTGCTGAAAGTGAGCGTCGACCAACACTCGCTTGAAGGGCTCCTTGTCAGCCAGTTCTTTCAGTCGAGCTTCGAAGGCGGTGTGCAATACATGCAGATGCTGCAAATAGCGGGCGTAGTTTTCTTTCGAGATGGCGGCTGACGCCAGCTGTTTCTGCAAAGGATGTTGCTCGATGCGTTCGTGCAACTCTCGCGTGGTGTTGCGCAGGGCGTCACTATTCGTATTTGTGTTGGGGGTAGTTGAACTCATGGGCGTATTGTACAGCCAGTCCGCCCGCAGCGTTTGCAGATTAAAATCATCGGCGAAATGGAACTCAGGTGCCTTGCAGTGCTGTCATCTCACTGAGCGTCTCCAATTGGGTGAAGAAGATGAGAAATCAGATGATCATGCTCGTGGCAGCAACTATCGTGTTGGGTGGTCTGACTGGCTGCGGATCGGCCGAAGACAAGCAAATTGCACAAGAACAGAAGCAAGTAGATAAGAATGCCGATCTGTCGAAGAAACAGATCGATCTCAACGCCGACCAGGCCAGAGAAACTGTGGACAATAACCTGGACGCAGACAAGAAAACTCTGGATCAGGCAAAAGACGATATCAACAAGGTAGCCGGTGACACTAAAGAGCAGATCGACCTCAAAGAGAAGACTGAAAAGGCAAAGGTCGATGCGGCAGCCAAGAAAGCTAAAGCTGAACTGGAAGTCGAGAAAAAGAACAACTAACTAGAAACCGAGAGCAACTCTGGTTCCGTCGTAAATCAGTTTGTCACCGTCGAACACGCGCTTGATCAGTGCCTGTCCGGCGGTGTTGACTGCTACTTCGACTTTTAAAGCCTTGCCTCTGAACTGCAGGTCTCGACTTTGCCCTTCCGGCAGGTAGAGGCGCTCGATACCGAAGTTGACACCATGATCTCCGAAGGAACTGCCTCTGGAGGCGGCAGACCAGGGTGAGTCGGCGTGACCTCGCAGCACTATTTGTCCGGCCGCCGAAATCGGTTTTGTCTTTGAATAGTTCACCAACTTCCAGTTGTTCTTCGTTTTTGACAGGACTGCGTACACCACCTGATCGGGTTGTAGGTGCAGATGAGCCGGTGCAGGCTGTTCGAAGTCGTAGCCGAGTTGTGCGTACTCACCGCGAAACATGTCGTAGGGATCTACAGGTTTTGTCTGCAGAGTGACGACTTGCCCGTGAGTCATAGTCCATGCCGGTTCTGCGTAGAGATAAGTGATGGTTGCCACTTGGGCAACAACTGCGGCTGCGAAGGCGAGATTCCTCAACATGTTTCTTCCCTCATTCCTTATGATGCGTGGGCGGACTTATGGAACATGCGGCGGCGGTTCTTCTCGACGATTGCACCGGCAACCATAAGCACGACGCCTCCCATCACGAAGAAGAGTGAGCGATCGAGCATCGAGAAGAAGAAATCGAAATACCGCGCCACTATATCCAGTACCACGAACACCATGGCTGTGTTGACCAGACCAGGACGGTTTGTGCGCATGCCGACTGCGATCATCCCGACCAGGAGAGCAGCGAACGCCAGGTTGGAGAGGACCGAGCTGAAGAAGTCGTTGCCTACGAATTGAAGAAACACGCACCCGACCGCTGCCAGAAGCCCTAAAAGCAGCTCCCCTTTCGCAACTTTGGTTTTTAGTGCCACGAGCGCGGCTACGGCAGACGTGGTTCCGCCAAGGACGATCAGATCGAGGAAATTGAAGGAACTGATGCGCGAAGCAACGTCATAGTGGTCGAAGGTCATACTGAAGTAAGTCAGGGGAGTGATCACGGCGCCGGCATAGAAGAATGCATTGGCGAACAAGGGATTGCGCTCGCGGTACCAGAGGTGGGCAATCAGCAAGATGGCTCCGTAAATGCCGACGGCGTATAGATGCTGGCTGCACGCGAACCCGGTCCACAACGCTCCGCCGACCAGGGTAATGATCAATGCCGTGCGGCTGCGAACTATGTGGCTGAGGACCAGCATCGAACCGATGGCAGACGCGAAGCCGAACCAGTCGGCGCCGCTGCCGTGCACCGAACTGCCAAAAAAGAGCGACCAGCGATGCCCTTCGTTGGCGACCAACCAGACCAGGCTGATGAGCGCCGTCAAGCTGGCGACGGCGGTCTGGCGTGTCACCAGTGTCATGGCGCCCGCACCCAGTCCCCAGAGTACAAGTCCGGTTTCCAGGCTCATATCCAGGTTGAGCATTTGAGCGACCAGCCAGATGCCGGCGCCGTAAAAGATGCTGCCCAAAAGCAGCAATGCTCCGCCTAGTTTTGGGTGCATCGGCGGCGCATCGGCTGGTGCCCCGGGCGCCGCAGCGTAGCTCAAGTGCCAGCCGGTCGCATAGGACACAACGGTGGCAGCGAGGATTAAAAACAGCTTGAACAAATGGGGAATCGCTGACCAATTCGCGCCCACGAAGAGCAAAGTGCCCAGTCCTATCAGTACGGCACCGAGAATGGTGAGGATAGTGATGAAGGTAGACTTCTTGCTGAGCACCGGATAGCGCTGCAAGATGGCATCGGCTGTATTATCGGAAACCAGACCTTCCCTTCTCCAGACCTCGACTTCTTTGCCGAGTGCAGTGCGGAATCGCGCTGTCAGTTGCTCAGACATGTAAAACTCCTGCGAATGGCGTGCGGCGAAAGAACATACCGCCAGAGTAATGCCTGAAAGCTCGCTCCTGTGACGTTCTGCGACAGTTAATAATCTGTCGCAGGTGTTGTAAGGTCTGGTTAAGGTAGCGGTTTTAGGCTTGAGACTGAACTCCCGGAAAGTCTCAGTGGAATCGCTTTTTCAATTCATCGTCCGCAGGCGCCACCTGATCGTCTTCCTGGCGCTGGCTTTGATCGCGGGCGGCATTGTCGCGTATCAAAAGATCGCGCTGGAGGCTTATCCGGACATTGCCAATATGCAAGTTCGGGTAATCACCAAAGTCGACGGCAAAGCAGCGCAGGAAGTCGAGAAACTAGTCACCATACCACTTGAACGCGTCCTGAACGGCATACCGCATTCGTTGCCACCGCGCTCGGTGTCGCTATTCGGGCTTTCTTCGATCACGATCGTTTTCGACTCGGAAACAGATCCGATCACAGCGCGCCAGCAAGTGCTGGAACGAATACAGAGCGCTGAACTGCCGGAGGGCGTAGATCCGCAAATGGACCCCAATGCCAGCCCCGTGGGCGAGGTCTTCCGTTATTTTGTGCGCGGAGACAAGTGGTCGAGCATGGCGCGCAAGGAGCAGCAAGACTGGTCCCTGAATCGTCAGTTTCGCGCTGTGGACGGTATCGTCGAGTCCACAGGTTTTGGCGGGCCGACCAAGATCTACCAGGTGTCTTTCGACCCCGAACGCCTGAATGCTCTCGGCGTTAGCCAATCAGAACTGGCTGCCGCCATCGGACAGGCTAACGGCACTACAGGCGGTAGCTATATCGTCTCCAACGATATCAACTATATGGTTCGCGGCGAGGGGCTGCTTAAAGATGAGGAGGATATCGGCGCCGTCGTTGTGTCCACCCGATCCGACGGCATTCCGATTCGTGTCAAAGATGTCGCCACCGTCTCGGTCGCTGCCGCCATCAGGCAGGGACAGGTCGGCGTCAACGACGACGACGATGCCGTCGAGGGTATTCTGCTCATGCGCCGCGGAGAAAACCCTTCCAGAGCGGTCGACAACTTAAAAGAGGCCTGGCCGGAGATCGCGCATAGCTTGCCCGACGGCATGGAACTTGTGCCTTTGTATGATCGCACCGCTCTCGTCCACAATACCGTCGACACCATAGGACACAACGTCGCCGAAGGCGTGGTTTTGGTGGTCGTGATTTTGATGCTGTTCTTGTTTCAGGTGCGCAGTTCTCTGATTGTTGCCACCGTCATTCCGCTGGCGCTTTTGACGGCGTTTGTTCTGCTCAATCTCTTCAAAGTGCCCGCCAATCTTTTATCTTTGGGAGCTATCGACTTCGGGATCATTGTCGACGGCGCGATCATACTTATGGAGCATGTTGCCGTCTCGCTTGCCGATTTGCGGGATGTAGACGAGCGTCCCAGCCATAAGAAGATCCTGGATACGATCGCCAGATCGTCCGCCGAGATAGCCAAGCCGATTCTGTTTTCGACCGCAATCATCATGATTACGTTCTTGCCGGTGCTCAGTTTCGATCACGTGGAAGGCAAGCTTTTCCGCCCGCTGGCGATTATGATGAACTTCACGCTTTGTGGAGCGATTCTGGCGGCGATATTTCTAGTGCCGGCGTTGTGTGCCTTCATCTACACGCATGGCAAACTGCCTTCGCACAAAGAGAATCCTCTGCTCAAACCACTGCATGGAATTTATGAGCGCACGCTGAAACTGTCACTGCGCCGCTCCCTGCTGGCTGTCGTTGCAATTGCGGCTGTTTGTGGTTCCAGCCTGCTGACGGTGCCTTTTCTTGGATCGGAGTTCATTCCCGAACTGGAGGAAGGAAACATCTGGCTTTCCGTCACTATCTTGCCGACCAGCGTTTCTCTCGATCATTCAGTGGAAATTGCCAGAGAGCTGCGAACGATTGCTCGTTCTTTTCCGGAGGTCACCAATGTGGTCAGCCATATCGGCAGCCCGGATGACGGCACCGACCCCTTCGGATACAACTTCATTCAGTTTCTGATTGATCTCGAGCCTCAGTCGAAATGGCGTCCGCAGTTTCACACTAAAGATGAATTGATCGAATCTATGAACCAGAAAATGAAGGAGACTCGTCCCGGGCTGGTGCTCAATTTCTCGCAGTACATCAAGGACAACATGGATGAAGCTATCTCGGGTGTCCGCAATGGTGAATACGCGATCAAAATATATGGACCCGACGTCAACGTGTTGGAAGAGCTTTCGGCCGCTGTTTCTAACGCAGTGAAGAAAGTGCATGGCACCTGCGACGTGGCGCGCGACCACCTGATCGGGCAGCCGCAGGTGGCGGTACGCATCGATTTCGAAAAGGCGGCGCGCTATGGTGTGCACGCTAAAGATGTTCTGGATGTCGTGGAAATTGCCATCGGCGGCAAGAGCATCACCAAGGTCATCGACGGTGACAAACGCTTCGATGTGGTCATGCGTCTGGATAAGGAGTATCGCAACACCCCCAGCAGCATCGGCAACATCTTGATCAACACACCGGCTGGTACGCGCATTCCGCTGGCCCAGATTGCCGATATTCACGAAGAGGCTGGAGCCGCCACCATCTGCCGCGAAAACAACAAGCGGCGGACAGCCGTATATTGCAACATCCGCGGTCGCGATCTCGGTTCCACCGTCATGGATTCACAGAAGACAGTCACCCGGGAAGTGAAGTTGCCTGATGGTTATTCTATACAACACGCCGGACAATTCGACCGCGCCATCGAAGCCGGCAAGCGCCTTTCGATAGTGGTGCCGATTACCCTGATACTGATCTTCTTCCTTCTCTATGCTGCGTTTGGTGAAGCAAAGACGGCCCTGGTTGCCATGTCTGTGGTACCGGTAGCGGTGGCGTGCGGGCTGGCGGTGTTGTTTGTGTCCGGCACGCACCTGAGCGTTTCTTCCGGGGTGGGCTTTGTGGCGCTCTTCGGTCTTTGTATCCAGAACTCGGTCGTGCTCACCTCTCGCATGAAGGAGCTGACTAAAAAGGGATTCTCCTCCAGTGAAGCCGCCTTCGAAGGTGCGATGGAAAAAATGAATGCCGTGCTGACAGCCAGTACTGTGGCGGTGATCGGACTGGTGCCGGCGGCCATCGCCACGGGCATCGGCAGCCAGAGCCAGAAGCCTTTTGCGACCGTTATCTCAGGTGGACTTTTGCCGGCGACCATCTTGCTTTTGATCTCGGTGCCCTGCATCTACATGCTGGCATTCAGGAAAAAACCAAACAACGATGCGCTGCCGGCTGAATCATTCGGTGTTGGACAGCGAACAGGCTCGTAGTGTGAAAGCGCCCTTGCTGACGACAGCATCGCCGGGTAAAAGGCCTGTCAATACTTCCACGTTCTCGTGGCAGGTCAGACCTGTCTCGACCGTCCGTTCTTCATAGCGCCCGTCCGGTCGTTTCAGGTAAACGACGTTGTTCGATCCGCAACTGACGACGGCCGACTTGGGTATTACCAGCGCTTTGCGGGTGCCGGCGACGATATTCATGCGCGAGAACATTTTTGGTTTGAGACGCCGGTCTATGTTGGCGACATCGGCGCGCACCTTCATTGTGCGAGCTTCCGGATTAATCGCCCGGTCGACAAAGCTGAGAATGCCGTGGAACGTCTCGCCCGGATAGCTGTCCACCGTGAAGTTGACTGCCTGTCCGATGTGCACGGCTTTCACGTCTTTCTCGTAGACCTCTGCCACCAGCCAAACCGCATCTAGATCATCGACCAGGAAAGCCAGCTTGCCCGCCGGTATCAGCTCGCCTGGATTGATCTGCCTCTCCAGGACGACACCGGGTTGCGCCGTGACAATCGGCACCACCGGATTGAGCTGCTGCGAATTGATAATCTTGTCCACTGTGTTTGCCGGCATGCCCAAGAGTAGCAAGCGTTGTCTCAGCCCCTGCCGGTACAGTCGCCGTTTGCTGTCGGCAATGGCAATCAGTTGTGGTTTCTTTTGCTTCAACGACTGAACTGTCAGCGAGACAGTGTCGAATTCGTTTTTGGCGGCATCGAGAGCCGCTTGCGAACCGATTTTTTCTTGAATCAAACGCTCGCACCGGTCAAGGATTTTCTTGGCGAAGCCAAGTTTCGTCTCTTGTTCTTTGGTCTCGTAGCCAAGTTGCAGGAGTTCGCGTTCGAGCTCGGCGTTGAGATCGTTTTCCTTGTTGAACTCTTCGGCTTCCAGCTCGCCCACTTCCTCACTGGAGACAGTGAACATCGTCCTGCCCTTCGGAACGTCTTCTCCGAGTACTGCGAATGTTTCGATGACGCGACCGGCGAGCGGGGAGGTGACGCGTGTCACGGATGTTTCGTTGGTCTGAATCTGTCCCATGACGTGCACGATTTCCGGCATGTCTTGATAGCTGGCCGGAGTGATCGAAAACTCACTTGGGTTTTTGAAATTGGGCGGCAGCGATACTGTATGTGGTGCTGCTCCGCCGGCATGAGAATCTTCATAGCGAGGGATGTGCTCGCTTTTTTCGGAGCAGCCTGAAAGCGCCAGAATTGCTGTCGCACCGGCAACAAGCGGCAGCGACCCGGAGATCCGGGAAGAAAGATGATGGATACTACTATTTCTTGCGAAGCCAGCCATGGAAACCGACACAGGAACTGCATCTAGCGTAGCCCAGAAGGCTTGCACGAAACTTACAAGATTACGTTTTCGGTGGTAGGATAGCCCCCGACGATGAGAGTTTTACTGATAGAAGACGATGATTTGCTGGCGGACGCGGTATCCCATGCGTTGCGCAAGAGCGGTTTTGTTGTCGAGGTAGCCGAGACGGGTGCCGCCGCTGACAATCTCCTGGAAACATCCGAGTATGACGCCCTCATACTTGACCTGGGTTTGCCGGAAATGGACGGCATGGAGGTGCTCAAGCGTTTACGCGGCAGGCGAAACGCCACGCCGGTAATGGTTGTCACCGCCAGAGACGAACCGGAAGATATTATCGGAGCCCTGGACGTCGGGGCGGATGACTACATCACCAAACCATTTCGCCTGCCGGTTTTGGAAGCGAGGTTGCGCGCGCTATTGAGAAGAGCGCAGTGGGACAGCAACAACGAAATCACCTTTGGCAGCCTGCGTTATGACATCATGGCCCGGCGCGCGTTTGCAGGCGACGAGGCGATGTCGCTGTCCGCCAAAGAACTGGGCATACTCGAGCTGTTGATGAAACGGGCGGGGCGCATCGTCAGCAAGGAACAGATCGCTCGCGATGTTTATGACGGCGCATGGGACCTCAACTACAACACCATCGAAGTGGCAGTGCATCGACTGCGCAAGAAACTGGAACCCGCCGATCTGACCGTGAAGACCATCCGCGGACTCGGCTACACGCTCAGTGAGAAAAAGGTCGAGTAGCCGATGAAGACATCCCTGCGCTCGCAGCTCTGGTTTTGGATGTTGCCGGTTGTGGCAGTCTGGATCATCTCAATGGCCCTCGTTTATACGTTCGCAACCAGTCTGGCGCGCAGCATCTATGACGAAGAACTGGCTGAAGTGGCGCGTTCGATTTCCACCGGGTTCACAACCAGTGAAGGGCTGTTTGCGGTAGAACTGCATCCGCAGGCTATCAAGTTATTGACCTATGACCTGAGCGACAAGTTCTACTACCAGGTGGTCGGTCCGCATGGGCGTCTGGTGGCGGGCGAACGGAATTTTCCCGAGGCACCGGCGACGCCTTCCAG
Source organism: Candidatus Obscuribacterales bacterium (assembly GCA_046328035.1). Taxonomy (GTDB): domain Bacteria; phylum Cyanobacteriota; class Vampirovibrionia; order Obscuribacterales; family Obscuribacteraceae; genus JBGASG01. Next base: position 193,607 of record JAXLXI010000003.1, on the reverse strand, counting down.
TGGCGGTCCGGTTTTCTCTGACGGGCAGCTGCACGGGCAGGCGGTGCGCATTGCGACAGTGCCTGTGCCGGTAGACGCCGGCGGCGTCGCCATGGTCCGTGTGGCGGAGACGCTCACCGCGCGCCACCAGCTCGCCAATCGCATATTGCTGGCTGTGCTCGTCCCCGGCGTGATCTGTATTTTTCTTCTCGGTGCAACGTTGTACGTGGCGATCGGCAAGTCGCTGGCACCACTGGAATCGATCCGCAAAAATGTGGATGAACGTTCGTTTTCGGACTTGCACCCTTTGCCTGAGGCCAATGTGCCGGTTGAGGTGGCATCTCTGGTGCGAGCGATCAACTTATTGCTGTCACGCTTGCAGTTTGATATCGAAGGACACCGCCGATTTGTTGCCAATGCGGCGCACCAGTTGCGCACACCTCTGGCTGGAATTCAGACGCAGACGGAACTGGCACTCTCCGAGGATGATGCTCAGTCTCGTCAGGATATCCTGCGCAAGATACACATCGGTGCCGAGCGAGGCAGCCGGCTCGTTCACCAGCTATTGACTCTGGCTCGCGTTGATGAGTCTCTCAAAGACTCCTCGCAACGCCAGACCGACAGCGTCGACCTGACCGCACTGGTGGCTTCCTGCATTGAAGAGCTGCTGGAGGACGCTCAGGAGAAGAAACTGGAGATAGCTTTCGCTGGCGCCGAGGCAGAAGCCGGACCGGTGCTGGCAGTGAACGGCAGTGCGCTGATGCTGCGCGAGATGCTGCTCAACATCATTGATAACGCCATTCGTTATGCGCAGACAGAAGGGGCGACGGTGGAAGTGGCTTTGCGACGCGACGGTGACCGTGCAATTGTGGAAGTCTGCGACAACGGCTGCGGCATTCCGGAAGCGGAGCAACCGCGGATCTTTGAGCGCTTCTATCGCGTGCTGGGCAGCCCGCCGGGAGGCAGTGGCCTGGGACTGGCCATCGTGCAGGAGATCGCTGCCGCGCATCACGGAACCGTGACGCTGGTCAGCACTCCCAGTCAAGGCACGCGCGTGACCGTTACCCTGCCGTGCCCCTGAATTTACCGGCGTCCGTGTGCTGTTTCGCCGCCTTGTGAAAATCAACACTTCTTACGATGGCCTTTAAGTTGACAGGGTTACCTAGGTGAGCCTAAGTAACCCTGTTGGATCTGGTCATTGGACAGGCGTGAACTCCATCAACAGATCGATGCCGTAAGAGAGCTCGAAACAGAAATTAGACGCTCGTCCACACCAGCAACAAGTCTACATCGAGGAATATGTTGGTAGCCATAGGGCTAAACCGCGTAAGAAAGTCGACAGAGGTTGCTGTGACCAGATCTTTCGGTGAATGACACTAGAAAGAAAGAGGACGAATGAAGAACGTAAATCTAGGCGTTGACATCGCTAAGGATTGGTTCGACGCATGCATCTTGATTGAGAACTCGCGCTACGTGAAGAAGTTCGCTAACAGCGCAACTGGTTTTGCCAGATTCCGCGATTGGGTCCACAGCTTTGAATGCGACCGGTATAACCTGGTCTTTGAGCCTACCGGTAGATATGGAGAAGCACTGGTTACTTTTATACTGGAACTCCCAAAGATCCGCGTTGTTCGCGCAGATATTAGGAGGTTTCGGAGATTCGCCCAGTCGCTCCAGCCCGACTTGAAGTCAGACTATTCTGACGCGTTCGCCCTTGCCATGTTCGCTAAGGAGCGGTCAGCAAATTGCCTGAACATCGCCTTCCCTCACCTATCCAACTCGAATTGCGAGACATCCAAATGTGCTTGCGTTCGTTGGAGAAACGATCGGTAGCGGTGCAAAATCAGCTTAAATGCGGGCTTCGCAGCGATGCAGTGAGGCACGTGCTGTCCGCGGAGGCAGAACGCATAAATGCAGAGTACGACGAAATCTTCGCCCTGGCTTGTTCTCGGATCGACGCCGATCTAGCCTTACGCGAGGATAAGCGTTTGCTCTTATCCATTCCAGGGATTGGAGAGAAGACCGCAATCATCTTGCTTTCTTTGATCGATTTCCGGAAATTTCCAACAAGCAGATCGCTAGCCAAATTTCTGGGTCTGACGCCGCGCAAATGGGAATCAGGCAGTTCAATCAAGGCGAGAGGATCGATCAGCAAAGCAGGAAACAAATATGTGCGTAATGCCTTACTTTTCCCGGCCATGGCGGCAATGCAGCACAATGCGGTTTGCGGCGCTTTTGCGAACGACTTACCTCTGCTGGCAAACCAGGCGCGCTGGTACGCACTGCAGTGATCCGCAAGCTAGTCACAATCGCGTGGTCGCTCATCCACAACAGACGCCCGTTCTCTGAGGAATTTGAAACGGCTTAAAGCTCTTTCTATCTGAAGCCTGCCCAGCAATTCCGACCCTCGGGTTTGCTCACGTTAGCGCGCCCACAAACCTGCGCTGGTACAATCAGGATCTCGTCTTGACAAACATCGGAATATTTCTGTTGATTTCAAGAGGCTGCGTTCGCACTTACTTGTTGGCGCCGGCGACGCCGAGGAGTTCCTCGGGAACGACGTATTGAACGGCGCGGTTGTTAGTCAGAAGTTTCATAGCCAGAGGTACGTCGTTGCGGTTGACCGCGATGCGCAGCGTGTGCATGTACTCGGCACCATGGGAGCCCATGACGCTGCCGTGCACTTTGTTGATCACACCACCGATGGCGGCAGGATAAATTCCTGGTGCCAACTTGACGATCAAGATAGCCGGGCGCATATCACTGGGGATACCAGATGCGGTGGCGCCGGGCGCGGCACTCTCGGACATTGGTCCAAAGTTGTGGACGGCGACGTTGGTGCTGGTCGGCGGCCAGTATGTGACCGTGGAGGCATTTTCGGAGGCGATCAAATATGGAGAGGCAGCCGGCTTGTTGGCGCTGGCGTAGCTGGCTGGACCCGCCTGGACTGTGGCCGGCGGCATGCCGGCGCTGGGAGCACCCGGACCGCGGCGAAGAACGCGTTGATTGAACCAGCCGCCAATTTTTGCCATCTTGCCGTTGTTCTTTTCTTGAGGCGTTGCCACTTCATAGGCTGGTGCAGGGGTGAGAACCATCGGGTGACTGAGTGCGTTCGAGGAGTTGGGTGTGATGGCTGCCTGCGGCAGTTTGGTTTCGGATTCGGATGGATTGACCGGTGCCGTATTGACGACGGCATTCAACGGTTGCATGTTAGGCAGTCGCGGTGCGCTATAGGTAGTTGTCGTAGTTCCGGTTGCCGTTGACGTGGCCGTGGGCGGCACCGATTGCGGTGCCATCGCCAGTTTGGTTGCATCGCTGTTGACGTTGGTGGCGGCTGCGACTTTAGCTGCCGGTTGGCCGCCCGCATGGGGTTTTGCATGGGTTGCCACTTTAACCGCCGACTTGTTGCCGGCATGTTTGGTGGCCGGGGCTGCGGTTGCCGGCAGGGTATTGGTTATGCCGGCGGAGAGTATGGTGTCGGGTCTTTTGGTGGTCATCAGTTTGCCGGGCGACATTATGTGTGCGGCGGCGGTTCTGGCGGCGATGGTGGCCGGCTTCTCGGGTGCGGCGGCATTGACGGCAGAGCCGACCATTGTGGCTACAGCCGCGACGAAAGCCGTGAAAATATAATGGAGTCGCATAAAAGCTCCGGTCTGGTTAGTAAGGGGTAGACCCAGCAGAACGATCCGATGAGGTGAGCTTACGCGTCAATTGTGAAAAAGTTCTGAAACCAAGATCTCTATTTAGTATGAACTTTGATCAGGTGCTGGTTTCTGGAGTGTTCAAAGCCCAGTTTTTGATAGAAACTGAGTGCTGTCTGATTCTGTTCTGAAACCTGTAAGCTAAGCCCCGCGCACTTTTCGCCGAATGCGTCCGCCAGCCATTCGAAGAATTTCGTAGCTACCCCACTGCGGCGGTAAACTTCATCAACGTACAGCTCGTCGATCTCGATGATGTCTCCGCCGTATTCGTTGCTCCAGAAAAAGATCAAGATTGCATAGCCCGCCACGTGCCCGTCTGCATCGAAGATTACGACCTGCCCTTTGTCAGGTTTCGCTGCTAATTCTTGACACGAAACTTGCACGTTTGGTTGCACGTGCGATACATTTGAATCCTCTAAATACAGTTTGCTGACGAGGTTTTGCAGCGATTGCATGTCACAATTTTTGCACGCTCGAAATGTCAGAGAAGTAATTGGTTCCGCCATTGTCTCGCTCTCAGCGCGGGGGCTTCGTAAGTTTACCAGTCCTCAATCAGTGGCACTATATCTGGTTGCAGCCGGGGTGGTTGGCAGTAGCGTGACTGCGGGCGGAGCTGCGGTCGAATCTGTTTCGCGAGTGGACGAAACGCCTGATTTGATGCAATCCGAACCACAGGCAGGTCTGCCCTTTGAAGGCGCGCCGTATTGTGGACCGGTGGCGGCTTCCGATTCGCTGATCTACATGAGCAAGCATGGTTATCCTCGATTGACATCAGCAAGTGCGCTGGATGCCCGAGCGCAGGGGCAGCTGAGTTTGCGCCTGTCGAAGTTGATGAAGACAACTCGTCTCGGTGGCACTACACCTGATGGTCTTATGGTCGGGCTGCGCAAGTATATCGGTGAGCGCGGTTATGTTGTGGAGTCATTGCAATACCAGGGGTGGGAACATCTCGATCACGGGGTGGCACTGGCGACCTTGCCGCAACTGGCGTTTGTCCGCAAAGGACTTGCCGACGACAAGTCGGCGGTATGGCTGAAAATCGGCTGGTATCGATATTTCCCTGCTCAGGACAAGTACGTGCGTTTTGCCGGGCACTGGGTGGCGGTCGTCGGCACTGAAGGCGACGCGCTGATTGTGCATGACCCGGCGCCGCGCAGCGGCTCGGCCGCCAGCCACGATCGTGTCGTGCCGACCGAAATTGTTCACGGCAAGATCCAAACTGGATACGAGGGTGCCAAGACCATGGATGCTCACGGCTACCACAAGCTGGGCGGCGGATTGAAGATCAAGCAACGCGCCGACTTTGGAATTCTCGATGGTGTGGTCGTGCTGCGTCTAAAGTGACGTTGCTGCTGGTTGGCTGGAGAGAGCCAGCAGTCCGGCGCCGATCGCCCCGGCGTCTTGTCCCAATGTGGCGGGTACAATTTTGACAAAGTTACGTGATGCCGGCAGAGTTTTTGCGTCTACCAGCGCGTGAATGTTCTCGAACACTTCCGGAGCATGAGACAAACCACCACCGACGGCGATCGTATCTGGATTGTAGAAAGTAACCAGATTTGCCAGTCCGGTGGACAGGTCGTCGAGATAACAGGCAAACGCGGTGCGTGCTTTGTCCTCACCCTGACGATATTTTTCCATCACCTGAGCGGCATTGTCGGCAGAGCTACCGCCTTGCTTTTGATAATGCCGCACCAGTCCCTGAGCGGCAGCGTGCATTTCGAAGCAACCGCTTTTGCCGCACACACAGGGAAAGCCGTTGGCTCCGCCGTGAATGGTGTGATGTCCGAAGTCGCCGGCATCGAATGTGGCACCGTCGAATAGCTTACCGTCGATGATCAGTGCGCCACCAATGCCGGTGCCGAGCGTCAGTAATGCGAAGATGCGTGAGCGGCGTCCGCTGCCCAGCCGAGATTCGGCGATGGCCGCACAGCGACCATCGTTTCGCATGATCACAGGCAGTTGCAATTGTGTTTCGAAGAGCTTGCCGATCTCGATGCGTCCCCATGGAAAGCTAGGCAGATAGCGCGTAGCGCCGTCGCGCGGATCGACATTGCCGGGAATACCAAGTCCCACTGCCTGTATGAGTGTCGAGCAATCAGGGACCGCTGCCATCACAGTCTTCGCAGATTCGATCATGGCGGCGAAGACCGTATCGAAGTCGTGTTGCACAACCGGATTGCCGCAGCGTGCCAGCACGGCGCCGCTCTCGTCTACCATCACGGCGGTGATGTGGCTGCCGCCAAGATCAATTCCAATTGCCAGTTGCACGGCGCCATTCTAGCACCGGGGGTCTACTTGTGAATGAGATGGATCGGCACAGACTGAATGCCGGCTTTCTGGGCATCGAGTTCCTGTTGCTTCTTAATAATCGCCGCCGCCGCTTCGTCATTGCCCATGCGCTTGAGGCACTCAGCCAGCCGTAACAAGACCTGCCGAAACTGCGCGGTGTTCGGATTGCCTTCCTTCTCAAAATCTTTGCAGGCTGCCCGGAAGTCATCGACTGCTTGCTGTGTGTAATACACGTTTTCGCCGCGATTAAAATGGGCTTCGCCTGCCGCTGCCATCGCCTGAGCATGGGGCAGTCTGGACGGCAGGTCGGCTACTAGATGCCCCGCCTGCTCGTAGGCTGTCGCCGCTCCATCATATTCGTTGCTGCGCATGAAATGATGTCCCAGTTCCATGCGATATTTGAATTTCAGCAGGGCATCAACACCTTGTGTTTCTTCTACTGTATCGAGCAAATCTTTAATGATGGTCTCAGCCTTCTCGAAGTGGTAATGACTGGGTTCACCGACGCCACGCGCATCGAGCTGTTGTGCTTCACCGACTGCGGTGTCCCAGTGGGCGATACCGCGTTTAGTATCGCCGCTCTCAAAAAGAACTTTACCTGCGACGACGGTTTTGTGGGTCTCCGGCGTGAAGTATTGCGGATTGCACATGATGGCCGCGATAAAAACGACAATCACACCGACCAGTACCAGTGAAGCATTATTCTGACGCTTGGTCTTGTCGGTCAGCACGCGTCTCCCCAGCGGATCGAGTCGGAGCAAGAGGGTGAACATTGTTTTGGTGACGAACGACACGATCAAAAACAAAAGGAGCGCAGCTCGCAAAGGTGGTATCACCCAGAAAAACCAGTACAATGCCGTGCGCATGTGACCGCTGGTTTCTTGCAATTGCAGCGAACTCATAAGCAGCATGTGGTAGATGGGGTTGCGTGCCTTCAGCGCTTCCACCACGCCTTCATACGCCCAGTCTGAATTTGGATTGAGGCGCAACGCCTCTTTGAAGTGGTCGATTGCTTCGTTGATGCGTCCGCGCCGCACCGCTACCCAGCCCATATTGCTGTGCGTCATCGAGTCTTCAGGATCGAGTCGCAGGGCAAACTCCAGCGATTCCTCCGCTTCAGCAAATCGATTCAATCGCACCAGAACCTGGGCTCTGGTGTTGATGCAGTTTACATCTTCAGGATCGCTTTGCAGTCCCGCTTCGGCATACTTCAGTGCTTCCTTCCAGTTTTCTTTAACGACCTGCACATCGGCGGCATGCGTCAGGTAGGTCGAGGAAGTCGGGTCGATGCGCAAGGCTTCTTTGATGGTTTTTTCGGCGTCGCCGGTGCGGTTGCACGCCAGTTGCGACAGGCTGAGAATGTAGTAGGGATAAGCAAGTTCCGGAGCAATTTTGATGGCCGCTTCGGCTTCTTTGACTCCCTTGTCTGCCTGTCCCTGCGCGGACAGAGACGCCGCCAGCATCGCGTGTGCCAGCGGTGCGTTGGGATCTTCGGACAGCGCTTTGCGGAATTCAGTTTCAGCTAAGTCGTAGCGACGTTGCTGGTAGAGAAGGCGACCCTTTTCGTAGTGTGCGCTCACTGAATCTTGAGATACTTGAGAATATCGTCGTAGAGCCCGCCTTCATTGGAATACACGGCGTAGTTGCGCGCAGTGGCAAACCAATCGCTGGTCGACGGCTTGACGTTTTTCAACGAACCTTCCAGGTCTTTGGTGGTGATCGGCTTAGGTGTGCCGGTCTTCATGGCTTCGGCGATTTTCTTCTCCACGGTCTGTTCGACGAGTGCCTTCAGATCCGCGCCCGAAAACTTGTCGGTCTTCTTGCCCATCAATTCGAAATCGATGTTTTCCATCGGTTTGCCTTTCAGCAAAATACGCAAAATGGATGCGCGCGCCGGTGCATCCGGTGGTGGCACAAATATGATGCGGTCGAAGCGCCCCGGGCGTCTGAAAGCCGAGTCGACGTGCCAGGGGGCGTTGGTGGCGGCGAGGATCAACAGACCTTCATTGTCCGTATCGACACCATCCAGTTCGTTCAAGAATTGGTTGATGATGTGCCTGCCGCCTGCCTGTCGCATGTCTGCCCGGCTGGCCGCCAGCGCATCGACTTCGTCGAAGAACACAACGCACGGCTTATTCAGGCGGGCGGTCTCGAAAATCTCGTGCAAGTTGCGTTCGCTGCTGCCGATCCACATGTCGAGAACGTGGTGCAGTCCAACTGAAATGAACTTGGCATTGATTTCGCCGGCGGTGGCTTTGGCTAAATAAGTCTTGCCGCAACCCGGCGGACCGTACATGAGGATGCCGCCGCCGATTTTTTGTCCGTAGGCTTTAAAGGTCTCTGCATGAGTGAGTGGATGAATGATCTTCATCTGCACTTGTTCTTTGACTTCGCTCATACCGCCGACGTCGGCGAATTTGATGTCGCTGAATTCAATCAGGTGCGATTTGTCGTCATCGTCGGCGTCCGGGTCGGCTGCATGGCGTACTTTGCCGTCGATCACCGCCGAGCGTTCGTCGGCGCCGATGCCCAGCTGTTCGGACAGTCCGGCATCAGCGACGGCAGCGTCTTTTTCGATGCCTTGTTTGTACTGATCGACAGCTTTTTTGATTTGCCCTTCGTTGAGCAGAAGACGCGCGTACAAAATATGAGTTTTGGCTGGTGCGGCCGGTCGCTTGACGAGATCTTCCACCAGCACGCATGACTTGTCGTACTTGCCGCCCTGAAAGCAGGCGTGAGCAAGAGCCAGCATGATTTTGTCGTCGTTGGGCGCGCGGGTGAGCGCCGCCGTGTATTCGGCTTCAGCTTCTTCGAACCTGCCGACCGAGAGCAGCGCATCGGCAAGCAGCATGCGCAACGGCACGTTTTCCGGTGAGAGCTTGATGGCCTGGACCAGACCATCGATGGTTTCTTGATTTGAAATAACGGGCTCGCTTTTTGCAGAGGTAAAAGTGAACTGTACCTATTTATGCCACCTGGTTAAAGGAAGAAACGTTTGGCATTTAACAACCTGTACAATGCCGTGGGCTGCGCCTTTTGGGCTGTTTCGGCTACTCGCTCGCAGTCGTCGATGGCGTTCGCGCGGCGGTCAAGGCGACGCCAACTAGCCACACAGAGAGGGCTGGGAAGAGGGCGGCGTTCAATACGATTTGCAGTAGGAGCGAGTCGACCAGGCAGGAAACTGTCTCCAGCACGCCCAGAATTCCGACTGAAACGGCTGCCAGGCTGACCCAGCGGGGGTAGAGCTTGCGAGCCGGGAGGGCGCAGAGTAGCGTGGCTACCGTATAGCCCAGATTTCCAGCTGCGCCGCTCATCATGATCAACAGGTTGTAGTAGTTCTTGAAGTGTTGCTCGGCAGATGGCGATTGCTGAAGCGCAGCCTGGGCTGCATCAGGTAGCAGCGTCACGGCGAAGATCTGTCCATTCAGGTCGAAGCCCATGCCAATCAAGCAGGCGAATATCGCCATTTGCAGCAAGTGCGGAGACTGCACCTGGTTTTTGTGAGCTTGCCTGAAGCAAACAATAACCGCGAATATGCTGAGAGACGCGGCTGTCCATGGCAGCCAGGCCGCCACCCACAAGCTGCGTTGCGAGGCGACGAACTCGATGCGACTGTGCAAATCCGGGTTGACGGCCAACCCGTTGCGCAAAATCAGAGCCATGGTGCCGTTGGCGATCAGATGAATTGCGAAGGCAATCCAGGCAGAGATCGAAAGTCTGCGTCGCCAGGTCATCTGGAAGTTTCCTCACACTCTTCGACCGTCAAGTTGTATCCACGCTTGCCGCATTCAGCGACCAGCTGCTCGGTGCTCAGCCAGGTATTGTAGGGCACTGGTCCGGCAAATGTCTGGGCTTCATTCTGGTTGCCATTCACCAGCCGTGATACCATCGCCACCGCCGGCATGACGGGAATGTTTTGACCGCGAGTGTTTGCAATCAAACAATGACGAACTCCCACGCGACGACCGTCTTTTTGTCCGCGCACTGCGACTCCCACTGCACCGCTATCGGTGCCGAGAAATCCGAACATAGACATGCCGCACTGCAGAACATCCTGAAAGGGAAGCCATGATTTGACGAGACCGGAGGCGGATAGCTGGGTAAGCATGGAAAGGCCATGATTGAAGAGATCGACTTCGGCGCCGGCACGAAACTCCACAGTTTGCGCGGAGAAAATTTCCGGAAAAAGGAAGTGATCCGGCACATCGATCAGATAGCCGGCGCGTGCCCCGACCGGCTGCGGAAAGTAAAATATGCGGCGGTGCGACCAGCCCCGGACGTTTTGCCATTTGCCGCCCTGCATGATATCAAAGCGGCGGTCCATCGAGCTGAGGAGCGATGCCACCGTGCCTGGTGCACGAGGCGAGCGATTGCCCGGTGCGATCTGAATGTGAATTTCATCGATAGTTTGAAACCGCTCGCGCACCGCTTCCACCAGCAGAGCCGACAGAGCGGGCACTGTAGACCATCCGGAGCAAACAGCAGACCGCGGCGTACACTTTGCCGCCAGTGAGAGCGTGGTGGAGACGAACGGGCGGTCATCCGCCATGTCTATATAGTGGATGCCGCGGGTGAGGCATTCTTCGAGAAGAAAGTGTGGTATCGCTTGAAAGGGTCCGGCAGCGCACACCGCTACATCAATATTTTCCAGCGCAGCAGACACCGAATTCCGGCGATCTAGATGCAATTCGATCACCGAAAGGCGCGAGATATGGGTTGCGTGAACTTGTTGCAGTGAGCGCAGCGCGTTCAGATTGCGCCCGGCTAGCACCACCTGATAGTCGGTGAATGACAGCAGTTCGTCGACCATGATGCGGCCGAAGTAGCCGGCGGCACCGGCCACCAGAATCTTCGCCGGGGCAGGTGCCACCGTTTACTGGAACCGGCCGATATTGTTGTAGTTGCCGTAATTAGAGACGGCAGGCATGGGCGTCTTAACCCACATCACCGTGTTATGGTTGCCTGGTGTATCGATGCCGCCGGCGCGTTCGACCTGGACATTGTTGTGGTTGCCGGTGATGGAGAGCTGTTTGCAGTGTCCCGTGAGTATCAGATTGCAGTGATTGGAAGAAATGGAAACAATCGAGTTGTTGCAGAAATATGTCCCCGAATGATGATCGTCGGTGATCGCCCAGATTGGCGGAGTGGGTTGTGCATTTGATGTGTTGACGATCGTTTCGGTTGTGGTGGTATTTGTGGTGACACTGGTACGGGCGCCTCCGCCACCACCGGTGCCGGAAAGATTCACTCCCATGGCGACTGCCAGTGATTGCACGCGCGCTATGTTGGAGCCGGTGCCGGTGTGACCGAGATTGTCCATCTCCAACTTTTGGATACGCTGGATGATCGGAGCGCTTTCATTTGCTTTGCCGTACGCCGACATCTCCAGCTTGGCGAGGGCGCTCTTTAAGTTGAAGCCTGTGGCGGTGGTAGTCGTGGTGCGAACGCTGGATCCGCCGCCTCCAACTCGCGTCGTCGTCACAGTAGTAGATTTGGTTTTTGCCGAGGGCGTCGAGTTGACTTTGATGCCTCCCGGCGTGATCTGAACGTTGGAATGTTTGCCGGTATTGGAGTGGACATTGATGCCGCCCGGTCCGATCTGAACCGTGCTGCCGTCATCGCCCTGAATATTCAGTTGGGCCATGGCAGTGGGAATTGAGATAAGCGCCGTCGCGCAGAGAATGGAAACCGCCATCGCAAAATAACTCATCGCAAAACAACTCCGTGCAAATTCGAATTCGCCCATTTTAAGCCAGTCGGCGGAATACTGCCAGAATTCAGGTTTCTTGACAAGTGGTGTCTAGCGGGCACTCTGGCGCAGCCTGATTGCAACCGTCAAAACAATCAGCCCGACATAGAAGAGCTGAGTGACGGGAGGAAGCCACGGATGTCCGGAGCCGGCTGCGTAGGCATAATCAGCCAGGTAGCAGGCCAGCGTCCCCGCGATAATGCAGCCGATCACCAGAGGAACCTGGTCCCTGGGAGCCGTGTGAGCCAGTTTGTTGAGCAGGAGAGCCGAGAGACCGATACCCAGTAGCGCCGCTACCAGCAAGTACTGGCTTATTCAGGTCATGCAGACGGAGATGATGTTCAAAAACTTGATCATCATGAAGCTGATGAAGGTGGTGGCGAGTGCTAGAGTCATTTTGGGTGACAGAGGCTTGGGCATAGGGTTCTGTTTCTTAAAAGTCCTCTCGCAGAACTGACAGCGCAGCGAATCTTTGCTGACCGTCATGCATTCTTCGCAGATATTCCTGCCGCAAACGAAGCATTTGATTTTCGTAGTTGAACACTGGTGCATGCTTGTCATTATAGCCAATCTCATTCGAGAGCGCGGATCATCGTCCACAGCCCATAGGGATTGAAGCGAGCATTGCCATGCTCGGTGAAGCGTCCGCATTCGCGCAATTCGAATTCGTACTTACCGCCGGTGACAGCCGATTCGAAAGTAATCGGATCTTTTTCTTCCCAGGTTTCATTGATCAACTGGAAGACAAGAAACTCGCAGAGCACGTCCACCGCCACATCGAATTTCATGATCGAGTAGGGAATCTCGACATCGGCATAACCGAGGGCATGCATACCGGCTGAAAACAACTCGCTGCCGGAGTTGTACAGTTTGGCGAAGGCGTTGGGCAGATTATCGCTGGAGGTATCCGCGCACAGTGCCTGCACTTCTTCGTGGGTGTGCACGGCATTGGAGTTGCGCATTAAAACCGCCGGTGCGCTCAGAGCACGCATGAGGGGTTCCAGCATCGACAAAGTTTGTGTTGCCAGATCGACCTGCCCGGTGGTGCCCTGGGCGATGTCCCAATTTGGCGCGCTGATATGTACGAAAGTATTGTGCGACGTAATCGCGTCGGCCACATCGGATGAGACGTGTCCTTCGGAGATCTCGACCATGAGCGCGCCCCAATCGGCGTTGCGCTCGAAGACTTCGATGTCGTACACGACTGTGCCTTCGGTGGACATCATGGTTTCGCCGTCAGTGGACAGCTCAGGGCGGTTGCTGATGCGGACGATAACGTCAGCCAGATCTTCCAGCGCCGTCGGGACCAAAATCGAGATGGTCTCTCTGACTGGCGGACCTTGCGAATCACTGGCGGCACCTTCATACCGGTTGCGTGCCTGCTCGATTGTTTGTTGCCAGGTGTCTGCCTCGTCTTTTTCAGCGTCGCCGTTTTTCGCGTAGATTTCCTCAGCCCGGTTGAGGTCTAGCAGCGCCGCCTTGATGTTGCCGGTATTGAAGTTGGCTTCGGCTCTTTGAACATATCCATCGATGCTGGGATTGAGGCTGATGGACACGCTCAACTCTTTGAGCGCCTGCTTAAAATCGCCCCGTGCCAGTGCTTCTTTGCCCTGGGTCAGGCGCTGAGTTGCCATTTCGGAAGTCAAACCGTCAACCTCGCCGGAGGTTACCAAGTATAACCGCTTGGCGTCTGGCGCCCCTAAACGCGCATGGTGAGGGCGATACGCTTACGGTCGAGGTCGACACTCACCACTTTTACCTTGACCTTCTGGTGGACCTTCACTACTTCGTGCGGATCTTTGACGAAACGATCGGCGAGTTGACTGATATGCACCAGACCATCCTGGTGAACGCCGACATCGACGAAGGCACCAAAAGCGGTGACGTTGGTGACCACACCTTCCAGCGACATACCGACTTTCAAATCTTCCGGCTTGGTTATACCGTCAGCGAATTTCACCGGATTGAGCGGCTCGCGCGGGTCGCGTCCAGGTTTGGCTATTTCCTGGACTATGTCGTTGAGAGTGGGCAATCCGACTTTGTCGGACACGTATTTTTTGAGATCGATGCGCTGACGCAGCTGGTCATCACCGAGCAGGTCTTTCACTGAACGACCAAGGTCCTTAGCGATTTGATTGACTATGTGATAGCTTTCAGGATGCACCGCGCTGTTGTCCAGTGGATTGTCGGCGTCGTGTATGCGCAAGAAGCCGGCTGCCTGCTCGAACGCCTTAGCACCGAGGCGCGGCACTTTTTTGAGAGCGTCGCGGGAGCGAAACGCGCCGTTTTCATCGCGAAACTTGACGATGCCGGCAGCCAGTTGCGGACCCAGTCCCGAAACATACGTAAGCAACTGCTTGCTGGCGGTGTTGAGTTCGACGCCTACCGTATTGACGCAACTGACGACGACATCATCGAGGCTGCGTTTCAGGGCTGACTGATCGACATCGTGCTGGTATTGACCGACGCCGATCGACTTGGGGTCGATTTTCACCAGTTCTGCCAGGGGATCTATAAGACGCCTGCCAATTGATACAGCACCGCGCACGGTGACATCGTGATCGGGAAACTCATCGCGAGCTACTTCAGAGGCCGAATAGATCGAAGCACCGCTCTCGTTAACCATGACTACGAGAGGCTTGCCAGGCAGTTTGCCGGACTTGATCAGGTCGCGCACAAAAGTCTCTGCTTCCCGTCCGCCGGTGCCGTTGCCCACTGCAATCGCTTCAACCTTGTACTGTTCGCACCATTTTGCCAGCTTATTGGCAGCATCGGTGGTGGATGAGCCGAGCAGGTGGATGACGTCGTGCGCCAGTAGCGCACCCTGTTCGTTCAGACAAACTATTTTGCAACCGGTGCGCAATCCCGGATCAAGTCCGAGCACGCGCTTGCGGCCCAGAGGTGGTGAGAGCAACAGCTCCCTGAGGTTGCTCGTGAATACTTTGATCGCTTCTGAGTCGGCGCGTTTTTTAAGCACGTCGCGCATTTCTGTTTCCATCGACGGCGCCAGCAATCTTTTGTAGCAATCGTCGATAGCCAGGCGAATCTGATCGGCGGCTTTGCCCTGTTTCGTCAAGTAGCGTCGGTGCAAGCGGTTCAAAGCTTCTTCAGCGGGCGGCGAAATTTCTACTTTCAAGAAGCCTTCGTTCTCACCACGCAAAATAGCCAGGACGCGGTGTGAAGGCGCTGCTTTGATCGGCTCGACCCAGTCAAAGTAGTCGCTGAATTTGGCGCCCTCCTGCTCTTTGCCCTTTGCCACCACTGAGTCGATGGAGCTTTGCTGCTCCCAGTATGTGCGCATCTGACCGCGAGTGGCTGCATCTTCGTTGACGAGTTCGGCGATGATGTCCCGGGCACCGGCGAGGGCATCCTCCGCCGTCTCCACACCCTTGTCGCCGTCGACGAAAGCGGCGGCATCGGCGGCGGGATCTTTGCTTTCGAATGAGAAGATCTTTTGGGCCAGCGGTTCCAATCCTTTTTCGCGGGCAGCCATGGCGCGAGTTCTGCGCTTGGGACGAAACGGCAAATAGACGTCTTCCAGGTCGGTCAGTGTTTTGCATCCGGCAACTTGCTTTTCCAATTCCGGTGTCAGAAGCGAACGCTCTTGCAGCGACTTGATGATGCTCGCGCGTCGCTTATCAAGTTCTTCCAGCTCTTCCAGGCGATCGCGAATGGCGGCAATCGCCACCTCATCAAGAGATCCGGTCGCCTCTTTGCGATAGCGCGAGATGAAGGGAACGGTCGCCCCTTCTGAAAGCAATGACGCGGTTGCCCTGACTTGCGCGATATTCAGCTTTAGTTCGTCGGCTACGCGACCGACGTTATCATTTACCATGGCTGAGATTTTAACCTATGTGAGAGACTATCGCGTTATGGCAACCAACCGGCGCTTTGACATAGTCGAACTGAGCGAGCCCGAGTTGACGGCTATGATTCAGCCGGTCTTCGCGGGGCAGCGTGTTGAGTCTGCCGAACTTTTGACGGGCGGGGTGATCAACACCAATTACAAAGTGACCGTTTCCGCCCAGTCGACGCCATATGTCGTACGGGTTTATGCTCGTGACGCGGATGCCGTGGAGCGCGAGGCCAAGATTACCGATCTGATCGCCGCCACTGTGCCGGTGGCGCGCACTTTATATCGTGGAACGCGTGGGCATACATCTGATGCCGCAGAGGGTGCAGGCAGTTATGCAATTGTTGAATGGCGGCAGGGCGTGGTATTACAAACGGTGCTCGATGCCGGCGACACGGCGGGCATCGAAGATGCCTTCGAACACGCCGGATCTGTACTGGCCGCGATCAGCAAGTACAAATTTGATGCCACTGGTTTCTTCAACAACGAACTGCAGGTTGCGCATGCCTTTGGCGACGACGCCACGGCTTATATGAAAGAGTGCCTGAGCAAGCCCGAAGTCCGCGAGCGCCTGGGCGACGATCTGTTCGAGGCGACCAGCAGGTTCGTCGAGCGGAACGGCTCGCAGCTCTCAGCCGCGGGCGGCGCGCCCTGTCTTGTGCATGGCGATTACAATCCGCGCAATCTTCTAGTGTCACAGAAGAATTGTAGTGGTGGCAAAACCTGGTGCGTCTCCGCGGTGCTCGATTGGGAATTTGCTCACGCCGGCACCGTGTTGTTCGACATTGGCAACATGCTGCGCAACCAGCACAAGTATCCTCAGCTGCAGTCGTGTTTCATCAACGGCTTCACGGAAGCTGGTGGAGAACTGCATCCTGACTGGCAGCAGCTCAGTCGATTTATTGATCTGAACAATCTGCTTGAGTTTCTCACGGGTGATGATCGCAGCTGGCTCTATGACGAAGTGAGAGCTGGTATCAGTCGCACCATTACCAGGGAATAGGCTGGCGATGTTCGGGAAGCTTGCCCTGGCGCAGGCGCATGTTGCAGTATGCGGAACCTGTTGTGTCGTCACTCAATCTGGATAGTCCCAGAGCTGCAATAATCGCTGCAGCCATGGCCGAGATCATCAGCAAGATGCCGGTGGCCACCGCGTCACGACCGACCATCTCATTGCCGGTGAACGCGAAGAAAATGCCAACTACCATTAATGCCACTAGGAGCTGTTTCCTGTAACAGGTTGCAATTGAGCTCAGGTTCATGAGAGGTTTCCTCGCAGAAGTGTAATCAACGCCCTTTGCTGCGCGTCTCGTTTGAGATATGCGGAACCGCTTGGGACACACCCATTGTCTGAGGCGGTTCTACCCCAGTCTTACAGCATGCAAGGTCAACAATACTGTTGACTCCCCTAACGCTCAGTGCCCTTGTCACCATGTTCCTTCACATACTGGATGGTCACCTGTCCCAGCGCGGTCAACTGACGCGAGGCATCAGCGATTTCCACACCCAGTTCGCGTAGTTTTTGCTGATCGATCGACTGACCGATCAAGGTCGCCCCTTGCATCACCTGTTCAAGCCCTGATGCGATGTTTGCGAAGTTGGTGGCATCGATGGTTTCCTTTGCTTTGATAGCGCACTTGCCGATGATCTCAATTATCTGGTCGACATCCTTGCGACCATCCTGGTCGAGGTCCAGCTGTTTCAGTTTTTCGAATCGCTCTTGCAGGTATTCGGTAAAACTATCGACTGCGACTTCGGTGAGCTTTCTTTTGAACACAGGTGATTCCTCCAACCTATTTATTAGATAGCGACAGTAATTAGATAGCGACAGGTTGAGAAGTTTACAGGGCGGAGAGGGCAAAAAATGCCAAGCTCAGCAGGAACATGTGACCAGACCTGTCGTCAACTGGTCCTAGACGAGTTGTAAGCTCGGTCCCCGGGCGTCCACCCTGGGTATATCCCCCCATGTTATGTTGAAGCTGTGACCCGATTGCGGTTCACGGAGGTTATCGATGACCGACATCCCCGGCCGATTGCGCCTTTGGCTGCTTTTTGCAGTGTCTCCGGTTCTGGCCCTGATGGTCCTTTTTAGCGTCCCGTCGGTTTCTTCGGCAGATGACGGCAGCAAAATGCTGCAGGGCAGTGCCAGCGTGTCGGTTAAGTCCAAAACCCGGCTGTCACGCCAGGTCCAAGAACAGGAAGAAGAAACTCCTGCGCCGGTAACCACCACCAGCTTGATCATCCAGAACCCCCAGACTGACTGGACCACGCCCACCCGCCCGACCTGGATCCCGGGTCGCGTCTATACGACCGACGGCATGGTCATGGAGACCTTCAAAATCTCTCCCTGGTCCGGCAGGAAGAAAGCCTGGCGTCCCCCGCTGTCCGGTTATAACAACATGAAACTGCACCGGGGACTGATGTCGCACTGGCGCTCAGGTTGGGATGAAACCTATGTCAACGTGGTTCCGTTTGGACCGGCGGGTAACTTCTACTTCTTCCACGCTTCGCCGGACGGACCGCGAGGCTACATGGAATACATCGGCGAGGGCACCAACGGATTGCCCAATTACAGGTACTGGTTCGCGTCAGCCGGACCGCAATAAATAGGGTATGCTTTCTCGCTAACTTCTTGTGAATGCGAGGAATCGACATGCCGTCAGGCTCAGACACCGTAGTTATCAAAGGCGCCACTCTCATCGATGGTACCGGTGGCGAACCGCAGAAGTCTCGCAATTTGAAAATCGCCGCTGGCAAAATTCAGGCGGTGATGTCTGACGACGAGGTGAATGGTGGCGCATCTGGTGTGCTGGATGCAACAGGCTGGTATGTCATGCCCGGCTTGATCGACTGCCATGTGCACCTGGCGCTGGACGGCAATCCTACTGGTGACTTGCGTGGACCGCATGCGTGGACGACGCTGCAGATGCTCAAGCATGCGCAGGACAGTCTCAAGTCGGGATTCACCACACTGCGCGATGTCGGTGGGCGACACCATTTGGAATTTTCAGTTCGCAACGCAATCGAGCAGGGACTCTGGGCGGGACCGCGTCTGGCTCTGGGCGGCAAACTGCTGTCTATAACGTCAACGGGCACCGAGTTTTTCGATGGTATGTACCGCGAAGCAGATGGACTGGACGAAGTTCGCAAGGCGGCGCGCGAACAAATTGCCGCCGGTGCGGATCATATTAAGGTCATGTCCACCGGTGCCGTGATGACACCAGGTGAGGAACCACTCTCCACTCAATACAACGTCGATGAGATGCGGGTGGTGGTGGAAGAGGCTGCGAAGTGCGGCAAGTATGTGGCGGCGCATGCGCATGCCGTGCAGGGGATTCGCAATGCGGTCGAGGCAGGAGTGCGGACCATCGAGCATGGCACCTTCTTGCAGGAAGACGAACGGTTGATGGCGACAATGGCGGAGAAACAGATTTTTCTGGTGCCGACGCTGAAAGTGTTTCATGACATGACCGGCGATGAGAAAACCGGCATTCCAGACTGGATGAAGGACAAAGCTAAACGGCTGATAGCCACACACCGCAAGAGCATCGAGCAAGCCATCAAACATGGTGTACCGATAGCGATGGGTACCGATGCCTGCACTCCCTACAACTATCACGGCGATAACGCGAAAGAACTCGAGCTGATGCGTGACTGCGGCATGTCGGCGATGGCGGCAATTGTTGCATCAACACGCGACGCAGCGCGCGCCATCGGCTGGGGAGCGTGGCTCGGAACGCTGGAAGTCGGCAAGGCGGCCGACCTGATTGTGTTGAAGAAAAATCCCCTGGAGGATTTGCGAAACATCAAGCGAGAAAATATCGCCTTTGTGATGAAAGGGGGCGAAGTGGTGGCACGACCTTGCGAGTGCGCCGACTCGGTTCCGCAGGCGATATTGTCCGGTGCCTGGACGTGTTGCGGGGTGCCGTCATAGTGGCGCGTCATGTCGTATCGATGGGTGGGGGCGGCTTCTCCGACGCAGGAGAGGTAACTGGATTGGAACGCTATGTTCTCGACCTGACCGGCAAGGTGAAACCAAAAGTGTGTTTCGTTGCCACCGCCAGTGGGGACGCAGAGGGCTACATCTGGAAATTTTACGACGCGTTCGAGCGAGCGGGGTTGCCCGCGGCGCACCTGGGATTGTTCAACCGCGGCGAAGACGCCGAGATTGAAGAAACGATACTGTCCAGCGACGTGATTCTTGTCGGTGGCGGCAACACCGCCAACCTGCTGGCTATCTGGAACTTGCACGGCGTCACGCCTTTGCTTAAGAGGGCTTACGGTAGCGGCACGGTCATGGCGGGCGTCAGCGCCGGGGGCTTGTGTTGGTTCCAATCCGGGCTGACCGATTCATTCGGCCCTTCGCTCAGGTTTCTCTCCAATGGACTTGGACTTTTGCCCGGCGCGTTCTGTCCGCACCTGGACAGCGAAGAAGCTCGGCGCCGACGGTATCTTGAAGAATTACTCAAGCACCGCATCGACGGATTCGGAGCCGACGACAACGCGGCCGTTCACTTCGCCGACGAATCGTTCCACAAGGCAATCGCGTTTTCCGGCAAGCAGGCTTACTGCTTCCGCATCGAGGGCGACACCCTGCACGAAGTAGTGTTGTCAGCCGATGTGCTGCTTAATTAAGTTGGCCAGGTCGCCGGCTTCGCGTTCGATGGTGGCTTTGTCGGGACCTTCCATCATGACGCGCGCCAGGTTCTCGGTGCCCGAATAACGGACGAGCAGGCGTCCCTTTGAGGCAAACTGTTTTTCGATGGCGTCGATCGCGTCCTTAATGGGGGGTATGGTCTCCAGCGGTGGTTTGCTCGATACTCGGACGTTAACGATCACCTGCGGATAGCGAGTGAAGCTCTTGGTCAACTCGGACATGCTCTTTCCGGACTCGGTGATCACCCGCAGAATTTCCAGCGCAGTGATAATGCCGTCGCCTGCCAGGCTGATTTCGGGGAAGATGATGTGACCCGACTGCTCCCCACCGATGCTGCCGCCGCCGTTCAAGAGTTCTTCCAACACATACTTGTCGCCGACCGGCGTGCGCGTCAGTTTGATGTTTCTTTCCGTAAGTGCCAGTTCCAGTCCGATGTTGCTCATCACGGTCGCGACCACGCGCCGACCGGCGAGTTTGTTGTGCGAGTCGAGATATTCGGCCATCACGAAGAGTACCTGATCGCCATCGATCAAGTTGCCTTGCGCATCGACGAGCAGCAGGCGGTCGGCGTCGCCGTCGAATGCAAGACCCAGATCAGCTTTGTGCTCGACGACTGCTTTCTGCAAATGTTTGGGATGCAGGGAGCCGCATTCGAGATTGATGTTGCGTCCATTCGGCTCTACGTTGATAGCATGGATGGTGGCACCCAGTTTCTTCAGCAATTTGGGCGCCAACTCGTATGATGCACCATTAGCGCAGTCGACCACCAGAGTCAGTTTGCTCAAATCCAGTCCGGCTGCGATTTCTTCATGAAGAAACGCCAGGTACTTTTCCTTCAAGTCGGGATCGCGCGCACACCCTGCCGCGTCGCTGACTTGAGGAAACTGGCTGGCGTCGGCTTTCAGATCGCGCTCGATGGCTTGTTCGGTGGCATCATCCAGTTTGCGACCGGATGCATCGAATACTTTGATGCCGTTGTCTTCATACGGGTTGTGCGATGCCGAGACGACCACTCCGGCATCGGCTTTCAACGTACGGGTCAGATAGGCGACGCCGGGAGTGGTGATGACGCCGGAGGACAAGACTTGCGCGCCGGCGGTGCCGGCGCCGCGGGCTATGGCAGCCTCGATCCATTCACCTGATTCGCGGGTGTCGCCGCCGATGACGATCTGGGGAGCCCGGTTAAGCTTCGCTTTAAGTTGGATAGCTAACGAATAGCCGATGCGCTCTACTGTCGGCTGGTCCAGCGGGAACACTCCTGCCTTGCCGCGAATGCCGTCTGTCCCGAAAAACTCGCCCATGAACTTAATTGCGCCCCATAACAACCTGCAAATGCCCCGTCCGAAGCCGGAGTTAAGCCGTATTCTAACAAGTTGACAAGTTATTCGCGGGTGGGCGCAGGCTAGAGGTTTCTCAGACCAGAGCCTTGCGCAGCTTGGGATCGCGCAGCTTCCAGATGGCTGAATCGGTCAGGAAGTGATGCAGGTTGATGACACAGAACACCGTGGCGAAGCACAGGGTGTAGTCGAAGCCGAATTCTTGCAACAGTCGCGGCAGCCCCACATATAGAAATACGGCGCCCAGGAGAAGAAACCCCATATAGCGCATGCCCGAACTCTGCTGCAGAAGTTTGAACAAGTCCTTGGCGGGTAGCCCTTCGGCTTGCTTGTGCTCTTTCAGATAATGGGCTCCGGCGATCACCACGTACTGGCTGCCGTGAAACAGCGCGGGAACGTAGAGCCACAAAAAACCCGATGCCTCTTTTCCGACGGTGAATATCAAAACGCCGGTGGCCAGCATGAGCATCGCTGGTAGTGGCATCAGTTGACGGTCGACGATTAGTTTGCGCGTCACCATTATCACCAGTGCCAGCACACTGATCTCCAGAGAGATGGTGGCGCCGGTGAATATCCACGGCGGCAGTTGCAGTATCTTAGGCATCTCAAGCGCGAGGAAACCATTGGCCGACCATTCGTGAAATGTCAGCTGACGAACGATGGCATAAGCGGCGGTTGCGTTCATGAGAAGCCAGATAACGCGTTTTTCCAGGTCTTTGAGTTTGTAGTTGTTCTTAAAACAATAGAGCAGCACCATCCCGTAGGTTTGGGCGGTGAAGTGTTGCACAACCCAGATCAGATAGATCTTGGCTAAGTAAGGTGTCATGCCTTTGACGAACAGCGCGGTCATTCCCAGAGCGGCAAATCCAAGCGCCGCCCAGTGTGTATATTTGCTGTACTGGCGCCTGGTTTCCGCAGTGCGGTAGGCGCGGACCAGGGTGGCGACGGTGTGCGTCTCGCTAAAACAGTGCGTGAGGATAATTCCGAAGACTACCATCATCTGCGTCAGCTCGACGTTCTTTGTGGGCGCGATCAGAAAATAGTGCACCGCAAAAACTGCCCACACCAACCCGCCGCAACACAAGAGCATGTCGATGGCGGGGTGCAGAATCCAACCGTATGGTCTGGATCCGGATTTAGATTCTGCACCGACCGCCGTCTCGGCGTTGCCGGCTGATCCCATTGGGGAGTCGGCTGAGCCAAGGGCTATCGACTGTGACATACCAGCTCTGCCCTTTCTGATTTGTCTTCGCAGGAAGTGCTTTCGAACGCTCGATCGAGTGCCACTATGAAATGAGCCATTTCTTCCGGTGTCGGATCCGGTCTGTCGTACCAGCTGGGTTCCGCTGTGGTCGTGATTGCCACCACGGGCAGGGACTCGGACACGGTGATTGCGTTTGCGGAAACCGGCGTACGGCGGGCAACTCTGCGCACCGCATTTTCGGAGGCACTGCAACCGCTTTTGCTGGAAGCGGTGTTTTTCATGTCTTCATTACTGGCGCCGAACAACTTAGTCTGCACTAGCGCCTGGCGACCGGAAATGCACATGGCGAATTCGGTCCAGAAGCGGCGAGTCATCCAGAGGCTAATTGCAACCGCAGCCAATGTCATCAGAGACGGCCCATAGAAGAGAGCCGAGGCCATCAAACAGCACGTGTTGAAGTGGAACAGCAGCTTCATGCTGTTCTTCAGCGACTTGACCGTCTTGCTGCGTGCTGGTTCGGGTAGCATTCTGATCGCCAGTGCGAAGAACGTTACACCGGCGAGCAGACCAACCATCGTCGGCATGGTGAAGAAACTAGGCGCAGACTGAGCGGCGCTGTTAATCACGGTTGCTTCAATAAAAGATGGATCTCCAATTCCGCACCCGACTCGAACAATTGTTGCTTCGCTCATGTTTTGCGAAGAAACGGTCGTCAGCGCATTTTGTGCATGCGCGGCGATGTCCGAGCTTCCAGACAGAAGCGCAGCACAAAGTGCGCTCCCTGAGAGCTTCGTGAACTTATTCATGCGTAGTTCCTCTTATGAGGCGGCGGCAGGAATTCCTGCCACATTTGTAGTAAGTGCCTTCATGGTAGGGGGAAACTCAGCTGTTTTCCTATGGGGAAAATCCTGGATCGCGGTGCTTCGCTGTTTCGATTTATTGCGGCTGCCAGTCGCCGAGAACTTTGGCAAGTTCTTCGATGCTGGTTGGTGGCGTTTCTTCCAGATACCTATATATGGCGTTGACCAGGCTGGAGAATCGATCGGGATCCATTGCCGAGAGTTGCGATTTATTCAGCATGCGAATCGCTGTCAGTTCATCGGCGGACTCTGTGTCAGCGTGTATCAACAAGTAGTCTTTGCCGCCGATGTTGACGTTGTAGCGTACTAAAAACGAGGCTGTCTCCTGCGACTCCAAGTCTTGCAAATCCAGTTCGACGCCGCGGTCTGTCTGCCTGCGCGCCATGATGGCAATCACCTTGCCGCCTTTGATCGGGCGACCTTGCAATTCCAGCTGCCACTTCAGTTGGGGCATGATGGCGGCGCGGCGCGGACTAAACTTGCAGAGCCGCGCTCAACTTGGCACCATCAGCTTCTTTGATCTGGATGGTGACAAGTTCTTCTTCGCTGATGCGATCCATTTCTTTTTGCAAGTCCGGTTTGCGTATTGCAGAAGGCACAGCCAGGGTGGCTTGCATTTTGAACAGCGGCGTGCCGGTCTCCGGTGCGTGCACCACTTCCGTCTCCAGGCTTTGAATGTTGATGGAGCGATCGCGCAGCAATTGCGCCACTTTATAAACGATACCTTCGTGATCGGCGCCTTCCAGCGTGATGTGATACCACGAGTGACCGGCGAAACGATCCGAGATGGCCGGTTTGGTGCCTTTGGTGGTGACGGTGATGCCTTCTTTCTGGAGGGCGCTCAAATCTTTGTTGAGGGCATCCAGTTTGGCGGCGTCAGCGGAAATCAATACGATGGCGGCGAACTCTCCGCCGAGGATAGCCATGCGGCTTTCTTCGAGATTGGATTCGTGCTTGACGAGCACTTCAGTCAGTCGGGCGACGATACCGGGGCGGTCTTCACCGACAACGGTGAGTAAATATTTGCTCTGCACTTGCTGGCATCCTGCTTGGCTGGGGGGACCTATTTTAGCAACATTCTCAACCGTGGGTGATGCACTGGTCGAAGGTGTCGCCACCTAGATCTACTTTGATTTGTTCTTTGTCGACGTGCACGGCCTCCAGCTTCGATTTCAGCAAAAGAAACGAGCCGGAGATGGTGCGATCGCCATCAAAGGTCATGGAGAAGCCGTCGTTGAATATCGCGTAGGAACCGCTTATCTCGCGGGGCAAAGAGATTTTCATGCCGACAGTCGAGACTACCATCGGTTCGGCACTGTTGTGAAACTTGCCACCATCAGCGGTGGGGCTGAAGATAATGTCGCCGCGCCTTCCAAGGGTGGCGTAATCACTGTCGGACAGGGGGAAGCCGAACAAGTGCGACATGTCCGACAACGGTGCGCCACCGCCGCCGTTATTATGCAACTTGTGCACGGTGTCGATCGCGTGCAATGCAATCGGATGCAGTGCATCATTGCGATAGCACTGAGGCATATGGACTCCTTGCTGCCGAGACTTTATGCATCTGATCATACAATCTTGACAGCGGCAATCAGGCTGTCAGCGGTCGCCCCGCGACAATGTAGCTCATGTATGACAACGTAGCCGAATTGAGAGAATTGGGATATGTTGATTATTAGGGATAGTTGTGCGAACTTGGAGAGTGAAACCGGCTGGCTCTTCCGGCATTGAGGACAAGCCTTAAACGTGCACACCGCGAAGGTTTCTAAGCTGATGCTGGCGCTGACGGCGCTGGTATTGCTTGGGCTGCCTTGCGCACCGCCGACCTGGGCGCAAGACGACGTCACCCCTTTGATGAGTAATCTGGTTCAAGGCGATGAAGAAGCCGGCGGACAGAGCAATTACTACAGCTTTGTGGCAGGACCAGGCGACATAACCTTAACAGGCAGCGGCGCGACCAATTCGGAGTCGTCCACTCTCACCGTGGTCGTGCGCGATCCCGAAGATGTTGAACTGTGCAATATGGTGGTGCCGGTATCGGCGGGCGCCCGTCCCGTGACCTGTAAACCTATTCACTTGAAGCGCCAGACGCCGCTCACCATGCAAGTTTTGTTCGGCGAACGCGTCGGGGTGCACATTCGCTATCAGCTCAGACTGAGCGGTGCGGTCGGCATGCAGGGCGCTTCTCGGCCGGCCCAGATGCCATCGGTGGCGACGGCGCCCGACTTCGAGACAGAAACCTCCGAACCGCCTGTGGCTTCTACGATCCGGTCCACTCCACCACTGGCGCCGGTTGCCTCCCAGCCGGTGGCACCAACCACCAGACCGGCAACCACCGTGGCGATGATGCAGCCTTCGTCCAAAGAAATCAGCATTCCGCCGAGTGACGCGGCCGATGTGATCAATACTCCCGTGACCGATAAGTGGGCGTTGATCGTCGGTGTCAGCCAGTTTCAAAAGCCGGAACTCAATCTCAAATATCCGGCAAAGGACGCCACCGACCTTTATGACTACCTGACCAAAGAAGCCAATTTCGCACCTGATCATGTGCGGCTCCTGCTCAACGAGCAGGCCACCAAGCAAAATGTGATTCGCGAGTTGGGCGATAACTTCCTGCCTCGCCTGGCCAGACCGGATGATCTGGTCGTGATTTTCATATCCAGCCACGGCAGCCCGTCGCAAGCCGATCTGGAAGGGCTTAATTATTTGGTGTTATACAACACCGATCCGAAGAGCCTTTATTCAACCGGACTTTCTCTCGACGAGCTCTCGTCGGCCATCAAGCATCGCATCAAAGCAAAGCGTGTGGTGCTGATTGTGGATGCCTGCCACAGTGCGGCCATGGACATCGCGTCCAAGGGCATAACACGCCAGGGCAATGTGGACAGCAAGGCACTGCTGGCCGGCACCGGACAGCTGGTTATCTGTTCGAGCTCACCCAGTGAAGTGTCTTGGGAATCGGAGCGCTATAAAAACGGTGTATTCACTCGCCAGTTGATTGAGGC
The DNA here is from genome assembly GCA_046328035.1 of Candidatus Obscuribacterales bacterium. Classification (GTDB taxonomy): domain Bacteria; phylum Cyanobacteriota; class Vampirovibrionia; order Obscuribacterales; family Obscuribacteraceae; genus JBGASG01. Next base: position 166,973 of record JAXLXI010000003.1, on the reverse strand, counting down.
ACTGCGAGTCAACTCAGGCAAGGTGCCTCTGAAACAGGCTTTTGAAAAACTGAAGAAATCGGTTGTCGAAGAAGTTCTCTACGATCGCAAAGAGCTGCAGACTCCCGTGTTCAGCAGCAAGTGGAGCGGTGATGAACTGATTCTGTCGACGCCGCCCACCAGTCCTCGCACCGTCCCTACAGACATCGATCACTAGCTTTTCGTTTGCGGTTTCTTCGCCAGCCGACGCCATTCTGCTCTTTTCAGACGGGCAGTCTTCTGCAATATCTGCATGCGCTGCACGTACATGTCGGTGGCCTGGTCGGCATCGTCTACAGCAGAAAGTCCGCGCGCTACCTCATCGAGGTCGGCGGTCTTGGGAGTGACTTTAAAGGGCTTGCCGACCACGGCGCTGGCACCATAATTCTGGTGCCCGAACAAATTGCGAAACTTCTTCAGTCCCAATCCCTGGACTATCTTCTGGAAGAGCGTTGCATCTTTGGGATCGACTCGGTAATAGAGACCGATAGGAACGATCCAGATCGCCTCCTTGCGCTTGCGCGCCGCCATTTTGGCGATCAGCATGGTGCCTGATTTGAAGTCGGCCCGCCGCAACTCCTGGTCGGGAGTCAACTGACCCTGAGGAAATATGACCATGCAGACATTCGGTCCGCCAGTGGCGAGAGCGGCAATCGTGGCTTTAAATGCCCTGGTGCGCGCCTCCTGATCTTCTTCATTGACAGCAATTGCTCCGGTCATTGCCGCCACCCAGCCCCGCCACCCCTGCACCTCGGTAGTGCGAATCAAGTAATACATGGGGCGCACGCCCAGCAAAGCGGATATTACAGAGGCGTCACCGGCGTCTACATGAAATGGTGCGAGTATCATGGGACCAGACTGCGGCAAGCGATGGCGCCCTCTGATCACGATCGGACCGACTTCCATAAAGCCCAGCAGAATGCAGAGAAGGCGCATCAGCCGGGCGGTCAAGTAAGTCGGAGTTGGTGGCACATAGCCACCGCCGCGACACATATGGACGTGCGGTCGCCAGTATGTGACGCCTTTGAACATGAGATTGCAAGAAACGAAGCACAGCGCAACTACGATCAGAAATGCCACCGTAATCGGTACCATGATCGGAATACTGCTGAGTGAGCCGGGCATTTTTAGAAACCGAGATGAAATGCTGTGCCTGAAAAGATATACCCGGCGATGGCATAATCAATTTATGGCATCCGGTCAAACAATCACTCGCAGCGCTCGGCACATCCTCAAGCAGGTGCAGCCGAGGCTCTGGCAGATCATTTTTCCGTTTCCGGCGCCGACCAACTGCTGGCTATTTAAGGAAGACGACGGTCTAACACTCGTGGATGCCGGTCACTGGTGGAGTGGACCGATTATTCTTGATGCCGCCGCATGTATCGGACAGCCGATCAAACGCATTGTGATCACGCATGCACATCCCGACCATGCCGGTGCTGCCGGTGCGGTGGCCGCCGCCAGCGGCGCGGTGGTGCTGGCTCACCAGGACGAAGCACCATTTTTGACGGGACAGCGTTCTATGGCGCAGGAAGAAGGCTACTGGTTGTCACGGGCTGTGCTGTCGAGCGCAAAGATGGTGGGTGTGCTGGACAGTCCGCCCATCGACCCGGTGTTGCCCGTACTGCACGGCGACATGATTGAAAATCTGCAAGTCATCCATACCCCCGGACACACGCCGGGCAGCATCAGCCTCTGGTCTGAAAAGGAAAAGGCGATTTTCTGCGGCGATAACTTGATCTACAGCTTTCGTTTGTTGCGAGTTGGGCTGCCCTGGTTTACGCTCGATCACTCACGCCAGAATTCCAGCTTGCGTGAATATGCCGAACGTCCGGCACGGCTTTTGCTGTCCGGGCACGGACCAGTGTTTGAGGGCGACGTAGCAGCAGCGGTGCGGCGACTGCTTTAAATCAAGCGCGACGCCCGCGAGCGATGAGCCAGCAGCCAGGAAAATAGACCTGGTTCCTGTACACCGCGTATCAATGAATCGTGACCGACGCCTTCGTATTCGGTGAGGCGCACATCGGCTCCCAGCTTTCGCAGTTCGCTGTCGAGGAGTCGCGGCTCGCTGATTGGACAAGGCTCGTCGGCGGTGCCGTGGATAAACCAGATTGGCACATGCTGGACGGCTTGAGCGATGAATGGACCTTGCTGCTCTGGGGGCGTCATGTACATGTTGTAAAACAAGTCTTGCTGGGCTTTGTCTTCTGGCAAGAGAGGCGGCAGGTCTGGTTCTTCCCAGTTAATGCCGACCGCGATGGCGCCGATGGCTGCAAATCGGTTGGGATGTCTGGCCGTCAACCAGAGGCTGCTCGTCGATCCCATTGAGTAGCCGAGGAGGGAGATGCGCGTCGTATCGACATTGAAGTCACGCACTGCATCGTCGATGGCGGCAAACACCAGTTTTTCCATGTCGCCGTAGTAGGCGCGGTAGACGTCGCGGCATTGAGGAAACAGCATCACAGCTGGTGGCTTGACGACTTCGTCAATAACGTGACTGAGTCCGCTGCTCAACATGGCGGACGGATCCGATCCGCGCTCACCCACTCCATGCATGAAGACGACAACTGGCGGTTTGGCATCCAGATCAATGCCGTCCGGCACATAGCGATAGCAAGAGTAGGGAATGTGCGGGTTGTCTGATGTGTGCAGATGAAAGGACATGGGACGCCTCGAGAGTTAATTTCCGCCGCCTCAGTATGGTATCAAACTAACTCTTTGCCTGGCTAAGCCCCGAGGTATATAGTGGTGGGACAACTCTGAAGTCAGACGGACGCAAAGTGGCGAAAATCCTTGTTGTCGAAGACGAAGAAGACCTGGCCAGTGTGGTCCGCGATTGGCTGGTACGGGACAACCATACCGTCGAAGTTGTAGATGACGGCGAGGCTGCCCTTGAAGATCTGATGATGCACAAGTTCGATCTTGTGGTGCTTGATTTGATGCTCCCAAAGTTGAACGGGCTGGAGATCTGTCGCAGATATCGCGCCAAAGGCGGGGATGCGCACATTCTCATGTTGACGGCGCAATCTTCGCTTGATGACCGTGAAGCCGGGCTGGATATCGGTGCCGATGACTACTTGCCGAAACCCTTCGAGTTGCGCGAACTGGTGGCGCGCGTGCGCGCACTCTTGCGCAGACCATCCGCGCGCGTTCCGGAGACAGTGACGCTGGGCGAACTGGTTATCGACATTCGTCAGGCGAGAGTGACCAAGTGCGGCGCCGAAGTCAAACTGGTTCCAAAAGAACTTGATCTGCTTCTATTTCTGGTGCGTCATCCGGGACAACACTTCACCGCAGAAGCCCTGCTCGAGCGCGTCTGGTCTTCGTCGGCGACTCCACTGCCTGAGACAGTTAGAACTCACGTCAAGACGCTGCGCAAGAAAATTGACACGCCCGGCAAACCGTCTGTGATCACTCACGTCCCCGGTTTTGGTTACAAACTAGAGCTGTGAAAGTATTTCTCAAGCCGCGCTGGCGAATTATGATTGTTTTCGCGGTGCTGGCCAGCACCTTTTGCATTGTCGCCGGCACCGTGGTCGATCGCATGTTTTACGGCAGACTGACCGACGCGCTTGATCAAGAGCTGACAGCGCTCGCTGATGAACTGAGCGCCTTCGTCGATCTCACGGATCAAAAACCAGATCTCGATCCCTGGCACCGCAAGGCGGGCACGATGCCTCGTTCTTTCGTCAACATAGCGCTCTACAACCCTGAAGGAAAGTTGCTGGAGAGCTTTGGACCAGCGCCATTGAAGGAAGTGATAGGCAATAAGTCCGAGCTGATGCTGAACGGAGAAATGGTGCGTGCACTGTCGAGGAAGCTCGAGAGCAACGGTAAGCATGTCGGATATTTGCAAATATTGGTATCAACTCGGTCGCGTGACCAGGCGATGAAAGAGTTGACTAATCTAATGCGCCTGGCACTACCTGTGGTGTTGCTCGGCTTCACCGTTGCGGGTTACTTCTTTTCCGGCTGGGCGATGAAGCCGATCGAGGTGGCCTTTGCCGGCCATAAGCGTTTTATGAGCGATGCCAGCCACGAACTGAAAACTCCGCTCACCATCGCGCAGACTCACAGCGAAGCCCTGGAAGCAGAACTGGAAGAGCAAAACGTCAAAACCAACCGCCTGCAGATTATTCGCAACGCGCACTCCCGCATCCATCGACTCATAGATGACTTGCTCTTGCTCACGCAAACCGAAGCTCAACGCTCCACACACATAATCGAGGGCGTTTCCGCCAATCAAATGGTCACTTCACTGGTTGAAGATTTCCAGGAAAAATACAAAACCAAAGGCATCGACCTGCGCATGGAGCTGTCCAACCCTGATGCAATTCTGCGCTGCGACCCGGAGATGATCAGGCGTGCCGTTTCCAATTTGATTGAAAATGCGTGGCGCTATACAGACAGCGGCGGTCAGGTCAAAGTCTCGGTGAGCGTCAGTCGCGGCGAGGCAAAACTGACGGTGCAGGATAGTGGCATTGGTATCGCGGCGGCGGCTCTGCCGTTTCTTTTCGACCGCTTCTACCGGGTGGACGCTTCTCGTTCGAGCAAGGAGGGCGGTTCTGGGCTCGGGCTGTCGATCGTGAAAGCGATTGTCGAAGGGCACGGCGGGCATGTGAATGTGGCAAGCTCAGCCGGGGCGGGCAGCACTTTTACGGTCACGCTTCCGTCTGCTTGAGCCCATAAATAATAGATGAATGATCTTCACACCCACTTCACGGCGAGTGCTTAACCTGATTCATGTATCGATCTGTGTTTGCAGAGACACAGCCTAGATTGCACTCGGTCAGACACACGTTTTGGACTAGACGAAACCGTGAAAAAGTTTTTCGAGCAGATATTGCAGAAACGTTCGTTCGTGCTCCTTTTGGTGCTGTTGCTGGTTGGTTGCGGGATCGCCGCCTACCAGAAGCTGCCTCTGGAGGCCTATCCCGACATCGCTAACATGCAGGTGCGCGTGATTACGCAAGTGCCTGGCAAAGCTGCAGAAGAGGTCGAGAGGCTGGTGACAATACCGCTCGAGAAAGAGCTGAACGGCATACCGCACAGCATGCCGCCGCGCTCCGTCTCGATTTTTGGTCTGTCGGTGATTACAGTCGTTTTCGATGACGACAGCGACCCCTACGTGGCCCGCCAGCAGGTTCTGGAGCGTATTGCTCAGGCTGACGTTCCCGACACGGTACACCCTGAACTGGACCCCAATGCGTCGCCGGTTGGTGAGATTTATCGCTATACCGTGGAGGGCAAAAACTGGTCGGCTATGGACCGCAAGGAAGTGCAAGACTGGCTGCTCACCCGCAAATTCAAGAGTGTTCCCGGTATTGTCGACTCCACAAGTTTTGGCGGACCCACGAAGATTTTCCAGATCGAGCTCGACCCGGTGCGCATGCATGCGCTCAACTTGACCCAGGCGCAGGTTTTCGATGCGGTGGCTGAGGCGAATGGGTCGACCGGCGGTAGCTATCTGGTGCAGAACGGTCAGGATTACATGGTGCGGGGCATCGGACTTTTGCACAATGTGTCCGATATTGAAAATGTTGTGGTGGCAGCGACCAGCGAAGACGGTGTGCCTGTTTATGTCAAGGATGTCGCTGCCGTATCTGTGGGTGCGGCGGTGCGCAAAGGGCAAGTCGGCAAGAACGAAGACGACGACGTGGTCGAAGGCATTTTGCTGATGCGGCGCGGCGAAAACCCATCGAGCGCCATCGGCAATTTGCAGGACGCCTGGCCCGCCATTGCCGGTTCTATGCCGCCGGGGATGAAACTGGAACCGCTGTACGACCGCACGGCTCTGGTGCGCAAAACCATGGATACCATCGGACACAATGTCATCGAGGGCATCATTCTGGTTGTCGTGCTGCTCATGGTGTTTCTCTTTTCCGTTCGCGGCTCGCTGGTCTGCGCAATGGTCATACCATTGGCATTGTTGACGGCATTCATATTGCTTACCATATTCAAGGTGCCTGCCAACTTGCTCTCGCTTGGTGCTATCGACTTCGGCATCATCATCGATGGTGCGGTTGTGCTCCTGGAGAACATTCATCGCCACCTGCACACGCACAGGGAAGGGCTTGTCGAAGCCATCGTCAATGCGGCCAGTGAGGTCGCGAAGCCGATTCTATTTTCGACTGCGATCATCTTTTTGACGTTTCTGCCAATCTTGTCATTCGATGGAGTGGAGGGGAAATTATTCAGACCGCTGGCGATTACGATGAACTTCAACCTGCTGGGTGCCGTACTGGCGACCATGGTGGCGATGCCTGTCTTCTGCTATCTGGCTTATGTATGGCGCGCCGCCAGCGAACGAGAAAGCCCGATCACCGTGCGGCTTGAACACGGCTACGAGAGGCTGCTTGCCTGGTCGATGAAAAACAGACTGATCGTTGTCGGCATTGCCGGCGGTGTAATCGCCCTTTCGATGGTGCTGTTGCCTTTCCTGGGATCGGAGTTTCTTCCGGAACTGGAAGAGGGCAACATCTGGATGCGGGCAACGGTGCTGCCCACCAGCGTGTCGCTCGATGAATCAGTGGCGAAGGCGCACATCATACGCGAGGTGCTGCGGTCGTATCCGGAAGTGACCAATGTCATCTCGCAAATCGGCTCTCCGGACGACGGGACGGATCCCAACACGTACAACAATATCGAATTTCTCGTCGACCTCAAACCTCAGGATGATTGGCGCCCGCAGTTCAAGACAAAACAGCTGTTGGTGCAATCCATGAGCAAGGCGCTTAACGAGCGCGAGCCGGGTGTTCTCTACAACTTCTCTCAGTACATCAAAGACAACATGGATGAAACCATCGGTGGCGTCAAAGGCGAATTTGGTGCCAAGTTGTACGGACCGGATTTGAAGGTTTTGACCAAATTGGCGTCGCAAATCAAGAAGTCCTGCAACAGTGTCGACGGCATGGTCGACGTTTCTCACGATGAATTGATCGGACAGCCGCAAGTAACCATCACCATCGATCAGTCACGGGCAGCTCGCTATGGCATCAATGCCAAGACAATTCTAGATATTGTCGAGACTTCTGTCGGCGGCAAAGAATGCACGCGCGTAATTGACGGTGAGAAACGCTTTGCCGTCTTCATGCGATTCCAGAAGGACGCCCGCCAGGACCCGGCTCAGTTGCACAACATCTTGGTGCCGGCCGCCGGGGGACAGAAGGTGCCGCTTTGCCAGGTGGCTTCCATCACCACTGACGATGGCGCCACCGCGATACTGCGCGAAAGCAATGAACGCCGCATGGCGGTTAAGGCGAATATCCGCGGACGGGATCTGGGCAGCGCGGTCAAGGAAGCCCAGCAAATGATTGCCAAAGACGTGATATTGCCGCCCGGTTATCGGCTGGTCTACAGCGGTCAATTCGATCGAGCCCAACATGCCCTCGGACGCCTGGCATTAGTGGTGCCGGCGACGCTGGCGCTGATCTTCCTGCTTCTCTATATCGCATTCGATTCAACCGCCGTTACAGCGATCATTATGTCGGTGGTGCCACTGGCCGCCGCCGGCGGCATCGTGGCGCTGTTTTTGACCGGCACGCATTTCAGCATCTCGGCTGGTGTGGGTTTCATCGCCCTATTTGGTGTTTGTATTCAGAACGGCGTGATTCTGGTTTCTAAAATCGGCGAGAACATCAAGGCCAATATGTCGCTGGAAGAGGCGGTATTCGACGGTGCCTTGATGCGCATGCGTCCTGTGCTGGTCGCGACCCTGGTGGCGATGGCCGGGCTGGTGCCGGCGGCGACGGCAACCGGCATCGGATCGCAAAGCCAGCGGCCGTTTGCCATCGTGATTGTCGGCGGATTACTGCCGGCAACGCTCTTAGCTTTAATGCTGATTCCCGCCCTCTATCTCTGGGTGGGAGCTAAAAAGACAGCTCGTGCTGCGGCATCTGAAACCGAGTCTCAGCGCGACCAGGTAGCCACAGTCGGGGCAAGTTTAACGGAAGTGTAATTATGAAAACGTCAAGCAACAGATTGATTTTTACACTGGCAACTTTGAGTTTGATGGTGCTGCCTTTGAGCGGTTGCGGTCATGCCGGAGCGGGCGGCGTCAAGGCGGAAGCGCAAGCGCCGGCGCCTCGGAGGGGAGCCTCTCAGGCGGAGAAAACGGTGGTCAGCATCACTCCGGATGAAGAGGCGACCATGAATATTCAGTTGGAGCCCGTGGGGCGCCACACTCTGGATTTCGAGGTGAAAACAACGGGCGAGGTGCTGGCCAACTTGAATACGTTGACACACGTCAATTCACCGGTCACCGGCCGTGCCACCGAAGTGTTGGTATCACCGGGGATGCATGTCGATGCCGGACAGCCGCTTCTCTATGTCAACTCGGCTGAATTGGAAGACGACGAGGCGACCTTGCTGCAGAACAAAGCTCAGGTCAGTGCTGATTTGAAACGCGATCTGGTGCAGATCGATGCCGACATTGCCCAGGCGCAGGCGGAGCTGAAATTGTCGGACGGTAATTTCAATCGCGTCAAAACGTTAGTTGATGAAAAGATAGCCTCTCAAGCGCAGTATGAAACTGCCAAGACGGCATTCGAAAAGGACCAGATTGCTCTGGAGGGCTTGCGGAAGAAACGTGACAACACGCTGAGCCTGTCGGATGAACGCATGCGGCTTCTCACGCAACCGATCAAAACAAAGCTGAAACTTCTGGGCGTGAATGATGCCACCATCGCGAAGGTGCTGCGTACTAATCAAATAGATCCGGCAGTGCCGATTGGTGCACCGGAGTCAGGCACCATTTCGGAACGAAAGATTAACAACGGCGAGCTGATCGACCAGGCGCGCTGTCTGTTTACGATTGGCGATTTCCGCAGTGTCTGGCTGAAAGCCGATATATACGAAAAGGACATTCCGAAAGTCGCTCAAAACGAGCAATGCGTGCTGCAAGTCGACAGCTTCCCGGGCGAAAAGTTTTACGGCAAGATCGACTACATGGCTGATTCAGTTGATCCTGACAGCCGCACTTTGCTTGTGCGCGCCGATGTGTCCAATCCCGGACTGAAGTTGAAGCCTAAGATGTTCGGTGAAATGCAGATTCTCACCGGCAAGCAATCGATGCTCGCTATACCCAAAACCGCCGTTCAAGAAGCAGGATCGTATCAAGTGGTTTATGTATTTTTGAAACCGGGCGCGTACGAAGAGCGCCGCGTCAAACTTGGTGCCGAAGCAGAAAATATGGTGGAAGTGATCGGCGGATTGCAGCCCGGGGAGCGGATCGCGACGAACGGTAGTTTTGCACTGCGCGCGCAGGCGCTCAAAGAAGAAGACTAAGGAATCATTATTGTTGGGCTCTAGAAGCGAACCGCCGGAGGAATTCACGCGCTCCTCACGGCGGTTCGATATGTTGGAAATCGAACGTTATCCGAACAAACAAGTTACCAAAGGACTCGCTCCAAGACCAGTGATTGATTCTTCCAGCGAAGTCAGATCACACAAACGGTGGGGAGGAACCAACAGTGAAAGCGCCATTACAGATTCTTCTTGCGGAGGATAGCCCGGAAGCCGCCAGTCTTGTGAAGGAGGTGCTGATGGAGAGCAAGATTGCACATGTACTGAACGTCGCCGCAGACGGCGAAGAGGCGCTCGCCTTTCTACGTCAGCAACAACCATTCGATTACGCCTTGAGACCCGATGTCGTTTTGCTTGATCTCAACATGCCGAAAGTAGATGGCATGCAGGTCTTGAGCGAAATGAAAAACTCCGACCTCAAAGACATTCCAGTCATTGTTTTAACCATGTCGACCAACGAGGAGGACATCGCCAGAGCGCTCGACTTAAAGATGAACTATTACATCCGCAAACCGGTCGACGCCAGACGATTGACACCACTTCTGGAGGCAATTGGAGAACTGTGGGAAACATCCGGTTGCGACTACACACGCGACCAGTAACCAGTGAGGAACCAAGCGACACAACAATAAGTAGAAAGCATAAGTAAAGAAAAGAGGCGATTACGATGCACGAAGTTCATTACATCTTTGCGGGAAATCCCCACACACCAGAACATGTTCTCTGCCAACTTTCGAAGCACGACGAAGAACGTGTGCGCCGGCGCGTAGCCGAGAATTCTACGGTTGCAGTGCACGTGCTTCAGAGATTGATGGAGGATCCCAGCCCTGAAGTGCGCAGTGCAGTGGCAAGCAACCCCAAGTTGCCGCCGGAATGCCTGCTCAGGCTGGCGCAAGATGAAAGTCCTGAAGTCCGCCTGGCAATTGCCGAGGACCTGACCGCACCACTGCTGGTGCTGAACTACCTGGCTCAGGACGAAAATCCCTATGTCGCGGCGCGTGCGCACGAAACGTTGCGACGGACGCGAACGACAGTTTACGAACACTAATGCGAAGACTGATAAGGAGGTGATGTGCGCCAAAGAGCGAATCAAGCAAAAGTTCAGAAGGTCTACTAATTGGTCTACATGTACTTAGCAACACACTCACACATGCATGTAGAAAGAACGCTCATAACACACTCGCAACACCCCGCACGAACGGTTGCACACTAAGCCCACAGGAGGAAATCTATAGAAGCAAACTAGAAATTGCGTTGGACCGCAAGCGCGGGCGGGGCTTATGCCCCGCCCGTTTCTTTGGTGTGCCACGCATGTTCAACAACTGGAGGTGAGAGTCCTCACACAACCTGACGATGGTGAAGTGTAGCGAATGCGCAAGGGCGCGACCGTGAGGGGACGTCTGAAGGAAGCGCTGAGCAAAACTGCGATTTGACGGACAGAAACCAGATACGAGGCGGGCGCGCCCGCGCAGAGCGAACCAATGATCGCGAAGCGCATAATCGTCAACGGACGCGAACGTAAATCTGGCAGATGCGCAGTGAAAGTGGTTGAACTTACCGTGGGAGATCTGCGCCGTGTCGAAAGCAAACGACTGGGAATCCGCAAGGAAACCGACCGCGGTGCAGAAGTCAGCAAAGGACGTAGTAACTCGAAACACCGACCAAGCGCGGCAGCACGCAAGCAGGCGGAGTTAAACGGTGAAGGTCCAAACGACAGCGAGGTCACGTGACATGAGTTGCGAGAACGAGAAGCAACAGAAAACCAAACAGGACTCAACGACAGAGGTAGCGGGTGAAACCTGCGAGACTGGCGACACGAGGGGGCGAAAAGTTTGAAGCAACGAGTGAAGCGCAAGACCAATCATTGATGGAGGAAATTCTAGATAAGGAGAACCTGAAGATCGCCTACGCACGCGTCGTCAAAAACGGCGGTGCAGCTGGGATCGACGGGCTTAGCACCGATGACCTACAAGCGTACCTCGCAGCAAACTGGAAACAGATCAAACAAGAGCTGCTTCAGGGCACTTACAAACCAAGACCGGTGAGACGGGTGAACATCCCGAAACCCGGCGGAGGGAAACGACAGCTGGGGATACCGACGGTCATGGACCGTTTTATTCAACAAGCTGTCATGCAAGTGCTGCAACGCAAATGGGACAGCACATTTTCCGAGCACGAGTTACGGTTTTCGACCAGGTAGATCGGCGAAACAGGCAATAGAAGCCGCCCGCAAACACATTGAGGGAGGCTACCGAGTAGTCGTGGATATTGATCTGGAGAAGTTCTTTGATCGAGTGAATCACGACGTCCTGATGAACCGGGTAACGAAGCGAATTTCCGACAAGCGAGTGCACAAGTTGATCCGTGCGTACTTAAATGCCGGAGCATTGGAAGGCGGGCTGACCAGCGCGAGCAAAGAAGGGATACCACAAGGCGGACCGCTTTCGCCGCTACTCTCAAACTTGCTGCTTGATGAACTTGACCGAGAACTGGAACGACGGAACCTTCACTTTGTGCGATACGCAGATGACTGCAATATCTACGTTGCGAGTCAACGAGCCGGAGAGCGCGTGATGAAAGGGATCACGGAGTTTCTAGGAAAACGGCTCAGGCTACAAGTGAACAAGGAGAAAAGTGCGGTGGGAAAGCCTTGGTCAAGAAGCTTCCTTGAGTTAGCTTTTACGCTAACAATCGAGGTGTAAAACCGCGCGTGGCTTCAAAAAGCCTCGCCAGGTTCAAACAGCGAATTCGCGAGCTGACCCGACCAACAAAAGGTAAAAGCGTCAGTCAAGTGATTGGAGGTCTACGCGAATACCTCTTGGGCTGGCGCGGATACTTCGTTGTCTGCGATACGCCGAAAGTGTTTCGCAATTTGGATAAATGGATTCGGCGTCGTATTAGATGCTACATCTGGCGCCAATGGAAACGGGGACGCACCCGATACACCGAGTTGCTTCGGCGGGGAATCCACCCGCAGGATGCAGCACGTGCTAGTGGTTCGGCGAAGGGACCATGGCGACTGAGCAAAAATTCAATACTCCACCATGCTATCCCGAGCGCTGCCCTGCACGCTCTCGGGCTCCCGAAGCTAGTCTCCGCATCATGACCGCTGCCGAACCGCCGTGTACGGACCCGTACGCACGGTGGTGTGAGGGGGAAAGTCCGCGAGGACCTACCTATCTCGATTGTGTGACCAGTGCCACTTCTGCCACCGCGTTTCTTTCCATTCACAATTCAGGGGTTGCGTTAATCCATCTTTTTGCCTCGAAAATGATGGGTTAACGCAACCCTTGATAACCGGCTCGAGGCTAAGCCAAAGCGAGAGCGAGAGCCAACGCGAGAGCGCACCCATGCTCTCTGGCTACATGAGTGCGCTCGCTCGTCTCTCGTGTGCAAACTTTGGCTGGCTAGTTGCGGAAGCCTCCGGAAATGCGCCAGGTCTCACCGGTCACCCAGGACGCTTCGTCCGACGCCAGGAACACCGCCGCGGGGGCGATATCATCGACCTGACCGACGCGTCCCAGTGGTGCAGCAGCTTCGTACACTTTGCGAAATTCGGCTTCCTCGCCGGCGATACCAGCTGACTGCACACCTTCCGTTATCACCATGCCTGGATTGATCGAGTTGACGCGAATCTTCTTGGGACCGAGTTCTGCCGACAATGTGCGTGTAATACTGTCGACAGCGGCCTTGGTTGCGCTGTACACCGCGGCCGATGGCATGGCCGAGTTGCTGGCTACCGAACTTATATTGATGATCGAGCCGCCCCTCTCGCCGAATTGCTTGGCGGCTTCTTTTGATGCCAGCAGCAAGCCGAGTACGTTGAGATTGAACATCTTATGGAAGTGTTCTTCACTGACCTCTTCCAGCGGCGAAAACTCGTACACACCGGCGTTGTTGACGAGGATATCGACGTTGCCCAGAGCTTTCTTAGTATCAGCAAAGAGGCGCGCGACGTCTTGCGGCTTGCTCAGGTCTGCCTGAATTGCCACCGCTTTGCCACCACCTTTGGTTATTTCTTCCACCACCTTGTCGGCGCCTGCTTTGCTGGAGGAGTAATTGACTGCTACATTGGCACCTTCGGCGGCGAGATGTTTCGCAATGGACGCGCCAATTCCTTTGGAGGCTCCTGTGACGAGAGCCACCTTGTTTTTGAGTTTCATTTGTGTGATTCCTTTCGAGTTGACGAGTTGGGCTGGGGTTTTGGGCGGGGATTTCCTGGAATTGCAGCGAGCGGGAGCGCTACGGCTTTAGCACGTCTTCAAACATCAATTTGATGAAGACTTCCAGGGGTTCTGTATCTTTAACTGTTTTGGTGCGCATCACTGCTCCGGACCAGCCGGAGAGAAATAGTTCGGCCGCGGCATCGGGAGTCCATGACTTTTTGATCTCGCCAAGTTCTTGCCCTTCGGCTATACATGCCGACACCATGTCGCGCCACTTTCTGACGACTTGCGATAGTTCTTGACGTAGGCGTTCGCTCTGGTCGGACATTTCCTGGCTAAGGCTGCCAATGAAACATCCGTGTCTACATTCTTTGGCAGCGAGTTTTGCCTTGCCGTCTTCGCAGTAGCTGCGCAGGCGCTGAATAGGAGTTTCTTTGGGATTGCGCATCATGCGCAGGAGCGCGGCTGAATAATGTTGGTCGTAGTGACGGATGATTTCGATGGCGTACGTTTCTTTGCTGTCGAAGTAATGATAGAAGGATCCTTTCGGCACGCCGAGCGCATTCAAGATTTCCTGGATGCCGGTGTTTGAATAACCCTTCTGCTGCATGATTTCCAGACCCACTTCCAGAAGGGCTGTGCGGGTCTCTTGCTTTGGGGCAGTCTTTGTCGTGCTCATATCGATGGCATCCGTCTGCTGAGTTGTATGTGTGGACTCTATTTATAGAATAGACCGGTCGGTCATATGTGTCAACGACACTGGGGTCGGTTGGCGGGCTTGGCGCTGGCGGTCTCACACTTCAAAGTATGCACAGCTGCCATGTTCTAGGCTCCGATCGCTTCTTGTTCTTTGTGCAGGAGAATAGACCGGTCGTCTCTAATTAGGCCGTTAAATTTGGCGTTGAGAGCCAGTTCTAGCGGATGCCTGCGGATCTGTTCTTTCGTCACTCGATCTTGTTCGTTCACCAGGTGACCGGTCCAAACGGCGCGTAGCTGTTCCTGGTTCTGATGCTGTTGTTCTGGGGTTTCCGGTTGGTCTTCGTATTCGGGGTATGTTTCGATATCGAACGTATAGGTGGTTTCTTCTGTGTCAAACATTGTTCTGAACCTCGGCGGTGTTGCTTTCGATACAACCAGAATAGACCGGTCGGTCTAATGCGTCAAGTCGCCCAAAAATGAACCGTTAGCTAAACCGTAAGGCAAATAGGGTATGTCATATAGCGATTTTGAGTTCTTTAAGCAGATGCTTTAACTTGAACGCTGCGCCACTTAATCGCTTGCGTCAGTTTTGATGCAAGCAAGGCAAAATCTGCTTGCGAGATGGCTCCATCCATAGAGCTGATCGGCAAGCAAAAAACCGGGTTCCTGCATCAAAACTGACGCAATGGTCTTGAGTCCGAGCGCGCAACGGACTTTGGAACGCGTACATCTATATAAAAGGAAGGCAACACGCCGCGGCGGCAACGCCGAATAGATGTCGGCGCCTGGCTCTGGAGGCGCTAATGCGTGGGATGGATTTCTTCGACGCACCGCGTGTGGTGCGCAGGCAAAATCGGTGATACGCTGGCGAAGGTCTACAGAAGCCAATCCCGGAGTGTTGCACTTTCGTTGCAATTGTCCAACACGCGTGTTGGATGTACAGGATAACCCCGAAAACACTGGGGTTTTGCAAGCAAAGATTCACTTGCAAACCCGCCCCAAATCGGCTTGCAGGGGCTAGATTAGTATGTGAACCGTCAATGGTTTTGCTCGTTTTCTCCCACTTTCCCGTGTTGAACAATTGCTAGATCAGTCTGGGCGGGTGTGCCGGGCAGATGGTTCGAAAAGGAATCCCCATCAGGGGCGCAAGTTGGTTGCGCTCACGTTCGAGGAGCGGTAAATGACGCAAACCACTTCTGAAACGGTGCAAAGATCGCGGTTGCTTCTCGCAGAGTACGCAGAAACATCCGCGGAACTTTTGTCCGTGTTGGCGAGAGATCCTATAAGTGAGGTTCGACTCGCGGTGGCAGAAAACCCTGCCACGCCACACTCTCTCCTGGAGTTGCTGGCACTTGATGAAGATCCGGATGTCCGTTGGGCAATGGCTTCTAATCCGCAGCTTCCACCCGGTATCTTAGTCCTGCTGGCGCAGGACGATAACCCATATGTCGCTCATCGCGCATCGCGCACGATGTCCAAGTTAGCTGCAGCAACCGAAAACCGCGTGGCAAGATTTCCCGATCGCTGGACTCAAGATCGAGATCGCACGCAACAACTCGCTGCAATCGGACCGAGGGCGGCACTTGGCTAGGCGGGACCCAGGAGATGTTTACAGACTCACCTTGAGCAGGAAACATCTATGAACACTGCATACAACAACTCAACAGATGAACGCAAAAACGATGCGGACTATCTCGCGTCGGCGATCACGATTAGCGATGAAGAAACGTTTCTGCAATTGGTCAAGGAACTGGCTCAGGGTGCGGAAGCACTGACCAGTGAAGCCGAGCAACCGGCGCAGCCGACACTTGCGCAGTCTCTTCTTCAGTCGCGCAAAAACACCGGCTCTCTCTTGGGCAGCACCTCAACTTGTGATGATGATATTGCCTGGCCAGAAGATCCGGTGAAACAACCTGTTGTCGAA
Organism: Candidatus Obscuribacterales bacterium; assembly: GCA_046328035.1. GTDB lineage: Bacteria > Cyanobacteriota > Vampirovibrionia > Obscuribacterales > Obscuribacteraceae > JBGASG01. The sequence goes on along the minus strand of JAXLXI010000003.1, from coordinate 150,863 downwards.
AGCCCTCAGGTTACCTCCGGGCGCCGTCGTCTGCGCTACATGCAAGCGGACGAGCCGTGCAATCACGAGCTCTGTGAAATCACCACGCGCACTACGTTCAAAGAATACTGTGCCCGCATGGGCGTGCGCCTGGTATCGCGTTGCCTGGGCAGAGAAGACGTTCACTTGCCGCCCTATCTCGATGTGGTGGCAGAAGCCTATTATCGGCGCAAGCTCTTCGATCAAGCGGAACAAATCCACATGCGGTCGCTGGCTTTACGTCGTTTTCATCTGGGACGTCTGCATGAAGACTGCGCCCTCAATCTGGAAGGGCTGGCGCGCATCAAGCGCGATACAGGCAAGTGTGGAATTGCTGCGCGCCACTTCAAAGAAGCCATCGAAGTGCGCGCTAAATGTGTACGCAAGTTGATGTTCTTCGACATCAATGGCCTTTGCGAAGATAAGGCAACGGCCAAGTCGATTGTTGCTCTACTGGGCACAGTCAACGAACTGGCAATGATGTACTGCTCCGAAGGGAAGTATGAGGAGAGTCAGAAACAGTTCGAGCATGCGCTGGCTGTATGGAACAGCCTGCCTTTGATTTGCTCGGAGGCGTTGCTTGTTCTCCTGCGATCCATATTGCTCAACTACAAATACTTGTTGGTGCGAATGGATCGCTATGAAGAAGCCGAAGCGATCGAGCGCCGCCGACGCTATCTATACGACTGAGTTTTCTTCCGTCCGTAACTAATGGTTCCTGCACACAGGACTCGTGGCCTGCGAATCTGCTGCTGCTTTCCTTCTGGCGGGCAGCAGCAGTTTGCGCGCACTGGCGCCTTGTCAAGTCACGATTCGCCTTGAAGCAAGGTGTCCGGATTGTATACAATTAGCGACTCGGCTTATCGCGCGCGGACCGCCGCACTTCATCGCTCGGAGAATTCGCAGATGAAACTCAAAGTTGTGGTCCCCGTACTTTCCGTCATCGTTCTCATAGCTGTCGCGGTTTAGCTGCTTGTTCATGGGCATACATGAGAGCCAGGGTAAAAAGTCCGAACAGGAAACAAAAGCTAACATGAGTGTGATCGACGGACCTTAGATGGATGGTGCATTCGCACCAGGAGTAGTGGCATCGTGAAAAATGACAAGGTGATGAAGCGGGTTTCGGTGGTCGTCGGTGTAATTGTCCTGGTGGCAGCCGGAGCCTGTGCCTGGGCTTATTTCATCAGCAATGATCCGGGCGGCCGCGGCGAGGTCGCGGACGGCGATTATTACAGGCCGAGCCGCTCTGAAGTGCCGAAGATGACTGTAATCTGCGCGGCTAGGGACATTGCGGCAGGGGCATTGATTGCTCCTGGCGATCTGGAAGAACAATCCGTGCCTGAATCTAAGATTCCAGAATCAGCTATCGTCTCGCCATCGCTTGCCGTCGGCTCTCATGCCGCAGTGAATATAGCCGGTGGCACTATTATCCTCGCTGGACATCTAAAGCACGCATCACTCGCGCCAGTCATGCGTGACCCGAAGTCTGGTCCCAAGTGAATCACGGCTAGTCAGTAGTATCGTGTATGGTGCTTAAAGCTGGCTCGAACTGCCTGCGGGTTGCGATTGAGCCACCATACATACATCCGGGGCGTAATGTATGCGTTCCTGCGGCATAATGGCCTTGGCATTGCATATATAGATAAATGGAGATGTATATATGGCACCGAGAGCAATCTGGAGCGGCGTTTTAACCTTCGGAATGGTCAGCATTCCCATCAAGCTGTACACCGCAACGGAGAACAAAGACATCTCCTTCAACCAGCTGCACCGGGATTGCATGGCGCGTATCAAGCAACAGCGCGTCTGCTCAGCCTGCGAAAAGCAACTGGAATCAGACGATATCGAAAAAGGCTATGAATACGGCAAAGGGCAGTACGTGGTCGTCACCGATGAAGACCTGGAAAAACTGCCGCTGCCTAACAAGGGTGCAATTGAGATTTCGACTTTTGTGAAAGCTGAAGAAATCGACCCGGTCTTCTACGACAAGAGCTACTACGTTGAACCTGATGAAGCCGCGAAGAAGCCCTTTAAGCTTTTCATGCAGTCGATGTTGAACAAAAATATGACCGCAGTGGCGTCGGTTGCGATCCGCAACAAGCAGCGGCTCTGTGCGTTGCGCCCGATGGACGGCACTTTGATGATGAGCACCTTGCTCTACCCGGATGAGATTCGCGTTGAGAAAGGCAAAGCGCTTCCGAGTGTTGAGGTGTCCGATAAAGAGCTGGGCATGGCTGACTCGCTGATCGACATGATGACCGAGCCCTTCGATGCCACCGCTTACAAAGATCATTATCGCGAAGCATTGCTTTCGATTATCGAAGCAAAACTGGACGGCAAAGAAGTGGTGGCAGCTCCCGCACCACCGGCCGGCAAGGTTGTCGACTTGATGGAAGCGCTGCAAGCATCCATGGAATCGCTTAAGAACAAGAAGAAAGCCGACGCCGAGCAACCCAAAGAACCGGTGGCAGCTGGCGCCTTGCCGGCTACGGCTGCTTCGAAACGCAGCAAGAAAGCAGCCACAGGCTAACGTTTCCTGGCTACAATCAATAGATTATGAGCCGCTTGCAAATTGCTGAGCTTGAAGGCGCGCGCAAAGCGCTGTTTCCGTCTGCGATTTCGCCGATGCTGGCTAGCCCGACGGAAAAACCGTTCGCTTCCGACGTCTGGATCTTCGAGCCCAAGCTGGACGGTATTCGCTGCCTGGCTGCCGTGCAAAACGGCAAGGTCACTTTGCTGTCGCGGCGCGGGCTCAATATGACTCATCAGTACCCAGCGCTGGTTGCCAGTCTGGAGAAATGCGTCGATGTCGACATTATTCTGGACGGCGAGATTATTGCTCTCGATGAAGATTGCCGGCCGTCGTTCCAGCTTTTGCAGCAGCGGATAAACTTGACGAAACGGACGGACATCGATCGCGCCGACGCTCGCATCCCCGCATACTTTTTCGTTTTCGACGTGCCGTTTGCCGATGGACATTCGCTGTCGGCCGTTCCCCTCATGCAGCGTAAGGAAGTTCTGAAGGCGTTCGTGTCGCCATCGGATCATGTGCGTGTTCTCGATCACTTTGAGCGTGAGGGTGTGGCGGCCTATACGGCGTGCATCGACAGCGGTTTCGAAGGCATTGTTGCGAAGCGGCGCGACAGCCGTTATGAGATGGGACGCAGATCGCCCGCGTGGCTCAAACTGAAAGCTCAACAGACAGGCGACTTCATCATCGTTGGCTATGCGGCGGGACAAGGCTGGCGAAGCACCACCTTTGGCTCTCTGCTTCTGGCGTACTACGATGACGGCGGCAAGCTGATTTATGCGGGCAGCGTCGGCACTGGATTCGATGACAAGCTGATTCGCGAACTGGTATCGCGCTTCGATCCTCTGATTACCAAGAAAAAGAATTTCGCTAAGCCGCCGGAAGGCAAAGAGGCGATCACGTGGCTGATACCGGAACTGGTGGCAGAGATCAAGTTCATGGATTGGACTCATGGGCTACATCTGCGGACGCCCGTGTTTTTGCGGTTGCGCGATGATAAAGCGGCGACCGACATAACGTACCAGGCTACTTTTGGATCGGTAAAGGTATTGGAAGTCGCCGAAGCGGTCGGATCCACATACGTAGCCGTGACCGCCGCAGCCGGTGCCGGCGCAGGAGCTGTGGTCGAGACGGAAGTTCCGCGTGTGGCAGAATTGCAATTGGAGCGGCGCGGTGACGACCGAATCTCCTCGATTATCGAGCAGCTAGGAAACAAGAAGGAAACATTCAATCTGTTCGTCGGCACCGAAACAATTTCGTTGACGACACTTAAAAAAGAATTCTGGCCGGCCGGCGACGCATCACCGGTGGTGACGAAACGTGACTACCTGATCTACCTGACGACCATATCGCCATACCTGCTGCCCCATTTGGCGGGGCGACCATTGACTGTGGTGCGCGCCCCCAATGGCGTTTTGAAGAAACCATTTTTTCAGAAACACTGGTTCGACCTGCCGGAGTTTTTCGAGACTACCGGAAAAGTCGATGTGGAAGGCGAAGATCAGGAGTTTCTTCTCTGCAACAACCTGGCGACGCTGCTGTACCTGGGACAGCACAGTGCGCTGGAACTGCACACGATGGGCGCGCGTGTGCATGGATTTCAACCGGGCGAGGGACCGGCGGGCGCAGCGACTTCCAGGACGGAACCCGGCGAGATAACTAATGAACTGCTCGAGTATCCGGATTTTCTGGTGCTCGATCTCGATGTGCATGAAGAAGGGCATAAATCCAAGCCTGCGACCACCGCGCGTGAGGCGGAGTTTGGCTGGGTTTGCGAGGTTGCCCAGGCGCTCAGAGAACCGCTGCGAGCAATAGGCGCCGATCCCTTCGTAAAAGTCTCGGGCAAGGGCGGCTTGCACCTCTATGTTCCGATTCAGAGAAACCTGGATTACGACCACGCGCGGGTGATCAGTGAGACGCTCGGGCAGCATGCGACGAAACTGAAACCGCACCTGGCAACCACCGCTTTCAAAGTGGAGGCGCGAGTCGGAAAGGTATATGTCGATACGAGTTCGAATATACATCGGAAAACTATGATTGCTCCGTATTCCCCGAGGCTCACCGCCCTCGGCACTGTCTCGATGCCGGTTAAGTGGAATGAATTAGATGCCGGCAAGTGGATTCCCTGCCGTATGTCCGACGCTGTGCAGCGTCTGAAAACGCAAGGGGATCTCTGGGAGAATATTCTCAAGTCCCGGGTCGACATGCACCGCAGTATATCCGGCGCAAATAAAGCGTAGCCGTCGAGCGCATCGCATCATCATGCGCCATGCCTAAAACGCATAACGAATGGCTTCGCAAGCCTCTCGTTGACCGGTTTGTATGCACGATCTACTATGACCGGCATCGTAGAAGAGTACGTTCTGGATCCGCAATTAGCGGGTGATGGTTGATGTTTCGTCAACCGAGGTGTGGATAACACCGCCAGACGGAGAAATCGCGCTTTCGCGCCATTCTCCTTGCACCAGGTACATCAGTAACGTTCTTCAGGCAGAACGTACTCTTCTCAAATTTCTCCTCCAAACTTCCGTAGGCGGTCGTAACTGTGCAAGCGAAAAGCGGCGTTCATGCATTGCAGATGGATCTGGCATGTATCTCAGTCCACACAGGCGTTTCATTGATCGAGCTGTACCAGTTCGTCAGACAGGGCGACCGCCATTACCGGACGTTTCGCATTCCTAAAAAGTCCGGCGGCTTTCGCAAGATACAGGCGCCGAGCGTTTCGTTAAAGATCGTCCAGCGCTGGATTGGTACCACCCTGCTCGGCAGTCTGCCGCTCGCCGATGCCTGCACCGGTTATCGCAAAGGCCAATCGATCGTCTCCAATGCGGCTCCGCATGCCAATGCCGGGTTCGTGTTCAACGTGGACATCGAACGTTTCTTCCCATCTATTACTGCCGCGCGTGTCAAAGAACTTTTCGAGTCACTCGGGTATAACAGCAAGACTGCCGGACAACTGACGGCACTAACTACCGTCAATGGCGTATTGCCTCAAGGTGCACCGTCCTCGCCGCAGATCGCCAATCTCATTTGCGCTCGTCTGGATGAACGGTTGGAGCAATTTGCCGCTCGTCATGGTTTTGCCTACACCCGCTATTGCGATGACATCACCATCTCCGGCACCGGCAATTTCCGCCCTCGGCAACGCACCGTATTCGATATCATAGAATCGGAAGGTTTCGCCGTTAACCACAGCAAAGTTCGCCTCGCTTATCGGGGGCAACGTCAGGAAGTCACCGGACTTGTGGTCAACTCGTTCGTCAATTTGCCACGCGAGCGGCGGCGCTTGATACGTGCCATGGTGCACCGCTTTGGCGCCGGTGAATGCGAGCGCTGGGACGATATGGTGCTCTCGACACGCATGCATGGTCAGCTCAGTTATCTGAAGATGGTGCGCCCGGCGGATCGCCTTTTGAAGAATGCAGCCAACGGACAGTGAACACCCGGCTTGCTAAATTCATCAGCAACTGGACTTTCACTCGTTCTTTGAGTCTGGATTTGCTGCGTTCACTTACGGGTGAACAGCTCTCGTGGAGCCCCGGACCGAACGTCGGCACCTTCGCCAAACAGTTCCGCCATATCGGACGTGTGCAGGAAAATTACATGACGGCCCTGGACACGGGCGTTATTCAATTTTCGACAGCCAACACCAGCTATGGTGGCGGCAACGACATTGATGCACTGGACAATTATCTGGCGCAGCTGGATAATCGTCTGCGTGCCCGGCTCGAAGCCATAGACGACGGCATGACGATCGATTGGTTTGGTGAGCAGGTTTCGCTGTGGGAGCATCTCGCCCGCATGGACAGCCACGAGACTTTGCACCACGGGCAGTGGATTGTGTACTGCCAGTTGTTGGGTAAACCGTTTCCACCCAGCTGGTCTGTCTGGGGGCTCTGATCAAAAAGCCGGCACGTCAATCGACGCGCGAATCGTCAATCTTGTCGAAGAAACCATCCAGCTGCCAGATCAAAAGTGACTCCGCATCGGCAGGTCTGGCGATTACCTGCGGCACCAATGCATGTCCGGTGGTGACGCGGGGCGGCTGATTGCCGCCCGACAATGACTGCGGCTTTTCCAGCGGGTCCATGCGCCAGAATTCATAGACCACCTCGCCGAAGATCTTGCCGCCTTTGGCGAATGTTTTGACCGTGATTTGCAATTCAGCCGAGTCCGCCCCGACTGCGGCTTGAGGCAAGAGATCGATGTCGTGCACCTCGAACAATTTGTTGATGCGGATGCGTACGCCGGGCTGATTCGGTTCCCACAGCGATCCTGGCGCTGCCTTCAGCATCAGGTGCACTTTCTTTATTCCGTAATAGGGATCAGTCAACGTATAGTCGGGGTCGGAGCGCAGCTTCTTCAAGTTTGCCTGCGCTTCGTCGATGTATGCCTGGTTTTTCGCTTCGCGCGCCGCCTTCAGAAAATGGCGGGCGGCATCGATGCGCGTGATCTTCAGTTTCTCATCGAGGACCAGCCCTTTGTGATAAAGGTCGGCGGCCTGCGCCCACATGTGACGCTGAAACTGATCCTCCGCCTTCGTGAACGTGTCCCATGATTCGTCGATGCCGGTGCTGGAACTTGCTGCGGACGGGCGTGCACAGATAAGCAGCAGGCACAGAAGCGCTGTGATTGTTGCCGGCAGTAGATGCCCAAAAGTCATAGGTGAGGTTTCTCCAAGAGTTCAATACCCGCTGGGCAGTTAAAACGAGCTTGCGCTAACTGTTGCAATCGCGGGTCTTCGTGCTTTCCCGATTGTCCGCCTGTCTGGTCTGTCTAATAATGCTAGCCAGGCTGGAAAGCGAGACGACATGTCCGATTTCATGGACCGCTATTTGTCTTTGGAAGCCAAAGACCTGAACGCCAACGCCCCCATCCTTGCCGACTGGAACGCTCCAGTGGAGCGAACTCAGGGACGCGACCGTACCGCCCGACCGATCAACGATGCGCTGGGGCAGGCGCACAACGTGTCATATTACGACCAGGCGCTGGACGCCAAGCTGGGGCAGTGCACCCAGCCGACCCTGCGCATTCTCGACCTGCCGAAAGACGTCGGCGTCGGTTTCTGGAAGGATGAGAAGGGCTACTACTTCTTCTTCAAGAACGGACAGGACAGGAACAAACCGCACTACATTCCGCCGGTAGTCAACAAAATCGAGGTGATACAGAACGGCAAGTCGTTCACTCAAGACCTCGCGCAAGTCAAACCGGGCGTCGATCAAGCAGTGGCTGCCGCCGCCAGACCGACCGCGCCCCCGGCTGGCGATGCCGGCAAAACCGGCGTTCCCGGCAAAGCTCCTGATGTTGTTGCCGGCGGACGCCCACCAGGCAGAGGATTGGGCGGACCGGGAGGCGCAGTGCCTGATGCCGGACCGAAAACGGGCGGTACTTCCAAACTCGACGAGTACAACGGCAAAGGCTGGCACCAGCCTGGAAAAGTGAAGGACACGGGCGACGTCGGCACCGCGACTGCCATGGGCTTCAACCGCTGGGCGCAGCGTGGTGCCTCGGTAGGCTCTGAGTATTACTTCGGCAAGATGGCGCTGGCGAACACGGTCAGCATGGGCACCACGGATGCCGCGGCGCTGCTTGCCAAACGCAACGGCATTGTCGGCACATTTGCCGCCGGAGAAGTCGGCAAGTATGCGATGGACAGCATGTTCTTCCCGAACGCCAATCCTTCGCTGCGCACCTACCTGATTGACGGCGCCGCACCAGCTGTGGTGCTGACCGCCCTGCCGTGGTACGGCAAGGTGGGCGTTGTTCTGGGCGCGCACTTGACGGCTCGCCTCTGGGACAAGAGCGAAGGCAGGTAACTTCAGCGGTGCATCGCCGAACGCAGCATGATCATCAGACCTTGCCTGGCGACTGACTTGCCCTGGCGTTTGACCTGCTGCTGCACCGGATGGGCGCGTGGGTCATTGCCTATGAAAGCCTCACGTTTCTTATTGGCGCCTTCTGGTATCTCACCGTCAGCGGTGCGAATGTCTTCGTGCTTGTCGTAAAACGGCTTGCCGTAGTCGGAGAATTTCGCGACGTCAAAGTCGTCGTAGGCTATGAACGGCCGCAGCGCCATGCGTTCGTGCATGATCACGTCTGTGGTCTTCACTGCTCTCGGCGGAGCCTTCTTGGCGCCGGGATCGATGGCATGCGGATCGTAAAACACATCTGTGTTGTAGAGGCGATGCGCGATCTCGTACTGGATGTCGAAACCTTGCATGCGGCTGCGGTTGCGTTCGGCTTTGGTGTGCTGATTGAGGTGAGCCAGTTGCAACTCACGAAACTTCGCGTCTTTCTCCGCCTTCGAAAGGTTTGGGTCGATCCAGACTTGATTGAGTTGTTCGGCCAGCCCGAATTCGTTGACCAGATCCTGGGCGTGCCAGTATCCAGGCAAGCACGTGAGCACTGTGCCGTCGGCAGCCAGGATGAAGACTTGAATGTTATGCGGGCCGGCACCGTTGGTGGTGTCGATGGCATTGCCGTCCACCTGGTGCTTGCCTGAAGCGCCAGCGTAGCGCTTGCCGGCAATGTTGCGGTAGCCGCAGATAAACTTTTCTTTGAGAGCGCTGAAGGCTGGTTCTGAGGAGAGCGACACGGCTCTCAGGCTATTGCCGGCACTTCAGGTGGCGCCGTCTATCTTGCCGACCATGTGAACCCAGAGAATCAACTTGTTTTGCTCGGCGGCCGTCTTTTCAGCCTTCTTGAGATTGGTGTACCAGTCGATTTCGGTAGTCAGCTTGTGGACGTTCGCCTCACAGACTTCGCCCTGCAATAGCTCTTTGGCTGCAAAGGCGGGGGACGTCGTCCCGACTATGGCGGTGGCCATAAACAGGAAGAGTGCCGCAAATATGGAGAGGGGTGATTTTCTAGGCATTGCGCCATTAAACCAGCGATTTGTGAGGAAGGCGTGGGGATGTCAACTGGAGTTTATATTAAGGGTTGGCGCCTCTCGACGCAAGCCCACCCGGAAATGCCTGGTTTGGCATATCCTATCTACTCAGCTTTTGAGAAGAGATATGCGGCAAGCGAAGAAAACTGTTTTTGGTGGGATTGTATTAGCCATGATTTTATCGATGAGTTCGGCGCCAGACGTTGCGGTCGGCAAAGACCAGATTTCTAAAGATCCGGGCGCCCGCGAGGGTGTCGTCGCGCTGCTCACTATGCAGAGCGACGCCTGGAATCAGGGCGACCTGCAGAAATTTCTCACCGGCTATCTGGACTCGGATGAAATCAGTTTTGTCTCCGCCGGCTCTGAACTGCGCGGCAACAAAGCATTGCGTGAGCGCTACGAAAAGCGCTACGGCAAGAGCCGTGACACGATGGGCAAGTTGAGTTTCTCTGGTCTGGAGGTCACCGACCTGGGACGAAACAACGCCATGTGCATCGGACACTTTTTGGTCGAACGCGAGAAGCAGCCGCCTCTGACCGGCATGTTCACGCTGGTTTTGACCCGCACCAAATCAGGTTGGCGGATCATCCACGACCACACGTCGGTGCCGGAATCATCCAAGAACTAGCAGTTACTCGTGCATCCAGAACAAGAACGGCACTTCGGCGATCACGTGCGTCAGTGAAACTATCACGTAGATTTCGATTGTCGTGTAATAGTCGAACTTGAAGCCCAGCCAGAATGCGGGAATGGCCAGCGTTGCTACGCCAACGGCAGTCCACAGGAGCCTGCGCAAACGTGACCGGTTGCGTACGACGGAGAGGTGATTGATGTTCCACTTTTGCCAACTGCGAGCGGCAATTGGAATGGCAACCACCCAGACTCCGTAATGCACCATTTGCAAAAAGCCGTATATCGCGACGAACATGATCGGCGATGTGCCTGGGAAAAACGAAACTCCAAGATTGCTCAAAGTGAGCAAGCGCAAGGCAGCAGGGTCGCTGGTCGAGCCATGCAGGCAAAGAGCGAGCGCCAGTACCACCACTGGTACGGCAAGCAGGCAGCGATGGTAAGTAGGCAACCAGCTTTTGCGGCTACGGCGCAATTCGCGTTCGAGAATCCAGAGACCAAGCAACGGGTGCAGATAGGTTAGTACAACCGTGAACATTGGTGGAGACAGGCAATTGGAAGCAGTGGTCACGAACGCCAAAATCATGTTGAGCGCTATGGCACCACGGGTAATATCACGGTAACGCAGCACCGAGAGTGCCAGAATCCATAAAATCAGAGCTTCGTTCCAGCACCAGAGAAGACTTCTGGATAGGGGAGGTTGCAGCCAGCCTCGGTCGACCGAAATGGCCAGCGCTGCTTCGGCGCAGAATAGCAGCGACACGCCGACGAACGAGGTCATGAAGAACGGCTTGAGAGGTCCGAAGCGCGACGGCAGCTTAGCGAGAAAATAGCGAAATTCGGCATAGTTGTGTGGGACGCCGAAGATGATTACAGTCCAGATGGAGAAAACCGAGGGCAGCCCGGCTGCCAGAAGTGCCGAAGCTACTACCAGTACGAGCCATGCGCCTGCGAAGACCTGCCGCTGCGAGAGCGCGGCGGCTGAGGCGGATGGTAATTTTGACTGATACGAAACGTTTTGCAAGAGGCTAGAATACCTGCTTTCAAGCACGCAAACATTAGATTTCGAGGACGTGGACGATGTCTGAACAGCAAAGCAAGCCCAAACCTCAGCGCACTACCAGGAACATTGTGATTGCCGTAGTTGCGGGACTATTCGTTCTGGCGCTCGGTGCCGGCGCATTCATTTTCACAAGTATGACCGTCATGGACGGTTCGTTGCGTGGGCGTGAACGGCAAGAAATGATGCAGAGGCTGGAGGCTGACGCAGCTCGAACCGACGGGGTCGTGTATGTGGTCCGAGATATTCCCAAAGGCGCAGCAATCAAAATGGAAGATCTTGATACGCGTACGGTCACGGCTCCCAATACTCCCCACGGGGCGGTGCAGGACCCTAAACTTGCCGTGGGTCGGCATGCCACGGTCGACATCGCGCAGGGCGAAAATCTGACGGAGGACAATCTGGACTCACCCAAAACTGCGCCGGCCAAGCAAGGCGGCAAGGAAGCAAAGTGAGTCGATTGTTGAGGCACCGACCAACGCTTTAATGTGCGATGACTCGCCTCTTTGTACTCTCACAATGTGATTCGAACTGAGGAGGCCATATGCCCGAAGCTGTCGTTCAAAGTGGCTTAGAAGGCGTCGTCGTCGCGGAGACCGAGATTTCCGAGGTCGATGGCGAAGGCGGCCGGCTGATTATTCGCGGCTTCGAGGCTGAGACGCTGGCTGAGACCTTGTCATTCGAAGAGTCCTGCTATTTGCTGTGGACAGGAAACGTTCCTGATGACGCTGCCAAGAACGAGCTCTATGAAAAGTTCGGTAAGGCGCGCGCGGCGGCTTTCGACAAATTGACGCAGTTTCAAAAGTTGCCCGCCCAACCTAAGGCAATGGATGCCCTGCGCACCTTCATCAGCACTTTTCCCGGCACTGCCGATAACAACATCGAGGAGTACATTTCTTTGACGGCAGCAACTGCTGTTTTCCTGGGCAACTGGATCAATTTGAAGGACGGACGTCCGCTCGTCGCACCGGACGTCAAGCTGCATGGTGCAGCCGACGTTCTCAGAATGATGACGGGCAAGAAGCAAAGCGATGACTTCGCCAAAGCCCTGGACACGTACCTGACCGTCGTCTCGGATCACGGCATGAACGCTTCCACTTTCACAGCACGGGTGGTGGCATCTACCGCCTCAGACAATGTCAGCTGTGTGGTGGCGGCCATCGGTGCATTGAAGGGTCCGCTGCATGGTGGAGCGCCGGGACCGGTTTTAAAAATGCTTTCTGCAATCGGTACGCCGGATAAAGCAGAAGAATGGCTGCTGTCCGAACTGAATTCCGGACGCCGGATTATGGGCATGGGACATCGCATTTATCGCGTGCGCGATCCGCGCTCTTCGATATTCGAGTCGGTGGTGGCAAAACTGGAGAAGTCCGGCACACCGGCGCCTCGTCTGGCGCTGGCGCGCGCCGTCGAAAAAACGGCCGAACGCATACTGGCCGAACGTCATCCGGAGCGTCCGCTGAAAGCTAACGTCGAATTCTTTACGGCGGTTTTGCTCGACACCATCGGCATCCCCGACGATCTCTTTTCGCCGGCATTCGCAGCCGGACGCGTGGCCGGCTGGTGCGCCCATATCAAAGAACAGCGCGCACTTAATCGCTTGATTCGTCCCGGTTCTAAATACGTGGGCGGCTATCGCTGAACCGGCAATGAACATATCGCGGCGGCAGTTTCTCAAAACAGGTGTGCTGTGGTTGTCGCTGTTATCGGCTTGCCGACGTACCTTCGCAGCACCGGGCGGAACAAAGAGTGGCGCTGCGACTCAAGCTCCGACCGAATTGAAGATCAAGGGCGCCGTGGTAGCGCCCGGGTCTCCTCTGTACAACGAGGCACGGCTCAACTACAACTCGCGCTTCGAAATCAAGCCGAAATCGATCGTCTATTGTCAGAGTGAGGATGACGTCCGGCAAGCGGTCAAATGGGCGCGCGCCAACAAAATACCGGTGGCGGTGCGCAGTGGCGGCCACAGCTATGAAGCATTTTCTCTCACAGGCGATGGAGCGGTGATCGACGTCAGCAACCTGGACGGCATCACAGTCAATGCTGCCAAGAAAACTGCCAGAGTGCAGTCTGGTGTGCGATTGATGGAGCTGTACGAATCTTTGTGGGAGAAACGCTGCGTCGTTCCCGCCGGTTCGTGTGCTACCGTCGGTGTCGCCGGATTGACTCTCGGCGGTGGGTTCGGGCTTCTGGCGCGGCGGTTCGGCTTGACCTGCGACAACCTGGCGGGGCTGCGCATGGTCGATGCGAAAGGAAACATAGTAGAGGCGAACGCCGGCAAAAACTCAGATTTATTTTGGGCGTGCCGCGGCGGTGGTGGAGGAAACTTCGGCATCGTCACCGAATTTACGTTTCGGTTGCAACCGATTGGCAATGTCACCGTGTTCAGGTTGAGCTGGGATTGGCAGGAAATGCCTGCCGTGATCGAAGCCTGGCAGAAGTGGGCGCCCTTCACCGACGATCGCATTACTTCAGTGCTCACGCTTACTTCGAAGATGGCTTACAGCCTGTCCTGTATTGGAGTTTTCGTGGGAGGACGGACGGAGGCGGAGAAACTATTGAGACCGCTCTACACCGCGGTCAAGCCGACACACATTTCCTATTCAGTGGTGCCTTTTATAGACGCCGCGCGTCGCTTTTCCGGCTTTAAGCGTCAGCCTAACAAGCGGCCGATCAAAGCAGAACCACAGTCAACGCTGCCCACAAGGCAGCCCTCATCGGAGTCCGCAACGCAGTCCGCAACGCCGACGGTGCCGCCGCCTGCACCGCAGACGGTGCACATCCATCCTGAGTCGCACACCCGTTTCAAAAACACGTCCGACTACGTTGCCAAACCACTGGATAAGTCTGCCATCGAGACGATAGTCAACTTCCTCTCTCAAAGTCCAATCGGCAGCAGTTGCCTGCAATTGGATGGCTACGGCGGAGCTATAAATCGGGTGCCGGCTGACGCCACCGCATTTTGCCATCGCGGTGACACGATGTTTTGCATGCACTATCAAGTCAGCTGGAACCATAGGTCGGATGACGAGCGCAGCATTCACTGGGTAAACGGCTTCCGCAAAGCGATGCAAACCCACGTATCAGGATTTGCGTATGTGAGTTATTGCGACCGCGAAGTCGAAGACTGGGCGCATGCCTACTACGGAGCAAACCTGACTCGGCTGGTGGCGGTGAAGAAGAAATACGATCCGGACAATTTCTTCCATTTTGCGCAAAGTATCCCCGTAGAGATGCCGCCTCCCGGCGTTTCGAAGTAGCGTCCCAGTGGGCATAAGATTATCAGCCGAGCCGGATTAGCCTGTGAGCGTTGACGAAGACAGACTCGACGGACGACCAGAAGATGCGCTGGTGGGAACTTTGTTCGCCGGCTGCTATGAGATTGTCTCGGTGCTCGGCCGCGGCGGAATGAGCGTTGTTTACAAAGCTCTTTATGTGCCACTCAATCAATCGGTGGCGGTTAAAGTCATGCACACGCATGTCGATGACGGCGCTGCCCTGCAACGGCTGAAGCGAGAAGCCCAACTGATTTCGACTCTCGACCATCCAAACATATTGCGAGTCCTGCGCTTGCAAGTCTCCGACGATGGTTATCCCTATCTGGTCGCCGATCTGATTGGAGGACGCACGATCCAGAAAGTGGTGCAGGAGGATGGAACTTTCGACGAACGGACATTCATGCATGTCTTCGCGCAGGTAATGGACGCGCTCGAGCATGCTCATTCGCGCAGCATCGTGCATCGCGACATAAAGCCCAGCAATCTCATGATCACTCGCGAAGAAGATGGCGAGATGCGCGTGAAGGTGGTTGATTTTGGAATTTCCAAACTGCTCATCGACTCCGCCGGTGGTGCCCAGGATGTAAGCCGTGCAACATCAAGCTTTTTTGGCACCCCCGCCTACATGAGTCCGGAGCAGTGTGCCGGGCGCAGCGCTGATTTTCGCAGCGACATTTATTCACTGGCTTGCGTCATGTACGAAACGCTCACAGGTGTGCCGGCGGTCACCGGTGAGACTGCCCTCGATATCATGTACCATCAGGTGCACGACATGCCGCGACCTTTCAGCCAGGTGCGACCTGACGTGAAGTTGTCGCCACATATCGAGCAAGCGATTTTTACGGCACTCAGGAAAAATCGCAACGACAGACCGCAGTCGATACACGAATTTCGCACCATGCTCAGCGGGCACTTGCCGGTTGAACGGGCAATCTATCACGGACGCATGCGACGACTGTCCAAGTGGGCGGTGATCGTTGTTGGCATGGTTGTACTGATGATGGCGATTGTGTTGGGTGTGCCCTTTACTATGATGATGTCCAATGATGCGATGTCCTCCGGAGAGTCCACGGCTCATGTGACGCCCAGTCTGCCTTCTACGGCCGAAGAATGCTATTTGGAAGGCATGCGCGCTCAGGTACAGCGTGATAACGATCAGGTGATCAGGTGTCTGCAGAGAGCCGATGAACTGGTCAAAGTCGAGAGGAATTCGAAGCTTACTCCGCAGCACCAGTTCGAAGTCAAAATGTTTCTAGCCCTCGCTTACAGGACACGTCGCGATAATGCGATGGGTGACAGGTATTACGCTGAAGCGGAGAAGCTTCTCAGAAATACGGATACTGCCGGAGTAGGCTGGCACTGGACTGAGCGCAGTGATTTCGAAGCAGAGAAAAAAAACTACGGACAGGCGATTGTGTACGCCAAAAAAGGTCTAGCGGCCTACGAGCGGGCTTATAAAACAGTCGGTCCTTACGAACGCCAGCAGACAGATCTGGCTAGTGCGTACAAAAGGCTTGGAGAGGCTTACCGAAACAGCGGACAGTTTGAAGAGAGCAATGATTCCTGGCGTCAGGCCGTGCAGGTAGCGGACCAGATGACGAAATGGTTCGGACCCAAGTTGGAAATGAGAAGGCTGTGGGCAGACTCGTTGGTTTCGCAACATCGCTTTGCCGACGCGAAGAAAATTATGGATGAATACATGAAGATTGCTCAGGGCGCAACGAAAGCCAATCTGAAGTCGGACGATGAACTGACCCAGGGCTATCAGACCTACGGGCGGGTGCTTGAGAAGGCTGCCAGTCCTCAGGCTGCCGGACCATATTTCGCAGAGGCGGTCAAACTATCGCGCACCCGCTCGATGAGCAATTTTACTCAGGGCTGGTACGCACAACTTGCAGAATCGCTGGGCAACCAGGCGGTCAATCTGTTTAATTGCGATCAGATCGCGGAAGGTGAGCGTGCAGCCGGCGAAGCGAAAGCATGCTGGGCGAAAGCGAACAAGCCCGACAATCAGAAAGTAAGCGTTGCCGCGATGGGTTTTGCGCGTCAGGAAGCGCTGAAGCGTGCAGCGACGGCGCGCGGGAATTAACTCAAGTCTTGATTGGATCGCCGACCTGGAGCTTTTTGATCTTGCGCAGGAAGTTGTCGCTGACCTTCACCCTCGTGGCGGTTGCATCAAATGAAGAATGAGTTCCTTTCCACCGCAGTTCGTCAATGTCTTCGAAAACCGGTACGTCAACGCGCAGAGTAGCTAGTCTACGAAACAGCAGCGCGTCGTCATAAGAACTGAACAGTGTAGTCGCCAGTTTAGCCGCACCGCGAATCGAAGCGGGCCATTGTTTGGCATCTTGCGGGATGTTTTCCAGATGCTCGTAGTGTGAGAGCACAGCAGCCGTCGCTTTGGCTCCCCAACCCGGCAGTCCCGGAAAACCATCGGCGGTATCACCGACCAATGCCAGATAGTCGGGTATCGATGCTGGTTTGATTCCGAATTTCTCAATCACCCCCGCTTCATCGCGGGTGGTCTCACGCCGTCTATCCAGTTGCACCACACGTGTGCCGACGACACACTGACTGAGATCTTTGTCGGGGGTGCAAATCACGACCCGGTCGACGTTCTTGTTGAGAGCCGCTTTTGCGGCTGCCGCTGCCAGCGCATCGTCAGCTTCGAATTCGACCATCGGCCAGACAAGAACGCCCATAGCCTGCAGCGCTTCTTCCAGAATCGGGAATTGCGATATCAATTCATGTTCAATGCCTGCACCGGTTTTATAGTAGGGATACAGGTCGTTGCGGAACGACTCGATGACGTGATCCGTCGCCACTGCGATGTGAGTGGCACCCTGCTCCAGCATCGTCAGCACGGACGTGAGCACGCCGCGCACGGCGCCAATTTCTTCGCCGGCGGCGTTGGTGGCACCAGGCACTGCAAAGAAGTGCCGGAATAATTCATAAGTTCCGTCGACCAGATATACGTCCATGCACGAGTCTTCTCAATAAGTACTCAGGATCGTACACCGTGCGCCACGACAATTGAAGTGCGGCTGGCTAATCAGTCGTCGGGCGGCTCGTGCCTGTCATCGGGACCGCCGCGCCTGCCGCCTTCCAGACCCAGGAAGTGCTTGATTGCCTTCATTCGCATGGCTTTGCGTTGCGCAGGAGACAATACCTCCGCGAACGAAATGACGCGTTCGAGAAACTCATCTCCTGCCTGCACCTTCAATGTTTGAATCTGTTTGCCGATTTCTTTGATTTTTCCTTTGTCGAGGTGTTCCTTACTCAGTTCCTTGACCATATCCTTCATCAAGGCGCCCATGGATAGTTTCATTTGCATGTGTTGGGACATGCCTGACATTTTTAATTCAGCTATTTTTTCCAGTTGTTCATCGTTCAAGTTGAGGTCGCGCAGCATACCGCCGGGTCCTCCAAATCGATGCATCATCCTGGCGAACGGGGGTGGTCCAAACCCACCGCCGCCAAAGCCGCCCGGTCCACCACCGCCCCGCTTGCCGCAGCCGCCGCCGCCAAATCCAAACATCTAGTCGCCCCCCGTGTTGCATCGCATTGTTCCTTCTACTCTATACGTTTGAGACCTGCAAAAAGTTCAATTCGGCGGAAGGATTTAATCTATAAAGAAGACCCGAATTTGAGCGCAACAATCGGAGTTTCTTCCAGTGTGCCGGGAAGTAAAATGACCCTATCGAGCAGTGACGGAGAAAACGTAGTGAGTGCCACGGCGAAACCTGGTCAATTATCAATCGCGCAACGGCTAGCCAATATCAACTGGCAGCAGATGTATCAAAATCTCGATGCCGACGGCTTTGCCACGACATGCACGCTTTTGCAAATCGATGAATGCCGGGCGTTGTCCGGGCTCTATGCGAATGACGATCTGTTTCGCAGCCGGGTTGTGATGGCGCGCCACGGGTACGGACGTGGTGAATACAAATACTTCGCCTATCCATTGCCGCAAATAATTGAAGGTCTGCGAACTGCGGCATATCCGTATCTTGTGCCAATCGCCAATCGCTGGATGGAAGAAATGAAATCGCCGGTGCGCTTTCCCGAGACCCATGCAGAGTTTATAGAACGCTGTCACCAGGCTGGACAGCAGCGACCAACGCCATTGTTGTTGCAGTACGAAAAAGATGATTTCAATTGCCTCCATCAAGATCTTTACGGCGAGCATGTTTTTCCGTTGCAACTGGCCATTTTGCTGGCGCAGCCTGAGTGTGAATTCACCGGTGGCGAATTTGTGTTGACCGAGCAGCGACCGCGCATGCAATCTCGACCGATGGTGGTGCCGCTCGAACAGGGCGACGCGGTCATCTTTGCCGTGCACCAGCGCCCGGTGAACGGCACTCGGGGCAGCTATCGCGTCAACATGCGCCACGGTGTCAGCCGTGTGCGCGGCGGATTGCGCCATACAGCCGGAGTTATTTTTCACGACGCCAAATGAGTTTGGTTCCAAGGTATTCTTGGAATTACACAACCAGAGTACTTGGGCTTTTGACGTGCTAGGAATTTTCAAATCTCACCTGTTGAAGGGTTTGCTGGTCGCCTGTGCTTGCATAACGGCGGCTTTGATTGGTCTTCAGACAGAAGTCGCCGCTGCGATCTCGAAGACGGTGCAAGAGTTGACGCTGGTGATCAGAAAGCCTAACGTCGGCTCCAAAGCTCGCACTGTGGAAGTGACGGGATTGGACGGAGCGAACATCACGGTGGTCGCCGAAGAAGGTCCCGCTGCCACCGACAACGATTTGAAGATTGACGCTGTCTTCCTAGCGCATGCGCTGGTGTCCGATTCGCCGGATCAAGTGAACAATGTAAAAGTAGTGTTTCTGCAAACCGGCAAGAACAGCCGCTCTGTGACCGTGGACAAGACTCAGATCACTGAATATGAGAAGGGCGCGCTTTCAGGTAAGGACCTGGTGGACTCGCTTGAACTCAAATTTGAGGCAGCCCGCCAGGAAAGAGCATTAGAACCGGGTCCGGAGCTGGAACGCCGCACTCAAATCTCCAAGAGAATCGACAAGCTGCGCGTCCAGCAAGTCGGGGTGCGCCCGTTTGAGAACGCGCTCAGCGAGATCGAAGCACTGGTAAAGCAGAAGAGTCCCGATATCGACCAGCGGGTCAGCATCTTGGAAGGGCAGCTCGCTGACCAGGAAGCTATTTTGAGGAAACGGCTCAAGGCGAGCACCCTGGTCGCCAAAGGTTCTGGAGCCGGGGGAACAGGTGGAACCGCGTCTACGGGAACTGGACAAGTCAAATCTGCAGCGGCAGGCTACGTACCTCCGGAAGCTGCGCACCTGAAAGCGGTATTTCAGCGAGATTCAGATAATCTGATTCGTTCGGTGCAGCTGAAAAATCCTAAAGTCGGCGCTCAGTTGCGGGACATCAAGAAGACTATTGATGCTGCCTTCGCCACGGGGCGGGAGCCGGAGGCGTTTCAAACCCTTCACGAGTTTCAGATTTTGGTTCAGCAGACTATAAATGTCGACATGTTCGCGCCAGGCGGAGGCAGCCAGCAAGGCGGCGGTCAGGGCGGAGGTCCGATGGGCGGCGGTCAGGGCGGAGGTCCCATGGGCGGAGGTCCGATGGGCGGCGGTTTTCCGGGCGGCGGACCGCCGGGAGGTCCACCTCCAGGCGGTGGTCCTCCTTAATTCATAAATCCGTTGCCTGTAGTCCGCAGTGGGCATATAGTCCATGACTGGTGGGCGTGCGCAGGTACCGGCGTTGAACGGCGATCTTTACTTGAGTCAAGGCGGTGGAACGAGGAGTGATGAACTCCCCGATCCTCTCGTCGGCATGACACTGGACGGCCGATTTGAAATCGAATCGGTGCTCGGATCTGGTGGCATGAGTGTGGTTTATAAAGCCAAACAGATCAACGTCAATCGCTATGTCGCCATCAAAACCATTCGCATGCAGCTGGGAAGAAACTCCACCGCGCGCGACCGTTTTCAACGCGAGGTGAATACACTTTGCGCCATGAACCATCCACATGTCGTCACAGTCTACGACTGCCTGTTCGGCGACGACGGTGCACCATTCGTGGTGATGGATTATTTGCGCGGGCGCAGCCTGGACTTTTTGATCGCGCAGGACGGCCCATTCAGTATGGATCGTTTTCTCAACATCACTCTGCAAGTTCTCAGTGCGCTCGACCATGCGCACGCTAACGGCGTTGTACACCGCGACATGAAACCGGGAAACATCGTGTTGCTCGATGACCAAACCGATTTCGTCAAAGTCGTCGACTTCGGGCTGGCAAAAGTCGAGGAAGAAAATCGTAAGTTGACGCAGTCCGGCGAAATCCTCGGTAGTCCGCCATACATGAGTCCCGAGCAGTGTCTCGGCAAACCGGGCGATATTCGCTCCGACGTCTACTCACTGGGCGTCGTCATGTATGAGATGCTCACCGGCATGGATCCGTTCAATTATGTGAGCAGTGTCTTCGAGATGCTGCAGTGTCACACGTCCAGCATTCCACCTTCGATGAAAGACAAGAATCCCGATGTATCGGTGCCACCAGTAGTGGAGGCAGTGATCTTTAAGGCGATGGAAAAGGATCCCAGCAAGCGCTATCAAACGATTCGCGAATTGCAAGATGCGCTGGTTGGCGCCTGCGCCGGACCGGTGTCGAAGACATCCGGCGATGTCGCTTTGCGGGCCGCCGCTGCTGCCGCCAGTCGGGCGACATCATCAAATTCGGCCGCAGCCCCATCGCCTCCCGCTGCACGCGGCGGCGAATTCAATCGCGCCAGATATGCCACCATCAGCGACGGACAGGCTCCACAAAAGTCATCGCTGGGTATGGGTGTTTTGATTGGCGTTGTGGTCGCGGTCGTGCTTTTGGGCGGTCTGGGTTTCTTCCTGCTGCCGAAGCTGACCAACACCAGTGCACCGACACAGCCGGCTGTCACGCCGGCACCGACTCCAGCTACCACACCGGGTACGACGCCAAGTTCGACGCCAACTAAAACGCCGGCTGCTGAACCGGCAAGCAGTTCTCCCGAACCGGACGATGCAAAACCGACGCCGGTTCAGTCTAAGTCAACTAGTGCCGTCAAACCTCGGATTCCGCCTGCGAAGAAAGTTGCCAAGCCTGTCAGGCATGCTACAGTTGCACCCGCGCCTGTCCCAAAACCAGCGAAACCAGCAGCCAAACCGGCTGCCAAGCCGAAGCAGTTCGGGCAGGATTTGCAGAATTTGAGAAGCAGCCACTGAGAGCTGGCGAGTGGGAACAATCGGCGAGCGTGAATGAGCTGGTTTGAGAAACTGAAATCTGCGCCGACGACTGTTCTGTGTGTGGTGTCGTTTGCGCTTTTCGTAGAGGAGTTGCTCTACGGACTGGTTGTGCCGCTGACGCCGGTATCGCCGGCACACATCCAGGACGAGCACATGCTGAGCACCTTATACGGTGCCTACGCGATTGGCTTGATTTTGGCGACACCAGTGTTGGGGGTACTCACCGAGAGAATCGGCAGACGCAGGCCCATGGTACTGGGCGTGGTGCTGCTTCTGATTTCCGCGTTCTTGATGTGGTACGGCACGTCCACTGAATATTGGATCGTCGCACGCGTGTTGCAGGGTGCCGGCGCCGCCTGCACATGGACTGCTGGACTGGCACTGGTAGCCGGTTACTACATTCAGAATCGCGTCAAAGGAATGGGTTTCGCCATGCTCGGCGCCACCACCGGGTCGATTGTCGGACCGGTGATGGGGGGCGAACTCTATGACTGGGTGGGGTACGATCCGGCCTTTGGTTTTGCCGTCGGTGCCCTGATTATCAATGCGATTTTGATATTTGTATTGACGCCTTCCACCAAAGGACCGAGGAACAATCCACCGTGGGACGAATGGTTTAAAGAGCTGCGCGGCATCGTCACTGACAAGAGTGTGCTTGCTGCCGGATTTGCAGTTTCTCTAGCTGCCGCCAGTTGGGCTTTGATGGAGCCGCTCTTTCCCATGCAAATCGGGCGTGTTGCGAAGGATGCTTCGCCCACCGCTATCGGTGTCTTGTTCACCATTTCCAATGTCTTGTACGCGTTTCTTGCGCCAATCGTCGCCAAGGTTTCTGATCGCATTGGCATCAGGCAGACGACAGCCGCCGGACTTGTCATGACTGCAATCACAATGCCGCTCCTGGCTCTCTCGCCCAATACGATTTTCGCCGGTATCGTGCTGTGCCTGATCACCATCGGGTATGCCTTCACGATCAACCCCACTTCGGCAGAACTTGGTGACGCGGTGGATCGGCGCGGCTCCAAGTCGTACGCAGTCGCTTATGCGGTCTATAATCTGTCCTACTCGGTGGGCATGATCTCCGCCGATTTTTTCGTCGAAGTGGCAACAGACTCGGCCCACCACATGCCGATTTTGCACATACTGATGATTATGAGTGTTCTGTTCGTTATCTGTGTTCCGCTGTTCCTCTTCAAACCACGTGTCGTAGCCGATGCTACAGTTTCATCGCCTGTGCCTGAAAACTTTGGGAAACAATAAATGTCACGGTCATTCATTAGCAGGTTAGCTCAGAAATTCGTTTCCAAGGACGAGCGACTCTCGCGTCGCGAGATGCTGCAGGGCATGATGGCAACCGCCGCCAGCCTGATGGTCAGCTCTCAGTTTGCCGACAGCGCGCGGGCCGCCACCAAAAACGATCATCGTATCGTGGTGATCGGCGGTGGGTTTGCCGGATTGGCGGCCGCTTTCGAATTGTCGCAGGCGGGCTACACCGTCACGGTTCTGGAAGCGCGCGATCGTCTTGGCGGGCGTGTGCACACGCTCACCGATTTCATTCCCGGACGTACAGTGGAAGCTGGTGCCGAGTTGATCGGTGCCAATCACCCAACGTGGCAGGCTTATGCCAAGCGCTTCAAACTGCAGATGCTCGACCGCTCGGAGTATCCGGACAGCGAGCGCCCCTGTCATTTCCATGGACGTATTCTCGAACCCAAAGAAGCACAGGCTCTCTGGGAAGACGTAGATCACTACCTTTCGCTCTACAACAAGTTAGCGGTGCCGGTCGATGCCGATCAGCCCTGGAAGAGCCCCAACGCCAAAGTAATGGATGGCACCACCGTCAACAGCTGGATTGATGGATTGGAGTGTTCGGATCTTTGCAAGTTGGCGATTCGTCTATCGGAAGCATCGGATGCAAACGATCCAGGTTGGCAAAGTCTGCTGGGACGATTGGCTGTGGTCAAAGGCGGTGGGCTGGAGAAATACTGGACCGAGTCCGAGGTCTATCGGTGCAAGGGCGGCAACCAGCAACTCGCCGATCATCTGGCCGACGCCATCGGTCGTGAGCACATCCACCTGGAAACGCCCGTTACCGAGGTGGAAGTCAAAGACAAATATGTGGAAGTGACGCTTGCCAATGAGCAGGTGCTGCAATGCGACGACGTGATCGTGGCTGTGCCACCAGGCACGTGGAAGCGCATCATGTTTACGCCGCCATTTCCTCCATCCCTTTCGCCGCAGATGGCCAATCAGGTGAAGTTTCTCTCCGAGGTGCGTGAGCGCTTCTGGGAAAAAGACCACATGTCACCCAATTCGCTCAGTGACGGCATCGCCGCTGAAACCTGGGATGCCACCGAACATCAGACAGGTCCCGGTCATGCATGTCTGACAGTTTTCGCGGGAGGAAACATGGCAGACGTCGGTCGCGCCTGGCCTTCTGATCAACGAATGGCTCATTATGCGCTGGCGATCGAAAAGATCTATCCGCGGTACTCCGACAACTTCGTCAAAGGCAAGTTCATCGACTGGCCGTCCGATCCCTGGTCGCAAGCCGGCTACTCCGCCCCGGCACCAGGTCAGATCATGACACTCGGTCCGATTCTGTATGACGGCATCGGACGGCTGCACTTTGCCGGTGAACACACAAGTTTTGCGTTTCAAGGATACATGGAAGGTGGACTGCGTTCTGGTGCGCTGCTCGCGAAGCGAATCGCCATTCGCGACAAGTTGATCAAGTCGTAGCCGCTTGTCGGCGCGCTCCCAGTGCCAGTACTATGGGCAGCATGAAAAATGGTGCCAGGGTCGAAACGGCAAGTCCATAATGCAGGTTTGAGACATCGGCAATGGTGCCGACTACCCACGGCATGAAAATACCCCCCGCATTGCCAAATGCCGCCAGCGCACCGAACATAGTGGCGCCGCCATTTGGATATCTGTCAGCCGTAATCGCCAGCATAGTCGGCCACAAACAGCTGCCGGTCAACCCGGCCAGTATGCACGCGAGTAAAGCGATTATGCCGATGGGACAAAACGAGCCGATCAGGAAAAGCAAGACTGAGATGCCGCATCCCCATGCCATGATCGTGTAGCTGTCGACGCGAGAGCTGAGAGCACCGATACCCATGCGCCCGATGGCCATACAGATGGAAAAGAGAAACAATCCGACGCCGCCCACCCATTGCGGATATTTGAGCGAGATCTCGGCATACGCGGGCAGCCATTGAGCCATGCCCAGCTCAGTGGCGCCTCCTAAAAAGATCGCTGTCAGCGCGCCGACAAACCAGTAGTCTTTGATCAGTTGGCGCAGTGGAGTGCGTTCACCACCTTCGGTGACCAGCTCGGGAAACTTAACTGCGCCGAGCGCAAAAATCAGGATCAGAGGCAAGGGAATCAGAAGCAGGCTGGCGACGCGCCAGGAGATGCCCGCTTGCAGAGCTAGTGTGCCTGCTATTACAGTCAAGGTTGCTCCCACGCAATAAAAAGAATGCAACCAGTTCATTGAGCCGGTGCGTGTTTCCGGATTGAGTGCCGACACGACCGGGCTGAGCACCATATCTAAAGCGCCGGCACCGAAGCCCAGCAAAAAGTTGGCGCAAAGCAAGACGGCGTAGTCGGGCGACCAGTACGTGACGATCAAGCCTGCGACCAGAAGAGCGTTGCCCAGGAGCGCAAAGACCTTGGCACCAAATCGATCAGCCAACGGACCGGTGGTCAAAATCGCCAGTACCAGACCAATGAATGTGACGGCGCCAAGGCGGCCCAATTGCTCTTGTGTCAGAGCACCACCATCAGCCCCCGGAAAGGAATGCTGTATCGATACCAGAAATATCGGCAAAAGATTGACGCCGATCGCCAGACTCATCATGGCGGCATAGCAAAGCAGCGTCAGTAGTTTTGGGCGCAGCATCAGCCGGCGAGGTTACCAGAGCGGGGCGCAGCGATCACGTGGCGACCTGCTGTGCCGCCAGTGGGCAACCCTGTGCCAGCCAGTTACGGACGTCATGAAGCGACGAAAATACGCCTTCGGCAATCTGGCGTGATTCATCAGATGCGGGAAGCAAATCGGGCACCAGGCACGAACGCATTCCGCCTGCACGAGCTGCCAGCAGGCCGCTATGCGCATCTTCCAGGATCAAGCAATGAGCCGGTTCGACTCCCAGCGCTTCCTGTGCTTTCAAGAAGATATCGGGATTCGGCTTGCCTCGTTCAACCATGTCCCCGCCGATAATCACTTTGAAGTATTCGCGTATTTTGTGGTGCTCGAGACGTTCGCTGGCTTCAGCTTGCACGGTGGATGTGCCGACTGCGCAAAGAATATTATTCTCCTTAGCCCAGACGAGCAGTTCGTTTACCCCTGGCTTCAGGGGCAGCCCTTCGCGTTCGTGCAGTTCCTTATATAAGGATGCGGCGCGAGTGCGGAATGTCTCCAGAGGAAACGACGCACCGAACGAGTCGCACAAAACGCGTTCGCAATCGGCAATGGTGATACCGATCAGTTTCAGATACAGAGCATCAGTCAGGTCAAAACCCGATTCTTTTGCTGCCTGCGTCCAGGCACGTTTGTACAGTCCTTCCGTATCGAGAAGCAGCCCGTCCATATCGAAGATCAGGGCTTGCGGAGTACGCATAATCAATCCCTCGTTTTAGTTGGGCAGTGCCGCCGGTTCGTCGGCTTCCGGCGCCTGGAAGATATCAATTTTCTTGTTGGCGAACACGTTGTCGGTTTCTTCATTGCAGAAAGTGCTGACTTCGCCGATCAAAGCTTCGCCGCCCACCGGCACAAACTCGTGCCAGATGCCCGGTGTCAGCGTTATGCGGCTGCCAGCCTTCAACTGGAACGGCACACCCGACTCACGCTTTTGCATGGCGCGATCGATTTTTACTTCGACCGCACCATTGGGTTTGCCTTCGCTGGGGTTCGAAGACCACAATGTGATCTGCAAGGTGCCCTGTCGGCAAATGATGTCTTCCTTCTTTTCGTAGTGCGTGTGCGCTGGTGTCACCATGCCTTCTTGTGCGTACATGATCTTTTCGCAGTATTCAGGCTCATTGGCGAGCAACACCTCGACCAGACCGACCGTTTTGTAGTCGCCCAGGCCGAAATCGCAGGCTGACCATTCGGCTTTTGGCGGCAGCACCCAGTGATGTTTCTTCAAGCACTCTGCCGCTTCGCGACACAGTTTATTGATCTCGCTTTGCTTCATGAGTTTTCCTTTGCCTACACTTTCGAAAGTTCTTTTTCTTCAATGTGCCTGAGTGCATCTTTGGCTGATTCGCCATAATGCAGAACGGCTTGCAGGGCCTTAGTCATGCCTTTGGGATTTTTGTGCTGGATGACGTTGCGGCCGTAGATAAATCCGGCAACACCTTCAGCCACCAATTTTTCTGTGTGTTCGAGCACTTCTTTATCGGAAGCGCGGCTGCCGCCGCGTACACAAACAGGTACACCGGACGCAGCTTCGATGACGCGATCGAATTCGCTTTCCGGTTCTGTCGAGTCAGTCTTGATCAAGTCGGCGCCCAGTTCGGCGGCCATTCTGGCCAAAGTGGCAACGCGAGCAGGATTACCGTCGCCTACCAGTCCGTCTTTCGTTTTCTTGAACGACAGAGGCTCGATACCCATCGGCATGCCGTAGCGATCGCATTCGTTCTTGATTTTCAAGATGTTGCGCACGCATTGATTGAGCATTTCCGGGAAGTCGTCAACTTGCAACAGATTCAACAGAATGCATGCGGCATCGAGGCGAACCGCGACTTCAACGGCGCCTTCGTAGGCTTCGCAGAAAAGTTTTGTGGTCGGCACGACGTCGTTGTAGAAATTGGCTGTGTCGGCGCGCAGCATCAAAGCCGGTTTGTTGCGTCCAGGTACGCGCTGCAAATGTGGGGCTTCGCCGGGGGACAGAAGCACGCCGTCGGGATTAGCATCGGCGAGGGTGGTCACTGTTTTTTCCATATTCTCGATGCCTTCCAGGAAGGCGGTGTTGTTGAAGAGAGCATGGTCAACCGCAACTACGAGAGTGCGCTTGGATGTTGGATGAAACAGACGATTCAATCGATAAAGCATCACTGGTACCTGCGATAAGTTTTCAATAGTTCCGGCAGCGGGGACGCGCGGATAAGTTGGCTGATTTTAACATATACGTTGCTTATACGAGGGTGCTCATGGCGACTGCAATTGCGTGGCGAACTGTGTCGGGTGTTGCCACCAATTGCGGTACTACACGCAGGCATAAGCAAGAGAAGTAGCGAGGCCGGCAAGAGCAGACCTCGCGTCGTTTCGTTTGGTTGATCAATCGATGCGTAGCGTTACTTCAGAAGGTTTTCCAGTCCCTTGGTGCCGCCGACGCCCTGTTTCACGCCCTGTTTCATCAGTTCGTTGACGCCTTTTTGCATGCCCTGTTTCACCAGCCCCTTCATCATGTCGCCGGCAACGCCGTTGGGAATCAATGAGTTAGTGGTGGCTTGAGCTGGCGGTGCGCCGGCTGCTGCTGTGGCGGGAGCGCCCGGAGCAACGGCCGGAGTACTGGCGGCGGCCGGAGTTGCCGGTGTGCCTGGCGTCGCGCTGCCGGCAATTTTTACTTCCAGACCTTCGGGCGCCGGACCAAGAATCATGTTGCCCTTTTGCGTCACTGTCAGCGAGTACGACCTGTGAGAGATCTGTTCGGTGACGTAGTACTGTCCGGCGGGCATAGTTGTCGTTCCGACTTCCTGGGGTCCCGTAATTGGCGCCGTATCGGCGGCTGCCGGTAGCATCGCCGAGAAAGCGATTGATAGTGCAAGCAATGCATGTCGCATGTAATTACCTCGGTGTTTCAGGACCTTGTTGCTGGTTCTCCGCACACTCTTACTACCCACTCAGTCGAAGAACTACATTAAAAGCGACAGGCTGTCGATTTCGAGTGTCCACTTGACTTCCGGGGCGATCTGGCGAACCACAGAATGCCGGACGGCGGGTCTGGTAGCGGTATCACAGACGGTGGTGCAGGTGGTGCGCGAATCCCTCACCAGCGCTGACAGAGAAGCGCCACAGGCAGAGGCTTTCAGGGCGCGTAAATCAGTCTAAATACCAGGTTTTTCCCAGGCAAAATTTATCGAAAAACAGTTATCATGAGGATAGGAAAACAAGTCCTGTCGCGTAGCGATGCTCTCGCATCGACGCGCGGCGATTCGTGTTGTCTCTATGAGGATCATTACATGGTCAATATTACGAAGTCCGCGGGTGGTATCACATTCAGTGTCGATGATGTGGAGCCAGCGACAGCTGCGCTCAATTGTCGCGACCTGGGATACGGGCTGAGCACATTGTTGCCCGGCGGTGTGCGACTCAACTCGTGGTCCGACTACAATTCCAAAGTCGTGAGCGACGTCGAGTTTCATCCGCTGATCGCCGCAGTGCACCTGGCATTCGCCGATCACCGTCCCCTGGTCATTTCGCCTGACATGATCTGGGTGACGATACTGCAAGGTTTTTCGCAGCACGTGCGCAACAATTCGGAAGCACTGCGTCACAAGCTGGTCAAACACGCCGAAGGAAAAGTGGAGATCGGCATCGCGATGGATGACCTCTTTCTCGAATCTCCAGAAAGTGCCTGGCACGAAGCGATTGAGATGCTGGCATTTGCTTTGCGCAATGAGATTGGCGATATCTTCGATAACTTGATGTGCGATTTCAGCACCACAGGGCCAGTCGAACGCACAGTAAGTCAAATCACGCTTCTCGATATCTATGAGCCATTTTTCGATTACGTAATTTTAGCCGGATGCGGAATTCCCTCCATTACCCTGGAGGGGACCAGTGAAGACTGGCTGAAGTTGTGTCGCAAGCTGGATGTACTCACCGACTTCGGTCTGGACTTCTGGCTTGTACACGTGCGGCCGATTCTGGAGCAGTTTTACAGAGCTTCGCGCGGCGACATCGATCTCAATCATTGGCAGAGCATCTACAAGCAACAGACCGATTACGGAGTAGCGCGAATCAATGGCTGGATAGCCAAGTTGATTCCATACCTGAAAGGGCGCTCTGAGAAATTCGATGATGTAAATCCACTGCTGCTGCCGTCGTCTGATCCTCGCTCTGAGGATGCCGAAGTGTTTTCCTCATTGCTTCCAATGGGTACGGCGCTGGTCCCATTTCTGTTAATCGACAAAACGACTGAGCCGACTCGCTCATTCAGTATGGAAATCGTCGGCGGCTTTGTGGGCGTCGATCAAGATGAAGAAACACTGGCGCTGCGCCCGAAGCTTGGATGGGCAGTGCGGCAGGCGGCGATTGCGGCCTATTTCAACTACGACATTCCGCAGACTTGGACGATTGAGCCGCCTTTGGGCGCAGAGGAGAAGTTGCCGTTGCTCGATTTGTTGCATCTGCGTGCTCTTTATGGCGTTGACGCCAACAGCTTGACCGCGTTCTACCGGGACTGCAATGGTATTGTGTTCTCTGATACGGTCAGTGGTGTTGGTGCCCGAATCAGACCACTGGCGGAACTCGTCTTCGAGCACGAACCGGTTGTCGACGAGAGCACCATCTGGGACCGCACCATCTGGGTGACTATTGCCGACCTTGCCGACGGCGGGCAGGCGTATTTGTGCATCGGCAATGACGACCCCGCCATCTGGAAAACGGCTCCAGGCTGCGAGGAAAAACTTCCGGTCGCTTATCGCTTTGTGCAATTCGTGAGGGCGTTTGTGAGAAACGAGGGCAACGTACCTGTGTTGCCGCCAATGAGTAATGAAGAAAGGAGGAAACTCTGGTTCGGGTTTGCAGAAAACTAAGCATTCTTTCTGGGGCAGGTGGGTCCTGATTCGGCCTTGGGGAAATCAACAGAAGTGTTGATTTCCCCTAAGGGGTTACTAGCACCCCCAACGGATTCTTCTTCCCCGTCAGGTCAGGTCGGGTCGGATCAGGGCACGACGACCCAGACGGACGGAAAGCTTTTTTGAAAATCGGCGACAGACAGCTTGAAAGCGCCATCCGGGACTCCGTCTCTCGGTTGTCCGTCGGGAGTGACCGGTTCACTGTTGCCGCCGGGAGACCAGCCCCACGGGTTGCGCACGCTCACTTGCCGGTCACGCGGGTCGTACTTGGCTGTGTACAGGTGCGTGAAAAACACACCGCGCTCATCCATGTCCTTGTCGGTGTTGATAGGCTTGGAACCGGCGCACATAGGCAATCCCCACTGCGCCGTCACTTCCAGTTTTTGCCTGAAGTTGCGGTCTGTTGGATCGAGCCGCGCATACTGCTCGCCGGTCAACAAGCTCAGTGCCACGCCGCAGTCGCCGCCGTGCAATGCCGCGATGTCGTGCTTGGCGGGATACGGCGAATTACGGTTGAACAACTGAGCTGCCGCCTTCTCCAGAACTGCCACCCATGATCCGTGTTTATCGGAGCGCGCGAAGAGCGCCATCTCCATCGCGGTTGGTGCATCGACTGTGACTGGATATTTCGGTGCGCCAGGGAATGTCACGGTGAACTTGCCATCGGGTTCTTCCCTGATCATGCGCGCAATGGTTTCAGGCATGGTGTCTGCTACCGCTGCTACCGAGCCAAGAAACCAGCAGTCGCCGACCGAGCCCTGTCCTACGGCATCCGACTTGATTGCGTCGACAGGCTTCTTGAACTCGCCCCACAGTTTTTGATTGATGTTGTCGGTGCGCGAGCCGGCGATCAGCATGGCCAGTTTTAGCTTTTCCGCGAGGTCGCCATTCGGATCGTCTTTCAGTTTTTTGCTCATCGCTTGCACATCTTTTTCTGAGATGCCGCTGTCTTTCTTGTCTTGTCCGTCAATCAGTTCGAATCCGTAGAGCATGCCGATTACCATACCCGCATCGTGGCTGGTGAATTTTTTGTTGGAGACGGTTTCGAACAACTCCGCAACTTCAACCCTGCCATTGTGATTGGTGTCAAGCTCTTCGCGGTGAGCCTTGAACCACGGCTCAATATCAGCCACCGCAGGTGGTTGCGCTTGTATGACCGGCGCCGGTGCTTCGTTTTCGATAATCACATCTGCCATTTACTTCTTGCCGCTCAGAGGTGGAATGTATAGTTCGACTTTTGGACCGGGACTCTGGAGATACCACTGGCGAACTTGCTTGGGTGTGCTCGGTGCATTTATCTCGTTGAGAAGCTCATCTATCTTTTCCAACGCTTGCATGGTCACCGGTACTTCATCTAAGACGCGGCGTTGCCCGTTGAGGAACGGGGTTGCCTTTGCCCATGGTACGTAAGACTGACCGGGCATGATACGCAAGACGGCTCCGCCGGCGGCTGAGAATAGCGAATCGTCAAAGACATCTTTTCCGTAGTCGGATGCCAGGTCGAATCCTGATGAATACGATCCGTCGAATGCCTTGGGTGCGTACTGGCGTCCGCGGGCGATGGCCGATGTGGTGGCACCGGCTGCCAGGTCGGCGAGTACGACGTTGCGTGCGCCGACTCGACCCATGCTGGCGACGGCGCCCACTGCTTCGCGATAAGCGGGATTGCCGACGATTGGCAATCTCGAATACCAGGGGAGACCTGAACGCATTCCCTTCAATCCAGTGTATGCCAGTTCGCGTGCTGTCTCGAAACGTTGGGCGCCTTGCAAGCCTTCCAGTAGCGCAGTGTCGGCGGAGACGGCGCGCATGGCGCGCTCTGCGGAAGTCAGTGCCCGGGCGCTGCCGTTCAATCCACTCAATGCGGCACGGCGCACTAGAACGCCGGCACCACCGCTGAGACCATCGACGCCGCCAATTAGCGGGTCGTACCATTTTACTTCGCCTTCGCACATATATTTGAGACCGGTGCGCGTGGCTGATCCGGCGGCGAATCCGGCTGCTAACGCAGCGGGTCCGCTCCAACCCGTAGCCACCACTACCAGAGCACCGGCGGCGATGGCGGCTGCTGTGTATCCCAGCTCTTTCAGCAGATGCTTGATGAACGACTCTTCCTTCTCAATAGCCTGCGGCATGGTGGCAAACTTTCGCAGCTCTTCCAGTTGTGTTGCTGCACTTTTCGCGTACTCCGGGTCAATCTTCTCGATTTCATCGAAGATTGCCAGCGCGTCGCCTTGCTTCTTGTTGCAGAGCGCGAACACGCCTTCCATCAGTCTTGTGTACGCAGGAGCATGCGCAAGCAGCTCCAGACCTTTCAGTCCTTCCTTCGCCTCTTCCAACTCGCGCGCCAATTTTTGTTTGTCGGCGTCCGATGTCGCGATCGCCAGGTCAGCCTCTAGTTTCTTAGCCTTCTCGTCTTGGGACTTGCGCAGCTTTTCGATGGCGTCAGAAGGAAGTTTCTTCACTTCTTCCTGAGCCAGAGCCAGCTCGCGCTGGGCTGCTTCCGCATCGAACGATTTGGGGCTCAAATGACGCTGAAACTGCACAAGGTGATTGTGGAACTCGAATACCGATTGCTCCTTGCCTTCAGTTCTGGTGTAGAGCAAGGTGTTGAGATACATGCCGTGATTTTCGCTGACAAATTCTGGATCGATTTTCGCTGCGCTTTCGACGAGGTTAGTGGCTTCTGCAAAGCTTCCCTGGCTGACTGCCAGTTTCACGCGACCGAACCGCACCGCCGCTGATGCATGCAGCAGTTCTTCGGTAGCCCGTTTCTCCAACTGCAAATCGGCTTGCCGTTCTTGAGTTGCTTTACCGGCGGACAACTCGTCGTCTACCGACTTGAGGCGAGTGCGCAGCGCTTCGTAGTTCAAGCCATCGGCAACAGCCGCGGCCCGATCGAAGTAGCTTGTCGCTTCGCCGCTGTTGTGAAAACTCAAAGCACGGCTGCCCATTCTCGCCAGTTCGAGCGGGTCGACGCCGCCAGCGATCGCCTGACGCTTCAAACGGAGCGCGACGTCATCGCGAATATCCGCGCTTTCCGGTCCGCCGCCGCCATACAACATCGATTCTGTTAAGACCTTCTGGGCACCGGTGAGGTCGCCGGTTTCAGCAAGAAACGCCGCGTGCATTTCGCGAATTGCTCGCGGCGCAGTGATCACTTGTTCCAGACGACTTTTGAGAATAAGCAGTTCTTGCGGCGTGAATTTTTCCAGATCGAGTTTGCCGTCTGGACGCATTCTGCCTTCCAGATCTAGTTTGGCGGCTGCACCGGGAGTAGGAAGCCGCAACGCCAGGCTGTTTTGTCCCAGACGCTGCTGGCGCAGCAGCAATTCCTGCTGAACAAGATTGAGGACTTGCGCAGCCTTCATGAAGTCGGCGCCGTCGGCCATGTCTTCTGCGCGCTTGAATTGGCGATTGATCTGCTCAGGCAAACGAGCCACGCGCTCGCCAACTGTGGATTTGACAGTCTTATCGCCATCTTTAAATTCGGTGGTCTGATCGCGACGCACTCCGGCATAGCCGTTGAGTTCTTCAATCAGAAAACTTGCTTCTGCGAAAGCCAACATCGGATCCGTTTCGGCAGTCTTTGCCTTACCGACTCCGCGCCGCGCGTCTAGAATCAAGTCGAATCCCGACAAGACCTCCGGGTGCGGAGATGTATCGGCTGGGGGAAGCAGCGTGATTTTATCGCCCATTGGGTTATCTCTGGAAACGGTGGGGATGTTTCCGGATAGCCTGCCCTGGCTCTATATATACGGCCGCGCCCAGTTCTGGACAATGTGGAATTAGGAAACGTCGGACTGCATATTTATGTATCTGGCCGGAATCAGTACAGATTCTGTGCAAAATCAGTGCAGATTCACTGCAGCATCGGTACAGATTCAGTATACGTATACTACTTAGTCGTCCCGTGGCATTGTGGTGCCGAACGCGCCATCTTTCTGGACGAAGTACACAGTATCGTAATTAGTGCGATTCATCTCAGACCGCATCTGCGATTCGGTGACTTCGTGTACCCAGAGCTCCAACAGCTTGTATCTGGAACCGTCTGCCTCGAGCGCCTTATAGCTCATATCTTCATACAAAACTTCAGTTGCGCGTCGCACCAGACCGTCGACACCGGGACCGTGATAAGTACCGGGAGCCTTCACCCAAAATTTCCACTCGCGAGAAGGCGCCGCAAAGCCCGACGGGAAGATCAAAGCGTCTTGGCAAGTCACTTCCAGAATCAACGTGTATTTGTAGTCGCCAGTCACCTGCAGCACGATCAATCGCGCGAAGTTCATAGCCGAAAACGGCATTTGCGCATCGTCCGGTTCAATATGCGCTTCGATGCCTTCGGTCAACCAATGCTCGTAGAGTTCGGTGGCGGAGTATGTGTAGCCGGATGCTCGATGCAAGTCGAACAGATTGTTCATCACTGTTTCCGCAGCCGCTGTCAGTGCATCGTTGTGCACCGCGAACTCACCGATGGCGGTGCGCCCGTCAGCGTCACCGACTGAGCGCAGATTTGAGTAGACATTGATGACATCCGTTTGCAACATGCGGTTTCCGCCGGGAATGACCCGACAACGTTACCGCAAAACAGATGTAATGGGCTAGCCGTGGACTAAGCGGCTTTCTTCTTGGACGAAGTCTTTTTCTTGGTTTTGCCGCCGGCTTGTGTTCCGCGGCGCTTTCTTGTTGCTGCTGCTTTCTTCGCGGCTTCGCTGCGTGATGTTTTCTTGGCGGATTCGGATTTTTTGGTGCCAGAGCCGCCTTTCTTCTCGCCACCACCTGATTCTTTATTGACGGTTGCCCATCCGCGCGACTTAGCTTCCTTTTCGCTTACGCCTTTCTCTTCATAGCTCTCGGCAATATGCTCAGCTTGACGCTTTTGTTTGGCGGTGTATTTTTCTTTGCTTCCTCTAGGCATTGTTGAGCTCCTTCTTTCTGCTATGACTTCAACGGCGACGACCAGCCGCTCGCTTCGTTCCACGGTCGAAATTCCTAGCGTGCAGGATGCTCATCCGGTACATCGAAATCTAATCGAGCTGGAGACACTGCATCAGTTCGAGCAGGTCCTTATCCATCTGGAAGATCTCAGATTTGATGTCGAGCAGCATGTCTGCCTGGTCGTTGAAAGTGTCGATATTGACCGTGCCGTTATGCCTGGTGTTAGACAGAATGCCTATGCGTTTCTGCGCTTCCGGTCCTTTCAAGTTGACTGGGATGACTTTGAACCGCTGCCACCGTTCAATCAAAAGTTGCAATCTGGTTTTGGTTTCTCCAACCGGAGCGCGGTTGAGATAATTCCAGATCACCGCTGGATAGGTGGATTCTCTGTCTGCCTGGAAGTTGAAAATCTCGGTCAGCATGTTGGGTTTGATGCTGACGCGCTGCTTGGCGCCTGTTTGCTGACGCAGCGCCCAGGTACCCAACCCGATAGTGGCAGCTCCCGCCACCAGTCCGATCACCTCGCCGGGCACTTCATTTCTGAATAGGCTGCCAGCCTGCGCAACCTCTCCCATGGCACCACTTGCTGCCACGTTCTCCATCGAGTTGAGTTTGATCGCTCGATCCCGTTTATCTTCGAGCACACCACGCATACGATTGATCATTGCCAGTTCGCGTTCGATACGAGCGGTGGCATCGCGAACTTGCAATGCTGCGACGAACAATTTGGAATGCAGTCGTTGTTTGAGTTTGAGCAATTCGATCTCGTCGCGAAGATCGAGTGAAGATCGAGCCTGATATGCAGCAATTTGCTCGAGCAAAGGCATCAAATCTAGTTGCTGAGCGATATCACGAGCAGTGGGTGTCAGATTGAGCCCCCGATTTTGTGTGCTCGGTGCCGGAGAAGCCTCTGGCGCACCGGACGCGGCAGCCCCCGACTGCGCGGGTTGTCCCGGCTGCACCGCGGCCAATGCACGGCGTACAGGGACAGGGTTTGATGGTGCCATCGTGCTTGATTGTGCGGAAGCGACCGAAGTTGTTTGCGTCATGGACATCGCCAACGCAATGACGGCGGATGCGACTCGACGACTGATGTTACACGTCGCGTCCAGGGTCGTCATGGGGAGCAGTCTCCGTCGGTGGCGGCTACATTGTCCCATACGCTTTTATTGGAACTCACTCTCCCTCCTTGCCGTCTCCGCATTCATTGTTGTCAAGCCGGGGTGAGCTGCGTCGTGAAAATGTGTTCGTTCCTCACCCTGTTTATCGGCGCTGTCATTGCAGTTAAATCCCCAGCCGGCAACCCGTGCCCGACTCTCAATTCGGTGGCGGTTCCTTCAAGCTCAGCCTTAGCGATGGAGGCGGTACCGCCGGTATCTGTGCAGGCGATTGAGCCGATGCCTGAAAATGAGTATGAGCGGGAGTACCTGAAGGTCTGGGAATTCGTGCAGCGCAACTACATTTTTTCCGACAAGATGGCTTCCTGGCGCGAGTGGCGAGATCGCTATCGCGGACGCCTGCAGAATGAGGAGCAAACGCGAGCTGCTGTAGAACTTATGCTTGCGTCACTGCACGACGACTTCACTTACTTAAAGAAACTGCCGGTACCACCACCGGAGGCTGCAGGCGCTATAGTGCAGTGGAAGAAACTGAGTGGCAACGTCGGCTACATTCGCATCAAGGCTTTCAACAATGATGCGGTGGAAGCGCGCACGTTGCAGGCGCTTACGGAGCTCAGAAACAGTAAGGGATACATTCTCGATCTGCGCGGCAACAAGGGCGGTTATATATCACTGACATCGCGGGTGTATTCCATGTTTGTGGATCGGGCGCTGTTTCTGCGCATGGTGGAGAGAAACGGCACTGCCGAGAAAGTCGAAGAACTTGTCGTCGACGCGGATTCTATTAAGTCTGGCTTCGAGAGTCACTGGGATTTGCAGCCCCGTCACAAAAATCTGACTGCGCGTAAGCCGGTGGTAATTCTCGTTGATCGTAAAACCAGATCGTCAGGTGAGATGTTGGCTGGTGCTTTGCGCGACACGCGTGGTGCGGTGCTCATAGGTGAACGCACATTCGGCAAGGGCGTGGCACAGGATGTTGTCGAACTGCCCGGAGCGGTGGCGAAAGTGGTGACCGCCCGTGTGTTTCTGCCCAGCAATGAATGCATGCACGGCAGCGGATTGACGCCGTCTCGCTGTCTTGACTGTGAAGCGCAACCTGAAAGCTGGCTCCAGGCTGCCGCGGAACTCATCTAGCTTGAGATTGTGCAGCTCTGATCATCTGCGCACGCGCTTCCAATTTTGCTGCCTCTTGCGGGCGATTAGTTTTGCGCAACAGTTTTGCGTAGCTTTCCAGATCGGCGATCAGTCCCGGTTGGTTAGGACCATGACTTTCGTCGATCTCCAGTCCCTGCTTGTACAGCGGTTCCGCGGCCGCATAATTTCCCTGACCGTAATAGAGGTCGGCGAGATTTTCGAGAGTGGTGGCAACGTGTGGATGGTTGGCACCGAGTGTCTTTTCTTCGATGGCTAACGCCTGTTTGTACAAACGCTCGGCATCGCCCAATTGCTTGCCTTGTGCTTGATACATGAGAGCCAGGTTCTGCAAATTGATGGCAACGCGCGGATGATCGGGACCGAGCTTGCGCTCGTTTATTGCGAGAGCGCGCTGATAAAGAGGTTCTGCTTGCGCAAACATCCTCTGGTCACGATTCAGTTCAGCCAGGTTGTTGAGTACGGTGGCAACCTCTAGATGATCCGGACCGAGAACTTTCTCGTTGATGGAAAGCGCCTTCTCATAGAAGGTCTTCGCTTGCGCGTATTTTCTCTGTTGATGAAACAGTTCGCCGAGGTTATTCAGCCCAGTGGAAACCGTTATGTGATTGATACCAAAACACTGCTCATGAATTTTCAAGGCACGCCAATAATACTTCTCAGCATCGGCATAACGACCTTCTTCTTTATATAGCGCGGCCAGATTGTTGAGCACCGCTCCTACATTTGGATGATTCGGTCCATAAGCTCGCTCATCGACCGTTAGAGCCCCCTCATAGAGAGGCTCCGCTTGTTCGTATTTGCCTTGCCTGAAGTAGAGCCCCGCCAGATTATTGAGCACCGGCGCTACTCGTGGATCAAGCTGTCCATACGCCTTCTGCTGGATTTTGTACACTTGCTTGTATAACGTTTCGGCGTCGGCATAGTGTCCTTGCGCGGTCGCCAGCGCTGCCAGATTGTTGAGGCTTTTCTGATAAGGCTCGCTGGTCGGCCCGGATTTTTCCGCTTCGCTCATAGCCGCCGTCAACAGTTTGGTGGCATCGGCATAATTGGCATTGCTCAACGCGTTCATGCCGGCGTTTGTATATTGCGTCCATGCTGCGCTTTGTGCGCGTGCTGCCGGCACCACATTCCATCCCGGCACCACATGCGGACTCGGCACCACATTCGCCATCGCCACCAATGTAACGATCGCGAGCAGATAGCTTCTTTTATCCTGGTGCATTCAGTGCAGCCTGTCCGGGTTTAGGAATGTCCGTATGCACAAGTGTACACGCTCAAACGGGCACTTCCAAGGTACAATTATCTGGACTGAGTGAGGCAACATCCCCGTGTTCCTGGCCGTACTCGCACTCCTGCTATCGATCATCTCGCTCTGCGTGGGCTCCACGTACGCGAAGATGCTTTTCGCGCAACTGGGTCCGGAAGGAGCCACAGTCATGCGGGTCGGGTTTGCCGCGCTCATGTTGCTGGCTGTCTGGCGTCCGTGGCGGTTGTCGCTGTCGCGCCGGCAGGCGGGATTGATTGTGCTCTACGGGCTGATTCTCGGTGCCATGAACCTGTTGTTCTACAAAGGCATCGAGACGATACCTATCGGAGTGGCCATCGCCGTCGAGTTTATCGGTCCACTAGCGCTAGCTGTGTGCACGTCGAGGCGCGCGCTGGACTTTGTGTGGATTGCCTTCGCGGCTGTCGGCATGTTTTTGCTTTCTCCATTTGCCACCGGCGGTGTCAGCAGTCTGGATCCGGTCGGCGTCACATACATATTGGTAGCTGCAGTGCTCTGGGCGCTCTACATTGTGATCGGCAAAGAGGTCGGTCGCGGTCACTCCGGACAGGTCACTTCGCTGGGAATGACAGCCGCCGGCTTGGTCGTGCTGCCATTTGGTATCACTCATCTCTCCCGCGCGATTGCCGAACCATCGCTGCTCCTTGCCGGTGTCGTCGTGGCTGTGATGTCCAGCGCGATCCCATTTACGCTGGAGTTGTATGCGCTCAAAAGAATGCCGAAACAAACGTTTGGCATTCTACTCAGCATGGAACCTGTCGCTGGTGCACTCACTGGCTTGTTCATGCTAAATGAGGTGTTGACGCCGTTGCAATGGCTGGCTATTGGGGCCATCATCACTGCGTCGGTGGGATGCACAGTTGGTTTGCGCAAACAAGAAGACGTGCCGCTCAGCGATGCCGACGGCATCGCGCTGACTTAGTTATCGTCTGCACCCACGACAAATATCATCTCTTCCGATGCGTTGCTATCGAAGGGGTTGCGGCTCCAGTCGCCGAAAATGTTGTCTGCCTTGAGACCGGATGCGGTGAGCAGACGCTCGATAGTTTCTCTCGGTGAGAAACGCAGCGTGCTCGCAGAAGCGAGTACTTGTCTGTCGGGAAACTGATACCGCAGTTCAAACTGCATGATACCGTCCGCGATGCTGATAAAGTGCCGCGACTCGCGCACGATACCGGCGGGCGTGTCGAGTTCTATCTCGTAGTTCCAACGTGGTGCCCAGTCGATGCCGGGGTTTCGTGACTCGAAAACAATCATGCCACCGGCACGCAAGTGGTGTTTCATAGCAGCAAAGGCGGCGAGAATATCTTGCTCGGTGAGCAATACTTGAAACGCATGACCAGTCATAATGATCAGATCAAATCGCTTGTCAGACTTGTAGGTCTGCGCGGCGGATTGCACCCACTCGATCGCGGAGCCATGCGGCTTGCGTCGCGCAACATTCAGCATTGCCGCGGAAGGATCCGCTCCGGTGACATGGTGCCCTTTCTCTGCGTACGCGTTGCATAACAAACCGGTGCCGCAGCCCATGTCGAGAATGTGCTGTTCTGCCTTCACCGGCAGCGCTAAATAGAAGTCGCGGTCTTCGGACCATCCGCTGTCTAGATCATAGATCTGCGCGAGTCTCGGATCTTCATAATGGACGTCGGGCATTCCGGCGACTCCTGTTGCAATCCTTAATCGATCGTATGGTCCCAGCCACCGAGAATTCGAGCCCGATGCTAGCATGGGACTGGGGAAGAAACAATTACTAGCATCGAGGCGGACGCCATGGATGATCCGGTCCGGGCTGAGTGCAGCAAGAAAACCTACGTGTGGGCGATCTTGGCAGCGTTGTGCATCAGTATCTGCCTGCTCGCGATTAGAATTCACATGAACTGGGATGGGACGGCATGGCAGCTTCCCACTCCTGTGGATTATTCAAACGCTGAAGCGAATCAACTTTACGATTCTGCATTGTTGCTACGTATGGCACATGTCGTCTTCGATCCCAATTCCACCTTTTTGCTTGTGCCCTTCGTGCTCTGTCTCATGGTTGCTCATGCTGCAGTGATTAATCCGACGCGCTCGCTCTGGCGGATCGTGATGAACTTTCTGCGCCACTATGCAATCGTTTTCTTTGGCATGTTTATGTTGATCGTGTTGATAGGGCGCAGTGTTCAGAACATAACGGCCGGACTAATGCCGTTGACCTTCTTTTCGTTCGTTTCGATCATGCCTCTGTGCGTGGTGCTTGCTGCCTTTGCGCCCTTCGAGTGGACGGTTCAGCGGCGAGGCTCCGAGGGTGAGCACGAGCCCGAGCGCGAGACCAAGCCCCAGCCCAAGTCCCAGCTCGAGGCGATACCCGAGAGCAAGCCTGAACAAGGGCAATACATCAAGGTGCGCATCAAAGAGAAAGCCGAAATCACCGGCTAATGTTGGGGGGCTCACCTCAACGCTTAGAAAAAAGTTGATCTATACGATAACAGCGAAAGTCGACGCTTCCGGCAGAGGCTGGAGCGCGAAAGCCTCCAGGGATGAGCCTTCTCGGTCGCGCTCATACATTTTTGAGGCGGGCAAGCATGTTATCGTATAGATCAACATTTTCCAAGGCGCGGCTTGAGACCCCTCCAACTCCTTAGTCGGTGGAGGCGCTCGGCGTGTGGGGCGCGCTGCTGCCACCGGATGAACTGGATGCGGTGATGCGCTTGCTCCAGTTTTTCGCGTAGTCGATTGTGTTTTTCGACATGCGAATCGGCGAGTAATGCTCGATGCTCGTTTTCAGCCATGATGAGGAAGCCGGCTTCGCGGATTCTGCTTCAGTGGCGCCGGCTACGAGTGCGTTGTCTTCAGCCGTCACCTTCGGAGCGGTTGACAGCCAGTCGTCGACGATGCCGACGACTCCCATGTCGACGTCTTGCGACTCGAGCATCAAGTGTCCCTTGTTGGGCAATTCGTGAATGCTCACGTTATCGCTGCCCAGCCGTCGCGCCCATTTGTTGATGGCGGACGTCTTGAACACGGCATCTTCATCGCCGGCGACGATCATAATTGGTTTGTCGGCAGGAATGTTTTTCACCTTCTGAATCGATTCTTTATTAGTCAGTGCGACTTTGATCAATTCGATGGGCGAGAGTTCCTTGCAGATCAGCGGATCCTTCAAACAAGTTTGTGTCACCTGTCGATCGTTCGACAAGTAAGGGGTGATGTACGGCTCCAGGTTCATCGGTTTTTTAGGATGCCTGAGCCCGTGGAAGAAATCTACCGCCATGCGCGGCTTCGGGTGGATGCGAGTTTTGACGCCGGGCGCGAAGACGACGGCACCGTCAAAGAGTTGTCCGCCTTCTTCCGACATCGACCAGAGCGCATAGTTGGCGCCGAGACTCTCGCCCAAGACAATCATTCGCGAGTCGGGATTCTCTGCTCGCAGTTTCTTCGCCAGGCGAGTCAGGTCGTCTTTGCTCTGCGTGAAGTGCACTTGATCGTCGCCGCCGAATTTCGCGTAGTCGGTCTTCCAGCGCCCGAATCCGCGCAAGTCGCACGCGTAAAATTTGAACCCTTCCGAAGCGAGGTGTCTCGCCAGTTTGTCGTAAGCGTCGGCATAAAACGTTAGTCCGTGAATGGCGACGATAATTCCTTTTTGCGGAACGCTGGTGTCGACCCATTCATAGACGGGCAGATTCAGTTCTTCGCCTACTTTGCTGTCGACGTAGCAGACTGGTTCTGCCAAGGCGCTGGTCGTCGAAATCGTGACCGTGGCGCTGAGCGCTGAAAATATTGCCAATGCCGTGACGGCGCTATTGAAGAGCTTACGCATTTTGTCGTTTAGCGGAGAAGGGGTACTTGTCGAGCATAACCCTTGTTATACCCATCGTCAATTGTCGCCCTGTTCTGCAGTGGGGCGTGACAACCGGCGGAAGACACGGCGAGCCTTCTCCGCATCCTCCTTTTCTTCTGGACGCATCAGCGTTTCGAGCACTTGCAAAACATTAGTTCTGATATCGGCAATAGGAGCCCGTTGAAATGCCGTCTCCAGGAGTAAGAGCGCGCGGTCCACGCTGACCTTGCGTGCCTGCAGCGCCAGTTCGAATAAAACGTCGGCGTCGGCATGGTGCGCGTAGCGGTCGCACCACATATCAAGCCGCTCCGGATAGTGTTCGCAGAGATACCTGACCGCGATCATTGCATTAGTGTTCGAGTAGTCGGCAGCATTGCGTTCGAGAATGTCGCAGGCTAGATCTCGCACGGCATCCTGACGCTCCAGCCGATTGAGGCTGACGATGTTGCCCTCATCGATCAATTGCTGCCGCTCGGAGAGCGAGATGGAAGCCACGTGTCGCAGGACATCGGCAAATCTGCACGCGTCGGCGGCACCAAGTTGCAATTCGCTCGCCAGGCGCATTTTGATCACCAGTCGCGACTCGATCCAGACTTCCATCTTGTCGTGCGCGAAGTAATATCCGTTTTTGTCCTTTTCCCACTCGTCGCGTGTCGGGCGCTTCTCCAGCCCGGCGGGGACCAGCACTTTGCTGAGGTCGGTCAAGGCATCGGCCAGCTGAATCGCCTCTTCCGCCGCCAGATTGTGAGCGTCATCGCTGTTGTCATCAGAAGCTGAAAAGGTTTCGTCGGCCAACCGCAAACAAATAGTCGAATGCGCGACCCACGCATCGATCTTGTTTCCGATGCAGACCGTGGCTTTGTCCTGCTGGCGACTCATGCCTTGAGCCTATCAGATTTTGCACTATTTGGGCGACTTTGATGGTCTGAAGGTTACCGAACTCCAGTCAAAGGGTGGAACCAGAAGTCCATCGTTGCGACGAATCTCTTCGAGCACCAGTCGATCTCGGGCCGGGCAAGAAACGTCTTGCGGCGCCTTTGGCGGTGCCGCCGGCTCGCCTTGAAGCGGTGGCAATCCAGCGATGCAGAAGGTACCCGGTGCGGAGCGAACGTGTGTGTATGTAATGGTAAAAGGTTTTTCGCGCTCCTGTTTAAGAAACGAACGCACGTCTTCGACCGGGCGGTAATACGAGATGCTGACACCATCGCGCGATGCGATATCGGCAACGCCGATCACTTTGCCCTCGCTGTTGAGCAGCGGTCCGCCGGAGTTGCCGCGCTCGACGTGCACATCGCCTTCGATGACTTTGCCGGACAGCGCTTTCA
This sequence comes from Candidatus Obscuribacterales bacterium, assembly GCA_046328035.1. Taxonomy (GTDB): domain Bacteria; phylum Cyanobacteriota; class Vampirovibrionia; order Obscuribacterales; family Obscuribacteraceae; genus JBGASG01. The sequence continues at coordinate 106,755 of JAXLXI010000003.1, read as the reverse complement.
GCCAGTTGTCTTTCTCCAGACTGTTGGCGGATTTGAATTTGGCGGCGATGGCGTTTTTGTCAACGAGATCGTAGATCGTCACGTGCGCGTTGTAGTCGCCTGGAGAAAGGTACGCGGTGCTCAATCCTTTCGGATAGCCGATTGAGTACACAGGCTGATCGGGAGCCATTTTAGAATCGTCGGCGAGCTTCAGATAAGGTTGCTTGCTGCCGTCGAATTCTTCAAGTTGCAAACGAGCCAGGTCGGTCGTATCAGAGATATCGACGATGCGTGCGCGGTAAGCCTTGCCGTTCATGGTGACGGCGAAGGTTTCTCTGGCGTTGAGCACCACATGCGCGGCGGTGAGAATTTCACCGTGGTCGTTTATAAAGAAACCGGAGCCCGTGCCTTTATCTGTCTTCAGCTGAACGACTGCCGGATTCACATCTTCATACATTTTGCGCAAGGCGGCATCTTGAACTTGTGCCGCCGCATCTGGTGGCGAAAGCGGTGCATCCTTGCTCAGTAATGGAATTCGTGTCTGGTCGGACATGGCGGTATCTTGTGTGTATTGCGTCTGCCATGGAGGCAAGGCGTGCCCGGAGGCACGCCCACTCTCCATGTTCAACCGAACCCTTATTTGGTGGGAGCGGCAGGTGGTGGCACTTCGCCAGGTCTCGGCACATTGATGAACGGAATGGGAGTGCCACCACCCTGGTAGACGGGCACTTTGCCATCCCATTTTTCGATGGCGTTCAGATCAATTAGCGCCGGGTTGACCTTCAGGGCTTCGGCACGGCGACGGATTGCATCGGCTTCTGCTTTGCTGCGCACATCAGTGGCATAGGCTTCGCCGTCGGCTTTCGCCTTCATGGCTTCGCGCAAACCCTCAGCTTCGGTAATGCGCTGTTTCTTCTCAGATTCGGCGCGCAATGCATCTTGTGCTGCCTTCACTTTCAGTTCGATGCTCTTATTGTATTCATCGGAGAATTTGAAGTCGGTGATGGCGATCACGCCAATTGAAAGTGCATTTTCCAATCCGCGTTCTTTGAGTGCGGTGGCGATGTAGTCTTTCAAAGCCTGCTCGACTTCTTCTTTCACATGTTGCCGCTTAGTGATCAGCTCTTCCGCCGTGTAGCGGGCGCATACTGCCTTGAGGCACTCCAGGACTCCAGGATTGATGACGACGGCCTCCACTTTTTCCAGAGTGCCGATTCTCTGGAAGACTTGCGGTCCATGTCCCGCATTCATGTGGAAAGGCACCGTCACCTGGGTCGTCACTTGTTGCAAGTCGTGCGAACCAGCCTGCGCACGCACCGTATTGGCAATCAAGTTGGTCGGCATCATATAGACGTGTTGCCACGGCCATTTTGCGTGAAGTCCGGGCTCCAACGCATCCTTATATACGTGTCCGAACGAGGTCAGCACGCCTTCGCCCTGTGCCGGGATTTTGGCTGCCACCACGGCGTTGTATCCACCGACTTCGATCTCTGCCGGGTGCAAGTTGTCTTGTCCTTGCTGCGGATCATTTACCAGGGTCAGCCCAGGTACTTTGTCCGTGGTACTGGCGGCGGTGGCGGTCATCGCTGTCCAGGCATCTCTCTGTTCGGTCGCCGAAGTGCCGGAGAATTGATTGTGCAATGGTTGGGGCTGTTCCGCGCGCTCTTCGAGATCTTTAGCGATCATATCCATGATGTTCAGTTGCGGTGCCGGTGCTTGTGTAATAACTTCTGTCATGATTGATTCCTCCCGGTTGCAGCACAAGGTGCCGCTAGGTAAAAGCGGTAAATAGGTGGTGGTGACTGCCGTGCGACCGCGTGCCATGCGAGCTCCGGCATGGCATGAGGCATGAGGTGTCAATGCGTGCAACATCGCAAGCTTGGCGACGCAGCCGACTTCGCGCAACGGCGGCAGGCAGCGGTAAGCTGCACGCATCGCGTTGCCCCGGAAGCTCTGCAGGCTACCGTGCTTTTGATTTATTCCGCATCAGGACGCAGTGACAGGCACCCTTCAGGGTGTCTTAATTGATTGGGTTGATGGAGAGTTGTTCAGGACGAATGTGGTGGCAATGAGCCACCGACGACATCAGGTGGCGAGATTTACTCGTCTTCGCTCGGACAAAGTGAACGAATTTGCTGGGACATAGCACCCCCTAAACCGACAACGCCAGTTGTGATCATTATGAAAGCCGGACCCAGTTAACAGCCGATAGTAACTGAACATATACGAGTCGCCGATTCTTTCGACAAACTAATAATGAAATCCGCTTTACCTGGCGGCATGTCAGTCGCCATGCCAGTCGAGCGTCTGCGAGCAGTGGATATCGCGGCTCGAAGCACCGAACGCGATTTCGTACTTGCCGGCGGGCGAAACCCATTGGTGCGCCTGCGCATCGTATATGGCGAACGACTCGGCGTTTAAAGGTAGAGTCACGGTTTTTGTTTCTCCAGCAGCCAGCACCACGCGAGCGAACCCCTTCAGTTCTTGCTTCGGCCTATCCACGGTGCTGCCGATTGGACGCACGTACATCTGCACAACCTCGGCACCGGGGCGCGCACCGGTATTGGTGACATCGACCGATGCGGTCATGGGCTGTCCCTTCTCGTGAGTGAGCTTCGCGTTCTTCATAGCGAAGGTCGTGTACGACAATCCGTAGCCGAACGGATACAGGGGCTCGATGTTCTTCTTGTCGTAGTGTCTGTAGCCGACGTAGATGCCTTCGGCGTATTTGACTGTGCCACCGTCTGCGGAGTCGCCGGGATAATTGCTGAAGGCTGGCGAGTCTTCCCACTTGCGTTCGAAGGTGTCCGGCAGGCGGCCGCTCGGATTGAGCTCGCCGAATATGGCTTCGGCGACGGCGGTATAGCCGTGTTGACCCGGGTACCAGGCGTGGAGCAGAGCCGGAACTTTGTCCGCGCTGCCTTGCATGAGTACATTGCCGCCGGCATTGATCACGGCTATGGTGCGGGGATTGAGTTGGGAAACTGTCTTAAGCAATTCCTGTTGTTCAGCCGGCAAATCGAGCGAGCGATCGAAGCCTTCTGATTCCAGTGCTGCATTGAAACCAACAGCTGCCACCACGACGTCGGCTTCTTCGATAGCGTTTTTCTGTTCCGGCGAAAAATCTTTTGAGGACTTATTGAAGGCAAACTGCATCACCGCTTGTTCCGTCGAGTCATGCTTGTACTCGATGACGACAGTCCGACTCTCGCCCGCTTTCATCGAGAGACTCTGAATCAAACGCTTGGCGTTCGGGCTGTAGCCGAGGTTGAAGTATGGCTGACCTTCCACTGCGATGCGGGCGTTATCGCTGGCGAATGCCAGATCGTACTCGTCGGTTTGCGGCGCTTTGATTTTAAATGTCCAGCGAGCCGAGAACGGTTTCTTCAGAGGCAGTGGCTTTGGCTGCCACTCAGCCCATTGGTGGTCGATGATGGTTTCGTAGTCGGTCAAGACCGGCGGTCCTGCCAGAGAGTTATTGGCGAAGTACTCGACTTTGGCTGCCGACAATCCGTTTTCCGGCAGCGACTCAAACGGTATCTTATTGATGGCGAGATTTAGTGCTTTGGTCGGGTCGGGACCGACCCATGTTGGGATGTACACGACTTCGGTGTTGGGTCCGGCGATATCCTTCAACGCAAATTGCAATCCCACGCTTTTGAAAGGTTGCGTATAACTGCTGCCACCACCACTGATCACCGGCGGCCAGACGTTGGGACCGAGCACCACCAGTTTTCGGATCTTAGTTTTGTCGAGAGGCAGGAAGTTGTTTTGATTTTTCAGTAGCACCAAGCCTTCGCGTGCGACTTGCAGCGCCACCGCATCACTTGTTGGATCATCGAGCGGGATCGATTTATCTTCTTGTTTGTTGTCGAACCAGCCCATCGCAACTGATGGGCGCAGCACATTGCTGACCCTCTCGTCGAGAACAGCTTCCGATAATTTCCCGTCCCGCAAGAAACCTTTGATCGTGTCGTACTTGTAAAACTCACGCGTGCCCATTTCGAGATCGGTGCCTGCGGTGAGCGGTCCCAGTGCATCGTGCACGGCGCCCCAGTCTGAGATCACGGTGCCCTTGAAACCCCAATGCTTGCGCAGCACATCGTCGAGCAAATATTTGTTGGCGGTGCACCAATCGCCGTTCACTTTATTGTATGCAGCCATCAGCGTCCACGAATTTGCGTCCTGCACCGCGGCTTTGAACGGTGGCAGGCAGATTTCGTGCAAGCGGCGTTCGTCGATGATTGTATTGATGCTGCCGCGCTGGATTTCTTGATCGTTGGCAGCATAGTGTTTGACGCAGGCGGCGACGCGCTCGCCCTGGCATCCCTTGATCCAGGCTGACGTGATCGCGGCGGACAAGAACGGATCTTCGCCGAAGTACTCGAAGTTTCTTCCACACTGCGCGACCCGATAAAGATCGCAACCGGGTCCCAGCAAAATGTGCACGCCGCGCGCCCGACAATCTCGTCCCAGCGCTTTGCCAACGGCGCGTGCGGTGTCAGTGTTCCACGTTGCGGCGAGCATGGCGCCCGCCGGGTAGGCGGTGGACTTGCCCCACACTCGCACACCGACAGGACCGTCACTGAACTTCAGTTGAGGTATCCCCAATCTCTCGATACCGGGCACTCCCATTTCGTCGGCGGTGCCAGAGAGCAGGAGAATCTTTTCGTCGACTGTCATTTGCTTGACCAGGTTTTTTATCTGCGTGTCGACCTTTTCGTCGTTGTAGGTGACCGCCGCGGCTGTCGCTTTTGCAGTGATGGTCGCGGCAATCAACACACTGAATGCCGAAGTCAACGCCGGCAGTTTGCGAAGCGAGTGCCGCATAAGTTTCATCCCCTGAGCGATATGACGTGCGTCGCATATTGTAGAGGAAACGGCTGCCAACAGCAGCAGCTACTGTGGTGTCATCTCGAAGATAGTGACTAGCGAAGGCAGCGCTTGAATGACGAATCCTGTGATAAACAAAATGATACCGGCGATGCCGAATGTTTTTGGTGGCAAGTTGTCGGAGTACCACTCTATGACCGGGCTGATTGATGTGACCACGAGAATCATGGTTGCAAACGTCAAACAGAACTTAACCACGAGCAGCAAGGTCTTCTGATCGGCATGCGTGATGCCGGCGCCGAATATACCTGAGGTGAGAGCGAGACCGCCAAGAAAGAGGACGAGCAGAAGTTGTTTCCAGTGAAATTGAGGTTTCTTGCCGGACTGGTAAACGAGCGCCGGCGAAATTTTGACTTTGGGCAAAACGTACGACATAGTGCAAACCAGGCAGCCCATCAAGATGGCGAGCAGTGGCGAGGCGAGCGGCCAGAGGGCTGCTGCCATGGCAACGCCGCGCAGCATGCCGGTAGACATGAGAAACGCATTGCTGTCAGGAATGTTGCGTCCTGCTCGATCCAGGTGCAGACCCAGTGGAATTCCAAATCCGAAACCGACAATCAACCCAAATCTGAAGCCCATCGGGACCAGGAACAGCAATACGATCAGGACGCTGTAGTTGACAATCTTGGTCAGGCGAGCGAGCGGACCGTTTTCGCCGCCCAATAAATCGTATGCCAGGTAGAGGCCGCCCATGACGTCGCACGTCATGCCGATGATCGTCACTATTGCCGAGAGGTTGTTATCCATTGCTACTGGTAACTTGGCTGTCTTGCCGGCGCCGCGCTTATCGCTCCTATGTTAACCGACCTGTCGACTGTCGACTGATGAGGAAGTCAGGAGTCCCATCTTCTATAATGTCGCAATTGTCTAGGTGCGTGTGGAGCGAATTGGAAATGCGATCCAAGAAGAAGAGTCGACTGGCACAGATGGTGGTGGCGGTAGCTGTCCTCAGTCTGCTGGGTGGTGCATCGGTGGTGGCGGCTGAGCAGACCGATTTTGAGCGCACCATGGCTGGTATCGCTGCGGGCACCGCGACCGACAGCAAGTCCGAGCACGACCGCCTCTGGAAGATATTCGATGCTTGCTGGTCCTACAAAATGAAGGAGAATCCCGACTGGGCAACCGCTGTTGGTTATCCTGGACAAAACGGTAAGTGGACCGATGATTCGCTGTCCGCGATCGAGAGACGCAAGCGCGAATTGGAAGCCCCTATGAAGGCGCTCAAGAGCATTGACAGGACGAAACTATCCAAGGCGGACCAGCTCAATTACGACATGTTCGAATATGGATTATCCCTCGAATTGGAGGGGCGACAGTTTCCCGACGAGTTGATGCCGTTGAATCAATTGAATGGACCGCAGGAAAGTCCTGCCAACACTATTGCGCAAAATCCGACCACATCGGTCAAGGACTACGAAGACATTATCTCGCGGTTGAAGGGAGTTCCGACCGTCATCGATCAGCAGATCGATCTGATGAAGGCTGGATTGAAAGCCGGACTCACGCCGCCGAAGGTGACGCTCAAGGATGTTCCGCAGCAGATCAAGGATCAAATTGTTGACGACCCGATGGCGAGCCCGCTCCTCGAACCGTTCAAAAAGTTTCCTGCCGAAATAGGCGAAGCCGACCGCAAGCGCTTAAAAGAGTCGGCAGCCACCATATACACCACCAGTATCAAACCCTCTTATCAGAAGCTGTACACCTTCTTCACCGAGGAGTACTATCCGAAGACGCGTGAAACGCTGGCATTGAGCGACCTGCCCAACGGCAAAGCCTGGTATGCCTTCAACCTGCGTTCCAACACTACGACCAACCTTTCGGCGGCGGAGATCCATCAGCGCGGTCTCGATGAAGTGAAGCGCATTCGCGGCGAAATGGATAAGCTGATTGCCGAGACTGGTTTCAAAGGCAATCTGCAAGACTTCTCCAAGTACCTGCGCACCGACCCGAAGTTCTTCTATTCCAACTCGGATGAACTGGTGGCAGCCTATCGCGACATCGCCAAGCGCATCGATCCGCAATTGATGAAGCAGTTTGGTAAGTTGCCGCGTTTGCAATATGGAGTGCAAGCGGTGCCTGCGTTTTCTGAGCGCGCGCAACCGACAGCATACTATCGTCCGGGTTCGGTGGAGGCTGGGCGCGCTGGTGTGTTCTTCGCTAACACATACAACTTGAAGACGCGACCGAAGTGGGAGATGGAAGCGCTCACGCTGCACGAAGCGGTGCCCGGGCATCACTTGCAGATTGCTCTGGCGGAAGAGATGGAGGGCGTACCCGAATTTCGCCGACATGAAGGCTACAACGCGTTCGGCGAAGGGTGGGGACTATATGCCGAGAGTCTGGGCGGCGACCTGGATATGTACAAAGATCCGTACTCCAGGTATGGTCAGTTGACTTACGAAATGTGGCGTGCAATCAGGTTGGTGCTGGACACAGGCATTCATTCGATGGGCTGGACGCGTCAGCAGGCGGTGGATTATTTCAGAGAAAACTCCAGCAAGACAGAACACGACATCAACGTCGAGGTCGACAGGTATATTGTCTGGCCGGGGCAGGCGACTGCGTACAAGATCGGGCAGATGACGATTAAGGAGCTGCGCCAGCAGGCTAAGAAAGAACTGGGCGACCAGTTTGATGTGCGGGAATTTCACGATGCGGTACTGGCGAATGGAACTGTGCCGCTCGATGTGCTGCGGGCGCAGATTGCGCTGTGGATCGCGTCGAAGCGCCAGCAATCCAGTAACAACTGAGAACTAGAGCCGATGAAGAAACGCGAACACGGTGCCGCGCATAAGTCGTGCTTGTCAAATGTAGTCGAGGCGTTCGAAACTCAGAAGGCGCATCTGTCGCCGCCCGTATCTGTCGATGATCTTGCCGCATACGAGAAAGAGCTGGGGCTGACACTGCCGGCGGAGCTGGTCGATCTGCTTGTTTGTGCCGACGGGGTGACCGGGGCTGGTGGCGAAGAATTGCTCTGGTCGCTGGAACGCATCCGTGCCACCAATCACGAAATGCGCAACGACGGAAAGCTGCACGCGGTATGCATGCCGTTCGAGCATTTGCTGTTTTTCGCATCGGCCCCGAATGGCAATTTACTCGGGTTTAGAGTTTTACCGTTCGAGATCGACCAGCAAGTTGTGCAGTGGTGCCCGAAGTCCGATAACCGCGAAGTGCTGGCAGTATGTCTGGGCAGCTATTTCGAGCGAGTCCTGGCCACCTCGAAGGCGGCCCGCCAAACGAATTGGGTTTTCGATGCCGATGCCGTGTTCAATCGCTGCCCGGTCGGATCTGTGGACGAAATTGCTGGCAAGCTCAAGCAATTCTTTGACATTCGTGAGGCAGTGACCGAGAAGCAACTTGCCGACTTCGAGAATGCAACTGGTTTGCAGCTGCCACCAGAAGCGAAAGCCATCTATTTATTTAGCGACGGCATTCAGGACGGATGGTGGACGGTGTTTCCTCTGGAGAAACTGTTCGAATTAAACGCGGCGCAACGTTTGCGGGCTGCGCACCACAAAAACGAAGGCTTTTATCTGTCGTTTGAATCGATGTACTTTTTCGGTGAAGAGGGCAATGGCGATCTCTATGGATTTCCAATCATCGATGGGCAAATCGGCGGACGTGTCTATCGCTGGGATCACGAAACTGACAACCGCGAATTCGTGGGCGCCGACCTTCTATCATTCTTGCAGTATCAAATCGAATTCAAAGAAGAAGAGGCGGAGGAAGATGCCATTGAGGATCACTGTCATTCTTCCAACGCTTGCGAAATCTATGAGGAAGAGAGTTAATTGACGCATGCCTGAGTTGCCCGACATCGCAGCCTATATGCACGCGCTCGAGCCGCGCGTTCTCGGCAAGCCGCTCGAACAGGTGCGGTTGGCCAGCGTGTTTTTACTGAGGACGGCCGAGCCGCCGATTGAGCAGGCGGAGGGGCGTATAGTGCGGGAACTGCGCCGCATCGGCAAGCGCATTGCGATCGGGCTGGAGGGCGATTATTGGTTGGTGCTGCATCTGATGATCGCGGGGCGCTTGCATTGGAGAAGCAAGGGCGCCGCGCTTGGCGGAAGGCAGAACCTGGCGGCGTTCGACTTCCCCGATGGGTCGCTCGTATTTACGGAAGCTGGGTCGAAACACCGGGCGTCTCTGCATTTCTTCCATGGACAGGATGCCTTGACGGCAATCGATCCTGGCGGCATCGATGTGTTTGCTTGCGATCTGCCGGCGTTTCGTGCGGCGCTGTTCGTAGAGAATCGTACCTTGAAGCGCGCGCTCACCGATCCGCGTATCATCAGCGGCATTGGTAATGCTTATTCGGACGAAATTCTCCATGCGGCGAAGTTGTCCCCGATTGCGCGTACGCACAAATTGACGGACGAACAGTGGCAGCGACTCTACGACACATGCAAATCATCGCTGCAGATGTGGATGGATAGATTGTGCGCCGAGGCGGAAAAGAAGTTTCCCGAAAAGGTGACCGCCTTTCGTCCCGACATGGCGGCCCATGGCAAATATCAAAAGCCATGTCCAGTATGTGGGGAACTCATTCAACGCATTCGCTACGCTGACAACGAAACAAACTACTGCCCGCGGTGTCAGACCGAAGGCGTGCTTCTCGCCGATCGAAGTCTGTCGCGCATCCTCAAGTCAGACTGGCCACGCACCCTCGAAGAACTCGAAGCGCTCAAGCGCCGCGAAAGCTCGTAAAGGACTCTACCTATTTTGGGACGTAGAGCGACCGGACGTAAGTTGCCAGGTCGGCACGCTCTTGTTGTGTGAGGCGCAACGTCCAGGGTGGCATCGATGTTCCCGGGACACCGTTGGCAATGACCTGCTCGGCGTATTCTTGCGTTGGTCGATCAGTGAGGAAACTCGGAGGACGGCGCGGCAGCGTGGCAGCAGCCGGACCATTGCCGTCGCCTCTCACTCCATGACACGACACGCAGTTTTGGGCGAACAGCCTACCACCTGAAATGTTCATAGCGACGTTAGGTAACGGCCCATCCGGTGACGCGCTTCGCGCCGGCGACAAAGTCTGCACAAACGCGATCAAATCCTCGATTTGACCTGGTGGCAGATCGCGCCATGCTGGCATCGCGGTTCCAGGCACGCCATTGAGTATGGCGTTGCCGATGCGGTCGTGCGAGAGGTTTTTGGCGGCGAGATCGGCGGGCTTGGGCAAAAGCAGTGCTGCGGCATCGCCATCTCCCTCGCCGGAGTATCCGTGGCAGGATGCGCAGTTCTGTTTGAAGAGAGTGCCGCCTCGACCAGCGTCGGGTGCGCCGGTACCGGTCGGCGGCGCGTATGTGACATTGTTGATTGCCATGTTGGCATTTGTATTGAGCGGAACGTCGGGACTCTCGAGGTCTCGCACCTCATCCGGGCAGTTGCATCCAGGTAGGGGACCGGCATTTGCATTACCAGACATCATGCGAGCGCGTCCCAGGGTTTTTACATACGCCAGCAACGCTTGCCCATCTTTATTCGGCAAGGCGGCCGAGCCATCGAACAACCAGGGATAGCGGGGCATGTTCGATTGTGCCACCACCAGCCGCGGATTGAATAGATGGACTCGCTGCCAGTCATCGCTGCGCACCGAACCTTCACGTGCCAGGTCCGGTCCTATCCGTCTGGTGCCCCAGAGTTGCGGGTAGTCGAAGGTGGTTTCCCATGCGCGCGTCGGGGCACCAAATCGTTTGGCGTCCGCCAGGACGAAACGCACCTGTTGCGTGTGACAGTAGCCACAGCCCTCGCGGGCGTAAATGTTTCTTCCATGTTCTTCCTGCGCAGTCAGCGGCACCATGTCAGGTGGCTTGGTGAGTTTGATTTGCTGCGCCAACGCAAGACCGGGAGCGATACCGAGCAAGGCAAAAGAAAACACGAACAACCCAAAGCCGGCTGCGAAGGCGCTGAGATACGCCATGCGTAACCAGGGATGAGTTGAGTGCGGAGGAGGTGTTTCCGATGCGGTGAAGATTGCGTCGCTCGCTCGTTCAGCACCTTCGTCAACCGCAGTTTTGTTGCCCGTGAAAAACGAGACGAATAGCAGAACAAATCCGGCGATCAGAGGCACTGCCGACCATGTGCGCCACACCCAGTATTGCCTGGATGCGCGCAGAGACTCAAGCCACGGCAGTCCATCCTGCCAGAGTTGTGCCTGCACCACGCCGGCGATGCTGAGGTCGACAACCATCCAGAGCAAGCCGACCAGCAACAGCCAATAGCAGTATTTGAAAACTCGCGAATTGAACTTCATCTCCGGGGTCGCTTGCCACACGTAGGCCATGCCACCGATGGTGGTGAAGGTGGCGAATCCCAGCATGGCCAGGTGCGAGTGTCCAATAACCCAATCTGAGAAGTGCAGCAATTTGTTGACGGGCATCAAGGCTTGCATTGAGCCTTGCAGGCTGACGATCAGATAAGCGATGGTTCCGGTTTTTACAAACAGGAGCGGGAGGCTGCCGCGTATTTCGGCTTTGCGCATCGAGAGGAGCAGGTTGGACACGACGATAATTACGTCGATGCCAAGAATGACCGAGGCGATGATGGCACCCGTCTGCGCCTCCATGGGCAGTGCCGAGAAAACATAGTGGTGCGTGCCGTTCAGCGGATAGACGAAGAACAACAGCCAAAAACCGAGCATCGAATAGAAGTGGCTGAATATAGGGCGTTTGCTGACGGCAGGAATGACAAAGTAAGCAATCGACAACACCAGCGGTGTCACATAGAGTCCGATCGCGTCGTGGATCCACAGACCACTAAATGCAGCTCCCTGAGCGCCAGGAAGAAGCTCTGGCACGAGATTGCCGACCGGGTAGGCGAGCAATGTGAATATCAAGCCACCCAGTATGTACCAGCCGGAAACAAACAATTCGTGCAACCGCGAGCGCAAAAGCGGTACCACAAATTGTGCCACCATGAGCGCAAACGAAAGCACGATTACGCCATCGATGACCAGAGGAAACTCCGCCCATTCCAGAGCCTGGCTATGTCCCATCAACATCAGCACTAAGCCGCCGACAGTGGCGCAATTCCAGAGTGCGAAAAGGAACCATCCCAGCTTAGGGCTTGTGATCGGACGGCGCGCCAGCCTGGGCACTGCGTGATAGAGAAACATCAAGAAAGCGTTGCCGAGCCATCCAAAGAATACCGCTTGCGTGTGGCTATAGCGGATGCGTCCCCAGGTCATTGCCGCGCTGTTGGCGGCTACATCAGGCGAATGCAATTTCATCGCGGCGAGAACGCCGAATGTGGCGACCAGCGCCAGCATCACAAATGCTGCTATGCCGTGAGCGCGTATCAGCCCGGTAGCAATCGGTGGCGAGTCGAAATTGCCCTCTGCCTGATGAGTCATTTCGGCGCCTCCGGCTTTCCTTTAATAGTAGCCAGATAATCAATGATTTCGGCGGCGTCGGCATCGGATATAGGTGCACCGTAAGTGGTGACCATCTTATGCACAACCTTTGCCCATGTAGTCTTTGGGAAATTCGGCTGCATCTCGATATAACGCAGCGAATGGCAAATAGTGCAGGAGGCGGCAAACTTATCGTAGCCCTTCACCTGCGGGAAGACGCCTTGATCTACGGGGAACTGGACATTACGTGCTTCCATGTAGTCTGCCGGCACATTTGCGTGAGCATCGGGCGCCACCGGAGCAGTACCGGCGGTTCTAGTGCTTGAACATGCCGATAACATCAGCACGGTGAAAACAGCTATGGGAAGAAGCGGCTGTCGGAGGTTCAAACGACTTTGACCTCCACTTTCTCGATTACGTTTCGCATGTATCCACTGCGATTCCAGTGGGGTATGTTGGTCTGCACGGCGCCCGAGTTGCTGGTGGCGCGGACGGCGAGTGTGTGCTTGCCGACCCTGTCCGGACGCCAATCAAAACGCCACTGCCTCCAGCTGTAGTTGCCCAGGTCTGGTCCAACCAGAGTTGCAGGCATAAATGTATTGCCGCCGTCGGTGGATACATCAACCTGCTTTATGCCGGATCCGGCATCGAATGCAATTCCCTGACACTGGATTTGCTCGCCGGAGGAAACTGTGGCGTTCATTTCAGGTACCACGAATATCGACCGCAGGTTGAGCTTGTTGATGGGGACGGTGTCGGTCGCCAGTGTCTTCGGCAATTCATTGGCGGTGGCATTGTTCGGAATGCGATATGCGGTTTTCATCCAGAAACTATCCAGCGTTTCCGGCAAGACCGTTATCTCGGTCAGCGCCTTTACCCAGTACGTCGCATACCAACCAGGCACCACCAGGCGCAACGGGAATCCATTGAGCACCGGCAGCGGTGCACCGTTCATTTCATAGGCGACCAACACCTCGCCCGATAAAGCGTGGTCGACTTTAAGCGACTTGCAAAACTTCGGCATGTTGGAAAGTGGTGCCTCGTCAGTGCCGGCAAATGCGACTTCGACCGCACCAGATTTGATGCCGGCTTTCTTCAGCAAATCCTTCAACCGCACTCCGGTCCAGCGTGCGTTGCCCATGGCGCCCTCACCCCACTGCCCGCCGGGCACTGGTGGGAGCATGCGGCTGCGAGAGTTGCCGGAACACTGGCAGACAGCGGTGATCGTTGTTGGGTCGAACTGCTTGCGCAACTCTTCCATCCCGAGCGAGATCGGGTTTCCTACCAGCCCGTTGACGCTCAAGGTGAAACTCTTTGGGTCGATGCTGGTTTGAATGCCCGCATAGTGCCACCGCACAAAGAATGCATCGTTTGGTGTCAGCATTTCCTTGAAATAGTAAAGCGGCGTTTCCAACTGCGGCGGCCGATCGGTGAGCATGATCAACTGCGCTTTCTCAGGAAACCGCGCGACAGTTTGCCCCGCCGGCACGTGAATTAGCGACTTCTCGGCGCGTTCTACACAGCCGGCCAGTCCAGACGCTGCTGTACCGGCGAGCGCAGCGATTCTCAGAAATGCACGCCTATCTAATCGAGCGCCGAGCAGCTCATCCATGCATCAACGTCTCACTCTGGTGGCAGTGCAGGTTTGGCCGCCGCGGCACACTCTCCGGTCTGTACCGGGAATCCTGCTTTTTGCCAGGCCGTGATGCCACCACGCAAATCGCTGACGTTCTTGAAACCCTGCTGGCGCAAAAGACTGGCTCCCAGGGACGACCGAAACCCGGTGGCGCAGTAAACCACAATCTCTTTGTCCTTCGGAACATCGGCGAGTTGTTGCTTCAGCACGTCAGCGATGTTTGTCTGCATCTGAATAAGCGGAATGAACAGCGAGTTAGCAATCTGCGCTTCGCCGCGTTCCGTTTTGGTCCTAATATCCAGCACTACCGGTGGTGTTTGGCCTTTAACCTCGCTTTCCAGTTGTTGCGCATCTGTGCGCGGCGCTTTCACAAGCGTTCCTTCTTCAAGCGAGAGCTGATCGATCGCGTCACTCAAAAATCCCGAATAGTTATCGAAACCGACACGGCCCAGACGCAGCGCAGCCTGTTTCTCCTTGCCAGATGGGGCGATCAAAACAATCGGGATTTCGCGGTCGAGAAACGCTCCCGCCCACCCAGCAAACCGACCTGAGAGCGGAATGTTGAGGCTATCCACGAAGTGCACCTTGGCGTAGTCGTCGGCTTCACGCACATCCAATATTTGTGCGCCACCATTTTTCAGTCTCAAGAGTTGCTCGCGAGTTAACGGCTTAAGTTTCTGAGCGACTACAGTTTCCAGCGAGGGATGTTTGCTCATGTTGAGCTTGGCGTCATAACTGAAATACTTCGGTGCCGGCGGTTGATCCGCAGTTACCAGCGCTATGAACTTATCTTTCTCCATCTCTTGCAGCGCATAGTTAGTCTTCTTCTGCTCGCCGATGGTTGAAACAGTTTCTGTGCTCATATTTTTGCCGCACAGCGACCCTGCACCATGCGCTGGGTAGACGAGCACCGCATCGTCCAGTTTCATCAGCTTGCTTCTCAATGACTCGTAGAGCATGCCAGCCAGTTGCTTGTCGGTATAACCCGACGATGCCAGCAAGTCCGGGCGACCCACATCACCGATGAACAACGCATCGCCGGTCAGTACCGCATACGGTGCTGCGTTATCGGACGCGCCGCCGGTTGCACTCTGCTTATCGACAATCGCCAGCGATATCGCTTCCGGCGTGTGCCCCGGTGTGTGAATGGCTAGCACCTCCAGTCCGTCGAAGGTCAGTTTGTCACCATCTTTGAAAGGAAGAAACTTGAACGCAGCCTTTGCTTCCGAACCCATGCAAACCTGCGCGCCCGTGCGTCGCTGCAGTTCCAGGTGTCCGGCGACGAAATCGGCATGCACGTGCGTCAAGAACACGTGCGTGATTTTGAGTCCGTGTTTCTGAGCCGACTCTATGTACTTGTCGATGTCGCGTTCAGGATCGACAACAATCGCCTTGCCTGATTTGGTGTCGCCAATCAAATAAGATGCTTGCGACAGGCAAGGAAGATAGAACTGCTCGAAGACAATACCTTTGTGCTCTGGTGCTTCCTTTACTTCTGCCACGCAAGCAACAGTCGCCAGCGCCGGCGAACACCAATGCGAAGTTCCAGCCATTCCGATGCCGAGAGTCAGCATTCCTACCAGCAACCCGACGACAGCGCGCATCGCATGTCCCTCCGCGATTCAGACTTACACCGATGTGCAAGGATATCGCAAAATCGCCGACCAAGCCCTAGTTTCCTGTCACGTTCGCCTCGTGCGGCGTTGTCAGGATAAGGCGCTGCGTATTCTGGCTGGCAATGCTTCAGTGATGGGCTTTTTGCAGCTGTTTCTCAAGAGCTGTTGCTTCGTCCGAGCGCCCTTGTTGGCGATAGATTTTGGCGAGTGCCGCATATTCATCCGCGCTCATGTCAAACTTCATTGATTCGTACGCGCCGGCACGCGGAAACTGCTCCGGCCTCAGCTGAGCAGTTTTCATGTCAATCGACTTTTTATAGAGCTGAACGGCCTCGTCGTATTTCTTCTGCGCGGCCAGGTTGGCAGCAAGTTTGTCGAACTGCGACCAGTAGTTTGTCTGGAGTTGGTCTTTCTGCTGACCATTTTGTTGGTGAGCCTGGAGAATGGTTCGTCTCAATGGTTCCGCAACGGCGAACTTGCCCTGTGCTTCATAGCACTCTGCGAGTTGATCGAAATTCGGAGGGTCGGGCAGCCCGTTATCCATGTTTTTCTGAATCGCGGAGGGTACGTCCGACATCAACGCGTCATTCTTCCCGTAGATGCTGGTCCACAACTCTTCCCTGCGCTTCAGCACTGGCTCTGCCTCGGCGTAGTGCTCTGATACCATCAACTCCAAACCTTGCTTTTCCAGTTTTTCAAGTTCGGCACGCTGCTCCGGACCGTCCTCCACTTTTGTCGGCGTCACCTTTGTGATCGCGCCACAGGAGGAAAGCAAAGTTGCCACAAGCACCGCAATGGCAATGCTGCGTACCGCGATCATGTTCTTGACGGGGAGCATACTCAACCTCGTTGGTGCGGCGGCGGAATTCCAATTGTACAGGAGCTAAGTTCAATCGACCCAGATCAGGCAACTTTCAACCTGTTCGTTCTTGAACTCAATGGTGAGCCAAAGTGTGTCAAAAAGGTAAGGACCCAAGCTATAAGTTAGACTTTCGGGACGTTGCTCAATGTGACACCCATCTTCTGGTCCGAGCAGCTCAATCACTTGCTGCCGATGTAATCCATGAAGTCGATGATTTTGTTTGATGTCCTCTGCCATGCATTCACGCAACTTGTTGCCGCCTGTGCGCCACTTGCCAGCGTCAAAAGCAAGTGGCGCGGGACTGTCTATCAGGTCTGAGAAGAATGCTTCCTCCAACATTCCGCTCGCGAACATGAAGATTACGCAGCAGAGCAGGAGCATGGTGTGCTTTACTCGAACATCAATTACCGGCGTCAGCAACATCGGGTCAGCGAGACACGTAGACTTGGAACCGCTGGGGTTGACCTTGTTGCGCCGGCATTCCATACTGCTGTTGCTGCTGCATAGGCATTTCGCCGCCATATTGCTGTTGTTGCATTTGCGCTTGCTGCTGCGCGCGCAACCCGAAGGTGCGCATCGACGGCGGGTGGTGCTGTTGTGGTGGCGCCTGCTGCTCAGTCGCCGACGTTTGTTCAGGCGGAGGTGGTGCCTGCTCCACCGGTGGTGCATAGTAATCGCGCATCGCTTTGTCCGATACACCCAACGACTGTTGGGCGGTGTTCATCAACAGGCGTTCTGCCGGAGACAGTTCACCCGATGGGTTATAGCCGCTTTCGTTATTGGCGGACCTCACAAAACTGGAGAGCATAAAGACCGTGATCAGAGCTGCTCCGATTAGCACGCAGTAAGCTTTAGCCTGATTTTGCCGACTCTGTTCCAAAAACAGGGGTATCGGCTCGTCATATCCGAGCACCCAGTTCCACTTTTTTTGCGGGTACTGCGCGGCAAGCTTGTCGCCCTCGGACCCATATAAAGATTCGCCCCGTTTATGCCCGAAAACGCGCAGCAGATGTTCCTTAACTGTAGGAACACGAATGTCCTCATCGGGACGCTGTGTCGTTTGCCCACTCGTCGTGGTTTGCTGCATGTTCACTTCCCTTGCCTCCAACCAAGGCAGGGACGGGGATTGCCAGGCAAAATAGTACCCCAAGACGACCCAAGCCGTCTTTCGTAAAAGCAGCACTGAGCAGGCTCCGGCTGATTAGTCCTGTCTCAGCATTGGCTGCTTCAGCCTGATTTGAGCATGTCCATGAAGAAGTTATAGAGCGGGGAGGCAGGTCTGAAACCCGCCAGGTGACCGCCAAAAGCCACAGTGCCCAGCAATCCGCAGACTATCCAGGCAATGGAGAGCATGGACGCATTCTTTCCGGTGTAGGTCTGCTTGGTGTAAAACGCCATACTCTGACCGGTGACCTCACCGGTTTGCAGTCCCATAACGCCGTACAGCGTCAGCACGATCGAGAGGACGAGCCCTCCCACCGGAATAATGGTGTCGAAGTTCACTGTCGAACGGTGCCTCCTCGCCGAGACACTCATTATATCGGCACGCGGAGCCGGTAGATTGTCGTGTAGATGATGCTCGACGTCCCGACTGAAGGAATATGGTGCTGAAGAAGAGGAGTCGCACCATGGGCTGACACCATTGGCGGTATCAACCGAAGAGATGACTGAATACATTGCATTGCTTCGGGTGTCAGTCACTCCATGGTGGCAGGTGTGCTGAATTTAAACTTTTCGGCGGGTACAACTCCCCTAATATCGGCCTCGCTCAGGTCATTACCCTTGTTGTAGGACGTCGTGATGACAAGCGAAAAGAACCGGTTTCTGGTCCAGCTACTGATGCCAATGCTGCTGAGCGCGCAATTTGCGCCTGCTGCGTTCGCTGGAGATTTGCCGTCCCTGCAAAAGCAAGAAGCTGCCGTCGATACGCAAACTGCCGCGGAGGATGCGCCCGCCGCAACGCCGACCTTGAAGGGCGCAGTTGAAAAAGGGGATGCGCTCGGTTCAGCATCTTCTACGGATGCTGGAACATTGCAAACGCAACCGGCCAGCCCTGCCGATCGAGCCGCGAGGCGCGAAGCGGCATTGAAGAAACTGGCGCTGCGCGCCAAACTTACCTCCGAAGACTACCGCGACCTCGGCATTGGTGTCCTCGGATACGACAGCGATCGCACCTACTTCACGCAGTTCGCAAAAATCACGGTGCTGATTCCCGGATGTCCGGCTGAAAAGGCGGGAATTAGATTGGGCGACCTGATCATTGTGGACGAAGAGGAAGCAGAGGACGCGGGCATCAAAGATCCCTCAATTCCGACCTGGGTTTTTAGCTGCGGCGTCGAAGGGCAAGCCGTGGATCTGACTATCAAGCGCGGCGATGAACTCCTGCAATTTCACCTGGTGCGCATGAACATGGAAGATGTCCCCGATCCGCATGCCAGACATCAATATGAACAACTGGTACGGCAAACCGGACTCAGCCAGGGACAGGTCGAAATCAACAAGCCTGTGTCTGTTCCGTCCACGCTGCGCACGCTACTCGGTCTGTAGACCCCGATCGCTACTCCGTCGCAGCGGTGGCACTCTTCAGACGTTTTACGCAGCTCTGCATGTCTTCTTGATCGTCGTCGGACGAGTAGAGTTTGGAAGCCTTGTCGTATTCGGCGGTGGCACCGGTGATATCACCGCTATCTTCGAGTGCATAAGCCAGAATGCGATGTGCCCTTGGAGAATCGGGCGCAAGCTCGACGGAATGCTGTGCATCCTCCAGCGCTTTAGGAACGTTTTTCAGTCCCAAATAAGCCAGCGCGCGAAACATGTAAGCCACCGGTGAATTCGGCATGCCTTCCGCTGCCTTGGTCAGGTCAGGCAACGCCTTGTCGAATTGATCGCAAAGCAAATAAGCTCGTGCTCTGTCCAGGTAATAGCGTGGGCTGGGATCTTTTTTAATTGCTTCGCTGAAGTCACTGATCGCCACGGCTGCATCGCCCAGAGTCAGCCGGCACTGCCCTTTGATTTGCCAGGCATCGGCGAGGTTCGGGTCCAACTTCAAAGCTTTGTCTTCGTCCAACACTGCTGCTATGGCATTGTTGGACATCGAGTGTCCTTTGCCGCGAATGTAGAACGCCTGTGCATTCTGGTGCAGCTTGATGGCGTGGGTGCAGTCTTCAGTGCCTCCATCGGCATCACCCATGCTGGTTTTGGTCCAGCCTCGAAATGTCAAGGCATCGGCATTCTCATCGTCGTACTTGAGCGCCTCGCTGAGGTCAGCAAGCGCGTAGTTGGTTTCGTTTAGTTTCAGTCGAGCAAATCCGCGCCAGGTCAAAGCGGTGACGTTCTTGGGGTCGGCTTTCAACGCTTCGTTCAAATCAACGATGGCAGCTTCCCAGTTTCCTTTATTGATCTTCTCTCTTGCTCTCTGAATCGCTTCCGATTCAATCGATCTGGTCGCCCGCCATTTGCCCTGCAGTGCAGTCACAGGCAAATTTTGGTCGGCGCTGGAAAATGCCATTCGCTTCAGCGTGCTTGCCGTTTTGGCATCTTGAGATCCCTGCGCTTGGCAAGTCGCTATGGTGAATAACAGGGCCAATGCTGCCGGCACAATTTTCCCGAACCGAGTGAATTTGTTAGATAGCATCGGTCTTTCCATACTCCGGCAGACGAGAAATTGTTCACAACCTCGCGTCATTTTCGCATTTCGTCTTAATATGTGCACGATCAACCCAGGCATACAACTATGTCGTTTTCGAAATTGCGCTTCTACCTTTTGCTGGCAGCACTGCTCGTGCCCACCCTCGGACCGGTGCGCGCAGCGTCGGAAAAAACTGAGGCAGCCGCTCCGGCAGCCGCTTCTGTCGATCGCCCGGTCACCGATAAGTGGGCATTGCTGATTGGAGTTAGCGAGTTTCCCACAGTCGATTTGCTCGGCGCTCACATCGAGAAAGGCACGTCCACTACTCCTCGCCTGGTTCTCCCGGCTCGCGCCGACTCGCTCACGTTCAGCGTCAAGGATGCCGTCGACGTGCGCAATTTCCTGATTTACAAAGCCGGATTTGCCCCCAGCCACGTGAAAGTCTTGTTGAACTCGCAAGCCACTGGCGAAAAAATTCGTTATTACCTGGGCTCGGGTTGGCTGAAAAACGTCGTACGCCCCGACGACCTGGTGGTCGTGTACTTCTCCAGCCACGGCAGCACGTCATTCTCGGACAAGAACGGCGAAAATTACATTCTCACCTACGACTTCGACGATCGAAATCCGAAGAGCACGGGATTGAGCATGCAAGAGCTGGGTCGCATGATCAAACAATCGCTCCCCTCAGATCGAGTCGTCATCATCGTTGATACCTGTTTTTCCGGCAACGTCAAAACCAGAGACGCCGCAGCGACCACCGACGTCATCGGTGCCGGACAGATTGCTGTCACCGCCTGCTCTGCCAATGAAACATCTGTAGATGACGATTTTAACGAGAGCGGGCTTTTCACTCACTATCTTTTGGAAAACCTGGCCAAATACGACGGAAAACTCAAGACTGCTTTTGAGGAAACACGCCAGCAAGTGATTATGGCAGCCAGGCTGCGCATGCACGAACAGCATCCCACGGTGAACTACAGCCGGTGGAGCGGCAGCGATGCCGTGCTTTTTGCAAAACCCTCAGACCCATCGCCCTAAGTCAGTCAACGCCATCCAACAGGATGAAGGAATCGAGCTATGAAACGACATCTGATCTCTCCAGTGGTGGCACTTTGCGTGATGCTGGTGGCGGTACTCGGACCGATTCGTATGGCTGCCGCAGCTGACGCTCCCCAGCAGCCGGGCAATCAAAACAAGTTTGCCCTTTTGATTGGCATTGATGACTACATCTCCAAACGCCTGGAAAAGCTGGATGGTTGTGAAAACGATGCGAAGGACATGCGCAAGCTTCTCACGACACGCTTCGGGTTTCCTGATGACGACAAACATATAAAAGTCTTGCTCTCGCGCCAGGCAACCAGACAAGCCATCGTTGATGCGTTCAAGGCTCAATTGATTGAGAATGCCAAAGCAAATCCGAATGCCATCTGTGTGTTTCATTACAGCGGGCATGGCTCTCAGGTGCCCGACATGAACGGCGATGAGGAGGACGGTATGGATGAAACTCTCGTGCCGGTAGATTCTCGCCAGCCTGATCACTACGACCTTACCGAC
The DNA here is from genome assembly GCA_046328035.1 of Candidatus Obscuribacterales bacterium. GTDB lineage: Bacteria > Cyanobacteriota > Vampirovibrionia > Obscuribacterales > Obscuribacteraceae > JBGASG01. The sequence continues at coordinate 85,233 of JAXLXI010000003.1, read as the reverse complement.
GACGATCTGGAAGACCTGATCAACCAGCTCGGTCAATATACGAAAAACATCACCATAATCACTGATTGCTGCCACTCCGGCTCCAATGTTCGAGACGCGACCGTGAGTGTGAGACTGCGCAAGGCCGAGACTGATGACAGACCGCAACCTCCACAAAAACCAAAGGACGCCAAAAGCGCTCCACCGGCTACTTATGTGTCAATGGCGGGATGCTTGCCCAACGAGACTGCCGGCGAGTCCGACACCGATACTCCGCAGGGTGACCGTGCCAATGGACTTCTGACAATAAACTTGATTGATGCGCTTGAGCAGGCGAACGCCGGTACTACATATCGCGACTTGTGGGGAGCGGTGGCAACGGGAGTGACGGGCAACCGTTCCAATCAGCATCCGCAAATCGAAGGCGACATCGACCGTTTCATATTCGGCGATGCAACCGATCGAGCCGATCCGTACATTCCAGTTTCGGAAGTCACCGACAAGAGCATCACCATTGCCGCCGGTTCTCTGCAGGGGATCGATCCAGGCACGCTGGTGGCGTTCTATAAAAAGGAAGCAACTCAGCTGCGCGGCAACAAAGATTTGTTGGGTGTCGCCAGCGCCAAAGATTGCAATGCACTCAGTGCCACCATCGAAAGACCGGCAGGCGTTGATCAGGAAGCGTTGAAGTCGGCCAAAGCCAAAATCGTCACGCCGCACTTCGGCGCCGGTCCGCTCAATGTGACAGCATTCAATGCCGTTCCTGGAGAAACGAACTCAGCCAGCTGGCAGCAGTTCACCAAGGGCCTGACTGATTCGGTCGACCCCAAACTGGTCAAAATTGCCAGCAAAACCGCTGATCCGTTCAAAACACGCGACGCCGGCGGCTGGGACATGTCTGTCGTGAAGGACACATACAATAACTTCCAGCAGGAGAAAAGTTCCGCCGGCACTCGTGACGCCAAAGGCAACGGTTACTTCATTGCCACTAAGGATGGTGCGCCGCTCTTTGATGTCTGGGTGGATGAAAACGATCCACACGCTGCCGACACCATAGCCAGCGCTCTGGAAAAGGGAGCTCGACAGCAGCGCGTGTTGGCTCTCGATAATCAAGTCTCGCCTCTCAAGGGCGCTCTGAAGATCGAAGTGCTGAAAGTTACCCCACTTGGTAAAGACGAATGGGGCGAGCCGACCTTCAAAGAAGATCCCGTTCCAGGAAATCAACTTGTGCCCACCGTGCACGTGGGGGACAAGTTGCGACTCAAGTTGACCAACACCACGGACGAAAATATCTACATCGCTATTTTGGCAATTGAGACCAGCGGCAGCATCGCTGTGCTCTATCCGCCGGACAATGCCAAATATCCGCTGCCTCCTAAAGGTACTTTCCGGTGGCCGGCACAGAAGCGCTTGCTTAGCATCAAGCCGCCCCTGGGAGTGGAGACCCTCAAATTTATCGTCACAACCAAGCCGGCTGATTTCACCATACTTGGACAGTCTGGCGTCAGCCGTGCTGCTCCGTCCGGTCCCGGTACGGCGCTGGAAGAACTTTTCCGCCGCAGCGTCGGTGGTCACAACACCCGCGATCTGGGCGTCAGCGAGGAAGACAGCAACTCGCTTGACGAGTGGACCACGACGACTCTCAGGCTTGTCATTAGATAAAGCCAAGGAATTTTTTGTAGAAACATATGGGCAAATCGTTATCTGCCGACGATAATCTGTTTTGGCCCGCCATAAGGGAAGTAACCTTCCCTGAGTTATAGGAATTGGAGGACAGAATGGAAAAATTGAACAAGACCGATTTGACGGTATTGCTCGCAGCGATCAGCGTCAGCTCTGGTGTTCTGGTCAGCTCAGGTCAACCGGCAGTAGCAGCCAAATCGACCGGAATGGCAATCGCTGAAAAGGGAACCAACCTGGCCGACACCGATAAGAAAGACGACACCAAGAAAGAAGAAGCCAAGCCTGCCGGCAAGAAAAAAGGTCCTGGCAAAAACAGAGGCGGCGGTTGCACATATCCGTGCGGATGCCACTACGGCAACGCCAAGAAGCATGGCAAGACCGACAAAGCCGGCGAATCCAAACCGGCCGAAGATGCCAAAAAGGAAGCTGAAACCAAGTAGTCAGCCTCAGGTTCAATGAGAAAATTTAGCCCTGCGTCCGTGCTAGCAACGTTGTGTCTGGTTGGTAGTTTATTTGCCAACCAGCTCAAGTTGCCCGCAATGGGCGCAGGGTTTGATTCTCTAGTAAGTACAGCGCTGCCTGTCCAACGCGATAGTCAGCAAACGGAAGGACCGCTGAGCACCGTCGAAATTACTATCGGTCCTTTCGACCTGCACAAAAAATATCGATCCATGGAAGGTCCCTATGTGCGCGAGCCGCTGCGCATTGCCGATCTGATTGCGTCGAAGCAGATTCAAATTCCAGAAGCCCTTGTACAATTCGTTGAAGGTTGTTCAAAACCGGCACCTGCTATGTCCGGCAGTGCCAAAGGGGCGAAGTCCGATGTAACGGATGCAGGTGTGATCGGGCTGAAAGCCTCGCGCACAAAAGGCAGAGAGTTGCTCTGGCTGAAGTCGATCAAGCTGGAAGTCCTGGACGAAAACGATCAGGTTTTACCTACCGACGAATTTTTCTGCCACTCGACCATTGATGTCGATCTAGATTTCCGCAGCCAGGTGTTTCCTGAGAGCGAACAACCAGGAAGCATGCGCCACATCGTCCTCTCGCAGGGGCAGACCGAATTCACCTTTCCTCGCGGCTATGGATTGCCGGTGGCCAGCGACGAGACCTGGCGATTCATTTTTCAAGCAATCAATAGAGACAGCGACAAGCCCCGGCGTGTGAAACAACGCTGCATACTTTCATTCGTCCGCGATTCGGAACTTGTTTATCCAATCAAAGCTCTATTCTGGTACTACCCGGTGATCAATGTGGTGATCGATCGCAATTCGCCGGAGGCGGCACAGGAAGAACACAACATGTGCCCGGACTGCTCTTTGATGTCTGATGGCGTGCCGGCACCGAGCAGCATGCGAAGCATGATCTTCAGTGATGAGCTGGGGCGCAAACAAATCGGGCACTGGGTGGTGCCACCCGGTACTCACACTTACACAAGTCCCGTCAGCACCATCACATCGCCTGCCAATGCCGATTTCTCCGCGGTGAACAGACGCGTTCATCTGGTCATGGCTCACGTGCATCCTTATTGTGAAAAATTTGCGCTGGTCGAGTGCAACGGTAAAGCGCGCAAAGAAGTGATCTTGGTCAAGGCGCGAACGCAGGAAAAGCCGCTGCAGATTTTGCACATCGACACGCTGAGTTCCAGCGAAGGTATTCCTTTGATAGGGGGCAAGCATTACGAGCTGGAAGCGACTTACGTCAATCCGACGGCGCAGCCGCAAGACTCGATGGCCGGCATGGCAATTTATTGCGCCGACACAAAATTTGTGCGACCTGACTGGTCGTACGCCGGTGATTCCAATCCCGCTGATTGTGGACTTCCCGTAAGCAAGCGCAAGGCTAAATAATGACGTCTAAGTTTCTCGATGTGAAAAAGCAATTGCCGATACTGGGTGTCGGCATGGGGCTGCGCAACGAAGTGGAAGACGAAACCTTCGAGCACGCCGAGCAGATCGACTGGCTGGAAATAATCTCCGAGCAATTCATGGGACTGGGCGGAAAATCGCGAGCCCGCTTGGACAGGGCTTTAAAGGTGTTCCCTCTAATCGCGCACGGGGTCGGACTGTCTCTCGGGAGCACCGACGAAATAGACCAGGACTACATCCGGTCTCTGAAGAAACTCCTGAAGCATATCGATGCTCCTTGGTGGAGCGACCATCTTTGTTTCAGCGCCTTTGGCGGCGTGCAAACGCACGAGTTGCTGCCGCTGCCGTTCTCACGCGAAGCCGTTGCGCATTGCGTGACACGCGCGAAGAAAGTCCAGGAGATGACGGACATTCCGTTTCTTCTCGAAAACATCACGTACTACATGCGTATGCCCGGCAGCGAGCTGGATGAAGCTCAGTTTCTTTCTGAAGTGTTGGAGCAAGCCGATTGCGGGCTTCTGCTCGATATCAACAATGTGTATGTCAATTCGCTCAATCACAAGTTCGATCCTATCGAATTTATGGATCAGATTCCGCTTGAGCGCACCGTACAAATTCACATAGCCGGTCACCACCATGCTCCCGAATTCGATGCCTATGTGGATACGCATGGTGCCACACCTCCAAGACCGGTTCTGGATCTGCTTAAGTATGTGATGGAACGGGTTCCAGTCAACGCGATTCTCCTCGAGCGCGATCAGCATTTTCCCGATGAGTTTTCTGAGTTACTGGCAGAGCTGGACGATATTCGAGCTGTAGTCAAAGCAGCACAACCAGGCTGGCTCGACAGCAAGTCTCAGGCGAATCAGGCGAAGACGTCACACCGGGTACGCGGATAAAACTATGCCTGGTACCACGCTCTCCGAAGTCGAAAAGGCAATGACCAAATTATGGACCAATCGCGACGCATTGGAGCGATTCTTGGCAGGCGACTTCTCGGACATTGGTCCCGAGATCGCCGCTCAAATCGATAAAGAACGGCTGATGATCTACGTTCAAGTTTTGCAAGTCAAACACTACGAAACGATGAGCATGACTTTTCCTCTGACGGAAAAACTGTTAGGAGAAGACTGGGACGAAATCGTGGAAGACTATCGCAACATCTGCCCGCCGACCAGCTACAGATCCAGTCGCGCCGGCGAACACTTCAAGACATTCATCGAAAAACATTTGAACGAACAGGTGAAGGAAAAGTTTCCTTACTTGACGGACCTGGTCGATTACGAGTTTTCCGAAAGCGACATGATTGATTTCGATGATACGGAATTCGATTATCAATCCGATACGTGCCTGCTGCAATCGGCTGAGGAGTTCGCGGGATTCAAACCTCTGGTCAACCCGGCTCTGCTTATTCGGCGGTATCAGTTCGATCTCATCGCCATCGCCGAGAAGCTGGAAGAAGAGTCGGATGAGTTGCCGGTAGACGTGAAGGCGGAGCCGAGTATTGTCCTTGTTTATCGAGATCCTGAGGACAAAGAGATTCGTTTCTTGTCCGTGGGACATGTGGCGGCGGCGATCATTGAGAAAGCTCAGGAAGGAAACAGCTCCTACGGCGATCTCGCAGGACTTGCGGTCGCGCTCAATCCGGATCAAGATCCGCAAACCACACTGGCCGATTTTATGGGACTAGTAGAGTCCCTGCAGGGCAAGCACGTTTTTATTGGACATCGCAGAATTTCCGGCTAACTACCAGCCCACGCCGTCGTAGACCCAACCCGCCCAGTAGTAGGGATGCTTCCACTTGCCACCGGGGGTTGACTTCACCGACTCTTGCGCCGCCTTCAATGCGTCGACTGGTTTCATCGGTTTCGTGGGATTCCACAGATTTTGATAGAACGCCTTCATCAATTCTTTTGTGGCCTTGTCATCGACAGACCAGAGTGACATCAAGACTCCTCGCGTTCCGGCACCGATTAATGCGGCGCGCAGTCCCATCACTCCCTGCCCTTCGTAGTCTTTGCCGCGACCGGTGTTGCAGGCGGACAAGACAACGAGATTGCAGTGGCTCAAGTCCTGGCCAACCAACTCCTCAGCGGTAAGCCGATCGTTGTTGCTGCCCGCGATGATGTTCAGGTAGTTGGATTTGAATTGGCCACCGCCCAATTTTTGTGCGTCCGGTATTGGTGCCACCAGAAGACCGGACAAGACAAGTGGATTGCGCGAGGCGGCTGCAGCTCTCGTGTCGATGCCGCCCTGATCTTTGCCGGAGAACCTCACTGTGTCGCCAGGCAATGTCACCAGGGGCACCGTTTTGTCTCGGTCGTCTGCCGGATCGAAGAATCCGTGCGTGGCAAGGTGTGCATAAGTGGAACTGCTCAAGTGTTTGAGCACCTCATCCTTGGTCGGCTGAAGACCAGTCAACTTCGACACATGAAGCTTCATTGGCTCTGCAAGCGCGGCGATTTCGTTGGCTTCGGATTCTGTACCCGGAAGGAAAAGTGCCTTTTGCGCAAACTCGATGCCGCCGATCACAAAGAGATCTTTTGCTTGAGGAGCTTTATAAGGTGCCCGCAATTGCAGCAGGGCGCGCGGACTGTCGATTTGACAGGTGCGTATGCGGCCGCCTTCGTTGTTATCTATGAGAACAGACCAGGGCAGGGTCGCAAGTTTTGAGTCGGGGCAAATCCACACTTTTGGAGCGCTTGCCGGGATTGCTGCTTTGATGGGCAACCAAAGTTTCTTGCCGACGGCATTTGCCAGCTCAGTGCAATCGACGCGGGGTGCATTGGCAGCGTTTGGCGAGTTTGGTTTCTCGTCGTCGTCGGTAATGGAGACATCGCGGGCGGTGCCAGAGTTCGAAGCCATGGCGTGAAGCCAATCGGTTGACACCTTATCTATGTCGTCGGCATCACCCAGTCGAAATCCCTTGACACCACCTGACTTAGAAACTGCAAAGACGAAGTATGCCGACTTGTTGGTGAGCATATCTTTGTAGCGGAGCATGTCTACTACGACTTCATCGCTGCTCAATGAGCTTGCGAACTCGCGAGCTGTTTTGGTGAGCGTTGGATCGATCTCGCCGGTCGCAGTATTTTTGAGGGCGAGTTTGCGTTCGAGCATTTCTTTAATTTCTGTCCGGGTCTGAATGCCGATCAGATCGGATTGTTGACCGGCACCACCGGCGGAGAGTTTTGAAAGCTCTTGCCTGATGTTTCTGAGGGCGGCGACGGTGTTCGGGTCGCCGCTGCGTTCCAGGTTGGAATGTTGTCTGACAGCGTTGATCAAAAGACCCTGCCAGCGCATAACATATTCAAATCGCTTGTCGGCTGACTCAGTTGCCGAGCCGTATGATAGGAGCGCGTTGATCTGATCGCCTACGCACTTGATAAACGCGCACTGACCTGCAAATGAGAGCTTCGGAAACCCGGACTTTACAAACTCGTCCAGCTTCTCGCAGGCGGCCAAAACATTTTTATTCGCAACTGCTTGGGCACCAAGTTTGCTGTTAGCGAATGCAATGCCATTGTAGTCCGCCACCAGCCCAAGAACACCAGCGCTCGACGTGTCTTTGAGATGCAGTTTCAATGCCTGGTTATACTCGGTGTCCGCAAGTTTGTAGTCTTGCTTGGAAAGGGCAAGCCCGGCAAGCAGCAAGTGCGCTTTGGCTAGTTCGGACTGATCGGTGTAGGTTGGTTGGATGATGCTGGAGAGAATTGTCACCGCTTTTTGCGCGACCGATGCCGCCTCAGCGGCGTTGTTCGACAAGCTGAGAACTTGTGCTAGTTCCAGTTGATGACTAGCTACCTGACTGTTGCTCAATCGCAGGTTCGATTTCCCACACAGCTGCCGCGCATAGTTTTCTGCTGCTGCCAGATCGCCTTTGGATCGGGCGACCGACGTGAGGACCTCCAGGCAATTCATGCCGAGCATGTTGTCCTGATAATAGGTCGGCCCCCAAAGTTTCTTGCAGAGATCTTCTGCTTCTCTGGCTCTCGACCAAGCTACATCATAGTCACCTTCCAGGCGACACACTCTGGCTCGGGCAATCAGTGTTCGCACTCTGTTGTCTTGCGGCTGGTTGTGGTTTGCGTACCAAATTTGAGACGCCGCGAAGGTAGCTTCAGCCTTTGCATAGTCTCCGAGATTTTCAAACAACAGTCCCAATCCGTACTTTTCGCGACCGTTAACAGGCGATACGGATAAGTCACCGTTGGGAGCAAGAGCGCTGAAATTGGCAAGAGCCAGATTTGCCAGTTCTACCCCCTTCTGCCGCGTTCTCTCATCGCCGGACAAGAGGTAAGCCAGGCGCACCAACGATGCTTGAACGGCTGGTGTCTTGAGGCGAGCATCTTTTGCATCGCTCAACTTCTTCCAGATTGCATACCCTTCCAGCGCGGGCGGAACATAGTCACCACCCAGCGCCGCCAGTCGATGTGCGATCAAAAACTTTTCCTGAGCGACGGACGGGCTATCGTTGCCTTCCAGCTTCTGTCTGATCTGCATCGCCTGAACAATGATTGGAATCACCGGCTGCGTCTTGTTTTTGAAGTATGGATACGCAATTGCAACATCGTCCAGAAACTGGGCGTACTGGACCGAGTTCGGATCCATTTTTGAGCCGTTGTCGGACATTACTTTGCTGAGATCGGGTGCGATACCAAAAGCTTTTTCGTGAGTTTCGCGTGCGGCGGAGTTCTGAGCTTCTAAAGCAATGTCTATGAAAATGTTTTTGCGAATTAGTGCATCGTTGTCTCTGTACTGATTGTAGAGGGGCTCTGCCTCTGCCGGGCGACCCTCCTCAACGAGTATTCCCGCTAACTCATGAAGGGCTTTCGCCAGCTGCGCCTCAGGCGCCTTATTTTTAGTGAGCTGCTCGATTTGCGCTCGGCAGGACTTTTCGGCGTCCTGCAATTTCTTGCTGGATTCCTGGGCATCCACCTGACAGGCACAGGATAGTGCCGCCGCTAAGAGAAGTAGCAGTTTCTTCATAGTCACCAACCAACTCCGTCGAAGACCCAGCCTGCCCAATAATAGGGATGCTTCCATTTGCCACCAGGAGCCGACCTGACGGTGTTCTGAGCGGCTCTCAACGCGGCTACGGGTTGCATCGGATTGGTTGGGTTCCAAAGATTCTGGTAGAAGTTCTTCATCAACTCTTTGGTTGCGCGATCATCAACCGGCCAGAGAGACATCAGCACTCCGCGTGCACCGGCTCCGATCAGTGCGGCGCGCAGCCCCATCACACCCTGCCCTTCGTAATCTTTGCCGCGACCGGTGTTGCATGCGGATAGAACAACCAGGTTACAGTGGCTGAGATCTTGGCCGACCAGTTCTTCGGCCGTCAGTCGATCGTTGGCGTTCACATTGGACCCCTGGGCTGGTGCTACGAGCAAGCCTGACATTACGAGCGGGTTTCGTGCGGACATGACAGCCGTGGTGTTGAGTGCGCCCTCTCCTGTAGAGACTGTCACGAAGCTTCTCTGCGACGCCAACAATTGATCTGCGACAGTTTGTGCAGCCTGCTGACTGATTGTTTTTTCGTCACCTTGATCAAAAAAGCCGTGAGTAGCAAGGTGCGCATAAGTTGCCGTCCCGAGTTGTCTCAAAACTTCGTTCTTTGTCGGCTCAGCACCGGTCAGTTTCGACAGATGCAGTTTCACCGGCTCGGCAAGTTTCGAAATGTCGGCGACTTCAGATTCGGTGCCGGGAAGAAACAGAGATTGTTGGGCGAACCGAATACCGCCAATCAGCAGAAAGTCTTGCGCGACCGGAGTCTGGTGTGGCGCTTTGAGCTGCCACCAAGCCCTGGGGCTATCGATTTGGCTAGTCAGTACCTGTCCGTTTTCCACTGAATCCACCATGGTGGACCACGGCAAAGTGGCTAGTTGGGAATCCGGGCAAATCCACACTCGGCGTATGCCGGGAGGCAGTGCAGCTTTTATCGGCGTCCACAGTTTTTGTGTGACGGTGCCGGTAGCGGCATCCAGGTCGATCTGAGTTTTGGCCGGCTCAGTTGATTTGGGATCTTCATCCAAGATCGACACGTCACGGGTGCTGCCGGAATTGGATGCCATTGCCTGCAGCCACTGGGCGGACAGCTTTTCGATGTCATCCGCATCTCCCAGACGGAATCCTTTGACACCGGCTTTCTTCGAAACTACGAAAGCGTAATACGCAGGTTTGTTAGCGAGCAAGTCTTTATAGCGCAGTACGTCCACCAGAGCTTCGTCGTTTGACAGTGAATTGACAAAGTCACGTGGAGTCAGCGTTAGCATCGGATCGGTGGTGGCAGTGGTGACCGTGGCGCTGAGAGCTAGTTTACGTTCCAATGCCTCCTTCGCTTCGGTCTTGGTTTGGATCGCAGCCGCAGTAGATGCAGCTTGATTATTCATGGCGGCGCCCGAAGAAAGTTGCGACAGCTCCTGCCTGATTTGCCGCAGTTGCGCGACGGTCTGCGGATCACCGCTGCGCTCGAGACTCGTCTGTCTCCTGACCGCATCTATCAGTAGACCTTGCCAGCGCATGACATACTTGAATGGTTCAGCAGTAGTATCGCCAGTAGTGCCCAGCGAAAGCAGCGGATTGATCTCATCGCGTACACATTTGATAAACGCGCATTGTTCAGCAAAGGAAAGTTCTGGAAACCCGGTTTTGATGTAGGTGTCCAGTTTGTCGCAGGCGAGCAGCGCATTTTCAATGGCGGCTTGTTTCTTGCCGAGCTTGCTGCCGGTGAAAGCTATGCCATTCAAGTCTGCCACCAATCCCAATACTCCGTCGGTGGACTTATCGGTGCCGTGGAGAATAAATGCCTGTCTGTACTCTGCATCGGCGAGCTTATAATCTTGCTTCGCCAGCGCCAGACCACCCAATAGAAGGTGCGCCTTAGCTAACTCGATCTCATCGTATGAGGTCTTCTCTCTCAGGTTCGAGAGAATTGAGACTGCGTCCTGAGCATACCTGGTGGCTTCGCTTTTGTCGTTGCCCATGCTCAACACCTGAGCTAGCGCCAGATAGTGGCGTGCCATATCGCTGTTTTGCTGCAGCCATTTGGTTTTCAGTGTCAGCATACGCGCGTAAAGTTCGGCCGCTTCCAGATCTCCTCTGGCTCTGGCGATCGCCGTCAGTGTCTCCAGGCACATCATGCCGGCGACGTTTTCCTGATAGTGGGTAACTCCCCAGTTCTTTTGACAGATCGCTTCAGCGGCTTTTGCTTTTTGCCAAGCAACATCGTAGTCGCGTTCGAGATAACAAATTCGTGCATCAGCAATGGCGGTGCGCGCGGTGCCTGTGGGATCGTTGTGAGCCTGAAACCAGAGGTTCGCTTTTTCATAAGCGGTACGTGCCTGCCCGAATTCTCCTAGATTCTCGTACAGAAGTCCGAATCCGCCCCATTCGCGGCCGGCATTCGGCGAATCTGGTGCAAGGTTCGCGCGGGCTAAAGTTGCCATTTCCAGCGCTTGCGACTTGGTCTCGGCATTTCCGGCAAGCAGGTACGCAAGCCGCAGGATGGAAGGCTGAAATGACTTGAGACGCACATCGTGTCTGTCGCGCAATTTCACCCAAATCTTGTATGCGTCCAGAGCGGGAGCTGTGTAATCACCTCCGAGATTGGCGAGACGCACGGCGATTTGGAATTTGTCGTCGGCAATTCTTGGCGTATCGGGACCTTCAACACGCAGTCTGATCTGAATGGCTTCTTCAAGCAACGGAATCAGGGGCTGTCGTTTGATGCGAAAGTTTGGATAGGCAAAGCCAACGGATTCCAAAAAATCAGCGTACGCCAGAGAACGTGAATTAACACCGCCATTAGGATCAAGTCGGGCTTTGGTGTCTGCGATGGTTTTAGCGAGATCGTCGGCATTGCCGCCAAACTTGCTTTTATAGACGCTGGTGGCCATTGCGCTCTGGGTTTCTATGACCACATCAATAAAAACGTTCTTTCGCACCTGTCTTTTGTTGGCTATGCTCACGTAAGCCTGGTTGTAATAAGGTTCTGCCTCTCCGAGACGTCCCAACTCGACCAGTGCCCGGCCCAGTTCCTTAAGTGGATCTTCCAGTTCGGAGGCGGTGGCTTTGGACTTGATCAGCAAATCCAACTGAGTGCGGTATGCCTTTTCCGCCGCCTGCAGGTTTCCTTTCCTTCTATTGAGCTTTCCGAGGTCGCCATACAGATAGGCACAAGTCGTACTTGACGCCAGGTTGTTCTTCGTCAAAATGTCGATGGCTTTTGTGTAGCTGGCTTCCGCCTGTGTGTAGTCACTACGCATGTAATAACAGTCGCCCAGATACTCGACGGCAGTCGCCAGCGAGTCGGGGTCGTTCAATGAATTGCGGTGTTCTCTGAGTGCGATTACTTGCTTGTAGACCTTCTCTGCTCGGTCGTATTGGCGCCGATACTTGTATATGTCCGCCAGGCAGGAGAGGGGATAGGCCGCTTCCACACTATTGGGACCCCAGATGGCTAGAGCCCGTTCTAGAAGCGGCTCTGCCTCGGTATCGCGAAATTGTCCAGAGAACAGCGAGCCTAGCTGTGCGAAAGCGCCGGCTTGAAGGTCCACCAATGCCGATTCGATCTGCTTCGGCGTAAGTCCCCGATCGCGCAGAGTCTTTGTTCTAGGAGGCTTTAACTCAGCGATCTTGACGGCCCGTTCTGCATTCTTTTGTGCATCGGTCAACAAATTGTCCGAATTGTAAGCCCGGCTCAATGCTACTAAAACAGGAATCAATTCGACTGTTTCTGGGTCTTTTGCTTCTATTTGCTTAATCAGTGCCAGCAGTTTGGTTTGTGCGCCTTTGTAATTGCCCGCATCCTGATCTGCCATCGCTGCAGCAAACGCATCCTGCGAAGAAGACCCTGCAGAAGCTGTTTCGCCAGCGGATGAAATCGGCATCGTGCTTGCCAATAGCAGCATCGCGCAGCAAAGGGTGACTAGAAATCTCGGCATGGTATAGCGTCTTGCGAGGAAGCAGGAACGAATTATATCGTTTTGGCAGTGCCTGTGTTGTCTTTAAGCAACATATTTGGTAATCAAGAGGCGGTCGGGTCAGCGCTTTGGATGACACTACAGGTGGTATTACGCAGCCGCCGCAGGCGCTTTCTGATTTTTAGAGTTTCGCCAATCCGACAAGCAGACTCTTTGAGTGGCATGATAATATCAACGAGATAGATCTCATAATGAGTGGCGGTCGCCAGCATGTTGAATCGGGTCTCAGCGCTAAGAATACTCATTGCAATCGTGATTGCCATGTCTCTCGGCGGGTGCAGTAGCCTGGTCGAGAAAGTTAAATCGCTCAGCCCCTTCGGCAAATCTAAAGTTCAGCGCAACGACCTTCGCCTGATCATCGATCGCGGGCATGACGGAGACATCATGGCCATCAAGTTCAATCCGTCTGGAAAGTTGCTCGCCAGCGGCAGCGACGACCGCACTGTAAAAATCTGGGATGTGCCAAACCAATGTGAACTGCGTACTATCGAGACGGGCTTCAAAGTAATCGCGATTGCTTTCAGCCATGATGGCACGCTGATTGCAGCCGGCAGCTACGAGAACAAAGAAAAGAATCACTGTCCCATACAAGTGTGGAATGCCTTGACCGGCGAGAAGGTCATGGAATTCTTCACTGACGATACCGGAGTGAACGATCTGGCATTTACTCCGGACGACAAATCATTGGCTGTCACATGTACGCGTGGCAAAGACAAGCAAAAAGACGGCGCTGCGGTGCGTTTCTGGAACATAAAGACCGGCAAGTGCACGGCGACCTTCTACGGACCGGAGGAGCACTCTTGCAACAGTCTTTGTTTTAGTCCAGATGGTGAAAATCTGGTAGGCACTACATCTGGTGGACTCATCACCGTATGGAACGTGTCTGATCAGAAGAAGTTGAAAAGTTTTGACTGCGACTTTGAAGATGCTACCCGCGCTGTAGTGACCTATAGTCCCGACGGGAAGACGCTTGGACTGCTTAATGCCACCAAAGTGGTTCTCATTAACATTGAAGACGGCACGAAAAAGTCCGTGACGCTGCCAGGAAAAGTGGATCAGCCGAGCATTGCCTTCAGCCCGAACGGAAAAGCCGTCATTGCCACCACCAAAGACATGATTTACATGTTGAGCACGGACGACTTGCACGAGATTCTCAGAAAGGACAGAGAGACGAAAGCTGTTGCGTTTGCGCCTAATGGTCGGTGTTTTGCCACCAGTCGCGCAGACCATATCTCAGTCTACGATTCGGGAGACGCCGAGAGATGGTATTCATTGGGTCTTGACGGGCCGCCGATGTCGATGGCGGATTTCTCGTTTAGTCCCGACGGCAAGAGCATTGTCACTTGCGAAGCAAACGCGAAACTCTGGGATTTGACAGGCAAGCGTAACGTTCGCATGTTCGACTATCAGGAAGCCGCCATCAGTCCGGATGGCTCTTTGATTGCGGTCGGCGGATATGTTTTCATGAAGGGATATACCGACACTGTTGAGATCAGAAACACGCGGACTGGCGGCATCCTGCGCACTATTAAAACGGCAGGACCAGTGCAGCAGCTCTGTTTCTCCAGTGACGGCAAACATATCTTCAGCATCGATGAGGAGGAGAGGAATCGGAAAGGAGACTACGGAGCCTCCATGGTTCAGAGCTTTGATGTGGCGACCGGAAAGGAGAATTTGCGAGTCGCTTACAAGGATAAGGAGTACGATACGCCCTGGGAGATTGATTCGAAGACTGACACAGCTGCCTGCCCCAGGAAAGCCGGCATCGACATAATCGACATGCGCACGGGCAAGACGAAATCCAGTGTCAAGTCAACGGGCGACATCAACATGGACCTCTCCGAGGGTGCTAGGTTTCTTTCGGTCGTACAGGTGCATGACCTCTGTGTTCATGATCTCGAGCACGGCAACCGCGTGATCATGAAATTGACCGAGCCGAAGGATTACATCAGGACCGTCGGCTCCCTGGCGATTTCGCCGGACGGCAAGACGTTGGTGACTTCAAGTCGCAGTGAGAATGCCACTCGTGTCTGGAGCGTCCCGGACGGCAAGCTTCTCGACACGCTCGACGGAACAGCCGGCATAGTCAGGTTCAGTCCGGACGGTTCGCTGCTCGGAAGCGCCGAAAATCGCATGTTGGTGCTCAGGAAGACGGACGATTGGACCGAGCTTGCCAAAATAGTGCCTCTCGCTCACAGCGAATGGGTGGTTCTGGATCCTGAAGGAAGATTCGATTCATCGAAGAGGGGGCGAATGGTAATTCACTTCGCCAAAGGCACCGCTTTCCTGTCTCTCGACCAGTTGTGGAACCAGTATTATCAACCCAACTTGTTGTCCAGGTTGGTAGGCTTCAACTCCGAGCCACTGCGGGCTGCTCCTGCCATGACTGATATCGGTCTGGCGCCCGAAGTGGAGTTGGAACCGCCGGCGAAAGGGTCTGGTGTGCTGAACATCAAGATCAAGAAACGCGACGGCGGCCTGGGCAAAGTGGTTGTTCGCGTCAACGGCAAAGAGTTGCCGGCGCAGGCGCAACCACGCGCTTTGGATCTGGGAGGGACTGACGTTAAGGTGCGGGCAGACCTGATGCAGGCTGCATCGGCCGAGTATGGCAAAACAAACAAGGTGAGCGTCGTTGTCTACAACGCCGACGGCACCATGACCAGTCGCGATTGCCAGGTCTCGTGGGCGGCACCGGAGACGGAGGCTGAGCCAACTCATGCGAAGCCGGAACTCTATGCCATCATATGTGGTACCTCCAAGTACAAGAACTCGCGGCTGAATTTAACGTTTCCTGCAAAAGACGCGACGGATTTCAGCAAGTCTCTCGAGATTGGTGCGCCTTCGCTCTTCGGCACCGAGAAGGTGCATATCATCCTGCTGACGACGGATAGCGAGTCAGATGAGACGCCGACCAAGGCTCACCTGGAAGCCGCTTTTGCCGCGGCCAGAAAGTCGCGGCCGGACGATGTGTTTGTTGTGTACATGGCCGGTCATGGTGTAACGGTCAAGGAACCGGCTGACACCTACTACTACCTGCTCACAGATGCGGAAAGCGCAGATCTCTCTAATAAGAAACTGCGAGATGCCAGCACCGTTTCCAGCGAGGAACTGGCTGACTGGATCACGAGAATTCCTGCGAAACACCAGGTAATGATCTTCGATACGTGTGGTGCAGGAGGATTGATCAAGAAACTGGCGCAACGTCGAGATTTCTCCACCGATGGTATTCGTGCGATTGAGCTATTGAATAGACGGGCGGGCACCCACGTGTTGCTGGGATGCGCCGCAGATGCCGTGAGTTATGAATCGAGTCAGTATTCGCAGGGGCTCCTGACTTACGCATTGCTCGAGGGAATGCGCACCACAAAAGGTCTGCACAAGGACTCGGAGGGTTATGAGCAGGATGTTCTCACTCTGTTCAATTATGCGCGCAACCGCGTGCCCGAGTTGGCTCAATCAATTGGTGGCATTCAGGAACCACGGGTGGTGGCAGACCCGGAAGGCAGCTTCGCCATCGGGTTGTTGAAGCCGGAGGATACCGGCAAGATTCCATTAGCGAAGGCGAAGCATAGATTGACCCCGCCGCGCCTTGTGGATGCCGATCAGGTCGATGACACGCTCGACTTGAGTAATCGACTGGGGATTAAGTTGAGTGACCTTGCTACTCCGACTAAGTCCAGATCGACCGAGCCGTATGTCTACATCACGGACGCGGACCTTGCTGACGCTATCAGAGTGTTCGGCAAATATAAGGTTTCGGGAAATAAGGTCACCGTCACGGTCAACATGCTTCGCAATCACGAGCAGTTAGAGAAGTTCTCGGTTGAAGGAACCAAGGACGACTTGCCTAAACTGGTAGGTGCCCTCTCCGACAAAATACGCGCCACACTGCGCAAGGTCTCCACGTGAGGATGATGTTGGAGTTGGTGACTACGGTTTGCGTGTCCCTCGACTTGTTCGCTAGCCATACTAAAGAAGAGAACAAATGCCCAAACAAATGGACTTTGCTCATTGGCTGTTCGAACAGAATGTTATCCCCTGGCTCACGGCATTCAGTTGGATTATTGGTTTCGAACTTACCGACGCCGATAGGAAGTCAGTTGAGGCGGAGGTCAATATCAGTGACTTTGACAGCGAGAACTGGTGTCACTTCGAATTTACAGGCAGGCATAGCGTCAAAGTGAGGTTTGCCAAGGGACCTCGACCTGGCATTGTGCATGTTCGAGGTGAGGTTCCAGACCACCTGCACGAGCAAGTAGAAGTCGCGCTGATCATATTTGGTCACTTTCGTGTCGTTGATCCCTCGGAGCAATAGCTGCTCACTCAGAGACTGAATCTCGACAGCGCTCTATTCATCGATTTAGTTCCTGCTCTTTGTGGTGCCATTATCAGTTATGCTTGCTCAGATGGATACTCCGCAGGCTTAATTGGGGCGCGTTACGAATGGTAGAATCGAAGAAGATGTCTGACGTTTCGAATGGTCCGCCGTAAACGGCAATGAACAGATTCTACCGAATATTCTGGAAGCTTTCTATGAAACTCCTCGAACGTGCCAGAGGCGCATCTGCCGATGAAGATATCGATGCGATTTGCTTTGTGCACAAGTACGAGCACCGACCACGACCAACATGGTCTGTGCGTCCCGGCGAGGATTTGTGTAAATTGGCTGAGCACCTCTTCTATGACGCCCAGCTGTGTTGGCTGATCGCGGACATTAATGCAGCTATCACTAAGGAAGTGTTCGATGGACAGAAACGCATCATCGAACTGTCTGTCGGTCAAAAGATCGAACTGCCTGTCTGGCAGGACATTGTCGCCTTCCACACGCTGAAAATCAACGTCAGAGCGAGTAACACTATTACCGTGACTAAATGAAATTGGCGCGTTTGAAGGAAGCTCTTGAGTAACAGCAACACCCTTTGTCAAAATTTGCTGAGGCGTACCAGATATCACAAGTTGGGTGCGGAGCGAGAGGAGCTGATCGCGCGTGTCTTGCCGGCACTCGCGCTGGATTTGGATGAACATGCGCGCGTCGAAGTTGCGCAGCTGTTTCCTGTTGCTGTGAGCGATATCATTCTGGAGATCGGATTTGGCGGCGGTGAACATCTGGTCGCCGAGGCTCGTCGATTGCCAACCTCGGGTTTCATTGGATGCGAGACTTATGCGAGCGGACTGGCGAGGTTGCTGAATGAGATCGAGATTTCCGAGCTGAGCAACATCAGGCTATACGCGGGTGATGGGCTTGATGTGGTTAGGTGGTTACCAGACGGTTGTCTTTCACGCGTCGATGTGTTGTTTCCAGACCCCTGGCCAAAGCTAAAGCACCAAAAGCGACGCCTCCTGCGAGCTCCACATATTCCCTTGTTTGCTCGAGTTCTACGTCTGCAAAGTGAATTACGATTCGCTTCCGACAACTTGGACTATGCGACGCACGTGTTTGATTCCATTTGCCGGTCGCCGTTTTTCGCCCCGATGCTGCCAGCACTATTGGATTGCGTTGAGCCGTGGGAAAATTTTCCTGGCACCCAATATCACACCAGAGCAAAGAAGGAAGGTCGCCAATCGTACTTCCTCAGGTTTTGCAGAAACTACAATCCTATCGCTCCGCTGTAATACGAGCCTGGGCTTTGTTATGCGTGATCTGCCGACAACCGAGCTGTCCAAACTTCGCGCGTGGTCTGAAACTATGCCACCAGAGAAATTTCGGCCGGCACGCTCATTGTGCCTGCGTCTCGCAGACTTCATCGTGCATGACATATAGACCAAATGTGCTTAATCCGACTATCAGAACACGTTTATAGCTGAGTGGTTTGAGGAATCGCAACAACCGGTCTAGCTCTTCTGCGGAACATGATGTGCCCTTCCAAAATGTAACCAGCAAGAGATTCTTCTTTTGATTCACCGGTAGCTCGTCGTACAACTGCCCGTAGGAAATCTCCGGAGAATCAGGAGCGCCGCCAAGTCGCAAAGCACCTGGTTGCGCGCACCACAGCCGCGTGTCAGCCGTGCTCATCGTTCGGAAGATCGCGTGAAACAAATCGGAGTCTTCGTTTCCTCCCTGACCGTAATAGTCCGGTTTAAACTGCATGTTCTCAGAAACGGGACGGAGGAGTCGGGCCCGCCAATCCGTGCAAGAGCCACCCGATATACGTAAGATGACGTCGGTTTCGACAATAGGACCATGTCTCAAGCGTCCGCGAAGATACCCGCGCGTGGCAAATTTATCGTAGTAAGAAGTCGTAGTGCCTTGACAGCGTTTTCCAGCTCACTAGATTTCGCGTAAATTTGGGCAGTGCCACCCAACCGCGATGGCATTTGGATCAATTATGATCGACTGAAGAGAATACCTTTTTGCTGCGACAAGGTCATCAGTCAAGATTTCATGTCAGTGAGTTGGGTGACTGTATAAAATGATCCGGGATTTCTGGCGAACTCGGCACAGCAGAGCCTTTGCCTCGCCTTCGTCAGCCAGTCTGGGGAGATGCATAATCCGAAGGATTTCGGACATCTCTGTGGCGTCTTTCTCGGCCGGCTTAGAGCGTTTGACAGAACTTCTGGGACCGACAGCACATGAGCTCTATTCGGTATGCCTTCTGCTCTTGATCAACTGTTCGATCAGGCGGGTGGCATCGTCCGATTCAGCGGCTATCGCTGTCATCGAACAATCACACAACTCCAGCATCAAGAGGAGCGAGCACCACATATAGTTGCACCATTGCTCCGGCTCATTGCAAGATTTCTTGCAATTTCTTAACCAGGGTAAGGTTTCTTTAAAAACTTGGGCGGTAAGAGACTCGAACTCCTAACCCCTCCAGGTATGAAGCAGGGTGCTCCACCATTGAGCTAACCGCCACTTTCCGAATTCCAAGTTTAACATGCTGCACAGAGTGGGGCTGCCAGCGTTTGACAGGTCCTTTAACCCGGCGATCTGGAATATGAAAACGGTTTTCATTCTGGGAGTCATGGGATATGCGGGCAGTTTGCCTCATCGCCGCCTCAGTATGCGCCTATGTGGCCTGTGGATTGAACCCGCAGCCGCAAAACCCGCGTGCGCGCAGGTTAAGACCTTCGCCGCCCGGCACTGCCTCGACCGCTACCTATTTAGATGCAAAGCTCCTGGAAAACCCCACTCCCGAAAATTCCGCCGCATCTGCACGAGGAATCGCTGGTCGTGCTGCATCGCGCGTTTCAAAATCGACGAAAAGTCAGTATCAGTTGCGCCTGATAAGCTCCTCCGGCAATACAGAGATTGACGAAATTACACTTTCGACGCTTCGCTGGAAGTTTTGACCTGCGCGCCGCCCGATGGCAAGCCGGTCGCGACCGCCGCATCCGGGGTTGAATTCGAAGTCGAATAACCATCGGGCGATATGGTTCGCTCCCATTCCCATAAACAACAAGCCAATCTCCCGAGACCAGCTGGTCTGACGAAGGGCTGTCAGCGTGTTCTCGAAGTCTTAGAGCAAGAAACCAGACGGCGAGCGCGCAGGATATGCACGGCAAACTGCGTCAGGAAGAAGACAAGGCACAGGTCGGCGACTGTATATGAATCGTTTGGAGTCGCTGGTCGCGCTTAGTCTGGTGCAGGCGGTCGACCTCGGCGACGGCGAACGCCGCTACGAGTTGGTGAACCCCGGCAGCACCATCACCACGTCATTTGCGAGTTATGCCGCACGAAAACATGCACCTGGATCAGTGCCTCGTGTCCGAACTCGAAGAAGCCATTCAACAGAAGTACGGATTCGAAGTGCAGTCGCACATTTCCAGAGATCTTCGGCGTCTGCGACTCCTGCCAGAAGAAACGCCGCGGCAAAGTAACACCAGCTTTGGCGGTGCCTAACAGGGCAAGACATGACGAGTGTCCGCCGTGGCGAACACGATGAAGTCGATTTTGTCCGCCATGGCAGACACCGGGCTGTCCTGTCCGCCCTGGCGGATAAAAATGAGGATCTCTGTCCGCCTGGCAGATAGTCGCCAGTTCATAACCAGCGCGCCGTCCTAAATGAAAACACTACAGATACGAAGAAACTGGTGTGATGTCAATATGGGAATGAAAACGATTTCCATTTACATACGATTTCAAGAGCGCAGAATCTATTTCAGAGATCCAACGAACGAAAGGTTCGGCTCGTGTCTCCGTCTTGGCAAACGCCCCGTTAAATGCAAATGCATCGTCCATCTCGCTGATCGCCCTCGCGGCGACGGTGGCACTCCTTGCTTGCCCGCGATCTGCGTTTGCCGCCGACAACCACAACGACGACGATGACGACGATGCACCGCCCGCCAAACCAACCAGACGACGCCGATTGCCCCGCGCGGCTATTCAAGGTTTCTGCGCCGCATCCTCTTCTCGCAAATAACTTTGGACCGGGTACCACCGCCGCCCCGGGACAAACCTTTACTGGCGCCCCCGCCACTGCGGGAAGTGCCCAAGCCAGTACGCCTGGAACATCCCTAAACCCAGGTGCCTTAAGCCCCAAACTCTACCGCTGCCTGCCTGCGAAGAAGAAACCACAGTATGCAACTCAATCCCGGCACCTCCACCATTCAAGGCAAGGTCGTCGACGCTGATAACGGCACCCCCATCAGCGACGCGGAAGTTCCTCATCCAGCGCGTCGGCAAGGACGGCGCCCGCCTCGAACAGGAAGGTGCAGGACGACGGCTCATTCTCTTTCCAAAACATAGAGAGAGCGATTGGGATCTGACCATCACCGCCGAAGAGAGCATGTTCTCGCAGACAGAAGCGCGTCGTAATCAAAAAGGCGACACGAGCTTCCCCATCGCCATGACGGAAGAGCTCGAGTCGGCCGACGTGCTGCGCGTCTCCGGCAAGCGCACCCTCACCCCACCCCGAGCGCATCGGCAGCGCCACGGATCTCGACCGCCGTTTCCTCGATCAATACAAATCCGGCAACGACCTCAAACAGGTTATCCGACACCGGGGGTGATGGCAGACTCGTTCGGCAACATCATCACCCGCGGCGAACACAACGCGGTCAACTACGAGGTCGACGGCGTCGTTCTGCCCGAGGCACCAAACAACCTCAGTCAGGCGCAGTTCGCTTCGCCGCGTGCGTTGCAGAGCGTCAGCGTCGACATCGGCGGTTACGAAGCGCGCGACGGCGGCGGTCCTCTTGGTGCGGTGGCACGCCTGAAAACACTCCCAATCCAAGCCAAACCCTCGCTCGAATATGGCGGACAGATCGGCGGACCGATCGCGGGCACCATTTACTACCGAGTCACCGGAGCCGCCAGTCAAGATCCCAACAGCATCTGGAACAAGGTGCGCTTCGAATCAATCGGTCAAGCGCAAGCCAACTCGTACGGCATCCAGGCTCCGGCGAAGTTCTACCGCAACAACGCGCGCCTCAATATGAACTTCATGAACAAACTGGAGTTCTCCCCCAACGAATACAACACATTCAAATTAACTGCCGCCCTCAATAGCAGCTTCGCACAGCAACCGACCAACATCATGTCGGCCAATGCCGGTGTCAGGCAGAAACTCTCGGAGCGCGACCATTACTTAATCGCCAGCTGGAACCGTCGCGGCAAGAAATTCTTCGACGAAGCAAATCTGCACTTCGTCAATGCGTTCTATCAACAGCTCGGACAAAGCAATCTCGCCTTCGATCCCTTCCCCAATCTCGTCGGTGAAGAACCGCTGCTTGCCTCGACCGCGTTCACCGGTCGCCGATTCAATTATGCATTCTCTGCGCAAGGCGATATCAAAAAACGCATCTTCAAAACGCACAACCTGTACGCCGGTTTCCTCAGCGAAATCCGCCCTGTCACCACCAGTTTCTCCGGCATCTATTTCAACACCGACCGCAACCTGGCACCAATCGGTGGACTGATCAGCCCGTACACGCGTACTTTCGACGGTCCGCAATTCACCGGCGGTGTCGGCAAATATAAGGGTTTCCGCTACCTGCAAAGCGCGTACTTCCAGGATACATGGAAGCCTGAAAGAGGTTTCCTCAAGCGCCTTACTCTCAATGCCGGCGCGCGCTTCGACTTGTATCACGGCGTCTTCGGAAACACGCTCGGCGTCGCCAACGCCATGCAAAATATCCCGGGCATCCAGCCATTCGATGCATCCCGTTTTCAAAAACAAACTGTCACCGACGCACAAGTCAGTGGACGCTTTGGTGGCACATACGCACTGACCAAATCAACGGTATTGCGCGGCTCGTACTCCCAGATATTCCAGCCGCCGCCCGTCGATGTCTTCGTCACTCCTCCAAACGTCTCCGAAGATCCAATCTTCGGCATCTACCCCGGCACAGTGCGTCCGCTCAGAGCTACGCGCGGCAGTCTTGTCGATGCCAGCATCGAGCAGCAAGTCGGCCCGCGCTTCGTGCTCCGCAATAACCTCTACTACAAGCGTCTGAAAAACTTCGGCGACTCCGGCGTCGTGCAAAACACACCGCTCTACAACCGGCTGACGCTCTCCGCCCAGGAAGCCTACGGCTGCGAAACCCGCATGGAACTGCGCCCCGCGAAAGACGGCACCGGATTCAACGGATTTATCTCTTCCACTGTGGCAGTCGCCTACCTGCGCGGATCCAAGGCCACCACAGGTGGTATCTGGGAAGCAGACATGGCGCCGGTACTCGCCAAGTACCCTGACCACGACCGTCGCTACACCTTGCAATCAGGACTTGGTTATCGCTGGAAGAGCGGACTCTGGTGCCTCGGTGAATGCGGCGTACTGACCGGTTTGCAGAACCAACTCGATCCCGCCATTTTCGGCCCACACCCGGCGCGCACACCCGTCGTCACCATCATCGGTCTCAACGCCGGCTACGAAATGCCGAAAAAATACCATGACAAAAGCAAGCTCTTGCCGACCAACTTCGATGTGCGCATCGATAACCTGACCAATCAACGCACACCCTTGAATCTGGGCAGCCCGTTCCAAGGAAACCGCTTTATGCTGCCGATCCGCATTCTCGCCGGCATGTACTGGAAAGTCTGAATAGGGACCGCCACGGTCCACTAATACTGATTGCCGCCCTTCCACGAGCGCACCATATTGTTGTACTCGAACGTGAACTCGATATCCACCGCATCAGGAGCGCTCTTCGGCAGCACAGGGAAGTAAGGCTGCGCATTGCGTATCGCCGTCAGCGCCGCGGCATCGACTGTATTGTTGTTCGATGTCTGGCTGATGCGCAGGTCGTTCATCGACCCGTCTTTGCGCAATTCGAAAATCACCGACGCATTAGACGAGCCATCGCGCGGCGGATACCAGTGCTTCTTGATGATGCGCTGCAACTGGTTCATGTAGGCTGAAAAGTCCGGGTTGACTGCTACGCTGGCCACGCTGTCCGGTCCATCTACTGCATTAGGATTCGTGTTGCCGAGCACACCACGATCGTTGGAGACTGGCGCGATGACGTTGTCGTTTTCGCCTGACATAGTCGTACCGTGACCCGGTTGCACGGTCGGCATTGGCGAGGTGTCGCTACGCGATGTACCGCTCGGGCTCCCTCCAGCCAGAACGGCGACCGGCGTAGCAGTGTCTACTGATGATGGATGTTTCAAGGTCGCCACCATGCCCGGTGCGGCGACGGTGCCGCCCTTCGATGGTGTGGTCGGATTCTTCACCACATCCGGTGTCGACCCGGCCGAGGTGGCACCATCCGGCGCCATGTTCTCCGACTTGGCTGTGGTGGGGCGCACCGCCTGTGGTGTGGGATTGCTCTGCGTGCCCGAGATGTATTGCACCGGTGCCGCAGTGGCTTGCTTCGGATTGGGGTCGCCCGCCGTAGGGCGGCTTGCCGACAGGTTGCTGGGCACAGGCGTCGTTGCCAGCGTGGGCGTGGTCATGGCCGCCAACTGCCGCAAGTTAGGTTGCGGCGCTCCCGGTATCGGGTCGATTGCCGGCTGCGGGCGCGTCTCATTCGGATTGGGCGCCGCGGCCGAAGCCGTGCTCGGAGCAACCGGATCAGATGCTGATTCCGGCGCGATGATATCGCGCCAGTCGTCGTGGCGTCCGCTGTCGATGCTGTCGCGCTCCGACTGACGGGTAGTGTCCACCGGCGGCTTCAAAGCCGTTTCGGCCTGTTCAGGAATAAACTCGATGACGGTGTAATTTCGTTCGATTGGGCGTTTGCCGCTGAAGCAGGCAGCTCCGATCAGGCACGCCATCAACAAAGCGAAGTGCGCCAGGTAGACGCCGCTCGATGTTTCAGTCAGCCCAATCCATTGACTGGGATATTTGATCTTCATCTGCTTGGCGGTGCGCACATCAAAGAAGTAGGCGTCAATAACGGCATAAGCCACGAACAAACCCATGAGCGTGAACAAAACCACTGACGCCGGAGATCCGAAATGCGCGTAGCGGACCGCATCAAGCACACTCACATTAGCCTTGACGTGAAAGTGCTGGCACATTTCGGTGATCGCGCCGACTATCGGTTGGTTAAAGACGATGAGCAGCAACAGCAGGACATTGACGATAGTGGCGTCGAGGAAAAGAATACCTTTGCGTTTCTCGCCGTTGTAGAGCTGTCCGAGCCCCGGAATCAAAGACAAAAGCGCTGCCTTCGCAAATTTTTTTCCGGCAGGGTTACCGAATGCGTCAAAAAATGTCGACGACATATCAACCTCAAAGCTTCGTTCGGTCGGCAGGAGAAACGGACCTGGTTCCAATTCCAATGTATTCCAAACCGCTGGGCTTCTGTAGGGTGATCGCACCGCAAAATATTCAGGGTTTTCCCCGGCGGAATTCGATTTGCACTATCCGTCGGGCTTTGGTAGGCTTCCCAGCCAGGACCAAGAGGCATAAATGGCGACCACGAAACCCAGCGGCACAGACGACGACCAGCTCTGGCGCGATTACCTGGAAACCGGCATCAAGGCGCTCAACGGTGGAAACCTTCACCTGGCTGAGGTCGCGCTCTTAGATAGCCTCAAGCACGCGGGCACGAACGGCGGCTCCACCTACCATGTCGAGCAGAGTCTCGAGCTTTTGGGCGAGCTGGCTGCCCGGATTTATTTCGAAAACCAGGAAGAGCGTGCCGTACAGCTTTGTGAGCAGATTCTCCAGATCGGCTATCCGATACTCGGCGGCCAGAACAATGCGGTCTATACGGCTGCCTGCCTGCTCGCCGACCGGTACTTCGACCTGGAACAGGAGCAGTCCACCACCCCAAAACAGGCAGTCCTGGAGGAATTGGCCCAAATTCTTTCCCAGGCCGGGCAGGTCGTCATGTACGAAGATGCCGAAATGGTGGGCAACGGGCTCTACATGCTGTCCAGCCTTTATTATTCCTCCGAGCAGTACGCGACCGCTGAGCGCCTGGTCAGGCAGACGCTGGCGCTGCGGCAAATCGCGCCTCCGCAACTGCAGGCGGCGCTGATTCAGGACTACGAGCTCTTCGTTAATACGCTCTGCTGGCAATCCAAATTCGAAGAGGCGGAACGCGCAGCCGGCGAATGGATGGCACTGGCCCGCGATGTGCCCCAATCAGGTGAGGGGGAAGAAACGCCCGTCCGCGACGGGCGCGAGCTCTACCTGGCGCAGATTTACCTGACCCAGGGCGAAATCTACCGAATGATGGAGCGCCCAGAGGAAGCAGAAACAGCCTATCAGCACGCGATGAAACTCCACGAAGCCGAGCGCTGCGATGACTGCTCCGAGATGGCAGCCATTCTGCGCGCGTACGCGCGTTTCTTGCAAGCCAATTCGCGCGCCGACGAAGCACACCGCATGCTGCGCCGCGCCGGGCGCATCAACGACGACAGCGAAGACGTCCTCTCGTAGATCTGGCTAAACCTTGACGGAGACGCGGTGGTCGAGCCAGGGGAAGGTCTCGGCGGCCTGGCGCTCCAGCTCTTCTTGAAACTGCGGCGCCGCGATACTGATCAGTGCCTTGACGCGCTGGGACATGTTCATGCCACGCAAATTGACGGTACCGTATTCGGTGACCACCCAGTGGACATCAAATCGCGAAGTGACCACGCCAGCGCCCGCCTTCAATGTCGGCACGATGCGCGATATCTGTCCGCCTTTCGCCGTCGACGGCAACGCCATGATTGACTTACCGCCCTCGCTGCGCCACGATCCGCGCACGAAATCGACCTGCCCGCCGCAACCGCTATACATAGATGTGCCGATGGAATCGGCGCACACCTGTCCCGTCAGATCTATCTGCAAAGCAGAGTTAATGGCGGTCATGCGGTAGTTCTTCGCTATATTGAACGGATCATTCACGAAGTCGACCGGCATAAACGCCACGTCGTCGTTGTCGTCGAGAAAGTCATAGAGCCGCCGCGTTCCCATCGAAAAGCTGACCACTGACTTTCCGGGCACCAGCGTCTTGCGGCTGTTGTCGATAACTCCAGCTTCGACCAGATTTACTACGCCATCCGAGAACATCTCGCTGTGCACGCCGAGATTTTTCTTGCCCCTCAAAGCCAGAAGCACCGCGTTCGGAATTTCGCCGATGCCCATCTGCAAAGTGGCGCCGTCTTCGACCAGGTCTGCGACGCGCCGCCCGATGGCCAGCTCGTCTTCGCCGGGGGGATGATTGGGCAGCTCACACAGTTCGTATTCTGTCTCCACGATATGATGGATCTGATCTATGTGAATCTTAGTTTGCCCGTGCGTGCGCGGCATGCGCGGGTTGATTTCGGCAATCACCAGACGCGCATTTTTGAGCGCCGCCAGCGTGCAATCAAGCGACAGTCCCAGGGTCAAATTGCCGTCGGCATCGGGCGGTGAGCAGTGCAACAAGACGACGTCGGCGCGGGCGTTGCCTGACTCGAACATCCACGCCAGGTCGCTGAAGAAAATCGGCACGTAGTGCGCGCGGGCTTCGTTCACCGCCAGGCGGGTGTTGGGACCGATGAACAAATTCTGCACCGTGAACGTATCTTTAAATTGTGGTGCCGCATATGGTGCATCACCGAGAGTGATGATCTGGAAGATCGTGATGTCCTTCAAATCACCGGCGCCGGCGCGCTCGGTCAACGCCGAGACCAGTACCTTTGGGCAGGCGGCGTTCGAATGAATGTACACGGCATCACCGGAGCGCACATGCGACAGCGCTTCAGCGGCATTGGTGGGTTTCTTCAAGGCTTAGCTCTTTGCCGCCGCGGTTTGAGCAGCAGAGTCGGCTGTTTCTTCCTTGTCGTCTGTGTGCTCTTCTTGAATCCAGAAGAGAATCGCCGGGTGGTTCATGTAGCGCACCAGCAAATCAGGCGAATTGCCGAAGCAAGTGCGGCGCACGCTGGAAATTTCCATGACCGGAACCACCACCAGCGTGTCCGGGTCGGCTTCCGCTTCGGTCTTCCAGTATTCATTTAAGTCGCGCGTCGTCTTCACTTCGTGGGTGCAGCCGGCGATTTCGGGAACCAGCTTGGCGTAGTCGCTGAGCACCTTCATGCCTTCCGGTGCCACCACTTCGTCTTCGCCGCCCCCCTCGCGTTCGAGCAAGTATCTAATGCTGGGCTGAATCTTGAAGGACTTAGCCAGTTCGAAGCAGGAGGAGAGGAGATCCGATGGTACCTGATTGGAGCCGAGCATGATGCGCATCGACGTGAACGGCTTGCAGCGGTCTTGAATCACCAGCAAGGGGCGCGGGCAGTAGTGAGTGAGCGATTCGGCGATCGAGCGGCGCGGCAGGCGGCGGCGGTCTTCGTCGGGTCCGCGCATGCCGGTCGAACGGTGTCCCAACATCACGATGTCGGTGTCCTTGGCGCGCTGGCAGATTTCGCGGATGGTCGTGCCTTCATCCAGGAAGACTTCGCCTTCGATGTCGTTGTCGTCGGCGAGGGATTTGTAAGCTTCCACCAGGCTTTCGCCGATGGAGTAAAGGGAGTTGCGCATGGTTTCGTGGGCGGCGAAATAGGGACCGCTGCCGATGAAGCCGGCGATGTCGAAGCCGAGGAAGTCCCAGGCGGCCAGCGAGTCGACCACGTGCTGCCCGATAACGCTGAAAGAGCTGCGTTTCGCCATCGTCCAGGCGAGTTCAGCGGCATAACGGGACTGCGCCGAGCCGTCGAGCCCCAGTAGTATTTGTTTCTTCAGCATCGCCTACCTCAAGGAACATGCACTCAACAATACGAACGCCCGCAATTTTACCCGGCTGCCCGCGAAATTGCCACGCCGCCACCCTGCCGTGTGAAGGGCTCTGGCGCTTTCCCTGCCGCTCAAAAGAAGAAACGGGGCAGCGCCCGGCGCCGCCCCATTCGTTTTTTATGGACTGGTGAGAAGTCCCGGTTTAGCGTAATACGTTCGAAGCGATCAAAATGGGGCAACGCTTCTCGAGATAGGCTTGGGCTGGGCTTCTCGCCTGATGTTGCCGTCCGTCCGCGCACCTCATGATAATCCCGGTTATCCGGGACTTTTTTCCAGGTGGCGTTCAGGCAGTCCTGCTCACACCACTTATTTGCGGCGAGCGGCGTGGCGCAACGTTTTACCGGTCAACTCCGATGCAGAACCCGGGTTGCTTTGAATGTGCGCTTCCAAGAAGTAGAGCGACTTGTCAACGCCACGAACGATTTCGGTATAAAGATCTGATGTGCCGACGTCGTCAAGGTCTTGGGTCTTGTCGATGTTTTCGCGAGAGCTGGCGCCGAATTGCGACCAGCGCTCGGCAAGGGCGACCACGAAATCCATGCCTTCAAATATGTTGGTCGGGAATTCGGGCAATTCGGTTGCCTTCGCTGCCATACGGACCGTTCCCATCGGCATGCCGCCCAGGGCGGTGACGCGCTCGGCGATCAGGTCGACGTATTCCAACACTTCGCCTGCCAGTTCATCGAAGAGCAGATGCAACTGATAGAAGTCTTTGCCTTTGACGTTCCAGTGAGCTTGTTTGGTTTGGCTGTGCAGATCAAACGCATCGGCCAGCGACTGGTTGAGAATGGCGATCACTTGAGTGCGGGTGCGCTCGGGGATATCGATCATGGTGCGATGCATGACTGGACGGGTGCCGTTCTTGCTCGTCATGCTGCTGACGTTTTTCGTCGTCGCGGTCTTGCTGGCGACCGCTTTGCGCGCCAGAGATTTGGCGGCGGTGGGTTTGGTTTTTTTCATGGGCCTCTCCTAATGCACAGGCAGGCAAATCTACAAATCATCATCGTCGGTGTCAAGGCGGTACGCATGGCTATGATGCGCTGTAATATGTACACGCACGCGACTGCCCCAGCCATCGGCGTGCGCAATAGATGAACTGACGGCGCTCACGGAGAACCGACTTGAGAGACATATCCGGAAAAATTTCCACGTTGCGAACTGCGCGTGCACAAGCGGTGTTAAAAGCTTCCGCGCATACGATCAAGATGCTGCGCGACGGTGAGATTCCCAAGGGCGATCCGTTGCCGGTGGCGAAAGTGGCGGCAGTGCAGGCGGCGAAAAACACCAGCAGCATCATTCCTTACTGCCATCCATTGCCGGTTGATTATGTGGGCGTCGAGTTTGATGTGCAAGAGACGGCAATCGTCACGCGTGTGGAAGTGAAAGCGATCTACAAGACCGGCGTCGAAATGGAAGCGCTGGCGGCGGCATCAGTAGCGGCGCTGACTCTATACGACATGATGAAGATGCTCGACGAAGATATGGCCATTGAAGGTGTGCGCTTAGTAGAAAAGCGCGGCGGCAAATCAGACTTTCGCGATGCCGCCGGCGCCGGAGCACAACTGAAGGCTGCCGTACTGGTGATGTCCGACTCCATCGCCGCCGGCAAGAAACAGGATTCGTCAGGCAAACTCATCTGCGAGCGCTTAAAGCTAGAGGGCATTGATGTAGTCGACTACAAAATCGTGCCCGATGAAGAAACGACGATTGAGAGCACGCTCACCGATTATGCCGATCAGCAGAAGCTCGATCTGGTTGTCACCACCGGTGGTACCGGCCTCAGCCCCCGCGATCGCACCCCGGAAGCGGTGTCCAGATTGTTCGATCGTCACGTGCCCGGCATTGCTGAAGCAGCGCGCGCCTACGGGCAAGAGCGCACGCCTTACGCCATGCTTTCCCGCAGCCAGGCGGGCTTGCGCGGCAAGACGCTGATTATCACCATGCCCGGGTCGAAGAATGGCGCCGCCGAATCGCTGGATGCGCTGTTTCCTGCAGTGCTGCACGCTTTCAATATGATGAAAGCCGGCGGACACCACGACTGCCAGTCCTGAACAACAGGCGAGCACGCGAACAGTCGGCAGTCGGCTGCCAATAGCTCACAAAAGCATCTCACCAAAAAAAGTTTTCTACAGAAGTTAAATTCGCATCGAAATTGATGCGAATTTGATCTCAACTTCATGCCATTGAAAACTAATCGCTTTGTGGAGCGATGCTAAGCAGATGTGTTGGCGCGGGGAAAAGCGGCGGTCTATTCGCGAGTGTTGGTCGAACCGACTTCGTTCCAGAGGGCGTTTTCGTCGTATTCCTCGGTCTTCAGAGGAACCGATGGGTCGAACCCAGGACCCGGAGCGTTGCTGGTCGCTTCACGGAGCATCTTCGAGTTCATCATGCCAAGATCGGTCTCGTACAGGTTGTACAGAGGCTCAATCGACACGCTGAGGATCTGGAGAACGATGTTTATCTCATTGCCAATCCGCTCCAGCGCGGCCTTGGCCTGCGGAGTGATGGCATGAGCATTAATGTCCTCAGTGAGCTCTTTTAATCGGTCGGTTTCGGTCATTAGCCGCGCGAGCAACTGCGGAACCGTTTTTTCGGGATCAGAAAGGTCCATGCTATGTGAATGCCTCCAACACCATTATTATCACCAATTCCGCATGTTTCATAGACATCGATCTCATTAGGTTTGCCACAGGCGAACTACCCTCTGTGCCATAATTACAGCCGAAAACGGGCGCCCGACGGAGTTTCTCTTGACACTGCTTGATATTCGCAATCTTTCCGTTGTTTTCGATACTGAGGCGGGGGTGGCGAAAGCCGTCGATAATCTTTCGTTATCTGTTGAAAAAGGTTCTGTGCTCGGGGTTGTCGGCGAATCGGGTTGCGGTAAATCCGTGACGTCCCTTTCCGTGCTCCGCCTGATCCCGCCTCCCGGCCGCATGGTCGGTGGACAGGTCCTGCTCAACGGCACCGACCTGGCTCAGCTGCCGGAAGAAAAAATGCGGACGATACGCGGAAACCAGATTGGATTGGTTCCGCAAGACCCGATGACTTCTCTCAACCCTGTCTACACAGTGGGACAACAGATTATCGAAGCAGTCGAACTGCATCAGAAGGTCGACCGCGCCGAGGCCCGCAAACGGGCGATTGAAGTATTAGAGCGCGTGCGCATTCCGCAGGCTGCCGGACGCATCGACGACTACCCGCATCAATTCTCGGGCGGCATGCGGCAGCGCGTCATGATTGCCATGGCTCTGTCTTGCCAACCAGAACTCTTGATTGCCGATGAACCGACGACCGCGCTCGACGTCACCGTGCAGGCGCAGATTCTGGAACTGATGCGCGAAATTCAGCGTGAGCGCGGCATGGCTATTTTGCTGATCACCCACGATCTCGGTGTGGTGGCAGAAATGTGCGACAACGTCGTCGTCATGTACGCCGGTTCGGCGGTTGAGTATGCAACCGTCAGCGAACTCTTCAATAGACCGAAGCATCCCTACACTGTCGGCTTGCTCAATTCGATTCCGCGCCCGGGCAGCGATCGGTTGGTGCCGATTGACGGGCAGCCGCCCAGTTTGATCAACTTGCCCGACGCATGCCGCTTCGCGCCGCGTTGTCCGTTAGTGGAAGACAAATGTTTGCGCGGCGTGCCGGCTCTGGAAGAAAAACTTCCTGGCCACTATGCGCGGTGCGTGGTCGTGCCCAGCGAAATGCCGGCTGCAGCCGGCAGCAAATCATCATGATTCGACAAACTCAAAGAGTGTTATCGACTACTCAATTGCGGGCTCTGGAAGCCGCCTGGATTCAGCTGTGCGACCCGTCCGGCTGGGGACTGGTGCTCATGGAACAAGCCGGAATGCAATCCGCTTACCTGGCGATGGAGATGTGGAAGGAAGGTCCAGGCACCATAGTTGTAGTGTGCGGACGCGGCAACAACGGTGGTGATGGACTTGTGATTGCGCGCCACTTGCACAGGCTGGGGGCGGGCGTTTCCGTGTTCATGATCGACGGCGGCAAGAAAGCCAACTCGACTCTCAAAGGCGAGAGTCAGGTGAACGCAACCATTCTCGAATCGATGGGCATTCCAATAGCGCTGGTCGAAGCGGAAGACATGGAAGAGCTGGAAACCGCCCTCGATGAGGCGTGCCTTGTGGTCGATGCGCTTCTGGGCACCGGCCTGGATCGCGATGTCGAAGGTTCTTATGCCGCCGTGATCGAAGCGATCAATCGCAGTGCCAAGCCGGTCTTCGCAGTCGATGTGCCTTCCGGAATTAACTCGGACACCGGCGCCGAAATGGGAACCGCGGTGCGCGCCTGGCGCACCGCAACTTTCGGATACTTGAAGGCGGGACTGGTGTGTTATCCGGGCGCCGACTTCGCCGGCGAAGTCGAGTTATTGGATATCGGCTTGCCGTCAGCCGACGAGCTGCCCGCTGAGATGTCTTCTGTGACCGATACCCTGCACCACCCCCGGTGGCTGCTCATGACCGGCGAAACCACCCGCGATTTGTTGCCGTACCGTCCCCAGGATTCACATAAAGGAACCTTCGGCGAACTGCTCACAGTCGCCGGCAGCGGCGGTATGACGGGAGCAGCGCTCCTGGCGGCGCGCACCGCCTTGAAGGCGGGCGTCGGATTGAGTCGGTTGTGCGTGCCGCGTTCGGTGATGGGACACCTGCCGCCCGGCGAAGTAATCTACTATGGTGTGGACGAAACTAAGACCACGCAAGCACTCACCCCGGCAGCCTGGAAACAAATAGAAAAGCAGCTGCCCCGTGCCTCCGCCATTTGTCTGGGACCCGGCATTGGCGAGGATGAGGAGACGGTGCAGTTCGTGCACGAGTTCATCAACAAGATTGACCTGCCATGCATAATCGATGCTGATGCATTGAATGCGATTGCGCGCGATCCTGATAAATTCCCGAAAGACAACGGCGAGAACTTCGTGTTGACTCCGCATCCTAAAGAGTTGTCCCGCCTGCTTGATATCGGTGTCGGCGAGATTCAGGCGAAGCGCTTGCACTACGTGGTGGCGGCAGCGAAAAAATTCGGCTGTACGGTAGTCTTGAAAGGCGCCCGCTCGGTGGTCGCCAATCCCGATGGCGATGTCGCCATCATTCCGACCGGCAATTCCGGCATGGCAACCGCCGGTTCCGGCGATGTTCTGTCCGGCGTGATCGGCAGCCTGCTCGCGCAGTCATTGCCTGCATTCACAGCCGCCGCTGTCGGCGCCTACATTCACGGCATGGCCGGCGATATTGCCGCCGACGCAGTCGGTGAAGACGGCTTAGTGGCCGGCGACATCGCCGACTGCATACCCGAGGCTATCAAAGAACTGCGTGGCGAAGAATTCGTCCGCTCAGAAATCGAAGACCAGATCATGGGCTCCGCGCCGGCATACAATCTGCTTCTCTCCTTCTTCCGCGCGGGCGAACACAAACCCATGGTGACCGCCCCGCCACACAAAGGTGACGAAAAATAGCGACCGCTGGGTGCTCCTGTTTCTTCCCTACTCCAAATCAACACTTCTGTTTAAAAGCTCGATTTTTTCGGCGCCCGTGGGGTCGATCAACACTTCTGTTGATTTGCCCTAAGGGCCGATCAGGGCATGCCCGTACAGTCGATTAAGAAAACAACGAAGCCAAAAGCGAGCCAAAAACAGCCACGAGCGGAAACCCCAAAAAGGAGGAAGACTGCGGAGGTTGACACACCGCAGTCTTCCGTACAGCCAGGGGTTGGGACTGACTGTACCCGCCGCAAAAGTATAGGCACCGCCAACGGTGCACCAGGGGTTTTTCCGCCGCCAAGCGGGATGTTCCACTGCCAAACGCCAAACCAAGGATGAGGTTTGTTCGCAAAGCCTGAATGTTGATAGTTACCTCAGACTACTAACTTCTATCCGCCGCCGGGAGATTTTGGACACGTAAGGTCCAAAAAAAGAATGCAAGCGCAGGAGCCGTCCATCTCCCGCGCCTGCCGAGACCGCTCCCCACGGTCTAAACCTACGCCTTTCAGTCAGCACCTTCGTGCTGCTGTTTGTTGCTGACAAAACTTGGTTGCGTTTCTATCTGAAGGTGAGCACCTCTGTCGGGACGCTTTCGTTTCCTTCCTCATGTATTCGTTCGTAGACTTATTGCTTGCGCTGACGGCAAACAATTGATCTAACCGAAGGTGGAATTACATCGCTTTTCGCAAGACAGGTCGGGGAACGAGACTGTCCACTAATAATGCAATAACGAATACGGGCACGAAATGGTCAAACGCGTCCCACCCGGTACGCAATAACGCACCGCTATCTGCTGCGGTGCGGTCGCTGGTCGCCTGCGGCTGGTCTCGGGCTACAGGGCTTTCTGAAATTGTACGAGAACGTAACCAATCATCGCAGCGGCCACAATGACCGGCGGCCATGGCAATACGAACAGCCCGGCGAACAAGACCCAGAAACGCAAAGTCGTTGTTTTGAGCATCAGCAGCGATCCAAATATCGAAGTGATAAGCAAACCA
The DNA here is from genome assembly GCA_046328035.1 of Candidatus Obscuribacterales bacterium. GTDB lineage: Bacteria > Cyanobacteriota > Vampirovibrionia > Obscuribacterales > Obscuribacteraceae > JBGASG01. The sequence continues at coordinate 50,127 of JAXLXI010000003.1, read as the reverse complement.
ACCAGCCCGCACCACAACTGCAAATTGCCGGTGCCCGAGTAGAGTATTTTCAGCTGCGGTGGTACAAGCGTCATCACCACCGCTAAAACACAGATTGGCAGCAGGGACACAAGCACTGTCTTTGCTTTGCCGGGTCGATGATCTGCGCCGCCGACAATTGCCGCCACGCACAGGTAGACCAGGGCGATTGCCAGTGCCCCTATTCCCGCCACAATCGACATCAAGCCCAACATTGCAATTGGTCTGCCGAAAAGTTCGTTCGCGAAAGTGGCTATCAGAATGACCAGTCCCAGGATATAGCTCAACAAGCCGTGCAGACAAAATGAATGCGCAAAGGAAACCGGCTTCGATTTGCTTTTCTGCACGGTGTCGGCAGGCTCGCCTTCAACCAGGTCAGGCGTCTTTTGTTTCTCTTTGAACTCGTCGGAGACCATCGGATGCGATCAAGCAAGCGCGCTTTCGGCGAACTCGATATGACCGGCTCCCGCATCCAGGCGGCAATTGATATTGAGTGGGACGACTGATGTGTTCTTCGTTTGTCCGAAGGGCATGCCGAAGCAGGAGGGCTTGTCTAGTTTCTTCAAGCGGTCGCCGAATGTCTCATCGACTGAGAGCATGTTGACCGAACCTTTGCGGTCGCAGTTTTCGAAGGCACCAAGCGCGACACCACTGGCTGCCTGCAGATAGCCGCCGATGTACAGCGTCGTGAACCAGCGATCGAGAATGCCGAACTGTTCGTTTCTGTCTTCGAGAAACAACACAGAGCCCTGCATATTGGGCTGGAATGGCGTTCCCAGAAGCGAGACGAACGCGGTCAAGTTTCCTCCCAGAAGATGTCCCTCCACCTGGCGCGCCACCGGACTGTATGCTGTCCAGCGCATGTCGTCGCCCTGCTGATTGTCGTTGATGTCGATTGGCTTCGGAGTTCCCTTGCCGGTCAACATGTTTTTCAATCGGTCGAAGGTGAGGCGCGAATTCACCTGGTCCAGGTTTGGTGCGTGGAAGGTGACCAGCCCGGTAAGGGCGGTGATGGCGTTGAGCAGCGAGGTATTGTCGTCGCAGCCGGCGATGATTTTGGGAGATCTCGACAAGCCTTCGTAATCCAGATCATTCAAAAGATGCAACGCACCGAAACCACCCGTGGTGCAAAAGATTGCTTTGACACTTTTGTCTTTGACGAAACCGTTGAAGTCGGCGAGGCGCTCCTCGTCGGTTCCGGCCATGAAGCCGTGCGTGTTCATAGCGCTGGCGCCGACCACGGGAATCATGCCGAGCTGCTCAATCACCTGGATGCAGCGATGCAGGACCGAGGGATTCTCAGGACGGCTGCCTGGAGAAACCAGCGCTACGCGGTCGCCTTCTTTTAGAGGCGCGGCTTTCAGCGCGGGAAGAGGTTTCGTGCTGTTGCTTCCGGCTGCACCATTGTTGTTAGCAGATTTTGCTTTTGACTTCGGTGACTTCAGTGGCATGCCGACTCCTCGATGCGGAATCGTACTTTGCCGCGCGATGCTTCCAGCATAGCGGACACGCCGTAGGGAACGGTGAATTGATCTTTGCCGTGACCGAAGCGCAGCCCGTAGACAACGGGAATGCCGAGGTTGCCCAGGCGTTCGTGCAGGACACGTTCGACGCTGTGATTCAGGTGCAGCACGTTGCGATGGCTGTCGCCCGGTTTGCACGAAACACACTCTGCGATCAAAATCCCGGCTGCTTGCTGCAACTTACCGGCGAGCAAAAGCTGGCTGAGGATGCGGTCGATGGCGTGCGGTTCTTCTTCCAGATCTTCGAGAAACAGCAGCTTGTCTTTGGTGTCCAGTGCGTAGGGTGTTCCTTCCAACTGACGCACCAGGGTCAGGCAGCCGCCGGTCAATCTGCCGCGCGCTTTGCCCTCGGCGATGATCAGTCGTGGTGGCGGATAAACCGGGCTCCAGACCTCATTCGGCACGGGATCGGCAATCAGACCGATCGCGCGCGTCGACATCACTGCCTTCGTGAAGTAGTGATATGAGTAACTCGATTTGAAAAACGACGCCGCCATCGGTCCGTAAAATGTGACCAGTCTGGTGCGCTGGTGAATCGGCACATGCAGCGCCGTGATGTCGCTGTAGCCGACGAATAGTTTCGGCTTTGATTTGATTAATTCAAAGTCAAGGAGCGGCAGGATGCGAGCGGCTCCATTGCCGCCGCGCAGTGGAACCACCGCGTCCACGTCCGGATCGGACCAGATGGTGTGGAAGTCCTCGGCGCGAGCCTCATCTTGACCCGCATAGTCGCTGTATGTCTTGAAGACGTGTTTGCCGATTTTGTACTTAAGACCAATCTTCGCCAGCCACTGGAAAGCGAATTCGATTTCACCTTCTTCGAACATGGGGCTGGACGGCGCGATGATGCCTATTGTGTCGCCCTTACGCAGTGCCCGCGGCTTCACAAGCGGTGTCGGGGCAGGCGCACGCGACGGGCGCCTGTTTCTCCCCTGATCATGCTCGCTGACAACCGCCGCCGGGTCCGTGGGGCTGGTCGCTGCCGTCTTACTAGTAGATTGGTCGCTCATCTGTGCTCTAGTTTTACTGCATCGCGCCGGGAAGCGCCACTGAGGCGCCGCGACTGCTATATTTATTACCCACACTTTATATGGATAGGACCGCCAGATGTTGCGCACAGAGCCACAGCCACTTGAAACTGCTCCTGACGGGTTCTTTTCCGAGACGCAGTTAAGTTGGCTGCAAAAGGCGCGCCAGTTTGCCGACAAGATTCCAATTGAGGATGTGATTCGCAGCGACCGTGAAAACACTTTCCGGCGCGACCTCTTCGAAGCGGCTTGCCGAGAAGGTTTCGGCGGATTGCCTTTTTCTAAGGAGTACGGTGGCACCGGCGGTGACTACGTCAGCTTCGCTTTGATCAACGAGGAGTTCGCGCGGCGGTGCGTTCCGATTATGTCGTCGCTCGGTGTGCATATCCTCTGTCAGGAACCTATATATAGATACGGATCGGCCGAGCAAAAAGAGAAGTATCTCAGGCCGTCGGCGACGGGAGAGTATCTGGCGGCATTCGGGCTCACCGAGCCGGGCGCCGGCTCCGACACGGCGGCGCTGGCGACGACCGCCAGGCTGGAAGGCGACACCTACATACTGAATGGCACGAAGACCTTTATCACCAGCGGTGGTGCGGCAGATTACTACATTGTCATGGCGAAACTGAACGACGCCGCCGGCGCCCTCAACTCGCCGGCCAAGTCTGATCGGACGATCACCGCCTTCATTGTGGAACGCGGCTTTCCGGGTTTTGAAATCGGGCAGAAGTTCGAGATGCTCGGCATGCGCGGTTATGCCACATGTGAGCTGGTGTTCAGCAACTGCAAAGTGCCGGCCGCCAACTTGTTGGGGGCGCATGGAGAGGGACGGAAAGTGGCTCTCGGCAGTCTGGCCAAAGGACGCGTCACGATTGCCGCACAGGCGACCGGCTGGGCTCAGGGCGCCCTCGATGCGGGCATCAAGTACTTGCGCGAGCGGCGCGCCGGCAAATCCGGCGACGGCAATGGCGCATCTGCGCATGGCGACGACGACAACAATAAATTGAACGCCGTCGCCGCGGCGCTTGGTGAGCTGCATGTAATGGTTGAGTCGGCGCGGGTCCTCATGTATCAGGCGGCAGCCGCGATTGATCGAGGCGAAGGCGACGTGACACTGGCGGCGATGGCAAAGACGCAAGCCACGGATGCCGCCATGCGGGCATCGACCGAAATCATGACTTTGCTCGGCTCGGACGCGGCGCGCCCGGAGCTGCTTCTGGAGCGCATCTTCCGCGACGCTAAAGCCGGGCAGATCTATGAAGGAACTAATCAAATTCAGCGCATGCTGATCGCGCGCTCCCTGATGAAATAGTTGCCATCAATGGAAACGATACTGCTAGTCATGCGAATGGGTCTGTTGCCTCTCTTGGTGGCGGCGGCAGCCGGTGCGGCTTGCTACAACATCAATCGGCTGGTGATTTTGACCAGCGGCGCCCGCAGTTTCCTCATGGTTGCCATCGTTGCGGTCTCGGCACCGATGGTGGTGGCGCCGTTTTTCTTCGAGCCTGTGCCGCTTTCCAAACTGGTGCTGGCGTATTTCATGTTTTTTGCCTGCATCCTCTGCTGGGCGGTTTTGGCGATTTCGCGCCACGGGCAGGAGGCTTTGCTGCAGATCGAAGAGGAGTGCTGCGAACTGCGTGATGTTTCGATATTGGGCGCGACGCAGACACGCGCGCAGCTGGCGGATATCTCCGAGCGCTTGCGCCGGCAAGCGGAGCCGCCTAGCGAGCGCGAAGCCACAGCCCTGGTTTTGAAACATCTGAGTCCGATCGTGATGCTCTTTTTCGCCAAAGAGAAATCGATGCTCAAGTGGGGCATGGGCGCGTTTCAGCTGGCGCGCTCCTTCGCGAAGTATCTGAACGCCAAGAAGAAAAATGAGGCGTAGATCATGCGTTGCAGGCATGATTCTTAGAGAATGTTTCAGTTGGAGCGCCCCACGAGTAGCGTGAGATGGTGTCCGGAACTGCGTTCGATTTTCCAAGTTATGTGCAAGACAAGCGTTCCCAGCTGGAATCGTGTCTGGCTGAATATCTGAGCGGCGACGAACCGCCGGCGCTCTGGGAGTCGATGCGTTATTCGGTGCTCGAAGGCGGCAAGCGCATTCGCGGCATGTTGTGTTTTGCGGCCGCCGAAGCGGTCGCCGGCGAACCGGCAGCTGCAGGCGGCACCGCATCAGTATCGGTCGCCGAGATTGTGATGCCGTGCGCCTGTGCCATTGAGATGGTGCACGCGATGAGCCTCATCCATGATGATCTGCCGGTAATGGACAATGATGATTTCCGGCGCGGACGCCCGACCAACCATAAGGTCTACGGCGAAGCCCTGGCGCTCCTGGCCGGTGATGCGTTGCTCGTGCGTGCTACAGAAGTGTTGGCGCGTCACACACCACCGGTGGTGGATCGTCAGGCGCTCATCGATGTGATTGCCGAATTCGCTCGCGTGTCCGGAGCCTGGGGATTGGTGGGCGGACAGGTCGACGACCTGGCGTTCGGCGGACAACTGGCGCAGCAACTGGCTGAGCAGATCGGTGTCGATGAGAGAACGCTGCGCTCGATTCACCGGCGCAAAACTGGTGCTTTGCTGAGTTTTTGTTCATGGTCCGGTGCTTATTTGATGGGGGCACGCGGCGACCTGGCTGATGCTTTCAAGCAATTCGGCGAATTGCTGGGATTGGCATTTCAAATTACAGATGACTTGCTGGACGTGACGGGCGACATCCAGACGCTCGGCAAGACGCCCGGCAAGGATGAGGCGGCCCAGAAGACGACGTGGGTGCGAATGTTCGGTATCGAACGATCCCGCCAGCACGTGGTCGAGTTGCGTGAGCAGCTGGAAGACTTGTTGAATCAAACCGGCATCGCTACTGGCAGGCGCGCAGCGCTCAACGCCATAGTGGACTATGCAGTAACCAGGCAGAACTGATGGACGTTATCAATTCACTTATTTCCAACATCACGGTCGCACAGACCGGGAGCAGTGCCCAGAGCCTCTGGCAGGGGCGCGGCTGGCAGGTGGTGGCAGCGTTCTTCCTCTGCAGTTTTCTGGCGCAAACGACCAAGATAGTCATGAAACTGATTCGCACCGGACACTTCGATTGGCGCATGCTGTCTAAGACTGGCGGCATGCCATCCAGTCACAGTTGCTCAACGATGGGCATGGCGGCAACGGTTGGATTGATCGAAGGCTTCAACACATCCATCTTCGGAGTGGCTCTGTGTCTAGCTTTCGTGGTTATGTACGACGCGGCTGGAGTGCGTCGCAGCGTCGGTTTGCAGGCGAAAGTTTTGAACCAAATGATGGAAGAACTGTTCTCTGAGCACCACCAGATATCTTCACAACGCATTAAAGAATTCTTGGGGCACACCCCTTTGGAAGTGTTGGTGGGTGCGGCACTCGGATGGGCGATCGCGTTCGGGTTCAACTGGTGTGCGTTACGGGTTTCTTAACCGCAGTAAATAATTGCGCTTATGCCCTTGGAAACGTAGCCAAATAATACGAAAGTAATACTTGAATACTGCCTTTTATTGCGGAACTCCATTATAATCAAGACCTTGAAAAGGGTTGTCAGGGCGGGGACTCGAAGTTCTCGCTTTCAGTGAGGAAATTACGAGTACATATAGACTGCACTCACAACCCATATGCAGAATGCATCTGCAAATACCGAATACCAAAAAAAGTTAGCACTCACTTATCAACATTCACTCGGTACAGTTCAAAACAGAAAAAGGAGGAAGGCGGATAAATTTGACGAGGGCACCTGAGCTCCGGACAAAAGTCTGCCGAAAACTAGATGAATACGACGGTCACAACAAACCCCATCACTGCTAAGACGACATCGCCGCGTCGCTCTCGTTTTCCTGGGAAGGAATCGGGTTCAGTGTCTTTCAATTTGACGGCTCTCGGCCGCCAACTCTTGAAAGAACAAGCGGCAGCCGCCAGCGTGTCCAATGGTGACTACGTTGAAATGCTCATTCGTGAGCGTGCTGGTCAACCACCACTGAGACTGCCTGCATCCGCCAAACAGACCGGCCCCAAAGGCGGCGCCAAATCGTTCTTCTTCGGTAAGAACCGTGGCACCACCACCGCAGTATGCGTAACTCCGTTGGCTCACAGACTGCTCGACGAGCAAGTCGCTGCTTCGCGCATGAGCCGTGGCGATTACATAGAATACTTGCTGCGTGAAAAAGCCGGCTTGATCGATGAAGCTTTGAGAGCCGCTGTCGCAGCTGCTTCCGCTGTACCGATTGCTCAATCGGCTCCAGCTCCGCAGCCTGTGATTGCTCAGCCGGAACAAGTCGAACAGACTTTCCAGCCGCCAACACCAGCAGTCACCACTGACTGGTCCTTCAATAGCTAACTTTTTGAACAGAACTAACTAAGAGTTCCTCCTTCTTAAGCTGTTCAAACCCCGGCCTGCCCGCCGGGGTTTTTTTTTGCCCGAATTTTGCCGCGCCCCGCCGCCCCGCGTTTCTTCGCCGCCGCATTTCCGCGCCGCCGCGCCCCGCGTTTCTCGCCGCGTCTCCGCCCCCCGCGTGTGGCCGCCATGGCGGTCACCAAAGTGCTGAATTGCCCGCCGCCGCGGCCAAACCACCTCTCCATGGCCGCCGTGGCAAGCCAAATTCGAGCAATGCCGGCCGCCACGGCGGTCACGAATTCTCCACGCGCGTTTCGTGCTCACTACTTGTTCTGCTACTTCTTAGGTGGTGCTAATTTTGCAACGAGTAGTCTAACTGGTTCGACGCAATAGACTGGGATTACAACGACCGCACGACCAGCCACTTCGCACAGAGCAGCGAAGGACTCTGTCAATGCTGACGTGCCACCCTTCTCCAACTCCTGTAGGTGGGTGCGGCTAACGCCAGCTTTCTCAGCCATTTTTCGCTGCGACAGTTTGACTTCGTTGCGCAGTCGCCGCAGGAAACCACCAAATGGTGTTTCTTTTGTCAGTACCAAGATCCGTTCTGCAGGTGGATGCGCTTTCGCCTCAAGGCACTCCGCACAAATCAGCTTGTGCTCCTCTTGTGTGTTGATCGCTATGGCGGGCTGGTCGAATCTTATCGTGTTGTTGGTCGATTTTCCGTTACTGAAAAAGTTGAGACTTCCGGAGTACGAGATCAGTCCATCGAAAACAGCGACCTTCACGTGAATGTCCTCGAGCATGGTGACGTGTATTCCATATCCCCTCAAGAGGTTGATGATTCCTTGTAGTTCGTTGAATTCTGTTTGCGTAACGGGGTCGAGCAAATCGCGGCGCACATACCAGTTATCCGGCTGGCGCACAAATATGCAGACCTGCACTCCTCTGCGAATGCATTTCACAAGTTCGTACAGAAACACCTTGAGTGCTTGCAGACCGATATAGACAGTCTGAATCAGCACATAGTGTTTCGCAGCCCTCAGGTCGGCGAGAAAGGGTTCGCGGAAATTGTGGTGATGGTATTCAACGCCAGCTTCGGCTGGTCGTGGCAGTCGTTTTTCCATAAAGACACCTCGGCGGTGAAGGGGCGCGTAATTGATAAACGCTTCCGGAGCGGAAAAAGTTCAGCGCTTGACGTGCCAATTAATCCGCTTGACTACCCGAGCTCGGTCGAGCGTGGTCCCGTGCACCGCCTGCCTGAATAAGGTTGCCGACGGCGAGGTATAGCCTAGATGGCGCTCTTGGTCGCTAGATGACGCTCTTGGTCGCTAGATGACGCTCCCGGTCGGTGTTACTAAACCTCCTCGATGATGAATGGATGAGTTGAAAGAGGACGTGGCGCGGGCAACCGCGACCGATGCGGGTGCGTTGGTCGGCACCGTGCTGGATGGCAAATATCGCCTGCTCAAGTTGATTGGGCGCGGCGGTTTCAGCGCTGTCTATCAGGCGCTCCACGAAGAGACCGACCGCCTCGTCGCCATCAAACTCCTCCTCCCTCATTTCTGGGATGACACGTCGAAGATCCGCCGTTTCCAGGCTGAGTCGCGCACGCTCTCGACCCTCGAGCATCCCAACATCGGTCAGGTCTACGCATTTGGTGTCACCCCTGATGGCAGTGCATACCTGGTGCTCCAATATCTTCCCGGGCGAACGTTGCGCGACCTCATCCCCGAAAACGGCATGCCCACTGACGAAATCATCTACATATTCAAACAGATTGCTGCCGCTGTCGCCTTCGCGCACGACCGCAACATCGTGCACCGCGATCTGAAACCCGACAATGTCATCGTACTTGATCACGCCGCCGAAAAAACGTTCGCGCACGATGTGAAGGTGCTCGACTTCGGCATCGCCAAGCTCCTCACCGCAGACGCGGAGCAGCGCCAGAAATTGACTGCCACCGGAGTGGTGCTCGGCACGCCTCGCTATATGAGTCCCGAGCAGATGGGGTCTGCGCAGCCGGATGTGCGTTCCGACATTTATTCATTCGGGTGCATCCTCTACCAGGCGCTGGCTGGACACCCGCCCTTCACGGGCGAATCCGCGGCTGACCTGCTGACGGCGCATCTCACTCAGCCACCACCCCCGATACCGGAAGGCAGCGGCGACGCCGGAAAACCACGCAAAGCGCTTGCTAAGATCGCTCTCAAGTGCCTGGAGAAAAACCAAGACGACCGCGTGCAGAGCATGCACATCGTCGGCGATCTGCTCGATGAAATCGAAGAGCGCGGTGATTGCGATCCGGGCAAGATAACTGTCTCCCGACGAACGCCCCGACTGCGGCTGCGCTTAATAGGATTGACGTTGTTGGTGTTGACTGCTGCCGTTTCGCTTTTCGAGATTATTGCATCGACATCCGTTCCTCCTCCTTCAGCAAAAGACGCTGCCGAAGCGGAGCGGCCGCACGACGCTCGCTCGCTCGCCTGGCTCGGGACCGACACCAGAGTGAAAGCACTTGAGACGTTCGGTGACGCAAACGAGGACGCCTCTAAGCGGATACACCTTTTTGAAAAATCTCGTCGGTTGTTGATTGACGCCGTCAACAAAGCACCCGACCTCAAGGACAAGAGAAACTATCAGTACGAGCTGGCTCTGACACTGGGTTGTATGGACCGCAGTCCTGCGGGTCTTCGCGAGGAGGCGGAGGCGTACTACAAGTGCGCGGAGATGGATGTGCAGCTGCTCAAGCAAGAGAGCAACAAATTCGAGCGCTTCGAGATTCGCCGCCGGCAGGCTGCCGCATACCAGAAAGCGCTCCTCTATTACATGTTTGCACTGGATGATGCCATCATGTCCAGGCGATTGATTGCGACACTGGTGGCAAACGATAAGCGCGAACACGATCCCACCTGGTACTCGCTGTGGGCGCAGCAAATGGTGGCTCGGTATGCTCGCAAATCCGCTGAAGCTGCTGATTGTGCCGATGGCGTTCTTACCTACCTGCAAAAACATCCGTATCTCGATGACTTCGGATTGGTGCGACACATCGAGGAATCTATCGTCGATTACATGGAAGCGGGAATGACACTCGAACAAGCTGAGAAACGAGCCGCCGACCACCTGCCCGAACTCTTGAAAGAGGAGCAGAATCTGGATGTGATGCCTGAAGTTGATCAGCGGCTGCGCGAGCAGATCCGGCTGCACCGGTTTCACGCCTATGAGATGCGCAGTTATCTCGGCGACATGGGTAGGGTGCCGACGTGGGCGCCGACTGCTGACGCGTGGACGCAGCCAGCCCGACCGGGAAAAGAGGCCGGCTCCCGTGATTGATCCCGAGGAGCTAATTGCGGAACCGAACGCGCCGGACCTGGTCGACAAACTCATCGATGGTAAGTATCGCGTGGTACGCCTGCTCGGCTGCGGCGGGCTGGCTGCGGTCTATGAAGCTATTCACGAAGAACTCGGACGCCGCGTCGCCATCAAAGCGTTGCTCCCGAAGTGGGCAACAGAAACACACCAGATAAAACGGTTTCGTCGCGAGGCGCAGCTGCTCAGCGAAATAAGTCACCCCGGCATTGCCGCGGTGCACGCATGCGGAATGACTGCCGATGGTCAACTCTACCTGTGCCTTGAGTTCGTCGACGGCACCGCCCTTGATGACTTTCTCAAAAAAGGAAACCGCCTCACGTCCGCACAATGTTGTTCGCTCTTTCTGACCCTGGGCAGCGCCGTGGCATTCGCTCACGAGCGCGGCATCATTCATCGCGACATCAAACCGCAAAACATCATGATTGCTGTCGACGAAACCAGCGGCAGCATCACCGCGAAGTTACTCGACTTCGGCATCGGAAAAATATTTTCGGACGAAGTCGGGCAAAAGCTCACCGCCACCGGTGCCGTGATCGGCAGCCCCGCCTACATGAGCCCCGAGCAGTTCTCCGGTAGCACGGTGGACACACGATCGGACATCTACTCGTTTGGTTGCGTTTTGTACGAAACGCTGACCGGCTGCGCCCCTTTCCAGGCTGAAAGCGCATTTGAAATGATGGACCTGCACATCAGCCAGGCACCAAAACCGATACCACCATCGTCATCGTCGCCGCCGGGCGATCCGGCCCGCGATTCGCTGGCGCAGGTGGCGCTCAAGTGTCTGGCGAAAAAGCCCGATGAACGATTTGCGTCCATGACCGAGGTCTGCCAGGCGCTCCAGCAGATTCAGGATGCACCGACTATCCCGCTTCGTTTTCGCAAGCCGACTGCATCCATTGCCAAACCGACGACAGCGCGGTCCCAACGCCGCTTCCCCCTGGCGGCAGTGATTGCCGTCGGCATCGGTGCCGCGGCGCTAGCCGCGTTTCTTCTTCTGCAGAAACAGACGCCGCCGCTCGACCCGCGTGTGGAGGTCTTCAGCGACGATGAGCGCCAGGGCAATAATGCCTACGATCGTGGCGTGGTCGAACCGGATGCAGGCCGGCGCAAGGATTTGATGAGACAGGCAGCTGCCAGAATTCGACGTCTGCTGGCGTCATCGCCCGAGAATAAGCTGAACACGGCTCGAGAGCTGGTGCTGGCGCGCTGTCTGCGCGAAATGCCCGAAGACCCGCATGCTCTCAAAGAGTCGCGCGCCCTGTTCAACAAAGCCTTGCAGCTGGCCATCGAAAACAGGCACCTGGTCAAGGAAAGCAACGCTCGCCATGACGTGGCTAACACCGTTTCCGACTGCTACCTCAATCTCGGCATCATCGACATCATGGAAAACAAGCTCGATGATGCGAGGAGAAACTTCGAAAACTGCCGTCAGGAACAGCTGGCGGGAGGTTCGGAAGGTGACTGGGGACCGCTGTGGGGTCTGGAACTGGTCTATCGCTTTAAGCGGCAGCCGCAGGAGGCGAAAAAGTACGCCCTGTTGAACGCACAGATGTTTCATCTGCGCAGTCTGGACGATAATCTGCGCGGCATGATGCTGGCGGATGCGGTTTTCGATATCAAAGAAGCTGATAAGTGCACGCTGGAGGCGGCCACTGCGATTGTGCGCAAGTTGGTCGGCGCGCCCACCGCCAGCGAACACCGCGACTTGCGCAATCAGGCGGCTCTCAATTACATGGACAAGGTGCTGGACGGTGTTGAAGACGCGGAGAACGCCCACGCCTATGAAGTGGACAGCCGCATGCTCTTTCGCATCCCGCACCCGCCAAATCTCAGATAGGGCGCGAGATACAGGCGTGCACGCCTTGTGAAATAGCTATTGTCAAGCTTACCTCTGAAACCTATAATCAACCCATCCCTCCGCTGCGATCCACCACGTTCGTCAGGACTTACTACCCTCATGGGTCAAACTGCAGACGACCCTCGCCCGGGCGAGGATACCGTTGCCAGCAAGAATAAGGTGCCCGACAAACCCGACCAACCGGGTGCCGGCTTTCGCCTGGAGTTCCAGGACTGGATGACCGACCAGAAGAATGTCGGGATGACCCTCCAGCTTTCGACCGTCGGCGACGGCAACAAGTTCAATCTGCAAAATGGGCTGACTCACATCGATTTCAGCCTCCAGGACCCTCTGCGGGCAGAAACCGAGAAGCTTTTGCTCTCCCAGGCGACCGACAAGATTAAACCGCCAGGCGCACCGGGCGACGCCACTGCTCCGGGTGAGCGACCGAAACCCTACACCGGCGAGAATCTTGGGCTTGAGATGGAAGCCAAAGAGGTGACGGTCGGGCGCAAAGATACCCTCTACTCCCTGGCCCGCAAACAACTGGGCACGGATGCCACGCCGGAGCGCATCACCGGCTACATCAAAGAAATTCAGCACGCCAACAATCTGGAAGGCACCAAAATCATCGCCGGCAGCAAGCTGGCTTTGCCGGGTCACACCGCCGATGGTGCCATGGTCGTCAAACATGGTGCGGTGACCAACACCACGTGGCCTGACGGCAAAGAGCGCTTCGAATATGCGGACGGACGTAAGTATGAGCGCACTCCGGGACCGGACGGTTCGTACACCTCGGTGCATAGCGGTCCGCGTCCAGAGGACACCTTTACGTTGCAGCGCACCGCCGACGGCAAGTATCTGATCTCGGACAACACGCCTGGTGCCAAACCGGTGGAAGTCAGCGACCAGAGTGATGTGCGCGTTGCGCACGCCAAGATGCATGACCTGGCGGAAGCGAAGATCAAAGATCCGGCTGAGCGCGCCAAGTTCGAAGCCGACATGGCGCGTTTCGAAGCCCGCGCCCGCGAGCGTGGATTGAGCCCGGAAGAGATCTCGAAAACCTACGGCGAAATCGGCAAGCTCATGGAAGCTACGACTGGTGCCGTTCCGGAAAACCGCCGCATTCAGCTGGCGCAACAAGTGATGTCGCAAGCCGCGGACCCACGCATTATCGATCAAGGCGACAAAAACACCTGCAACGTCACCGCTGTTGAAGCGATGATTTACACGACCGATCCATCGAAAGCCGCCAATCTCGTCACGCAGGTAGCGCTCACCGGCAAATACACCGACGCTGAAGGGCACACTGTCACCATCGACAAGAAGAGCCTGCAACCCGATGCCGAGGCGAAGCACCACCCGCCGATCGACGGCGAACGCAGTTTTGCCACGCAGCTTTTCAATGTCGCCGCTGTCAATCTGGCTTATCAGCGCGAGGGCATTAAACGCCACTATCAACAGGAACGTCCGGACCGCAGCGATCCCGACGACAGCGGCGAGCGACTCTATGACACGTCGAAGAGACCGCCAAAAGAAATCGCGCGCGAACCAGACCTCGACGACGATCAAATCGTCGAAGCGTATCGCGGCATCACCGGGCGCAGCACCGACACCGTCATGATCGACTCCGACAATTACGTGACGGGACCCGGTAACAAGGTAGACAAAGTAGGGACCGAAGCGGATCTCAATGCCAAGCTCGCCGACCTGAAGGCGAAGGGCAAACTACCGGTGATTATTGGCGTCAACTCCGCAGTCGAGCCATTCTACACCGACTCCGGCGGTGGTGCCGCCGGTGGTTCCGGTGGCGGACATGTGGTGACGGTCACCGACTACAATCCCGGTCCACCGCCGACGGTGGCAGTCGATAACCAGTGGGGATCGAATTCCGACCACCGCGCCACCAACATGCCGGTACATGACCTGTGGCTGGCGATGCAGAGCGAAACCAACGCACCGGTCGAACTGGAGAAAGACGTGCTGGCAGCCCGCGCCGCCGGCAAGCCGGATACCTACAAAGAATTCGAGTTGCTGCGCTTGCAACGTGAAGCCGGCACCATCGACGACAAGACTTACGGCACCAAACTTGCCGAACAGATTGATGCTGCGAAGAAACGCGACGACGCCGCGAAGACCGATGGCACGTTCGATCAAGCGGAACATGATAAAGCCAAGGCGAAACTCGACCAGATGCTCGAGAACATCACCGGACCGCAAGCGCTGGCGCTGAGCATCGAATCGCACAAACGTGGTCTCCTGTCGAATGCCGACGTCACCGAAGCTCTCGGAACTTTGATGGGCGAGACGCTCAAAGAGCGCGCCAAGCTGATCAAAGACGGCGAATACACAGGCGACGACAGGAAGAGAATCGAAGATATGCGCAAGGAGTTCTCCGATTACCTGAAGACACTGCCGCCTGAGCTGCGGCGCGACATCTTGAGGAAGGTCGAAGAGGAGCGCAAGAAGAAATGATCACCAAGAAGAAATGGCACACAGGCGTGATAGTGGCGTAACTAGCGAAACGAAACCAAAGCGGAAAACAAAACATGAACTGGTCATTAAAAGAAGCGATTCAACGAGGCAGGGAAGCGAAGGCGGAAGCCGGTGCCGCACCCGGCGGAACCACCGACGGTAAGACCGGCGATGATGGGACGGCCGCGAGAGAAGCCGATGATCTGTACAATCGCTTGTTCCGGGACGGACCGGAGAACGTTCAGAAAGGCGTGATCCTGGATAACGCCCGGGGCAATGCCGATGGTCGAAGATCGGGAACCGGCGTGTCTGATGTGGGAGCCGTCGGCAACCTGACCTTGCCAAAAGACTGGCACCAGACAGCGGCGCGCAAAGACTCTACCGGGTACGCATTCACGTTTCGTCCTAATGAGAACGATCGAGTCGCACTCAGCTTGCTCTATCGAGGACGCCCTCTTGATGATTGCGCGGCGGAGACGCTCAAGTCGGTGCTCGACAAACCCGTCGGCTATCAGTTGAATGCCGGCGAGATCGGCAACCTGCGCACTTTAATCGGTGACAAGGCGGACGGCGACGTGTTTTCGTTGAGTTCGGCGAAAGTGCAAGACCTGCACGGCAAGAAGGTGCTTTCGGTATCCGGCTCTTATCGAGATGACAATGTGCGTGCCACCAGCTATTTCGTTCCTGCCGGCACTGACGATCGCGTCGTGCAGGAACTGGCTTATGTAGCGCCGCAGGATCAATATCTGCGATACTGGCAGCAAGCCGACAGTGCATTGCGAACCATCAAGTGGAAATAGACGACAAGAGCGCCCCTCACAGTCACCTGTATCTAAGCCAGGGGAAGTCACCGATTGTGCAGCAGAGGCTCGTGCAGCAACAGGAAAAAATCGGTCCGCTCGGACCTTTAACTCTACTGATATTGCCAAAGGGCTGGACCAAGTCTTCCAGCAGCGACAACGCACGCGGCTACTGCCACCGATTCAGCCCGTCCGATAATGCGAAGGTGAGCATCTCGGTGCTTTACCGGGTGCCACCACTCTCGCAGTCCGAAGCGGACGCCTTGAAGAAACTTTTGAAAGCCGGCCCGCACACATTGTCCGACGACGATTTGAAACCGTTGCCACACCTGCTCGGTGATTACCGCGACGAATCGGTCTTCAAAACGGAAAAAGCGGAGGTCACCGCGATTGGTGGCAAGCCTGTCCTGTCCATCCAGGGACATTTCCTGGACGACGATGTCTCCGTCTACACGGTGTACAACCCCGCCTCCCACGATCCGCGCGTGGTGCAGCAGCTGCAATTCAATGCACCGACCGCGCAATATAAAAAGTACGCGAGCGCAGCTCGCTCCGCCATCCTCAACGCGTCCCTGCACTAGCCCCCAGAACTAAAATACCTATATGGTATGCAAACTCCGATTTGGCATACGCTATTAGTATATTACTCGCGCATGCCTGCAATATACGTATATGGTATGCCAAATCGAAAATGGCATACCATATACGTATATTGCGCTAACACGGCAGATTTGTGCAGTGCGAGATCTTAACGCAGGTCGACGCCCGGTGTGGTGGCGACGGACTGGTGTTGCACTTTGGCGCGGTGCGCCGCGTAGGAAAGAATCGCTTTCACCTGCGCCAGGTAGCTGGCGATGTACTGAGCACGATATCCGCGTTGCACGAAAGCTTCGATGCGCAGCCACTCTTTGATGTTGGATTCCAGAGCCTGAACGTGTGTGTTGACGGTCTTCAGCTCTTCCTCGGATGCATTCGGACGCAGCCCGTGCAACTCGCGCTGGACAGTTTCGATTTGCGTGATCACATCATTAGTAGAGGCGCGATCTGAAAGGATGTGTTTTTGCGGATCCTGCAAATACCGATTGACCAGAGCCGCAAAATCGTCCATCAGCAGACGGCTGGCTTTCAGCGGGTCTGCTTGCGGAGTGATGAGTGCACTGCGCCGATACGGGCCCATCTTGAGCACTTTCATCTTCTTCTCGTCGAGCTGCGCGCACGCAAACATGGTGCAACCCAGTGTGCCGATGGCGCGCGACGTATCCATTTGCTCAATTAACCCGGCGGTATCAAGTTGGCGAATGGACAGTCCCGGGAAAACCAGCGCTTTGTCATCGCAGGATTCGCGCACGTTGCCGGCCACAGTCGCCAGTTCGCGCGCGGTGGCCACATAGGTCATCGGGTTGAGTGTATCGACCCAACCATTCGCCACCCAGGTCTCCCACTCTTGATTGATGTTGCCTGTCCGCAGGCGGCGCGGAGTTGCATAGACGGCAGCCGAGATGCGAATGCCGGGTTTGATTTTACGCAGAGCTGTCGACGTTTCTTGCACAAAACTGCTTACTTGCGCGACCTTCCAGGCGGTCCAGATGGTGCGGGTTTCCTCATCGAGTCGATCGAGATTGAGTCCGGTTTCGCGTTCGAAACGCATGCGACCGGTCCAGTCGAAACCCATTTCCGTGCCTTTGCCGTTGAACGGATATCGCACGTAGTCAAACTGGAACCCGTCAACGTTGTAGTTGCTGACGATCTCCGATGCCAGCCGGCGGATGAAGTCGCGACCCTCCGGATTGGCCGGATCGATCCAGAACTCCGGTTGGTGGTTTGGCAAAAGCTCGCCGTTGGAGCGTGCCAGCGCCCAGCTGAAGTCGTTGTTGGACAGAACCGGTCCGGGGTAGTCCGCTTCTTTTCCAATAATAGGATTGTGGCGCAGGTTGCCGACGGCAAAGGTCCAGATCCAGGCGTGCAATTCCATGCCGCGCTTGTGGGCTTCGCGGACGGCGACGCCGAGCGGATCCCAGCCGACGATTTCCGGATTGGGCGTGGAAACCTTGGTGGGGAATGTGCAGAAGCCGGCATTATTAGATTCGAAGTAAACAGTGTTGATGCCGGCGCCTTTCAATCTATCGAATAGCGCCGACATGCCGTCTTCATTGCGGCAGGCGACGATGGTGCCGCGGTCAAGCCAGACTGATCGCGCTTCCACCGGACGCACCGGCATCGATTGCGCGAACGCCAGTGAAAAGTCGTGGCGAGCAAGGGCGATTTCTTCGTCGGCTTGATAGAAACGACGCTCTTTATAGTAGTCCTGGAAAGCCTTGACGTGCGCGAGAGCTGATTCGTAATTACCTTGAATGTTCTTGAACGGTACGGCGAGATCGGCTTGTTTAGCCGTTTTCATCGCTTCATCGGTGCGCTTGATTAGATAATCCAGTTCGTTCTGGATGTTTTGATAATCGGCATAACTGATTTGCACCGCTGCCTGTTGAGTGACGTTCGGGACGGCGTCCTCCATGGCGAACGTCAGCAACTGCGCGTTGCTGGTGATTTCGCCCTGCATGCCGGGCATCCAGGTGAGAAACGTGTTGCCGTTCATGCGCCCGATCGCGGTGCCCATCTCTTTGCCGGCGGTATCGGTCCACATGGCGGCCTGCGAGCCCGGTGTCGGAGTAACGATGGCGTATATGGTGCCGACCGCGAAGTCTTGTTGCACCGGCAACGGAGTGCGTTGCCAGTTAAGCTGTTTGGCTTCCTGCATCGATGTGTGTCCGGTCACTTGAATGCCGGTCATCCCGATCAAAGGCAGGACAGAGGCACTGGGGGTGCCACCGCTGTCGGTGATCAACAGTTTGCCGCCGTTCGCGACGAAGCCTTTCAGTGACTCCACGGCCGCCGGCTGCAGGTCAATCAGCATCGGCAAAATAATGATCTTGTAGCCGGCCAGTTTGCTGGCGCCGCCCGTCATATCGCCGTCTTGAAGCAGGTCGTAACGGACGTTGGCGGTCTCCATCGTGCGTTTAAAAGATGCGTAGTCGTCTTCGAACTGACCGAGGTGCTGGTCCGAATAAGCTTGCTCGTTGGTGTCGCTCTTTAGCACCGCCAGTGGTGAGGCCGCCAGAGCCGGTTGAAACAGGCTCGATACCAGGGCGGCGACTGCGAAGACCAGGGAAAGAACGAGTCTCGACGATAGACGGATTACTCTCACCGGATGGATGCCTCAGCTCGATTAAAGTGTAGGGTAGTGGGTTTCTTCAAGAAGAAAACCGATTGGTGCGCTTGACCAGCTTGTCGAGCTGGCGTTTAGTGTCGCGCTTGGTAATAGCTTCGCGCTTGTCATACTGTTGCTTACCGCGCGCCAGCGCCAAATCAACTTTAACCCAATTTCGCTTGAAGTAGAGCTTCAGAGGAATGAGTGTTAAACCCTTCTCTTTAACCTGCTGATGCAGGCGCAGTATCTGTTTTGCGTGCACGAGCAGGCGCCGTTTGCGCATTGGCTCGTGATTAAATCTGTTGCCGTGATCATAAGGGGATATATGGCAGTTATACAGCCAGAGTTCGCCGTCTTCGATGCGGGCGAACGCATCCTGCAAATTTGCTTTGCCGCCGCGCATTGATTTCACTTCGGTGCCGACCAGCTCTATGCCTGTCTCCACAGTCTCGAGGATTTCGTAATCATGGCGGGCGCGCCGGTTGTCTGCGACGACACGAATCTTCGGCGGCTCAGCTTTGGGCTTCTCCGACGGAGCGGGTTTGGTTGGGTGTGTAGGTTTCGCTGACTTAGCCATGATGATGTGTGGAGAAACGGGATGAAGGACCGTCTCAGGAAACGGGCTTCCGACAGGCTTCGCGGCGTGCAAGTCCGGTCTGAATGTCGATGTTACAATATATAGTGCCGGCCACGCCAGTGCTGAACCTGGATATCGAAACAGACAGGCACCGACAGTTGCAATGATAAAAATCAGTCCCCTGCTCGCTTCCGACTATGCGCAGACCTGCGCACTGCTCGGCATGCAGGAATGCTCGAGCATCGACAACGCACTGATCACTAATACCGATGTGATGAAGGGCGGGCTGGCGTTCTGGCAACACTGGCTGCCTTGCCAGTATCATCTGTCGCAGTCGATTTATGTGGCTCGGGAAGACGGCGTGGTGCTCGGTTTCATCGTCTTGAGCGCGGCGAGCAAAAGCAAGCAATGCTGGAAAGTGGAAAATCTGGTTGTCCATCCGGAGCACCGCGGACGGGGGCTGGCGCAGGAATTACTGCGCTATGTATTCGCGCAATTCGGCTCGCAGGGCGTCGCTCATTTTATTGCTGAGGTTTCCTGCAGCAACGATGCCGCACTCAGTCTCTTTGCGCACTGCGGCTTCTGCCGGTCGGCGCGCGTCACTTATTACCAGATCGACCGCAAAGATGCGCAAGTGCAGGAAGTGGAAAGCGAGTTCAGGCTGGCTTCCTATGCCTCGAAAAACGGGCTTTTCCAGTTGCACCAGGAAGTGTTGCCGCCGGACCTGCGTCTGGTTTTCGAGCGCGTGCCCGATGATTACCGCGTCGGCGAAAAGCTGGCATTCACTTCCGTCGAGCGCAAACGCAATAAGTTTATGCGCAAGCGGGTCTGGTACTGGGTTTCGCAAGACCCGGAAAGACGAGTTCTGTCCAGTGCCGTCAAAGTGATGGCTGAGCCGGACGTCGGCTACCGGTTGGAATTCGCCGTCCATCCCGGCTGGAAGCACCTGGCCGCCGACCTGGTCAATTTTGCCGTCATGCAGTTGCAAAAGCCTGAGTATCCCGATCTGCCTATCTGGGCGAAAGTCTGCGACTTCGAGCCGGAGGTGGATGAGGCAGTGCAGGCGGTCGGATTCGAGCGCACCGGCGAATTTTTCCTCCTCTCGCGCGAACACTGGACACGCGCCAAGCATCCGCGCGTGCGGCGTGTGGAAGGCGTGCTGCCTAATATCGCCAATCCGGCTATCAACTTTCCGCTGGCGACTGAACGCGTCAAGTGGCATCCAAACCCGGAAGACTACAACTGAGTTGCGATTAAGCACAACTCAGAATGCGTACCGGAAGCCGATTTCTTCTAAATATTTCGTGTGTATTGCGGCGGGGACGCCCAAAATTTGACACACTGTGACGCGAATCGATAGAATTTCCATTCGCTTTATATAGTCCAATTTGTCATTAGGAGCCAGTTGGTGCCTACTATCAACCAGTTGATCCGCTACGAGCGGCAAAAAGTGACGGAGAAAACCAAATCTCCAGCGCTGAAAAGCTGCCCTCAGCGCCGCGGCGTTTGCACGCAAGTGAAAACCACAACGCCGAAGAAACCAAACTCCGCACTGCGCAAAATCGCTCGTGTGCGTTTGACCAACGGCGTTGAAATCACAGCTTACATTCCTGGCGTCGGCCATAACTTGCAAGAGCACTCTGTGGTTCTCGTAAGAGGCGGTCGGGTCAAGGATCTCCCCGGTGTTCGTTATCACATCGTCCGCGGTGCCCTCGATACCGCCGGCGTCAAAGACCGCATGCAGAGCCGCTCCAAGTACGGCGCCAAGCGCCCGAAAGCCGCTGCTGCCAAAAAATCATAAACAACAACCAACATTGTTGACGTAAGACTCTCGAACGCATTCATCTAAATCTGAAGTCGCGTTCTCACTCTATAAAGAGGTCTGTCCAATGCCTAGAAGAGCAGTTATTGCTAAACGGGTTCCCCCGCCCGATCCGACTTTCCAGAGCCAGCTCGTTCAGCGTTTCGTGCATCGTATGATGCAGCGCGGCAAGAAGAGCACCGCTCAGCGTTTGTTCTACGATGCGCTCCAGCTGGTCAAAGACCGCACCAAGCAAGAGCCCATGGATGTTTTCAACAAAGCCGTCAAGAACGTGACGCCGCTGGTTGAAGTGAAGGCTCGCCGCGTCGGCGGTTCTACCTATCAAGTACCGATCGAAGTGAAAACCAGCCGCGGTGTTGCTCTGGCGACCGCCTGGATCATCACCAACAGCCGCAAACGCGGTGGTCGCAGTTTCGCCGAGCGTCTCTCCGCCGAACTTATCGATGCCTCCAACGGTGCCGGTGCCTCGGTGCGTAAGCGCGACGAAACGCACAAAATGGCCGAAGCCAACAAGGCTTTTGCGCATTACCGCTATTAATTGGTAGAGTCTTCAAGTGGAATTGTGACTTCGGATTGTAATCCGGCGGTCTAACTCCCGTGTGACAATCAAATTGATGCCCCGGATACTATTTGGATCCGTTGAAAGAGCCATCAGTACCTTGCTGACGACCCTTTCGATTTTTGGGGCAGCCACCGGCTTTGTAAACCGGGAACCAATTTGGCTTCACAACATTCTTAAGGAATTGTCAAGCCAGCGCCCTGGTTTGAGATTTGAGGTTCTAATTAGGTTAGCCGCCGACGCGTAAGCGCCACGCATTTCATTGTGGATTCTGGTGGCCCAAGAGATTGTCGATTCCGGCAATTTTCGTGACGGTGTCCCTAATCTGGAACTTAAAACAATGAATTCGTCCGTACAATTGTTGGAAAAGTCGGTGAGCGCAGAGGCTACAGCACTGACTAGTGAAAAGGAAACCCCAAGGAAGGCAACTAAGGTGTCTGAGAATAACGGCAGCAGCAACGAACTAAGCGAATTGCGCAATATGGGTATTGCGGCGCACATCGACGCCGGCAAAACGACCACCACCGAGCGCATTCTCTTTTACTCCGGACTCATCCACCGGGTCGGGGAAGTGCACGAAGGCACCACCGTCACCGACTGGATGGAACAGGAAAAAGAGCGCGGTATCACAATTACCGCTGCCGCCATCACCAGCTTCTGGAAGGGCAAGCGTATCAACTTAATCGATACGCCCGGACACGTCGACTTCACAGTCGAAGTTGAGCGCTCGATGCGCGTGCTCGATGGCGTTGTCATCGTGCTTTGCGCCGTCGCCGGCGTGCAACCGCAAACCAACACCGTATGGAAGCAAGCCAACCGCTACGAAGTGCCGCGCATGGTCTTCATTAACAAGATGGACCGTCAGGGCGCCGACTTCTTCCGCGTGCTCAAGCAAATCAAAGAACAACTTCCCGGATTGCACTCCACCTGGACCAACGCCCATGCGTTGCAATTCCCGATCGGCGCCGAAGTCGATTTCAAAGGATTCGTCGATGTCCTGACGGGCAAAGCCTATCTTTATGATGAAGAAGACAAACTCGGTCGCAACCTGATCGAAACCGAAGTGCCGGCCGATCTCAAAGATCTCCTGGAAGAATCGAAGCACAGCCTGCACGAAGCCATCGTCGAAACCGACGATGAGCTGATGACCAAGTACCTCGAAGGCGACACCATCCCCGAAGAGGACCTGAAGAAGGCTCTTCGCCAGGCCGTCATCGAAAATCGCATCGTTCCGGTGCTCTGCGGCTCCGCCTTCAAAAACAAAGGCGTGCAACCGCTCCTCGATGCCATCATCGACCTTCTGCCTTCGCCGGTTGATGTTCACGCCGTCAAAGGCTGGACCCCGGACGGTACCGAAGTTGAGCGTAAGTGCGATGAAAACGAGCCGTTCGCGGCCCTCGCTTTCAAAGTCATGAACGATCCGTTCGTCGGCAAACTGACCTTCTTGCGTGTGTACAGCGGCAAGCTGTCCACCGGTTCTTATGTCCTCAATTCGATCAAAGGCAAGAAAGAGCGCATCAGCCGCTTGATTCGCTTGCAAGCCGACGACCGTACCGATGTTCAAGAAGCGAAAGCCGGCGACATCGTAGCCGCTGTTGGTTTGAAAGACACCACCACCGGTGACACGCTCTGCCTGGAAAAAGACCCGATCATTCTGGAATCCATGAAGTTTCCGGAGCCGGTCATCTCGGTCGCTATCGAACCGAAGACCAAACAAGACTCCGACAAACTCGGCATGTCTCTGGCCAAACTGGCTGAGGAAGATCCGACCTTCAAAGTGCGTGTCGATCACGAAACCGGTCAAACGGTTATCGCCGGCATGGGCGAACTGCACCTGGAAATCATTGTCGACCGCCTGCTTCGCGAGTTCAAAGTCGAAGCCAACGTCGGCAAACCGCAAGTTGCTTACCGCGAAACCATTCGCGGCAAAGTCAAACAGCAAGGCAAGTTCGTCCGTCAGTCGGGCGGTCGTGGTCAGTACGGCGATGTCACCATCGAAATGGAACCCCTGGAAGCCGGCGCCGGATTCGAATTCGTCAACAAGATCGTTGGCGGCGTGATTCCGAAGGAATACATTCCTGGTATCGAAGTCGGGATTAAAGAAGCCATGGCTGGCGGTGTGCTCGCCGGATATCCGGTCATCGACATGCGTTGCACGCTCGTCTTCGGTTCGTACCACGAAGTGGACTCGTCGGAAATGGCCTTCCGCATCGCCGGTTCGATGGCCTTCAAAGAGGGTTTCGTGAAAGCCAAGCCGGTTCTGCTCGAGCCGATCATGAAGGTCGAAGTGGAAGTTCCGGAAGAGTACATGGGCGACGTTATCGGCGACCTCTCCAGCCGCCGCGGCACCGTCCAGGGCATGGAAACCATCGACAAACTCTCGAAGGTCCGCGCCATGGTTCCGCTGTCCGAGATGTTCGGTTATGCAACCGACATCCGCAACAAGACCCGTGGTCAAGGCACCTTCGTGATGGAGTTCGATCATTACGCGGAAGTGCCGCATGCCATCGCCGAAGCGGTGATCACCGGACACAAAGTACCGACCGCCCACAAGTAATTGCCGGCAGCGGCAGCGGTCAGCGACAAGAGTCTGAAAAGAAACACGGAAGGCGGCGCGGCAAGCGTCGCCTTCTTCTTTGGTGGCGCGGTGCTGTGGGGTGGCGGTGCGTTGCAGGTTCGGGGGGGTGTCCTTTTTGGCCTTAGGGCAAATCAACACTTCTGTTGTAATCAAGAGGTGGGGTGCGGCATTACACTATCTGTCCATGACGTGGCGCGAACTATCTCCGGAGCAGCTGTGCGATCTGAAAAACGCGATCGTCGTCGATGTGCGCTCTCCTTGTGAATTCGAGGTGGAGTCGATTCCCGGTGCGATTAATGTGCCGTTGCTCGATGATGCCGAGCGGGCTGAGGTGGGCACCATATATAAGGTGGAAGGCGAGGTGCCGGCGCGGCGACTGGCGCTGCGCATGATATCGCCGAAGATTCCCCGGATTGTCGATGCCATTCTGTCTGTGCGCACGCAAGGCTCTTCCCTGGTCGTGCACTGCTGGCGAGGCGGTTTGCGCAGCGAGGCCGTGGTTAGTTTCCTCACCATAGTCGGCATAGATTGCTGGCGCCTCACGGGTGGATACAAAGCCTGGCGGCGCATGGTGGTGCACGATTTAGAGGGTGCGGGATCTGCTTTTGATTCGGTTGTGTTGCATGGACAAACCGGAACCGGCAAGACCGAGTTGCTGGCACAACTCACCACCAGCGGTGCTCAGATACTAGATCTGGAAGCACTAGCAAATCATCGCGGGTCGGTGTTCGGAGGATTGGGATTGGGCGGGCAGCCCACGCAGAAAAATTTCGAAGCGGCTCTCTGGGAGCAGGTGCGCAGGTTGCGGAGTGGACCTGTCTTTATCGAAGCCGAAAGTCGCAAAGTCGGCCGATTGGCATTGCCCGATGCAGTTTTGAATTGCATTCAGGAAGGCCGGCGCGTCCTGGTCACCGGTTCGGTGCCGGTGCGTGCGGCGCGAATCTGGAGTGAGTACGCGCCGGTATTCAACGAAGAAGTGCTGGCTGAGGCAGTTGCGGCACTCGAGAAATTGAAGGAGCGCCTGGGGAAGAAACGTGTCGAAGAACTCGTTGCTTTATTTGAGTCCGGCAAAGTCCAGGACGCGATTGAGATCTTGCTGGTTGAGTACTACGACCCGCTGTACGAAACCCACATAAAGCGCAACCAGCCGTACGAGCTGATTGTCGACGGCGATCATCCACAAGTGGCGTGTGCTGAATTGATGGAATGGTTCCGTGCGCAGCTGATTCGCTGAGAGTGCGGATAATACGAGTCCTTAATCTGCGTCACGAGAACTTTGCGTAATTGCTGCGACTGCCATGAACTCTGGTGCTACGACTTCGGAAGTAGCGTAGATGCTGTAGTTTTCCTTCGAAACAATAAGTGTACGGGAGCGTATACCGGACTTCGCATGGGATCCTGAAGAATGGCTCTCGGTTGTTAATTCAACGTGGCACCGCCCGTGGTGGTCGCATCGGCACGCGGCGTCAGGGGAACGCTCTTGCACAGAGGGTCTTTTGTTTCTTCCACGAGCTCGTGCAGCGTTGAAGCAGCGAAGGCGGCTTCCACTGTGGCGGTGGCATCGGAGATGCGTTTGTGCAGTCCGCAGAGATTGACACCGTGCGACGGAATACCGAGAGGGCAGGACATTATGCGCTTAATAGGATCGACCGCATTGACGATATCAAGGATGCTGATTTCCTGCGGTGCTCTTGCGAGGACGAAACCACCACCGATGCCGCGCTGCGAAATTACTAGCTTGCTCTTGCCGAGCTGCTGCATAATTTTGCTCAGGTAGCCGGGGGGCACCTTGGTTCCTTCGGCAATTTGCTGTCCGGTGCACGCACCGCCCCGCATGGCTAGAAAAACCATGGCTCGCAAAGCGTACTCGGCAGTTTGGGATATCATCGGTCATCCTTATTTATATACTAATGGACCTTAATATTCAGAATACCATGAAATGGGCGTTTCAGGTCTTGACGGCTGAGTCGAAAATGTTATTATGGATATAAAGGTCCGGTTATCCAATAGACCGAGATGACGGGACCAAAAGGACGGTGAGAACGATGTTAATCACGACACAAACGACAGTTCAAGAAATCCTCGATGCTTACCCGAACGCCACTGAAGTTTTCCTCAAGCACGACGTCGATGTTCCGGCGCAATGCGATGAATGCATTCTCGACACTCCGCTCGAGATGTGCGACAGCATGTGTCATGTCGATGACCTTGACGCATTGATTGGCGATCTGCAAAAGTACGTCGACGCTCAAGGCTAGCGCGTTCACGAGGGCAAAAACATGACACAACGTCTGCCATATCAAAAGATCAGTGCCGCCGGTATACGAGCCCTGAATGCTGTTCACAGCTACGTGCAACAGTCGGGTCTGCCGGTGGCACTGATCGATCTTGTTTATCTGCGCATTTCGCAAATCAACGGATGCGCTTACTGCATCGACATGCACTCTCGCGACATCCTCAAAGCCGGCATTCCAATCGAGAAGTTGGTGCTGGTGCCCGTCTGGCGCGAGGCGGTCGAGATGTTTACTGAGAAAGAGCGCGCCGCGCTTGCCTGGGCGGAGTGTGTGACAAATGTTGCGCAAACCCAGGTGCCGGATGCCGAATATCAGGCAGCTTCAGAACATCTTAGCGAGAAGGAACTGGTCGACCTGACGATTGCCATCGGCTTGATGAATGCGTTCAATCGTCTGGCCATCAGCTTCCGCGCAACCCCGGCTGCAGTCAAAGAACCGGCCGGTGCGACCACCTCAGCAACAGCATCCTAACTCCGTTTTTGCGCCATTACGGTAAACTGTAGTGCTGCCTCGCTCGGGGGCGATGCTGACAAGAGGAAGTAATGAAGTACCTGCACAGCGGCTACATTCTGTTCTGCGAACGCGCTGAACATGCCGATGACGGCCGCATCAATGCATTCGGGCTGTTCGACCTCTTCACCGGCAAGTACCTGCCTATTCGTGTCCAATGTCATTGCATCGTCGGCTTCGGCACTCCATACGAACGTCGCCAATATAAGGGCGTTTTCACCCTTGAAGATGCGGATGGAACGCAGCTGGTTACGCACGAGTTTCAAGCCAACGATCCCAACGATCTTTTCAAGGGCCACCAGAGCTTTCCCGTTGACTTCACCCTCAATCGCGAGGGTAGCTATACCGCCCGTGTTGTGCTTTCCAACTGGAAGAACGAAGATGTCTGGGAAGTGCAGCGGCACTTCTGGGCGATGGTGATCGGCGAGACGCCGCCCGATCCGTAAAGCATCAGGCACCGATTACTGGCACCGAATATGGTGCCCGACTCAAAATGTGATCCGCGTTATTCGACTTTGATCGAGCGTGCTGCAGTCTCGGCTTTTGAAAAATATGTCTGTCCCGATGTCGGATCGCGGGAGTCGACGGCCACCGCTTTCGATCCGACGATGGTCACGTAGACGAAACCGTGTATCAGGGAGGGACCCAGCTTTTCCTTGTGTCCTTCCCAGGACGCCATCCCGAACTTGCGACCGTTGATGGTTACTTCCTTGCTGGGTGACTTTTTAAAGTCTTTGTACGCACTCGGATAAGAGGAAAGAAACGCATCCACGAACTCTGTGGTGCGCACGGTCGGTGACATGTTATTGAAACCATCGTTGACCGTCACGGAAAGCGTCGCGCGAGCCGATTCGCCCTTGCCCCAGGGTGGTGCCCAGATCACGCTTTCTACCGATGAAGCACCGTTTTTGCGATTGGCGCGGACTTTCTCTGAAAATTCTGTCGGCACCGCCAGGGAAAACCTCAAGCCGCCGGCGGTTTCTGTTACTTCGCTGCCGCCTTCTGATTTTGCGTGAGGCGGAGTGACGTTTGGCGGCGGACCGGCATTCTGGGCACCGGCCAGTGGCGGTGCCCACAGAAAAATAACGGACGAGGCAAACCCGCACAGCACTAACGCGGTAGCGAATAATCTATCTGGACTAAAAACTACACTGCCGGCTCTGTTCATGAGGACAACCCCGTATTGCACTCTATTCAAATTTGATCGATTGGGCGACTTTGCGCAACGCATCCAGGTTACTCCTTTTAGGCTCAGATCGTAGGCTTCGATGGCCATCGTGTAGTCACCCATCAACCCGACATATAGGAAAGCATGAAACAATCTGGGACCGAACACCGCCTTGGTTTGCTATGTCCGGACTTGGTTTCACCTGCGCTGACTTCGCCGTTCGCCGTCCAGACGATCGCGCACATGGCACAGACTGCAACACTCAAGAGATTCGGTAGATTTGTCATCGATACTTTTTCGATCCTTTCGTTTTCAGGTTAGTCAACTATGACTGAGCGTGCCGCTTTATTTAGCGCAGGTAAGCTGTCAGGTTTTGCCCCCGGATCCAGTCCTTCGACAATGACTGTACAGTTCTGGATCATGGCGACGTAAGTGAAACCGTGTACAAGGTTCGGCCCAAGTATCTGTCTGCGCCCTTCGAAGGTCGCAGTGCCGAACTTAGTGCCGTTCAGATCTGCAGTCGACGAGGTCGACTTCTTGAAATCTTTGAACATTTCCGGGTACTCGCGCAAACAGGCATCGGCCAGCTTGGTCGGAGTGAGCATGTAGCTGGCTATGAGCGCGGTTAGGTTTCCTCCCATTGCATTGGTCTCAAAACTCAGCCCTTGCGTCACCAGAATCACAATCTGTGGCGGTGCCGCACCAGCGGGCGCCGGCGACGACAGAGTCAGCATTTCGTATTTTTTCTGCGTTAGCTTTATTACTCCCTTGACGCGTTTGGCAACGCCGAAATTTGCAGGCACGATCAGGCTGACGCGCCGGCCGCTAATGCTGGTTGAGAGTTTCTTATAGTCTTTGTCGACCGCCGTAAAGACCACCCGCGAATACTGCGAACTGGCGTTTGCGCCGGGTTTAGCGGCGTCTTCCGCGTCGGCGCTCGAGCCGCACATCTGGGCTATCGCCAGAACCGTGATTGAGGCAAAGACACGCGCCTTTAGAGTTGAAAACATGTTCTCTTCTCGCTTACCGAGGTGGCTATTTTAAACCACCCGGTCGATCACTCAAAGTCGATTGATTTCGCAGCCTTATGCAACGCTGCCATCTGGGTCGGTTTCACACCCGGATCGTAGGCTTCGAACTTGAACATGCGACCACCGCTCACGGTCAGGTAGGTGCAGGCATGCACCTGGTTTGCGCCAAACTCGGCGTTGCGCCCTTCCCAATCAACTGCTCCGAATAGCTTTCCATCCAGTTCGACGCTGGAGATCTGCGACTGTTTGTAATTGGAAAATGCGTGTGAACACGGTTCCATGGTGGCACCAACGCATGCATCCAGGTTCGATTTGCTCAGGGATAAATTTCCGAAGCCGTTTGAAACCCCAATTACAATGCGCGGCTCAGTGTTTGTTCCGGGAACTCCAAAGACGACATAATCCATTTTTCGTTCTGGTGTGCCGAGCTCCTTGGTTTTGTGGGCGATCAAACTGAAGTTCGCCGGCAGCATCAATGAGAACCGCATGCCGCCGACCGTTTCAGTGAACTTTTTGAGTGCACCGTTTTTGGTGGCGGCGCTCGCCTCATCAGTGACGACCGGCCCGATTGCCATTAGCGCAATCAGGGCATTCAATAGGACACGGCACATTTTTGTCATTGCTCCCCGCGTTTATAAGAAAGGCAGATACTCGAAAGAGCCAGCCAGAATCGACTTACTGTCCGCGGCCAACCAATTGTCGAGAATGGTGGCATACATCGACCGGAAGTCGACGCCGTATTTCAAATCGCCGTTGTCCAAATTCGTCAGACTCGGCTGCTCGCCGTAAATCCCTCCTTTGATATTGGTGCCCGCCACGAACGCCGGAGCGGCGGTGCCATGGTCGGTGCCGCGTCCACCATTCTCCGCCACCCGGCGCCCAAATTCGGAAAACGCCATCACGATAACGTCGTCGTCGACTTTGTGCGCCTTCAGATCTTCGTAGAATGCCGTCACTCCTTCGGACAATTGCTTGAGCAATCCAGCCTGGGTGCGCAGTTGATTTGTATGCGTGTCGAATCCGTCAAGACTCACCGAAAAAACGGGCGCATTCAGCCCACCCGCGATCATCTGAGCGATGAATTTCAGTCCGTTGCCAAATGAGCCCGCCGGATACTTGGCGGTGCTTTGATAGTTTTTCACCAGTCTCTGCAAATAGTCAGAGGCGGCATTGGCATCGACACCCGCTTTGCGCAAGAGATCGGCGTGCGGACGCTTCAAATCAAAATCAGCGTAGATCTCGTTGAACGCCTGTACCTGGGCTTCGCGATCCTGCTGATACATAGGATCCGTGCGGAACTTGAACTCCATCGGATTATTGACCGAAGGCACAGTCACCTGATCGGCGAGCAACGACTTCGGCAATATAGGATCGACATTCACCGCCGGAAAAAGATTCTCACCAGCACCATGCGCGCAACAAGAATCTAAGTAGCGCCCCAGCCAGCCGGTGTTTTCAATGCGGTCTGGAAAACCAGTCTGCCAAATTTCTATGGAGCGGAAGTGGGAGCGATTTGGTGTTGGATAACCAACGCCTTGCACAATCGCCAGTTTGCCGGATTTATAAAGATCGGCGAAAGCAGTCATGTCGGGGTGCAAAGCAGTCTTGCCATCCAGTGGTAATGCCTTATCCGCGGCAATGCCGATCACCGGACGCGCTTTGTAATACGCACCATCGGTATAGGGAATCACGGTGTTCAAACCGTCGTTGCCACCACCCATCTGCACAAGCACCAGTATCTTGGTCTTGCCCGACTGCCGTGGGGCAAAGTCAGCAGCCTTCGCGGCTAGCGACCAGATTGACGGCAATGTCAAAGAAACCCCGACAACACCGAGACCTTGTTTGAGAAACTTGCGCCGCGAAACTTCCTTCATGCCTGTCGTGTTCCTTTGAAACTCATGCCAATTGATAACTGGGAAGCGTCATGATCAAGTGTACGAGACCGCGCAGCTTGGCGTCCAATATTTTGTCGTTGGGCATCTGAGCGGCGCCCGCGGCATCTGCCGGCGGCACGCCCTTGATGTCGCTGCCGACATATGCCTGCAGCCGCTCACGCGTGCTGCCTGGAACATCCCCATCAACCAGCAGTTGCAGAAAGTAATCGACCATCTGCGTGTTGGTGTGAATGCCCTGTTTCTTCAATAGTTCGGACGTAGCAACCGCCTGCTTCAGGTCGGCAAACCGCTCGCTGGAGACGCGTGCCGCAAAATTGAAGCGCTCCATCATCGTATCCGTGGCTATCCACGCCTCGCCACCGTCCCAGCCTTTGACATTGGGCGGCTCAAACAAATTTTGCCCCATGCGCGCCATGCTGGTCGGCAGGTCGTTGTCCAGTTTCTTGATCTGCAAAGTCTTAAGTGTGCCCACCACTAATTCTGCGGGGCTCTTGATGTGCGCGTGATAAGCCTTCTTGGAGAGAAACTCAGGCGAAGTGAAAATGGCACGCAGCACCTGTCCGATGTTGTAATTGCTCGCCGAATAAACTTTAGCGATGCGCGTTACGTACTCTTTGCTTGGGTCTTCGAAGACGAAAAATCTGATCAGCTTTCTGGCAAGAAACATTGCCGTCGCCGGCCGTGCCACCAGAATGCGCACCACATCATCGCCATTCAAATTGCCCGTGACCCCAAGCAGCGTCTTGGAGCCATTGTCGTGCTGCTTGGGGTTGAAGAAGAAACCGCTACTCTGCGTCTGCCAGCCAGTGAACGCGCGCGCCGCCTCTTTTATGTCTTGCTCGGTGTAATTGCCGATGCCCAGTGTGAACAATTCCATGATCTCGCGAGCATAGTTCTCGTTGGGTTTGCCTTTGCGATTTTGTTGATTGTCCAGCCAGATGATCATGGCTGGGTCTTTGGAGACGTTGTATAAGAGCTCGTGAAAGCTGCCCATGCCGTAAGAGCGAAACAGCATGTTTTGCAGATACATGGCATAGGGATGTCCGACTTTTCTGTTGGACGTGGCGAAGTGCCCGTGCCAGAAGAGGGTCAACTTCTCTTCGAGAGGGCGTTTCGTGAACATCATGCGGTAGAGCCACCAGCGCTTCAAGTCAGCCAGATTTGTGAAATCGAACTGCTGCTTTTCCTTGATCTGCGATTCGAGAGCATCGTTGTTGACGTGCTCGCGATTAAGCAATTCGTCGAGCGTACCCTTGTAACCGAGCCCCTTGTAGTAATCAAACTCCTGCGGCGTGTGACCGAAACCCGCTCTGCGCAGCAGGTGACGAATCCACATCGAGTCGGAGTTTTGCGAACTCATACTTCCTCAGTTGGCTTCCACTGGTGCTATCGACATATTGGGCGGTGGTCCGACCACGCCCGACGGTCTGAACGAGCCCTGTTTACTCATGCCTGGTGGCATATTCGGTGCGTTCAATCCGGTCAGCATCTCGCCGTGCCGCATTTGATCGAGTTGCACCAGTTGCTGTTCGGTGAGCAGCGCCTTCACTTGATTCCAACCAGTTTCGCGCGTCGCTTGAATCTTTTGCACCAGCTCTTTGCCCGGACCGTTTTCAATCTGGTCGCGAAAATACTGTTCGCCGCTGATCTTGTCGCCGGGCTTCGGACGCATCTCCTTCAGTTCGTTCAGCCAGGGCTGAATTGTTTCTTTGGTGGCATTATAGATTTTTTCGATGTCTTTCTTCTGCTGCGCGTTCAGCCCCGGAATCTGCTTCAGCTGCTGATAGTTGGGAAACTTGCTCGCTTCCGCATCGATCATTTCGCGAATGCGCCCGCGTGCATCGGTGGCGGTGCGAAAGCCCGGTGCTACGTCGCCGGCATTTTCCGGATCGCTGAAGATGTTGCAGCCCGAGTTGACCTTGTCGCAATTGACGGTGGCTTGTTTCTTCGGTGCGGCAAGAAGCGCCGGCTGCACCATTGCCATGACCGCCATAACCAACAAAACCTTTTTCATCGTTGTTGACAAGAGCTGGGAAGAAACGACCATGTGGCTCCTTTCTGTAGATTATTCCAATTCTTGACAATGCGCCAGCGTTCCGCATATGAAATTCGCTTCCCTTTGGAGTGGCGGGTTTTTTGGTATCTTTGCAACGGCGTTTCGGCAAGAGCCGGCGGGACCGATTGGGATTTCGTCCACCGAATGAAGCACCTCAATTTTCTCGATGGGCTGCGCGCCATCTCCATCTTTATGGTGATGGGCTTTCACAGCATGGGACCCATCTCCGGTGCCATCGGCAACGGCTGGCTGGGTGTCGACGTTTTCTTTGTGATCAGCGGATTTCTGATTACCAGCCTGCTTCTGCGCGAGAAGGCGCAAAGCGGCACCGTCAACCTGCGCAACTTCTACGTTCGTCGATTTCTGCGTTTGATGCCGGCGTACTGGGCGTTTCTTATCGTCGCGCTTCTGGTCAATCCCCATCACAGAGCCAACATGGTGCCGGCGTTCATCACTTCAGCCTGCTACATGTCCGATTACGACCTGGCGTTCAACTGGGGCAACATCCTGGGCAGCGGCATCGAAACCACCTGGTCGCTTTCAGTCGAAGAAAAGTTCTATCTTCTGTGGCCGGCGATTGTCCTGTTCCTGGGCTCGCGCTCGGGCATGGCGGCCGTCACCGCCATTCTTGCCTGCGAGATATTCAAAGGCTGGCTCTGCTACACGCATGCGCCCTGTCTGCGTTTGATGGCAGCGTTCGACACGCACGTCGACGAAATTATGTTTGGGTGCCTGGCTGCGCAACTGATGAGCACGGCGAAAGTGCGCGCGTTGCTGCGCACCGGACGCGGCGGTAATGCCTGCGCATTTGCACTGGCGGCGGTGATGGTCTGGATTTGCTACGCCTCGCCGCATCCCAAATACCTCACCGACCCGGCGCAGATGACCGTGTTCTTCTCGGTGGTGATGCCGGTGTTCTCGGCTGCCGCGGCGCTGCTTATCATGCTTTGCGCCGCCAATGAAAAACTGTGGCTGGCGCGCGTGCTGTCAATTCGTCCGCTGGTCTGGATGGGTGTCTTGTCGTACAGCCTGTACTTGTGGCATCCGCTGGTGATGAGCAACATCAGCTGGTGGGCGCATTCGCATACCCGCAACCCGGTGAAAAACGAACTGATCACCTTCGCCGGCTGTCTTGCTGTCGCCGCGTTGTCTTATTACTTGATTGAGAAACCGTTCCTCAAGTTGAAGAAACGCTTCGAGTTTCGCTCGGCGACCGACGACACCGAATATGGTGCGGGGCGGCCCTCCAAGGAGGCGAAGCTCTCCGCGCCTGTACCCACCGCCTGCGTGTAAGCGCAAGGCTGGCAACGGGTGCTAAGGTGTGCCGCCGCGAATGGAGGGGCGTGCGTCAGTTTTGATGCAGCCAAGGCGATTTTTGCTTGCGGAACCCGGTTTTTTGGCCAGTCGGCAAGCAAAATTGAGGGTCCCTGCGTCAAAACTGACGCAGACCGCTTGTCCCAACTTATTTGATTTTGAAAGATTTGGACGGTACTGGATTCGAACCAGTGGCCCCCACTATGTCAAAGTGATGCGCTACCAACTGCGCCAACCGTCCGAGGTCAGGGGATGTATTTTAACGTGACTCCCCAATCGCCACAACCCGCAAAGCGGGGAAAAATTGGAGGCGGCACCCAGATTCGAACTGGGGGATAGAGGTTTTGCAGACCTCTGCCTTACCACTTGGCTATGCCGCCAGGCATGCAGGGAGGAAATCCTAGATGCAGCCAGATTCGTTTGTCAAACGGACAACTGAGGGACAAATGTCAAAGACAAAAGAATAGGGCGTTCCGAGAACACCTGCCTCAAAGGTAGTTTACAAAAATCCCTGGCAACTCGCCACGATTTATTACGGAGACCGCAGGCAAGTCCAAGCGGATACCTGAGTCCGAGCGCCGAGACTTAACCGTCGTCAGGCAGTGCCTCGACCCGCACGTCCAGATGCTTTTGCGCGTTGCCACGCCGAATATCCACCTTCAGCACCTGACCGACACTGACTCGCGCCACCGCCTCGCTGACGTCATCCGGGCGGCTGACCGCCATGCCGTCTATTTGTGTAATCACATCGCCTGGCAACAAGCCCGCATTGGACGCCGGTCCAAACGGTCTGACCGTGGACACCTGCACGCCCTTGGCCGCGGGAGCCATGCCCATGGCTGCCGCCGCCGGATCGGGTTCGACCATTTCGATGCCTATGAATGGATGCTTGATCGGGCTGGTCGTGCTCAGCTTAGTGGCGACGTCCTGCGCCAGGTTGGCAGGAATGGCAAACCCGACATTCTGTGCGTCTTCGCGGATAAATGTGTTGATGCCCACCACTTCGCCTCGCAGGTTGATGAGCGGTCCCCCGGAACTGCCGGGGTTCACTGAAGCGTCGGTTTGGATGAAACGCACCGCGCCGGTGCGCGCGCCATATGCGGTATAGCCTTTGACTTCGCGCCCGATGCCGCTGATCAATCCCAGCGTCACTGAACTGTCCAGCCCCAGCTGATTACCGATGGCGATCACCCATTCGCCTTTGCGCAGTTGATTTACATCAGCGAACTTCGCGGTCGGCAGCCCCGTTGCATCTATCTTGATGGCGGCAAGGTCGTAAAACGAATCGCGATTGAGGATTTTGGCGGGGAATGTGCGCTTGTCGTGCAGCGTCACGGTGATCTGTGCCTGTCCATCGACGACGTGCAAACTTGTGAGTATCACGCCGTCGGAGCGCACTATGACACCGGTGCCTGCCAGTTTGGTGTAACTCTCATCGCCGGGCAGATCGCCGAAGAAACGCTTGTGGCGCCGGACTTCTTCCGGTGTCTGCGGTTTTTTTGCACCGGGATTGTTGCAGGCGATGTTGACTATGAAAGGTTCCGCGCCTTCGATGACATCGGCAATCGTGTCGGGACCGAGGAATTGCATGCCCCAGCGCCCGCTGCCGCCGCTGCGTGTTGTGGACTGCGTAGCCACCGGTTGTTGCGTTGCCGCCGCACCCGCACTAGTCACGCCGGCCGGCGCTGTTTCTTCCGCCGCGCCAGATCCTGGTGCTGCACACACTGACAAGAAGACAAATACCGCCAACACAGACGAAATGCGCACCAAAACGAAACCTCGAATTCACAGTACAATTACACCGCAACAAGCCCCAATTCTAATACGTTGGTGATAATCAGGTGTTACGGTTTCGTGTGGTAATGACGGCAGCCCTGTGCACATGCGCGGCGATCATGACGCTGAGCGCGTGCAACTCCAGCAAAGAAGTTTCTTTTCAATCGGGCGGCGTCAAACAAACGTTCGCCAGCGGGCATGAAGCCACAGACGAAGCGTTTCCGCTGCCCATGTATCCAGCCGCGCAACCCTCCGGCTCGGTGGGTTCGCAAGGTGACGCCAACGACAACAGCAAGTTTCTTATGCTGACGTCGCAAGATGCCGTTTCAAAGGTTGGCGATTTTTACGAAGCCGAAATGAAAAAGGAAGGGTGGAACATCGTTTCGCTCAACACTTTGCCAAGCATGATCAACATTAGCGCTGAAAAGGACAACCTGGAAGGCAGCGTCATGGTCACGGGCGACGGCGAAAACACGACTATCAAACTGCAAGTCGGCAACAAAGTGGAAGGCGTGCCAAGCCCGTCTACAGCGCCGAACGCCACGGATCAGTTAAATCCGCCCACCGACTGATACGATATTCATTCGAATTGCACAAATAGGATGTGTCGCAGTGGATGCAATCGGTGAGGTTCTTACATCCTCGATCGTCGGTTTCACCGGCGAATTCTGGAATGCCGACGACGGTGGCATGGTGCGCGCCAACTTGCAGATGCCGCGCTTCGGCAGTTTCGTGCGCGCCGAATCCAGCGACACCGGGCTGAACGTATTTGGTGTCGTCTACAACGTGGTTACCGGTCCGCAAGACAGCATGCACAAGCCCACGGCGCTGCGCATGTCGCGCGACGAATTGCGGCTGCAGCAGCCCCATATTTTTTCGCTCTTGCGCACTGAGGTCTATGCCACCATCGTCGGTTACGAGTTGGAAGGTCAATACCACAAGCGGCTGCCGCCGCACCCGCCTCTGGTGCATGACTTTCTCTTCAAGTGTCTTCCCGAAGAAGTGGTGGCGATCACCGAAGATTTCGATTTCGTGCGCTTCCTGACCGAGGTGCCTGTGGTGCCGATTGACGAATTAATCGCCTCTGCCGTGCAAGAGGCATACCAGGCGCGCAACCGCGACTACAAATTTCTCGTCACCGCCGGTCAAACCATCTCGCGCCTGATTCCCGGCGACTACGATCGGCTGGTTTCGGTGCTCCGCAAAATCCGCCCCACCGACTAGTCAGTCGTCTATAACTAATATGCATAAATCGAGGGGTCGTTTTATGCATAATACGCATAAAGCGGATTTACGCGACCGCCGAATCCTGGTCGCCGTACTTCAGGTACACCGCGACACCGATGCTCACGAGAATCAGCAATAGTGTGGAGACCGCGGAACCGAAAGCCCAGTCGCGCACCACGAGAAACTGGTTCTGGATGAGCGAGCCGATGTACATGTGCTTGGCACCGCCCATGAGGTCAGGCGTCACATAGTCGCCGAGGCTGGGCACGAAGGTCATGATTACACCGGCGACGATACCACGCGCCGAAAGCGGAATAATCACCCGCCACAACACTGTCCACCACCCGGCGCCCAGGTCGCGCGCGGCTTCTATATAGCGCTTGTCCAGTTTCTCCAGAGCGGCATACAAAGGAAGAATCATGAACGGCAGGTAGTTGTACACCATGCCCAGCAGCACTGCCCAATCCGTATACAGAATCACCGGCGGATTGGCGATGCCCAACATCTGCAGCGTGTGCGTCAAAAATCCGGTCGGGCGCAAAATCACAATCCACGCGTAGATGCGCAGCAAGAACGACGTCCACAAAGGTGCCGCGAGCAATGTCATGCAGAGATTCTGCCGCCGCGCCGGCACAATCAGCGCCAGCCACAAGGCAAGGGGAAACCCGATCAGTAGGCATGTGGTCGTCGTCGATAGCGCCAGCCCCAGCGACCGCCCCAATGTGTTGAGATACGGTCCTGTAACGAACCGCACATAGTTGTCAGGGTTGATGCTCAGGACGATGCGCCCGAGCGGGTCGCGTGTGCCGAGGCTGAAGACCAGGATGATCGCCATGGGCACCAGCATGAAGACCGCGAGCCAGATGCCCGTCGGCGCCAATAGCAGTCTGGATAAGGGAAACGGGCTGCGGCGCGAAACTGTTACTGCTGTGCTGGTCGTCATCTGCGGCTGTGCTGGTGGTGTTTTGCCTATGTTAGTAAATGCTGATCATTTACTCAATCGCGTATATCGAAGTGCTATTGTAGGCAATCTGGCACGCGTTCGTGTCGTTTGAAAACAGCGAGTTCGAGGGGTTTCCAATGGGACAAGTTATCGACAAGACTTACAACGGCCTCAAGGTTCCGCAAGGCGAAAAGATTTCCTTCGCCGATGGCAAACCCGTCACGCCGACTCATCCGATCATTCCGTTCATCGAAGGCGACGGCACCGGTCCGGACATTTGGAAAGCATCGCAACGTGTATTCGATGCCGCCGTCAAGAAAGCCTACGGCGACAAACGCAAAATCGTCTGGTTTGAAGTATTCGCCGGCGAGAAAGCCAAAGAACAACACGGCGATTGGCTGCCGCAAGACACCCTCGACGCCATCCGTGAATTCGGCGTTGCCATCAAAGGACCGCTCAGCACGCCAGTCGGCGGCGGCATCCGCAGCTTGAACGTCACCCTGCGTCAAGTATTCGATCTGTATTGCTGCGTACGTCCGGTTCGTTACTTCCAGGGCGTGCCATCGCCAGTAGTGGCACCGGAAAAACTCGATGTCGTCATCTTCCGTGAAAACACCGAAGACGTATATTCCGGCATCGAATACCCGGCAGAGTCCGAAGAAGCCCGCAAAGTGATCAGCTTGATCGAAGGCTTCGGCAAGAAGATCCGTCCGGACTCCGGCATCGGCATCAAGCCCATCTCCAAAACCGGTTCGCAACGTCTCGTGCGCCGCGCCATCGAGTACGCCATCGAGCACAAACGCAAGTCTGTGACCATGGTGCACAAAGGCAACATCCAGAAGTTCACCGAAGGCGCATTCAGAGACTGGGGCTATCAGTTGGCCGAAGCTGAATTCAGCCACGTCATCGTCACCGAAGAAAAACTGGCTGCCGAATACGACGGCAAGCTGCCGGAAGGCAAGATTTTGCTTAACGACAGAATCGCCGACTCGATGTTCCAGCAAGTGCTGACCCGTCCGGATGAGTACGCCGTCCTCGCGACGACCAACCTCAACGGCGACTACCTCTCCGATGCTTGCGCCGCGCAAGTCGGCGGATTGGGCATCGCCCCCGGTGCCAACATCGGCGACAGCTGCGCGGTGTTCGAAGCCACCCACGGCACCGCTCCGAAGTACGCCAACAAAGACGTCATCAACCCGGGTTCGGTAATTCTTTCCGGCGTCATGATGCTTGAGTACCTCGGCTGGACCGAAGCTCGCGACCTGATCGTCAACGCCTTCTCGAAGACCATCCAAGAGAAAGTGGTGACCTACGATCTCGAGCGCTTGATGAAGGGCGCAACCAAGGTGAAAACCAGCGAGTTCGCCAACAAGATCATCGAAATCATGGAATCAGCCAAGTAAGACCATTTGCATGAGAGGGGCGGCATTCGTGTCGCCCCTCTTTTAGTTAGAACGGACAGGCGGCGGAGGAGGAGCAATGTCGCAACATCAAGGACAGCGCGAGAAAGCGATTTATCTCAGGCAGTGGGTCGGCGAGAAGGTGCTTACGGTCACCGCCAACTCTTCCAATTACACAGGACGGCTGACGAACATCGTTTTCGATGGCTCGCGCCTGATGTACATTCTGCTTGACGATCAGGTCTGCCTCAATTTCGATCACATCGTCGAAATTCGCCTCGAGAAGTAGTGAGAATCATCTACCTGGGCACGCCGGAATTTGCGGTGCCGACTCTGGAGAAGCTGATCTCCTGGGACGGCGCCGAAGTCGTTGGTCTCGTCACGCAACCGGATCGACCGGCCGGGCGCGGCAACAAGGTGATACCACCGCCGACCAAGGTGGTGGCTGAGAAGCACGGCATCCCGGTCTTGCAACCGGAGAAATTATCTAAGTCACCGGATGTGGTGCAGTCCATGCGCGACATGCAGCCGGATGTGCTGGTGATGGTGGCATTCGGGCAGATTCTTAAGAAGGAAGTCTTGACGATGGCGCCGATGGGCGTCGTCAATCTGCATGGTTCGGTGCTGCCCGCGCTTCGCGGTGCGGCGCCGATCAACTGGTCGATTATCAATGGCGACAAGACTGCCGGCATCACGACGATGTTTTCGGAAGCCGGTGTCGACACCGGACCGATGTTGTTGAAGCACGAAGTCCAATTAGGTCAGGACACGACGGCGGAAGAACTGGCGCACGAGCTATCTATTATCGGCGCGGATCTGGTGCTGGAGACATTGAAACAACTGCAAGCCGGAACATTGCAAGGCACGCCGCAAGACGACAGTCTTGCCACGATGGCGCCGCGCCTGGATAAGGAACTCGGACGCATCGATTGGTCTCAGGCGGCGCGCAAGATACACAATCTGGTGCGTGGACTGGTGCCGTGGCCGGGGACGTTCACGACGTTTCGCGGCGATGTGCTGAAGATACATAAGACGGCGCGCGTTAACGCCAAGCGACCGCCTGGTGCTGCGGTGGGGGAGCTGTTTCAGGATGGTGGCAACATCTTCGTTGCCTGCGGACCCAATGCGGATGACGCGATTCAGTTGATTGAGGTGCAGCCGCCCAATAAGGCGCGCATGAGCGCCCGCGATTGGATGAACGGTGCCCACGTCACGGTCGGTGAGCGCCTCGGCGTTGACATCGCCAAACCGGTTAGCTAGATGAAAGGTGTAGCGGCACGACGAGTGGCGGTAGAGGTTCTGCTCAAAGTCGAGCAGGAGAATGCCTACGCCAATCTGGCTCTGAATGCTGCTTTCGAGAGGAAACATCAAATGTCGGAACGCGACCGGGCGTTCGCGACGTTTCTTGTGCAGGGTGTATTGCGCCATCGCGGCGAACTCGATGAGGCGATCCGCCCGTTTCTCAAAAGACCGATGGACAAACTGGCAGCATCCTTGAGAAACGTGCTGCGACTGGGTGTCTTCCAGTTGGTCCACGCGACCGACATACCACCATCCGCGGTGCTCAACACAAGCGCCGAGGTGGCAAAGTTAATGGGTCATGCAGGAAACGCCAGCGTCACCACCGCCGTCCTGCGAAACTTCTTGCGCCAGCTGGAAGAGCAGCGGGCCGTATCCGGCGACGCGGACGCATCCGGCCGGGGAGCGCACCAGTCGGGCAGCGATGCATTGCCCGCCGGCGACGCCGCCGCTTTCGACAGCGAGAAACTGGCGGAGCGCTACGGCGTCAGCCACTGGCTGGTGGACAAGTGGAAGACCACGTTCGGCGCTGAAGAGTGCATGAAACTTCTGGCTTATTCGCAGAGTGTGCCACCACTGACGCTGCGCGTTTGTACGGGCAGCATCACCGCCGAAGGCTTGAGCGAAATTCTGGAACGCAAAGGTGTGAAGGTGCGGCGCGGGCATCTCGTTCCCGATTGTCTGGTGGTCGAGGATCGCAAGGCGGTGCGCGGACCAATTGAGAAACTGCCAGGTTTCAACGAAGGCTTGTTCGTTGTCCAGGATGAGGCGGCGGCATTCGTTTCCGAAGTAGTGGATGCGAAACCAGGCGAGACCATCGTCGACCTGTGCGCCGCTCCGGGCGGCAAAACTGTACACCTGGCCGAAAAAATGGAGAACAAAGGGCGCGTGATTGCGGTCGACGTGCACGCCAACCGCCTCAACCTTTTGAAGGAAACGCGCAACCGGCTGGGGCTCACCAACATCGAAATCAAGATCGCCGACGGCGTTGAATTTATGCCTGACCGAGAGGCGAATAAAGTTTTGCTCGATGCACCGTGCACTGGCACCGGTGTCATCAACCGTCGCACCGACTTGCGATTTAAGCGCGAGGCGCCCCATCTCAGCGATCTGGTCGAACTGCAGCGCAAGCTGCTTGCGCAGTCCGCCAAGATGATTGCGCCGGGCGGCGAGCTTGTCTACTCGACGTGTTCGATCGAACCCGAGGAAAACGAGCAGAACATCGCCTGGTTCCTTGAACAGCACCCCGAATTCCAACTGGATGACATACGCAGCTATGTCCCCGCTGACCTGCAGACTGAATGGTTCACCGATACCACCAATCACGGTGCCATTCAGCTTATGCCTACGCGCCACGGCGTTTCAGGCTT
Source organism: Candidatus Obscuribacterales bacterium (assembly GCA_046328035.1). GTDB lineage: Bacteria > Cyanobacteriota > Vampirovibrionia > Obscuribacterales > Obscuribacteraceae > JBGASG01. The sequence goes on along the minus strand of JAXLXI010000003.1, from coordinate 7,696 downwards.
CTACGTCGCCAAACTGAAAAAGGCTCCCGCATTAACAGAAGATTGAGCCCACCGCTCCACCCTCCTAAATCGGGTATGACTGTAGTAGGCCTTATCGGCTACTCTTTTGGAGGCTCCCTCGCGGAGTAAAAACTATGGGAATCGGATTGGAACTAGTACACCTCTTTTGGGCGCTCGGCTTCATTATGTTGGCGCTGATGGCGTCGGCGCTGAAGTTCGTCAATGAATACGACCGGCTTGTCGTGTTCCGATTCGGTCGCGTTACCGGAGTCAAGGGACCTGGACCAGTATTCATCATTCCGCTCATCGAGCGATACAAGAAAGTCGACATGCGCATGGTGACAATGTCGATTCCCATGCAAGAAACGATCACGAAGGACAACGTTTCCGCGAAGACGGCTGCTGTCTGTTTCTTCCAGGTCGTTGATCCATATAAAGTGATCACCAAAATCGAAGACCCGTACAATGCCACCAACCAGATAGCGCAAACCACATTGCGCAGCGTCATCGGTCAACACGAACTCGATGAGTTGCTCTCCGAGCGCGATCTGATCAACGCCAAGTTGCAAGCCATGATCGACCGGCAGACTGAAGACTGGGGCATCAAAGTCAACGCCGTCGAAGTGAAGGACGTGGAAATTCCCGAGATGATGCAGCGCGCCATGGCACGTCAGGCGGAAGCCGAACGCGAACGCCGCGCCAAAGTTGTTGCCGCCGACGGTGAATTGCAGGCCGCCGAGAAACTCGCTCAAGCCGCCGCCAAGATTGGCAGCGAGCCGGGAGCGATGCAGTTGCGGCAGTTGCAAACCATGGTGGAAGTCTCCGCCGAAAAGAACAGCACACTTATCTTCCCGGTGCCCATCGAACTGCTCGCATTTGCAGATAAGTTCACAGGCAACAGAGCCAGTGCGGCGCTGACACCAAAGCTGGTGACCGAGCCATCGTCGAATGCGAACTCAGACGGCGATACCATTAACCTTAAAGAGACCAAAAAAGAGAAAGCCTAGCTAGGGACCTTCTGGCGCGACGACGTCTGTGCTTGTGTGCGGTTCGATTCAAAGCCTTCGACACGCCATGAGTTTCCGCGAAGTCCAGACTGCCGAATTTCGCGCATACTCTTTAGGCATCATCGGGTCGGCTATGTTTGTTATGCCGCATATGAGCCTATTGCTCATTGTCTCACGCAGCCCAAATTTGAGACAGGTGTCCGCCGTGGCGGACAGTTTATGGTTAGCTGACCGCCACGGCGGCCGGCTAAGTCATTATTCGGCCGCCACGGCGGTCAAACTGAAGCGCATTGGCCGCCGCGGCGGTCATCTCTGCAATTCTGTGGCCGCCATGGCGGTCACGAAATAGGGCGCGCCTGGTTTGGTTCGCGTTTCGACCTAGTTATTATGGCGCCGTTTTGGGAGTGAGACCCTTTGGCGTGATGGCGGTGAGTTCTTCGTCGGACGCAGTTTGTGTACCGCCACTGAGCGATGTCCCGGATGGAGTATTCGGCGACGGCTTCAGCTTCGACGTGGCGATGTCGTAGCTCTTCTCGTGATAACTCACGTAAGCTGGATTGATCTTCTTATACTGATCGATCCACTCTTCGTAGGTGGGGGGCAGTTCCTTGTACCAGTACGCATTCCACGAGGGATAGCCCATCTTCTCTGCGTGCTGTTTCCACCTCGTTTCGTAAAACGCATTCATTTCCTTGAGCGCGCTGTACTCCAATTTGGTGGCACGCGACAAGTATTCGTCCTTGGTCAACTTGCCTTGCGCGGCCAACTTCCAGGTTTCTTCAAAGTCTGTGTCGTTGCGGCTGTTGAAAAATTCGTAGATGACGCCGGACCACATTTGCTCGGGCGCGGCCGCCAAGCCATCAGAGCGCGTCTTCTGCACGCAAATCCAACCGCTGTTTTTGTTGAGGTCGTAATTGTGGAACGCGCCAAATTGCTGCACCCCACTTTTCTTGGAGGTCTTGTTCTTCCACTTATAGCGCCGCGCTCCACCGTTGCCCGCAAACTGTTGAGCCGACCACAGCCAAACATCGTCACCTTTCGCGACCAGTTCCCGCATCGCCTTGCGGTCCGCAAGCATGCGCTTCAGCTGTTTCTCGCCAAATTTAAGGTCGGCTTTGGAAATCTGCGGCTCGGAATTCTCGGCAACCGCAGTTTCATGCCCGCTCACCAGGAATGAGCAGGTGAGAACAGCTAACACAAGAAATGGCTGAGGTGTGCGAAGCACGAAACACCGAGTCGAGTCAGTCTCACTATAATCTAACACCTTCACCAGTGAGATGCGCGACCACCGAGCGGTGAGGCATTATTTGTCGCCGTTGATGAATAGTTTGTCGATCGCTGGTCCTGCTGTGTTTTTGTAGTAGTCCTTCACTCCACCTTCGATTAGCTTGTCGACAATGGGTTTGGAGACCGTTTTGCCCAGGGCGAGACCACCCGAGCCGGCGCCGACTATGCCACGCAACCCGCTTTTGCGAGCGGCGAGCATCGCTATCCCCGTGACAGTTAGCGTGATGCCCGCCACATAGGGCGCGTCTTCGCGGGACAACTCATAATCCGTGTAAGTGTCTTTGAGTGAGGACTTTTTGGCACTGTGATCCTTTTGGTTGGCCACAATCAGATCGGCGAGGAGATTCAAGTCATGGCTACTGAGCTTGTCACCAGTTTTTGAGCCGGCAGCGGAGATGTCTCTGATGGTGTCGAAGTTCTGCCAGATGTACTTCGCGGCTTCGAGCACGCCGGGTTCGAGCGATTTGGGATATCTGATCATTTGCTCCAGCGAGTCGCGGGTGACATCACCTTTTCTGCTTTCTACCAATCTCACTGCAGCCGACATCGGGATGGGAACCCGCTCGTTGATTACCACCGGTCCCTCGAACGCTGGTGTCTCCGGATCAATGGTGGGCAGCTGTTTTATGACCGAGCCGTCCCGAACGACGGGAGGCGCTGGGATATAGGGATAATCAATCGCGGGGGAAGAACCGCTGGTGGTGGGCATCTCACCAAGTCCTTTTTTGCCACCACTCAAAATTGATGTGGCACTGCCACCTTGCTGCATCATCTCGTTGAAGAGATCAAGCCACGTCACAGACCCTGGATTTGTGTTAGTTGGCTTATCGTTGCCGTTGCCGCCATCTCCGTCGCCGCCATCTCCGTCGCCGCCATCTCCGTCGCCGTTTTGAGGACTTCCATCAGCGAAAACGCGGTCATTCACCAGGGCAGATGAAGCATCCAATGCCATATTCAACGCTCCTGCTACGCCAGTAGCGGTCGCAACAAGCCTGCCAAATTTCGCCGACAGGGGCTTGCCGTTGGATTGGTATGCGGGGAATACATGTGTCTATCCGCCGCCGCATATTTCTGGACAACTTGTTTTCTCGAGACCCCTAGCCCTGGGCAGGGGGCAGTGTTTTGAGGTAATCGGGCAGGGGCGTGTCTTTCGGGCGGTTGGCTATCCAGACGCAGGCTTCCACACAGGCTTCGTGCAACTCGGTATGCGGCTCATCCGCAACCAGGGCTTCGTAAATCAGCCGATAGGGCGCGATGTTCTCCCCGTACCACAGGTAGACCTTCGGTTCGTCGTCGTCGCCGAAGTTGATCAGCAGGCGGTCCAGGTCTTGCGGCGGCACCGCATCGAATCCGCGCAGCGCCTCGCCGACGGAATCGGCTCCGTGCGGCACATCAAATCCGGCGCGCCACTTGGCGCCGGCACCGAATGCGCCACCATGCTTGAAGGCGCGACCGCGGCAGATCAGCAAAGAGTGCGGTGTGCGCTTGTATGCCAACCAGCCGGTCCAGTCTTTGGGAACCAGGTCGCCAAGCCGAGCTTCGAAGGACTGTTCAAGAAACTCCAGTAGCGCCAGGCATTCGATGGGAAACGTTGCCATGCCGCGTTCGCTGTTTGCCTTTGCCTTCAGCTCGGCTTCCAATTCAATGAGTCTGTTGTGGAGCATTTCCGGGGATGAGTTCTGGGAGGTGTGGAGCCGCGAATGTGATAGCGAGAATAATCAGTATGACACCGAATGTAATGCGCAGGTGGTCGTCTTTTGACTTCGTGGAGAAGTGACTGCCGATTTTGGCGCCCGGCACGGAGCCCACCAAGAGAGCCAGCGCCAGCGGCAAATCGACGTGACCGTAGCAGGCGTGAATTATGGCGCCAGGCAGGGCGACGGCTCCTACCACCAACAAGGATGTGCCGAAGGCAACCTTGATTGGTGTGTGGAACAGATAGCAATAGAGTGGTATCAAAATAAATCCACCGCCGATGCCGAGGAAACCGGACAGAAACCCTGCAATACCACCGATGATGGTGGCGTGCACCACGTGCGAACGCGTGAACTCGGCGGGGTCGGGTTCTGACCCGGCAGTCGCTTCATCTGGGTCGGGAGCGGCGGCACGACGCAGACGCAAGCCAATGCCGGTGGCGAAGTCGATGCCGACGGTGATCATCAAAAACGCCAGGCAGAAAATCACCACGGTGCCGCTGATGTCACGTTCCAGATAAGAGCTGAGAACTGTGCACACAACCGCGGGCAAGCCGGAGGCTATCGCAAGTTTCTTCGAAAAAAGTTTCTTCTTGCTGTATGTAATCGCGCCCGACACCGCCGTCGGTATGATCATGCTCAGGGTTGTTCCGACCGCCACGTGCGGCTCGGCGCCGATCACCATAATCAAAAGTGGCGTCGACAGAACTCCGCCTCCGACGCCGAAGGCTCCGGAGAAAGCTCCTGCTGCCAGTCCGAGTGGCAACGCCTTGAGGAGGGTGATGTAGTCAGGCACCGGGTTCATCAAACGCAATCTGCCGCAGCCGGCGGATTTTAACATGATTGATAGTTAATTCCCGGACGCTACAATAGCTGTGGAAAGGCTCCATTACCACCGACAATTACGCCATGAGCGATCCACCATTTGGCGCAAATCCTGAAAAACGCGATCCCGTCGAGAAGAAGGCGGAGTCCGAGCAATCGGCTAAAGATGGCGTACCGGCTGAACTCAGGCAACTTGCCAATCAGAAACTCAAAGAAGAAAAAGGACTGGGCAAGGTCGACCCTAACATCGACAAGGCGCTAGGAAAGCTCGATCTGGAGTTTTCTACGCGCGCCAATACGCAGTTTACGCTGCCCTTTGGGCAGAGCCGGCCCTTCCAATTGCAGATGCGCAAATCGGAGTTCACGAAAGTCGATGAGAAGCCACTCGGCGACTTTAAATCGCAGGTGGACAATTTTTTAAAGGTAACAAAAACAACAGATGACGAGAAACGGTCCAACGCCGCAAACACTGAACTGAACCGGACTCGCGACAATCTGGCCAACGCAACGACGACCGAGGATGCGGTCTCGAATGTGCTGCAGTTAGCAAGTCTATATAGCCACCTGCGTTATATTGAAGAAGCCAAACAGGCAATTAATCTGGCGTTGGGACTCGATCCCAATAACCTGCACGGGAAACAACTGTTCAAGGAATTGGAGCGCATGCATCCAGCAGATATCGGAGCGGCAGCTGCTGCTATATCGGAACAAACCCTGACCAAAGCAAATTTGCGCAAGCGCATTGCCAATTTGTCCGGCGGGCGAGTGATCGTCCTCGGCGACTTGCTGATCGACGAGTTGTTGGAGGGCTCTCCGGAGCGCATCTCGCGTGAAGCGCCGGTGCTTATCCTCGAACACGTCGACACGCAGCTCATACCTGGTGGCGCCGCCAATACCGCCAACAATGTCGCCGCCCTCGGTGGCACATGTCATGCCATCGGCGTCTGCGGCAAAGACGAATATGCAATCAAGATGCAGAAGCTATTTGATGCGCAGCGCATCAAACATTCGCTGGTCGAAGATCCGACCCGACCGACGACCGTGAAAACGCGCATCCTGTCTAAGTCGCATTCGTTCCGCCAGCAGTTGCTCAGACTCGACCGCATCTCGCACAAACCAATTTCCGCGATCATCGAAGATTTGTTGGTCGACAGATTGAGAGCGGTCGCCGCCGATTATTCCGCGGTCATCCTCTCCGACTACAAAGGCGGCGTCATGACCGACGGCTTGATTCGTGCCTGCCGCCGCGTGGCTGCCGAGACGAACCTGAAAGTGATTGTCGACGCACAAGGTGATTTCGCGCGTTTTCAGGACGTGACGCTTCTGACGCCTAACCAGCCTGACTGCGAGGGCGCACTCGGTTTTGCCATCGACTCTAAAGAAACACTCTCCAACGCCGGGCAGCAACTGCTCATGATGACCGGCGCACAAGCGCTTTTGATCACACGCGGCGGTGCCGGTATGGTGCTGTTCCAACAAGGCCAACCAATGGTCGAGTTGCCTGCTTTCAACAAGAGTGAAGTCTTCGATGTTACTGGTGCTGGAGACACGGTGGTTGCCACCATGGCGCTGGCGCTCGTAACCGGCTCCAACTTTGTGGAAGCGATGGCTTTAGGGAATCTCGCCGCCGGAATTGTCGTGAAAAAACCAGGTACTGCCGTCACATCACAAGCAGAGATGCTGGAAATCCTCGACTTGCTGAAAATTCAAGACTGAACTCGAATCTTCGAGCACGCAAGAAGGTCTATATAATTCGCGCGTAGGATGGATGGAAGGTCGTTTTCGGTCGCTCATTCAGCCGAGCGGTGGACATGGACATGGTCCGGACTTTGGCTTGATTACGCGGTGAGCGCTTTCTGTGCCAGTTGGCGGATTTTTTCAGCTTCAGTGGTCGCTTTGCCGCTCCAGTTGGCCATCCCTGACAGATGTCCACCCATGTCGTCGGCGGCTTTGAGCAAATCTTCGGTGCTCATGCTGGCATAAGCAGCGCGCCAGTAATTTTCGTCGATGTCAGCCGGGGTCATGGCTGTCTTCCAGTTGAACTCATAGTTCGCACCAGCAGCAGCTCCGCCGGTCATTTCTTTTCCAACTTCTTCGTGGAACGCTTCGAGGTGAGCACTCTTGCCGCTCTTTGCGCCTTCAACGATAACTTGGCCGTCACTACTCATTTTTCAGTGTCCTCTTGGTCTACCAGTGGTCGTGGTTATGTCTACCCGCAACCCTGAAATATTTGGACAGAGGTACTACGTAGTTTCCCCCCAACCAAATGGCGATCAGATATGCGTCAGATGCCCGAAACCCGCGCCCATTCCGAAAACTTGCTAGAATGAGCCCCGAAAAGATTTGCGAGGTAGACACGTGACCAACGGCGATATAAAGGTATTCGGGCGCTTTAACGCACTGGATTTTGCCATCGTGCTGGCAGCAGCCGTGGCGCTTGCCGGGTTTGGGCTGGCGAAAGCCGGACACGCCGGCGTCAACAGCGCCATTCAGGGCACGAAGCGAATCAATATAGACATCTATTTCTCGGGGTTCAAAACTCTGGACACCGGCCTTTTCAAGGTCGGCGAGAAGAGTTCTCTGACGATAAGAAACCAACCCGTCAAGCCACCCATGGACATCACCGCCGTCCGCCACACGCAAAAACAAGTGGCGTTTTTGGCGCCCAACGGCAAAGATGCCGTCTCCATGGACGATCCAGCCAACCCGCTGGCTCACGACTTTGTCGTGACTGTGGCTGACGATGCGGACGTGACCGAAGACGGGTATGTAGTGCGCGGCAACAAGCTGAAAGTCGGCAATCAGGTAGAGCTCGAAGGCTTCAAGTACCGCACCCAGGGCGTCGTCGTGGATATCTCTCCGCAAGATGAGCGCCCCGCCGGG
>JAXLXI010000029.1:0-47512 GCA_046328035.1 Candidatus Obscuribacterales bacterium | reverse complement strand
TGGCCACGATGCGGTCGAGGTCGCGGTCGAGGGCGCGCACAACTTCGCCGTGCCCGCCTTCTCCCGCCCGGCCGAGCAAGACATATTTGCCGTCAAACAGCCGGTCGGTAATCGAATCGCTGTCCGTCATGTATGGAACATACCCGTGACGGCTGAGGTTTAGCCGAGGGCAACTTCCCAGGCACTCAGAGTGCGCTCGATGTCCTGTTTCGTGTGGACAACAGAAGTGAAGGCACTTTCAAATTGCGACGGCGGCCAGTAAACGCCCTGTTTCGCCAGCGTCTGCCAGACCTGGGCGAATTTGGCGGTGTCGGAAGTTTGTGCCTGGGCGAAGTTATCGACAGTTTCTTTCGTGAAAAACACTGACAGCATGCCGGTTACCCAGGCAACCTGTACAGGTGTTTTGGCTTTCTTCGCCACCTCGGCAATACCTTCTGCCAGGCGTTGAGTTTTTTGTTCGAGTATTTCGTAAGTGCCGGGTGTTTGCAGCGTGCGCAACTGAGCCAGTCCGGCAGCCATTGCCAGCGGGTTGCCGGAAAGTGTACCGGCTTGATAGACATCGCCGAGCGGGGCAATGCGTTGCATGATGTCGCGGCGGCCGCCGAACGCGCCGACCGGCAGCCCGGCGCCGATCACTTTGCCGAGGCAGGTGAGATCCGGCTTGATGTTGTACTTTGCTTGCGCTCCGCCCAGGGCGACACGGAAGCCGGTCATCACTTCGTCGAAGATGAGCAGTGCGCCGTGCTTGGTGGACAGTTCGCGCAGCCCGGACAAATAATCGTCTTTAGGAACCAGGAGTCCGGCATTGCCGACGACTGGTTCGATGATGATGGCCGCGATTTGATCTTTGTGCTCTTTGAAGGCTTTCTCGACTACAGCGAGATCGTTGAACGGCAGAGATATGGTCAGTTTTGTCAATTCTTCCGGGGCGCCCGGAGTACTGGATATGCCGAGGGTGGCCAGACCGGAACCGGCTTTGACCAGAAAGCTGTCGGCGTGTCCGTGATAGCAGCCGTCGAACTTGATGACCATGTCGCGTCCGGTGAAGGCACGCGCCAGTCTCAGTGCCGACATGCAGGCTTCGGTGCCGGAAGATACCATGCGCACCATTTCGATGCTGGGCATGATTTTGCAGATAAGTTCTGCCAGTTCTACTTCGTACGGTGAGGGCGCACCGAAGCTGGTGCCCTTCTGCAAAACATCTTCGATGTATTCGAGAACTTTGGGATAGCGATGACCGAGCACCATCGGTCCCCAGGAGAGGACGTAATCGACGTATTCGTTGCCGTCGACATCATAGAGGTAGGCGCCGTCGGCGCGATCTATGAAAATTGGGGTCTGATTGACCGACTTGAGCGAGCGCACCGGTGAGTTGACTCCACCCGGAATCACTTGTTGGGCTCGATCGAAATAGCGATTTGATTTCACCGGAGGGTTACTGGACGACGACTGTTGTTCCGTGCGATCGGCGACAACCATTTTGCTTCTCTCCCGGCGAGGTATTTAACTGGATCGGTAGGTATTTAAGTGGCGGGCTGCTCTTGCTTAGCATTGAGCAAGCGCTCGAGAACCGGCTCTACCATCTTGATGGCTTTCTCGCCGGCTTTGAAATCGCGCATCTTGCCTTCGTTGTCGAAGACATAGAAAGCAGGGACGAACTTGTTTTCAAAAGCGTCGGTGATCGTATGCCAGTTGTCGACGACGCAAGGTTGTTTTACCTCGTAGTAGTCGATGGCTTCTTTGACGGCTTCGACGTTGGTGTCTGATTCTTGTCTCGGCATATGAATAGAGACAACCTTCAAACCTTTAGGACCGTATTCTTCAATCCAGCGAGTGATGTCGGGCAGCGATTCCTTGCAGATGCCGCAGCTGATCGACCAGAAGTGGATGAGCACGGTGTGCCCCTTCAACTGGTCGCTGGTGATTGGTTCGGAATTGAACCAGTCGGTTCCACCTTCCAGTGACGGCAATGGTGTGTCCATTCGAAGCGGCATGACGACCTCCTGGGGAGCGGCTTACGGAAAGATGCTGGGGGCTCAATCCTGCGTATGAACGTGATGAGAAATTGTACGCGATCCCGCGCGGGATGAACTAGATCATGTCCCGAAAAATGCGACATTCGCAAAGCCTAAACTCTGCGAATGTTCGCTTTTCCCTTGTATGAACTTGAGGTCTTAGACTTGGAGCGGCTTTTGGCCCGGTTTCCAGTCAGCTCCGCACAGTCCGCCTTGTTTCAAGGCTTCCAGTACGCGCAATGTTTCGTCGACGCTGCGTCCGATGTTGAGCGCATGTACGACTTGATATTGCAGGATGCCTTCTTGGTCGATGACGAACAGACCGCGCAGGGCGATGCCTTTGTCTTCGATCAGAACGCCGTAATCGCGGCTGACATCTTTGGTGATGTCGGAAGCGAGCGGGTATTTGATGTCGCCCAGACCGCCCTTATCGGGCGCGGTTTGGATCCATGCACGGTGGCTGTATGCGCTGTCTGTGGAGACGGCGACGATTTCAGCACCGGCTTTCTTGAACTCTTCCATTCTGTCGCTGAAGGCTTTGATTTCCGTCGGGCAGACGAAAGTGAAATCCAGCGGATAGAAGAAAAGAACCAGCCATTTGCCTTTGTAATCGGCCAAGCGGACGTTTTCCTTCAGACCTTTCATATCTTTGGTCGAAGGCATATCAAAATCAGGAGCTTTCTTGCCTACTTGCAACATCTACACGTACTCCAAACAGCGAGAAAAAGAATATCTACGCCGGGCATTCTATCCCGGCGGCGCATCCAATCAGGCAGCTTTAATGTTTTTATCTCAATGCCCGGACGATTTCTTCCAGTTCGCGTTGCAGTCCGTGCTGCGTCACGTACTTGTAGATCAAGGGGCTGCGCGGGTCCCAGCCGATGTTGATCAGGTGATGCAGATGCTCGCGCGGCGTTGCCGCATGTTTGCTGCGTCCTAATTCGTCTTCTTTAACCGCATCAGCTGCCATGGTGCTTCGTTTATTCCGGTAGTCAAGCGATGATTTCTTAGTTGTGGCGAGCGAATTTTCTTCGGGCTCGACAGTGAAATTCTAGCTGTCATTGTCAGGATAGACTGGCGTTCGACGACCTTCGACTTTGGTACTGTTTTTATAATGTAACTTACATTGCGGCGAAAGCTCCCGAGAACGCCTGCCCATTTGACCTCGACAACGTAAATTGGTACCATCACCGTTTGCTTGTCCTATATGTGGACGCCTATTGATCGAGGGCGCGATTTTTCGTCCTCCCGCATTGCTGAGTCGGAGTGATTATGTACGCTGTTGTAGAAGCAGGTGGCAGACAATACCAGTTAGAGTCCGGTCGTTACGTGGACGTAGAGCTGGTTTCCGCTGAACCTGACCAAGAGTTTGTTTTCGACAAAGTCCTCGCCATCGTAAACGGCAAGGATTCCACTATCGGTGCACCGTTCGTTGATGGCGCCAAAGTTACCGGCAAAATCATCTCGCACGGCAAAGGACCGAAGCTGGTCGTTTATAAGTATCGCCCCAAGAAAGGCACTCGTAAGCGCACCGGTCACCGCCAGGGTTACACCCGCATCTTCATCAATTCGATCAAGCTCAACGACAAAGTCGTGAGCGAAGCGACTGACAAAGGCAAATCGGCGACCTCTCAGAAAGAGTCGGCTCCAGCCGCTCCGAAGAAAGAGAAAGCTGCCGCTCCTAAGTCTGAAGAAAAGGCATCAGCTAAGAAAGCTGAAACCAAGGCTCCCGCCAAAGGCGAAGCCAAAGACAAAAAGGCCCCCGCTAAGAAGAAGGGCGAATAGCTGCAAAGCTAAGTTCGCTGCTTATACAAAGGATGTGATGTTCTTATGGCACATAAGAAAGGCGCAGGTTCTACAAGAAACGGCAGAGACTCCAACCCGAAGCGTCTCGGCGTGAAACGCTACGGCGGTGAATTCGTTCTCTCAGGCGGCATCATTGTTCGCCAGCGCGGAACCAAGATTCATCCGGGTCCGAACGTCCGTCGCGCCGGTGATGATTCGCTGTACGCCGTGGCTCATGGACTGGTGCGTTTCTACGAATCGCGCGGTCACAAGATGGTCACTATCGATCTGCTCCCCGATGCTGATGAAGCAGCTGCCGCGCCGGCCAAAGGTTAATGACGCAAACTCCCGTTTCCGTTTTTATGGCAGATTCGCTGGCCCAGCTCAAGCCGAGATATATCGGCATCGACGAAACTAAGCTATCAATCTCCGGAATTTCCTTCGATTCGCGAAAGGTGCATTCCGGAGATGCTTTTTTCTGCATGCCGGGACAGAACTTCGACGGCAATCAATTTATCCGCGATGCCGTTGCCAGTGGGGCTGCGGTCGTGATCACCGAAAAGCCGTTTGAAGACGCTTCGGTGCCGCAAGTGATTGTGTCGGATGTGCGCCTGGCACTGGGGGTGGTGGCGTCCCAATTCTATGGCAATCCCAGCCAGCGTCTGCGGCTGATTGCCGTCACCGGCACTAACGGCAAGACGACGACCACCCATCTGGTCCAGCACATTCTCAATCATGCCGGTCAGCGCTGTGGGCTCATAGGCACGCTCGGTGCCCGTTCCGCCGCCAATGAGAGTTATACGGACGTCAAGCACACGACGCCTTTCTCCTCCGACCTGCAACGGCTGTTGGGCGAGATGGCTGATGCGACCTGCACGCACGTCTCAATGGAAGTATCGAGCCATGCGCTCGTGCAGAAGCGCGTTGCCGGCTGCGACTTTGCGGTCGCCTGTCTGACCAACGTCACGCAGGATCACCTCGACTTTCACAAGACCATGGAGAATTACTGGCGCGCCAAGCGGCTGCTCTTCGAAGATATCGCCGCCGGGCATCAGAAAAATCGCGCCGCCGTTCTCAATGCCGACGAACCGCTGGTAGGCGAGTTCAGCCAGACAATCAAAGCCGCTAATGGTACCGCCGGCGATGGCGGCGTCAAGTTGCTTACCTACGGTTGGAACGCGCCTGCGGACCTGCACGTGAAGTCGATGAAGTACTGGCAGGGCATTACCGAACTTTCGCTCAATACGCCTGCCGGACCGCTGGATATGCGGCTCAGGCTCACCGGACGCTTCAACATGTACAACACGATGGCTGCCGCTGCCATTTGCTTGCACGAAGGCGTGCCGCTCGCTGTCATCAAAGAAGCGATGGAAAACTTTTCCGGTGTGGCGGGACGCTTCGAAGTGGTGTCATCGGGACGGGAAGCGGAGCCGCTGGTGGTCGTGGACTACGCCCATACCCCGGATGGACTGGACAATGTATTGAAAACCGCAGCCGGACTGGTTCCTGAAGGCGGCAAGCTGATCTGTGTCTTCGGATGTGGTGGCGATCGCGACGCTTCCAAACGCCCCCAGATGGCCCAGATAGCCGAAACACACGCCGACGAAGTAATCGTCACTTCCGATAATCCCAGGAGTGAAGATCCGCAGCAAATTATTGCCAACATCCTCTCTGGCATCAGCCGCATGAAGATTGTCACGGTAGAGCCGGATCGAGCCACAGCAATAGCTCTGGCAGTCGGCAACGCGCGAACTGTCGATGTGGTGGTGGTGGCAGGCAAAGGGCACGAAGATTATCAGATACTTGCAGACCGCACGATCGATTTTGACGATCGCAAAGAAGTGGCTAAGGCGCTCAAATCCCGCCCCTAGTCGATGATCCGGCGAGCCTGCTGGTTCCCAAGCGGGTATTTCGCATACCCAAATGTCCAAACACGCGACGTGGACGGTTATGGCGCATGCCTCTGGGTATAATTTAATCAACGCACGCAGGCTGGTTAATTACGTGCGCGGTTGAGGGATCAACGTAAGTGGGCATTAGTTTCCACATTACTTCCGTACGGGAAGGCACCCTATTCAACGTGATGCAGTTCCTGAACCTGGAGAAGGTGACAGGCATACTCAACGTCTCGTGGGGCAAAAATATCCCTGAGGTTCTGGTGCACTTTGTGGCCGGAGCCGCCGCTGCCGCTGAGTTTGGCTACCTGCAAGGCGAAAAGGTTTTTGATGTGCTCCTCTGCCAGGAGTACGCGGTCAAAGAAGTCAACTTCACCCCAACCCGTTCGACCAATTTCAAGGAAACTGCGGTCATCCAGACTCCCAGCCTGTCTGGAGCCATGCTCAACGCGTCCAAAGACGTCGACAAGTGCGCCGCCCGCCCGTATATATTCGGGCTTTTGCCGGTCGCCTTCCCTGAGGCCGGGACTGTCGATTCTTTGTGTCATATCTGGTACGAATTCGACGCTTACGAGCCGTTTCTCGATTCTATTAAGCCGGCTCCGGGCGACAAGGAAGCGCCGCTCAAAGAATGTGTGCTGCTGCACCGTGCCCTGGCACACGATGTCCTCGTCTACCAGACGGCGCTGATCTCGCTCAAGTCCATGCGCCCGCTTCTAGAGCTGATTCAGCCCCTGGAAGAGCCGGAAGCCGAGAACCTGCGCGGCTATATGCGCAGTCTGCTGCCGCATCCGCGGGCCACCCACATGCCGCTCGAGCGCTTCTATGCCTTCGCCAGCGCCATTGAAGCCATTGCCTACCGTCGCGGCACCGAACCGGGCGATGAAGCCCGCCGCATCATCTATCGACTGATTCAATCGACCACCCACCTGTCAACGCCAGCCCTCGCTCCCCAGCCTTAAGGGTCGGTTTTCGCACGCCTCCGTATCCTCCGTACACTTGCCGGAATGTTCGGTTGGGCTGTGGGCAGACTGTGCCCTGTGCTAAAACGGTTAAGTGAGGCTACGACATCGACTTGAATTGATATGGCAACAAACTGGCTCGCCCAACTGCAGACCTTTTCCGAAACCGCATTCGACCGATATTCGGTCGCCAAAATCGACTTTCTGACGGGCGTCGGACGCAATCTTTTGCCGGATGGATTCTGGGGCGGGCACTGCGGCGTATCTCCTGCGGCGGAGGCACCCATCTATTTGACCTTCGATGACGGTCCGGACCCGCATACCACGCCGCGCCTTCTGGAATTGCTCGAGGAAAACGGCGTCCAGGCGATGTTTTTCCTGATCGGGCGCCATGTTGAAAGGCATCCGGAGCTGGTGCAGAGTATCAAAAAAGCGGGACACACAGTCGCCAACCATAGCTACTCGCACCCGTGGCTGCTCTCGCTGCCCACACCGGCGCTGGAAGAAGAAATTGAACGGACCAATCGGGCCATCGAGGACGTCACCGGCGAGGCGCCGACGTTTTTCCGGGCGCCCTACGGGTTTATGGACCAGCGGGCCGGCGATTGTCTGAAAGAACGCAATATGACGCCGGTCTACTGGGGGGCGGCACCTGAGGACTGGAGCGCACCGGGTACAGAAAGAGTGGTACGGCGAGTGCTCTGGAAGCTGGCGCCCGGAACGGTTGTGGTCCTCCACGAAGGTTATGGGATAGGAGATCAGACAATTGCCGCTGCCAAGCAAATAATATGTACTGCGAAAGATCGCGGACTAAAAATGGCGCAGGTTAAAGCAAGTGCTAGATTTCAGACCCCCTGAAGACAACGAATTCGTCATCAATTTCACCAAACTGGTTTTCCCCCTCGTCCTCAAATTCAAATTGCACGGTGCCGAACTGAAAGTCGTCGGCGACGGGCTGGAGCGTTTCAAAAAACTGAAGGGAAAACGCACGGTTGTCTGCCCCAACCATTCATACCGGCATGACCCGGAGGTAATGTTCGGGCTCGCCGACATGGCCGATGAGGAGTTCAACTTCATCGCCGCGCGCGAAGTATTTGATTGGAACAACGGGCTCAACGGCTGGTTTCTTCAACAGCTTGGCTGCTACTCGGTGGTGCGCGGCGCCGTCGATCGCGAATCTTTTAAAACCACCAAGAACATCATTGTGCAGAACAAGAAGAAACTGGTGCTCTTTCCGGAAGGCGAAATCTCGCGCCAGAACGACGTGTTGTTGCCGCTGGAAACCGGCGCCGTGCAGCTGTCCTACTGGGCGCTTGATGAATTGCACAAGACGAAACCGGACGAGCCAGTTTTTATTCAACCGGTGGCACTTAAATATACGTACAAGCACGACATTACCGAACGTCTCTCCTGGTGCATGTTCAAGATCGAGCGACGCCTCGGCATTGAAGAAGACGGCGAGACGTCGCTCTACAAGCGGGTGCGCCGCGCCTCGGAAGTGGTGCTCAGCACGCTGGAGAGCGAATACAACTGCAAGAAACTCGAGACGGATACGTTGAACGACCGCATGAGTCGTGTCAAGACCGAGGCACTGCGGACGATGGCGGAATTTCTCGATGTGGAGTTGCCGCCCAAAGGCTCGCATCTTGATTGGGTGCGCGTCTTGCGCAACAACATGGATGACTTTATCTACGGCGATACTGACGATTTGCCTCCGTACCAGCGGAAAATCTGGGAAGAGAAGGCGTCCAAAGTCCGCCGCTTCTATCGCGATCTCGATCGCGTGGTGGCATTCATTGCCATCTACGAAGGGTATCTGACGCCGCCGACTACGCAAGAGCGTTTGTCCAACGTCGTTGAGCTTTTCGAAAGCGAGGTCTTCGGCGAAGTTTCGGTCAAAGGTCCGCGACTGATCTACATCAATATCGGTGAGCCGATCGATCTGCTCACCCGCTATGCCGACTACAAGAAAAACAAGAAGGGCGTGATCGAGGAAGTGACGCTCAATCTGTCGCAGCAGATCTCAGGTATGCTCGCCACCATCGATAAGTCGCGCGAGATCGTGTTCGTCAACTAGGCGCCGTTTCTTGACTGGACGATTGTCTGGAACAGTTCGTGCAGCAGGCTTTCCAGTCCCGCTCGGCGTTCGCCCTCCGAGGCATTATTGAGCACCGCGATGCGATCGTGCGTATATGCCGTCAGGTCTTTGTAATCGCGTCGCTTGAGAGTCTTGGAGATCTGGCGCACCAGCCCGCGCTGCTCGTTGTAAGTCTTGAGATTGAGACGGTGACTGCCGCCGGCCACCGAGTCCAGAAGCTGTTTTTCCAGGGGCGTCAAATTGGTCTTCGGATCGAGCGCTACCTGCGCTTCGACGAGCCAGATGGCATTGTGACCGAGTTTGGTGACCAGATTTTCGAAGTCTTTGGAAGTGGCGATCGTGTCCATCTCTCCGAAGCGCAGGTCCAGCGCCGCCTGGTAGTACCGGGCACCGGATGAAGTATTGCCCTGCTCAACGCTGACTGCTCCCAGGTCTTCCATGATGTCGGCACGTTTCTCGGCAGTCTCGGGGCGGTCCGGGACTTTCGCCAGTTTCGCCAGAAGGTGCTTCTCGCGCGTCGCCGGGTCGAGTTTCTTCTCTGCTCGGCGCTCTTCGCGGACCTTCGCTTTTTCCACCGCGTTCATCACATGCATGACGCTGAAAGCCAGCCCTGCCAGAGCCATGCCTCCGAAGGCGAGGAGCACCAGCCAGCCGACCAGCTTGCGGATCCACGACATGCCCACCGGTAGATTGGCGCTTTTGCGGGACTCGCGCTGGTATATGGCATGCAGATAGGCTTTGTATGCCGGGTCGTTCAAGTCTGCACTGGGCAGGTCGGCGGAGGAAACCGTCCGCAGCACCTGGCGCCCGGTTCGGGCAAAACGAGCGGCGCCGCCGGCGAAGAGCAGCGTCATGAACCCCAGGAAGATGAGGTCGAACATTCCTCCGCGGCTTTCGATAATCGATGCCGCGATATTCAGACAAACGAGCAACGGAATGTAACCGATGACGACACCGAGAATCAGCAGAGTCTTGGGGCTGAAAGCGTCGGATATTGTTGCGCTGCGCCCGTCGTAAGTGACTAAACCGTTGCGGGTCATGACGTAGAGCTTGCCGTCGTTGAACTGGTATTCGGATGATTTAGATTGTGGATGATTCGGCATGGGTGATTGCCTTGCCAAGAACATGCGTTATATGCCCAAGATTAGCGATTTTTCGGTCTTTGCAACCACCGGAAGTGGTAAAATTGAACGTTGGGCTTGCGCGGGTAACTGTTGATTGCGCAAAGTCCCATTGAAGGTGTGGTTTGAAAAAGCTTGCACTCGTAGGTCTCGGAGCCTCAGGACTATTCTGTTTAAAGGAATTGGCCGGAGCGAACGTTGAAGTACACGTGTTCGACGTCGGACCCACCTACGAAAAAAGATATGCGTGCCCGATTGATCAAGGCAAACTGGAAGTTTGTCCGCCGAAAGCCTGCAGCTATTGCGCACCAGGTCAATCAGCCGGCAGTTGGAACGACTTCAAAGTAATTCTCTCGGCGTCGCCCGTGATTGGTGGACGCTTGTACGATTTGATTGGCGAGGCTGAGTTGCAGAAACGCCTCGATAAGTTGAAGGGCATGATTCTGCACCATGCGCCGGTGGAGATTCCGGTGGTCAAGCCGGATGAGGACGACCTCGAGTGGATCAAAAAACGTGCCACCATGGCCGGTATGGTCTATCACTTCCAGGAATTGTTGCACTGCGGCTCGGACAACGCGCCGGCGATTAACACCAGTATTCTCAACGAGATAAAGGAAGCTGGTCCGAATATCAATTTCCACTGGGACACCAAGGTCATGTCGGTGTCGCGTCGTGGTGACAAGTTCGTGATCAAGCACGATCACTACCGCAAGCCCGGAGTCGAAGAGGAAGAAGTTTTCGACATCTGCATCCTGTCTGTCGGGCGCGGTGGTGCCAACTGGCTGACGCAGCAAGAGTTCTACAAAACGCTGGATACCCAACCCGGGCAAGTCGATATCGGCGTGCGTGTTGAGACCAGCAGCTACTTCACCGAAGAAGTGGACAAGCGTTTTTACGAGCCGAAGCTCTACTACCGCAGCCGTCGCCACAACGACGTGGTTCGCAATTTCTGCTCCAACCCGAAGGGTTTCGTCACGCCCGAAAACCACCGCGAATACGTGTTGGTGAACGGGCACTCAAAGATGTTCGAGAAGTCCGAAAACAACAACTTCGCGGTGCTGGTGTCGAAGACGTTTACTCGCCCCTTCAAGAATCCGCAAATGTATTCGCAGAACATCGCTAAGATCGTCAATATGTTGGCGGGAGGCGGTCCACTGATTCAGAGGCTCGGTGATCTGAAGGCGGGACGGCGCACGAAATCGCTCGCCAACAATTTGATCAAGCCGACGCTCGAAGCTGAACCCGGCGATATTTCGCTGGCTTATCCGCACCGCATTCTGGAGGGTATCATCGAATACCTCGATGCGCTCGACAAGATTTGTCCGGGCGTGGCGCACGAGTCGACTCTGCTGTACGCGCCCGAGTGCAAGAGCTATCCGGATTCGATAACGGTGTCCAAAAACATGGAAACCAACATCGCCAACCTCTATATCATCGGCGACTCAAGCAGTTGGACGCGTGGTGTGGGACAAGCGGCGACCAGCGGTATGCTGGCTGGCGAAGGAGTGCGCGAGCGCGTCCGCGAAACCCGCGAAGTGCACAAAGTCACCGCTTAGCGCTATTCGTTGCCGACCTATTCGTTGGCTGCCGATTCCATATCGACGAGCTTGCGTGGCTCATCCGCTGCGGTCAGTCTCCCGATGAAACCAGCAACGCCGCCCGGGCTGGTGCGAATGTCTTCAATTTCGAACGCGACGCGTCGATAGACGTCGTCGGTTGCATCCATTAATTCGCGGCGCAATTCTCTGCCGGATTTTGGCGCGTATAGCTGACCTAACACAAACCCAGCGACACTACCCATTAGAAGTCCCCAAAAGCCGCACATCTGTCGCCCTCCAATCGCATCCTCTCTTTTTCTACCAGAAATGAATTCGTTTTGCTGCTGAGAGTTCCCGTTCTGATTTTGCAACGACACCGAATATGGTGGCGAGGTCGGTTGGAAATCGCTGAAATATAAACAGAGCGTTAAATTGGAGATTTCCTTGCTATACTCAAATCACCAGTTTAAGTCGAGGTAATAACCATGGCTTTCCGTACAGGCAATCCTGCTCTCAATGACAAGACGTTCCGCGATGCGATAGAAGACGGCGGCGGCGGCGTTTCGCCGATGCAAGGCGGCAGCGCTATCGTTTCCGGCGACGCGATGACGTTGGACGGGACGGTCGCAAAGTCGTTCATTCTTTTGGCGCTTTTGCTGGCCGCAGCGGGGGTGACCTGGCATCTGGTCGCGACCGGCAGCGCTCTGGCGGGTCTTTTGATGATCGGCGGCGCCATCGCCGGATTTGTTGTGGCGTTGGTAACCATTTTCAACAAGAAAGCCTCGCCCATCACGGCTCCGCTTTACGCAATTTGCGAAGGACTTTTCCTGGGCGGCATTTCGGGTGCTTTCGACGCCGAATACAAATTCATCGTCATCCAGGCAGTCGCCCTCACCATCGGTGTGTTCGGAACCCTGCTCACCGCCTACGTGACGCGCGTCATCAAGCCGACCGAAAACTTCAAACTCGGCATTGTGGCGGCTACCGGCGGCATAGCCCTGGTTTATCTGGTGAGCATAGTGCTTGGATTCTTCCATGTCACGGTGCCGTTCATCCACAGCAGTGGACCCATTGGCATCGGCTTCAGCCTTTTTGTAGTTGTGATTGCCGCGCTTAATCTGGTGCTCGACTTCGACTTCATCGAGACAGGCGCCGCAATGCGCGCTCCCAAATATATGGAGTGGTACGCCGGGTTCGGACTCCTGGTGACCCTGGTCTGGTTGTACCTGGAGATCTTGCGCCTGCTCGCCAAACTGCGCAGCCGCGACTAGGTCGAATGTAATAGAGAATGCGAGAAACCGCCCCGTTCGGAGCGGTTTCTTTTTGCTTAATCGTCCGCGTTGCGCTCCTACTGACCTTGATGGTCGGTTGCCTTTTCCTCGGATTCGGCGTTTTTCGCTTCGCCTTCGCTATTGGAATTGGTGCTTTCGCCGCCGGTGATGTTTTCGACGATAGTGCTGAGCACTGCCTTCACGGTTTCGATCGGACCTTTGGGAGCCGACTTGCGCGTGCCGCTGGTCTTCCGTTTTGTCGCGCCTTTGGCTTTTGTGGAGCCGGTCGCCGCTTTCCTCGGCGCGGATTTTTTCGCAGTAGATTTCGCAGCCGACTTCTTCGGCGCAGATTTAGTGGCAGCGCCTTTCTTGGCTGGTGCCTTCTTGGCAGAAGGTTTCTTCGCGGTTGCACCCTTCTTCGCAGCGGCGCCCTTCTTCGCAGCGGCGCCCTTATTTGTGGCGGCGCCCTTCTTCGTCGCCATCGCGGTCGACTTCTTCGTTGCGGTCACGCTCTTACGCGACGATGCGCCTTTCTTCGCAGCCGGCTTTTTGGCGGCGGTAGACTTGGTGGCCGATTTTTTAGTGGCGGCCGGTTTCTTCGCGGTCGGTTTCTTCGCGGCTGGTTTCTTCGTTGCGGCAGCTGGTTTTGATGCCGCAGATTTCTTCGTCGGCTTTCGAGCAGAACTTGCTTTCTTCGCGCTGCTCGCCGACTTCTTCGTAGTAGAGGATTTCTTTCCTTCGGGCATTATTGACTCACGGCCTCCAGTTACATCTAACGTCGTTGAGGGTGACGACGATCAAGTGAGCAAGTTCCTAGCCCATGTCGTACGAATATTCAACCGATTTTGCACCAGTAGCTGTGTCTCCATTGGCGAAGTGTCTTTTGACGTCGAGCCACCGCTGACGTTGTCACATTTGGTGCCTTCGATTGTGACAAAACAGGCTCTGGAGACCCGATTTGTCACATTTGGTGCCTTCGATTGTGACAAAACAGGCTCTGGAGAACCGACTTGTCACATTTGATGCCTTCGATTGTGACAAGTCGGCTACTGGAATGGCGGCTCGCCCCGCGAGCGGTCGCACTTACACTAGTTTGATTGTGCGACTATCCGCATCTTTCATGATGTGTTCTATCGTTAGCAGGTATCGTTCGATCGGCGGCGGAAGCATGTGAAGACCTCTGCCTAAACGATGGCAAATCTCGGCTACTTGTCTGAATGAAGGTTCGCGCTCTTGCCTCTCGATTCTGCTCAGAAGTGTTCTGTCAATTTTGTCCAGCGTTTCTACGGCTTGCTCTTGCGTGAGACCGATGCTTTCGCGAATGCGCAGTAGCTGCGCGCCTATTAAATCTGGATCCGCTCGCAGATCAAGCGTAGGTGTCACGGCACAAATGCACTGATTTAGATCGTTTCTCACGCACGCTTGCATCGATTCTTTTGGACTAACCTTGCGCATCATTTCTTCCCCGCTGTCGTAGAAACTCAAGATGTTGAGGCTTCCTCTATAAACGATGCATCCATCTATGACACACACCTTTTGGTGAATTCCCTTGACCAAGTTGATGTGTGCACCAGCATTTCGCAGAATT
The DNA here is from genome assembly GCA_046328035.1 of Candidatus Obscuribacterales bacterium. Taxonomy (GTDB): domain Bacteria; phylum Cyanobacteriota; class Vampirovibrionia; order Obscuribacterales; family Obscuribacteraceae; genus JBGASG01. The sequence goes on along the minus strand of JAXLXI010000029.1, from coordinate 33,239 downwards.
TCAATTGCCTCCTCAGTTCGCCGCATTTTGATGGTATCTACCGGCGGAAGAATGTGGCGAATCTCCCAGTTATCTGGCGTGCGCAGAAAAATGCACAATTGAACTCCTCTGCTCGGGAGCGATAGCAAACTGTCTCCCATCCTCTCGATTCGATTTGGGGTAACGAATGCGGTCTTCATCTGCACGCAGTATTGCGCCTTATTCAAATCAGCAATGAGCGCAGCATCAAATTCCGTGTTATCGCGGATGTCGTCGAGTGGGGCATTCCAATTGATCAGGTTGTGATCGATTCTCATAGTCATAAAGACGAACCTCTCTAACCGCTGGCGGATGCCAGCAGTAAGTGCTGTGAACGACGGACTACTTAGGTCTGTTCTCTAGTACGCTGCGACCCGCGAAAAAGTTCAAGCCAAGTGATTAAATCATCCGGTCGTCAGGAGACATGCATGCAGAGCGCGCGCAAGTATTCGCGCACTGATATTCGCGGTCCGTCCCGGAGCTGCTGATTGAATTACTGATTGGCGGTGCGCATGCCGAGTTCGTAGACGGCGCGCCGCACCAGGGACAACTCATCCATCTCCGGAAATTGTTCGCGCAACTCGACGATGATTTCTTTGCGTTTCGGAATGTCGTTGATTGGTTCGGACGTGCACACCCAATAATCCATCGGTGACGGAATCAAGCGCAACGTGCCCCTCACACCGCCAACTATCAATAGACACTGGCTGTCCTTGCGCTTTTCTTCGTCGCGCGAAAAGTTCGCGATGGCGGCAATCTCTGGGTCGTTCAATCGCAATACATCGCGCAGCAATTGCAAGTCGCTCGCATCCTGCCGAAGCAATATCTTCATATGCGCGTTCTTCACCACGCTGTCGGCAATTTCCGCCTGCCGGAAAAAATCCTTCAACTGCTGTGTAATCGTCACCAGCATCATCCCGTATTGACGTCCTCGCCGGGACAGATCATCGAGCAACCTGGCACCAGCCTTGAACCGCATCAGCGTCGCTGCTTCATCGATGATCGCCGCAAACTTGATTTTGCGCGCCTTGTTTTCCTGGGCTTTGCGACGCACGAACTCGGCCAGCAAAAACGCTGCCATGCGTTCTAATCGCGGATCATTCACCTCGCGCGTGTCAAACACGATGAACATCTTGTCGGTGTCTACGTTGGTCGTGCCGTCGATAAAGCCACCGTATGAACTGCCGTTGGTGAACAATTTGAGGGCGCGCGAAAGGCAGAGATAGCGGTCTCTCTGTGCAGGTTCCGAGTCTGCCTTCGCCGCCGCTTCTGTGACGCGCATCAAGTCGGTCATAGTCGGAATCGTATCGCGCGTCCCTGCTTCGCGATAGGCTTCGCGCAGCAGCTCGTCCAGTAAAGCCTTGTCTTCGACATTCATTTCTTCTTGGTCTTGCGGCGCTAACATAATGTCCAGCAGCATCAGCAAGAACTCCAGCTTGCTGGCCGATGGTGCGCCGATTTTGTCATCCGGTCCCAGATCGAAGGGATTGATCACCTGACCGCAACTGGGTCCCAGGTCGATGTAAGCGCACATCTCCGGTCCCAGCAAATCGGTGATAAATCTGTATGACCCATTTTTATCGATGGTCTTATCGATCAAGACAAATTTCATGCCCATGGGCAGCAAGCGCAGCATCAGCATCGATATGGCGAATGACTTGCCGGCGCCCGTCGTCCCGACCACGAACATATTATTGGCGTCCTTCCCGGCGCCCCGGAAAAACGGGTTGAGCAGCACCGGCTCGCGCGATGCCAGTGCGAAGCCGAACGGCACTCCGTCCGGTGTGCCGCAACTGGCGGTGAAGAAGGGCCACATGGTGCCCACAATCGGGGACATGAGGCGATGGGTAATGGCGATGGTATCAACGCCCACGGGCAGCGTTGCCTGCCACGTGGCGAATTGCATGCCGTCCGCAATTTCCATGCGGGCGCCGCGATTGTTGAAGACGCGTCTGATTTCGTCCGCGTTCGAGCGAAGCTGCTGCAGCGACGACGCATGCGTGCGTATGTACATGCTTACATCGAAGGCCTTGTTGGACGAGCGCAGGAATTCCTGAATTGCTGTCGCAGCGGTGTGGGTGGCTTCAAGTCCTTCAACGTCTGGTACAAAGAGTCCGGCATTGCAGGCGTAGCTGACTCTGTGCTTGTGCGCAAGTTGTTTTCTAACCTGCTCCTGATCGCACTTATGGATAAAGATTGACAGTGTGTATTCCACGCCAAGCGTGAGCAGATCAGACATCCATCCAAACCATGTTTCATGAGGTGGTTCCGCCATGTAGAGTGAGCCGATATACGAGTTGTCGAGCTTGACGTGGTTCCAGTTGATAGACAGGGCGGAGCGCGCTAGCGACGACGCTTCGCTGTTGTGTGCCGAGCGCGGCGGTGGTACCGGTTCGCGCTTGCTCAAATTAGGATTGAGGTGGTGATAGATGAGTTGCCGCACCGCGCGTATCGACATGACGGCAGGACGAAGTCCCGACTGACGCAATTGCTCGCCGACGGTTTTGGTGATGCGGTCGAGACGCGCGACGAATTCATCGTGCTGGGCTTTGCTGCGTTTCTTCCACTGAGAGCCTGCCAGAGCATCGGGCGGTGTGTACGAAACGATCACGTAGAACTCGCGCTGAGGCACGAACGAAACTTCCTGCATCAGCCGGAACCACGTGTCTGTATACGATGAATACCATTTGAGATACGTGTCGTCGGTTTTGATCAGTTGCTGGTACTTGCTCAGGTATTCTTCTACCGGCAGGTTGCGCGACGTGACGATGATTTGCATGTCGCAGTCTGCTATGTTCGCCAGGTTGGCGAACTGGCGTGCCAAAAACTCCTGGTCGTGGTGGTCGGAGAGGAGCGCATTTATACCTTTGCAGGAAATGAAACGTCTCAGTGAACCGTCGCGCAGAACGGCAATTGCTTCTTGATCTTCATTGCCGCCGGGGAGGGCGTGCAAGAAACAGACATCGGCCCATGAGTTTAACTTCTCGGAGTCGGTGGGGGGCGGACCGAAGGCGTGGTGCGACGACTCGGCCGACTGCTGCTGCTGGACGGAAGCCTGCTGCGGAGGCACCGGCTGCAGCGTTTCGGCTGGTGTCGGCCAGCCGGGCGAGACCAGCGATTGGCGAGAAACGGACGGCTCCTGCGCCGGCAATACGGCACTGCCGGCAGTGGCCCCATCGGCGATTTGAGGGAAGAAGCGCCTGGCTCCACCTGAGACATCCCTGACCAGGCGCTTCAGCCTCGTCCCCAAGGTCGGAGGAACATTTTTTCCGTTTAGCGATGAATTTTCCGATGGCCGTTTAGCGAATGTGCCTTGCGTCACTATAGCGCCCTCCCGCTTTGGTGCGCGAACTGGTACCGCCCCCGGTGTCAGGGGCGCGCTCTATCGATGTTCCTCTCTGGAGCCGCACTGATCGTACGCAGGATAGAGGACGAGGAGGAGCCTCGCCCCGCACCCGCGTCCGGCATCGCATCCGCGCTGGGACATGTTGGCACCACAAGTGGTGCCAACAAACGCTATGCGGCGCCGAGCATCACGACTGCGCACCGAAATACGGCGCGCACGACGAAGCGCAGTTCCGTTGTTAGTTGACGGTTTCGCTGCTAAGACGTAGCAGTCGCGTGTCTAACCACAAACTCGCGATAGTCATGACTTGGTGCGAAACATGCACGCGCCCTCGTGCGGGCGCGTGCATTGAGCTGTTTTGCAAACTTGATTTGGATTTCCCTGCTTGGTTCCCCGTTGGTTAATCCGAGCCTTCCTCTACCTGTGTGACCCTTTTCGGGTGTGAAGGCACGCGCCAAATCTACAGCGTGCTGCGTGCGCCGCGATTGATTTAAAAGGACAAATTGCGCGTAGGTTCCTTCAATGTACGATGCTACCAATTATGGTGCAGTTGTCAAGTTAATTGCTCAGCCATGAAAATCAACAGCGCATTGGGCAGACGGTGGTACCTTATGTCAATCATGAAGCGCAGAACTAATTCCCGCGAAACGGCCACCGCCAGTCTGCTCAAAGACTGGTCGTATCTGCGCGAGCCCCGGCAGTCCTACAAAGAACGCGCGGGGCTGGGAAAGGAAATGCGCGCCCATTGCTCGCGACGATCGAATGGGCAGTGGAAGCCGCCCGGGCATCGCGTCGACCCGCTTAAGCTTCTCGCTTCTCAAGATGATGCGCGCAGCGCGCATTTGATTCCCCTGCGGTACGGGCGCATGGCGCAATCGCCGTTTGCGTTTTTCCGCGGCGCCGCGTTGATTATGGCGAGCGATCTGTCTGAGATGCCGCGAACCAAATCTCCGGTGCAATTATGCGGCGACTGTCATCTCTCCAATTTTGGCGTCTTCGCAACGCCGGAGCGCAACGTAATCTTTGACCTCAATGACTTCGATGAAACCTTGCCCGGTCCGTTCGAATGGGACTTAAAGCGCCTGGCGGCCAGTTTTGCCATCGCCTGCGCGGACAACGGGCTTTCCGACGCCACCGTCGAGCGGTCTGTCTACGCCCTGGCTAAAACCTACAGGCAAAAGATGCAGGAGTTTTCGCGGATTCGTTCGCTCGATGTCTGGTATGAGCGCATTAACCTCGACTATCTGATCAAGCGTTTGAAGTCTAAGCACAAAACATCGACCATGATTCGTATGCTGGAGAAACGCAGTCACGCCGGAGCACTGGCCAAGCTGACTGAAGTGGTTGACGGCAAGCGGCGTATCAAGGACGTGCCACCACTTATTTATCACTCCGGACTGGCCGACGTTGACAGTTCTCGAGAGGTATTCATCCATTACGTGCAGTCGTTGTGGCCATCTCGTCAAAGACTCCTGCAAAGGTATCATCTGGTGGACGTCGCCGCCAAAGTGGTCGGCATCGGCAGCGTCGGCACCGCGGCCGGTATCGCTCTTTTCCAGGGCGAAGGAGAGGTCGACGACTATGTCTTTTTGCAGGTCAAGGAAGCTAGCCGCTCGGTGCTGGAGCGCTACCTGGGCAAGAGCCAGTTCGCGCACAACGGCGAACGCATCGTCAACGGACAGCGCTTGATTCAGGCGGCGTTCGACTTGTTTCTCGGTTGGGGCAGCGGTCCCAAAAGACAGTTTTACTTCCGCCAGCTCATGGATATGAAGGGTTCGGTGGCCGTCTCGGAACTAGACGCCGAGGGCATCGAAGATTATGCCGAGGTGTGCGCGCACGTGCTGGCTCGTGCTCATGCCCGCACTGGAGATCCGGCGCTTCTGTACGGCTATCTGGGCAACAGCGACACCTTCGACGAAGCGCTCACTAAGTTCGCGTTTGCCTACAGAAAGCAAAACGATCGCGACTACGACGCTCTGATCAAAGCGGTCAAGGCGGGAAAAATCCGCACCACCCCTGGTGTCTAGTCAGTCTAGAAATCTTCCGGCGGTTTGATGCGCTCCAGCAGTTTGGTAAAGCTGACCAGAATCACTGCAAACACCGAAAATATAGGTCCCACCAGGCCGATGGCGGGCAAGTAGTTCATGAACTTTTCGCCCGTGAAGACATCGGTGACACTGGTGTTGCCGTACGCGGACATGCACAGCCCGAGGACGATGGTGCCGATGATTCCCAGAACAAATCCTGTGATCAAACCGATTATGGCGGTGCGCAAAAACCACGGGCGAGGTTTGTAGATCTCGCCGGTGGTTCGCAGGTTTTGATCTTCTTGCACGGGTGGCCGTTAGATTTCGACGAATTCCACTTTGACCGGCTTATCGATCAAGCGATTTTCGAAAGCCAGCTCGAACAGCTTGCGCAGCGCCTTGCGTCCATCATCGCCGTAGTCGACTGTCAGGTCGTTGACGTACATGCCGACGAATTTGTCCGCTTGCGGTTTGTTCAACTCGCGGGCGAATTGCATGGCGTACTCGAGTGCTTGTTCTCGGTGGGCGAGTGAATACTTGATGGACTCTTGCAACATCAAAGTGGTATCGCGAATGACTTTGTCGCCCAGGTCCTTGCGGATGACGTTGCCGCCCAGAGGCAGCGGCAGCTGGAATTTCTCGTACCACCACTCACCCAGGTCGACGACTTTGGTCAATCCGAGGTCGGCATAGGTGAGCTGGCCTTCGTGAATCAGCAATCCGGCATCTACTTCGCCGGCTTGGACGGCGTCGATGATCTTATCGAACGGCACTTCGACGACATTCAGGTCTGGCTCGTAGAGCCGGGCGACCAGATAAGCGGTGGTCAGTTTGCCGGGAATGGCCAGTTTGCTTTTGCGCAACTCCAGCCTGGTGAGCGGGCGTTTGGAGACGATGGTCGGTCCATAATTAAGACCCATGCTGGCACCGCAGGGCATCAGCGAATACTTTTCATCGATCTGCGGAAAGACCGCGAAGGAAATTGCGGAAACTTCGTAAACGCCGTTCTTGGCATCGACGTTCAGCGATTGAATGTCTTTCAAGACTTGTTTGACTTGCAATCCGTGTGTGTCGATTTTTTCCGCGGCGAGCGCGTAGAACATGAAGGCATCATCGGAGTCCGGGCTGTGCGCAATGGTGATTTGCTGCGTGGCAACGACCATGTGAGTATCCTCAGGCGACTGGTTGAAGGTGCCATTGTCTCTTGAGTTCGCCTCAAAAACCTTAGCTGGTGGTCATTGTTACGCCGGCCGGACCGATTATTATCATTGGCGCAGCCGAGGACGCTCAAATGCCCACAGAGGAATGGTTTACTCAGTTTTTCCAGGGGGTCGCCACCGACCTATGGCGACGCTTCACCACCCCTGAGATGACCGCCGCCGAGGTAAGTTTCTTCGTCGAAGCGCTACATCTGGAGGAGGGGCAGCGCATTCTTGACGTTCCTTCTGGCAACGGACGCCACGCAATCGCTATGGCCCAGTGCGGGTTTGACGTCACCGGTGTGGACATCTCGGAGGAGATGCTGGCTTTCTGCCGTCAACACATCTGGGATCGGCTGCGGTTCGAAAGTCATGACATGCGCGCGCTGCCATACGAGGGGCAATTCGATGCCGCTTTCTGTGCAGGAAACAGTTTCGGATACTTCGTGCCGGCAGACACGCAGCGGTTTCTCGACGGCATTGCCAGAGCCCTCAAACCCGGCGGACGTTTCTTGATCGATACAGCCATGGCGGCTGAGACCTATCTCGTCACGGGCGGCGTCAAAGAATGGGTGCAAGCAGACGACATCATCATGCTGATCAAAAACGAATACGTGCCGCTCGAATCGCGGCTGGACAGTGAACTTACTTATTTGCAAAAAGGTCAGGTCGAGAAACGATCTGCATCACATTACATCCACACAATCGGCGAAATCGTGCGCATGCTAGCTGCGGCTGGTTTGATTGCGGAAGAAACCTACAGCACGACCGACGGCGATGTTTTTGAGATCGGTGCGGAACGGCTTTTCTTAGTGGCACGCAAAAATTAGGGGAACACCACCGGCTGACCGCTCTGGTAGCCATCGGGCAAGCCATTGGATTCGTAGATCTTCTTCAATGTGTTCACATCATGCACGGTGATGCCGTTGGCTTTGGCGCGATTGGTGCCCTCGGGCAGCGGCGTCATGGCGTCGGTGGGGAATGTGCTGTGGCCGAAGATGCCCAGCGAGTGCCCGAGCTGGTGCAGAACCACCTCGCCGAGCATCTGATCGCTTACGCCTTGAGGATAGAGATTCGGGCGCAACAGGTAGATGGTGACGCGCATGCGTCCGTTGAAGATTTCCAGGTTCGTCAAGCCAAGTTGCTTCGGCGGCAGGCGATTGATCCATGCCACTTCGATGTCGGCTGCCTGTGCGGGCGGCACTTCCTTTATCGGTATGTACTGACCCCAGCGCTTTACTGACTTCTGCAGCACCAGGTTCCAGTTGGGAGGCGAGCCTTGCGGCAGGTGCACCTTGATCGGGAACGACGCCCAGCGTGCATAGTTGCCTTCAAACTTACGCACCTGGCTGAAGTACTCGCCTTTTGCGAAATCAAACGGCATTTTGCCGACGACGTCGTAGAAATTGTCCAGGTCCACATTGGCAGCAAAGTCGCGCAACGGTGCTTCTTCCGCCGGTCCGGAGCCGGGCACTACCTGCGGTGGCGCCTGAGGAACGGCAATGCCGGCCGGGAGCTTGGGTTTTGCCGCAGGTTTGGCAGAGGTAGCCGGTCTAGCCGGCGGCTTGGCGGACGGTTGCTGCGCGGGATAGCCGCCCTGTTGCGGGTAGCCGCCCTGGGTTTGATAGGTCCCGCCTTGTGCCGGGAAGCCGCCGCCCTGTGCCGGGAAGCCGCCGCCCTGTGCCGGGAAGCCGCCGCCCTGTGCCGGGAAGCCGCCGCCACTGCCCATGGGGTTGGAGGTCTCAGGTGGTCTGGATGCCACCACCGGTGGTTTGGAAACCGGCTGCGTGATCGCTGGAGGCTTTTGAGTGCGCTGTTGCGGCGGTGGTCCGCCGAATGACGTCGCCTGTATGCCTAATTTGGACTCGATGCGGGCCACTCGTTGGTCGAGCGGATCTGTCGATTTCTTGCCTAAGACCTCCTGCTCGAGGTGGTCGACGCGGTCTTCGATTTCGTGTTCAGGATATGTCGAGCCGAAGGCCTGTTGTTCGAGGCGAACGATGCGGCTTTCCAGCTGTCCCGGGGCGGCGCTGCTGCCGCCACCACCGGCGGGGGCATACTGATTAGTAGACCAGCCGGCACCGGAGGATGGCGCGCCGCCCTGCGCTGCCGGCAGTGGCTGGCCGAATTCCGGAATCATGCTGCTCAAGCCGCCCCCGGCAGGGTTGCCTGCGGCGGTGGCTGCTGGCCTGGAAGTGGGTTTGCCACCGGCTTTAGTGCCACCGGGCGGCATGGGCAACTTGCTGGTCGGTGGACGCCCACCGGCTGGTTTGCCTGTCCCATATGAGCCGGGAGTGGATGGGGCGCCGGAATATGGAGCGCTGCCGTAGGATGCGGCCGGACCGGAACTGGCGCCACTGTTATCCGGTGCGTCGCCGTAGGTGCCGTAGCCGTTGTTGTCCGGTGTATAAGCCGATGCGCCGCTGCCATCGACGGTGGTGGCAGGCTCGGCTGGTGCCGGCGAGGGTGGCGGAGGCATGGCGGCTGCACCTTTTTTAGATAGAGGCGCACCATTAATTTTGCCGAGCGGCGGTTTGGCGACTGGCTCGGGGCTGGGAGCGGGAGTTGTGTCGGTGCCCCCGGAGCCGTCACCAGGATCCATTTTGACTTGCGACGGATCGATGGCCTTCAATGCCGGTTTCATCTGCTGCGAAGCTGCCCAGCCCACTGGAGCGGTAGCGCCGATGGTGACACTGAGCGCCATCATTACAACCAGATATTGGGCTGTGCCAGGACGTCGCACGGCGGGTTTCTTCCTCACTTCTTAAGCAGGTCGTCAGGAAACTCGCCACCCAGAACCAGGCTGGTTTGCAGATCGCCGATCATTTCCTGCACCACCGGACGCATCACTTCTTCAGGTCTGACTACGATGTCGACAAGCAAATTGTGAATGTCCGGATCCAATTCCAGCAACTGCACCCGGCTTTCCAGGCAGGAAAATGCTCCGACTGCCTCAGCCCAATACTCGTGTTCGCTGGATCGCGCGTAGCCCGATATGAAAACGCGATTGGGAATTTGATGAGCTTGCAGGAGCTCCGAATAGCTTTCTATCTCAGGCGGCAGAGCATGCTTTTGATCGCACTCTTGCCGTTTCGTTTCGTACATCTTCCTGATCCGGTCTTGAGTCGCTTGCGACAAGCAAAAGTGCAACTGGTGCCCGAACTCGTGTGCCACCACCATGTTCAGGCGCACTTCATAGTAAGGACCGAAGCGCGTCTTCGCAGACGCCAGTGCGCCCCACTGTTTGAACAGTTTGATTTCAGTTTCGAACTCGTCGCGGTCAAGTGTTACCACACCGCGGCGCACGCTGGTGACGCCGGAAGCTCCGTGTTTGACGTTACCCAGACCGGCGGTACCTTCGCTCTTGCGCACCACCTGCAGGATGCCGCACTGAGCCCAGAGCATCATGCTGTCCATCACATAACGCTGTTGAGCTGTCCCGAGATTGTCGTACTGTTCGAAATAGCGAATGATTTCGTTTTCGGCGTAGGTTTTGCCGGAGATGTGCAGGGGTCTTTTGAAATCGAGCATCAGTGGGCTGCCGTCGGTCTTGATGCCCTGAAACACCATAGCCAGTTGGGTGTTCTCATCGAGCGGGCGCAGCACGGATGGATTTTTGTGGTGACGGGCGTGTATGACACCTTCATTGTCCAGTCGCCCGACCAGGCGGTGTTCCTGGTCTGAGATGCGCCCAGTGATGACGTTGAATGGACGGTCGTTGAAGACCAGCCCACCAGTGGGACCGCTTGTGTTGCCGGGCAATTCCAGTGGATTGCCGTAGCGGTCGATTCCCGAGAATACACAGCCAGGCAATTCCTCTATGGCGCGCAGCCCTTCCCATGTGCCCAGCGGCTGAGCTTGGCCGAGCAGCAGCCCGTTTTCATAGAGAAACCCAATCACGGTGCCGTCGGCGCTGGTGATTTTGCCGAAATCAACCACCAGGGAATTCTGATTCCAATTGAGGAACCCGCTGGGACCCTGGTGTGTATTGCCCTGCTGCATGTTGCTTTGCTGCGTTCCAGAGAGACTGTCAGTCGTCATGGCGCTCTTAGTAAGTTGGGCTGGCGGAAAGAGGCGGCAAAACCGCGCTCCCACTGAATTCTTACCGCTTCCAAGGAGTTTGTAAACCGGCAAGCACATTTGATTGTATCGCCCCGGAGGTTCAGCCGCTGGCGGCAGATAACGCCTCAGAGAGCGCGGCAGATAAATCCTCCTGCGAACAGGTAAATTGCAGGTCCGGCAGAAGGCGTGGGCACATGCGACAGAAGCTAGTAAGAGGACATTTGACGACGATGCGCGGGAGGCAGGTTGGGAGGCTGCACAGAGAGCTCATTTGACCGTCGACAAGCAGCGCAAATATCCTTTACACGGTGCTTGGAATCTGTGCCTGTGTTCTGTGCCGGTCAGCGGTCGGTGACCGCGTCCGACGAACCGCACCACTTGGCTATTTCTCTGGCGTAATCAAGATTTGCAGCGTCCGAAAAAGATCCTCTAGAGATCTCCTTTTAATACGTAAGATCTCCGTAAATTTTCGCCTGAACGCAAGTCCAGATACACCTTGGCAGTTAAGATGACTGTCAGTCATCTCCCAGGAAATCTCTCTTTTGAAGCGTACTCAAGGCCCGCTGTTTATTTTGCAAACCGCGTTGGCAATCATGCTTGGCGTGGCGATCGGCGTGGGCATCTTGTCGGTTACACACAAGAACACGGCGCATGCCACAGGCATCAATCAGGACTCGACCCAATCAGCCTCCGCACCGGCTCAGCCATTTGGCTCGATGCAGATATTTCCTTCGCTCTCGGAGCGCATGACGCTGCTTGTTTTGGGCGTCGATTCAAACGGACGCAATACAGAGCGTTTCACTGGCACACGTTCAGACACCATCATCCTGGTCAGCCTGGATCCTTTTGAGAAAAAAGTCGGACTGGTGTCGGTGCCCCGTGACACGCACGTGCCGATCGCCGGTTCTCACGGCGTCGACAAAATCAATTCCGCCCACAGCATCGGCGGTCCCGAACTGACAAAGCAAACTCTCGTGGAAATGTTCGGTGTACCGATCGATCACTACATCTGTGTTGATACGCAGGGATTGAAAGGATTGTGCGAACTGATCGGACCGGTGGAAGTGCTGGTCGAGAAGGAAATGCATTACGTCGACCACAGCGCCAAACTGAATGTCGACTTGCAGCCCGGACTGCAGACACTGACACCGGCACAAGTTGAGCAATACATTCGCTTTCGTCATGACGCCACCGGCGATATCGGTCGCATGGAGCGTCAACAGTGGTTCTTGCGCCAGGCCGCTCGCAAACTCAAAGATCCGCAAATAGTTCTGAAGTTGCCGGAGATGATCAAGCTCTCGCAAGAATACGTGCGCACAGACCTCTCGCCCGAAGACATGTTGAAGATTGCCGTATTCGGCAAGGACATCGAACCGAGTCAGGTGACGACAGCGACTTTGCCGGGCACACCGGAGATGATCTCGGGCATCAGTTATTGGACGCCTGATATCGACCAGTCCAAGGCTGTGTTTCGCCGGATTCTTGGTATCAGTGGTGGTGGCGCGTTCGTGGACGGCACCGCACCGCCGGAGTACACACAAGTTGCAGTCGTCGATGACGGCAGCGATCCAGGACCGTCGGTCAAACCGCAGCGGCGCGGTCCCAACGCGCACAAGCTGTCGGTGGCATTGCGTTATCCGCGGGGCTGCGAGCACGCAGCTGAGACCATTGCTCAGGAGTTGGAAGCCAAAGGCTACTGGGTGCGCTACAAGTGGTCGGCTGCCGATACCGATTGCCAGCACGAAGAAATTTTGATGCACAGTGCACGCGCCGACGAGTATTCGTGCGGCACTATGCGCAGCAAGGTGCCTGACCTGACGGGCTGGCCCAGTGTGCTCGCTCTGGAAGCCAGACCGGCATGTGACTTTACTCTGGTGATCACGCCGCGTTCGACTTTCCTGCATGCCGCCAGTGCCGCCGAGTTTATTGGTCCGCGCAAGCAAGAGCCCAGTATCTAAGCTTCAAATTCGCCGAACGGTGCGTGAGGCTTGTGCCGCTTGTTCTCCAGGTAATAGAGTGCATCCTGTCCGATTGACTTAAACTCTGCGTGTGGATTGCGCAGTCTTTGACGGTCGCGCAGCGAGTCGAAATATCGTTGGTCCGAGAAGTCGTCTTCCTCCTTCTCTCCCGGCTCTCGGCTTCTTTTGTATGCATCAACAGTAGCCACGCCATTCTGGTCGATGGAAAGCATTTGCTCGTAGCGAGGACTGCCGAGGAAGTCCATCCCTGCCGAGCGGGGATCAGAGAGCGGGCGAAATATGTTGAGCTGCAATCCGGAGTAGTTGCCGCTGACGCTGTTGGCAAATCCGGCGGCGAACAGATCATCACGAAAGGCTTGCAACAACGGATAAGCTGCTTTTGTATTCTCATTCAGCTTTTTGATGGTGGCAGCCATGGTGTCGAGGTCGCCCTTCAAAAGAGCAGTTTCCAGAACTTTCAAAGTTGCCATTTGTTCGACGGACAGATTGAGCTTGTTTTCTGCACCGACTTTTTCGAACGCCTTCAGTCCGCGCTGCACCGGATCGTCGGCTGCCGCCAGTTGCGCTTGCCTGATCTCGAGTCTGATGTCCGGGTGCAGAACCTTGACTGATGACTCGACATCTGCGAGCCGTTGCTCGCTGCCGCTGTCGAACCGTGCTGCTGTGCCCATAGCAAGTTCCTCCGGCTCGGTGGAGCCTGATCCGGTTGTTCCAGGGAGATGGACGTGGTGTTTCAATGTCTATACGCATTTGGGCGGGGTTGGACATGTTAAACTCGTCGACCTGCAAACTTTGCTTGAGGATATGACGATGGCAGTAACTAAGATTCTGGCTTTTGCCGGCAGTCTGCGAAAAGACTCTTTCAACAAGAAGCTCGTGAAGATAGCCGCACAGGGCGCTGAAGAGGCCGGAGCTGAAGTTACTTACATCGACCTGCGCGACTATCCGATGCCTATCTATGATGGCGATCTGGAGGCTGCGGATGGCATTCCGGAGAATGCGCTCAAGTTGAAACAAATCTTTCGTGAGCATCAGGGATTGTTGATTGCTTCGCCCGAATACAACAGTTCCATCAGTGCTGCTCTCAAGAATGCCATCGATTGGGTGTCTCGTTCCGAGAAGGGTGAGCCGATGCTGGCTTGTTATACGGGCAAAGTGGCTGCGATTATGGCAGCCAGCCCCGGGGCACTGGGCGGCTTGCGAGGACTGGTCACCGTGCGCTCTATTCTCGGCAACATCCAGGTGACCGTAATTCCTGATCAAATCGCCATCAGCTCTGCTTCTGACGCTTTTGCCGAAGACGGCAGCCTCAAAGATGCAAAACAACAGGATAAGGTGAAAAAGATCGGCGCCGCCCTGGCGACATCAGCGGCTCGCCTCTGCGAGCGCGAGTTGAAGTCCGGTGTGGCTGCCCGAAACTGAAGTCGTAGCCGGGTAGAACGCTGTTCAGCCGGGCATATCTCTCCCATGAACGGCACACGGTTAATTCGTTCGGCTTTCATTGTTGCATCAGCAACTTGCCTTTTTGCGGCGCCGGCGATCAGCACCGGGGATGGTGCCACTGCAAATTTCGTGCAAAGAAGAAACAATGACTCGGCCTGGAAGCAAGCTGAAAAGGAACGCCTTGCACTGCAAAACGCTCTCGCCGTTCAGCACTATGACCAGTATTTGAAGCGCAATCCCAGGGACGACGACGCTCTCGAACGCCGGGCGCTGTGCATATTTTGGTCAGGGAATTCCAAAGATGGCATCGACAGTCTTTCGCGGTTGTTGGCCCACAATCCTAAGTTCTGGTCTGCATATCTACACCGTGCCAACATGCGTTGCAGTCTCGGCGACCAGGACGGAGCGCTAGCCGATGTAAACCTGGCAATCAAAACGGCTGGCTCTACTGGGCAGCGCGACGCGTATGCGGCTAAAGTCGGCGTCCTGCGTGGCATGCACCGGTATCAGGAGGCGGCTCGGCTGGCCACTGAAAAGCTGCGCGAGCCTGAGTTCGTCTTCCCAAACATGCACATGGAACTTGCTCGTGTTTACGCGGACATGGGTGACATAGAAAAGGCGGACGAACAGTTTTCGGCTGCGGAAAAACTCGTCGATTGTCCCGGTTGGTATCACGTCGAGCATGCCAACCTATACCAAAAGCGAGAGCCGGCCAAGTGTCTGCGGATGCTGGATGATCACTTCAGCCGAACAGAGCGGCTGTATTTGCAGGGACATCCACCGGAGGACTTTGCGTACACGATGCAACAGTTGTACCGTTCGTTTCGACAGGTGAAAGACAACAAACGTGCGCGCGACTGCGTGCAATGGTTGTTGCGAGCGACACAATCGGATCCGGAATGGCTGATCGAAGCGGCCGATGTAAGCTCCAACCTCAACGAGACCGCAGAGGCTATGAGGTATATCAAACAAATCCGTGATTACCAGTTTAACGCCGGGGCAGTCAACCAAATGGTTGTTGCTTACCGTCTTCAGCGTAATGTCAGTTCTGCCGAAGGGCTGATGGAGACTTATCTGGAACGACATCCGCAAGATCTTGAAATGAGAGCGACGCTCGCCGAGGTTTTTGTGCAGGATGCGCACCTGGACGAAGCTCTGCGGTGGATTGCCTATCCGGAAGCTGAGAAAAGCGGCGGTTCTCCGCGTTATTGGCGGGTCAGATCGGAGACTGCCCAGATGGCGGGCAACTTTCCGCTGGCTGCTCAGGCAGCTTCGCGCGCGATTGCCGAAGATCCTAAAAATCAGATGCTGTATTTGTTGAGGGCAAACGCTCTATTTCGCATGAAGAAATATCAGGAAGCGCTAAGTGATTGCAATCGAGCTCTGGCAATGCTTCCCAACTCAGCGGGCGAGTACAGTCTGCGTGGGATGATCTACTTCAAGCTGGGCGATCGACCGGCTGCATTGAATGATTTCTCCTACGCCGTGGAGCACGCCGGAGTAAACGAACAACATTCGACCCGCGCCACTCGTGCCATGGCTCTTGCTTGCCAGTCGGCATGGGGTAATGCTCGCAAAGATTCTTTGGATGCTTTCAAAGTTAGACCGACCGGGCTGGATGCTTTTGTGGTGGCAGCCGAAATCGATCGCGCGGTTGATATGCCGGCTGAAGCCGCCGCTATGGAAGATAGCGCTTTTCTCTTGCAGATGCAGTCACAATCCTTCGGCAATTGATTCGACTTCGGATTTTACCTTGCGTGCCTCATCAACTCTGCCGTCGGCTTTCAGCGCTTGCTGATAAATCTTCGCGACATCCCCAAGAACACTGAGGGTGACAGGTGGTTTCTTCACTTGTTCGAAAAGAGCCTGCGAATCTTTGAGCAACTCCGCGCGTGAGTTGCTGTGCGCGGTAACGTAAAGTCCGGTAGCTGCTGCCCTCTGTCGCAGGTACAGTGAACCGTTTGCTGATGCCAGTGCCGCCATGCGTTCGTGAACGCTGCGTGCTCGGGCTAGATCGCCGTTATCTGAAAACCAGCGCGCGAAACTTTCGAGAATGGTGGCAGTGCTCAAGTCGTTAAGTGTATCGGTGAGAGTGCGATTCATCACCCTCTCTGCTTTGACGAAATCTTTCTGGTGGCACAAGAGTTCTCCCAGGGCGAGCGCTTCCAGATTGATCGCTGATACGCTGGGCATTGCACGGTGTCGCATGAATGGCACGACTTTCTCGGCCTCGGCTGATTTCCCCAATCTAACTCGTGCAGCCACCAGTACATAGGCGAAGTTATCGCGTCCACTCTCGAGCATGGTAAACAAAGAAGAGTCGTTCAGCAGCGGGGTCAGCACGCGGTCGCAAGCGGCGTAATTGCCGTTGTAGAAATACATCTTGCCCAGCAGCTCGGTAAACTGAGCTCGCCGCTTGTTGGTTAAGTCCGGGCGCTTCAACGCATCTTCGGCGACCCGAATGCCGAACGATGTTTGCCCGTTAAAACTGCACATTTTTGCTTGTGCCAGCCTGGCGGTCAGATTGGCTGTTTCGTCCCCGAGCTTTTCCGATATCCTCAATGCTTCTGCTACCTTTGCATCTGAAGGATATTGATAAGGACCCGGCAGATCGGGGTCGATAGCTTTCAGGTTTTCGGTCAGCTGTTCGCGCAGCAGCTCGCGCTCCGAACCCATGCGACCATTCCAGTAAGACCAAGCGACGGCAGCGATGCCGACGGCGCAGGCGGCTACTGCCACAATTGCCAGAGCAGACTTGGCCGAAATTGCTGAGCGTTGTCGCGCTGCATGGACTGGTGCTTTTACTTTCTTGTCCGGATGGGCGGAAAAATCCTGAAGTTGATCTTTTAATTCGGCAAATGAGTCGTAGCGCTGCTCGGGTGTTTTGGCTAGCGCGCGCATAGTAATTGCTTCTATGGCTTCGGGCAGCTTTTGCTTTTGGGCAAAAGCCGGCGGCGCGTCCGTCAGATGCTTGTACATGGTGGCGACTGGGCTGTCTGAGAGAAACGGCGGCTCGCCGGTGAAGATTTCGTACATGAGGCAGCCCATGGAATAGATGTCGGAACGCGCGTCCAGTTCTTTGCCCTGACATTGTTCGGGACTCATGTAGTTGGGATCACCGAGCACTTCGCCGGTAGCGGTGAGACGCTGTCCTTCGGTGCCGTCCAGAAGTTTTGCCAGTCCGAAGTCCACTACTTTCACAACTTGCTTTCCATCTGCCTCGATTACCGCAAGGGCGTTGTCCGGTTTCAAGTCACGATGCAAGACTTCATTTGCATGGGCGTGCGTCATGGCGTCGCAGATTTGCGTCAAGAGTGGAATTGCTTGCGCAGGCGTCAGTGGACCGTGTTCAGCGATCAGTGCGCGCAGCGACTTGCCCTGGATGTATTCCATCGACATGTAGACATGCCCTTCAAAATTTCCGAATGCGAAGACAGACAAAATATTGTTGTTACGCAGTCCGGAAATGATGCGGGCTTCGCGTTGAAATCTTCTGATGGCTGCCGGATCCGCGGCGAAACGTGGGTGCAAGAATTTGATGGCAACATCGTTTCCTAAGTCTAGATGGCGAGCTCGGTACACTGAGCCCATGCCGCCGATGCCGATGAATTCGACGAGTTCGTACTTAGCATCAATCACCGTACCGACGTGCAGCGGCGGCACGTCCTGATCTGTATAGTCGGGGACATTGCCCGCGTGATCATCCATGTGCGTTGTGAAGAGATGCCATCACACTTTTTTCTATACGTGAGTCCAGAGCTGCTGCTTGATCCTTTTGTCCATTGCGCAGCAAGTCTTCTTTGTATAGACTTCCGCAGGTTTGGATGGACCAGAGATCGGTCGGCTTCTTCTCTTGCTCCGCAAACAGAGCCTGTCCTGTTTGCAACGACTGTGGACCCGGTCTGCTCACCAGCTCAAGATTATATTCCAGAACGCGCAATCGGTTATGCGATTCGCTTTGATCCAGTTGCGGCGATGAACCCAATCTCCGATAATCAGCGATGGCGATACGCGCAGCCTGCATGTCCCGGCAGTTGAGCAGTTGCGTGGCAATGTTGAGCAGCACATAAGACTTGTCTTTGTCGTTGAGTTTGCTCTCTAAGACCTGCTTTCTTAGCGAGTTCAATTCTCCGGCGTTGCCCTTTCTCCCCCACAGTTCGATTTGCAAGAGCAGTCCTCGGTTGAGCACGCCGTTGCGTTCTATCCATTTGGGATCGAGATCGGCCATGATCGCTTCAGCTTCGGCCAGTTTGTTTTGTGCCAGCAAGGACGTCGTCAGGTTGTGGACGACCGAGCCTTGTTCGGGTGTGGGATTGTAGCGAGCCTGGCGGATGCTCTGATAGATCAGGCGGTAATGGTAGGACGCTTCCGGATAACGGTGCAGGACAAACGCGCTATAAGCGGCGTTATGGCGGGTTTGTGGTTTGATGTATTGAGGTAGTTCCGGCATGTTCAGGGCCTCGACTGCCACCGCGTATGCCTCGTCATACCTGGTGTTGGCTGCCAGAATGTCCGCTAACATCGCGCGCGATTGCGCCAAAGCTCCGCGATCTGCCGATTGTTCCGCCAGTTTCACCAGTGCCTGAGCTTCGTCAATGCTGGGTGGCTTTGTGCGTTTGCGCTCCTCGGAAAGCAGGAAGTGCAGCTTTTCTTCGCGTGCGATTGCCGCCTGCTCTTTCTCGGCTTTCTTGGCGTTGTAGAAATAAAGCCAGGACACCGTGGCGACTGCACCGATGATCAAAGTGAAGATGGCTCCCCAGATCAACTTCGAGCGGTGGTGCCCGTAGCGGTGCCTGAGCGAGGGCGCCTTCAGTCTGAGGCTGGGATTCTCGAGATACTGTTGCAGCACGTGGGCGAGCGCGTCGAATGAATCGTACCGGTCGGCCGGGTCTTTAGCCATGCAAGTGAAAGTAATGGCTTCCAGAGTCTGAGACAGGTGTTTCTGATTTGCGAAGGGCTGCGGATCATTCGTTACCTGCTTAAAAAGAATCGTGACTGGATTGTCATCCGGGAATGGTTTCTCACCTGAAAACAATTCATACATCAGGCAACCCATCGAGTAGATGTCCGAGCGCTCATCGAGGTTGTGCCCCTGACACTGTTCGGGACTCATGTAATTGGGATCGCCGACCACCTGTCCGGTCTGCGTGAGCTTCTGCACTTCGTCGCCGTCAAGAATTTTCGCTAATCCGAAGTCGACCACTTTCACCGACGGGCCGCCACCGGTGATGGTGTCGATATCAGATGTGGTGACGGCGGCAGGATCGATGACGCCGTGCGTGAGAATGACCACGTTGGCCGGTTTCAGGTCGCGGTGCAGTACACCGTTTTGATGAGCGTAAGTCATGCCCTGGCAGATTTGCAACAAAAGCGGGATGGCGAGCCGCGGCTCCATGGGACCATTCTCGAATATCAGCTCAGATAGAGACTCACCTTTGATGAATTCCATTGCCATGTACGTCAGCCCATCGAATGAGCCGAAGGCGAAAACGGTGAGGATATTTTTGTGTCGCAATCGGGCAATCGTGCGTGCTTCCATCTGAAACCGTCGCACCGCTTCTTGATCGATCGCTACTTTGGGCAGCAAGATCTTGATTGCTACGTCGTTGCCGATTTCCAAATGGCGAGCCTTGTACACCGAGCCCATGCCGCCATGCCCGAGAAATGCGGTGATTTGATACTTGCCGTCGAGAATCGTGCCGATCGCCAGCAAAGTGGAAGCGGTTGTGTCCGCGTCATCATCAGAGGTGTAATTCTGGTTGTCTAGCTGGTCAGTCATGCTCAGTTTCCTGGACGATTAAGACCTTCTCTATCCTACCTGTTTCCTGGAGTCACCGGTCCCCTTTTGCTGCCGCAGATTTGTCCCATGCTGCCTCCGCGGCTTCTCTCTGGACTTCGTCCTGATGCTTTACCGCCTCGCGCTTTTGCTGTTCCTGCTTCTGCAAAACATCGAGCTGGGCTTTCATGTGTGATGTTTCCTCAGGCGTCAGAAGCGGCTGCAAGAGGTCTTGTGTGGTTGCAGCTACCGCATCCAGAGAGCTTTGGTTACAAGTCTGGAAAAGTTGCTTTCCCTGTCGGACAGCCAGATCGTGTTTTCCTTCCTTTATCGCTATTCGCAGTTTAGCCAGGTCGGCGTACGCGATCATCGAAGGTTTGTCCACTTCGTTGGTTTGCCTCGAGAGCGCCACCATCTGATCGGCGTAGCGCGATGCTTCAGCTGTTCGATTGTCTTCCAGCAGGGTGCATATCGTCTGATACAGGAACATCGCACCGCGATAATCGTTCAGCTTCTCGTTGTTCAAAATCTTGCCCACGAGAGTTCTCAGTTCCTGCGTGCGGTCTTGCTTGCTGTACAGAGTCACCATGCAACTGACCACGGGTTCGACATTGTCGGCCTGCACACAGATGAGCGGGTTGACCGTGCTCAGATACTTATCCGCCTCCGCATAGTCGTGCCTGGCCATTGCATAATTCGCCAGCTCTTTGGCCATTTTTGCGTGGTTTAGTGGATTGGCCTCCGGCTTGCCCACTGCGTTTTCGGCGTAGACTTGCCGGCAAATGGCGAGCGCGTCTTTGTCTTTACCGAGAGCGAACTTGTTGGCGATCACATCCTCCCTGATATGATCTCGATACTCGTGCATCCAGCGTTCGCCGTGGGGCTGGTAGAACAGCTCGGCCAGCCGCTTTTCAGCTGTCTGATGGTCGTGCAGACTGGTGGCAGTGGTGGAGGCGAACCATGTGGCCGCCAGTCTGTCTTCGCCTTTGAGATCGTCGGTGCTGAGCGCTTCATTTACCAGCTGCATGGCGCGCTGCTGGTCGGCTTTGATGATCGAGTAGTAGCGGGCCAGCATGTAGGCGCCGAACGCGTAATCTTCGCCTTTCTTGAGTTTCTTCGCCAGTTTCATCAACTGTTCGGCATCACTTCTGGTATTGGGCTCGAAGTTCTGCGTTGACACCAGCGTGTTGTGCAAGCGGTAGTTAAGGCGCCTGATAGGCTCTTCGAGTTGCGATTGCTCGCTCTCCTTCTGCTGACGCTTGTAGTTTGCGTAGAGTATTCCGATGGTCAGGGCACCGACCAGCACCGCTATCACCAGAGGGACTGCAATCAGCTTCCATTTGCGCCCCATTTCGGCTTGTTGCTTGTTGACCGGCAATTGGACAGTGATGCGCGGGTTGGCGATTGCCTGCTTGATCAGGTCAGCCACTTCTTGAAACGAATGGTACCGTTGCGCCGGATCTTTGCAGAGGCAGGTGAGTGTAATGGCTTGCCAGGCTGACGGTACGGCACATTCAGGTGGAAATGGCGGGGGCGCATCGGAGATTTGTTTGAAGAGCGATGCCACAGACGATTCTCCAAGAAACGGCGGTTTACCGGTGAGAACTTCATACATCAAACATCCGAAGGAATAGATGTCGGATCGCTCATCAAGCTGTCTGCCCTGACACTGTTCGGGGCTCATGTAATTTGGATCGCCCAGCACATCTCCCGTCTGCGTCAGTCGTTGCTCCCCGACTCCCATCAGACGTGCCAACCCGAAGTCAACCACCTTGATGGATGGCTCTGCATCTGCGTCTCGAGAGTTGAGGACGATGACATTGGAAGGCTTCAAGTCGCGGTGCAAGACGTGTTGGGCATGTGCGTAGCTCATCGCTTCGCAGACTTGCAACAAAATCGGAGCTGCCCGCTCCGCTTTGAGTGGACCCCTGTCTGCGATCATGGCTGCCAGCGACTGACCAGGTAGATATTCCATCGCCATGTAAATCAGCGATTCCAAGGCTCCGAACGCGTAAACCGACAGGATGTGCTTGTGGCGCAATTCAGAAATGATGTGCGCCTCGCGCTGGAATCTTTTCACTGAATCAGGATCGTCGGCTGCCTGACCATGCAACACTTTGATCGCGACATCGTGATCGAGTTCGCTATGGTACGCCTGGTAGACCGCGCCCATGCCGCCGCTGCCCAGGAAAGCGCGAATCTCGTACTTACCATCGAGCAGCGATCCGACCGCCAGATTGGATCTGGCGGCACCGCCGAGATGATAGTCGGTGGATTCAGGACTCAAGGGTCGGTCCAGTCAGTAATTGCGGCGAACTTTCCTACCCCCATAATATTCCCTGAAAAGGACTTATGCCGAACTCACCACTTCCAATTGTTGTGCAGGTCGATGTTCAAAAGCTCCAGGGGGCGCCTGGCTTCGTCTTTAGGAAACTTGTGCCGGGTCATCGCTTCGCTGTAAGTAATTGCCCAAACTACCCGAGGCCAGTGAGTTTTTTTCGAATTCTCCAGCGACTGCAGTTCTTCCCCGGTTTGCAGCACCACATCCCATTTATCAGCTTGCCGCGCACGAAACATAGCAATGACCTCGTCGGCATGCGGAAATTCCTTAGCATGCTTGCTTTCAGTGGCCAGTGCCACGATCTCTTTATTGGTAGCCACGGACTGCGGCAATCTGCGATTGACGGCATAAAAGAACGACGCATTAGCTAACCCGTCCAGTTTGTCGTTGTCGGTTATCTGCGCGCTCAGCAGCCCTTTCACCAGGGCATTTGCTTGTTCGTCCATGCCGTTGCCGATATCAATCTCCAGCAGGCGAATGAAGTAATAGTTGAGCCTGCCGTCCTGCTGGTAGGGCATGTTGTGCAGCTCGGACAGCAAGGCACGCGCTTCGGCGTCTTTCTTGAGACGAAACTTGGCGTCGACCAGACAGAGCATTACCGACTGCACAGGTCCGCTGCCCAACTGGTTGGCGGCATTTTGCCGGCGCAAGTCGGCGAGAATCGGTTCGTACAGCCTTTCGGCTTCCTGCCAGTTGCCCGAGGCATAAGCGAAGGTGGCAACTTTTGCGTCCAGATGCTTGCGAGTGGCTTCGGACAGCCGGGGTAAGTTTACCGCTTTCATAACCACCTGATACGCACGATCACTCTGGTGCTCGGTGGCATACGAGTCGGCAAGCGCAATAGTGGCGCGCGCCATGGCATTCGTATCGCCCAGTTCTTCCGCCAATTTGATGGCTTGCATCGAGTCGCGTTTGTTGACCTCTCGCCCTTTGGAAAGCTTGAAGTCATACTGCCGAAGCCGCTCGCGCGCTACCGCCAGCAGTTCGCTGTCGGCATTGCCGCTGTCGCGCCCGGACAATGTGGAGTTGTAGAGCGCTGCGCCGATGCCACCCGCCAGTATCAGGAAGGCGACGGAGTAAACTATCAATGCCTGTCGTTTGGGAAAGCGTCCGAAGGCCGCCACTGCGCGTGGTGCTCTGGTCTTCAGTTGAGGGTTTTGCTGAAAGCTCTGCAGAGCTTCAGCCAGAGCGGCAAACGACTCGTAGCGATTGTCCGGTTTCTTATCCATGCACGTGAGCGTGATCGATTCCAGCGCCGGCGGCACACCAGAGCGCTGCGCAAACCTGTCCGGCTGCTCGGACACGTGTCTGTACAGCGTGGCCACCGGTGAGTCGGAAACGAAGGGCGCCTGTCCCGAAAGGCATTCGTACATGAGGCAGCCCATCGAGTAGATGTCCGAACGGGCATCCAGTGGACGCCCCTGGCACTGTTCCGGGCTCATGTAATTGGGGTCGCCGACGACCTCACCGGTTTTGGTCAGCTTCTGCACATCGCTGCCGTCCAGGAGTTTTGCCAGTCCGAAGTCGACCACTTTGACTGTACCGCTGCCCGTGGTCTCGACCTGTCCGGGCAGCAGGATGACGTTGTCCGGCTTCAAGTCTCGGTGCAGCACATCGTTGTGGTGCGCGTATTCCATGGCCTGGCAGATTTGCAGAAAGACGGGCATGGCAAGCGAGACGTCGATTTTTCCTTGATCTGAGATCAACCAGTGCAGCGACGTTCCCTCGATGTACTCGACTGCTATGTAGAGCATGCTGCGGTATCTGCCGAAAGCGTAGACCGATAAAATATTCTTGTGGCGCAGAGCGGAGATGATTTGCGCCTCGCGCTGAAATCTTTTGACGGCGTCGGGATCGGTGGCAAAACGCGGGTGCAGAAATTTGAGGGCGACGTAGTTGCCTATCTCTGTGTGTCGAGCCTTGTAAACAGAGCCCATCCCTCCGGCACCGACAAATGCCACCACTTCATACTTGCCGTCAATGATGGCGCCCGTCTGAACAAGAGATTCAGATGCGCCGCCGCCTTGACCTGATATGAAGTCGCCGCTCCAGATCATGCAATTAGAACCTGTAGATGGTTTGCAGCTGTTTCAAAATAGCTTGCTCTTCTTTGTCTTTGCCCGTTCTGCGCAGAGCCGACGCGTAGATTTGCCCAGCCTGTTGCAACTGTTCGCGATTGGGGACTGGTTCCGACGTCAGCTTTTCCCAGAGAGTCCTGCCGTTCCAGATAACCTGGTCATATTTTTCCGCGTGATAGAGCAGCGCCATTTCGGCTATCTGTCTCTGTATATCCATGCGCTCAACCTGCGGATGGTGGCTCGATCGGACCAATCCGCGCATCTCCTGCAGGCAGTCAAGGGCGCGGCTTAAATCGCCGCCGGCGGAAAATGCCGTCACGAAGTTATAAAGGACGCAAGTTTTGCCCAGGTCGTCCAATGGGGCAGCCAACATTTTCTCTTTCAGTCGCTCGGCTTCATTCGGCTTGCCGCGGTGGCAGACTACGGCAATCTGGTAGATATAGTTTCCATTTAACTGGCGGTTGCGGGCTATCCAGGAAAGGTCGATTCCTTTGGTCAGTCTTTCGGCGCTGGCCCAGTCTTTTCTATTGATGTACCAGCTGATCAGCGGCCGCGCAGCAGCGTCACGTTGCTCCGGGAACGGAGCCGTAGCAAGCGTCTGCTCAAAAAGCTCCAGCGCCTTCTGTGATTGACCCAGGCGCGAATAAGTGTCCGCAACCAGAATTTGCACGTCGGCTCGTTGCTGGTCCGTCA
This sequence comes from Candidatus Obscuribacterales bacterium, assembly GCA_046328035.1. Taxonomy (GTDB): domain Bacteria; phylum Cyanobacteriota; class Vampirovibrionia; order Obscuribacterales; family Obscuribacteraceae; genus JBGASG01. The sequence continues at coordinate 8,277 of JAXLXI010000029.1, read as the reverse complement.
GTGCGGGGTCCTGCAACGCATTCTCGCCGGCTTGCAATGCGCGCTCGTATTTGCCCGCCCCATGCAGTCCTTCTACTAGCTTTGCCTTGCCCTTGGCGATGGTGAGCGGATCGTTGGTGCGCTTGCCTGTTTCAATAATTGCCATAGCTCGCTCTTCAGTCATTCGCACCGGTTTAACTGGCACATCAGGCGGCTTGCCGGCGGCCGGATCATCACCGGAGTTGCTGTCTCGGGGCGTTCCGTCGGCGGCAGGGGAGGTTTCATCTATCAGTCTCAGACCCACTGCCGCTGCGATTGCCAGCATTGCCAGAGAGGCTGTCACCAGCATCAGGCGCCGGCCGGACCCTCGACCGCCGGCAGGAGCGGTGACTTTCAAATTGGGATTTTGAAGAAACTCGGACAGCACCGCCTGCAGTGTCGCGAACGAATCGTAGCGCTGCGCGGCACTTTTGGACATGCAGGTGAATGTGATTGCTTCCAGAGCGGCCGGTAATTTTCGCCGTTGCGCAAACGGTTGTGGGTGCTCGGAAATTTGCTTGTAGAGAACGGCGACGGGTGAGTCTGCCGTGAATGGCGGCTCGCCGGTGAGAAGCTCGTACATCAAGCAGCCAAAAGAATAAACATCGGCGCGTGCATCCAGTTTGCCGCCTTGCGCCTGCTCGGGGCTCATGTAGTGCGGATCACCGACCACCTCCCCCGTCTGCGTCAGCCGCTGTCCCTCGCCGCCGTCGAGCAACTTGGCCAGACCGAAGTCGACCACTTTGGCGCAGACGGTACCGTCGCTTTCCTCGACCAGCATTACGTTGGCCGGTTTCAGGTCTCGATGCAGAACATCGACTTTGTGAGCCGCGATCATAGCGTCGCAAACCTGGAGGAAGATCGGCAGAGCTTCTGCAGGCGTAAACGGGCCGACATCATAAAGCCGGTCGGACAGCGAGCGACCTTTGACAAACTCCATGGCCATATAGACCAGGCCGTCGATAGAGCCGAAGCTGTAAACCGTCAGGATGTTTTTGTGGCGCAGGCTGGCGATGAATCGGGCTTCGTTCTGAAATCGCTTGACCGCCTCCGGATTGGCGGCAAAGCGGCCGTGCACTATTTTGATGGCGACCAAATTTCCCAGCTCGCTGTGGCGAGCTTTGTAGATCGAACCCATGCCACCACATCCGATGTAGGACAGAATTTCATACTTGCCATCGAGGATGGTGCCAGTCTGAAGGTGCTGGGCGGTTGCTTCATCTGTTTCAAATTGGTCGGTCATACGATCGCTCGTGGTGCCTGTTTCATCATATCTGATGAAACCCCGGGGCTCAAAGCTCAAAGCAAAGGGGCATGCCTGACGGCATGCCCCGAAGGTTAACGAGAGTTTCTTCCCTAGATCATTTCTTCGATGAAGTCATTGAGCACGTCCGGAGCCAATCCGAGCGGCTGCTTTACGAGCGGACCGCGTTGCAGTACCGGCTCGGTGTCTTCATACGTGACCTGTTCTTCTTTGTATATGACTCCCAGCGGAATCTTGTCGCCCCATTCAAAGGCTTTGGAGAACGCTTGCTTGTGGTCGGTCGGATCGTGGTCGGTCTCTTCCAACTTGTAAACGCGCTCTTTGAACCAGGGATAGGTGTTCACCTTGTTATAGGTGACGCAGGGGCTGAAGATATCGATCAGAGCAAATCCTTTGTGCTGCATGGCTTGAGCCATCAGGTCCACCAGTTGTTTGGCTTCGCCGGAGAATCCGCGAGCAACGAAGGTGGCGCCGGCGGTAATTGCCAGAGCAATCGGGTTGAGCGGAATCTCCGCATTGCCGTTGGGGGTGGATTTGGTCTTGTGTCCGCGGGTGGTGGTCGGCGAGGCTTGACCGGTGGTGAGACCGTAAATCTGGTTGTCCATCACGAAGTAAGTGAGGTCCAGGTTGCGGCGCATCGCGTGGATCAAGTGACCGACACCGATACCGTAGCCGTCGCCGTCACCGCCGGTGACGACTGTTTTCATGTCTGTGTTGGCGAAGTGGACGCCGGTGGCAACCGGTATCGAACGACCGTGCAGACTGTGGATGCCGTAGGCATTGATGAATCCGGGTAGGTTCGACGAGCAGCCGATGCCGGACACAACCATCAAGTCCTTGGGCTGCACTCCGATTTGCGCGGCTGCTGTTTGCAGCGAACGCAGCACACCGAAGTCGCCGCATCCCGGGCACCAGTCGGGATCGACTGGACCCTTGAAGGTTTCGACTGTTAATTCAAGCGTAGTAGCCATGGATTTGGAAACCTCTTATTACTTGCTTTCAACGGGTTCGAATGAGTAGGTAGAGCCCGTCTCCACGCCGACGCGGATGACACCGGCGTGATTGCCGGTCGCTCTTTCGATCAGTTCGACCTTATAGATCGGTTCGCCTTTGCCGTTGGCCGGTTCGCTGGAGACCGTTGTCGGACGCAGCTTCTCGGCGGCATGAGTGCGCAGGTAGTGATACGCGATTTCGCGCGCTTCATCTTCATGCGCATCGAGGATGAACGGTTTGTTGCCCAGCACGCGTTTGACGTGCTCGACGACGTAGGCGGGCTCGATTGGTTCGCCATCGTATTTGTTGATGTGCGCATCCATAGAGACGCCGGTTTCGGCTTTGATATGACGAGCCATCATGCTGGTGAAGTTGAGTTCGACAGAGAACTTCTTCTTGCACTTGCTGAGGATCTCGGTCACTTCCTTTGTATGGAAAGGAGCGATGTACTTGATAGCTAGGACGTTGGTCTTGGTGCCGGAGGCGGTGAGCAATTCTGCCGCTTCCTTGACGACGCCGTAGCTGGAGCCCCAGGTGACCAGTGTCAGATCGGCATCGGCCGGTCCTTCCAGTTTGGGCGCCGGCAGTTCTTTCAGCAGGTTCTCCACTTTGCGCATGCGCTTTTGCATGATCATGCGGCGCACGGGCGGTGAGGTGAACATGTCGGAGATGAGAATGCCGCGTTCGTCGTGATCGTCGCTGCCCGAGGTGAAGATCGTGTTCGGCGTGCCGGGCACCGTCCGTGGTGACACACCATCTTTGGTGAACAGGAAGCGTTTGAACTTGCCGTTGGTTTCAGGCCAGTCTTTGACAATCTTGCCGCGATCGATCGTGATCTTCTGTTTGAAGACTTCGGCATCGACCGTTTCCGGGTGTTCGGAAAGCAGCAGGTCGGACATGAACAAGACGGGCATTTGATACTTGTCGGCTAAGTGAAATGCTTCGACTGTGGAGTTGAAGCAATCTGCGGTGGTCAGCGGATGCACGATCAATCTCGGGAATTCGCCTTGCGAGGCACCGTAGACCTGGTTGAGGTCAGCCTGTTCGGTCTTGGTGGGCAGACCGGTCGACGGTCCGCCGCGTTGAACTTCGACGCAAACCACCGGCACCTCCATGATGCCGGCCATGCCGACCGCTTCGGTCATCAAAGCGAAGCCACCACCGGAGGTGGCGCACATGCTGCGCACGCCGCCGATACCGGCACCGACCGCCATGTTCATGACGGCGATTTCGTCTTCAGCTTGCTTGACGCAGACGCCGGCTTTCTCGCCGTGGGTCGCCATCCAGTGCAGGATGGAAGACGCGGGAGTCATCGGGTATGCGGAGTAGAACTTGCAGCCGGCGGCAGCAGCAGCGATAGCGATGGCTTCGTTGCCGGTGACGAACGGGCGGCGTACTTTCTCGACGTTCCAACCTTTGATGTCGGTTTTGAACGAAGCTTTCGCGTATTCATAACCGGCTCTCAAAAGGCCGACGTTGAGGTCGATAATCTTGTCGCCTTTGTGGCTGAAGGTGTCCTTCAACACTCCGGCAGCGGTTTCGAAATCGATTTGGGTCAAGAACAGAACGGCGCCGACCATGACTGTGTTCTGCATGATCGGTTGAATCGGTCCGTGTTCTTTCTCGACTTCAGCAACCACTTGCTTCATCGGCATGGCGAGCACTTGCACGTTTTTGCCTTTAACGAGGGTCGGGTCGAGTTTCAGCTTTTCGCTGTTGAAGATGATGTAGCCGTTGTCATCGACTTCGGGCGCATGTCGTTCGATGGTGTCCTGGTTGAGGGCAACCAGTGCCGTCAGGCGGTCGCCGTGGTTAAGAACCTTCTGGTCGCCGATTCTCACTCGCAGCCAAATATGTCCGCCGCGGATGATCGACTGATAGCTGTTGTAAGCGTAAACATGGAGACCTTGTCTACCAGCGGTTTTCGCTAAGGTGTCACCGGATTTGTCCAAGCCGTCGCCGGCGGCTCCTCCGATTCCGATAGTGACTTCCTGCATTTATCCTTTTCTCCTATCCCCGAGCTCAAATTCGGGGAGCCATTGTTTTTCGCGCTGTACGGGGCAAATTGGCATCCGCCGCCGTATGTGATCACGGCGGTGAATCGGGCAAAACTCAAGCCTGCTGGCTTCCCTACTCACCGACGAAGGGAAAGAATAACACAAAGCCCGCCTGACTTCCGGCTCTTGCAGCGAACGTTAATGACACGCAACTAACTTTTCTTCGCGACTCAGGGCTGGCAAGCCGATCAGTGATGTTCGCCGCCGACCGCCGGTTCCCCGGAAGCCGGCTCAGCGCCGTGTGTTTCGACCCCTGCGCCGTGATGCTCGCCGCCGTGAGCGGGTGGTTCGCCGCCCGGTTGGTAGAACCAGAACATCATGGTCATAAGTCCAGCCAGCGTTAACATTGCCACGAATGTCAGGACCATGTCTTGCGGGCTGTCTTCCGAAATGATGTCCCCGGCGGCGGCTCCGTGACCATGTCCATGATCGTCGCCATGTCCATGACCGTCATCATGTCCGTGGGCGTGTCCGTGATCGTCGTCTTTGTGTGCGTCAGCCATTTCTCGCTCGCTAATTGTGGGTAAAGAAAACAAACAAAGTAATGCCGGCTACGCACGCAAAGATCATCATTGCGTAGAACTGTCCGCGCCCGTTTTCGGACAGACGCAGCGTTTCGCTCGTGCCCAGCACGACCGTGCGGTTCAAATTGACGAGGTTGTCGACTATGTACATATCGACCCACTGCCAGGCGAGCGTGAAGAAAGGCAGCAGCAGCTTGTTCACCAGCCCCAGGTACATGTTGTCCCAGTAGAACTTGTTGAACGACAGGTTGTAGAGCGGTCGCGCGTTCTCGATGAACCAGTCGTTGATCTTGAGCGTGCGCGACACATACACCAGACCCGCCAGGGCAATTCCTATGAAGGCGGCGCCGATTGATAGCGCTACCGGTGTCCAGTTAATCTCCGGGAAGTGCGGATGCTGGAAATAGAGGAAGTTGCCGAACGGTGTCGTGTACGGCTGACCTTGCCAGAAGTTCATGCTGGTGCCCAGGAAGCCGCTGACGATCGATGGCACTGCCAGGGCACAAAGTGGTGCCGTGACGACGCCGAATCTTTCGTGGTGAGGCTTGACTGTGCCGCGATACTCGCCGTGGAAAGCCATGAAAAGCATGCGGAACATATAGAACGCCGTCAGTCCGGCGGTGAATATGAGGATCCACGCGACGCCCTTGGCGCCTGCATCCCAGGCACCGCCGATGATCTCATCTTTAGAGAAGAAACCGCTGAAGCCGGGCACGCCGGAAATGGATATAGTGCCAATCAAACAACACCAGTAGGTGATCGGCATATATTTCTTCAAGCCGCCCATGTTGCGTACGTCTTGTTCGTCGTGCAAAGCATGGATGACGGCGCCGCTGCACAGGAAGAGCATGGCTTTGAAGAAGGCGTGGTTGAAGAGGTGGAACATACCGCCGGTGAAGGCACCAACTCCCAGACCGGCAAACATGTAGCCGAGCTGCGAGACTGTGGACCAGGCGAGAATGCGTTTGATGTCGTACTGGCTGCAAGCGATGATGGCGGCCATCAATGCCGTCAACGTGCCGATCCAGGCAACGAAATTAAGTCCTGCCGAGTCGACCGTGGTCGGATTGGCGGGGTCTGCCCAGTTGAGCCAGAGAGGATAGGCGCGTGCCACCAGATAGACTCCGGCTGCCACCATGGTGGCGGCATGGATCAGTGCGGAGATTGGTGTCGGACCTTCCATGGCGTCAGGCAGCCACACGTGCAAGGGTAACTGCGCCGATTTGGCCATCGGTCCCATGAAGATCAAGAGCGAAATGACTGTCAAAAGTGATGTGGTCAGGTGACCGGAGCCTTCGGTCAATGCCCAGCGCATGGCGCCGGTCAGGTCGATGCCACCACCTGTGGGGTCGGTGAACATCAGCAATCCGTGATCGGCGTGTGCCGACCAGAATCCCATGGTGGCGGCCAGGAACATCAAGATGCCAACAAGAAACCCGAAGTCGCCGACGCGGTTGACAACAAATGCCTTAAGGCAAGCGGCGGCAGCACTTGGCTTGTACCACCAGAAGCCGATCAGGAAATAACTGCAAACACCCACCAGTTCCCAGAACAGATACATCTGAAATAAGTTGGTGGCGACCACCAGTCCCAGCATCGAGCCGGTGAACAGAGACAGGTATGAATAAAAGCGGGAGTAGCCCGGATCTTCTCGCATGTAGCCATGCGTATATATCTGCACCAGCAAGCTGACGGCGGTGACGACGATCAACATGAGAGATGCGAGGTTGTCGACAAGCAGTCCGACTGACAGCTTGAAACTGTCGGAGACGAACCAGTCCCAGTTGACTTGATATGGAACCGGGTTGCCGTGCAGGGTATTGAAGATCAACAGCGAATGCACGAAGCCATATGCAACTGCTGCTATTGACAGCAGCATCGACATAGTTTTGCTCGCTCGCGCACCGAGGATGATGACGGCGCCGGCGATGAATGGCGCCAGCACAATCCAGTACGCATTTTGAAGCACGGGTGAAACTTCCAAGGCTTTGTCTCCGCAGTCGCTTTTGATCTAAGTCTGTGCGCCACACAGTGTACGCCATTGGTTCCTTCTTTCATTTCTGAAATTATTTTGTGTTTCAACAAATCTTCAACGGCGCTCGCCGCGCGACATCCGACTCTCTATGTCGATATACTTGCTGCGCACACAACTAGTTTCAGGATGCATGCTGCCGTGGACTTACTGTTGACAATCTTGCTTCTCGTGCCGCTTCTGGGGACGATCATCATCGGACTGCCGATCCTTCCCGAACGCACAGCGCGACCCACGGCGATTGGTCTTTCGTTTGTAATGCTGGTACTGAGTGTGGTGCTGGCTGCGCGCTTCGACTACAACTCGATCGCGTTGCAATTCGAAACCAAGTTGCCCTGGATCACTATGATGCTGCCGGGCAACAACAAGTCGGTGACTGTCGACTATCACGTCGGCATCGACGGTATGAGCCTGTCGCTGATCCTGCTCACGACAATCGTCACAATGGCTGCGGTACTGGCCAGTCAGAGCGTCGATAAGATGCGTCCGCGCTTTTACTACAGCATGGTCATGCTGCTGACGACTTCCATCCTCGGCGTCTTCATGTCGCAAGATCTGGTGCAGTTCTTCGTCATGTTCGAACTGGAACTGGTGCCCATGTACTTCTTGATCGCCATCTGGGGCGGTCCGCGGCGCGACTATGCCGCGATGAAGTTTTTGCTCTACACATTCACCGGCGGCATCTTGATGCTGGCGGGCATTCTATTTACTTATTTCCAGCTTTCATCCAGCGGCGCCGCTCCTACCTTCAATATGGTTGAGCTGGCGCAACAAACACCAACATTGGCGCGCGGCATTCAGTCGCTGGCGTTTATGGGTTTCTTCCTGGCGTTTATTATCAAACTGCCTTCGTTCCCCTTCCACACATGGTTGCCCGATGCACACGTGGAAGCGCCGACGCCAATATCAATGATTCTGGCGGGACTGCTTCTCAAGATGGGATCGTACGGTCTGGTGCGCATCTGCATGGGTTTCTTCCCGGATGTGGTGGCGACTTACGGCTCGTGGATCATTGCGTTGGGCTGCTTCAATGTCGTCTGGGCTGCGATTGCCTGCCTGGTGCAGACAGATATGAAACGCGTGATTGCGTACTCGTCGGTCAGCCACATGGGCTTCATATTGATCGGCGTGGGAGCCGTCTCGGCGGCGGCGCTCAGCGGTGCCATCTTCCAGATGATTGCGCACGGTGTGATATCGGCAGCGCTGTTCTTTCTGGTCGGAACGATATACGACCGCACCCATACCCGCAGCATTCCTGAAATCGGTGGTGGACTCGCCAAGCAGATGCCGCATGTGTTCTATTTCTGGATGCTGGCAGCCATGGCTAATCTCGGCCTGCCGGGGCTGGCAGGATTTGTGGCTGAAGTCACTTGTTTTTATGGTGCCTTC
>JAXLXI010000028.1:0-57744 GCA_046328035.1 Candidatus Obscuribacterales bacterium | reverse complement strand
TCGAATTCACCGAACTTCCGCATTTCCGACGCATCGGCTACGTGATACTCGATACCGAGAGGGTTCTCTCGCTCGCGGCGCCTGGCGATGTCGATCATCTCTGCCGAGATATCGGCGCCTACGACGGTTTCTGCTCCCCACGCCTCTATAAGGCGAGTGAAGTAGCCCGATCCGCAGGCGAGGTCCAACACCGATTTGCCCGCGAGGTCGCCGAGATAGTACTTTGCGCTGGGCACCAGCACGCTCTCGCGGTCGCTGCGTTCCTCGGCGCTCTGGTCGTACTGCCCTGCAATCTGGTCGTACTGAGTCATGGAAACACCTGGCTAGTTGTTGGACGTCAGCAGCCGGACTTCTTGCGCAAACTCATCATACTGTTTCATCACATAAATCGGCGCGGTACTGCCAGCCACGGTGACCGCAACCGACTCGGCATTGTGCGACTTGAAACTGCTGATCTGCTCCACATTGATGCTTACCTGGTACTCCTGCCCCATGTGCTGGGCGGTGCCCGCGAAAAACTTTGCCATATCTGCCTCCAAGTGCGCGCGACTGAATCATTTTTCGCAAAATGCAAGCACAACGCATTAGCAGTCACTAAGTCTTGACTTTCTGCACGTCTGAGCGGCGCGGGCGATTTTCGCTGCTGGGGGGGCTTGGAGCGCCCTTAGGAAAAAGTTGTCTTATACGATAACAGGCGTCAGGTGAGAAACGCTGACCGCGCGACTCGTAAACGTAGTACTGGTGCGCCTCTCGGGTCAAGACTGGGGGCTTTATGCGGATTGAGGGGGTTATCGTATAGATCAACTTTTTCCTAGGCGGTGGGTTGAGCACCCCCGGCACCCAGCTTGGGTGCAAAACCCACCGAGAAATCACGCCATCATCGGTGGTGTTATACGGCAGGACTGACAACAAGCTAACTAACCGTCGGGAAGAGTCCCGGAAGCCAAGTTTCTGCGAGAGCAGCCGGAAAAGCCAGCCGCAACGGACCACGCTCAGTCTCAGAGGAAACAGCACCCCGCGCAGCCAATGCCGCAACTACTCGACGCGCTTGTCGCTCTCCCAGACCGAGAATCGCCGGAACCTCGCCGCGCTCCAACTCTCCCCTGAGCAAAAGCGCCTGCAAAAGCACAGAGGAGTTGGACAATAGTCTTTCCGTTTTCGCTTCTACCTCGACCCACCGAGTAATGCGATTCCCCAAAGTGTCCGGTTGTATGAGACTCGACATAAATCGCACCTGATCGAGACACACCTGCAGAAAAAACCTGGTGAACTCAACCAGAGCCCTTTCGCTCAGATTGCCTCTCCCATCATAGTCGTTCATTCGCTGTTGATCGCACAGCATTAGATGTCGTTTGTATTCTGATTGATTGCGTGCCAATCCTCGAGCAATCGACCAGAGACCGCGCGAATCCAGAACGTCTCTTAGCACCGCATACGATACCAGTCTGGCAACCCTCCCATTACCGTCAAGGAATGGATGGATCCACAGCAGTCGATGATGAGCCGCCGCGCAGGCTAGAACCGATTCACTCTTGCCGAGCTTGTTATAGACTTCCGCAAATCGTTCAGTAAAACGAGGAACAGCTCCCGGGCTAATCGCTACGTGCGCACCAACAGCGATATCTCGATCACGAAACTGACCAGCCTCTACTCGTACTCGTTCGCCGCTCTGAGGATCTTCAAGATACAGAAGCTCCTCCGGCAACAGCTCGCAAAACCTGCGATGAATCTCGCGGATACCATCGGCGGTGTACGCGAGTCCACTGAAGTGCCCGGTATCGATCCACTTCTGAACACTCACATGGGCAAACGCTTCCAGCTGTAAATTGCGCTTAGTCGAATCACGGCTATAGTCTTTCTTCAGAGCTCTCTCTATGTCTACGGGGTGAGTGTTGTGCCCTTCAATCAAGTTGCTGTAGTAGCAGTTCATATTGCGGACCAGGTCAGCTAGTGAATCGGCAACGGGCACCGCGATTGAGCCTCTCAAAGATGCTGAAGCCTGGGCCAGTTCGAGGGCAATGTCCGCCAGCTCAATTCGTGAGTTCGACCCAGCGCCAATCAAGGTCGGCTCCATCATGGATTCGCGTTCGCCCCGATCCATGACCGCTAATAAGTCCGCTCCGTTGTCCGCTTTTCGTTTTCCCATATCAGGCAGTATATCACGCCTTTCGACATCTTCATGACATTATAAGACCGGTAAAAAGACCGGTAATAAGTCCGGTAGCCGGCACGAAGGCGGCCGACCCGGATCCGAGTCGTTTGCAGACTAATGTGGAACAAAGAAGTACGGACGACAGGAGATCTCTTATGTCGAAGACTGCCCATCTGTATGCCGCAACAATCGCCATTGCGACGTTGTTTGCTTGCCTCCCCGCCGGCGCTCAGGGCGAACTGGGCGGACTTAAGGGAATCGGTGGCATGGGCGGCGGGTGCAAGGGCATCGGCGGCATGGGTGGCGGATTTAAGGGAATTGGCGGTATGGGCGGCGGGTGCAAAGGCATGGGCGGCATGGGCGGCGGATTCCGCGGCGTGGGCGATGCCGGCGGCGGCTTCGACCAGGTGAAATCAAACTACTACAGCCGTTATCAAACTCCCAGCCGCTACGGAATAACCAACAATTCCAGCGTCGGACGCTACGGCATTCCAACTAATAACTACAACTCCGGATACGGTACCAGCGGATACGGATATCGATTTGGCGGTTCGCGATTCGGCAATCAATACGGCGAAGAAAACGAATCGGAATATCGCTCACCCGCCGCGACCATGGCATCGCTCGAAGCACTGCAACGATTGAGAGCGGTAAGAGAAACTTCCAGATACTATGCCGCACCCACTCAGACCGCGGCTTATTACAACCAGGGCAACATCTGGCAAACCGTTCGGCGCAGCCAACAATCCGCGCTGCCCGCTACCACCACAGGCATGGTGGGCAATCCCGACAGCATGGGCGGGTTCCGCATGTACTCAGAAAACCCGTAGAAGGGCTCAAGCAATCGGCTGATATGGCGCGGTGTGCAGAAAGTCGTCGGTGACGTGCGCAGTAAACAGCATCTCCGAATGCAGTTCGACCATCTCATCCCAATTGGTGCCCTGCAAGAATGAGCCGATCACCAGCTCGCCCTCTTGCCATACTTGTTCACTGGGCCACAGCGCGTACGCCAGGAAAGTGGTGGCACCCAATCGGTGCAACCGCGCACCGAGCGAACCGCACTCCTCGTAAAGGCGCACCGTCAGCGCACGCCAGCCGGCACGGAACTGATCGTCAGTTCCTTCCTTGATCTCAAATCGGTAGATAACAGCAAACACAGCTTCCTCCGCGTGCAATAGTACCACCCCGTCCGCGTTTTGGCAGGAATCGCGAGCGGTATAATGTGCGGACACGCGTCCATCGGCACCAGGAGAAACATCGCATCGTGAAACCCCGTCGCAACTGGTTTGGGTTTTTGTTCAAGCGAAATCCCAAAGTGCCGGAACGAAAAATCTTCGCCCTCGAATCATACGAACCGGACTTTTATACAGGACTGCGAATCAACATAACTGGGCACCAGGTTTGCCCACTTGCACAACGTACTGCGCGAGATCCTTAATGGGGCTGTCGGGTTTCTTCTCACTTTCAATAGATCGCAAAGTTACGTCGGCCTTGTCCTTGGACAAAGCAACTCGAACATAACCGCGAAGATTGCTGTTGGCATACTTAACATGCGGGTTCTGTTTCAAGAACGCATCGACATCAGTGGTGGGCGGACCTTGAGATGAGATGGATGTTCCGCAGAACTCGGTGGCAATCACCGGCGACTTCGGATCATCGAAATCCACCTTCAAGTCCGAGACTGCATACGCATGAATGTCACCACCGACGATGATCGTGTTGGAGGACTTGCGACTGCTCACGGCTTCGAGCAAACGCCGTCGCGCTGCGGGATAACCATCCCAGCCGTCAGTCCAGAATTTTCCGCCCTCGCGCACCGCCTGCGCCATCAAGGTTTGCTGCACAATCACATCCCAAACCGCGGTCGAATTCCTTAGACTGTCCTCAAGCCACTTCTCCTGCTTCCACCCGAGTATCGAGCGGCTGGGATCTTTTCGCTCCGCGCAATCAACGATGTAATTCGAACCCGCGCGCCCTGGCTTGGGACAAACTTCGTAATCTCTGTATTGTCTGTCGTCGAGAACGTGAAATCGCGCCAGGCGTCCAAAGTCGAATGCCTGGTAGATGCGCATGTTGCCATGGTGCGGCGCGAGCGATGGATGCAGCGGCATGTGTTCGTAAAAGGCTTGATATGCGGCGTTCCGACGCGCAACAAAATTCTCTTCCAGGTCTTCAGCACGATCGTTTGCGTAGTCGTTGTCTACTTCATGGTCATCCCACGTGACGATCCAGGGAAACTTCGTATGACAGAGTTGCAAGTCGGAATCCAGCTTGTAGCAAGCGTATCTGTTTCTGTATTGATCGAGCGTGTAGACCTCGTGTCCTTCGTGCTTGCGCACATCGTTTTTACCCCACGAATGCTCGTAGATGTAATCGCCCAGAAACACAACCAGATCCAGATCCTCGGCCGCCATATGGCGGTGCGCGGTGAAATAGCCCTGCTCGTACATCTGGCAGGAAGCGAAGGTAAATCGAAATGGATCAAGCGAATCACGCGCCGGAGCGGTGCGAGTGCGACCGACCGGACTGACGGCATCGCCGGCGACGAAACGATACCAATACGACTTAGCCGGTTCCAATCCCTCTACAGCGACGTGAACACTGTGAGCGTACGCAGGAGATGCAGTTGCTTTGCCGCTTTTGACAATGTTGCGGCAAGCCTCGTCACTCGCTATCTCCCAACCGACTTTGATTGGCTGCGGGTCCAGTCCGCCACCTTCAAGTGGATTCGGTGCCAGGCGCGTCCACAAGACGACGCCGTTCGGCGTTGGCGATCCGGATGCGATACCGAGCTTGAATGGTTCCGATTTAAAAGAGGTCCGTGCCAATATCGGCAGCGGCACCTCCAGTTGTGAGGCGAGCAGAACGGAAGCGGCGCCCCTCAGAAAGCCTCGTCTAGAAATCATTGCGTATCACCCTCAGACTCCCGGTTTCGCACAGTATATCTGGACAACCAATGTCAAGGTAAGTACCATTCATTGGAAACCATCAGTGTCAGCGCGTTTCGTGTAGGAGATAACTTGCTTGAGTGGGTTGAAATCAGCACTGCTATTTCTGGGCATGCAGCAGCTGGTCATCGTGCTCGTTTGCGTATTGATTCTGCTCGGCATCAAAATGGTCGACCCGGATTTTGATACCGGTCGGCACCGCGAGTCAGTTCGCAACTTGATTATCATCCTGTATGGTCTGTTCAATTTCTTCAGCAGCCTCTGGCTCGTGCTGGGAAAAATCGACCGCTACAAACTCTATTACTGCGACGCAAAGATAGCTCAGTCATTCTTGAAAGGCGAAAGCCAATCGTTGCCTGCCAGAGACCTGGTCAGCAGATTGCTCATTCAACCCGGATGGCGGTCGGCGGCAACGATTTCGCTTCTCTACACCATATTGCTCTGCGCCGTTGGACTCTGGGGACTGCCTTCCGACGGTCGATTGCAAGACATGGTGCAGCCGGCGCTGAAGGTGATCGGAGTCCAGCTGGTCGCCGTTACTGTGCCATTTTGCGTGCTGTTCCTCAGCATTTCGCTGCTCGGGAAACGCGCACGTTTCATCGACAGTGTCACACTCGATGCAGCGCGGACGCTGCTCAAGGAAGAACAGCTGCGCCTTCTACCGACACTGGACAAACCCGCTAAAGACGCGATAGTAGTCCGGGAGGCGGGCCAGGAGCTGTTTCTCGACAAACATAAGTTAGCTGGAGCGGACCTCAGCGGACTCAATCTGGACAACGCCAATCTCGCCAAAGTAGATCTGACCAACACCAATTTCGCGCGCACCAGCCTCAAAGAAGCCGACCTGGAGAACAGCAATCTCGACCGCACGCTCTTCCACGATGCCGACCTCTCCTCCGCCAGGATGGAAACCAGCCGCGACCTGGGAACCCGCCACCTTTCGGGAGCCGACATCTCGTACACGACTTTGCCGTCGGCGATTGATATCGACGAAGCAGTTCCCGAATTGGAAACGATCACGCAATCGGCATCCGGTACATTCCAGATGATGCTGATCGGCTGCGCCATCGCGTGGATAACGATTGCCACCACCAAAGATTTCTCGCTGCTCAGCAACGCAGAGCAAACCACCCTGCCGGTGATCGAAATCGAATTGCCGTTGATTGCGTATTATCTGGTGGCACCGATGGTGCTGCTCATGCTGTTCGTCTACTTCCAGCTTTACCTGCAGAAGTACTGGGAGAAACTGGCGACGCTGCCGGCGGTGTTCCCCGACGGCTCGACGCTCGATCAGAAGATTCCACCATGGCTCCTCTCCAGCCTTATAGAAGTACGATTCTCGCGCCTGCAAGAAACTGGTGGCGTTTCTTTGCCGACCAAGCTCAACATCCTGGCGGCAAGCCTCTGCGCGTGGGGCATAGTTCCTGTCACCATACTGGCGTACTGGCTGCGTTTCTTGCCCGCACAAAACCTCGTCGGCACCCTCACGCAGTGTTTGTTCTTCGCCATATCCACAGTGATCGCGCTGGTTTCGTATCAGCTAGCCAATGCAACTCTGGGACGCGGCATCACCACCGACCTCGACCGCGACCGTTACGTCGCCCGCAAAATGAAATACGACGCCGGCATCGGTATTGCATCATTGGTGGCAACTGCCGGCTTGTCGATTTACTTATTGCTTTACGCGGGTGTCCCGGTGCAACTCCTGTATCCAAATCTGTCGGATGCGGAGGTGAGCAAAAAGCCGGAGAGCTGGTCGAATAAAGACGAGGACCTGGCGGCAGTAAAAGGCGCGCAACTGCGCGGACGCAGCATGCATGCGGGAAATCTGGAAGGAGCGTTTCTCGTCAACGCCAATCTGCAGGACGTTACTCTTTCCGATGCAGACATGGAAGATGCGGACCTGCGACATGCCATCTGCTACAAAGCTGACTTCGCCCGGGCGGATATGACTGCGGTGAAGATGCGTTCCGCCGATATACGCGCTGCCAATTTCTATGGTGCCTACTTGATGTTGGCAGATCTCTCCGAGTCGCAATACGGACGTGTGCGCGGCAGAAAGGTGCGTGACTGGGGAGACTCATCGCCTCTGGCGACCAGCACCGGGCTGCGCCGCGTCATTGTCGAAGCGATGAAGGGCGGACAACTGGACGACATACCAAAACGATTGACAGAGACGGACGACACGTTTTCGCTGCCCATGGCAGTGACCATGGCCGGCACCAGATCGAGGTCAGCACAGGACGACACCGGCGACATGTGGGAAGACAGCGTCAACTTCACACGCGCCGATCTGACTGATACCAACTTCCAGAAGGCGAAACTTCCTTGCGCGACATTTTTCCGAGCAGCGGTCGATGGAACTGACTTCAGCGAGGCTAATCTCGAAGGCGCGCTATTCAATCAAGCCATCGGGACTGCCGACGGCTTCGGTCAGATGTCCTGCTTCGCGTCACGCTCCAATCCATCAGAGTTGGAACAGGCATTTAAGACGGCAGGCAGCAAACCAGTTAAGTTAGTCAAAGCAAACCTCAACAGCGCCGACTTTACTCAGGCGCTCCTGCCTAAAGCTGATGCCGGCGATGCAACCATTGACGGTGCCAACTTTTCCGGGGCTTACCTGCCGAATTCACAATTCACACATGCCGATAGCGTCACGACAAAAGATGCCATCTTCGAAAACACCGATTTACGCGGTGCGACATTGTCAGGACGGTTCATCAACTGCAAGTTCCGCAAAGCCGACTTGAAGGGCGCCAAACTTGCCAACGCCAGGTTCGTCAATTGCGACTTCCGGGAAGCGGACCTGCGCAACACTCAGGCGCCCGACACCAGCTTCGAAAACTGCTCGCTGGCGGGCGCAATCCGATAATCAAAGTAGAGCCCGCACCTTGTATACTGTGGGGCGCTGGCGTCAGCCTTCTTGAAAGCCCACAAACCTCCCCGGTACTACTATGCTGAAAGTTGCTTGTCTCAAAAACGGCGTGCGTGCTGCCATTTTGCTCTCCGCGCTGATTGCCCTGCAGATTGGATTCGTCTCATCGGCGCGGGGACAGAGCGTCGAGCCCAAAGAGGTCTACGCCAAAGCCTGGGACACGGTGAAACAAAATTTCTACGACCAGTCGTTCAACGGGCAAGACTGGTCGCGGTGGAATCACCACTATGACCGCCAGATAGAAACTCAGGAAGACGCCGACAAAGCTATTGAATCGATGCTTGCCAGTCTCGGCGATCCCTACACCAGATATTTGAACGTCGATGCGTTCGCCGAAGAGAACAGTCAAATCGCCGCCAGGTTGTTCGGCGTCGGCATGCAATTGGCCATGAACAAAGAGCAAAAAATCGTAGTTATCGCGCCGATCGAAGGAAGTCCAGCGCAGCGCGCCGGTGTCCGCGCCGGTGATATTGTCTCGGCAGTAAACGGAAATCCGGTGACGGGACTGGCTCTGGATGCGGTGGTCAAACAGATTCGTGGTCCACAAGGCACACACGTGTCCGTGTCGTTTTTACGCGGCAAAGAAACTATCGAAGTACCGCTGACTCGCGCAGAAATTCACATCAAGGCGGTTCCGACTGCGCTGATGTTGCCCGACAACATCGGATACTTGCGCATCGACAGTTTCATCTCGAAAGACACTCTGAGCGAAGTCAAAGCCGCGCTCACACAATTGCAATCAGCCGATGGACTGATCGTCGACTTGCGCAACAACCCGGGCGGTCTGCTCACCAACGCCATCGACATCTCGAGCTTGTTCTTGCCTGAAGGGAAAGTGGTCGTGGAGACCGATTCCAACGGCTACGTCACCTCCGCAAAAACTACCGGCGGCAGCATGGTGACCGACAAACCGCTGATACTGCTGGTCAACAAAGGAAGCGCCAGCGCCAGCGAAATTTTGGCGGGCGCAATGAGAGACAACAGCCGCGCCAAGTTGGTTGGTGACACCACCTTCGGCAAAGGTCTGGTGCAAGCGATTCTCAAATTGCCGGGCGGTTCGGGAGTTAATGTCACGATTGCGCGCTACCTGACTCCCAGCCACAAGTCGATTCACAAAGTGGGCATCGAGCCTGACTACAAGGTCGTACTGAAGGACTGGAAAGAGGAATCAGGAGACGCGTGGCCGGGACCCTGGTGGATCGATCCGGGGTTCAGCAGTCTCTCGCACGCACCCACCGATGGCAACGATATTCAGCTGCGCAAAGCGATCTGGGCGATTCGGAATCAGCTCGCAGTCTCGCGCGGATTGCCGCCGATTCCCGAACCTTCTATGACCGTCGCGAAAGGCAGTGGTCGTCCCGGCGCCATAGTCGCGTTGGGTAGTGAATCTGTGAAGAAGAACACCGGCACCACCAATCCCAATATTGCTTCGCTGACGAAGCCATCCACTGGCACGGGCACCACAGGCACGGGCACCACGCCGGCGACTGGCACCACACCGGCGACAGGCACGGGTACCACACCGGCGACTGCCGGTCCGGCAAAGAACCGTCCCATCGGCGATAAGTGGGCGTTGGTCATCGGCATCAGCCACTTCCAAAACCCCACGCTCAACCTGAAGTATCCGGCAAAGGATGCGCAGGACATCGGACGTTTCCTGGTCAGCAACTGTCACTTCAGTGCCGACCACGTCAAAGTGCTCACCGACAACAATGCAACCCGAGCAGCAATCATGACCGAGTTGGGCGACAAGTGGCTGCCCCGGGTGGTGAAGCCGGACGACCTGGTGCTGCTGTATTTTTCGACGCACGGCAGTCCAGCCGAACTTGACGTGGACGATGTGAATTACTTGCTCGCCTGGGACAGCGACCCCGATTCGCTGTTCTCATCGGGTCTGCCGATGCAAGACTTGATGCGGGTCATCAAACATCGCATACGCTCGGATCGTGTGGTGGTGATGCTGGATGCTTGCTACAGCGGCAATGTCGATCCGCGGGCGAAGGGCATCAAGCGGCAGGCCAACATCAACGCCGAAGACGTCGCGCAGGGCACCGGACAACTGGTGATTTCATCGAGTGCACCGAATCAAATATCGTGGGAATCCAATCGTCAGGAAAACAGCGTTTTCACCCGCCACCTGCTCAACGCGTTGACCGCCGGCGGTGACAAGACAAAATTGGGCGACGCGTTCCGCATTCTTTCAGAACGCGTCGAAGATGAGGTGCAGCGCGACCGCGGTCGTATTCAGACACCGATGCTGAAATCGCAGTGGGTAGGCGACGAGTTGATGTTGGCGATTCCGCCGGTCTCACCACGTCCCGGACTGAACGCAGAAAGTAAGTAAGTAGGTAAGCCGATTACGGTATGCCGTAATCCTGCCTCCGATTTTTACGGTGTGCCGTAATTCGCGGGCTGCTTTTTACGGTACACCGTAATTCGCGGGCAGCCTTTTCCGGTATACCGGAATTCCTGCTGCGGATTTTCCGGTATAACGGATTTTCGCGGGCTGCCTTTTTCGTTATACCGGAATCCTGACTCCGATTTTTCCGGTATAACGGATTTTCGCGGGCTGCTTTTTCCGGTATGCCGGAATTCTGACTTCGATTTTTCCGGTATAACGGATTTTCGCGGATGGAAGCCATTGTTAAGGCTTCGGAGGGGAGGTGCTCAGCATGCTGGCGCGATGTGCATTACTTACCGGGTGGCGCGACGGGCGGCGGATAGCAACGCACATCGAGGTTGCATCCCTTCATCCTCTGCTTCGCCGCTTCGATCTTGTCTGCCGGAATTGCCACGCTAGTATCAATTTGAAGAGTCTTCAACGAACCAGCTTCGGTGAGCGCGTTCAAAGCATCGGCACCGATTTGAGTCCGCATCAGCCCGACATACCAGAGAGCTTTCATGGTCTTCAGCACGGTCAACGAATCGCCCTTCAACTCGCTGCCATCCAGCGAAAGAAACTCGAGCTTCGAAGCACCGGCGAGTTGTTTCAGTCCGGCGTCGTCGACCTTCGCATTGATGGTGAGATATCGCAAGTTCGGCATATTCTTGACCGCCGACATGCCCTCGCTCAACACACTACCAGGCGCATAAATATTGAGCGAGTCTAGATTAGCCAGTCCATCCAGCTCCTTCAAATTGCTCACCTGAAGTGGTCCCACCATCGTCAGATATTTGAGTTGCGGCATCGACTTTAAGCTCGTCAGACAACCGGGCGCCAGCGGCTTAACACCAAGGTCGATATTCAGCCGCGAAAGCTTAGGATGATCCTTCAGATAGGAAAGTCCGGTATCACAGGCGGGCGCTCCCTGGAGTTCCAGGGCTGTAAGCTTAGACAACTTCGCAACGTGCTTGAGCGCATCACCGGTAATGGCATTGTTTCGCGCGTCGACAGTCAAGTCACTCAACTCGGTGAGCTTCGCGATGTGCTCGAAGGCACCGTTGGTGATGCCGGCTACATTCCGCATACTCAACGTTTTCAATTTCGACAGCTTGCTGAGTATAGCCATCGCTTCGTCACTGGATTTCGTATCTTCGAGAGTCAGCGATTCCAGATTCGGGAATTTGGCGATAGTGGCAGCGACTTCGGGAGTGAGTCCAATCCTGGACACGGACAGATCTTTGATACCGGTGAGTTGCGCAAACTGGGCAACAGCTTCCGGAGTCAGCGAGCTATAGCGAAGCTCAAAGTGTTTGAGCGGAGCAGTATTAATAGACTTCTGCAGATACTCTTTGGCTTTGTCCGGTTCCCCCTTCGTGAACAAAAAGGCTGCATAGGTTGCGTACGCGTGTGCCTGCATTTGCACGGCGTCATCGTACCGGTAGTTTTGACTATCGGGATAGGCAGCGTCCTTGTTGTACTTCGCCATCACCTCTTTTTGCTTGCGAAGCACCTCTAATTCCGGCGCCATTTCATCGAACATCTTGAACAGTTTGAGAAACCGCTCTTCGTGATCCTTCGCCAGCGGGTCATAGTTCGCTTCGCTTCTCAAGCCGGAGAACGCAGTATAGACTGCACCACTCTTGGCGCTGATGTCCGGCTTTTCCCCCATAATGGTTTCGAACTCCGCAACCGCCTTGGCATTCTCGGGCGTGCGTTCGGCAATGGTGCCATCCGGCATGCGTATGCCTTTCTTGTCAGGGAATTTGCGTCGATAGAAATCGTCGATCTCCATCTGATCAAATCGTTTGATGACTTGATAGAGGTGCAGGTTGTCCACCAGCATCGCGGCACGACGCGCTCCGCCCGAACGGAAGCTCATCATCGCTTCGGCATGCATCTCTCCAGGATTATCGAAATAGCTGCTGGTCGGTTTGACGAGCAGTTTCTCGCGCAAGTTGTCCTGAGGAATCTTTATCTCTTTGCCTGCCGCAAGCGGCTTCCCGGCTCCATCGACGGCTTCGCCTTTCTTGTCGACGAGCATCCATTGCCGCGATGTGCCGGTTTCGGCGGGAATGACTTTATAGAACTCGCCATTCTTTCCGCGCA
The DNA here is from genome assembly GCA_046328035.1 of Candidatus Obscuribacterales bacterium. Lineage (GTDB taxonomy): Bacteria > Cyanobacteriota > Vampirovibrionia > Obscuribacterales > Obscuribacteraceae > JBGASG01. The sequence goes on along the minus strand of JAXLXI010000028.1, from coordinate 45,220 downwards.
GCATCCAATCTTGGGTTCGGTTCTCTGCTCTCACCCAACCCATATCACCGAGCAGCGCGTGGTCGCCATAGAGATTCCAGCGATGCTGATTGTGATGCGCAATTTCGTGCAGCATCACTTCGCGAGCGTTGGCATACAGCGTGCGATCGTCGTTCGAATATCGCTGTCTCTTCTCGAGAGTCGAATCGGCAAACATAAGAATCGTCGGCACGCCCTTCATCTCCGACCAGTATTCTCCAGCCGGACGAAACGATCCGCTGGTGCGCTCAGAGAGAAACCCGATTTTCACTTTCTCGCCAGTCAAACTGCACTGCGAAGCACTCAACGCAGATTCAATGCCGGCCAACTCCTGCAACGACGGCTGTCGCCCGCGCAACTCAACGTTTCCTCGCAAGAAACGTCCGCTGCCGTCATTGTATGTAGACTTGACCACAGGCTCATTGACTCGGAAGAAACTGACGTTGTACTTCCCTTCCAGCTCCTTCAATTTATCTTCGACGAGTTTATCGACCTGTATTGCCAGGTCTCGCTTCGCGTCTATCGGCAGGTACTGCTTATCGTCTGGGTTGCCTGTGAAGAAACGCGGTGTGATCTTGTCACCGGTGCGGGCAAATTCGACCGTCAGACCACGACGCCGCGCCTCGACGCATGTTTGCTCGTAAGGCGCGTACCAGCTATTGTTGATGGACTTCCACAGATCGAATTCCGCCTGGCGGTGATTAATTTCCACGGTGCGCGGATCGGGCAGCTTAGGCAACGTGTCGGGCTGCTGGTGGCAGTGGACAGTGCTCATGCGCATCGGCATCAATATCGGCGCGCGCGTCGCGGCGGTGGCAGGTTCAAACTCGTCCCCAATGGTGCGCGCCATGATCTGGCGCATGCGCGTGTTGATAGCACCCAGATTAGGATCGACAGCATCAATCTTGTGGCGAATCTGATCTTTTTCCGCCATCGTCGCCGCTTGCGACATGTCAATGCGCAACTCATCGAGCTGTCGTTTCTGGTCGGGGGAAAGTTTTGATTCTGCGGCTGAGCGTTGGGTGGACAAAGTCGATAGTTCTGCGAGTGGTCCGTCATCGCGCACACGCAATGAGTCTTCTAATAGGGAGCGGCGCATGCCGTTTCTCCCATTGTCGCGCAGCAGCTCTAAAATCCAGGCATCGCGCGGATCTGGTGCTTTCTCGCCCTCCTTCACAGGAGGCGCGGGATCGCCCTTTTTGACAGGCTCGACTTCAGTTGGTTCGGCCAAAGCTGACTTACCCTTTACCCTGGTCTGAGACTAAAGGTTAAAGAGTTATCTAGTAATGCGGAATTACACAGTCGCGATCGGGCTAATTGCACCGGCACGTCGCGCCTGCGGAATCAGCGTTTCTTGCCGCGCAGGGCATTGAGACAGCCCTTCTCCGCTTCTTTGTATCGAGTATTGTCGGGGTCCAAAATCAGCAAGTCTCTGACTAATTTGAGAGCCACGCGGTAGTTGCCCTTGTTGTATTCCGAGCTGGCTAGAAAATAAAAGGCGTCGCCGTAACCGTAGTCGCCCGTGGTCGCAGTGCGACTCTTCAGCAGATCCACAAGTTTGTGCGCCGAAATCTCTTGCTCGCGCTGACGATTAAGACCAAACAACGCATTCAGTTCGAGCAAACGCGCCGCAATACAGTCGGGGTCGCGCGCTAGGATCTCGCGCGCTATCACCAGTTTCTTCAAATCGTCCTTGCACTCTAAGTCAGTCTTCAACATCGTTTCGTCATCACACATTGCTTGACGCTGGAGAGTAAACAACGTCTTCCTGATGAATGCCTTCTCTGCATTGGAAGGCTGACCATAGTTCAACACCCATGCCGCTGTGACATCGGCCAGCGCTTCCTGGAACCCTGATGCTGCATACGCCGTCGGCAAATTAAAACAGCGCGCCAGTTGATCGTCTTCCGCCCCGCCTGAATTCAATCCGATGCGCTTGCGAGCAGCCACTCCGCTGCGCACAGCGTTGATCTTTTCGCGCGCAAGATCAGTCCACTCTTTAGACAACGACAGACGCCCGTACCGATCTGCAATGTGCACCAGCTCGTGCACCAGGGAAAAGATGCGGTCGTTCTCAGTTCCCTTGAAGTATAGGTCGGATAGAAAAATCAGATTGCCGGCCCGGGCTTCACCCGGTGCATCCTGCGGTTTGATGCCGGGGATCATATGCGAAGCTTGTTGTGGGATTTTCGTGCAACGCATGAGCACGATGCGTCGACCGTTCGCCGCCCGCATCACCAGCGCCGGAACGCGTGCGACAATCTGCCGCCAGGCGTCTTCCACTTGCTGGCGTTCACTCTTCGTCCAAGGCTTAACGACTGTGCCTTCCAGTTCGGTGCACGACTCCTTGCCTGTATCGCTAAAGAGAGCAATCTGCATCAACTTGGGTCCAGCTTCCAGCGCCTGGCGGTCTTGCCCGGGCATCGTCAAAGACGACAGAGACGAAGGCGGCGTAATTGTTTTCTTCGCCGTCGGGAGAAACGAATCAGGGAATTTCAACGGCGCATCGACTGCCACCAGATTGCCTGACCGGGGATCTACTTGATAAACGTCGAACACACTTTCCTCGTCCAGATCTAAAAGCACAAACAACTTGCCGTCATCGGACAGGTAGTAACCAGCGGCGGTACGGCGAGGAAACGGCGTCAGGTCGACCGTCAGCTTGCTGGCAGTGTCGGTCTTGTAGAGATGGGCAGGCCGGTCATCGTCCGACTTAGCCAGGTAAACCACGGATTGATCGTCGTTGAGCCACATGAAGTCTTCAACGACAAACGGGAATGATTCGACTTTATCGAACGTCTGAAAAGAATCGCTGCGGCACAACAGTTTTGTGGTGTTGTCGCTGTAGCGTTCCAGGATCGCCATTGACACACCGTTCGGCGAAGTCTTCGTCGTCTGATCCACCAGATAGGTGTGCGCTGAGGCCACGCAAGTCAACAAAAGCGGCATAAAGCTCGCCGTGATAACTGCGGTCAACAAATTGAGGCTGAGTCTCATTAGTGGCGCCTTACTTATGGAGGCGGTGCCGAGTCGGGCACCTGGCTGGCGGTTTCGAGGATATGGACCTCGCGCACGCCCATGGAATGTCAAACCTTAGTCACGAGATGGGGTTAAATGCGTATCCTTACTGTATAGTACGGGCTTGTCATCAGGCTGGAGGTCAAGAGGATGTTTGGACAGTTTTTGGTGGACCAGGTAAGCACAGGCAAATCCGAGAAGTTGGATGGCAGAGCCGTGCTCGCCAGAATGCGCGACGAGCGCATTTCGCACCAGCACCTCAAACCAGTGCTCACAGGCGATGAATCATCGCAGATCATAGCGGCGCTGCAAGCCGAAAACGATGAGATGAAACTGTACCTGGCCGCCGTGGTCAGAATGATGGTGCACAAAAACTTTTGCACGGTCGACGAGATCAGACAGATCGTCCATGCGCTGGATGTGGCGGATGGAGCGGCTGACGGCAAAATGCAGGGAAGCATTCTCTAAGGAATGCCCAATCCAGTAATCGTCCAGACCGGGCATCCGATTCTGCGAGCCACGGCACGGAAGCTGTCCCTTGAAGATATAGCTTCGTCCGAGATCCAGGAACTGATTGAAGTCATGCGAGAAACCATGCGGGCTGCGCCCGGAGTGGGTCTGGCTGCACCGCAGATTGGACTCGGAATTCAACTTGTGGTGATTGAAGATCCCGCTGGGGAAAAGACAAATCTGAGCACCGAGGAACTGGCGGAACGGGAGCGGGCGCCGGTTCCGTTCCACGTGTTGATCAACCCGGTTTTGGAGCCGACATCAGATCAGCAGATTGCTTTCTACGAAGGGTGCCTGAGCATCGACGGCTTCACAGCGCTGGTGCCGCGGTATCAGAGCGTCACAGTCACCGCACTGAATGAGCACGGGGAAGAATTTTCAAAAACCGCGACCGGATGGTACGCGCGCATTCTCCAACACGAAGTCGATCACCTGAACGGAAAGCTCTACATCGATCGCATGGACTCAAGGACCTTCGCCACCGTCGCCAACAAAGCGCAATTCGGTCAGAACTTCGTCAGAAGTCGCCCCTAGTATGGCAGCCAGGAGTTCTGAGGAACCATGGTCGAGCCACTAGATAATTACGAACCTCTGTACGAAGCGCTACGCGCGACGGGTCGCATCTTGTATGACGAAGTCTCGGCATGGTGGTCGGCACCGCGGCCGATGCCCCCCCGTCCTGAGCAACCGCCGCAACCACAGCAGCCGCGCGACCAGCCGCCGCAGCCACAGAGTCCACACGATCATCCGGCGCAACCGGCGATCGAACAGGATCAACAGCTCAATGCGCTGATCAACTCCACAGATCAAATTGACCGCCGCGCCGGCACCAACATAGCAAATATGCTGCGCAGCCCGGATGCCACCATTCGTGAAGATGGCGGGCGCCTGCGCGCATTGCTGAATGAAGGCGACGCAGCTCGCCGCGCCGACATGCGATTGATCGCGGCAAACATAAACGATCCACAACGCATGCGCCAGATGCTGTTTCTACTGGCAGATCCTCAGCACGCAGCTTTTGCCAGGCACATGGCCAGACAGCTAGGCAATGATCAAGGAAGAGCGCAAGTAAACTTCGTGCTCGACGCCATGGCAGGCAGGGTGCCGGCAGGAGCCAATCCTCAGCGCCGCGAAGAGTGGCCGAATGAAGCGGCGGCATTGCTCGGCATAGGCTGGTTGACTACGCTGAGAAATCTCTTCCGGCGGGGTCAGACCCTGACCAGCGATCTGGTTCCGCACATCGGCGACCAACGATTCAACGTACCGATGGGCGCCGAAGTGACATTGAGAAGAACAGGCAACACGCTTAGTTTCTTCGACGGACCTAACACGCCAACTTCGTCCGATGTCGCGGTCTTGCGCCGCGCGGAAAACGGATGGGTGGTGCGAGCGACTGGAGAAGGTTTCTACCACAGACCGTCCGGTGCAACCGCCTATACACTGGTGCCACCAGGTACCACTGTGGAGTTTCGTCCCAATGATAGTGTCAGGCTGGGACCCGAGGGTTCCACACATGTTCTGACGTTTAGACCAGAGACAAATCCGCCTCCTGCGCCGGAACCCGGACAGATGCAGATGCGGGTGCGCAGCGAGGGACGGCTTCGGCACGTTGAGCTGGTTCGTCCTGACGGAACCAGCGATCGGGTTACTCTACATGCAGCAGGAGGGTTTCTCCAGGCAGAAGCAACGGGCTCAGTGCAGTCTCACTTGAAGTTGCATATTGCGGTCCTCAACGCTGCGGATCTCGCTCGCCTGCAACCACATGTCATTGACGCAATCAGGAACGATCCGGTGCTGCGCAGACTAGTCACTGCCTGGAAAACGCTTGATCCTGCCTACGCAACCGGAGAGACGGCTCGCGCACACGGTGTGGCACCAACGGGAGAAGGTCAAGGTGCCAAGGGATTCACAATTTATTGTGCCAACGCAGAAGATGCCTTTTTGATTCAAGAGCGGCTGTCGCAGATACTTGCTGAGCGTGGACTTTCCTTGCCGCAGACGCCAAACAATAACAACGTGGACCGACTCGATGCGCGCACGAACCGCGTCGGCATAGTGCGCGAAGTCTGGCCGCTCACCAGCGATATCAACGGTCGAGAAGGCTTTTTACTAGATACGGAACTCACCCGGCGAGTCAACGAGCATTTCAGAGTGACGGAAGGACAGCAGCTGACCACCCAGCAGCTGAGACAGCTGGAGAGCGACCTCGGCATCAAGCGCGACACAATCACCTACGATACCCGTGGACGGCTGATGATGCGTTCCACCTACGATCGCGACATCGCTCACAACGGAGGTGCCTATGCTAACGAATCCGGTGCCATCACACCGGAAGGACTGACCGATCGTCCCGCTCTATACAGACTGTACCAGCGTTTCAATCTCGATCCGACCGACTTTGCCAGAGCCACTGCCGATAGTACTGCCGCTCGCCCCAGTGGTGTGACGCCGGAGAATTTGCAGCGTGCGTTCACTGAGATCGCAGATCGACTGAGCAACGATCCGTTTTTGCGCAACAGCGCGCTTGCCGAGTTCCAGCGTCGCGTGGAACTGCTCCAGGCGCAACTGCGCGGTACAACCGACGCAGCTGCTCGCGGAACTGCCGTAAACACTACCGTGCAGCACATGATTCGCGATATGGCGCCGACGCTGGGAGACACAATGATCACCCGCCTGCGCGGCGTAGCTATCGTTGCTGCGCCAGAGCTGGATATAAATGGCGCACCGCAAGCCAGACATATTTTCAGAAACTCCGAAGGCCGCATCGTCAGACCTACCTATATAGACGGTACCAATGCAGTAATCAGAGAAACGAATTTCCTGGGGATTCCTGTCGAACGCCGCGTGCCGTTATCGCAACTGACTCTGGAAGTGCAGGTTCCGGCTTCGGCAATTTCCGCCAACCTGACCACCGAAGCTGGTGCCGCGCAATTCAGACGCATGCTGGCCAATGTCTACGAGCAAATAGATAGAGCTCACCGCTGGGGCACACTCAGTGCCCGCGAGGCGAGAGATCCGCAGATCGTCCACAACTCGGGACGCACCGGCGATGTAATTGCCGAATACCTGAACAGGGAAGTGCAGGCCAATGCCAATCCACATACGCGGCGCAGCGCCGATTTCAACGGACTCTCGCCGGAAGCGCTGAACCGCGCAGCCGAGTCGCTGTTGGCAGCCTTCGATGCCCGTCCGATTACGACCGGTCTCATGTCTGATGCGGCATTGCAGTATTTTGTCGGGCGCTTCCGCAATCGCACCAACGAGATCTTTTCACAACCCGGTGGGGGCTCGCGCCACCGAGATACAAAATCTGGTGCGCGAAATGGTCCAGCGCCCAGGAATGCAAATCGGCATCGACCCGAGTCGCATCGTTGTCGAGACCGGCTCCTCAGTTGACGGCAACGGGCAGCAACTGATCAGGCATTCGGGAGGCTCAGGACAACCGGCAGTCGAGGGGACACTGGTCGGACGTCAGGGCGCTAACGTGCAGATTCGCCTGCCGGGCGGCGAAGTGGTAACCAGGCCGGTATCCGAGGTTTCACTTGTGATTCGCTTGCCGGAGAGCCAGTTATTGCATGCATCCGGCACCGCCGGCGAAGGAGTTACGCCACACACCAGCGCTGCCGCTCACGAAGTCGCCTCCACCGTGTACAGATTTTTGGCGCAAGCTGATGCCGTGCTGAACGGGAGAGCACCGGCGGGAACGGCTGTGTCCGACATCGGGCGCCTCAGCGAAGTGGTGGCGCGACGCGTTCAATTCGAACTGAACTCGCATCGCCTCACCCCCAATCACAATCTCGGTGCAGTTCAGCTGGCGCAAGTCGATGTTGGAAGGGTAGTCAATACTCCACAGCCGAGAGGCGTGATTCATGCCACCACTGAAAATGGTGTTGTTCGCTACGAACTCGTCGACGGCAACACACGTCGCGCCCTGACACAAGAAGAGAAGGAGAGAGTGGAACGGCAGATGCAAGAATATTGCGAACGAGTCTACGCGGAATCAATGCGCTCGTTGGAGCAACGCGCCAATGATCGCAACCTGAGCCAGCCGGAAAGAGACCAGGCGCAACTGGCATTGGACGCGATCCGGGAAGACCTGAGGCTGTATCGCGAATCTCCTCAACGCCGCGCAGCGGTGCATGAAGCATTGCCTCGCAATATCGCCGCCGGTAACAATTCTGTGTGGCGGCAACGCTTCGGCACAGGTGCCGGCGTGCTGAGTTCTGGGGTGATTATATATATCCTGGCAGAAACCGCGGCAGGCATGGCGCAGCGCGGCAACAACGGTGGTGGAGGCGGCGGTCTGCAGATGGTGCCGGTCCGCTAACTTATGAGAGAGGGTGAGGCGATGTTGACAGAGGTTGATTTCCGCGAGCAGATGTTTCTCGGCAATAGATTCGTGGCACCGAATACAGTGCTCAATGTTTCCTGCCACTGGCATCGGCGCGGCTGGGCATACCTAACTTTGCATGAGCAGGACGTGCCGGGCTTTGCGAACTTCGCCATATTGCAAGTGATCGAAACGGGGTCAGAGCCGGGCGCAGCGGGCACCGAACGGCAGGGTCTCATGCTGCTCGGTCTAACTCCTCCGGACAGCATAGAAGAGGAGGTGCCGACCTACTTTCTCGTCAGCGTTTTGAGCAAGCAGCAAGTCTGCCTGCTTGATGGTGCTCAGATAGCGAACTCTCAGGCACAGCCGATACCGGCACCGGCTGCCAACAGAAAGTGCAAACTGGATGCATTAGAACGCCTGCTCGGTCCTGTGCCAACGCGAGAAAGCTAGCGATTTGGACAGGTTTCAGTCAGATCGCACCTCTAATATCGTACAAAAGAGAGGTGCAGTCCCATGAGCTTGTCCAACAATACTTCAGCAGACAGTCTCGATCGGTCCATCGGCAGACCCGACCCAACCGGCAACAGCCTGGACACGGCTTCGATCTGGAGCAACGTTTATCTCACCGAAGTGGCACCGGCTCTCAGTGCGCCTCGTTCTATCTCGCCCGTCGTGCCCGTTTCTAACAACCGGCTGCCGGAGCTGACCAGCCTCCCGGAACTGGCGCCGATTGGACAACAACCTGTAATGTACTGCCAGGCGGGTCCGCCCGAACTGCCGCCGCTTCCGCCTTCCACCGCGAATGCCCCGGCAACGGACACACCGCAACGCCCACCGCGCCCACCGCAAGTGGCGGTGCCCGAACTGGCTGATGCCGAAAACACATTACGCGCTGCTCAAAGTCCTAATAGCCGGCAACCATTCCACATTCAGGTATTCCTCGCTCGCGAAGTGGGAATGGCGGCGCTCACCGATGCATTTGTGGGACGCGCGCGGGGCACAGACCCGGCCCGCCCCGGACACTGCGATGCAGCCATTGCGGCGTTGCAGGAAAACTTGCGCCAGATGCGGCAGGGAAGCGGCACGGGTTGGCAGATCGAAGCAGCGATCACACAAGGTCTGCTCGGATTTTCTCAACTCCATCGTTCTGGCATTGGCGAAGATCTCAATCGCGCCACCGTCGCTCGCCAGCAGGGACGAGGCGGTGAATCGGCGCGATTCGCCAACGAGGGCTTGCAAAATCTGCAACAAGCCCGCGAGTCACTGCAAGCACTGCTCAATCCACCGGCAGGCACGCCACCACTGGCAGCGAATGTGCGACAAGAGATTCTATCTATCTTGAGCACGTTGCCGCAGGTGAACAATGGGGGACCGAACGGTGCACTACAGCTGGTGCCGACTTACAACTTCAGTTCAGACCCGCTGATTCAAGTCGGCATGCGTCACGGTCAGGCGGCGATGCGGGGGTTCGGTCGGTAATGCGCGTAGAGCCGAACTTCTTCGACGCTAACGAACGAACACGATCCGTCCTGGCACCACCGTCCGTATGGAATGACATTCTGGAGATGTTGTATCGTCCGCCCAGATCCGGGGAGCCGCGCTCCGACTCGACGCCTGCGACTAATAACGGAAATGATACGCAGGGTCCGGAAGGCGAAGGTGAAGGTGAAGGCGCCACGTATTTGTGTGCGTTTGAAGAAAACGAAGGCGGCGATGGCTCAGATCGGCTGGCGGCTTTGCCGGAAGCGGCGCGGCCACTGGTGCGTGAACTGCAAAATCTGCTCATCTCTGTTGCACCATCAATCGACGTGGAAACCATGTCCAGCATGGTGCGGCTGATGCCCCCGGCTCAACGCGAAGCATTGATCACTCTACTTAGACCAGTGATAAATCAAACGCTGCAGAATGGCAGCAACCGTTTTCCAGCCGATGTCAGACAACGTTTGACCGACGAACTCAACGCCGGCCGCATACCGCCCGAACTGCTCACCGGCGTTCAGGGACCTGGAGCGCAAGGGCGCCAACGCATTTCCGAATTTCTGACTACCGCTTTGCGAGATGAGCAGCAACGGGGCGAACTGGGACCAGTTACCCGCGCGATGCATGCCGGCGTTGTTGCCTGGCTGAATCGTGATTCAGAAACATTGCTGAGAGAATGGGTCCGGCAGACACCAGATTTGCCTCCCGCTGGTAGCCCACTCAGGGTGCCACCAGGAACCGAGTGGACAGATGTAGTGGCGCGGTTGCGTGAAGACACGCCGGAGGCGCGCAACTACATCCGTCAACTGTTTCAGAATTCGCCACTCAGCACGGCTGTCAACTTCCAGCTTGATACGGCGGACAGGCGCTCACAGTTACGCACCAGTATCGATGGCATCGCTGCGGCACTCGACTGGCGCCGCAGGGCAATACCTGCCCTCGACAACTTGATGCAAACCAGCTTGCAATCAGACACGCGCAACACACTCGGCTTTCTCGCCCAACAGGGCAATCCGCGTCCCGAGTGGGCACCAACTGAAGGCATGGACCGGCAGATGTGGTACTCAGCCGCCGGACATCGCGGCGAGCAAGCACGCCTTGCCACCAACATCGTGCAGATCATTCTCGGCATGCGCGGTATGAACGGCGGCGCCGGCTATCCACCGGTGACACCAAATCGTCCTGATCCGTTCGGACCGGATTTTCCCGGCACGGTCACTCGGCGCCCCGACGGCAGCCTCGACGTCAGACTCAATTTACCGCCGACCCTGTCCCCCAGCCCCGAGAACGAGCTTTACTACCAGCAGTTGCAACGCTGGACCGATCAATACAGATTTGTCATTGATGACTTTATGCGCATGTTCGACCGCGCACATCAACAGTTTGGTCTTTTGAGTTTTGCCAACGTTCCGGTCACCGGGCGCGCTCCCGACGGCACACCGCAAGGTGCTTACTACAATCTGGCTTGCCCGCGGTTCTCAGCCAGAAGAGTCGGCGATCAGATCGAGATCACCCAGACAACCTATTACTACAACAGCCCCTGGTACAACCCACACGACATCTTCGGTTTTCCGGTGCACGTCGATCCACCGCCGCCCCGCCCGGGAGATCCTCCCAGAGCTCCTCAACGCGTCGGGCTCAACGACCTGGTGCCGGTGATGACCAACACCGGTATCACTCTGGTGCGCGGCGAAGATTTGCCGGCCTTCGCGTCTGGTGCGTTCCGAAATCATCACGGACAGCGAGCAATATCAATTGGTTTCGACGTCGCCATGTGCTTGAATGCCGGTACTCGTGCGGTCGGCTTTCTGCGCGCCGGCGCTTCAGTTGCCGAGAGAGAGGTGGCTCGTCTTGCATTGCGTCAAGCCGTCCACAACGGACTTCTCGGTGCCAGTTCCGTTCTCACCAGCTCGTGGTGGCAAAACAGAGATTTGCCACCACCGCTTCGCATCCTGCCCGATGCTCGCAACGCCTGGTTTATGTTCGAAATGGTTCGCAGCTTGCCCGGCGCGCTCCTCAACATCGGCAGAGTGACTCCCTTCCTTGGACGGCTGCCCTGGATTCAAGGTGCCGCCGCCGAAGCCGGCTCCGCCGCCTCTACGCTTGAACACATTATTCGAGGCAGCCGCTGGACACGCGCAGGCGACCTCGGTGCGCGCGCTCTCACCTCTGCATCTGAACTCGGACTGTTGGGTTTGGCGGCTTTCGGTCGCCGTGACGTACCGAACTTGCCGCAACCAGCCGACGTGATCCGCTTTGGACATCAAAGCAATCTCGAACAGGCGAGTATCAACTTCCTCTCCGGTGCCGTCGCAAACTTGTCCAATGGACAGAGAATCGCCGCGCTGGACGGCATCGTCGATGCAGTCAGACGATACCGCCCCAACATGCCGCCGGCAGAAAGAGACAGATTGCTGTCCGACCTCAACACCACCGTGAACAACACCAATGCGCCGCCGCGCGAGCGAATAACGGCAGCCATGGCAACGGTGCTGGTGCTCAATCAAGAACAGCAACCGGCGCCCCGCCAGCTGACGCCTGCTCAACAGGAACAATGGGACCGAGCCAAAGCCGTTCTCGAACAGATCATGCGCAGCGGACAACTGTCGCCGGGCGACCGCCTCGTCTGCGCGCAAGGACTGATGGCTACCAATTCCATCAATATCCACAACTATGCCGAGCTTTGCAGGCAGATTGCCCGCGACCGCGACGCAGATCCCGCCGTGCGGCAGCAAGCAGTATTTGGGTTGGGTATCGCGCTGATGGTGACGCGCGAAGCAGAACGGAATTTGCGCGATGGTCCGGAGCGTTCGGCATACCTGGCCAGGTCATTCAATACCACCGCGGCGGACATCGAACAAGAACTCGTGGCTCTGGGCAGCGGGCGTCACAATGCCACAGACGACATGCGGGTGGCAGCAGTGTACACCATGCACGCGCTCAACCGCGACAACCGCGGGCAGGCTGAGACCATGCTGACCGGCATGCTCAACTGGTTCCAGCAGCCGCGTCAGCCCGGACAATTTGCATCGCATTTCGCCGGCATATTGCGCGACAACTTGAATGCGCCCCAACCCGCGCAAGATACTCCGGCCAACTTGCGGGTCTGGTTCGAAAATCGCCTCGCAGCCGCCGGTGCGTTGCGGGTGCTGGCATCAGATGCCGAGTTTATGCAGCGCATAAACATAAACGTGACCATGCCGCAGGTAATTGAAAATCTGGTGGATGTCGCCGACCGAGCCTCGCTGCAACCAGAAACGGTGGCACAAGCAATTCTCTCTCTCGGCGACATGCGAGGTCTGAATCCGGGACAGATCACGAGAGTGGTGAATGCGCTCAATACCATCATGTCCACCACTCCGTTCAGTGATGACCAACGGCGAGCCCTAACAATTATCAAAGAGCGTCTGCTCGAAGCCGTGCCCGATGTTTTGCAGCATGCCAGCCCCGCAGATCGCCGCGCCTTGATTGATTCGATAGCGGCGATTATCAATCCAACCGCCGGGGCGCAATTCGCCGCCACTTCACCGGAGTTGCGAGCCGCAGCAATCAGAACTCTGTCGAGGCTGCACGCACAGCAGCCGCTGCCGGATGCGATTATTTCACTGATCGCCAATCGCGCCTCGTATCGTCCGGGCGAGAACGGCGGCACACCGACCGCCCAAGATTCATCACCGCTGGTGCGCCAGGTCGCATTTGAAGCACTGAGACGCATGGGGTACGGAGCACGGGACGCAGCCGGCGTAGATCTCAACGCCATCGCCAGATCCTGGACAGCGAACGACACGGACTTAGCACTGCGGATGATGGCAACCAACTGGCTGCAGGTCGCTGGACAACAACAGCTTCCCGATCGGGCTGCTATCGACCAGGCGGGACGCGCCAATCCGGAGATTCCGCGCGTTTCAACACCCATCACGCCGAACGTAAATGGCATTCGCCAGTGGCTGACCTCCAACTTCGGTCCGTTGATCAACACGCCGACCGGCGTCGACGGCAGCATCGACGGTGCCCGCGCCGAACGCGACCCGATAGAAGACTTGCTCAACATGTTTGATGTGCGTCGCCCCGACATATTTGGCGTACGCCCCGACATAGACGGTCGATTCAGAAACACCCCCGGCATTGTTGTCAGTCCTGAGAACGCGCGCCTCGTGCGTGGCGCCATGGCGGCATACGTGAGCGATCTCAATCGACTGTTCCAACTGGCCCAAACGAATTCCGGCGCCCAATCGGAGCAAGCTCGCCAGGCAGTATTCTGGATTGCCACCGGCGGCTGGCGAGAGTTTCCTCAAAGGTATCGTGACGCGGTCGCGATTCTCTCAGCCCAGGTGCTCCAACAACTGGCTCAGGGAAACAATTCCGCGCAAGGGCGTGCGTGGCTCGAGAATTTACTGGAAAGCAACGATGCCAGTCCGGAAGCGCGGTTTATCGCCCTCAATGGTCTGCGCACCAGCCGCGACAACACAACCAACTCCGCCTATCAGGGTCGTTACACAGCGCTGCTGGAAAGCGTCTTCTCGCAAATGGTCGGGCAGCGCCCAACCGGTGAAAGCGCTCGCTATCACTATGCACTTTTGCAGGAAGTAATGCATGACCTGGCGTTCGACTCGAATTTGCGCTCGCCGTTTTTCATCAGCCGACTGGAGGCGATGTCCCGCGACAACACCTTGCCGACCGACGTCAGACAGTACGCCAATGTTTGCCTCGGTAGATTGCTCGGCTGGAGCAACGCCACTGCCCACGCCTGGAATGACAGACCGAATCCAGCCGGCAACACCGCGGCTGCCCGCGCGCAGCATCTGGAAGACGGCATTCGCAACCCGGGCAATGGCGACATCAGACTGATCGAAGCAATATTCAACAGTGTGCGCGGACTTCCTATACAGAATGATGACCCGCGTCTGGCTCACCTGTTTGGATTGATCTGGAATCCATCCGAGAATTCCTTGCGGTCACAGATTGCGGCTTGCCGTGCGGCTTTTCGGATGACACCCGCCGCTGATGCCAACCCTGCCACCATTCAACAGATTCAACAGATACAGCGGCTCGCGATTTTGCGATTGGCGCAAATCTCCGAGTTCGGACCGCGCAATCCGGCTAATGGAGTTGGATGGGTTTATCAGCGCGAAGCCAGAGCGATGTTGGATGAGATCGTCTTTACGGGAGCCACCGACACGGTGCGCGCAGAGCGCCAGCGACTGGTCGACGAAATGACTACACGCGCGCGCAATCTGCGCAATGGTGTCGCACCGGTGATGACTGAAGTGAGAAACGTTTTGAGCAGCCCGCTTGGACAAACACTGCTCGGCGCAGGTGATGCCGCCGAAGCGAATCTGCGTCTCGGAAACCTGCGGGCAATCGCACAGAACAATCCGCAGTTGAGAAACGTCGACACGGTGGCGCTGCTGGTGCAGTCTCTGAATGACTTTAGAAACGGGCAATACGGACCGTGGCGCCCGAATGGACCGGCATTTGCGCAGATGGAAACGGAACTGAGCACCATCCTGCAAGACACAAACATGGACCGGCGCGTTTCGTTGGCTGCAGCCATTCATGTTTTGACCAGCGCAACACCGAGTCCGTTTTCGCAGCAAGTCAGGGAGAGAGCGCTGGATGCGTTGGTGCGCATATCCAATCAAGAAGTCCAGACAAATCCATTGTGGCGGCAAGAGGCGCAGCATTATGTGAATCTGATCCTGACTAACAACGCGTACGCGACCTATCGCGACTACATCACTTGCCAGGGGCGTCCTGAGCCGCTGAGACCGGTTCAGCGCTAGCGGCGTGCAAGCTTTGTGGCAGTAGTTTCCCCAATGGACAGCTTCCTGGCGGGGGTTAGAATGTAATTGACTCTATCCCTCGGGTCCAACCAATATGTCGGAAAGCTCTGCACTCAAGCAGCGGTCCGCAGACGCGCCTTTGCGAAGCGGCGCGCAGCTCGTTGACCTTTGCGATCCCACCAATTCCAGCATTTGCACCAAGTGGCAGCAGCAGTTTCAGATGCGAGACAAGATGTCCACGCCTTATAAACCCTCGGGTCGGTGGATGCAAAATCTAGAATGGCTGACGCCTGATGTCAGTCCGACGAACGGTCGCGGCGTAGTCTACCTGCATTGCGCGGACGGCAATCCGACCAACTGCACAGACGAGCTCAAGTGGTCTGGTCCTTGGGGCACCACAACCAATCGGCTCCAGAAGATTGCCACCGACGTGGGCAAGGTGGTGCAATCAGGCAGCACGGCAACTCAGTTGCGTCATCGCTGGGGCGATTCGCTCGCCCTGATTCACGTCATCAGAGACAACAAGCAAACCGATGAACCGCCGATGTTGAGTGGTGCAGGCTGGTACTGGGAGACGGCGAGTAGACCTCACGAAAAGGCATTGATCAACGAGCTGTCCGGAACGAAAGAATTCACCATTCCGCACGCATCAATGATGAAGACGGCACTCAAGGTGACCGGCAACGATACCGAAATGGCGATTTTGACCGTCGCCAATTTCACCAAGAACATGGCCGGCATCGAACGGCGGCAAATCGATCCATCGCAGATCGATCCTACTCTCAGAGGCGTATACGAGCAAAAAAACATCGACAACCTGTTCGCGCGACTCGAGGGATTCACCGATGATCCCAATGAGCAGTACAACCGCGAGGGCTCAATATATCACTTCTATGGTGCCATGTTGGCGGGTTCGCAACTCGGATGGGTGGCTGACGGCGGCGTGCTTCTGGACAACGTGCTCCTAGAATCGGGCGGTATCGACCGCATCAAGGCAGCCGCCGGTCGCGTCGGCGCCTCAACCGGTCGCGCGTACTGGAACAGATCGATATACGAAAACTACATGACCTGGATTCCAGGCATCGGACGGGTGATCCCGGATAGACCCCGCTGAGTACGCAATTTCTGGGCATAACGGTGTGATCCTATGTAGCGCCGTTTAAGAAAGGAAGCCGCCCGATGTCAGACTCAGAGTTACATCAGATTGCGCTTAGCTGGGTGAGCCAATTGGCTGCGGCCGGAGGAACCTACACTCAGGGATCGCATTTGCCGGCAGAGTGGGCGGAGAAGCTTCGACAGGCAGACATGCGGCTACAAGAGAACGAGGCGGAGGTGGCAAAGAAATTTCCGAAGGTCACGGCTTATCGGAAGAAACACTTCCAGAAACTCTGGGAAATTGTGACGGCCGAAAAGCAGCACGCCAATGCATTCGGATATGTTTTGGATTGCACCGATGAACTCTGGGACCTTTAAACCGCAGTGGGTGCGCTCGCTCCGAAAGGGGAGTCCGGTGCCGTCGAGAGTCCGCCAAGTTCCGCATCGTCAGCCGATGAGGACGACGACGATGACGACGAAGATTCGGTCGATGGATTGAAAAGGCGTGCGCAGTGCCTCGCAGAACTTGATACCAAAGCCGGCATGGAGACGGATCAGCAAATCCTGGACACAATGGTGGACGGCTGCTCTGATAGTTCGTTCAGCAGAGAAGAGATCAAAAAGATCGTAGAACCGATTCTCCATGAGGCACGGGCGAAACGACGAAAAGAGTATGAAACCTGGCCGGCTGAAACCGATTGCGATCGCTTAGACAAAGCGTTCAAAGAGCTGGATGCAAGCGGCATCAAGCCGTTTCATCACATCACAAACAACCCCAGCAGCGCCGAAGTTGAGGTGTACGATGCGATGAGCAAGCCCGCAAACGCGGGCTATCGGGGATGCGTCTGGTATCACTTTCAACAGACACAAGCGGCGGTCGAACTGGGAACATTGCGCCTCTGCTATGCGCCATGCAATATTGCACCCGAGACAAAGGCAGAGGAAGACAAACTGTTCGGTGCGATCGCTCAAGAAATCATCGCTGCTCTCGCGAAATATGGGCTGAAGTGCGATTGGAGCGGCAATTCTGAAGAACAGATCCCGGTCGCGCTGAATTGGCAGCGCCGTTTTGAATCAAATTCCACAGCCGCTTCAAAACGCTAAAGCTAATACCCGGCGCAGCGCTTCGCGGCAGCCTGGGCAACCGGCAGCATCATTTGCACCGTCGGATGCGAGGTAGCAGCTGGTCCCTCAGACCCGTAAATCTTTGCCACCACACGACCAACGCGCACGATGTAGTAGTACTGATTGAAGGAGTCGCCGCCCATCATCGCGGCCATCTGGTTTTCACCGCCATAGACTTTGCAGGAGTCGCCGACCGGTTTCGCATTAGCGATCAACGGCGAGCCCTCGGCAAGCGATTTATGCGTGGCATCAAAGAATGCCTGGGCATCAGCTGCCGTCGGGAAGGTCCAGCGAATGTCGACGATGCGTTGGAGAGTTGCCGCCGAATCAGCCTGGAACACCCGCAAACCAGAGCCTTGTCCCTTGCACTTCTTGAACTCTGGCGGGTTGTCCGCGAGCGAGAGGTGCTCTTCGGTTTGCTTAAATCCTTTGGGCAAATCGGAAGCGGTCATGAAGACTTTGGCAAAACCAGCAGGGGCTTCCGCCCGGGATGCCGGAGCAAAGGAAACCTGAGCGACGCTGCCTCCGACGATGCAGAGAGCAAATGCCGCTACCAGTGAGAAACGCTCGATCGCTCTTGACATGAATTGGATTCTCTTCTCGGGGTCCACAATTCTAAAGTAAAATCGGCGTCGACGGGAGTCTTCACGGACGTGGTACCCATGCATCAGATTGCTCGGCTGCAAACCAAAACAGCCGCTCTACTAATCGCTCTTTCTTGCTGCATGACAGCGGCATCGACAGCTACCGCAAAACCTTCGCGGGTTTCCTCTTTGCAGTACGTGACGATTCCAGTTCTCTATGTGACAGACCGGGCGCCTACCAAGGATGGCTACGGACCGCAGCGTAAGTCGGAGACCGTCAGCACGATTGATGAGATGAATTTCGGCTGGCTCGATTATTCATTGCCGACAGCGCGAGAAATCACGGCTCAGGAAACCAGACTTGGTTGGAGTGAATCAAAGAAGCGTCCTCGTCACGAGCTGACTACAAAGCCACTGGACATGCGTCAATATTCGCAGTTCGGGCAAGTTGTCCTCGACACCGCCAAGAAAACGGACAGCGACGAAATATTCGTCGTCGTGCATGGCTTTAATACGCCGTTTGCGCACGCAGCACGTGAGGCAGCCATGCTCTCACACGCGGTGCGACGACCAGTAATTCTCTACAGTTGGCCGTCGAAGGGGAAGCTTGCGCAATACAGTGTCGACCTCGGCAACAACGAATGGAGCCAGGAGCATTTCGATAGCTTGATGGAAGAGCTGAATCAAATTAAAGATACGTCCGGCATCAAGTTCACTCTAGTGGCCCACAGCATGGGAAACAAGCTGGCAGTTCGCGCCACTCCGGTGATGCGGGGCAAACACCTGTTCAAACAAATCTTCCTGGTCGATCCTGATTTCGACGCGGAGACTTTTGTGCACTACCTGGTGCGTTACGCGCGCAACACAGAAAATCATATCGAGCCCACCGCAGTTAGTGACGACAAGGCGCCTGCGCAGACCAAGGTTCGTATTTTGTTCTCTCATAGAGATCGCGCGTTGCCACTGTCGGAGTTCTTATTTGGTGGCTACACACGACTGGGACAGGCAGCGGATTCGCTTTTAAGTTCGCTCGTCACACCTCACTCTCTGCCCTCGATAACAGGATTGGGCAAAGAGTCCAGTGAACGCCGTCCAGAAAATCAAATGGACAACAATCCCGATTGGCTGGTCAAGTTCGAATGGATCGATTTCACGGCGCTGGATCACGGACTCATTGGACACACGATTCCGTACAAGCTGGTCTCCAGCCTGTGGTCGACCGACACCCCCGGCGATGGGCTCAAGCTGGTCAGCGGTGACAATGGGGAACCCAACAGAATGTCTCGCATCTTTATGCGCGTCTTCAAGGAGAGCGAACACATCTCTTCGAAGATAAACTCTTCGAAGAAAGTGGTGCGCACCAAGGAAGACTTATCAACCGACTAACGCGGAATCGGAGAAAACTTGATGCATCCCATCTCACGAAAACTGGCGTATCTCGCGGTGCTCGCACTCGCTTCGGCGTTACCGACGGCTTGCTCTTTAGTCCAGCAGGCTGACGACCTGGCGGTAGCAAAAATGCCCGTCGAAGCAGTTGCAGGCGACGGGATATCTTCCGCTCAACAACGATAAGCCTGGTGCATCGCTCCATGTGGAGCGTTATCTGGTTCCCGGCAAATACACGATCGTGGAGTACTTCAGCCCCTACGATGCTTCCAGCGCGAACCTGGCATCACAGCTTGCTCAACTGTCCGCAGCCAGGCCCGACCTGGCGGTGCGTACAGTCAACATCAACCGCCCAGAGATTCAAGGCGTCGACTGGCAATCGCCCATCGCACAAGAGATGCAGCTCCAGTCACTGCCGTATGTGCAGATATTCGATCCAGGGCGAAATCTAAGAGCGCAGGCTCGACCAGCCCTAACGCAAGTGATGCAGTGGGTCCAGGGCAAGTCGCACTAAATGCGACCGGCTACTTCTCGACCATCTCCGGACAACCCGTTTTCTCTCGGCGCTCAACAGCCAACCGATTGTACAGTTCTTCATAGCGCGAGATAATGACGTCCGTCGAAAACCTGCGCGACGCATCAGCACGCGCCGCCTCTCCCAGTTTCTTGCGCAAAGCAGCATCGTGAATCAAGGACTCAACTGCCTTTGCCAGCTTCTCCACATTACCAAAGTCAACCAGCAAGCCGGTGGCACCATCCTGTATAACTTCGGGGATGCCTCCTACTCGCGTTGCCACACTCGGAACACCGAAGAACATTGCTTCCAGAATACTCAGGCAGAAACTCTCGCTCTCAGAGGTGTAGAACGAGATGTCTGCAGCCTGCAGATACTCTTCGATTTCGACGACATTCTCGCGCACGACGATGCGATCTTCGAGACCAAGCCGCTGCACCTCCGAGATAAACGGAGAAAAATCCGCTCCCGCGAGCACGACTAGCTTGAATGATTTGCGCGGATTGACGCGCGCCAGAGATTCGAGCAGCAGATCGATCCTCTTAAGAGGGCGCAGGTTCGACGAGTGCAAAATCAACACTTCGTCGTCGGCGACGCGCAGTTCGCGACGCACCTCCTCGCGCGACCGTGTCGGCGTCTTCGGTTCGAAGAAGTTATGAATCACATCCATGGCACCGGTGAATCCGAATACTCTTCTCGTCTCCGATTCCAGGAAATGCGAGACCGCCGTCACCGCATCGGAATGTATCAGTGAATGGTGAATGATTGGCTCGTAGCCGGGGTCGTTGCCCAGCAAAGTGGTGTCAGTGCCGTGCAAGGTGGTGACGAGCTTAGGCTGCTTGTGTTCGCCCAACATGCAGCGCGCCAGGACTGCGGCTGTGGCGTGGGGAACCGCGTAGTGAACGTGCATAATATCGAGATCGTGCTTGCAACTGACGCGCGCCATCTCAACTGAAAGGGGCAGAGTGTAGTCGGGATACTTGAACAGCCCGTAACTATTCACCACCACCGGATGAAATTGAATCCGCTGCGCGTCTTCCGGTAGACGAAATGGTCGTTCATAACTAATGAAGTGCACCTCGTGTCCGCGCTGCGCCAGCTCGATACCGAGAGTGGTGGCAACGACTCCGCTACCGCCCACCGAGGGATAGCAAGTGATACCAATTCTGAGTGTAGAATCCATAATCAGAACCTTCGTGCTCCCTTGCCCGCTTGCGCGAGCGATGTGAATACCAGCGGATCGTTTGGATAAAGGGCGATGGCGTATTCAACGCCTGCTTGAGCGCCGGCAACGCGCGCCCGAGAGAGTTGCAGTTCGACATAATTGCGAGTCGCCGCTTGCGAAGCGTGCGCATTCATAGAATCGGTCCACGCGGAAACTGTGGCAGGATCGGATACATCTATAAAGATGGGCGTCCCATCGCGGGGCACCGCCTCTGGTGTTATGGCGTAGTACAGCAATTGATCGATGGCGTGAGACTCGTCGTCGCGCAACTCGGCTAAACCGCCGTAGCGAGCCAGCCGCGCAGCTTCGCGGACAATTTTCCCGAGGCGCCAGTGGTCTGGATGCTGATTCTCTACGCACGATGGCGCCAAGAGTATGGATGGGCGGACGCGCCTAATTATCCGGGCGAGTTTGATGGAGTGAGCGGCGCGCAGTTCGAGGTGGCAGTCGCCGCCTGCGTCGAGTTCGATGAATTCGATGGTGGCTCCGAGGATTTCGGCGGCTCGAGTTGCCTCGGAACTGCGCAGCTCCGGTGTGCCGTTGGTGGCAGCTTCACCTCTGGAAGAAACTATGAAATGCGCTTTTCGTCCTGCGCGTGTCTCCGCAGCGATGACCGCGCCACATCCGAATTCGATGTCGTCGGGGTGAGCACCGAAGGCAAGCAAAGGCTGAGCTGAAGTGTTAGGATTATCCAACGAACGCCTCCTCGGCTCTATCTATATTATCGCGGGTAAGATATTCAATTTCCGGGGCGTCTTCTTTGCGTAGATAATCTTGTTCGCCGGCGCCCGCAATGTAATGTGTGCAGTGAATCACCGATTGCATCCAGCGCAGTCGGGTATCGCGCGCCGGGCTGATCTGTTCTTTGGAAAATTCAGATAACGGCAGGTCGATAAACTGGTCGCCGCCCTCATGAAGCCTGAAACCTGCGCCGTCCTGGTAGCGCGCGCGCACAATCTCGCCATCATAGGGCACATCGACGAAGAAATCGGCGATGTCGCAGGCCGCGCGCCTGAACTCCGGACTGCTAGACCTGACCACCTTCATGCCTTCGAGCAGTCCCATTGCCCGGTACATCTCAAGGCAGAAGTCAGCCACAGTCTCAGCGGAGGTACCTTTAAACATATCAATCAAGTCATGCTCTACATAATTGGGTAATTGCGCCGCGGTTTTGTCCTGCCAGCCGACTGGAATGTGCTTCGCGTATAGCGGAGAGAACTTACGCTGGGTTTTGTTCTCGAAAGCGAAGTTAAGTTGTGCCGGCTCATTGGTGGCGCGGTGGCGAAGTACGGTCCGGGTTTCTCGCGGGTCGTGGTCGCTGTCGTGGTAGAAGAAAACGACCTCCCCGCCGGTTTCCTTCTGCACCCGCCGTGCCGTCTCGATTTTCGAGACGAGAAACCGCTTCGGAAAGAATCCGCAGGGTTGTTGTCCAAAACATATAACGGGCTTGCTCATTTTCTCAAGACACTCTCATCACTCAAGCAACGCTCCGCGAATCGGCGCGTTGACCCAACACACTCTGCAGGAGAAGACTGAACGCCACACACGCAGCACAACCAATCAGCGGCAGCCACAAATAAGAAATCGGAAGGGTAAAGTAACAAACGAAGATCAACAACTGCGTCGTCAGGGCAGCCCAGAATATGGCTGTGCCGCCGACACGCTTCATAAAGAAAGCCACAACAAACAAGCCGAGCAGCACTCCGTAGAAGATTGACCCGAGGATATTCACCGCCTGGATCAAGTTTTCGGAGAAGTGCGCGAACAACGCAATCAGGATGGCGACCACCCCCCAGAGCGCCGTGAACCATCTGGTCATGGCGACCGATTCGTTGTCACTGGCATTGCGCTTGATCAATGTTCGGTAGACGTCGACGGTCGTGCACGCTCCGAGAGCATTGAGTTCTGCGGACTTAGCCGACAGCGCCGCCATAAAGAAGGCTGCCACCAGCAACCCGATCACTCCGTGCGGCAACTCATTCAAAATGAAAGTGATGAAGACGTAGTCGGCATTGTTCGTCTTGACTTGCTTGTTCTCCGCTGCCAGCGCAGTGGTCGCATCAAGCTGGGTCTTTTCGGCGCGCTGCTGGGCAGCCCAAGCCTGGGACAGCGCTTCGCCGGCGACACCACCATCGCCGGAATGCTTCGCTTGCACCCAGCGGTCGAGAGACTGCCGGACCTCTTTGCGCTGCGCGGCAAACTCGCTCCGGTAATTCGCTAACTGCGCACTTGCCTTTCCACTATCGATGTACTTGTTGGCGGTCGAATCGAAAAAGAGAGGAGGTTCGTGAAACTGATAGAAAACGAACAACAACACCCCAATCATAAGAATGCAAAACTGCATAGGTATCTTGCACACAGCATTGAACAAGAGTCCCAGCCGGCTCTCCCTCACGGATGTCCCGGAGATGTACCGCTGCACCTGCGACTGGTCCGTGCCGAAGTAGGAGAGCATCAAGAATGTGCCTCCCAAAAGACCCGACCAGAACGTGTAGCGCTCATTGGGATCAATGCCGAAGTTGACGGCGTTCAACTTATGGAAGCCCCCGGCCACATGCATTGCATCGCCGAAAGTCAGTCCGGCAGGAAGCTTGGATATGAGCAACACAACCGCTGTGATCATGCCGAGAAATATGATTCCCAGCTGATATTTCTGCGTCACCGTCACCGCATCCGTGCCGCCCATCATTGTGTACAAAGTCACCACTACTCCGCTGGCTATGATTGTCGCTTGCAAAGACCAGCCGAACACCGTGGATAAGACAATTGCGGGCGCATAGATGGTGAGCCCAGCTCCGATCCCTCTTTGCAGAAGAAACAAAAACGTGCCGAGCAAACGCGTCTTGCCGTCGAAGCGCTTCTCCAGATACTCATAAGCGGTGTAGACATGGAGGTGATGAAAAATCGGCAAGAAGAAAATTGAAATGACCAGCAACGCCAGCGGAACTCCAAAGTAAACCTGCACGAAACTCAGACCGCTCAAATAACCCTGTCCCGGTGTCGAAAGAAACGTGATGGCACTTGCCTGGGTTGCCATCACGGAAAGACCGATCGCCCACCAGGGCGTCTGTTCCTTTCCTTTGAGATAAGTGTTGAGGTCGTGCCGATGTCGCGTGCGCCAGATACCATAAATAGCAATACTAAATATGGCACCAAGCAAAACTGCGATATCGAGTTCGTTTATTTGAAGACCTCGCTCACAGCAATCAGCGACACCACCCAGAGCAAGAAACTACACAGCACCAGGGCATAGGCGCCCTTCCACGTCTTCGGCCACAAAAGTCCGGTAGTCGCGTCGGCGTCATCCTCGTCGTCGGCACCAGCTTCAGACGACGAGGTGGTGACGGGCTCGATGCTGGGTTCCAGATTGAAGTCTTCGTTCATTTGCCGATAGACACCATGTTCGCAAACAGCCGATACGCCCCGGGCACTCCCGCCGGCAACTGCCGGAAGAAACTCAATCCCGTATATATGTAATAGCCTTTGCCGTAGCGTGCCACCAGAAGCGCGCCGCTGGTCGGCGGCTCACCGGCATCGTTGCACGCGATGATCGGTGTGAAGTGCTCGCTGTCCCACTTGTTCGGGAAATACAACCCGCGCTCCTGCACCCAGCCATCGAAATCCGCAGGCGTCAGCTTGTTTGGCGCATTCAACACCGGACTATCCGGCGCCAGAAACGTGATGGCTGCCTTCTCGTCAGTTACCCGATCCGCCGATATCGCCAGTTCATAGGGCGCAATTTTCTCGGACTTCAATTTGTCCGGGCGATTATATTGAACTATCACCGTGCCACCATTTTCGACATAAGCCAGCAGCGCCGGCATCGCGGCACCAATACCGGTGCGCACGTTAAATGCCCGCACACCAAGCACCACCGCGTCCAGACCCGAGAGCTCCTTTGCAGCTTCATCCTTCGATGCCAGCTTCGCGTCATCTATCAGCTTCACGGCATAGCCCATTTGCTGCAGGTTCTCAGCCAAACTATCGCCGGCGCCCGGCAAATAACCAATTGTCTGTCCGCCTTTCTTCAAATCCAGGCTGACTGCCTTCAATACCGCCTTTGGCTGCAACAACTGCAGCGGCAGGTGGGCATAACTAATCTCTTGCCGCTGATTCGAATACCGCACACCATTCACTTCAGCGCTCGCCACGATAGTGGCTGAACTCGACTTCTGCGGCGCAGTGATTTTGAATGTAAATGGTGCCGTCTGCCCCACGGTCGACAACATGAATTTCTGCTCGGCGGGTTCTACCTTCCAATCAGAAGGCATCTCCAGCCGCAATGTCCCCGCCGTATTTGCACGCGCCGCCTTTACTTCGACCTCAATCGACTTCGATGTGCCTGGCGTCATGATTGCCACATCGGTCGTGTATCTCAGTGACACCGGTGGTATCACTTGCACCCGCCGACGAATTTGACTGCCCGATGCATCCGTCGAAATTTGAACAGGCTCGTCTTTGACCAGCATCGATTGCCCGGCAACCTCAAACACACTCTCGACAGGAAAGTCTGGTGCATTCTCGGCTGTGCCGATTAACTCAGGCTGATCGACATGAAACATTCCCGGCGTTCCTTCCGTTCGCAACCAGTAAGGTTGTGTCAGCGGTGCCGAGACCGGCAGCGTTTCTTCGGCGTCGAAGATGCTCGGCTCGCCCGGCTTCAATTTGATACCACGCTTCACCAGTTGCTTCGCTCCGGGAAAAGACACCGTCGACCACTCAACGGACACGCCCGGAACAGGATTGGCATAACTGGCGGTCACTTGCAACTTCATGCGCTCGCCTGGCACTACTTCCGGATTTAAGATTGTGGTTTGCGTTTTCAGCCCCAGACACTCTTGAATGATGCGGTCGATCTGCTCGCGTTTCTCCAGAATGACAGGATCGGATGCCATACCGAGAGCACCAAGTTTCACCCGCAACGCCAGCAACGCCGGCACGCTTGCACCAGGCTTGACAGTATCGAAGTCACCGATTATCTTGCCGACCGCTCGATCGATGGCGGCTCCGCCCTTAAAGCGATTCCAACTGGTATCAACACCATCAAGGATGTCGTTCGTCGCTTGCTCGCCGCCAAGAAACTGGAACTGCTCGCTACGCTGGTCCACGTTTGCTCCAGGCAATTTGAATTGATCGAAGCCCTGCGTCTTGTGCATGGCACGACTTTTGCTGGCGATGTCGTAGAACGTCTCGCCGGTGACGGCATCTTTGCCGGTTGTGCTGATTGTCATCACGGGCTCGTTGGCAATCTTGTTCTTCTGCCAGGTCGAGACATTCCAGAGAATGCGTTTCGGCTGCCAGGGCTCCAACCTTTGCTCGGGATAGGCTTTGGGATCGCCGGCAAGTTTAAACGCTTCCATAGCCAGAACCGTTGCTGTCGTGTGGTGCCCATGTGTGCCACCAGGGCTCGGCGAGAATCGGACAATCATTACGTCTGGACGAAACGTGCGAATGACGCGCACCACATCTGATAGCACCTGATCTTTGTCCCAGACGTGCAGAGTTTCCAGATAATTCTTGGAGAAACCGTAGTCAATCGCCCGCGTGAAAAATTGATGCGCGCCATCCAACTGGCGTGCCGCGAGCAGTTCTTGCGTGCGCGCTAAGCCGAGTTTCTCCCCGAGGTCCGCGCCAAGAACATTTTGTCCGCCGTCTCCGCGGGTGATCGAAAGATACGCGGTGCGGTAGTTTCTTCCCCGCGCCAGGTACGTGAGCAATTCGGTGTTCTCGTCATCGGGGTGAGCCGCGACATAGAGAACGCTGCCCAGCTGACGGAAGTTTTCAAGATCTCGCAAAATCGCTTTGGGCGAAACGGACGAAACTGTGGTGGCGCTACTCATACTTTCTCCATTAGAGGGCAAAGCGAACGCTGCGGTCGACCAGCCCCCGTCAAAAAGCGACGTTGCGCAGACCACCATGCAGGTGAGTGCGCAACGCCACCATTTGATCAGTTCAAGTTTCCGGCTTCCCGGTTTCACTATTGCAACCGGGACATCAGGTCTTTGTTTTGCTTGATGTAACCGTGGTCGTTGGCTTTTTCAGCCAGTTCCATCGAGTGCTTGGCGGCTGCCATTGCGCCCTGCTTATCGCCGAGCTTTTCAAGAATCTCCGCCTTCAGAAAGACGATGTAATGAGCATCGCGTTCTTTAAGTGCGGCATCTACCCACTCGTTGGCTTTTTTCAGGTCTTTGTTGTGGTTGTAGTAGAACATCGCCGCCTGGAAGTACGGCTTCTTGGGATCGTCCGATGCCATCACCTGCTCGATTTGCTTTTCGAGGTTGGCGGTGTAATCGACTTCCACCTTGATCGGAACAAGGGTCTTGTCCCACACCAGGTTCAAGCTGGACGACTCATCTTTGATGTCGTCAAACTCGATGGTGAAGGTCTCTGCGACATGGTCCATCGTCGTGGGTTTCACTTTGAAGCGCACCACGTCGGCTTTCTCATCGTATTTATAGGCGCCCCATTGCTCGGAGCCCTTGTTGACGATGATTGTCCATTCGTCCTTGCCGGGGATGGTCATTAGAGCATAGGTTCCCGCCGCGATTTCGTGGCCGTTCAGCTTCACCGGAGTGCTGAAGATCAGTTTGGTAGCGCCGTTGGCGCCGGTGCGCCAGACCTTGTCGTAAGGCACCAGACCGCCGAAGATATCGCGCTTCTTGACGCCCGGGCGAGAGTAAGCGATTTCGATGTCCGTCAGTCCAACGCGCTGCTTAATCGTGCAGCTGGGGCTTGCTGACGGGAAATCAACCTTAGGCGCTTCCGCCATGACATTCGTTGTAACCATAATCAAACCACCGATTACGAGGATTGGGAGAGTTTTGAATTTCTGCTTGAGGTTCATAAGTGTTTCGTCGTTAGGGATGAATAACTGAATTGCCCCGCAGGCAATTTACAGATTCTATTACGAACTTGGTCCGAGATCACCCCTTTGTACGGCTCCGGCTGCTGTTTTCGTAAGGTAAGCAAGTTACTTTACGGTCAGCATGGTATCCACTTGGACACTGGCATAGCCCTATTCTGTGTCCCAAAGAGCGGCAGCGCGGCACCACATATGGTGTCGCGCCGCCGGCAGAGAATCTTGCGATTACTTCAGATCGTAGCGATCCGCGTTCATCACCTTAGTCCATGCCACCACGAAATCGTTGACGAATTTCTCCTTCGAGTCGTCCGCTGCATAGACTTCGGCGACAGCGCGCAACTCCGAGTTAGAACCGACGATCAGATCAACCGGTGATGCGGTCCACTTGAGGGCGCCGCTCTTGCGGTCGTGGCCTTCATAAGTTCCCGCGGTAGTCGCCGACTTGGACCATTTCGTCGACATGTCCAGCAGGTTGACGAAGAAGTCGTTGCTCAGCGTTCCGGGTTTGTCCGTCAACACGCCAAGCTTGCTGTGCCCCTGGTTGGCATCGAGTGCACGCCTGCCGCCCAGCAAAACCGTCATCTCGGGCACGGTCAGATTGAGCACACTGGCGCGCTGAACAAGCATTTCCGCAGGCGTCTTCTGATTGTCGCTGGCGAAATAGTTACGGAATCCGTCAGCCTTCGGCTCGAGCAAAACGAACGACTCGACGTCGGTCTGGTCTTGAGTCGCATCGGTACGCCCTGGAGCAAACGGTACCTTCACATCGACCCCTGCTTTCTTCGCTGCTTGTTCGACGGCGGCGCTGCCACCGAGGATGATCAGGTCGGCTAACGAAACTTTCTTGCCGTCCGCGGTGTGCTGTCCGTTGAAGTCGGCTTGAATCGCTTCGAGGATCTTCACCACCTTGGCGGTTTCGTCCGGGTCGTTGCACGCCCAACTCTTCTGGGGAACGAGGCGGATGCGAGCACCGTTGGCGCCACCACGCTTGTCGGTGTTGCGGAATGATGCAGCCGATGCCCAGGCAGTTTTGATCAGCTCGCGATTTGATACCCCAGAGGCAAGAATCTTAGTCTTCAAGCCGGCGATATCAGATTCATCAATCATCTTGTAGTCGGCGACGGGCACCGGGTCTTGCCAGATCAATGCCTCCTTAGGCACCTCGACGCCGAGATAACGCGAGCGCGGTCCCATGTCTCGGTGAGTGAGCTTGAACCAGGCTTTGGAGAAAGCGAGTTTGAATTCCTCGGGATGATCGTGGAAGCGTTTCGCAATCTTGCTGTACTCGGGATCCATTTTGACGGCGATATCCGTAGTAAACATCATCGGCGGATGTTTCTTCGCCGGATCGTGTGCGTCCGGCACTAGTTGGGCTGCGGCCGGGTCGCTCGGTTTCCACTGGGTCGCACCGGCGGGACTCTTGGTTTGCACCCAGTCGTACGCAAACAGGTTGTCCAGATACTGAGTGGTGAAATGAGTCGGGTCATCCGACCATGCACCCTCCAAACCGCTCGTGATGGCAGAGGCACCACTGCCGGTGCCGAGCTTGTTCGCCCAGCCAAAGCCCTGATATTCCACCGGACATCCAGCTGGTGCTTCGCCCACATTGGATGCCGGTCCGGCACCGTGCGCCTTCCCGAATGTGTGTCCGCCCGCAATCAGCGCCACTGTTTCTGCATCATCCATAGCCATGCGGCTGAATGCTTCGCGAATGTCCTTGGCCGCCGCAAGCGGATCAGGATTGCCGTTGGGACCTTCAGGATTGACATAGATCAAACCCATTTGCAAAGCAGCCAAAGGCTTTTCGAGCGTTCCGCCCTTGTCCCGGTTGCTCGCCATGAACTTGTCGTTGCCCCAATAGATCAGATCCGGCTCCCAGTCGTCAGTGCGTCCGCCACCAAAACCAAATGTCTTAAAACCCATTTGTTCAAGCGAAACGTTGCCCGTGAGCACCATGAGATCGCCCCACGATAGTTTCTTGCCGTACTTTTTCTTGACCGGCCAGAGCAGTCGACGCGCCTTGTCCAAGTTAGCGTTGTCGGGCCAGCTGTTGAGCGGCTCAAATCTTTGCTGCGCACCGCCGGCGCCACCGCGCCCGTCGAAGATACGATAGGTGCCGGCACCGTGCCACGACATACGAATGAAGAACGGACCGTAGTTGCCGAAGTCAGCCGGCCACCATTCCTGCGACGTCGTCAACACCTGAGCGATGTCTTTCTTCACTGCAGCCAGGTCGAGAGATTGAAACTCTCTCGCATACTCGAAATCCTTCCCGTACGGATTCGACTCGACGGCGCCTGATCTGAGCGGCGACAGGTCTAGTTGCTGAGGCCACCAGAATGAGTTCGGGTGAGGCTCGCCATCAGCCCATGCTGGAGCGCACTGCGCGAGAACAGACATGACAGCGGTCTGAATTATCACCAAGCTGGTCACTTTTTTGATCATGGTCGGGAATCCTTCATATTAAGGTTGAACAGCAGATCCGAGAGAGAGGGCGATTGGTTCAAGTCTCACTAATCTTCTGCGCACTCGCCGTAGAAGATTACTGTGTAGCCGGAGACTTTGAATTTGCCTTGCAGGCTGGTTTCGAGCGCGGGCACCGCATCGAAGGGGATATCATAGACACGCCCGTTCTTGCTGTCTACGAAATGGTGGTGGCGTTCGACGTTCGCATCGTAGCGTGCGCTGCCACCAGGCTCGGTGTACACCTCTTGAATGACGCCGGATTCAACCAACGTGTGCAAGGTGTTGTAGACCGTAGCTTTGGAAAGAGGCACGGGGAGGGCATCAACTACCGCGTCAAACACCTGCTCGGCAGTCGGATGACAATCCGTATTAATAAGGTACTCAGTAATCACGACCCGTTGAGCCGTAGGTCTAACGCCGCGAGAACTCAGCACAATTTCAGCCGTACTGGGCACGACTTGAATTCCTTTTGAATTGAACTAAACTTAGAATAACTCTAAACGAGATATTCAGTCAATACTCTACAAGCTGAAATCTGGTGAAGGCAGCCATTGTCACTCGAAGACGAATTGCCACCATATGCAGTGGCGGTTACCGGCAGGCTACTGATAGAGCGACGGCAGAATCTTGTCGGCGGATCCAACCAGTTCCAGATCGAAGTACTTATTACGTGGATCGGATGCTTCCAAATTGATCAACACTGTGTCGGCTTCGGCAAGTTTTGCCCACTCGACAAATCGTGACGCCGGGCTGACCGTCCCCGAGGTCCCGATGGCAATGAATAGATCGCAGTCACGCAAAGCTTTCTTCGCCTGATGATCCGCGAGTGGTGGCAGCATCTCGCCGAACAAAACGATATCAGGACGCAAGAAACTGCCGCAGCGATCGCAGATTGGTGTCTCAGCGTGCAGTTTGTCATCGCGGAACGATGGCAGCGAACACTGCGGATCGCTACAACGAGTTCGGAAAAGCGAACCGTGCAGTTCGACCACATTCTTGCTGCCGGCGCGCTGGTGCAGGTCGTCTACATTTTGAGTAATCAAAGTAAACCGCGAGTCTGCAAACAACTCTTTCTCCCAACCGGCGAGCGCCAAGTGTCCCTCGTTCGGCTGCGCTTCCTTTGCTCTCTGTTTCATCGCAGTCCAGAACTGCCAGCATCCCTCAGGGTCTTGGGCGAACCCTTCCTTGGTGGAGAAATGGGCGACTCCCGGCTCGTTCCACAAACCGCCAGGTCCTCGGTACGAGCGCAAGCCGGACGGAACCGATATTCCGGCGCCCGTCAAAACAACAATCGCTTTGTGACTTCCTAACATGGCAGGTCCCCTTTCCTAGCCTACAAGATTGGCGGGAAGTCGGGACTTCTTTGTGTCAGATGTTTTGCAGTTCAGGAAACCAGCCCTCCAGAATCGCCCCTTCCACTGGACAGACCGACAAGCACGCGCCGCAAGGCAAGCACGTTTCGTTGTTGATCCAGGCAAATCTGGTTCCCTTGGCGTTGGTTTTTCCGTCCGCCCACTCGATGCACTCGACAGGGCAGACCGGCAAGCAATCGCCGACCCCTTCGCAGATATCAGAAACTATCGTGTATGCAAACTCACCAGCCATGAGACACCTCCTGCCGCGGCACGTTGCTGATTGCTTTCACTTCCAGCATAAAAACGCCTGGCTTCCCACGTCCATAGTTTCCACACATATACGTGTGTTAATATGACTATATGGCTATTTCGAAGAAACAGAAGGGAGTCCGGCATCGGCGAAACGCCGAGGAACTGCCTCGGGATGCTGTTCTTCGCATTTTGAAAGTGCGCCGAGAGATGACGACGCTGGAATTGCAGCGAGCGCTAAAAATCACCGAAACTGCCGTCCGGCGACACTTGCAGCGTCTGCAGCGCGAAGGATTAATTGCTTCAGTTTCGCAGCCGCGGGCAAAGGGACGCCCGGTCAATCTGTATCGGTTGACCGACAAAGCAACAACCGCATACTTCCCTAACGGATACGAAGAATTAGCCGCCCGAGTGTTGGGCACCGTATTTGATGCCGAAGGGCACCGCGGTGTCTTCAACTTCTTGATGGGCGCCAATCAGCATGCCGCGATGCAAATGCTCGCTCAAGTCGTCGACCGCCCATTGGAGCAACGCGTACAAGCAATCGCCACACACTTTCGCGACAACGGATACATGACCGACTACCGCCGACTACCCGACGGCAGATTCTTCCTCTACCATCAGGACTGCGCCATCCACAATTTGGCTGCCCAATATCGCCAATTGTGTTTGGTCGAAATGAGGTTGATCGAGACGCTCGCAGGCACTAAAGTTACGCGGCAACAATACATGTTCAAAGGCCAACCCATCTGCGGCTATTTGATCGCAAAGTAGAGGGCAGTGAATGACCTGGAGAAACTCACCGTTGCTTCGAAAGCGTTCACAGATCACCGAGTTGATAGACTCACTGCTGGCAGACGACATCGATGCGATTGCCGGATTGCTGGCGAAGTTTCCTTCCCTCGCTCACGAGCCGCTCACTCTCGGAGCCACCCGGCAAGAGTCCGTCGATTACTTCATCGACGAGATAGGACACTACATCTATTCGGGTGACACGGCTTTGCATATCGCGGCGATGACTTACTGCGTCGACGCAGTCGCAATGCTGTGCGAACACGGTGCGGATGTCGCGGCAAGAAACCGGCGCGGCGCGCAACCGCTGCACTACGCTTGCGACGGTTCACCAAACGCGCCGACATGGAACCCCACCAGACAAGGCGCAACGGTGGCACGCCTGATCGACCTTGGAGCAGACCCGAATGCACTGGATAAAAGCGGCGTGGCGCCGATTCACCGCGCTGTTCGCCAGCGCTGCACGGGTGCGCTGAAGGCATTGATCGCAGGCGGTGCCAATGTCAATTTGAGAAACAAGAGTGGCACCGCCCCAATTCGCCTTGCCCAGCTAACAACCGGTCGCGGAGGCTCAGGCACCGCCGAAACAAAACGCGAGCAGGAAGCAGTCATCCAATTGCTGCTCGCAGCCGGAGCCCGAGAGGAGAGCTAACTTAGGAATACGCTTGCAGTTTCTTCGGCAGGGTCTTCGATCGTTTCTTCCATTTATCGACGACCAATTTCTGGGGCGGTTCAGGGTTCTTCTCAAGCCGCGGCGGCTGCGCAATCATGCGGCTGAGGATCAATCCGGAGAGGAAACCCACACCGAGCACCACCCAGAATAGCCATCTGCCGGGCACTGTCTCCAGTCCGGACGCGATGTTCATTCCAAAGATCGAACTGATTGCCGTAATCGGGAAAAATACCGCTGCCAGCAGATTCAAGCGATGAGCTGAGGCGGCCATTTCATAAGACCGCTCTGACTGCAATTCGGCTCGACTGGCCACGGTGTAATCGAGCCCGTTCTTTGCGTCCAGATGCAGTAGTTCAAGCGCGCGCTCAACGTCTCCAGCGGCATCGCGCGCGACAATGATTTCGCGATCGTCCGCAATCATTTCACGCGCCTGTTGCAGAGTCGTGTGCAGGTTGCGAGCAGTGCGGTGCAGCGGAGCTACGGCTTGCAAAATCTGGAAGTAATCATTGGCGCATGAAGCCGCCTGCAGATCTTCGTCAAGTTTGTCGGCTCGTTCTCTGAAATCCCTGATGTGGTCTTTCAAGACATTGGACACGTTACCACTCGTGTTGCAAGCCCACGAGCCGGTCGGCGAACGCAAGAACAGCCGCCCCTCTCGACTACGATCGTCGGGTCCAGGTGGCGCATGCAGTACCAGCAGCAAGTGCCCCTCATAGTTCATCGCCCGCTGGCGACCGGCATTGTCGCCTAATCTCTCACGTATCTGAGCCGGGATGCGCCATTCATCTGGCAAATTGACTTTCATAGCTTCTTCTCGTTGTTTTCTTGTCCCCATCATGCACCAGATATGGTTAAGGACGCTTTAAGCCTTGTACCGGCTGTCCACATCTTAAGGAGGTCCTAATTATTCAGCCGCGTTTGCTGCAGTCGATTATCTCGAAGTCGAGTTGGCGATCGGCATAGATAACGTTGTCACCAAAGAAGTATTCGAACGTCTCGGGAATTGGAAATCCACCGCGCGTGCTGTGGAATTCCTCTACATCCATCGCCACTTTCGCAACCCAGTCGAACACACCGGATTTGAATTCATCCGGCACCTGCCCGAGCGTTTTCGCCAGCTTCCAGCGCTTGCGCTCGTAAGCGGCAAAGCCTTGATCATCGGGATCATCCCAGCCTTGTTCTT
This sequence comes from Candidatus Obscuribacterales bacterium, assembly GCA_046328035.1. Taxonomy (GTDB): domain Bacteria; phylum Cyanobacteriota; class Vampirovibrionia; order Obscuribacterales; family Obscuribacteraceae; genus JBGASG01. The sequence goes on along the minus strand of JAXLXI010000028.1, from coordinate 10,570 downwards.
TAATGTATTTCTCGTACAGATGATCACTCGGATTCGGACCATCTATGCCGTGCGACTCCGCGTACTTCTGATCGACCCAATCGATGAGCACATAGTTTCCGCTTCGATGACGCGGAAATCCATAACACCCCTGGTAGTAGTCGATACTCGGGAAGACGCGCAAAAACTTCGGCTCGCGGCAGAGGTCCGAAACATCGGCCGGTTGATCTATCAATAGATCGTAGATCTCATGCAAGTCTGCCAAAGTCAGGCAAGTCTGAGAGTTGATTGGTGTATCCAATGAATCAATCTGTTTCTCCGCCGGACAAGCCTTGTCTAAAAACTTCTGGTCAGGAAACGCATGCGCAAGTTTTCCCTCAGCCTTCGCACCACCACCTATCAGATGAACACCCAGAGCGGCTCTAATCACTCGATGCACATCGTCCATCTTCTCGATCTGATCGCCGGACGGAGAGACAGTTAGCTCGAAGGCACCAGCACCGACCTGCTCCAATAACAAAACGCATCCATGCCGGCGCGAGGAAATTTTGACTTGCTGATTTTCTGACTCAGATTCCTTTTGCAATCTGGACCGCATGCACCAGGTCACGAACTCAGCAACGATGGCAAACGGGTGCTGAGACGAGATCGCTAGATGCTCAAATGGTTTCATGAAGGTGAGTATAGACTACAATGCTCTCCTCGGTCGAAGAAGACGTCAAGCGATGAGGGCGAATTGTCATGGCTAGAAAACTTTCCGCACTCCTCTGCGCAAGTCTGCTCTGCTCACTTGTCAGTCTCACTGCTGATGCCGCCGATAGCGCAGTATCAATCGAGGCGCGTGGCGCAGCATTGCAGAAAGCGGGAAAACATAAGCAGGCGGCTGAGGAGTTTCGTACCGCAGCAAGCAAGACTGCAGCTGGAGCAGACCGACTCTGGGCGAGGTCAGGTTTTGAGTTTTGGACAGCCGAAGACTTCGATACCGCCATCGATGCGTACAATCATGCGATTGCATTGAATCCGAAGAATGCCGTTTACTTTCGCGAACGCGGACAGGTTTATATTGCTAAAGACGAGACGGACAAAGCAATCGCCGACTATAACGCAGCGCTAAAGTTGGATCCCCGAGACGATGCCTTGTATTACCGCGGATACGCTTACTATCACAAAGACGATTACGCAAACGCGCTCAACGATCTCACTGCATGCACAACGCTCTGGCCGCATAATCCCCCAAACTGGCTGCTGCGGGCACGCGTTTACTGGGGAGCCAGACAATACGATCTCGCGCTAAACGACTACAATCGGTTGATCTGGATGTCTCCGACAGCAGAGAACTACAAAGAACGCGGCGATTGCCACTACGCATTCGACAATACCGATGCCGCACTGATCGACTATGCCAAAGCAATCAGTCTCGATCCGAAAAATGCGAAACTCTTCGAAGGACGTGCCTCGATCTATCAAGCAGAAAACTTCTGGAAGCAGGCGCTGGCAGATTGCGCCAAAGTGATCGAACTTGACCCACTTATTGCGTGCAAGTATGCGGCTCGAGCGGAAACCTACCTGGACATGGGCGACGCGCTCAAAGCGTTAGCCGATGCGGAGAAAGCTATCGCTCTGAAGCCGGACACATGTTCGGAGCACTACATTGTATGTGCTGAGTCCGCACAGGCTCTAGGCGACCACGCCAAAATACCAGGTCTCTGCAAAGCCGCGGCGGAGAGGCTGGCAAAAGAAAAAGAAAGCAAGACTATCGAAGAAGAAAACGTGGATTTGGTCGTGCAGAGCGCTCGCATTCACTTGCTTTCAGGTGAGCCGGAGAAAGCAATCGCGGCATGCGACGAAAAGCTGAAGCAAGACAAAGAAGATGACGACGCGCTCAAATACCGCGCGCGAGCCTATGCCAGTCTAAAACAGTGGGACAAGGCTGTTGCGGATTTGAACACGCTACTTGAGTCATCACCAGATTGGTCGTCCGAAGATTATCTTGATCGGGCTACTGTGTTGGAAGCGCTGGGCAAAACTCCACTTGCAGAAAAGGACAGGGCTACGGCGGCTTCACTCAAGGGCAGTGACAAAATGTGGACTCCGCCTCCGCACGAGTCGGCTGGTCCGGAAGACTCCACGACATATATGGTTGATTTGAGAAACCGAATCAGGCGCCAGTGGCACCCGCCCAAAAGCAATCAATCGCGACGCGTAGTCGTGGAGTTCAAAATCGGACACGACGGAAAAGCTTCCCAAACCAAAATCGCCGCCGCCTCCGGCGACACTGCGACAGATCAAGCGGCGCTCCAGTCCATTACTGCGGCATCGCCGTTTCTTCCACTGCCCGTCGGCGCGCCGGAAATGGTAAACATCTCGTTTTCATTTGACGTCAATAAATTTGGCAGCGCGCTTCCAGCGAGCACCGCATCCGGTGCTGCAACTCAAACCGCAAAGCCCGGTGGCGCAAAAATGCCGGCACCCAATCCGGTGAAGGATCTGATCGATAAGAACAAGGCTGCCCTGGTCCAGAAAGATACGGCAGCGGGTCATCTCAGCCTGGCTGAAGCTTACCGCCGCGCCGGTCTAATCGATGAGACCCGAGCTGAGCTACAGAAAGCCATCGCTCTCGACCCTGCAAATGAACCGGCAAAGAAACTTCAGGGATTGCTGGATGACTGGAAAGAATAGGTTCAGTTAAGCCTGTGCTACTTGGTGGCGCTATACTTTTCCAGATACGCTAGATCGGCAGTCTCCAGCTTTATATGCGCTTGTTTCAGGCGCTGGAGATCCTTCAACGCCATTTCCGAATTGCCCATGTCGGCATAGACACGATAGCGCGCATAGAGGACATGCTGAGACAACTGGTGCCGCTCGAGATCGTTCAATTCCTTCAAGGCTTCCTTGTCTCTGCCCAGTCCGTGATAAGCCAGCGCCCGCGTGACTTTAGGATTGAAATTGTATTCAGTCTCCTTCGACGCCAGCTTGGCGTTGTCTATGGCTTTCTGGTATTGCTTCAGTCCGAGATACGCCTCCGCAAGCCCGCCATGACACGGCTTGCCCTTTGCTTTCGCAGCAAGAAGATCTTTTAGAGCAGGTTCGTATTGTTTGAGATAGATGTGTGCGGTGCCCCGCTCAACTAACGACTCTGGGCTGAGCTGCTCCGGATTCAGTTTCTCAGCCTCATCAAACTTGGCGATCGCCTCTTTTGATTTCGATTCCTTCTCCTCGTTGATGGCAGTGGAAAAGGCCCAATGCGCTTCACTCTCGAGTTGAGACGGTCGCCGCTTCGCCTCCTCTTCGCTCTGCTCACGCGCATATATCTCGGCTCGCGAACGATGGTAGTCATCCTGCTTCCGCAAATCATCAAGGTAGCCCATGTACGGTATGGCAAACATCACCACCGACAGAGCAAAGCAAGCGCCTGAAGCAATCCCCAGCACCTTCCTGGGATTTTTTCCGTCCGGTCCTTTGCGCCCCTTCAGAAAGGCCGCAAACATAACCAGCGCCCCCACCAGCAAAAATCCAGGCACGCCCATGGTGACCGGACTGTCGAAGGGAGAGGGAGGGGCCTCATCCGCAAGTGCGCTGCGCACGGACTGAGACAGTCCGGACACCAAGCTAAGCAGCAACAAGCGCATCCTGATTGACATGACATCTGCACCACGCGGAGTTAATACCAAACATTATAGATGGCATCTGACAACCAGCCAGGTCGATATTCCAAAGATGTCCAGGATTATAATTACAGGCTCTACTTCGGAAGGGGTTGCGCCATGAGTGAACAAGAAAAACGCCTCACTACGGAAGCCGGCGCACCGGTTGCCGACAATCAGAATTCCCAGACTGCTGGGGCAATGGGTCCGGTCTTAATGCAGGACCACCACCTGATTGAAAAACTGGCGCACTTCGATCGCGAGCGCATTCCGGAGCGTGTTGTGCATGCTCGCGGCTCGGGCGCATTCGGCTATTTCGAAGTCACTCAGGATGTTTCTAAATGGACCTGCGCCAATTTCTTGAACGGCAAAGGCAAACGCACCGAGCTATTCATTCGTTTCTCCACAGTGGCGCTGGAGGCCGGCTCGGCGGATACGGTGCGCGACCCGCGCGGCTTCGCCATCAAGTTTTACACGCAAGAAGGCAACTACGATCTCGTCGGCAACAACACCCCGATCTTCTTCATTCGTGATCCGTTGAAGTTTCCCGACTTCATTCATTCGCAAAAACGCGATCCCTACACTCACGTACAAGAGCCGGAAAACGCCTGGGACTTCTTCTCGCTGTCGCCTGAAGCCACGCACCAATTCACGTGGTTGTTCGGCGATCGCGGCATTCCGTACTCGTACCGAAACATGGATGGCTTCGGCTCGCATACTTTCCAGTGGATGAACGCCGACGGCGAGGCATTCTGGGTTAAGTATCACTTCAAGACCGACCAGGGCATTCGCTGCCTCACATCGGAGGAAGCGCAGCGAATCGCCGGTGATAATCCGAATCACCACCACCTCGATTTGTTGCACTCAATCGAGAAGGGCGAGTTCCCATCTTGGACTTTGTCGGTGCAAGTGATGCCGGTGGCTGAGGCACCAAATTATCGATTCAATCCGTTCGACCTGACGAAGGTGTGGTCTCAAAAAGATTATCCTCGTTATGAAGTCGGCAAAATGGTGCTCAATCGCAACCCCGATAATTACTTTGCCGACGTCGAACAGGCTGCGTTCAATCCGTCCAACTTCGTACCGGGCATCGGGCCTTCTCCGGACAAGATGCTGCAAGGCAGACTATTCTCATACGGCGACACGCAGCGCTATCGGCTTGGTGCCAACCACACTCAGTTGCCGGTGAATCGTCCGCGTGGGTGCGAAGCCAATAACTATGGGCGCGATGGTGCGATGCGTTTCGATGGCAATCATGGAAGAAACAAAAACTATGAGCCCAACAGCTTCAGTGGTCCGGTGCAATCGAATCAACCGCTGTATCGACCGCTGGAGGTTAGTGGCGCAGCTGGTGCGCAGACGCAAACGAAACACAAGGAAGACAACGATTTTGTGCAAGCCGGCGATCTTTACCGACTGATGTCGGAAGCAGAGAAACTGCGGCTCGTGGAGAACATCTCCAACGGACTCGCGGCGTGCACCAAGGACGATATCATCGAACGCAGCATTGCTCACTTCCGTCAGGCAGATGAAGACTACGGAAAACGAATCGCGGCTCGCGTCAAAGAACTGCGTCGCAAACTAGTCGGCGAAGATGTGACGATACAAGCAGGCAAGCCCTAAGAGCCGGGATTCTTCGGCTTCTCCAGCGCACTGATGCGATTATCATGATCGCGCAGGCGCTGTTCTACTGTGTCGAGGTAGTTATCCAGACAATTCATGAATTCACCCGGAAGTCTGTCCAATCGGGTTTCGAGTTTGTCGAATCTTTCATCGACCTCATCAAACCGGGCAAATACTTCCCGAAATCTGAAGTTCGTGTCGGCGATGTGATTGTCAAGCTTCGTAGACACATGGTCCATTCTCAGTTGCAAGGAATGCACGTCGGTTTGCAAGGAATGCACGTCGGTTTGCAAGGCATGCACGTCGGTTTGCAAGGATTGCACGTCGGTTTGCACTGAACGTAGTCCCGCCTGCAAGGAATGGACGTCGGTCTGCAAAGATTTTAGGGTTGGTTTCATGGCACTACATCTCCAAGCCGTCTTATCTATATACGCTTGAGGTATGCAAAAAGTTCAAAGCGCTCGATTATATCAAGAGCCGCCTATTGCACTGTCCGCGCCGTGACAAGATGAGTGACGTATTCAATTTTGTTGTTCAAAACCACGTTAGGTTTCGGCGATAGCTCGCGCGCTTTTCGATATGCGGAAAGCGCACTTTCCGCCCTGATTTCGCGAAGCAAAATGTCCCCGAGCAGTTGCAGATACTGCGGATCGCGAGGCTTCAGTGATACCGCCTGACGCACGAACCGTTCACCATCGTCTGAACGTCCCTGCATCATCAATACTTGCGCCATGCGAAACTGCGACTCGGCATCATTTGGATCCAGTTTCACAGCTTTGCGAAAACAATCTTCGGCACCACGGAGATTGCTCTTGCGCAGCATCACGATGCCGAGGTTGAACTGATAGTTCTTCTCGTCCGGCTTGATTTCGATCGCCGCGCGCAATTCAGCTTCGGCATCATCGAGCAAATCCATATCTTTAAATGCAAGTCCGAGATTGTTGTGGCTCGATGCATCGTCGGGATTGAGTTCGAGCGCCTTGCGATATTCGATAATCGCCCGCGCCAGCTGACCCTGCGATTGCAACGCCACACCACGCTTCTTGTAAACCTTGCCGGCCTCTGCCGAATCCTGCGCATCGCTTGGCAATATGGCGGTTCCCAGCCCGCAAACTATCACCCCGGCAGCAGTCAGGGACATGAGGCGCACAAAAACTTTTGAGTGCATAGATAACCCTCCAGACCGGGAGACTCAACCGGTGAGCGAATGTTCCGCAACTTGAGCAGACTTTATTTCTTGCGCAAGCTGCCGACAATCTTGTCGCACAACTGGAATCGGTCCGGTGGCTGCGCGGTGACCGCGATGATGATGTTCTCGTTTTGCAGACGCACTCCATGGAGTTGTCCGTTGTCCTGCGTGTAGTCGATGCGACGAAACTTCATTCCGTTGATCTCGACGTCCTTCTCCGGCGAGATGGTGACCTGTGCCTCGGGGTGCTTCTTTGCCAGCTCTTCGTGTGTCTTCTTGAATTTCTCGAAATCCAATTCTGCAAGCACCACTTCGTCGTGGGTCGTTCCGTCATGCTCTCTGACTTTAATTGGCTGCCCCATCGCCTTGGTCCAGAACTCCATTGTAATCATGTCATCATCATCGCCAGTGCCGATATAACCCATGCCGAGCTTGGAGTCGAAGGTATAGCCAGGCGGCAAGTCAATTGTGTAATTCACTCCCAAACCGCCAAATGCCCAAGAGCCGTATCCAGCGTCCCAGGTCGCCCGCGACCAGCCTTTCTCAGGCGCCGGCGAGCTGTCCAACAGCGAACATCCCGCCAGGGATGCAGCCACAGGCACAACTGCCAGAAATAGTGCTATCAGCAAGAAAGAGCGTTTCATCTATTGCCCGGAACCGCCATCCAGCAGGGTCGACCCCGGTAAGTATGGCGCGGCCGGCGCGCAGACGCAAATCTGAAATCTAAAGGCAACCTATAGCTTTTAGAACGCGTTCAAATTTACTTGACGCATATACAGCCGGGGTCTATAGTGTAATTGAACACGTTCAAATAACGCCTACTAATTATATCGGAGCCAGGACAATGGACATCATGATTTGGACTTATGGAGCGTACACGCTCATGAGCATCGCGATTACCATCTGGGTCGCGCACACGCTCTCAAAAAACGGACTCATCTTTTTGGTTGACGTTTTCGGCAGCCCTGAACTTGCTAAGTCAGTCAACCACCTGCTCGTAGTCGGTTTCTATCTGATCAACCTGGGTTGGATAAGTGCCGTGTTGAAAATCTCTGAGCACGTCGCGACGGCGCAACAATCTATAGAAGCGTTGTCGGGCAAAATGGGTTTCGTGCTGCTGACGCTAGGTTTCATGCACTTCTTCAACCTCGCAGTTTTCAGCATCATCCGTGCGCACAAGTCGCACAAGAATGACACGGTACCACCGGTGGAGCCGGATGCTTTCACCGAATTCGGAGCGGTCTAGCCATGCGCAACATATTTATTCTGTATGACTCGACCTGCGCCTTGTGTGGTCAATGCAAAACCTGGATCGCATCGCAGCGACAAATCGTCAAAGTCACCTTTGTCGCCGCGGCATCCCCGGAAGCCCGCCGCCTGTTTCCTCACCTGGACCATGCCCGAACAGAGCAAGAACTGACAGCAATCGGTGATTCCGGTGACGTCTATCACGGAGCGAAAGCCTGGTTGATGTGCCTCTGGTCACTGGATGACTACCGGAGCTGGGCAAGAAAAATCGCAACGCCAGAGTTGCTGCCCACAGCGCAAAAGATCATCGCCACCATCTCGTCAAACCGTAAAACCATCAGCAAGTTAATCGCATGACACAAGTAACAACTAAAAAGACCAAAGGCGAGCAAACGCGAGCGCGAATTCTGGAGACCGCGCTCCGTTTGTTTCGTGAGCGCGGCTATCACGAGACGACAATGCGCATTATCGCCGAAGAAGCCGATGTCGCGCTGGGCAACACCTATTACTATTTCCGCTCTAAAGAAGATTTGATTCACGCCTTTTACGTGCAACTGCAGTTGGATCAACTGGCGGCATCAGAAGGCGTTTTGCTCAGCGAACATACATTTCGCGCCCGGCTATCCGGCGCCCTGCGCGCGCAGATGGCTGTGATGGCACCACATCAATCGTTGTTCGCCACGCTATTCGGCATCGCCGCCGACCCGCGCAATCCACTCAATCCTTTTTCGGAAGAAACCAGGGCAGTGCGCGAGCGAAGTATTTCGCAGTTCGTCGAAATCATCGAGGGCGCCGACGAGAAAGTACCGCCCGACATCGCTGCGGAACTGCCGACTCTGCTCTGGCTCTACCACCTGGCGCTGGTGCTGTTTTGGATTTACGATCGCTCCGCAGGTTTCGTCGCCACCTACCGGTTGCTGGAGATGTCGACCGAAATGATCGCCAATCTCCTGACGCTTACGAGCACGCCACTCATGGCACCGTTTCGCAAGTCGATCCTGCGCATGATCGAAAGCGTCCGCGAAGCATCAGTTTCATCCGGGGTTGCCGATTAGCAATTCTTTGACACGCAGTCGCATCTTGTCCGCTTCCTCGCGGCGCCCTTCCCGCATCAGCACATTGCTGGCGTAGCAGTCCATTGTTTCCGCACACCACTCAAGCAAGTCTTCTCTCGACCACTTAACCGGTGCTTCGGCAGCTTTAGACAGAAGCTCGGAACTTTGCAAAACAGGTTCCCAGATCTTGAGTGCCGCATCGAGAAACATCTGCATCTCATAAAACTGTCGCAGATCAGCCTTGAGCAGTGCGAGGTCGGTCAGTGTTTGCGCGATGGCAGGATGATTCTTCGGAAACGTCTCGACGCGCTTCTGGAGCTGTGCCTCAAAAACTTCCTGAGCCTTGCTGTGCTGCTTATCGATGCGGTAAGCCTTTCCAAGTTCGCGCTTCATCAAATCAGCATCGAAGGGGCGTTTTAGCTTCGCATACACCGCCATCAGATTTTCCAAAATCGGAGCACGCTGCTCGATAGCCGCAACCTCCTTTGGTGGCGCAAAGCTATCAAGATACGCTCTCACTTCAAGCGCGGTGGACAGCGCATCATCCAACTTGCCTGCAGCGAGTTGAACCTCGGTAAGACTTCTCATGCCGATCAGTCGAAAGTAGCTGACAATACCGGCATACCTTTCCTCTCGTCCCTCAACCACCTCGTCTACATGACGGAGACAGCGCTGCAATCCCCCGATTGCCTTTTCGTATTCCTTTTGCTTGAACAACTGCAGTGCCGCGTCGTAATGCTCTCTCCAGGCGAGTTCGCGCTCAAACCAGACAATTCCAACCGCCGGGTTCACACCACTGGCATAGAGACTGGTCGCCTCTCCGGTTTTCTTCTCTACAACTATAGGAACATTGCCGGCGATGTGCGCCCCGTTCGCGGCACCCCAGCCAAACACCCATCCGTAGGGTTTTTCCTGAACGCTGGTGATTACAAACTCCTCGACACCTTCAGGACAGTGGCTATTAATTCGCTTCATGACAATCTTCTTGGCTTCGTCCAGATCAATCATTCCCGAGGTCCTCAAGGAGGCTGCAATCATCCGCCATTGGAAACCGCTGAGGCTATACTGCTGTCATGAATATCGACTACTTCACTCTGGTAGCGGGGCTGTTTTTTGTAGCAGCTATGGGATTGCTGGGCGGTGCATTCGCCTTTACCGCTGCCCGCAAGAGCCCCGGCAATAAGTATCTGAAATCATCGGACGGCGGTGCTCCACCGCACTTATGGATCGGCTTGCTTGCCTTGATCGCTAACCTCGCTATATTGGGCGTAGAACTTCACCGTTTGAACGAGCTGAACTCCTCGCAGCACTGGCTATCAACACAGGCGACCATTACCGGATGGAGTTCCCGCTCCGACATGATTGTCGGCAAATACGGCTCGCCACATCCATTTCCTGTCTATCAGTACTCGTTCCGCATCGGCAATAAAACGATCAATGGTGCCGGCATTCTGATCGCAGTCGAACACATGCAAGCGCACCACAACGGATCGCCGATCACAGTCTTTGTCGACCCCAGAGATCCGTCGCATACTCTGCTTGAGAAAAGCGATACTCGCCTCATAATGTGCATAGCTCTGACAGCAATCGGTCTTCTTCTATCAGCCGATTGCATCTATAGCGGACTGGTCCGCATGCGTACATCCGCCGGCTGAACGCCATGTTTGCTATTTGGTGTCAGGAATGGGGGCGTCAGGAGGCAGCGTACCAGGCAAAGCCAGCGTGCGTTCGGAACGTCCTGTCCTCATGTAACGCTCATCCAAAATTGTCGGATCGCAACTCAATCCATTGGTGTCGCGCGGCTGATCTTTGGCAATCTTCTTTTCCAAAGC
>JAXLXI010000027.1:0-59053 GCA_046328035.1 Candidatus Obscuribacterales bacterium | reverse complement strand
TGTACTCGTCGGCCCAGCGTCTCAATGAGGCATCAAATGCGGTGCGATCGCCGGTACGTGACCTGCGACTATTGACATTACCTCTGGTGGCACTCTTTGACATGCCACCATAATATGTCTGTTGCATGAGCAAATCAATATGTGCGGCTTTTTATCGGTCTTTCGCTCTGTTCAGGGCTTTTGAGGGAAGAGAAACCGGTAAGTCTTTTTGTTCATGTCGAATGTCACGACTCCGTGGTGGCGCACCGGCACCACCGCCATGCCGGATTTGATCACCACATCGGCGGGGCTGACTGCTTCCGGCCAGTCTTTAGTCAGTTGCTCCCACTTCTCGCCTTTGAAACGCAGCAAGCCGTAAGGAATTGCTGAAACCACCGGAGCGCCCGTACTGTCGAAGTCCAGTCCGGTGAACGTGGAGGGCAGCAAGTCCCAATTCTCACGCTTGCTGAATGAGGATTCTTGGCGAGACAAGTCGTTAATGGCCGCCGGCAAAAGGGAGGGATCGGACAGCACCTTTTCGGCTTTCACTTTTGGAATGTACATGCCCTGCGCTCTGCAGTGGCTCTGTAGCTTATGACCGTCATAGCTGTAGAGAGCAGCAGATCTAAGGCCCATGTGCGCACCGCCGACAACAAACCAGAGCTTGCCGTCCGGACCGAACTTGAGGTCTGAGACAGGTTGCATGGCGTCTTGCAAGACCTGGGTAGTTGCACCGGTGGTGGTATCGACTTTGTTGACACCGCCGCCCCATTCACCGGCGGAGATGCCGTAGTACAGCCGACCATCGCGCATCACCGCTCGCGACATGTCCCAACGGTAGCAAAGCTTTTCTTTCTTGGCGCCGGCGGCGGGCAGAGTTCTCCACTTGCCGTTTTCATTGATGAATGTATCGTTCGCCGCGATCACCACCACAGTGCCGGCGTCGCCGGTCAGCAAGTGCTCTTCCGGCTTGGCTTGTAACGCCTTTTGCAACTCGTCCGGCAGCGGGTGTTTGCGCCACTTTCCATTTGCACAGACGAAAGCGGCCAGTTTTTTATCGGCTGTCGCGGCCAGGGCGTACTTATTTCCTTTGCCATCATCAGCGGTGCTGATAATGGCTTGCGCTCCGTCAACAGAGACGGCCTGCAGTTGATTGCTTTTCAGATCAAGAAGTAGAGGATGCGTGCAGTTAACCACTGCCGAGTCGCCGAAGCTGGAGGCGGAACGGACCGGCGAAGGCTCCTCTGGTTCCATCGCGCCGCGGACCATCTTATATTGCACGACCAGGCGAGCCCAGTCTCCATTGGCGTCGGCGGAAGCTCCCGATTGACTCATAAGTGTCACCGCAGTGGTGATGGCAGCGATTGATAACGCGCGCGCCGAAATCATGCTAGATGCCGGGGATCGGGTGGGCTGAGGCGTGCGGTTTGTTCGGCAGCCACTTGAATGACTTCTCTATTGAATGCGAAATGGTGTTGGACGAATTGACCGGACCGCGCGCGACAAACGTGAAGGCGCGCGGGTTGTCTGACGCGATGTCGCCCAGCAAGGGGATGGAAGGCAGACTTTGCAGTTTGCGGAAGGTAATCACTCCGAAGGCTTTCTGCATGGTGAAGTTCTTGGAGACGCTGCCGACCGGACCGGGGATCAGACTGGTGGCAACTCGCGGAATGTTTCCAGCCACTTCCACCGATACGGTGCGCAGCGGGATGTTCCATGTGCCGGCGGCGCGCAGGCGCATATCGTTTCCTTCGAAATAAAGCTTGTCCACGTCGACCAGTCCGTTGGCGATCGAGAAGTTTCCTTCAATAGATTTGAAGCGTCCTGTCTTCACCGGCACCACCGACTGCAAGAGGTTGTTCAGGTTAAAGCCGAACAGTCCCTGATGCAGGAAGTTGGCTTGTGTGAGCTTCTCCTGCAACTTGCCGAACTTGTGCACCTGACCGCTGAATATATGAATCTTGCCGTGACCATCCAGGTTTTCAGTGTAGTTGGACAGAGAAGGTCCTTGACTGTCGAGCGTGATGCGGGCGTCTGCCAGTCCACTGATCTCGCCGGAGTGTTCCATGAGATCAGAGAAGAACTGGTCGACCTGGAGGTCGTCGAGCGAGATATCCGTATGACACTTGGTCGACTCTGGTTCGAACCAGCCTTCGAATTTGACCTTGCCGCCGGACACACTGGCGAGACCGTCTTTGACTACCAGTTTGGGATTGGCACCGTCCTGCAAAACGATTTTGGCGTGCGCATCATGCGCTTTGATGCCGCCGTAAACTCCTGTTTGCAGGCTGATTGTCGCCTCTGAGCGCTGCTTGTTGCGCTTGAGACCTTCCGGGCGGAATACCGACCAGCGCGGTGTGTCGATGCGACCGGTTATGTTTTCGATCTTCATCTCGGGTATCGACAGATTGTTGACCGAGATGTCGCCGTGCGAGAGCAGGTGTCCTGGAGTGCCTGCCAGAGCCAGGGTTCCGCGGGCGCTGCCACGGATGCCGTCGGTCTTGATGGTCGGGTCGATGACGGCGACCAGGGTGCTGGCCGGCACCGGATTTGGTGTGGTGAGAATCAAGTCGAAAGTCGGGGCTTTTTGTTTGTCGGCGGTCCATTCATATTTGCCGTTGCCCTGCAATATCGATTGCCCGCTGATCACGTGGCAGTTGTTCAGTTTGACGCAACCGGCATTGGGCTGTCCGTTGAAAGCCATCGATCCATCAACGACCAGCGGTGCTTTGGCCGGCTGGAAGAGCGTGCCCATCTTAGTTTTGACGCGCAATCCGGTGGTCTCATCCCCGCGGCAGCTGAAGATGGCGGTGAAGGCGTCCATCGCTCCGGCGGCATGCGCGCGCATGGTCAGCGGCGCGGTGGCGGTCACCTCAATCTTTTGATTTTTGTACACGGCGCCGAGCGCCGACTGAATATCTTGTGGTTGCAGTTGTCCGCGCACTTCCACGACCCAGCGCGCCGTGCGCTTTTGATAGTCGGTCATGTTGCCGTTGACGGAGACGCTGGTTTGCCCGATCACGCCTTGAATGTCCTGCAAGAGCAGTTCGTTCTTCGAGGCTGCCACCACTCCTGTTGCTTGTTTGAAGGGCACATCACAGATGGTGCCGCCGGCGTTATAAAATCCGAAGACGCCTTCCAACTCCGGCTCGTTGCCTGCCATGCTCATGTGCAAGTCGCCGTAGAGGTGTCCGTGCACCGAAGCCAGTCCGTTGCGGGTGAGAAACTCGTTGTAAGGCTCGCTGATGTCGCGCGGTGCATAAGCCGACGACAGATAAGTATGCACCTGGTGAAAATCGACGCCGTTGCTCTTAATTTTGATCCAGTCTGTATGCGGCTTGCCGCTGAAATCTGAGACCTGGCAGCTGACGGTGAACTTGCCGGATGGGCTGACAATTCCCAGGTCGGTGAGTGCCAGCTGGTCGTTCAGGAAACGCACATTGCCGGAGTTGAATTTCAGTGTTTTAGCCACTTCCGGAGGCAGAGCATTGCCGTGATAAGTCATGTTCTCGGGTGAGATAGACAGATTGATCACCGGCTGTTTGGCGGTGCCGTGCACCGACAGGTAGAACTCGCGTGCCTTCCCACGAAACTCCGCCAGGGTTTGCGGATACTTCAGTTGCAGCGCTTTGAACAGCGTCAAAACGTTGTCCATGTCAACGTGCTGACCGGTCATGGTGAAGTCGCAGGGACCGACCTGACCGAGGCGCCCGCGCAGATTGATATTGCCGGCTTGGTCCTGGTTGTGCGGTGCTTTCAACAGTCCGTGAATATCGTTGAAGACGATGCTGGAGCCGTCGTATTCCAGACCGCCGGACAAGCCGGTGGCGATTGGGTTTTCCAGAGTAGAGCTGATGCGGGCATCTATTAATCGCGAGTGCAATCTGATTTGCCTGGATTTTTGTTTAATCGCCAGTTCCCCGCGCAAGTCCAGGCGTCCCGACAATGCCAGTGGCTGCTCGCCTTTACCGTCGTGCAACAGTTTGCGCGTGTACTCTTCAGTGAGGGTGAGGTTGTCGCCCTGGAATGAGAACTGCGACTCTTTGCCGGCAGCATCGATGAAGCCGCTGGCTGTGATGGCGCTGCCCGAGACTGGTATTTCAACCTTCTTCAACGAGATGCGGTTGTCGGATCCAATTTCGATATCACCGCGAATATCGGCTGTGGGATTGATGCTCAGTACGGCTCCCAGTGGGGAGGACGGGTCGGCGCCGACCATCTTTCTCAGCGGTACGCGCTCGGCTTTGACCGTGGTGACGATGTGCTGCTCCTGGTTGTTGCCCGATACCTTCAGTGCCACCACAGCCGAGCTGTCAGCCGGAGATTTGGCCAATGACGGTCCGATGTTGTTGGTGAATGTTCGACCCACAGTCGCGTGCGGAATTGGCGCGATCACAACATTGGCGTTGTGCAAAAGTCGAGCCATGGCGGTGCTACCGAATGCTTCGATGTTTGCCAGTCGCGCGTTGACGTCCGCGGCATAACGCGGATTTTTCGCTTGCCAGTCGCTGATTTCGCCGCTGGATTCTATGCGCACCTCGCGGCTGGCGACCGAGGTGTTGTCCCAGTGCAATTTATCTTTCGATAACGTCAGGCGGGCTGTGGCCATCATGGCGGGCATCTCCACCGGTTGCGCCGGGGCGCTGCCGGATACCAACATGTTTTTCATGGTGCTGGTGATCACCGCTTTAATGCCCGAATCAAAGACACCATCGGCGGTGACCTGTACATCGCAGTCGCCGCTGGCTTGTGCCATTGACGGCACGAATGTTTTGACATGCAGATCGCACTTTATATTTGTGGCTGCGCCAGTCGGGGAAGTGTCCGGCACCGGTGACGTCGACCTTGACGGTTGTGAACTGGGTGGCGTCCGGCTGACGCTTGAACTTGAACGCTATGCAAAGGGCCATTGCTGTTTGCGCTTTGTGGAAATCAGCTTGACGTCGACGTCTTGCAGGTCATAGTTTTGCCAGTCGTCTAATTTGATATCCAGTCCGGTGGGCCAGCTTCATCGGCTCGCCCTGGTAAACAGCCGCCGGCAAGCGTTTCAAGTGCAACTGCGCGTCATCCAGTTGCAGATACTTCACTTCCGGTCCATCGACGAACAGGTCGGTGATGTTCCAGCGGGTGGGCGTCTGCCAGGTCGCCCAGATTTCCGGATGTTGAAACTTGAGATGATTGATGATCAGCACACCGCGAAAGAGCGGTGTGAACGCGATGCCGATTTCGCTGGGACCAGATTTGATGCAGGGTCCGCCGTCTGTGTCCTTCACAACGAAGCGGTCGGTGTTAACTGAGATGCCGTTAAAACCCAGAGTCCAGGACAGCCTGCCCAGACGCACCTGACGGTGGAAGGCCGAACTCAGCTGTCCCTCGATCTGCGGGCGAGCCCACTCGATGTTCATCAGCAAGGCCACGCCGAAAATCAGCACCAGCGAGGCAACCCAGCCGGTGATGAAGCGGACTGCGATCCAGGTGTAACGCGCCTTCTTGAGCAGCGCAGCGCCAGTGCCAGGTTTCGGATTTAGTTCAATCACGTAGTAACCAATGTAGGGGGTGACAAGCGGACTCGAGCGGCTTTCGCCCTACTAGCTCATCTGACTTCTGAAATTGGCGACTGTTCCCGGAATCGACCGGAATTGACCGCAGTTACCGGCCAAAACAGCGCAGCAATCTTTCACCCCGTGGCAAAAGGTCCATTTGAGGGTATCACATGGGTGTCATGACGCCAAGAGGACCAGATTTAGTAATAGAAGAGATATAATCGGCAAACGCTTGGTGGGGCGGGAGTCGCAGCGTCTGCGAACGGCTATAACCTTAATGACTAATAGTGATTCACTTAGAAGCAGAAATTACGAGCGAGAAGAGCTTGACAATCTCTGCTGGCCGGTTTTTGAGCGGCTTTTGTCCGAGCTGGGACCGCGTTACGAAAACTGGATTGTTGTCATTGAACCTGACACGGGAGAATACTTTCTCGGTCTCGACGATTACGAAGTGTTGAACCGCGCGCGCAAGAAATTTCCTCGTTCGCAGTTCTTTGCGTACAGGCTGAATGAAAACCCTGCTGTGGATGTACTGAACTGAAAACGGAATCTGAACTGAAAGAAGAAACTGTGGCTGCGGACGAACGGCAACTAATCGACGAAGGACTGATTCACGGTCGCATTGACGAGCAGGGTCAGGTCTTGCTGCCCGTGATCGTCATCGCTGCAGACGGGCTGGAACTGGAAGTGGAAGCCGCAGTTTCACTCAGCTTTCTGGGTGCCATGGCCGTCAGCGAAGATCTGGTACGCCGCCTCGGCTGGCGTCGTCTGGGCACGCGTCGGGTGATTTACGGATTTGAAACCGTCCTCATGGATCACTTCCTGGGCACCGTGTCGCTGGGCGGTGAGCCGTACCAAGCGGTGGTCTTGTCCGGCGTACGTCGCACCATGATCGGGCAAAAGCTTTTAGCCGGACGCCATTTGCATCTCAATTTTTCCACCAGCACGGTGGTGCTCGAGTAGTCGCAGAGCGGCGGGTTCGGTTTAGTTAGACCACCTGGTGATAGAATCAGCTTCCTATGGAAAAGCGCGTCACTGTGATTGGCGGTGGACTGGCGGGCAGCGAAGCCGCCTGGCAGCTGGCGTCCCTCGGCATACCGGTCGATCTCTACGAGATGCGACCGGTGATCAAGTCACCCGCGCACCACACATCGAACCTGGCGGAACTGGTTTGCTCCAACAGCCTCGGTTCGTTTGCACCACAAAATGCATCTGCTTTGCTCAAGGATGAGATGCGCGTCCTTGGTTCGAAGATCCTTGAGATAGCCTACCAGTGCCAGGTGCCGGCCGGAAATGCACTGGCGGTCGATCGCGATGCATTTGCTCAGACCGTGACCGCAACCATTGAAAACCACCCGCTGATCAAGTTGCATCGCCAGGAAATGCCGCGCATCAAAGGTGAAGGCATCACCATCATCGCCACCGCCTTCGCCTGAGGCTCTGGCTCAGTCGATACGCGAACTGACCGGCGCCGAAGCCTTGCATTTTTTCGATGCGGCTTCGCCGATTCTCACCAAAGACTCTACCGCGGATATTGTCTACGCCGCCAGTCGCTACGAACAGAGCGATGGTGCTTATTTGAATTGCCCGATGAACAAGGAGCAGTATCAGGCTTTCATGGAAGCGATACCGGCGAACGTGGAGTTGAAAGACTTCGAGAAGGACACCAAATATTTTGAAGGTTGTCTGCCGGTTGAAGTGATCGCCTCGCGTGGTTTCAACACATTGCGCTTCGGACCTATGAAGCCGGTCGGGCTGCAGGATCCGCGCAACGGCAAACGCGCCTTTGCGGTTGTTCAATTGCGTCAAGACAATGCCGCGGCCAACTTGTACAACATGGTTGGCTTCCAAACAAATCTCAAGTGGCCTGAGCAAAAACGCATCTTCAAATTGATACCGGGGCTGGAAAACGCAGAATTCGTGCGGCTCGGCGTCATGCACCGTAATACTTATATGAATAGCCCGCTCGTCTTGCGCCGTACTTTACAAGCGAAGGTCAATCCAAATATTTTCTTCGCCGGACAACTGACCGGTGTCGAAGGTTACACGGAGTCGACCGCCGTCGGTCTGATTGCCGCTCGCAATGCCGCTCGAGTTCTGCACGGGCAGGAGCCGGTCGAAGTTCCATCCAGCACCATGCTTGGTGCACTGATCAGATATATAACGACGGCCGATCCGAAACATTTTCAGCCGATCAATTCCAATTGGGGAATTATCGACACGCCACCAGATGTGATGCACATCGAAAAAGAAGAAAGGCGCCAGGAGATTGCGCGCCGAGCTCGCCAGATCATTGCACATGTGTTTGAAGCCGGCGCTGCGGTGCTCGCCTGAAGCCGTTCGCCAGTTGTTGCCTGCAGTTCGTCGTGCGACCTGCGAATTAAATCGGCCAATTAAACATATAAGAATGTCGAAAAAAGATCCGAATGCGAATCAGTTGCATTTGTTGCAATGACACTTTCTGCGAATCAATGTCAATTTTGTCGGGCTCGTGTCAGTCTAGCTTGCAAGTGCCCGTAAGCCGCACCGGCTGGCGACCGCGCTGAATGTACGCCTGGTGCAGAGTCTTGTGGTTGCACTTGCTGATTGGTGTTATGTCTACGACGTACGGCAACACCTGCGGATTGAATTCCACCTTCTCAAACGGGCGCCCGTCGCCGTCCGTGAAGTATCCCCAGATTTCGTAGTAGTGGTCAGGCTCCATGTCTACGCTCGGTGCTTCGAACTGCCCGACGTGCTTTCCCGCAGGGGTGAACACTTTGACAATTGATTTTGCGTCAGCCATTTTTCGTGCGCCTCATCCCGACAGTTGGAGCTAGTTTTTCCTCGCTATTTTAATCATTCGCGCACGGTTGAAAACCTTTGCCCGGGGCATTTTTTGTGTTAAGAAATACATGATTTCAATAAGGTGCCAAATCGCCCGTCGAGCGGTACCATGGTTTAGTAGTAACGAGCCTGTACAAAGTTTTCAAATACCAATTCTTCCAAAGGAGTCGTCCATGTCATACACCATCGTCGCAGATCTGTGCGAAGGCATTGCCGATTGCATTCCGGTCTGCCCGGTAGAGTGCATCCACTGGGCTGAGGGCAAAACCAACACCAAGGGCACAAAATACACCTATATCGATGACAGCACTTGCATCGACTGCGGCGCCTGCTTGTCAGTGTGCCCGATCGAAGGCGCTATTCTCGATGAGTGGCAGCCCGAGTTGCAAAAGCCTTAACACCAAATACGGTGCAATTCTTCGAACACCGACTCGCAAGGGTCGGTGTTTCTTTTTGCTCGTGTTTTGCCCGCGCCAAGGTCGTGGCACCGTATTTGGTGACAATGCTCGGCCCGGCTTCAGAATGTCTGGCAGCTCATGGCCAGCTGATGAGCTGTGCGCGTCATGGTCGCCATGGTCGTTTCGACGTGCAGGCGCAGCTGTTCTGTTTCTTCGCTGGTCAACTCCGACGGTACCGGAATCGGATCGCCGAACAACTGCACATAGGGCGATGACCAGTGCGGAAACATGTAAGCGTCCCAGGAAGGCAGGTTCCAGTAGTGACGCGCCTGACAGACAACCGGAATGATTGGTGTCCCCGACATTTGAGCCAGGCGGATCAATCCGGTCTTCACTTCTTCTTTCGGTCCGCGCGGACCGTCGACATAGAAAAGCAAGTTGTTGCCTTTCTGCGCAGCGTGCAACATACCGACGCCGCCTTTTACCGCGCCATGAGCCGGCGAACCGCGGGCCGGTGTGGAGAAACCCATAATGATGCTGGCGCGTCCGATGATCTCGCCGTCGCGGCTGGCGCTGGCCAGCCCGGTGGTGACATTGCGCCAGGGAAGAAACATGCTGGCTGCCATGTGTCCGTGATAAAGCGCGTAAAGGACCGGTTTGCGATTTTCACCGAAGAGAGCTTCTTGCGCGGCCGGACTGTACATTACTGAAGCGTTGAAACAGCCGCACCAGAACATCGTCCCCTTGGCAGCCCCGAGCGCCAGTGAACTGATGCGCAATCGGTCGAGGGCCGGGTGATTATTGAAGAACTGTCGCAAGCTGAAGCGTTTAGCCATAGCCCTATTTTCACTTGAAAGCTGAACATAAAAGCGCGGCTAAGCGCACTTTTATGTAACGAGCCCGGTTTCGAACTGTTTCAGGAGCGCCAAATGCGCCACTGAGCCGGGCTCCGCGTGTTATCATATCGAGCTGGACAAACCGAAAATATAAGAGACGGAATCGCAGCAATGCTAGACGTAGAAAGAAAGACAGCAATCATAGAAGCAAATAAGACGGGCAACAAAGACACCGGCTCGCCTGAAGTGCAAGTAGCTCTCCTCACGGAGCGCATCACCCAGCTCACCGAGCACCTGAGAACGCACAAGAAAGATTTCCACAGCCGTCGCGGGCTGTTGATGATGGTAGGTAAGCGGCGCCGATTGCTGCAATACCTCAACCGCGAGAATCCCACGCGGTACCGCAACCTCATCGAAAAACTCGGATTGAGACGTTAAGCATTAAAAGAGGCGGGCTGTCTGGTCCGCCTTTTTGCTATTTGACAATATGACACCACCGGTGGTTGTCAAGGGCGCAAGTTAAAGACAACAAGCAGTTTTATAGAGGGGGTTGCGGAACAGGGTTCCGTGACCGTTTTCGCATCCATATTAATGATGAGAAAAGGAAGTAGAGATGGCAGTAGAAATGGACACCAAACAAGTCAGTTTTGATCTGGACGGCAAAGAGATCACCTTGCGCACCGGCCGTATGGCCAAGCAGGCAAGCGGCGCAGTGGAAGTGCGTTGCGGCGACACATATTTGCTGGTCAGTGTCACCGAAAGCAAACAACCGCGTGAAGGCATCGACTTCTTCCCGCTGTTGGTCGACTTCGAAGAGAAGCTTTACAGCGTCGGTCGCGTTCCGGGCAGTTTCACCCGTCGCGAGGGCAAACCTACCGACAAAGCCATTTTGGTCAGCCGGTTGATCGACCGCCCGATCTGTCCGTTGTTCAAAGAAGGCTACAGAAATGATGTCATGGTAGTCGCGGTCTGCATGAGCTCCGACCAGGAAAATCCACCGGATACGTTTTGCCATGCTCGGCGCCGCCGTCGCCCTCGAACTTTCAGTCTGCCGTTTGCCGGACCGATTGGCGCCGTCCGCGTCGGTCGCGTCAAAGGCACGCAAAAGATGATCATCAACCCGACATACGAGCAGATTGCCGAGTCGGATCTGGACATCGTCATCGCAGGCACCGAAAACTCGATCATGATGGCGCTGAGGCCGGTTGCCAGATGGTATCCGAACGCGATGTACTCGCCGCCATCGACGCCGCCTTCATCAAGCCATACGCAAACAAATCGAAGTGCAGAAAAAACTGGTCGCGCGAACTGGGTAAAAGGGCATTCAGAAGCGCGAGTTCGCCGGTCCCGAGAAAACGAAGAGCTGGTGAACATCATTCGCGAAGTGGCGACTGACAAACTCAAAGCCATCGATGAATGGCGTCACCGTCAAACCGTCCGCCAGGGTCTGGTCGACGAAGCCGAAGACGCAGTCGCGGCTCGCATCGCCGAGCTCGAAGAAGACCATCCTTTGCGTTCGCTGTCTGGCAGCAAGATCGGAGCGGCGGTAGAAGAGTACGAAGCAGAGCTGATGCGCGCGCAAGTGCTCGACACCGGCATGCGGTACGCTGACGGCCGTCGATGCGATGAAATTCGCCCGATTACGGTCGAGGTTGGCGCTGCCTCGCGCACACGGAACCGGACTTTTCACCCGCGGCATGACGCAAGCGCTGTCGGTCGCTACGCTCGGCACCGGCATGGATGCCCAGCGCCTTGACTCGCTGGACCCGGTCAAAGAAAGAAATACATGCACCACTACAATTTCCCGTCCTACTCGGTGGGTGAAGTGAAGCCCAACCGCGGACCGGGACGGCGTGAAATCGGACACGGTGCGCTGGCAGAAAGAGCAATTCTTTCCGTCTTGCCTCCGATGGAAGAGTTCCCCTACGTTTTGCGCGTAGTGTCTGAAGTTCTTGAATCGAACGGCTCGACTTCGATGGCTTCCACTTGCGGTTCGAGTCTGGCTCTCATGGATGCCGGTGTGCCGATCATGCTACAGTCGGCGGCATCGCCATGGGCTTGATTCTGAAGGCGATCGTTTCGCGATTCTTTCCGATATTCAAGGGCTGGAAGACTTCTGGGCGACATGGACTTCAAGTCGCCGGCACGCGCGAAGGCATCACCGCCTTGCAGATGGACATCAAAATCGAGGGCATCTCACTCGAAATCATGCGCGTGGCTCTCGAACAAGCTGCCGCGGACGCATGCATATCATCGACAAGATGGAAGAAGTATTGCTTAAGACACCGCGAACAACTGTCGAAGTGGGCGCCGCGCATTATCACCATTCACATCGAGCAAGATGAGATCGGCACGGTTATCGGACCTGGCGGCAAGAATATCCGCCGCATCATTGAAGAAACCGGTGCCACCATCGACATCCAGGACGACGGTACCGTTCTCATTGCCAGCGTCGAGAGCGCAGGTGGGGAGGCGGCGCGCGACTGGATCGTGCGTATGCTGAAAAAGGTTCAGGTAGGCGGCATCTATAGCGGACGAGCTCACCCGCATCATTCCTGTCGGAGCATTTGTAGAAGTGCTTCCTGGCAAGGAAGGCATGGTGCACATCTCGCAACTGGAAACTGCCGCGTCGAGAAGGTGGAAGACAGTGTCGCCGTCGGGCGGAAGCGTAGTGGTTAAAGTGCGCGAAATCGACGACCGCGGTCGCGTTAACCTGACCATCAAAGGCGTCACGCCGGAAGAGAAAGAACAAGCCGAGCGCGAGTCGGGCATCTCGTCGTAAGCACTCCAGCGTCTCATCTCTGCTGCCTGACGACTTGATTTGGTTTGCGCTCGTTTAGCTGAACTGATGTTCGCCGCTGTGACGACGTCGGAATCAAGCCGCCGCGGCGGACCAAGGAATGAAAGCCGGAACGGCGGCCGATTTGGGGATGAAACTCCGAAATGTGGATGCAGTGGCGGCCGGCGCGCGCTGGTCAAGCCACGGTGCGGGATGTCTAGCACGTATCTCTTTGCAAGCGGTTCCTGAAAGAATCGATATCGCTTGTTGTCATGGGTGAAAGCCTGTCGTCATGCGGGTCTTGCTCTACCTATAGATAGGATGATTCCGAATTTGCGCGTGTATTTTTCGAAGATTCAATTCGATGAAGCGCGATGCGAAAATCCGGGGCAACATCAAAGCAAAGAGCGTGGGCGGGCAGGGGATGAACCCTCCCCTGACACTTTGAATAAAAGTGTGCGAATTACTTTTGTGGGCAACGCGCTCTTTGCCGGCCGAGAAAGCAGGTACTTTCTTGGCAGGAACTTTGATCTTTTGACCCGGTTTTTGCGGGTTGTTGGTCTCACGGGCTTGACGCTCGCGACGCTCGAAGGTGCCGAAGCCGACCAGGGTTACGCGATCGCCTTTGGCGACTGCTTCGATAACCACATCGGTAAGCGAACCGAGAATTTCTTCAACGGCTTTCTTTGTGTTGTTTGTACGGGCCGCGATTTCGGCAGCGAGTTCTGCTTTATTCACAGAGATTCCTCCCACTCATCTAACATTCTTGTACTTACTTAGGACCTGGAAAACCACGTAGGGGGCAAGAATACAGCACAGCCTCGTATTTTTGAAGGTGCTACGGCATAAAATCTGTGCTTTGGAACCCAAATTCTATGCCGGTTTCGAGCCTTTTCGGTGACGTCAAAGCCCCTATCGCCCATGTATTGTACCTTGCGGCGGTTCTTGCGCCAGTAGTGTCCACCATTCGTTAACGAAAGTTGCGGTATTTAATTTCCCGAAAGGCTCAGCCAGCGACCCTTTTGGGGGATGTTTATGAGATGCCAAAACACCGAAGATCCTTGCCCACCAAGGGAAAGCGGCTACCAGCGCGGTTCTTGGGGACCGGCATGTGCACAAAAAATTCGACTGTGCAAGTGCCACCACTTGCATGCTTCCAAACCCTGATCTTGCACCTTGCGCGTGCCGCGCCAGCCGTTGCGCAAGCGGAACGGCTGGCGCGCAGCATGTGAAATACGTCGGTCGAGATGGTGCATCGAATAGAAAGTGCAAGTCATCCATGCGAACTCACCCATTCCAACCGGACGGAAGCTGGTCGGCAATGTAGTTTGGACGACAAAATCACGGGAGTAGGAACGATATCTGTCGCATTTCCGCCAGTTATACCGGGGGTATCGGCGGTTGGGTCAGCCTATGACTGGCATCTCGGTCTCGACAAATGAAGCGGTAGGGTCCGGCATCGAAAGTGCCGTCCACTGCCCGATTCGGGTCACGCCTCCTTACCTGCCATCCTCCTCTAATGGTTTTATCTAAAAGGAGGTGTGAACCTCAGCAAGATGTGGAACAAAAGGGTTACCGAGGCTATGAGAGAAAGGTCTTTGGCAGAAACGGTAAAAGCTGCTTCTACACTCAGTGCGCGAGAACTCGCATACAAAGCAGCGAATATAGCTGAATCCAAAAAAGCCATTTCCACTCTAGTCCTCGATGTAGTAAAAGTCACGCCACTAGCGGACTTCTTTGTGATCACCGGAGGCGATTCCGTCACCCAGGTAAGAGCAATAGTCGATGCAATCGACGAAGAACTCTCCAAGTACGGATGGCAACCGAGGTCTATCGAAGGAAAACTAGAAGGACGGTGGGTCCTAATGGACTATGAAGTAATCATTGTCCACGTGTTCCACCAAAAAGAGAGAGATTACTACAAACTCGAGCAGTTCTGGAATCACGCAAATCCTGTAGAGCGGCTCGATTGGTACGACGACAACACATAGGCGATTGATGATTTCGCGACACGGGCATAGTCCGTTTAGCATTTCGGGGTGCACTGTATGAGTTTCAGAACAAGACTTCAAGCATTCGTAGAAAGCCGCCAGAAGATTCAAATCTGGTACGGCATGGGTTGCCACAACACGGTGACCGGACGCGTGCTCAGCGTTGACCACGACCACATCGATGTCGAGTCTTACTCGCACGAAAGCGATGGTCAAATTCACATCCGTCGTATCTTGGTTCCGTTGCATTTGATTCTGCACATCGACATTACGTCGGCAGAAACAACGGAAGTGGAAGACGACGACGTCTCCGTCGACACCGATCGCGTCTCGCCTCCAGCGTTGACCGTAGCGGACCTCCCCGAACCGCCACGCGGTTATGCAGTGCGCATCTTGTCGCAACTCAATTCTTCTTACTCGAACCGTTTCTCACGCATTTCCTCCGGACCCGGCGGTGTTTACTTTGCAGTAGATGGCAGCGTCTGGTTCGTCGACCACAGCGGACAACTCACCGAATATGCCCGCATCCGTGGCAATACCACAATCTCGGGACTGCGTTTCGACAAGAAAGGCATCCTGTATGTGACCACCATTCAAGGCACGGTCTACAAAATCGATCCTAACAAGAGCGGCCGAGTTCTTGCTCAACTCGACGGCAGCCTCACCGGTGGTGGCACATTCCTGGCCGATATCGTCATCGGACCAAACGATGAAGCATACGTCTCCAACTTCCCCTCCAACACTGGCGGCGTGTTCAAAATCGAAAAGACCGGCGAATACGAAGTTCTTATCGGCGGCGCCGGCCAAGGTACGCAAGGCTTGCTCGTAGATCCGGACGGCTTCCTCTGGGGTCTGGAACATGCGACCGGCTCTGTAGTCAAACGCACTCTTGATGGACGCGAAATTGCTCGCATCGCCATCGCTGAACCTGAATCGTTCAACTTCGCGGATGGTTTCGACGGCAACCTGGCCATCGACTCCCTGGGACGCATCTACGTGACTGCCGGACGCGCCGGTGTCGTGTACCGCGTCAACCGCGATGGACGCACGGACCTTTTCCTCTCTAACTTGCTCAACCCGACTGGCGTCGCCTTCGGACCCGACGGAACACTCTTTGTTCTCGAAGCCGGACGCTCGCGAGTACTACGGGTGGTGGCACTGGATAAAGCAGACAGAACTGCTTCCGCGACAGCCCTCAGCTAACGCGAAATCAATGGAATAATCCCGCAACTATCGAGAACCCGCTGATTCAGCGGGTTCTCTCCTTTTTCGAGACTGTATAGGTCGGCCGCAATGCATAATCGAATCGCAATCAAAAATGGAATTCTGGCATCTCTACTTTTGATTCTCTGCCTGATGTGTCTTTCCGCTTGCGGCGGAGGCGGTGCGGGCGGTTTAGTCGGCGGCGCCGATCCATCTAAGATGACCGAAGCGCAGAAAAACGATTTCTTCTCCCATCCATTTAAACCAAAGTCGATCGCTATAGCGCAGCTCAACGACACGCTCGCCACCGTCGAAGCCAGCTGGCACAACGGCGTCATGAGCTATTCCCTGACACTCAGCAAAAGCGAAGAGTTAGCACAGTGGTTCACCGAAAATCCCAAGGGGCACTTCGTGATCACCTGGGAACGCGACGGCAGAACCATCGCCGGATTCGATGCCCCATTCAACGAGCTGACCACCAAGGGATCAGATTACGTGTTCGCGGGTACCGCCGACTGCGGAATGGATGTCTACACTGACATCTACAACAACCGCGAGTACTGGGGACTCACCTGGCAATTCGATCAGTAGACGGCCACGGCAACAGAAACTAGCGGACGCCGGCCAGGGTTTCACTGCCCGTGTAGAGTGAGTCGATCACCGGGGCGTAGCGCTCCTTCAATACGTTGCGGCGTATCTTTAAAGTGGCTGTCATCTCACCGTCGTCGACCGAGAATTCATGCGGGAGCACCGCGAAATTGCGCACTTGCTCGTAGTCAGCGAAATCCGACATTTTTTGGGACAGTTCTGACTTCAAATGCTTGCGCATTTGCGGCAACTTGGTCAGGTCTTCGAAGTCGTCGAATTTCCAGCCATGGTCACGCGCCGCTTCCACAGCCGCCTGCTCGTCCAACGTCAAAAGCGCCACCAGCGTCTTGCGCTTGTCTCCGAAGACAACTGCCTGGCTGATCACCGGAATGTTGCGCAAGGCTGTTTCGATTTTTTGGGGTGCGATATTCTTGCCCGACGCGTTCACGATCAGGTCTTTCTTGCGATCGGTGATTCGCAAATACCCGTCACGATCGACTTCACCGATGTCACCGGTGTGGAACCAACCGTCTTCAGTAAAGGCTTCCCGGGTCAATTCCGGAGCCTTGAAATAGCCTTTGAATATCGATGGACCCTTCAACAAGATCTCGCCGTCGTGACCGACGCGCACTTGAATCGATGGAATGTTGGGACCGACGGTTCCGACTTTGATTCTGTCCATGCGGTTGACGTGCGTGGGGGCGGCGGTCTCGGTGAGACCGTAGCCTTCCATCACGGTAATGCCAATCGCATTGAAGAAACGAATTACATCGGCAGTTGCCGGGGCACCACCGGTGATGACTAACCGCAAGCGCGGATTGATTTTTTCGCGCAACTTGCTGAACACAAGTTTTTCCGCCAGGAAGTGTCTGGCTTGCAAACCCAGCCCGATGGCAGTGCCCTGAGCTCGAGCCGCCAGGTATTCGTTGCCGACGTTGAGAGCCCATTCGATCAGCTTGCGCTTGCTTTCGCTGGCGCTTTCCAGATTGCTGCGTACCTTGGCATAAATCTTGTCCAGCAGGCGCGGCACCACCAACATAATAGATGGCTGAATCTCAGCCATGTTTTTGGGCATGTGCTCAAGTCCTTCCGCGAAGGACGTCACCCAGCCCACATGAATGCCGAAGAACTCGCCGCAGACCCGTTCGAAAACGTGGGATAACGGCAGGAAAGCCAGACGTTCGTCGTCTTCAGTGACATTTATGATGTGTCTGATGTCATAGACGACGCTCAATATATTGTGGTGCGTCAGCATCACGCCTTTGGGAGTGCCGGTAGTGCCGGAGGTATAAATAATGGTCGCCAGATCCTCTGCCTGCAGCGCTTTGATACGCTCGTCGATCAGCTCGGGATGGGCGCTTTTGAAGTTTCTTCCCAGCTCTTGCAGCTGGTCCAGAGTGATCACTTTGTCCGACTCGACTGCCTTCGCCGATGGTGTCATCAAAACAATCTTGTGGAGAGACGACGGCAAATTTTGCAAGGCAAAAATCTTCTTGAGCAGCTTTTCGTTTTGCACGAACAGAATCTCCGATTCGCTGTTGTGCAAGATGTGCTCAATATCGGTGCCGGCACTGGTCGGATAGATAGGTACAGATGCCGCTCCGGCGCTCAAGATAGCCTGGTCGGCGGACAGCCACAAGTGCGATGTGTTGGCAATGATGGCAGCTCGGCGACGCGGCTCTAGTCCGAGCGCAGCAAGCCCGTAGGCCAATTCTTTGACCAGCCTGCCGAAGTCATCCCAGCTCATGTTCTGGTAGGCGCTCTTCCCTTCTTTGAAGCGAACAGCCACCTCGCTCTTAGAGCGATTAACTCGGTCAGCAAACATCGATGCCAGCGACGTGTGCATTACTTGAAGTACCTCACAAACGCCCAACCGCCTGCCGGATCCTCCGAAAAGCTGCCCACTTATAAAAGCAGGTTTTTGAGAGGAAACCATCCTCTTTAGATGAACACTATCCATTGTCGGGCTCGTTGTCTGAAACCTAAGCCAGGTTTATTTTGGAGACGAGACCGGACACTAAATGTTTCACATGTAATACGTTATTAACGGCTGCCCATGCCGCCGGTAGCGGTTCCGTCAGCGCTGCCGTCCCGCAGATAGCCCTGCCAGCGCAGCACCCAGTCCGCCACCTCATCCACGACGGGGTCAAACATGAGGTCGTGCCAGGCATGCTCGAAGCTGTGCGCTTGTTTGTACGGCGCCGGGATGCGCCGATATACCTGTTCGCTGGCTACGTTATCGACGATCCGGTCTTGTCCGGCAGTCAGCATCAAGAGCGGGGCAGGAAACTGGTCTAGATGCTTCAGCCACTTCATTGTCCGCTGCGACAAAAGCAACAGCTCAAGCAGCATCTTGCCGGGCAGCTTGAAACGGCGCATCACATCATCGGTCATGAAACGAACCGACGCCGGATCACGTGACACCATATCCGGCGTATACGGAACCTCTACCTCTAACTGCGGCCATAGACATGCCTTGAGAATGGTGACCAGCTGGTACTGTTTCGTGAAGGTCTTTGGATATCCCTGGAAACCCGGTGAGCACAGGATCAGCCCATCAGGGCGGATAAACTCGCATGCCGCGATGCAAAGCAATGCCCCTGCCGAGTTGCCAATCAAATTGATAGGAACGGACGGACCCAGCTGCCGGCGCAAGTTATCGTAAGCAAAAATTACTTCGTCGACCCAGACAGACGCGTCGTCAACCCACTCATCACGCTCGCTTGCCAAAGCCTTCAGGTCGAAAGAAACAGTGTAGATGCGCCGCACCTTCAATTGCCGCGCAAACGCCTGGAACCAACCGCTGTGAGCCCCCAGCCCATGGACTAGCAAAGCAGCGGAACGGCTGTCGTTCGGCGTACCCCACGACCGCGCCGGCAGAGCCATTCGGCCGCCGCCGATCTCAAAGTACGTGCAGGTGGGCGTCAGGTTAATATCAGCAGTCATTCAGCACGATATTATAGCTTTACAGGTGGTGCGTCACCGCACCGGAGGGTGTGATCGTTCCAGAAGCACAAAAGGCGACAGAGGCAGCCGATGCCACAACTGATACTCAAGGTGGTATCACTTTGCGGGTCATCGGGCTGGTGCTCGTTTGTCTTTTAACCGCTGCGGCAGTGGTGTTGATCTTCTGGAAGCCGAACCAGACTCCGCTCGAGCGTGCCGCCATGCTGGTGCGCGACCACAAAAGTGCTGCCGCTTTGCCGTTGTTGCAACAGCTGGAGGAAGAGCGAAACCCGGATGTTTACCCGTATCTCGCCCAGGCTTATCTTGATACGGATAACTTTCCGATGGGACGAACCGCCCTTGATACAGCGGTAAAACTGCACACCCCATGCGAAGTGACGGCGCCGGTGGTTCTTTCCTATGCGCGCCGCTACCAGGCGCAAAACGACTTCGCCGAAGCCGAGAAGGTGTTCGTCTCAGCTGAAGATGTGTGCAAAGACAACGCTTCTCTCAACGAAGGCAAGGCGCGCATGTACTTTGCCTGGTCCGAGCAGGACGCCGGCAACAATAAAATTCAGGAAGCGATCACGCATTTGCAGGCGGCACAGAAAGATCTCTCCAGCCTCAGCAACGTCGACGATTTGAAGGTGCAAGTTCCGCACCGGATGGCTGAATACTACCGGCAACTGGCTGCCCAGGCTGAGGGCGAGGACGAAAAACGGGCGGTTCAGTACCTGGAGATGAGCCTGGCTGCGTCAGACGAGCCTCTGACGCGCATGCTTCTGGGCAACATCTACAGACGGGAGAACGAGCTGGCCAAAGCCATCGAGCACTACCGGCGCGTTGCGCAAATGGATCAAAACAATCTGGAGGCGCGGCACAATCTGGTCGAACTGTCGATGAAGACAGGGGATATGGCTGGTGCACACGATGCTCTGCAGGAGCCGACCGAACGCGAAAAGAGCATCGAAAACTTCGAGCTGTTGGCTAATCTGGCGATCAAATTAGCAATTACGCTGCCAGCGCTGTGCGCGCCCTGGAAGAAGCTTCCAATCTGCGCGAAAAGGACCTGGTGATTCTGGCGCGGCTGGAGAAGATTTTGCTGGAGTGGAGCGATCAGTTGCAGCGCGAGGGCAAAGCCGACGAGTCGTTCTCCGTCAAGGGGCATGCCGAGCGCGTCAAAGACATGATTCATGAAATTCAGCTGGAAGCTGCCAAAGATACAAAGATTGCAGAGAAGGGCGGCGATGAAAACGTCGTCTGGACCGCCGGTACGCCGCCGGTTTCTTTGCTGTCGTCGCGGATTGTTCTGCCCCGTGGCAGCTTGACCCCGGAAGGCGAGATTCGCGTCAAGAACATCACCGGACAGCACCAGGATGCGGTTCCGCTGACTTTCGTCTTCTATGACAACACTACAAAGCGGCGCCTGGGTTCGGTTACAGCCTCCGCGCCTTCCATGGAACCGGGCGCGATGCGCAGCATATACTTCTCGTCGCCCAACATCGTAAAGACCGACCATCGCCTGGCTGTCATCATTTTTTGGAAGGGGCGCCTGATTAAGGAGCTGCCCATCCTTAAGGAACACTGACAAAGCCGACCCCTTGAGCCCTGACCGCGTCGGCAAGTGATAGACTTACTGAGCCAGAAGCGCCTGGCATAAGCATCATGACTATTACTCCTCAAGCAACTAAAGCCGACCCTGCCACCTGCCGCCATGAATATGTGCGCATCTATCAGCGCCGTCTGAAGGGGCTGGAACGTCGCCTGGTGGCAACCAAGGCGTATCTGCCGGTCGGTTTCAAGATGACTGACTTCGGTCATCTGGGCGAAGGCAGCTATTGCTTTTGCTCGCGGTGCCGGACGCGTTTGTTTCCGAAACGGACCACCGCCGAGAAAGCCGCCGCCAAAGCTGCACTGGCAGCCGAAAGCGCTGCCGCCGCTGGGCTGGTGTTGGGAGCCGGAGAGGATGATGCCGCCCTCGAGGCTATTGATGCCCTTGATGCAAGTGATACCGCTGATGACACCAGCGAAAAAGGCGTCCCCGATATTCACGTCGAAGAACTCGAACTCGAATCCACTGAACTCGAAGACCTCGAGCAGGGATCCGTGGCCGTGGAGGACGACATTGCCGACGACAGCTCAGAGCCGTAAGGAGTAATTATGTTTCGCCTGTTTGAGAAGATTTTTGCGATCCCGGGCAATCTTTCCGGGCTCAGAGGCCGCTTTACCGGTATTGCCGCTGGTACGTGCGCTCCGGCGACCTACCCGCAGCGGCAAGCTGATGACAGTAGAAGATGCAGCGATACTTCGCCAGAGTCGTGCGCGCCATCATCGTCTCCGTTCTGGGATTCGGTGGTGGCATCGGACTGATGACGTTTATCGCGGCCATAGTTCTGACCGGCAAACAACAGGGTGCCATCATGATCGGGTTGATCGCGCCGCTTACGTCGGTTCCGTTTTTGCGATCATTTTCGCCTTTGTGCTTCTGCTGTCCGACCTGACTCCCGCGTATTTCCTGGTCGGGGTCCAAGATCAAGCGCGACGAAATTTGGGAGCTGGAACAGACTCGGCGAATAAGGCGTGGTGCACGGCACCGCGCGTGATGCAAAGCGCTTCTGCCGCGAGGCACTGCTAGCGGTGCCCAACGTCAATTCGATATTGAACCCGGAAGATCGACGACGTGATTCGGGCGTCCATTGGGCGTTCGTGGCGTTCGCCGGCGAAAAAAGTATGGAGTGCAAAATCATCCTCTGGAACCGCAGGAATATTTACCGATAACCTGTAGAAGTGAAGGTACGCCGGAAGTGCAGTCTGGATTATGGCGGCGTACCTTTGAACGTTTGCGCTTCCTGTTGCGCATGATGAACCGTATTGGCGGAAGCGGGCAAAGAAGGTGAGCGGAATGAAGGCAGCGGGTTGCGAGTGCGAGTGGAAGTACTACTGGTACGACGAAACGGATGGTGTTAAGCGCGCTGGCGGTACTGTTCGTGCTTGGCGCGAACTGCGGCTGCACTGACTTGCTGGGCGTCATCGGCAAGGACAGTCGCATCAAAGGCGGGTTGCTGGCCGGCAAAGACTATTACAAGGATGAGGAGCATAAGAAAGCCGCCGAAGAGTTCAATGCGCACTCGAACTTGACCCGGATAACACTGAACTCTGATCTGGCGCGGTGATGCCTATCTCAAGCTGAAGGAAAACGAGAAGGCGATGAATGACTATTCGAAAGCGATCAAAATTATCCTTCGGCAGGAAACGCTTATGTCGCGCGCGGATGGTTATCTGTCTCCAAAGATTATAAGCAAAATCAGCGATCTCGATAAGGCTCTTACGCTGGAACTCGGCGATCGATGTTGGAAGGATGTGTGGCCGTCAATCGGGCCAACGCGTTCAATCATCTGAAGAAATACGATAAAGCTTGCTGACGCTGAGAAGGCGGCAGAAGCTAACGAAGAAAAGCGCTGCGCCTGGCGAACCTGCGCGATGCGTTGTGCGGATTGAACGCTATGCCGACGGCGAAGCTGCCTACACCAAGGCGATTACTATCACACCGAAGGACGCCGATTTGTATTACTGGTGCCGGGGCGACGCATACATAGATGCAAGAACCAGAGAAGGCGCTGCTGATCTGAATAAGTCGATACGGCTGGACCCGAGTGTGGATGGTGGTTATGTGAGCCGCGCCGACGTGTACAACACCATGGCGCAGTACCAATCCGCTCCTCGACGACTCCGACAAGGCCGCGGAGCTCGGGGACGACAGCTGGGCGATGTACTTCAATCGGGGACGGCGCTGGAGCAGGGGCTGGACAGGGCGAAGAGTGGTGTCGAGGAATACACCAAATCGCTGGCAGCCAAGGAGGTCCCCATGACTTACGAATACAGGGGGCGAGCTTACGACAAGCTGGGAGATAAGGCGGCGGCTGCCGCAGACCATGCCCAGGCGAAGAGATTGGGCTGGAAGAAGTGATCTGGTAAAATTAGGTCACACCATGCGGGTGTAGCTCAGTTGGTAGAGCGTCTGCTTCCCAAGCAGAAGGTCGCGAGTTCGAGACTCCGTCCCCCGCTGGTCTTTTCGGGATTTTTTCGGGCGCGGCCTTGGTAATCACAAAGCAATCAATTCCAGGGCAGATTAAATTTCGCGGATGATGCGTTTTGTCACCTGCGAGTTAGAGCTTGACGCCGGGCGCCGTCTGCTAGCCTTCTCTGGCGGCAGTCACATCTGCCGCGGCTGCTCAAAGGCAGGCGGCGCGGGACCCGGCGTCAAGCTCTGAGCTAGTAATACAAGGTGGTGCTTTGCTGGAATGGCTCGAAACAACTCTGAATTTTCGACTCGATAAGGACATACGAGCGTTTATCCTGACGTTCAAAGAATCGTTGGATGGCCCAGGCGCAATAGTCGGCGGCTTGTAAACAAGGATGGCTGGCAGCGGTCCAGAACGCTGGAGTTGCGGTACTGCCACCGTGCTGAGCGAGCACACTGCCGAGGGCGTTTCGAAAAGCTGTCTTCTTGGACTTAGTGCCTAACGAACTTGCGGTAACCAAACAGGGCGTTGACTGCAAGCTGTATCTTCGAACTAGGTATTTGAACAAGAAGTGCCAGGACAGTTGATAGAAATACTCTTCGCTAGTGGCAATCGACGGGCGGGTCTTCCGTTTCTCCATGAGGACAGCATGAATATCAAAGTTGCATTTACTCAGTACATCAAACACGCGATCGCGCACGACTTGCTTGTCCTCACTGGCATGGAAGCCGTAGTCAAAAATGTCTGCGTTCTCGATGGCCAATTGATGTCTCAAGCCCAACAGGGATTGCCCAATAGGTTCCCACTGTTCAGCGACTAGAGCGCAGACCAAGAAGTACTTGCTGCCCTTCGGTGAGAAATCGAGATTGCCAGCTTCGTCAGCGAAAATATACACGGTTCAATAAAAGTTGGGTCGACTAGCCGACTTATCATCAGCAGAGCCTGAGGGCTCTTATCATCGACCCGTAACCATCATGAATCATACCACACGGGGTAAATCGGGATAACTAACTGCCGTGTTAACCAAAGTTAGTTCCCGCGTCCAGGCGTTCAAAGCACATCAGTAATTGGTTAAATCCGCCCTGGTGCCATAGGCGGGTTTGGATTTCCAGCGAACTCGGGAGTGGGCTTGAGCATTTTTGTGCAGGACTCCATGATTTGGTTGGAAGGCTCGAAAAGTGGTGGCACTTTTCGGAAATTGGGCTGCGGAGACAATTGACGGGTGGTGTCTGTTGTGGGCGGGCTATTTTCTGTTTATCCCGCCTTCGGCGCGCAGCGGCGGCTAATTGTGTTAGCTAGATGTTAGGGTTTGCAGCCTTCGGACATGGCTGCCGAAAATGCTTTGCATTTTTTGCGCCGATGTCGCCAGGACTTCGTTGCCGTTCGCCTTAGCTCGCTCATGTCGGCGGCGCCAAGATCGCAGCTTCCGCTGCGCCGCTTCTACGGCGTGCGCCAAATGAGCTCGTTGTCGCTTGTAGGGCGGTACCTGAAAGCACGTGGAACTCATGATCGAGCAGAGCTGACGCAAATTGAGTTCTGTTCTTACGATCAATGGGATCGCCAATCGATGACGCTCGATCTGATCACGAAAAGCTTCATCTTTGCCTGGACCACAAAGGCGATCATATTTGTCCAGATAAGCCAGCACGCAGTCACGCGCGCCTTCTGCGGCTAGCCGCTCAGCCAGACTCAGATCTGGACCGAAAGAAGTAGTTTGTGGCGTCGCGACTCCGTCAATTGACATTTCTAGGTGATGGCTTGCCGCGCAATGTCCTGGTGTTAGCGATTAGACCAAGCACCACGTGCTTCATTGATAGCGTTTCGGGTAGCTCCAGTCATGTTCGAAGCGACCGCCGCAAGTCGGATTAGTTCTTCTGCCATTCTCTGGCCTCATCGAAATGCTTTGCCTCAAATGCAAGACGCGGCAGGTCAGTGAAATCGGTGAAATAACCCATAGAGCGTGGCTTCTGGCACAGCCTTTGCTGTGTCGCGAACGCTTGTTCCTCATGGTCTTCCCAGAGTGAGTAGAGAAGTGCTAAATCTCTGAGTACGTCACAATCATTGGGGTGCAGATCAAGAGCCTGGGACAAGCACGTTTCAGCCAGCTGCTTGTCAGCATGGAGGAAAAAGTGCGCCGCATTCTGCAGGACTCGCTTGTGAAGAGAATATCGTTCGATTTGCTTCTTCCAGAGTTCGGCGGCCGCCGCGAAGTTGTCGTCTAGATCTTGGTCCAACGTGCCAAAAGGCAATCCCGTGATTCTGTGGTCTGGGCGATTCTCGATAAACCAAAGCGCCAGCCGCTGGTGTTTCGCCCTGCACGTGGTGTCCGCGTGTCTGTTGTGCTGATACCACCCTAGTAGCCTAATTCGATTGTCTACGTCATCGAGATTGTTTCCGATCTCGGATTCCAGTTTCGTGACTTCTTCGTGGGTCAGAGAGAAACCTTCCATTGCCAACTCTTCTGCATTTGCGTCCGGCAACGATGGGGACAGCAGGCGTAATTCCTTTACTTTGCTGCGGACGACCTGATTTAGGCGGCTTAATGAGATTTTGAGCATTACAAAGGCTCTGTTTGCGCGTCGAAAGCGGAAAGCGTTAGCCACTAGTATGGCAGATATGTGCAACCATCGAAAACAGCTCAGCAATTGCGGCCCGTTCGGGATTAAATCTGGCGTTCCTGTCCGTTCATTGTGAGATAGCACCATTTACGGTGCTATCTCTAACTTACGGTGGTTTCGGATTGCTCTATTGCTGAAATCGGTGCACCGGTGAAACAATCAAGTGCAGAACTGCACGCACCATGCATGGTGCGGTCCATCGAGGTAGACATGACCGGAGACAGGAGAGTACGTGGACCAACCGTTTATACCAGGCTTGTGACTGATGATTACGTCCGCTTGACTGACTGCGCGCGCGCGAAAGGTCGGACAGTAACTGCAATTGCGCGCACTGCCATTCGTGAGTATCTTCAGCGATATGAAGATCGGCAAGAGTCAGACCGCGAAAGTAAGTATGCTGCGCAGGTTCAAGCATCGACAAATCGAATCTGTTCTTTGCTCGCGAAGGTCGCCATTGATGTCCGCGCTATGTATCGATTCTTGGGTGAGTTAGAAGACATGCAGGAGCAAATCGAGCGCTGCCGCGCGGCGGCAATCCATGAGATCTCGCGGAGGCTGACGCCGGACGAAAAGACTGTGCTGGATGGCATGTCATCAAAAGTCCTGGAGCCACACAGTGAAGGTGCTGATGTAAATTATAAGCCCTCAGATTCAGGACATTAGCGATACTGAAAACTCGACAAATCAACACAGGGAGCGCATAAGTGATGTGCCATAATGAACCGAGACCAATGGACCAAAATCACCCCGGAGCAAGGCAGTGGGCACTGGCGATTCTGACAGCGGGTGGGGCAGACTGACCAGCGATCTGCGCGGTTATGACTTGGAGATTGAACCCGATTCCGAGCACGCGGAGTTCATGGGGTTAGACGGGTTATCGATGGTCAAGATTGTTTCAAGGCACCATGCGCCGGAAATGGTTCATGAAGGCACTCATGCTGAGCACTTGCGAAGATACACGATGTTGGATGCGCTTTCTGGACTCCATGCGCAGAAATGCAATGTCGCATTTCTAGTGTGTGGACAGCAAACCCGCTGTGACTTGTATTTAGGCATGATGCCGCCGGGCATCACGGCGGACGCCGAATCAAGCGATAGCGAAGATTTGACTGCTATAACACTGCGCTCTCTTCTGCATAACATATTTGGTAGTTCAATTGAAGTCGCGAGGGAAAGCGTTTCCGTGCAAGTCGTCAGCAACATTATCGCGCCGCTGGCAACACTGGTTGGCTGTGTGACCGGCATGCCGTCTGAGTCAGAGACCGAGAGAGGGAGAGCAATCGAGCGTATTTGTCGCTTATTCTACGGGTACTCGTTCGGATTGTTTGTAGTTGCCGCGCCCATTCCGCCGAGACTCGTGAACGAGGAAGAGAATCTGGTGCTGGAGCAAATTAGCAAGGCGGAAACAGCACACGATCCCGATCGGAAGCGACGGATCAAGTACTGCCTTGAGCTACTTCAGGCGTATCAAGCGCAACTTCGTCAGTCCATTGCAGTGGAGGATGGCAGGTGGCTGTCTATTATTTTGCAGCTGACGAGGAGGTCTTTGTGCGCCTTGGAGATGAATTGAAAGCGATATATTCAGCTGGCGAAGAGTCGCGGCCCACGCCGATCAGGGTTGGTCACAACGATGCACTTAAGCCGGCTCTTTTGCACTGTGGTCTACCAACCACTCAACGTCGCATCGCGCCGGTGTACGACCTTCGGAAATATCGATTTCTAACCCATCTTAATAATGCGCAGCTATCCGCGTATCTGCAAATTCCCTTGTTTGGATCGGATAACCGCATCCTTGATGGCTAGCTGGAATTCAATCAGCAAGGCCACGAGCTGGCAGCCATGGGTGCATCTTGCTGAGCTTCCTGCAGTCACCCGGCTGGCGAAAGTCATGCATTTCCACACAAGGTGCAATAATGATGAATTCGACTAGGAGCCAGCACACAAATGAGCCGGGCTGACTGCGACCACGACAGCACGTATACGGTGACCAGCCGTCATGTCGAGTGCACTCACTGCCGCACCTCATGGCACTTGCTAAGGGGCGAGGATGGGCGGTGGTCCTGGCAAGAACAGGAGTCAGCGTCAAGGTTTAATTCGCTATGGATGGCGGCGCCGTCGGATGACAAAGCTGCTAAGCCTGATCTGGGCTGGAGTGCGAACAGATATTTGCAGACGATGCAATGCAACCACTCATCGCTGTCGCTACGCGATGATGAAAAGGCTTGCTCAGACTGTGGGCGAAAGTGGATCTTGAAGCGGGATGATCAGGGACGCGGATTGTATTGGAAGCGCCAAGAAGAGATTCACGACGCTGATGCTCTATATCAACTCGCACTCCTGGGCGCCGCGTACAACAGAACTTGCGAGCAACACACTCACTACGCCCCGGACAAGCCTTGCAGCTGTACGGAGTGCAAGATCCTTCAGTCCGTTGCCGATGACGCAAGGCAAGGGGTTCTTTGATTGCCCTGCTGCCGCAAGGAGTTCAATGGATACTCCGCATCAGTCACTCTGGCAGTTCCAGCTCGTTTCCCTCTGAGACTCCCTCAACTGGGGAGTGCCAGGTGATACCAGAAGCTTTAACCAGTGCACGCAGTTCGGAAAAAACAGGTTCCTTACTCGATATGAAGCAGCTCAAACAGTACATAAGACGGGCATTTTTCATTGCTTCCTGTTTGACCGTTAGCAACATTTTTGCCCCATGTGTTTGCATCAATTCCTCAAGAGGACCCGCGGCGATCACGTTAAGCCCAACTTTCGAGATTGCCGCATCTATCAATTGAAGAATGATCGGCCAGGCCTCATCAGGCTCGCGCTGCGTTTTGAAGAACAGTTCCTCGTAAGCCCACGAATCCGTTTCTAAGTGCCTAGCGTTGTATCGAAAGTAGGCGCGAACAAACTCAGATTTTCGTGTCCCTCCATTCATGGCTCAACAGTTCCTCGCCTGGTTGTTAAACCTTCCTCCAGTCAATCGGTGGACGGAAATCGTCTTCGACGGAGCTTACCGACGACTCCCCAGCAAATTTCACCAGCTCTTTTCTGTATTTTCCTGCGGTTTTCATTATTTGGTCCGCTTCTGGGGGCAGATGCTTAGCCTTGTACTCGGCCCATAGCGACCGAACCCACGGGTGTTCGTCTGAGTGTTCTGGCTTGGGTGTAAGTCCTCGGTATGCGTCGTTGAGGCGCATCCGATATTTGTTGTAGCAGAACATCAGAGCCTGTCTGTTGCTAATCCTTTTTGTCCAGTAGTTCCTTTTGGCTGCTTTGGCAGAGTCCAGCAATTGGTCTACGTGGTCGTGTGGCAGTTTGGCTATGGCGACGGGCAAGGACAGGGTCCACAACAAGGCAGCGATAAGTAATACCGCCGATTTCAACTGACTCATACGAATACAATGCCTTCAAGAATCTCTGGAGCAAGTGTATCGCATGTTCGAAGTCTTCAGTTGGCCCTCCAGGTGGTCGCAGATTTTTTGCATTGGCGCCCGGAGCCGCTCAACGTCGATGACGATGTATCCCGCCGTGACGTCCTTAGCTGTCGAGTGATTGATCAGCCGTTTTAGCGCATAATGCGAGATATCCAGCCGTTCAGCGGTGGTCTCGAAAGTACGTCTTAGCGTGTGCATTGAAAACGGTATGCCGGTAAGTTCGATCACGAAGTTGATCGCTTTCCGTGGTTCAACGATACAACCATCACCGATTTTGGCCGGGAAAACAAAGTCGTTGTGCAGGTGCCGGACTTTGGAGCGACGCTCCAACAGCTCGTATACGAAAGTCGAGAGTGGTAGCCGATGTTCACGAGCCGCTTTTGTGTTTTCCGACGGTATGGTCAAGGTTTTTGCGACAAAATTGACGTGCTTCCATCTGAGGTTTGCTGCTTCTCCGCGTCGCAAGCCGGTGAAGAGACAAAGCAAAATGTAGTCCCGCAGGTTTTCATTGGGGACTCGTGAAACTGCTTGGTACCATGATGCCATTGATTCGAGAGGAATAACATCTTGCCGGCGCTTGTCTTTGTTCCACAAGCGAAGTTGAGAAAGCCGTCGCACCGGATTATCTGGTATCACTCGATTTCCGTTATCGTCCTCAAATATCACGAGTGCGTAGTTGTACAACGAGCGGAACACGCGCATAGACTGGTTGGCCGCGGCTTCGCCCTTCCCGCGTGGTCCACTCTTGTTGGACAGCTCCACATGTCTTTTGAGGATCATGTCCTTTGTAATGTCGACGACTCTCTTGTTCAGCCAGTCGCCGAAATTTGATTTGATGGCGCTCTGGTAAACGATGCGCGTCGATTTGCGCAGAGGTTTGACCGCCTTGTACTCTTCCCAAAGCTCTCCGAGCGTTATCGTAAATGCACGCTGGTCCGTCGTTTTCGCCGTTGGATGTTGGCCCAATGTCATCTTGAGTAATTTCTGCCTTGCGAGAGTTTCAGCCTGTTCCGCTGGCATGACATTGGCTCGGCCGATTGTGGTGCGCATCAAACGCGATCCGTATTTGCCTTTGCAACGCGATTGCACGACGAACGTTTTTGTCGTGCTGCTGACGCGCAAGCCAAAACCTTTGACCTTTGTGTCCCAGTAGAACACAACGCCGTTGATCGGGTGCGGCAAAGCCTTCACCGACTGATTGGTGAGTCGAAGGGCGGGCATATAGAGGGGTGTATACCTTATGACTAGTGGCGCATTGCCACCATGATTCTGGTAATCACAAAGTAATCAAATTCGTTGATAGCCAGAAGAATGATCGGAAATGGAAAACTTGTTCCATGCCACTAATCTAACGGAAGAATGCGGGTTTCCGCAAGGGGTTTTGAGATTGAGGAATGTTCCGGAACGCCCAGTAATTCACACTTTGCGACGTTCCCAAGCAGAAGGTCGCGAGTTCGAGACTCGTCCCCCGCTAGTTTTTTCAGATTCGCCCCATAGCGAGATAGTGGCACCGGCGGTGGCACTGTTGAGGGACCCGTCTTTGCTGCCGTTGCTGACCCGCATTTGGTGGGTTCCAATGGGACACGGCGGAGTTTGTTGCAAATGAGGTTGAAAAGGCAGAAAGTGGGAATATCCCACTTGTGGGATTTGCCCACCGCGTCTATGATGTGGATGCTGGTGGCTGGCAAGAGTCCAAGGAGTGCCATGTTGGAAGATTGGATTGACACTGGGAGTGTAATCGAGCCTGACAGTAAAAAAAGGGTTGCCTTAGGAAAGGCGCTCGACTCTGGCTTGGGAGTGAAATATCGAGTCATGAAGAACGCTCTCGGACAGATTATGTTAGATCCGGTCAAAATGGTGCCTGCTTATGAAGCGTGGGTTTGGGAAAACCCAGAGAGGATCGCGTCCATCAAACGGGGGATCGCTCAAGCG
Organism: Candidatus Obscuribacterales bacterium; assembly: GCA_046328035.1. Taxonomy (GTDB): domain Bacteria; phylum Cyanobacteriota; class Vampirovibrionia; order Obscuribacterales; family Obscuribacteraceae; genus JBGASG01. Next base: position 27,967 of record JAXLXI010000027.1, on the reverse strand, counting down.
GAGGCAGATAAGCTGCGCAAGATCGATCTGTCTAAATATGAGGATGGAGACGACTAATTGCCGTTCGAGCTTCACTACACGCAAGAGGCTCAGGAACAGTTCGAGAAACTGAGCAAGGCTAAATCTCTGCAGAAGAGATTTAAGTCTGTGGTCAAGGCACTGAGGATGCTAGCGACAGACCCCAAGTATCCCGGGCTCCAGACTCACAAGTACGATTCCATCAAAGGTCCGGATAATGTTGAAGTGTTCGAAGCTTATGCTGAAAACAATACTCCAGCAGCGTACCGAATTTTTTGGTGCTATTACCCACCAAAAGAAGAAGGCGCGGCAACGGGCAACATTACGGTCTTAGCCATAACTCCGCACCCCTAACTCTGTGAGCCAGAGACCGTGTACCGTCTGCTTCGAGGTAAGCACGTGCATCCGAGATCAATAGCTGACGAAGCCGCCGCCGGGTAGGCTGACATATCCGGATCCACCGCTGGAGTTGCCGGCACTAAATCTGGTGCTCCAGAAACCGTCTCCTCCGCTGCCACCACCACTACCGCCACCGCCACCACGGCGAGATTGCGCTTGCGCGCTGGCGAACAAATTGATTACCGGCGATGAATTTCCTTCATAGCCCGCGTTGCCAGTTGCGTCAAGCCAGTAATGCCCACGTGCGATGGGCATACCAGCGAGTTGACTGAGGATAAAGACTTCGCGAGTGGTGACGTTTCTGCCGTTGATGTAGATTCCGGTGGTTCCGCGTGAGGCGTTGGGTGCTAGTGGTCCGAGATTGTGTCCCGGAAGCATAAATCCCGACGCAGCCCAGCCAATCTTGCCGTACAACCCACTCTTGGCGTCGTACCAGTACTTGCCCGTGCGCGCCTTAACCTTATATAGCGCTTGCAGTTCCGCAAGTTCGGCGCGAGTCAGCGCGCGACCATTAAAGATGACCTCGGTCAATTCAAGCGAAACATCAGCAGGTGCTGCCGCCGGCAGCTGTGCTGTTTCTTCCTGCACCGGTGCTGGTCCAGGGTTCTGCGCTTGCTGCTTGACTGGGGCTGGAACCGGAGCTGGGACCGGTGCCGGTTCCTTATCGACTGCCCCGGTTTCGAACTCGTCTTCGAGCGTGCCCGCTAGCGCCGGCACGTTTCCTCCCAGTCCCATTCCAATCCAGATCAGTGCTGCAAGAAGGCTTTGCTTCAACATCATCGTTACCGTCAGCGTTGGGTTAACCGAGTTTCCCTGTTCCATGCAGATCCTACACGAGAAATTCACAAGTCGTTCCGGTATCGTTCCGTGTTGCTGTTTTACATTGTGAGCGTCCCCACCCCATCACCCGCCAATACACGAAGCTACGCGCCGGAAGCGCTAGTGCTCCGCGCTTCGTGCATCCCAATCGAATAATAGGAAGGTTTCCAATGTCAGAACACAACTTCGATCATATCCATATGAAGGAAAAGACCGATGGTGCCAAGATCGTGGACGCGATCGCGGCTGGGGATACAAACCGTCTGCAAGACGCAGTCAACGGACTGACGCCGGATGAATTGAAACAAGTCTATGTCCAGATCAACCAGGAAAACGCAGCACGCCAGGCTGAAGGACTCTTACCAGTTACCGTCATCGTCAACGATCAAGACCATGACGGCAGAATCGATGTCACTGGTACCAATACCAAAACAGGATTGACCATTGGCGCCGAAGGCAAGACTAAGTTCGAGATGGCCCTAGAAGAAATGGTGCTCGATGACAGAACCGCCAAGACTGCCAGTGGTGTGGGTGGAAAATTCGAAGCTGGTGGCATCGGCGGCGGTGCCAAGTCTAGATAGATAACGTTTCGTTAGCGAGATCGGAAGCTGCGTGGTAAGCGAGCCACGCAGCTTCGTTCTTTGCGGCCAAAATTCAGGTTACCATAGACTCCGACCACGTACTGAGAAAAGTGTGAATCGAATTTACCACGCTAACTCCGTACGAGCAAAGCAAATAGATGGCTCGCTTGCGACGAGCCATCTACCGCTGGTTCAGGTTATTAGGAGGAGGTGAAAAAAGGTTTCCGGACTACTAGAGCGCCAATCCGCCGTCGACGTTGATCGTCTGGCTGGTGATCCAACCTGCTTCGTCCGTCGCGACGAAGGCGACGACGTTGGCGATGTCGTCCGATTCGCCGAGTCGTCCCAGTGGTGTCTTGGCGATCATCTGTTGTTTGACGTTTTCGTCAAGCGCTTGCAGAAGCATTTCGGTGGCGGTGGTGCCAGGTGCCACTGCGTTGACGGTGATTCTGCGCGCACCCAATTCGTTGCCCCAGATGCGGGTCAAAGTCTCGAGCGCTGACTTGGCGGCGGAGTAGACGCTGGCACCGGCCATGGTGGCTTTAGCGGCTCCGGAGGAAATATTGATGATTCGTCCGCCCTCCTGAATATGTGGCAGAGCGGCGATTGTTGTGGCGACGACCCCCTTCAGATTGACGTTGAAAACGCGGTCGTAGTGCGCCAGATCGATTTGCTCAACCGGCTTCGCTTCCCAGATGGCAGCGTTGTTGACGAGGATATCGATTTTGCCGAATTCTTTGACGACCTGGTCGACTAGTTGACGTGCTTCGTCCTCGACGGCGACGTTGGCTTTGAATGTCTTGGCGGTGGTGCCCAGCTCGGCGATGGATGCGGCGACTTCCTCGGCAGCTTCTTTGCTGTTGGAGTAGTTGACGGCAATGATCGCGCCTTCGGCGGCGAGTTTACGCGCGATGGCGGCGCCGATGCCGCGCGAGCTGCCCGTCACGAGGGCGACTTTGCCTTGCAATTTTTGTGTTGATGTTTTGGTGGGCAGTGTTTGTGTAGCGGTCATGTTGATGGGCTCCATTTCTGTGATGTGTATTGGCTGTAGTTAGACGTTGAACTTGCTTTGCAAAAACTGTGTGCTATTGCGCTCGGGGAACACAAACTCTGTCAGCGGCACGGTCGTGCCATGAGTTTGTGTGAGTCCATAAAGGACGGTCATGAATGACAGGAATGCTTTGCTGATTTTGGAGGCGGCGCGAGTGCAGGCTTTTATAATAGACCGGTCATCTACACATGCCCACCAAAAAAGACCATAGGAGAGGGCTGTGTTGGTTGCGGACTGTTGAGGCTGATGTAGCTCCATGTGCGAGTGCTTGGGTTGCAACTGCTTGGGCGTTGGGCGCGCATCGAGGAGTTCGGCTGTTGCGTTCATTGGGCTGTCCCTTCAGAGGTGGGAGTCGATGCATTCATAGTAGACCGGTCGGTCTAATTTGGTCAAGCACCCCATAAAAGTTTCTTGCAAATGCCCAGAGCTAGCTACAGCGCGGAAGAAACTTCTCAAGCCGCCGGCGAAGTACCGGGTTGAAGCCGGACAGTGGACTCTTGGCAACAACACTTCTGTTGAAACCTCCTAAGGAACGATCAGGCACCCTCCCAAAACTCGCGGCGGGCGCGAAATGTCTGATACCGTCCCTGGTGCCTGCGTTCAAGGTTGCTGCTGCGCGCGCAGTTTTTCGCGAATAGTTTCTAGAATGTAGGTGAGCGGTAGAGCGCCAGGCTCGGCTTCTCCGTTGGCAGCGAATTTCTCTACTTGTATATAGTGCCGATCGAGTAAGCGCCGGCGCTCCTCTTCTGTCTGTGCCGGCAAGTGAAACCCGAGCCAAAAGAACTTTTCCATTGTGCCGCGAGCGTGCGGTTCGTTGTCGTCGAGCAACACGAAGACCTCAGGACACTGCACCTGCCTGTCATAATCCAGCCCGCACACATTGTGGAACATCGGCAACAAGCCAATCGCCCGCAGAGCATCGCGCTGAAAGGAAGTCTTGCCCAACGTCAGGCATACCAACTGATAGTCACGCGAGAGCTCGGTCACCAGTTCTTTCGCACCAGGACGCAGCAGCGTCGCCGCATTGAACATCCCGTGACGAAATCGAGCACGCCCTTCGGGAGCCTGCCGTTCCCACCACTTCAAAAACTTGGTGTGGGCGAGAGTATGGTCGAAATCGATAAAGACGGTGGCAAGATTCACTTCACCATTTTGATTGATTTGTGCCGAATGCTCCAGTTTCTTCAAGCGCTCGCAAACTTCGACTTTAGGATGTTCGCAAGAGGATAGAATGAAGTGACATGAGACTCCGGAACCTTCCCGCATGACGTTTTACTGGTACTTTGAATCCTGCTCCGAACGCAAGTTCCAACTCGGGAGCCCCAGATGAGTTGGATCAGCAAATTCTTGGGCTTGAAACCGAGCGTCGAAGAGTTCGTAGAGATCGCCAAGTCATCGCTGGCAGCGACGTCCGAACCAGGTCAAACAATCAGCTATAACAAAGACCAGTTCACGCTGACGGTGCACCGAGCGGACGGAACCGTTGCGCAGGTGTTTCATCTGCACAATGCTTACGACGAGTATTGTGCCTCGCCGCGCGCCAATCGCCCGAACGTGTTGGAATCCTACCTGCACCCCATGCAGGAGTTGCCGGATTCGCTCGCCGAAGCGATGCCGAACATTTTGCCGCGCGTGCAACGTCGCAGTTTTTATGTAGACATGCCGATGCTGGCCAGCCTGAATGTAATCACCGGTCCTTCTGAGCCGGATATGCTGCACATGCCATTTCGCGTCCTTGCCGAGCATTATGCGGTGGGCCTGATTTATGACACTCCCAAACAGATTCTGCAAATCAGCCAGCACCATTGTGGACTGTGGAAGTCAGATCTGGATTCGATCTATCCGCAGGCGATGAAGAACCTGGAAAAGCTGACACCAAATCCGTTCGTACAAGTGCACGACGGTGTGTACATAGCCGGCTATGCAGACACGCACGATGCCACCAGAATGCTGCTCATCGATCGCATTAAGGAATGCAAACTGATCGGGCGTCCGGTCGCTATGGTGCCAAACCGCAACACGCTGATCATCACCGGCGAAAGTGATCCTGACGGCATCGAATTGATGCTCAGTCTCACTGAAGACGCGCTCAAGGAACCGCGTCCTATGCTGGCGATACCGATGGTGCTGCTCGATAACGAGTGGCGCGAGTTGGTGTTGCGCCCCGATCATCCGCATCGGCATATTTTTGAAGAACTGCGTATCTCGTCCCTGGCGGACATTTATTCTGGACAGAAAGAACTGCTGGAACGCCAGCACGAAAAGGACAACGTCGATATTTTTGTGGCGTCCTACAAAGCTGTGCAGAAAGCAGACACTAAGGAAGTCGCTTCATTTGCTGCGTGGACGGAGGGTGTGACGACCCTCTTGCCGAAGACGAACCTGTTGACCTTTGTGCGGGTCGAGGGCGACCAGGGCGATGTGGTCTGCTCGGTGGAGTGGGACTGGGCTCAGAAGGTTGTGGGTTCGCTGATGAAGCCACAGGGCATTTACCCTGAGCGCTGGCTGGTGGACTCGTTTCCGAATGCCGCGCAGATCGAGGAATTGAAGCGCTACGCCAAGTAGACCACTATTCCATACGAGTGTTCTTCGTAGTTTTCGGTGAAGTGTCCTCAGTCAGTCCGGACAATTCGAGTGTGCCGAAAGTCTCGTTGATGCTTGCGACATCGAACTTGCGCCATGTATCGCGCTCGGGACAGTCTGTCGGTTTGCTGACGATGGGACCGCCCGGCCAGCATTGATAAAGAAGGGACGTTTCATTTGCGGAGTTTGGTTTTTCGTCCGAGTGTCTGATTTCCATTTGTAGTCCTCACTGGTGGTGGGTTGCGAACGAGGATTTGATGGAACAACACTAGTCGCCGCAGATAACATGAACGTGACAGCCCTAGCAACCGCAGAGCATCGAGTCATGTGTGTTGCAGGATCAGCACATTTTCGGGGCTTGCGTGCGCAGTTTTCGCGTTTTGAGCCCGGTTTTAATGTCGAAGTGCTCACAGACTCGCTCGAAATGTGCTGATAGTGCAACTACTCGGCACGCGGTTTATTTGCTGGTTCAGGCGGGTGACGGCTGGGCACATTTTCCTTATCAGATTTCGCTCCCGACCAGGTGGAAAGTATGGACGACGAGAGATATTTTGCGGGATGCGCATTGCAAGCATTGATCGCGCTGAATCATGGCGACTCGCCGGAGAAAATCGCCAAGCAAGCGGTTACATATGCGATTGCCATGAAACAAGAACTGGATGCGCGCCGCGGTGGGAGCCCGTCACCTTTTGGTGGTTCCCCCTCCCCTGCTCCCCGAGCCGCCGTCTCGGAAGAACCGAATCCATTCGCGAAACCGCCCGTGAAACCCGCCGAGCCTAAGAAATTGACTGAAACCGAGATGGCTAAGGACGCGCTGCTCGAAGAATATCGCAAGAACAACCCGCGCCGTTAGACATTGACCGGGGTTTAGGGCGCGGTCATAATGGATTTATCGTACGAATTCCCAGTACAGCGCCCATGCGGAGAACCTGGTCTATGCGCCGGATTACGTCAGCCAGCCTGTTGTTCAAGCCGTTGCTTGCTCTGTTTGCCGGTCTGGCTGTGGCGAACGCAGCCACGGCTGCGAATGTGGAGACCATTTCGGGCGCCGATGCCGGTACGCATGCGAAAGCCATCAAATACGGCATCAACTGGGTCAACTCGCTGTCCAACGCCGAAGAACTGGCGAAACGCTCGCATAAGCCGATTTTCTGGATGCACATGCTGGGCAACATCGACGGCTACACTTGAAGCGCCGCCAATAGTCTGAGAGCCGGGTCGCTCTCCAAAGAACCTGTTTATAGCACCCTCCGCAATCGTTTCGTCTGCGGCTACAAGAATATCTATAAAGAGAAGTTCGCGGGCAACTCCGGTGTGCATCCTATGGAGAGCAGCGCCGTTACCACCACCAATGGTGCCGGACCGCACAACGTCCAGCTTTTCATTCTCAGTGAAGACGGCACCGTCTTGCACTGTCTGCCGGGTTATTGGGACCCGAACGACCTGCAGTCGGAACTCGATCTCGCGCAGAAGTTGAACGATGTCTGGTTGAATAATTCGATTACACCGACTCAAAAGATTGCGCAGTTCAAGCAACTGCAAATGCAACACCTGGCTGGGCACTCACCACAGACGGTGGCGCGCAGTCATCTTCAACATTTTGACGCGCAATACATTGCGAAGCATGCCCATGGACCCGGCGGCGGACTAAATGATGCCATTGCGGAGCCGGCTCTGCTTGCCAGTTGCCAGGCTGCCTGGAGCGGTGGACCGAAGGAAGGCATGAGCATGAATGCCCCGATGGAGGCATTCAAAACAACGGACCGTATCATGCATGAACGAATGTGCAGGTATCCGTTCGTCCCGTACGAAAACTTCGATGTTGTTGCGTACACGAATTACGGTACGCACTTCTATGACAAGAATGAAAACGAGATGGCAGGCATCATGCGCCCGGATTTGAAGCGCATGAATCTGCATAGGGTCACCCACGACGCAATCGGCGCTCCGCGCTCTGCCGGCGGCGGGCGAGGCAAAAATCGCTTCGACCCGGTGAAGAAATTCTACGAGCTCTCCAACGAGAACAAATACAGCGAAGCATTGCAGTATGCGTCCAATTTGTGCACTGCCAAGCCCACTGATCCGACTGGCTGGGAGTTGCGCGCGGTCGCCGAATATGGAATGGGGATGTACGACCAGGCATATAATGATGCGACTCGTGCGGCGTGGTTGGGCAGCCGATCGGCGGCAAATTCCGACTTGCGCAAGAAAGCGCAGGAGCGAATGGGTGCACGAATGGGCACCCCAAAAGTGTCGTTGCACTGAGCTTAACGCACTTCTTACGTTGCTCTGTATCCCTTACCTGATGCGGCGTCGTAGCTGCGAGTTTGCATTTGGTCTGCCCTCAATCGTCGTGCTCGGGTGCGATCACCAGCGCGATTTTTTGACGCGTTGTAGAATCGGATTTATCTCAAACTAAGTTGGATAGCCATGACTGAATCAGCCGGACCAGCTGGGCCGCTGCCTTCTGGCGCGCCCGCTCAGCCCAATCAGCCCAATCTGAACGAACAGCCCACACAATCCACAACGCCCGCACAGTCCACACCGCCCACATCGCCTGCGCAGACTCCGACCAACAGCAATAACAAGAGTGCAAGTGTTTTCAAACCTGTACTCGTAAAGCTACTGATGGTGGCAGGGATCTTTGGACTACTCCAGATCCCTCTTTTTATGATCTTGGGCACCATCGAAGAGCGGCAAAACTATAACGTCGACTACCCGCAGGAATACAACGGTCCGGGCGCCGGCAAGCAGTCGGTGATGGGACCGATGCTGACGGTTCCGTATCACTACAAGCTTACTGAAGAACGTGAGGTCGCTCCCGCTCCGGCGGCCCTGGCTGCCACCACCGGCGATGTGGGCGTACCTGACAATCCGCCGCCGCGCAAGACGATTAAGGTGACCCGCACCGCCACCGGATACCTGCATTTCTTCCCGGAGAACCTCAGCGTCAGCGGCAATTTGATGCCGGAGATCCGCGACGGGGGCAAGTTCAAAAACATCGTCTATTCCACTGCACTCGACTTCAAAGGCACGTTTAAAACCAGCGACTTCGAACGCAAGAAGCTCGACGAAAAAGAAATCATGTGGCAGGACGCCTTCATTGCACTGGGCATCTCAGACCTGCGCGGCATCTCTCGCGAAACCACAGTCGATTGGTCCGGCAAGCAATACAAGTTTGTTCCAGGCGTCAACGGTGTGAAGTCGTTCGATCAAGGACAATACGCGCTGCTCCCTGATGTGAAGAAGGACGGCACCTATCCGTTTTCATTCACGCTGCACCTGATGGGCAGCCGCGATTTGAATATCTTCCCGGCGGGCAAAGAAAACGCCATCAACCTGGCGTCTACCTGGAGCCAGCCGACGTTCATCGGAGGTTTCCTGCCCACGAAGAAAACCGTTTCTCAGAAGGGATTCTCGTCGCTCTGGGAAGTTTCGTACTTCACACGCAACATGGCTCAGGTCTGGACCGACACCGAAGTCGACATCAAAAACTCCATGGACCAGTATATGGTCGGGGTGACGCTGGCGACGCCGGTAGAGTTCTACCAGTCGGCGATTCGAGCCGTAAAGTACGGCAGTCTCTTCATCATCATGACCTTTCTCGCTCTGTTCAGTTTTGAGATGATGACGAAGGTGAAGATCCACGAATTTCAATACTTGATGGTGGGTCTGGCGCTCAGCTTGTTTTTCCTTCTGCTGATCGCCGCTTCCGAATGGATTCCATTTGTCTGGTCTTATGTCATCGCCGGTATCTCGACTATCGTTCAGATTACCTGGTACACGCAAGCCTTTTCCAAAGCGCGCAGTGCTCAGCTGTGGAAGGTGATGGCGGGCACGTTAACGACCCTCTACGTGTATCTGTATATTCTGCTCCAGCTGGAAAACTTCTCGCTGGTGGTCGGTGCCATCGGGCTCTTCCTGACCTTGACCCTGGTGCTCTATGCCACTCGCAACATCAACTGGTACGGAAGCGCTGCGCCTTCAGGCGAGCCAACCGGTCTGCCCAAGGAAGCACCATCACCTGCATAGAAAAGGAACGAGATCAGTGCGTTACCGTAATATGCAGGGGTGCTGAAACTTCCGCTACTACGTTCTCACCGTCGCGCAAAGTAAATGTCAGGTCGACCACATGCATTCCTTCGGTTGACGGGCAAACAACCGGCGTCCCCTCCAGATTGATGATCTGGCTCGTCGAATCGAGTCCCTCCGGGATACTGAGGTCCAGGATCAAACCCTCTGCTACGACTTTGTCCGCCGCCTGGAGCGAGCCTTTGGCTGTGGCATAAATATGACCTTGCGTCCCCAGTTTGCGCCGAAACACCAGCACCAGCATGATGGTGTTCAGTTTCACAACCAGCGATCTGTCCGGCGGTCGTCCGTCGCATTTTGCTTGCACTGCCACCACCGGATAAACCTCGGTCAGGCAAATGCCGTTGACGCTGTCGACCTGCGCATCTCTGCACATCACGCCCAGCACCAGTTCTACATTGATTGCCATTGTTTCTCCGGGCGGCTAAATGCTATATCCGACGCGCTGCCGCACTTGCGCCAGGAAGGGAGTTTCCATGCTGGCCGCCCACCTTAATGATGAGCTGGTGTCGGCTTTCATGGCGTGTTCGACCAGGCTGACGACCGGCGCGGGAACCCACGAAAGCAGATAGCCTGTGAGTTTCGCACGGTCATATGAATCTATCACGTATGCCATCCAGGTGTCGCTGGGAGGGAAGTTTTCACCATCGAAGAAACCACCGGAGGCCAGCATTGCCTTACCGTCTGCGCGGCTGAGTCCCGGCGCGAAGTAGAGCAACTTTCCGGCTGCCATGGCGATTGATTCTGTTTCTTCATAGTGACGAAGAATGACAGCCTCTGCGCGCTGTACGCTGACGTGCGCGACTTCCGATTCTAATCCCGCGTCGTGCAGTTTGAGCAACTGTCCCATAGTTTCCGGCGCGAAGCGGCGCAGCACCGACCCTCTTACATGCGCTGTCTGCTCGATGTTGCGCTTGAGTTCGGCAGGAGTGGCTGGTTGTAAATAAGAGGTGAGCTTGTGGAAAAACTGATTGCCAGGTAGTTTCGTCCGAACATGATGGTCCATCATCTCCGAATGGCACCAGTGCATGGTGTCGATCAGGCGCTTCTCGAATTTCTCGATTTTCATGGTTCAGACGGGTTTTGCTGGTTCATCATAGCAGGTCACTGCCTCAAACTCAGCCGTTAAATCAGGCGGCAGTTCAGCCCTTAGCTCAGCATTGCAACCCAATTCGCATGATTGCTGAAACATTGGGATGGATGCGACGTCGCAAGACTCAGGTAAAGAACGAACAACGTTGGCACCAGTTAAAAGAGAGATTGGTTCTATGAAAACAAGATTCAAACAATTCGTGGCGCTGATTGTGATGGTGATGGCAATGTCCACGCAATTGCTCATACCTCAGCAAGCGGAAGCTAGATACCGGCGGCCGATCACGTACGCAAACGTGGCACCAGGCTACTACGGCTATCGTCGTCCGGGAGTTTATCAAAGGCACCCGATCGTTTCGCGCACTTTGACTGGTACTGCCATCGGTGCTCTCGGTGGCTTGGCAGTCGGCGCGATTGCCGGTCATCACAGAGCCGGACGTGGAGCCTTGATAGGCGCCGGCGTCGGCACCGCAGCTGGTCTGGCGTACGGACTGTACCGCAATAAGCAGTACACGGGACGCATTTTCTAGAACGTCGGTCGACCTGACCGATGACTGTAACCACACGAAGCCGGGGTGAAAGTCCCGGTTTTCGTTTGCAGTTTCGTTTAGCTCAGCTGAGCGGGCGGCGTTGATTGCACGCGTTGACGAGCAGCTGTTTCTCTTTGCGCGACAACTGTTTTATGCGCCACTCTTCTTTCATCGCTTCCGAGCGTGAAGGAAATTGCCAGAATGCCACCAATGCCACCGGTGGGTGCGATCGCGTGTACTTGGCTCCAGTTCCCGCGCTGTGCGAGGCTATGCGTTTGTCGAGATCGTCGGTCCAACCGGTGTAATAACCACCCCCGGTGCACTCAAGCATGTAAGTGAAGTAATTCATGACTCACCTGCCGCCTTTTCTCGCCTCTAATCAATACTCTAACCAGATCGCTGCTGTCAATGCTAATCTTATGCAGATGAATGACGACGCTATACTAGCCACCGTAATTCACCGGCCATTCCCACTGCCGGAAAGTCCGCCGGTGCTGCGCCAATCCTGGTCAAAGCTGCTTTTCGCGCACTGGCCGGTCGATGCGGGTGTGCTCAGACCGCTGATTCCGGACTGCCTGGAAATGGATCTCTTCGAGGGCACTGCATACCTGGGCGTGGTGCCATTTGCGATGCGCAAGGTGCATCCGCGTTTTACACCCGACATGGGCTGGCTCTCCAATTTCCTGGAGTTGAACATCCGTACCTACGTGAAGAAGGACGGCATTCCGGGTGTCTATTTCTTCAGCCTCGACTGCAACAATCCGGTTGCCGTGACAGTGGCGCGCACCACCTATCACCTGCCGTACTTCAATGCGCGCATGACGATGGACGAGCAGGACAGTCTGATTAAGTACGAAAGCAAACGGCTGAATTGCGATGCCGTGTTTCAAGCAAACTACAAATCAGCCGGTGCGGTTCTGAAACTCTCGCCGGCGTCGTTGGATCGGTTTCTCACCGAGCGTTATTGCCTCTACACCACCGACAGGCGCGGGCGCTGTTTTCGCGGAGTGATCCATCATTTGATGTGGCAGCTACAACCGGCTGAAGCCGAGATCATCACAGACACGCTGTCTTCGACGCAACTGGGCTTCCAGTTGCCCGACACGAAACCGTTGCTTCACTACAGTGAATACATCGACACGCTCGAGTGGCCGCTGGCGAAACTCGATTAGATGACTGGTTAGTCTTGCTTTTGATCGGGAGCGAAACCGTGCGTATCGAGCACGGTGCCGACCAGATAGGTGCGTTTGCCTTGCGATTCGTGATAGGTACGAATCAGGAGTTCGGCAATCAGACCCATAAAGATCAACTGTACGCCCATCATGAAGAACATCGCTACCAGCACCGGCAGTGGTGTATCGATGAAGTGTGTGTTGTAGCAACAACGCAGGACGATCATCCAGGCAAACACGACAAACGAGGCGCCCAGCGAAGCCAGACCGACGCTGCCGAAGGCATAAATCGGTTTGGTCAGGAAGTTCGACATGAAGGTGACGGTAATCAGGTCGAGCAATACGCGGAAGGTCCGCGAGATGCCGTATTTGGATTTACCGAACATGCGCGGATGGTGAATAACCGGAATCTCGGCTACCTTGGCGCCTTCCCAGCTTGCATAGATGGGGACGAAACGGTGCATTTCGCCGTACAGGCGCACATCTTGAATTACTTCCCGGCGGTACGCTTTCAGGCAGCAACCATAGTCGCGCAGATGCACTCCGGTCATTTTGGAGATCAATCTGTTGGCGAACCAGGAAGGTATCAGGCGCAGGAAAAGTTCGTCGTGGCGTTTTTTGCGCCAGCCGCTGACAACGTCGAAACCCTCATCCAGCTTGTCGAGCAAGCGTTGCAGGTCCTGGGGATCGTTTTGCAGGTCGGCATCTATGTGGATGATGATTTTGCCACGCGAATAATCGTGTCCGGCAGACAGAGCCGGGGTTTTGCCGAAGTTGCGGACGAACTTGATCACGCGCACAGTGGAGTCTTTCGCCCACAGAGCCTTGATCTTGTCGTATGAACCGTCGGTCGAACCGTCGTCGATGAAGATCAATTCCCACGTGCAACCCATGGTGTGCAGTTGGCGAATCAACTGCTCGTAGAGCGCATCGATCGTGTCTACTTCGTTGCAGACGGGGATGATGATCGACAGATCCGGTTGCGGCGGTGTCTGATCTTGGGTTGCCGAGCCTGCCACCGCATGTGGTGCAGACTGCGCAGGCGAAGGCGACTGCTGGGCAACTGGCGAAACTATTGAGGATTTAGGTGTAGTTTGCATGCGTTCGATTATACCGGTGCGGTAGCCCGGAAATTATGTCTTCACAACTTCTCACTATGGTCGTATAGCCTGCCCTGGTGGCTCTTTTGGCGATTCAAAAGGTTTACATGAGGCAAGACTAACGAAGTCATGATGCCTGTAGAAGATACTTAATCGTTGAAATAGAGTCACTTTGCGCAGCATCTTGCGCCTATTCAGGAAACGAAATGTCGCCAGCTTCTCTGATTATCAAAGCCGTACCGAACCCCGCAGCGGGTGCCGCTGACGCCGCGTCGAAGACAACCTCGCGGCTGAAAATTGCCGATCACGAGAAACGCGACAACACCCGTTCGAAACGCGAAATTCTTGGCTTGTTGGCGGTAATTGCTGTTGCCTGCGCTGTCTTGTTTACGGCACTGGGTGACCATCCGCTATTCAATCCGGACGAAGGTTATTACGCCGAGCCGTCGCGAGAAATGCTCGAAACCGGTAACTGGCTTACGACAACGCTCAATTACGCAGTCCGTTACACAAAGCCGCCCCTGTACTACTGGGCATCCGCCGGCGCCATGGCTGTCTTCGGTCCCACCGAATTTGCTGCCCGTTTCTGGTCGGCTGCCTGCACCGTCATTTTGATTGCCGCCACTTATTGTCTCGTCAACCGCTTCGTTGGCTTCCGCGCCGCCCTGATTGCGTCTGTAGTGCTCGTGACTTCTCCGCTTTTTATTGCGGTTGGGCGACACGCACTATCTGACATGCCGCTGTCGCTTTTGATTGCCGGTGGACTGTTCTGCTTCTTCCGGGCTTACGCCCAGCGCAAGCCGAGATTCATCTGGTTCGGTTACACGCTCCTGGCGCTCGCCGTTCTGGCGAAAGGACCGGTGGGCATCGCTTTGCCGGTACTGGTGCTTTTCGCATATCACTTGTTGCGCCGCAATCTGAAGGATGCGCTGGTCTTCTACAAGCCGCATCTGGGCGCGCTGCTGGTTGCCGCCATCGCGCTTCCCTGGTTCATCGCCGAGACGATTGCCACCAAAGGCGAATACATCGCTTGTTTCATCTTTATGGAAAATCTGCAGCGCTTCACCAAAGTCGTCAGCAGTCACAAAGGTCCCTGGTGGTATCACTTCGCTGTCGTTGCCGGAGGACTGTTGCCCTGGACGCTCTTCTTATTGCAGGGATTGCAGCGTGCACTCAAACCGCAAGCCGCACCGGACGCGGCAGCGCCCAGTCTACTCAACACATACCGCTCGTTGACCCCCCGTCAGGATCTGTTATTGTTCGCTGCCTGTTTCGCAGTCGTGACCATCTTTTTCTTCAGCGCCAGCGTTTCGAAGCTGGTGTCGTACACGGTGCCATGTTTCCCGGCTCTGGCGATACTGGTGGCGGCCGAACTGGATGCCATCCTCTCTGCAGACGCGGCAGCTTTCCGCAAACGATTCTTGCTGCCGCTGCTGCTGCTCGGCGCTGCCCTGGCTATTACTGCCGGTGTGGCACCGTTCGTACTCGAACATGTCCGCCGCGCTCCACCGAATATCTATCCCATCATCGCCGGTTATGCGGTGCTGCAACTGATTGGAGTGGCCGCCGCCGTAGGTCTTGCCCACTTCGCACGCCGTCGCACCGCCGGACTGGTCGCATTCGCGTCGGTGACCCTCATGTCGCTGGCAATTTTCGGCTTTCAGATCACCCATCTTGTCTCCGATCGCTGGGAAGGCGGCATGCCCGAACTGGCTAAAATCGCCGCCGCCTCCGGCGAACCTATATTTGCCTATCGCACCCGCCTGCCTACGTTGCCCTTCTACACTCATCGTGCTGCCGTACTCTCGCCGGCGCAAGAGAAACCAATCAAAGGCACCAACAGATTTACCGGTGTGATGGGCAACAATGTGCCACCACAACTGCCGTGGCTCGGCAAACCGGAACTGAAGCCGGAATTGAATTACCTTGCCGAAGCCAGCGTCGACGGACAGATCGTGCGCTACAAGACCGCCTACGTGATAGCCCGCACCGATGAGATGGCGCACTTCCAGGGCGTTGCTGGATACACCAAGGTCAAGGAAGCCGGCACGTTCATGCTGCTGCACTGGAAAAATCCGGACCGCCCGAAACCATAACCCACCCTTATACGCAGCCGGAGATAGCACCATGTCCGATCAGCCCGACAAGAGCATGTGGGAGACATGGTGCCAGAACAGTGGCTGGGACAAAGAGTCCGCGCAGGGGAGTGCGGCTCGGCGTTATTTCGCTCTGCATTGGGAAGAGGCGTTGGTTCCCGCCGATGCGAAGCTGATGGCTGAGCAGCTGACCGCGCTGCGTGAAATGGTGACGCGCTTGGCGCAGGAGGTCACCGCCATGCAGCGGGTGTTGCGCGACCACAACCTTCTCGATGACTACGAGCGCCAGATGTTGCGCACCATGAGTCACGATCACGGTGGTGCCGGCGCCGAGCCGTGGACGCGCTACACGACATACAGGTTGCTGTTGCCCGAGTCTGAATATCTGGAAGAAACTTTGCGGTGCAGCGAAGAAGACCGGAAAGCTTTCGCAGAGCACATCGAGGCGCAAATGCGCCTCACCTGAATCAGCGATAGCATCAGGTCTGAAACAGCGGCGCATACTGATCGGAGCGCAAGCCGAAGGTCCAGGCTACCGCCTCTCTGGCGGTGGTGACAGTGGCCGGCACCCTGAGGAAGTAGTCGCGACGTCGGCCATCCGGTTCGGGCGTCGAGTTGACCACGCGCACCAGTTTTTGCACCGGGTCGCCGTCTATCTGGTAGAGGGTGCCGCAGTCATCGCTAGCCACCGGATAAGCTTTCTTCTCGCGCCAGTAGCGCACCAGCCCGTATCGTTCAGCCATCAGCAATCTGGCGGCGGGGTCAGCCTGGGAGTCGATATCGCTGATGGTGACGCCCGCTTTCATCCACTTGCGGAGAAACGATATATCCATAATCCAATCCACTCCAATTTCTGGGAATCGATATCGGATCGTGTTCCTCATGGACCAGTCGTGCGTCCTCTTCGAGCCACAAATAGCGTTGCCCGAAGAGGTTGCTCAGAAGCGCATCGGCGCACTGAATACGGTGCGCGTGTCCAGTGCGCTCGCCGACAGCGAGTACGAGGTCTGTCCGCTGGTTCTCCGCCAGTGAGAATTGCGGGCGCGGCACCGCTTCATCGAGAAGAATGTCTCCCTGTCTGTATTGTCGCTTCATTTGACCGAACCTCCAAAGCCAGTAAATCCATCCTAGAAGTCCGGGTGGGATTCAGGAAGGTTTCTTACTGAACTGCAGCTATGTCCCTTGAACCTGCGGGTGATTGGCGTGCTATGTTATAGAAACGCTGTACGTGTGCGATGTGCGTGTGGCTCTCGTTAGATCGGTGGCGACCGATTGTGCTTTTAGTTGAGTTCAGTAAGAAACGCGATCGCGGTGAGGTGAGGCATGGAAAGAAATGAACGACTGGGCACCATTATTAAAGTGATTGCCAATCATCCTGGTATTACGCTCAATCAATTGTGCAAGGAACTCGCGCGCGCCGGAGTTCGTGTCACCGAGCGCACGATTGCCAAAGATATCGTGCTTCTGAAACACGAATTTGGTTTGCTGCCGCAACGTGAGCGGCTTCGCCAGGGTTATGTGCTCGAAAACATGTGCACGGTCGGCAAAACTGAAGTGCCGTTGGTCCTCGATGCGTTGCACGTGTTCGGGTTTCGGCTCAGTGATGCGGAAGCTGTTGCGCTGATTAATAGAATGCGCAGATGGTTCGGCGGTGACGACGCTGTCGCGTTGCGCCCGACCCGCACGATTCGTCATCGCACTATCTATAAACAGGGGCGCCAGGCGAAGCAGATCGAGCAGGCGCTGTTTGAGGCGATCCGCAGTCAGGAGGCGGTTTCCATCACTTATGAAACGCCGCGTCTGCGCAAGCCCCAGCAAGCAACGGGTTATCCGCTGCTGATGGTGTTTCATGAGCGCGCCTGGTATTGCATCATTCGCGACCAGCAAAGCAATACCTATCGCCCGCGGCGTTTGGATCGCATCAAGTCGTGCGCATCGGCGCCGCGTTCGGTGCCCGCCAATCCTCATCACCTCAGCGATGTCACCGAAGCTGAATACCTTATAAGTTGCGGGTGGGGAATGACTTTTCCACAAAGCCGAAAAGAACTGGAAGCGGCGCTGGCAGCGCCTCCGATTGTGGTTCGCTTCGACAGCTCGGTGGCCGGCTACATTCTGGAGTCGGTGGACCGCCATCCATTTGGAAAAGTCTCGGCCAGCAAAGATGGAACCGGCGGCGCGCAAATAGAAATCCGATTGGCTAATCCGCGGGAATTTGTCTTCTGGGTGCGATCGTTCGGCGCGCATGCACGCATCGTCAGCCCGCGTTCTTATATAGATGCGGAAGTCGCCGAACTCAAACGCATGCTCGCGACTTATTCGTGAGCCACGCACGTGCCTTCACAACCCAGTTGTGGAGCGGATGCGAGGCGGATCCGAAGAGATATATCAGACGTAAATTCGACAACTCGATTACGGAAAAATTAGGCTTGCAGCTTCTAATGTCAAGCGGGCGTGAGCAATCCTTGCATTTACATTTCGATCTTTGTGTTCGTGCGGGTTGTAAGGGTAAGCTAAAGGCTCGTTCGGTACCCGTCCCAGGAATTACAGAAGAAGGCAAGTTTATGAACAAACTGATGCAACCACTGTACGCCCAAGCAACGACCACCTCGAGCTATGAGGTGAAAAGTCGTCGGTTGAGGGAGTGGGTTGCTGAAATTGCCGCAGTCTGTCAGCCAGACAAAATTCACTGGTGCGATGGCTCGCAAGTCGAGTACGACCGCCTGTGCGAAGAGATGGTTGCCACCGGCACGCTGATTCGCCTCAACGCCGAGAAGCGCCCGCGCAGTTTCCTCGCTCGCTCGACCAAGGGCGATGTGGCCCGCGTCGAAGAGCGCACCTTCGTTTGCTCGCGTCACTCGGAAGACGCCGGTCCGAACAACAACTGGATGGAACCGGTCGAAGCCAAATCCACTTTGCTCAGCCTCTTCGAAGGCAGCATGAAGGGACGCACGTTATACGTGGTGCCTTTCAGCATGGGTCCGGTCGGCTCACCGCTTTCGATCATCGGTGTCGAACTTACCGACTCGCCGTACGTTGCAGTCAGCATGCGCACCATGACCCGCATGGGCAAACAAGTCATTGATGTCCTGGGCGAGAGCGAAAACTTCGTCAAGTGCTTGCACTCAGTTGGACATCCGCTGGAAGTCGGTCAGAAAGACGTTGCGTGGCCGAGCAATGACAACGACAAGTACATCTGCCATTTCCCCGAGACCGGCGAAATCTGGTCCTACGGATCGGGCTACGGCGGCAATGCGCTGCTCGGCAAGAAATGTCTGGCATTGCGCCTGGCATCGGTGATGGGCAAGCGCGAAGGCTGGCTCGCCGAGCACATGTTGATCCTCGGCGTCGAATCACCGCAAGGCGAGAAGTCGTACGTCGCGGCTGCGTTCCCATCGGCATGCGGCAAAACAAACTTCGCCATGATGATTCCCCCGAAAGCATTCGACGGTTGGAAAGTCACCACCGTTGGTGACGACATCGCGTGGATTCACCCAGGCAACGATGGTCGTTTCTACGCCATCAACCCGGAAGCTGGTTTCTTCGGCGTTGCTCCCGGCACATCTTTGAAGACCAATCCTAATGCTTTGAAGACCCTCGACAGCGACTGCATCTTCACCAACGTCGCGCTCACTCCTGACGGCGACGTGTGGTGGGAAGGTTTGACCAATGAGAAGCCGGCGTCTTTAATTGACTGGCAAGGCGAAGAGTGGACCCCGGAAAGCGGACGCCCCGCTGCGCATCCGAACAGCCGCTTCACCGTGTCGTCCAGCCAGTGCCCCTCGCTCGACACCGAATGGGATAATCCGGAAGGCGTCCCAATTAGCGCGTTCATCTTCGGCGGTCGCCGCGCCAATGTGGTGCCGCTGGTCGTCGAATCATTCGACTGGAACTTCGGCGTCTACCTGGCTGCCACCCTCGGCTCCGAAACCACTGCTGCCGCCGTCGGCAACGTGGGCGAAGTGCGTCGGGACCCGATGGCGATGTTGCCGTTCTGCGGATATCACATGGGCGATTACTTCCAACACTGGCTGAGCATGGGACATGCGGTTGCGTCGCAGCCGAAGATCTTCTGCGTCAACTGGTTCAGAACCGATGAAAACGGCAAGTTTATCTGGCCGGGATTCGGCGAGAACATGCGCGTCTTGAAGTGGATGTTCGAACGCATTCACGGCCGCGCCGACGCCGTCCGCACGATGCTTGGCTGGATGCCCCGTTACCAGAACATCGACTGGACCGGGCTCGAATCTTTCGCACGCGAGAAATTCGATCTGGTGATGTCTATCGATAAGGAAGTGTGGGACGAAGAATTGAAGTCGCACAAGACCCTCTTCGAAAAGCTGAAAGAACGTGCACCGAAGGCGCTCACTCTAATCCGCGCCTCCCTCCAACTCGGCATCGAGCGCACCGACTAGTCCGCGCCGCGCCGCGCGCCTCGCCGCCTATCGCATCGCATCGCGCCGACTCGACCGCGGCATCGTGCCAACTCGACTCGGGTTGCAATCCGCGCACTCCCTTGGATTTTGGGCGTTGAACAAAACTGCTCGTTTTCAGGGGTCCAAAAGTTCGAAAACGGATTAAATCGGGCGGCTTTGAACAAAACTGCTCGTTTGACCCCTTCGAGATGAGCAGTTTTGTTCAATCAACTTTGCGGCATCATCTCGGCGCGAGGCATCGAGTTGGATCGCATCACCGCCTCGTACGCGATGGAATCAATTTCCGCGAAATATCGTTTGGTGCCCGGGGCCTGTATTCCGACCTCGCGCCCAAGTGCCGTTAGAAGCGCGTATATCTCGCGCGCGGTGGGTTCGGCTTCGTTCTTTTCAATCCGTGCGACTCTCCAGCGAGACACACCAGTCGCTTCGGAGAGCTCTGTTCTGCTGTAGCCGGCCTTCTCTCTCAATTCCGAGAGGTTTTTCCCGACATCCTGGAGAAAGTCCGAAAGGCTGACGCTGGATGCAATCGGTTTTCGTGCCTCGCGGCATGCGACGCACTTGCGGGTCACATTACGTTTGATAACCGCCAACGCAGCGACGGGATCGACTTTTCGCAGCATGAGTTCCTCCGTGTCGTAATGACTCAAGATGTTCAGGCTGCCGAGCCACAGGATGCAGCCATCGATGACACCGATTTTCTTGTGAATCTTCCTTACCAGATTGACGTGAATGCCGTGCTGCTCAAGCAGTTCGATCACCGACTCCAAATCGCGATTGCTTGCCGCCTCGATGGCGTCGCCGTCGCCCTTCAATTGCGTGGCATCTGCACAGAGAACGCACACGCGAATCCCGCGACTGGGCAACTGCAACAACGTATCTTTGAGGTATCTGAGCCGATTCAACTGGCACAGCCGCTGAAAACAACGACTGAGAATCGTGCCGCGTTGATGTCGGCAATGAATTGTTTGTAGAAGCCGTCCTCATCGTACAGGTCGTCGCACGAGATGTCCCAGTCAACGAATGATGCGCGCGTCGGAACCATGCTGTTTCCTCCAGCATTGTGCTGCAATCCTGAGTCAGAGCCGATTTCGTCCTGCGGTAGCTCGACACGAAGATTAAGGCGCAGTTGTGAATTCGCCGTGTGCATTGTGTGGAGAAAGTGTGGAGCACGGGAGGAAACCGCGGTCTTAAACGAAGCGGGGAGAAACCTGCTGCTCGCACTAAATAGGGAGTCCGCGAAGCTGTCGAGCGGATGCTCGTCTTTCCATTTTTCTCGGCGTCGCGGCATGATCGCGGTATTCGGTTTTGCGCACTTCCGGCGACTGATTGGAGACGACGCTACCACCATCCATGGTACGAATTTGCCAGAGGAAACAGCGTTATCTTCGCGTTGCGATACGCTTTCGGAACGATACCAACCCGTAAACAACCGGCACCTCCTCGATCTTGAGTGGGCAGTTGTGTAAGAAACATTACTTTTTGTGCACCACCCATCAGTTGTCTCTCCCTGAGGAGCGCGTCCGGGTTCGGACTGTCCGGTTCGTCCTGATTCGGCGCGTCCGGGTTCAGTGTCTCCGGATGAAGATGCCCGCGGTCCATTTTGTGAAGCGCCCACTCCAGATCCAGTCCCGTCAGCCTCTGACTCGGGTCGGTGGGGATATTGAATGTCTCTTTGATCGCTCTCAGCGGGTCCTCCGGATTTGCTTCGTTCCATTCTTTTTCCGCTGCCCGACCTGCTCGCAATGGTGGACGTACATGGTGCGTGGCGAGTCTTTCGAAACACGGCATCCCTCCGTTCATGAAGGAGACTGCCTTCGGGAATAGTTTGTTTCGTGCGGCGCGATATTCATTGCTCAGATACCTGAGCCCATACTGAATCGGAACGGGTCCCCGCACGAGCGCCACATGATGTAGCGGGCCTTCCGCCGTTGATCATGTCCATCGTCTTCCGCACTAAGCCATAGAGCTTGTCGAGCAATTCGTCGATTCTCGTCGGAGAGAAAGTTATGCGTCTGACTCTATCTTAGTAGACAGGTGCGCTATTGTGGTGTCGCCGGTTGGCTTTAATAAGCAATCCAAAAAACGAGCGAGCGACATCTTACTTGCTCGCTCGCCCACTCGCTCAGGATGGATGTGCCGTGCTTCTTGGCTGCGCGGCGGGCGTCGCTATTCAGGCCAGACGACAGGTTGCTCGGATCTGATGCCATCTTCGAACGTGTCGATATTTAGCGAATTCTGCCGGGCTTGAATACACAAGAAGTAGAGCGGTTCGTTGCCCGATGTGTTGCGCAGCGAGCGGCTGCCGTCCGTATTGACGCGCACGATGGTGCCTTCTTGGACCGGAAAAACTTCGCCGTCAATCTGCATTTGCCCTTCGCCACCCATGAAGATGTACGCCTCTTCGTTTCCTTGTGTTGGTGATAAAACGGCACGCCGGCGCCGACCGGCAGTTTGTTGAACGAGACCTGCATGCCGGTAAAAGGCCAGCACGTCTTTTATAAATAGCTTGCCGCGCATCGCGATTGAGCGCAGGCGTGCAGTCGATACTGATCCAGGCTCGTTCATCAGTTTGAGGTTGACTGCGGAAAAAATTCTTGCCGGTGCGGACTTCGGCTTCGACTGTTTGAGTAATTGGCATGAAATCCTCCAGGGGAGAAACTATCCAAGCGCTGCGAAACGCTCGAAAAGCTCGTCTTTGCCACTTTGAAATTTATACCAACCAGTATATAATTGCCCCAGGAGTAATGCAAATGAATTCTGTACCATTCGGTATGAAATTGTGAAAAGGGCGCCCGCGCAGGTTTGACCAGACGCAAGCGCTGGACAGGGCGATGGTGCTCTTCTGGCGCAATGGCTACCGTGGCGTTTCGCTGGACGACCTCACGAGAGCCATGGAGATAACGCGCCCCAGTCTCTACGGGGCGTTCGGCGACAAAGAGCGGCTGTTTCTGCAAGCGGTCGATCACTATCGCGAGACCGTTCTGTTTCCGCCATTCAATTGCTCGAATCGCCAGACTTGAAGTCGGTCTGATGGCGTTCTTCATGGAATTGACCGAAGTGATGACATGCGGCGACGAACCGGATGTTTCATCGCCTGCATGCTCAGCCAGGAGAGCGTCGAGTCACCGGCCATCAAAGAGAAGCTGGCCACTCTGCTACACGGCGCCGATTTCGGTTTCACAAAGCTCTTTACTCAACACAAGGCGCAGCTCAGGCGCGGGCTCGAACCGGAAGATGCGGCGCGGGTGCTCACTTCGGTGTTGCACGGCATCGCCATTCGCTTCGCACTGGTGCTGCTCCGGAGGAGTTGCGTGTGATCGGAATCGCCGCACTAAATGCGCTGTGCGCTGACTAGCGTGGCTTACAATTGAAGCGTCAGAAAAATGGGATAAGCAATGGTAAATCAGAAAGCAGCGCCGGCGGTTCCGGCGCGTCCGGTGTGATAGAAACGCTTGAAGCGCAGCGACTTGTTTCGTGAAGCCGCTTACATAGATGGCGAGTGGATCGAAGTCGGCGGTGCAGGTAGCGCCGTGGCGGCAAGGCTATGCAGTCACCAACCCGGTCGACAATTCTCAAATAGCGACCATGCCCAGTCTTGGCGAGGCCCGAAACGCGCCGCGCCATTGAAGCGGCGCGGGCGTTTCCCGCGTGGCGCGAGCGCAGTGCCAAAGACAGAGCGGCGTGTTGCGCCGCTGGTTCAATTTGATTATGGAAAATCAGGATGACCTGGCGATGATACTGACCATCGAGCAGGGAAAACCGCTTGCAGAGGCACGCGGAAGTGGCTTACGGAGCGGCGTTATCAGGCGGTTCTGAAGAAGGCAAAGCGCGTCTACGGTGATGTGGTTCCTGCGGTAGCGCGCGCCAAGCTCTCGTCACGAAACAACCCGTCGGGGTCTGCGCCGCTATCACCCCCTGGAATTTTCCTAGCGCCATGATCACACGCAAAGTGGGACCGGCTCTGGCTGCCGGTTGCACGATGGTGCTCAAGCCGATGAAAGGGCGTCCACCGATGTCGGCGGTGGCACTGGCGGTGCTGGTAGGGAGGAAGCCGGTGTACCGCCCGGCGTGGTAATGTCGTGACTACCGAAGATCCAGCTCCCGTCGGTACAGGGTGGCTACCAATCCACTGGTGCGCAAGCTTTCGTTTACCGGATCGACAGCTGTGGGCAAGCTGCTTATGCGGCAATCAGCTGACGCTGTCGAAACTTTCTCTAGAGCTGGGCGGCAACGCACCGTTTCTTGTTTTCGCCGATGCCGATCTGGATGCGGCAGTGAAAGGTGCGGTCACCTGCAAGAAGTTTCGCAACAGCGGGCAAACTTGCGTTTGCGTTAATCGCATCTATGTGCAAGACAGTATTTATGAGCAGTTCTCGGTGCGCCTTGCCGAAGCGGTCGCCAAACTGCAGGTCGGTGACGGCACCGAATCCGGTACCAATCAGGGACCGCTGATCAACGAGCAGGCGGTGCTCAAAGTTGAGGAGCACATAGCTGATGCCGTCAACAAAGGTGCGACTGTCGTCTGCGGCAAACGACGGCATGGGCGCGGCGGCACATTTTCAAACCCACAGTCCTCAGTGGAGTGACTGAGTCCATGGTTATAGCAGGGAAGAAACCTTCCAGATGGGCGCCGTTGTTCCGCTTTCGCGACGAAGCCGTGACGATCAGATGAGCAACGATACGGAATTCGGATTGGCTTCTTATCTGTACACACGCGATCTCGGGCGCGCCATGCGCTGGGCAGAAGCGCTCGATTACGGCATTGTCGGCGTCAGCGAAGAGAATAATCTCCACCGAGTCGGCCTCCTTTGGTGGCATGAAGGAATCCGGTCTGGGACGCGAAGGTTCAAGTACGGTATCGATGAATATTTGGAACTCAAGTACATCTTGCTCGGCGGGCTCATTGCTGGAGGCAGAGGCTGCCTACATCGACTGCACGCGGCTGACCGTCTGCGCCAGTGCGCGGAGCTGGCAGTTGATGTCACTTGCGTGAAAGGCTTGACGTCGACTATGTCATAGCGGGCATGCTGCGCCATCAGTCGATGATTCAAAGTTCGCCGAGAAACCGCGAGCCGTTGGTATCATTGCCGATTTGCAAAAATGTGATTACTACTTCCTGCGCGTCATTCGTAGCCTGGTCGCTTCAACAATAGCCTCCGCAAATGAATGGGGCTGTCTGACAGCCGTCGGTGACGATGGCGATCAGCAGCGGCTTGGCATGAGCATCTTGTTGGCGATTGGCAAAATAGGCTGCCAGTTGGCTGCGCAGAGCGGCTGCCGTGTCAGTTCCGCCGTCGCACGCTTTCTCAAAGATGGGCGCGACGGCATCGGCGCGAACGTTGTCGTTGACGTCGATGTTATCTGAATAGAGCACCACTTTGATGCCCGACGGCAGGACATCGCGCGTCTGCACGGCGATGTCCTGAGCTTGTTCACGGCACCACTGCCAGCGGCTGATCCGATTGCCGGACGCTGCACTTGTGCAATCGGTCTTGGTCATCGAACGCGATTTGTCGATGATCAAAACGACGTCGCGTCCACCAAGTTGATTCAGTTCCTCGGCGGAGAGTTGCGTGGCGTTGCCGACTACCGCGCTCAGGTGCGTTCCGTCGCCGGGCTCGGCGACTGCGCCTTCAGCGTACCGAAGTACATCGTCAAGTTACCAGCGAAGCAAGGTGCGAGAAAAAATTGGACAGCAGCATAGCGCACGTCCAACCCATAAGGGGTCGACTGATGTTCATCCCGATGTTCTCTCAAACTATGTGGGAGAACATGACGGCGCAACTCTACATTAGTTCCAATCGCGCTGGTTGGAATCAAGTAACGCAGCTGTTCAATTCAAAACTCAATTCTTCGGAATGGCGAACTCTTCCATCGCATGGAAGTCATCGACTATGACTTGTGCTGATTTGCGCCAGAGTCGTTTCATGGTTTCATCATTCTCAACGATCATCTCATCATGATCTATAACTTCGGACTTGGTAATTTCAGCTTTGATAAATTCAAGCAATGCCATCTAGTTTACCCCGCAAAACATCGACCGCCCTAACCGCACATTTATATCGAACGAGTGTCTGCCTATATACGGGGTTTTTTCCAAATTTGGACACTTAAAGCCCACAATTTATCTGACTGCCGCGATTCGGTATCGGTATCGCCGGCGGTATCACATTTCTGCGCTTCGACCAGGGCTCAAGCTGCATAAGGTCGTCACTGCGGAGATTTCCAGGGGAAATACTGGTCAAATCGCCAAAACTGCGCTTATACTGATGATGTCAGTGGTTTCCTCTGTCGTCCCCTTACTAAGCAAAATCATCATGAAGCTATCTATTTGCACTGCTGTGGCACGGTTTTACTCCTGTCTCCCGCGATTGCATTGGCGCAAAACGGCAACCTGCCTGCCGTTCAGAACTCATACATGTCCGGATCGTCGAGCCGCAGCGCTGCCATGCAGGAGCGGCAGAAAAATGCGGCAACGCATGAAGCTCCAGCAGATGCAGGCGGGCGCTCGCCAGGGTGCCGGAGCCGGCAGAGCCAATCTGGGGCAGACATACGGGCAACCGCAACTTCAGCAACAGGTGATGATGCGGCAGCAGCAAGCAGCGGCTGGAATGCCGGTGCAGTCGATGATCAACAGCGGGCTGCCGCAGGTTAGAACCAGTCGCTACTGTGGGATGCCGGGCGAGGACATGGTGAAAAACAACGTCCGGTCAGCAGCCATTCAGGCGCGTAATCCCAAGCCGGTGGTGAGGGCACAGCCCAAGCCGCAGGTGCCGCAGGGTCCCACCTATTCATACTCGGGCGGCTACGACTACAAGAGCAATCCGGGCGATCAGGGCGGCCAGCAATAGTCTTCTCTCGAAACCAGGCTAAGTTTCGTCCTTGACTGTGTGTTTGTCCAGAAAACTGCGCCCGCGCAACCGGGTCCCGGAGCTGGTATCCACCGTGCCGCCCTCGACCGCATCGCCGTCGGCGGCAATCGAGCCAGCCGTGCCTGCATCGCGTGCGCCGGTGGCGCTGTCTGACTGATCGGCAAACATGTCCGCGCCCCATTCCGGTACGTCAGGCACGGTCAGGAGATAGCAAATATAGGACGGCATGATGGCGCACAAGAATGGAAAGACGATGTAGCAAAACTCGGCGAAGTCCTCTGGAATGACAGAGAAAATCGGTGCAAACAGTCTGTAGAGCGCCGGTCCAAAGATTGTGGTGACCAGACAAATGGTGATTAAGTTGAGCGTAGCCGGCATCCAGAACGCGTGGGAGGCTTTGCGTTTGCCCGCAGGCAAGAGGGCCAGTTTGATGGAAACCCAGTAGGCTGGATAAATGGGTAGGAGGCTGAGCCAGGTAGCTGGAACCGGACCCTCGCTACTGTCCACCCCAAGCATCGGCGAGATCAAAGCCGTGATCAGGATTAAAGGCACGCTGACGATAAAGCAGATAATGAAGAATACAAACCAGGCGACCGTTTTTCGCAAAAACGAAAAGTGCATAGATTAACGCAATCCCTTAAAAGGTCTGTCTGCAGTTAATTATGCCCCGGTTTGCTTCCACCGGATGCTTTTGAAGGAGAACATCACCTCCAGCAGGTGGCTGGAATAGTCTTCTTCAGGCGCCATAAATAGCACTTCTTGCAGGCGCTCGCCCGTGCCGTCGCTGTCGACAAGAATCCAGAACAATTCCTCTTTGGATTGCAGCCAGGTGCCGCTGATTATCAGCACTTTCCGGCTGTCCCAGAGCTCCAGCGCCAGCTTGCTCGGCTGAAACCGTCTACAGTCTTCGGCTCCACGCACCAGAGACGATATCGACTCAAGGTCTGTTTGTTGGAGGTGTCCTGTCGGCAGTGCGAAAATCTGCCGCGCCGCATCGGCAAGCAATGTGTGATTGGGTTTTGCGGACAGAAATATGCTGAACTTCGCCCGCGTGTTGCGCGGCGAAAAGCAGGTCAGGCTGTCTCGTTTAGAGAAAACCGCCAGCGAATCCTGGGCTTCGCAAATCCAC
>JAXLXI010000026.1:0-63582 GCA_046328035.1 Candidatus Obscuribacterales bacterium | reverse complement strand
GGAGCGTGGCGGAGGCGATGTTCAACTGCCTAGATTTATTGTGCCACTTAGCGCCCAAAGTATAGCCTCTCCGGCAAAACAACTTCAAAGAGTCAGATGATGCAGGAGGCGGTCCAAAAACGCCCGCTGGTCGGGGTGTAGCAGGCTGCGAGCCAGGTCCATGCCCACAAATTCCGACTTATCGACCTCCCAGGAGGCGCAGCGGGGCTGGGCGTCCTCTGGAGCCCTGCCCGCGAAGCAATGAATGCGCTTGCGGCTCTTCTTATAGTCGACATAGCCTAATGGCTGCAACGAACCGGCAACAATGCCCGCCTCCTCGTATGTTTCGCGGCGCGCGGCGTCTTCCATGGTCTCGCCGGGCTCCGGAAGTCCTTTGGGGATGCTCCAGGGCGACTTCTTGTTATAGTTGCCGGACGGGTGGACGAGGAGTACTTCCAAGTCGTTACCGGCCTGGCGGTATAGAAGCGTGCCAGCTGTTTCCTTCATCTGCGCCTGTTGTTGCCGTCGTCCAGCATTGTAGCAAACGGCCGGCGGACAATAACGCTGCCCGGTGGTTGTGCCGGGCGACGTTTACATTGCCACCATATTTAGTGGCGATGCGGATAATCCGGAGTCAGACCAGGTGGAGCAGGATTGCCATAGCCAGTCCGGCTGAGCAGACCAGCAAGACGTAGACGACTGCCATGAGAGATGTATGAAGAACGGCGGCGCGACGCGCGTGGCGGCGGGCTGCTGCGAAACGCTCGCTATTTGGATCTATTTTCGGCAGCCGCTCACGGGTGCTGCTGATGGCGCGCCAGTTCTCGACGTTGGATTTGGCGCGTCGGATCTCAGCTTCCTCGCGTTCGAGGCGCTGTTGGAAGGGGCTGAGTATTTTGAACTCGGTGCCGATTTCCGTGTCGTAGAGGGAGAGAGGATCGAATTTTTCGTGTGCAAGAGTGGCTGACATGATGTTCACCTCAGTCAGAAGGTCGCCATTTCGTCGCACGCGGGCCAGCATCCGCGAGACGGAAGCGACAGAGTTATCAATTGCGTAGTAAGAGAGGACTAGGGCATGAAAACTCGATAATGGGGCAAAGTTTCTGGAATGTCAAGCCTTTTTAATCGAAGCGGCAGTGGTCCCGCCCGCCGTCCGGCAGGTGTGAATTGCACCGCTGGCGGTGCTGCTTTAGAGTCCCATGAAATCTGGTCCGCTGCCTTGCTCGGTGGGCTTGACGCGCAGGTTTACTTCCGGACAGACGATTTCGCAGGTGCGGCAGTGGATGCAGTTCTCGAGCGACATGCCGTGTTTCTTCAAGTCGCCCAGAATGTCCACGCGGTGTACTTCGGCTGTGCAATCTGCAACGCAGGGTACGTCTTTCTTCAGCCCGTCGTACTTGCGAATGCAAGCCACGCAGACATCGGCATTGAACTCGTCGATGTGCTTGTTGCCTTCGTGATACTTGGTTGATGCATAGAAAACGGCATCCGGTCTTGAGTAGATGGTTGCTTTGTCATAGGGCGGCTCATCGTACTTAGGCGGCACCCAACTGGGCACGATGTGTTTGTAGTCAGGCTCATAACGGATTGGGCCGATATCTTTGCCTTTTTCCATCAGGCCCAGGGCTCGAATACCGTCGCCGGCGGCCTGGAAAGGATTGGGGAATCCGGCTTTCAGTACGCCCAAGAGTGGGGCGCCAGAATCGACGCCGCGCGCTACTTTAGGCAGGTATTGCTCCAAAAGTCGTGGGTTTTCCATGAAGGTCCAGCGGAAATAGCGGTCTTTGTAGGACTCTTGAATGACGAAACTATCGCGCAGCCGTTTCTCATACGGAGCAAGCGCGGCTTCGCTGTAATCCTCTTTCTGGAGCGCATCCCAGAAAACTTCGGCAGCGACACGACCGCATTCCATGGCACGGTCGATGCCGGCCAGGTTCTTCACGTTGAGGACGCCCAGAGCGTCGCCCATGAGCACCGCGCCAGGTACGCAGAACTTCTTGGGCAGGCTGAAATAGCCTCCCTCAGGCAAGAGTGCAGCGCCGTACTTGAGCAGCTTGCCGCCATGCAACATCTTTTGCAGCCAGGGATGCTTTTTGTACTCCTGCAGTTTCATCTGCGGGTTGAGGTTGGGGTCTTTGCTGTCCAGGCTGATGACCACGCCGATGGTCAACTTTTTGTCCTTCATGCCGTAGACGAAGCCACCACCGAAGGTGCCATCCAGAAGCGGCCAACCGAGAGTGTGCCAGACCTTGCCGGCGTAATCCTCGGTTACCTGCCAGGTCTCTTTAACGCCGACAGACCAGATCTGCGGGTTGTCGCGCAGCTTGAAGTGGTCGATGACGTCCCGCGAGATAAAGCCCTTGTCACCAAATGCGGTGAACTTCGAATAGACGTAGTCTTCTTCGCTTTTCGCGTCTTCAGTGACTTTGACGCCGGCGACACGCCCATCTTCGAAGACGACGCCGTGGGCGGAGAAGCCGGTGAACAGGTCGATGGCGACGTTCGGTACTTCCTTGGCTTTCTCCTGAACTTGCTTGGCCATCCAGGAAACGACGTAGCTGAGTGTCAGGACCAGATAGCCGGTCTTGTCGAATGTCTTCGGATAGAGCTTGGGTGGAATGTCCCATTTCTCTTGCATGCCGAGCACCGAAAAGTTGCTTTCGTTGCAAACGGCTTCGATGGGGAAATTCAGTTCCTTGTAGTTGGGCCAGACCTTCTCCAACACACCGGGGTGCGAAACTGCGCCGCTCACCACGTGGCTGCCGAACTCCTTACCCTTCTCGAGAATAGCTATCGACAGCGGTTTTTCGCTGCCTTTGGCCAGTTCCAGAAAACGGTATGCCAGCGTGAGATTGGAGGGGCTGCCACCAACGAGAAGAAGATCGTACTCAATGCGATCCGACAACTGCCTGTACCTCTTGACCTTTACTTTTTGCTTGCGCCTTGAACTGTTTGATCAGCTCCGGCACGATCTGATAGACATCGCCGACGATGCCATGATGGGCGAACTTGAAGATCGGCGCATCAGGGTCCTTATTTATAGCAATGATCAGTCCGGACTTCGACATGCCGACCCGGTGCTGAATCGCGCCTGAAATGCCGCAGGCGATATACAACTTGGGTCTGACGGTCTTACCCGTTTGACCGACTTGATGCTCGTAAGGTATCCATCCGAGATCTACAACTTTGCGCGAAGCGCCGATTGCAGAATTTTCAAAGCAAGCCGCCAGATCGCGCAGCAGCGCAAATCCATCGGCGGTCTGCATGCCATAACCGCCCGCCACAATCACGTCGGCATCAGTCAACTTCATGGCCGAAGCTACTTCGCGCACAACGTCGGCGACGATCAGGCGCTGATCTTCCGGTTTTAGATTGACCGGCACCGAAATGATTTCGCCCTTGCGTGAGGTATCCGCCTTCAGCGGAATCATGACGCCCGGGCGCGTGGTAGCCATTTGCGGGTTTTTCCACGGTCCGAGAATACGCGCTTTCAAACTCTCGCCGAATGAGGGCGAATGGCGTAGAGACAGTCAGGATACAGACCGAGCTTCGAAGGGAATGACTTTGTTTTTCTTATGCTCGTACGGTCAGGATATCCAACTCCGTGCAATCGGCTGTCAGTCCGGTCTCGAAGTGTGCCGCAATACGCGGTGCTAAGTCGCGACCGGTGGTTGTGGAACCGAGCAGCGCCACGTGCGGCGGCTCCGGCAACGACTCGAGAAAATCGCAGATGACGCGGCGGTAGGGCAGCGTGCGGTACATGTGCAGCTCGGGATGATCCGCAACGTAGACCTTGTGGGCGCCGTGCTGAATCAGCTTTTGCGGCATGTCCCCCAGATTGTGACCGAGCACGATGCAGAGAACTTGCGTCTCCAGCTTTTGCGTGAGCAAAGTGGCGGCACCCAGAAGTTCCAAAGTCACAGGCTGCAATTCGCCCATGATGTGTTCGGCGATCACCAGTACATTGCCGCGTGGCGTTTCGTGAATCGGCAACGCCGCCTGCTCGCCGGTAGTCTTGGGGGTGGCGCCGGCAGCGCCTTCCGCTGGTTTCTTCTCTTCGGTCATGGTGCCACGAATTCCTTGACGTTGCAGTTGTTGACCAGTTGCTTGACGCATTCGTCAGGCGCGAGGCCTTCGTACATCTTGCAGTTGCCGCCGATTTCACCGACTTTGTCCGTGTGGGCGACGATGGTGGGCGAGCCTTTCAGACCGCAGCGGTCAGAGTCTGCCCCCACAGTGTCCAGGTTGACGGTCGTGATAATTTGATTCAACTCTTCTGGATGACGCTGCAGGTACTGCACGCGCCAGGCGCCGCGAAACGACTTGTATTCCAGCGGGTGATAAGAGTTGGCGACGGTGATCAGAACCGGCGTCTCAACCGAGACGTGCTGAATGCCGCCTTCGATGATGCGGCGCGCTTTGACGCGGTCGTCCTCGATTTTGAAATCTTCGCAGTAAGTGACTTGCGGCAAGCCCAATCGCTCGGCGATCTGCGGTCCAACCTGAGCCGTATCGCCGTCGGTGGTTTGCAGTCCGCAGAAGATCAGGTCGTAACGCCCCGCCCACTGAATAGTCTTGTGCAGCGCGTACGCAGTTGCCAGAGTATCCGAGGCGGCCAGACGCTTGTCGGAAAGGAGAACGCCGCGGTCGACGCCGTGTTCGATGCCTTCCAGCAAAACTTCCACCGCCGGGGGCGGTCCCATTGAAATGCAGGTTACCCTGCCGCCGTAGGCTTTCTTGGTGAAGAGTGCGGCTTGCAGCGCATAACGGTCGAACGGGTTGAGCATCCGTTTCGCTTTAGCGCGGTCGATGGTGCCGTCCGGGTTGATACCAGCTTTGGAACCCTGGTCGGGCACCTGTTTGACGAGGACGAAAATGTCGTACGGGCCAGGCATTTAGGACACCTATGAGATTCACCTAGAAATTCTAGCTAGATTAATAGGTATGGCCTGTCATTGTTAAAGATCTGCGCGCACTTTAAAACCGATTTTTGCAACACACGGCGGCGGCACAGCCCTACGCATGCGTTCAGCTTCCGTGAGTCTGCAATAATGTGCGGCGTCTCAGTTAAAGACCAGGCATCCAAAGGTCTGAGCGGACGCCTTTGAAGGAGGTTCTGTATGCGCTTGAAGAAGTTGCTCGCACCGGTGTCCCTGGTTCTGGCAGGTACCTTGTTGCTTTCAAGCGGAGCGGCATACGGGGCCGATGCAGTATCGGCGGCGCAAGCCGGAGGCTTTTCGTCCAAGTCGGCGAGCAAAGCCGCCAGTCCGGAAATAGATAGATTTGCCGAGATGGCTGATGCTTACTTTGAGGCGACTTTCAAATTCAGCCCCAGCTGGGCTACTGCCGCCGGCATTCACACTTACGACGACCAGCTCAATACCCATTCGGCGAAGTCCATCGCCGACCGGATAGAGGAGTTGAAGTCCTTTAAGGGACAGTTTGAAGGACTGAAAAAAGACAAGCTCGATTTCGCCACTAGTTTAGATCGCGAACTGATTGTCTCGAACATCAACGCCTACCTGTTTGAGTTGGAAGAGGTGCCTGACTGGAAACGCAATCCGGATTCCTACAGTTCAGGCGCCAGCGAGAGTTTGTTCGGGCTGGTCAAAAGAAACTTCGCACCGATCAACCAGCGTCTGAAATCGGTGGTGGCAAGGGAGAAACAGATTCCTGAGCTGTTGGCTAACGGCAAGAAAAATCTCGAAAACCCGCCGCGTATATTCACTGAAGTGGCGCTGGAGCAGATGCCGGGTACGATCGAGTTTTTCGAAAAGACAGTACCGGAGGCGGTGGCAACCGCCGACGATCAGGCGCTGCTTGCCGAATTCAAAACCACGAATGCCAAATGCGTCGAGGCCCTCAAAGACTATCAGAACTTTTTGAAAACCGACTTGCTGCCTCGTTCTAAGGGCGACTATGCGCTGGGCAAAGCGCGTTATCGCAAAAAATTGCTGAACGACGAAATGGTCGATACATCGATCGAAGTGTTGCTCATGCGTGGGCAGATCGAGCTAAAACGGCTGCAGGAGGAGTTTGCCGCCACCGCTAAAGCTATCGATCCGAAAAAGACGCCGGTGCAAGTGCTGAAAGAAATGAGTGCCGACCACCCGGCTCCGGATCAGCTGCTCGCCTCGACCCACTCCGTACTAGCTAAGTTGCGCGCCGATTCGGGGGCGGTGGTGACCATTCCCAGCGGCGAAGAATTGAAAGTGGAAGAAACTCCACCCTTCTGGCGGGCTCTCTCCTTCGCTTCTATGGATGCACCGGGACCGTTTGAAACCAAGGCTAAAGAGGCTTTCTACAACGTCACTCTGCCCGAAAAATCGTGGACGCCGCAAAAGACCGAAGAGCACATGCGCGCCTTCTCGAAGATGGACGTGCTCAATACCTCGGTACACGAAGCCTACCCCGGGCATTATGTGCAGGGGCTCTGGGTGCGGCAGGCGCCGTCTGCCACGCGCAAATTGACCTATTGCGGCTCCAATTCCGAAGGCTGGGCACATTACTGCGAAGAGATGATGGTGCCTTATGTGTCGAAGGACGACAACAAGCTGAAACTGGCTATGCTGCAGGATGCTCTGCTGCGCGTCTGCCGCTACATCGTCGGTATCAAGATGCACACGCAAGACATGACCATGGAAGAAGGCATTGCGTTTTTCGAGAAGGAAGGGTTTCAAGAGCATGCCAATGCCGAACGCGAAACCAAGCGTGGCACCATGGATCCGACCTATTGTGTGTACACGCTGGGCAAGATGCAAATCAAAGCCCTGCGTGATGAATACGAAAAAGCCAAGGGCAGTGCCTATTCATTGAAAGGGTTTCACGATGCCTTCCTTGGACAGGGGCAGGTGCCGATCAAGATCGTCCGTGATGCGTTGCTCGGTAACGGCACCGTCTCCATTCAGAATTCGCTGGAAGCCTCGGACAAGAGCGGGAAATAAGGCGTCGACGCCATTTCCGGGTTTGCTCACAGTTGTAAACACCGAGTAATCAGGAACCTCGGAGGCGCCCGCCGTGTGACATAATTCTCGCTCCAGTCACAGCAGGAGCACGAAGCATGACCACCAAGGTTGAAGAGCAAATTAAGCAGACAGGTGATTTGCTCAAGGGCAAGAAAGGCATCATTCTGGGCGTGGCCAACGACCACAGCCTCGCCTGGTTCTGCGCACAACAGCTTTATGCTCAAGGTGCACAACTGGCATTCACGTATCAAGCCGAGCCGCTCGAGCGCCGCGTCAGACCACTCGCCGAAAGCGTCGAATCGACCTTCATTGAGCAATGTGATCTTGGTGACGATGCGCAGATCGAAAAGACTTTCGCCAAACTGAAGGAGAAGTTCGGCACCATAGATTTCTTGATTCATGCTGTGGCTTTCGCCAACAAAGCCGAACTGGAAGGGCATTTCATCGACACCAGCCGCGATGGATTCAAGCTCGCTCGACGTCAGCGCCTATACATTCACAGCTGTCGCCTGGCGCTGCCATGCCGCTCTTCGATCCTGAGAAAGGCGGCGGCGCGCTCGTCACCCTCACCTACTATGGTGCCGAGAAAGTGATTCCCAACTACAACGTCATGGGTGTGGCGAAAGCTGCTCTGGAAGCCAGTGTTCGCTATCTGGCCGCCGACATCGGCGCCAAGAATATTCGTTGCAACGCCATCTCGGCAGGACCGGTGCGCACGCTCGCCGCCATGGGTATCTCCGGTTTTCGCGACATGCTGAAGCTGGTGGCCGATAAGGCGCCATTGAAGCGCAACGTGGCAGCCGATGAAGTGGGCAAGACTGCTCTCTTTCTGGTCAGCGACCTGTCCTCTGGTATCACAGGCGAAACCATCCACGTCGACTGTGGCTACAGCGTCATGGGCATGTAGTAGCTCAGAAGTTTTTCGCAGGGGAGGTGATCCTCGCCTTGGGCAAATCAACAAAAGTGTTGTTTTCAAGAGGTGTTGCCGAGGCAAGACCCCGGCCCGGTGGGGCGGTGTTCGTGCCTGTGGAAAATCAACACTAGTGTTTAAACGCACTAAGGCCGGCCGAGGCACCCCCGCTAGCGACTGCGGCGGTTGGCGGGCGCGGAAAATTGCCAAAAAAAAGAGTGCCGTGCAAGCACTCTCTTTTTTGTTGGCAGCGCACTGGGAGGGGCTTCAGGCGCTTTCAGCTTCGACAACGTTTCGCATGGTTTGGAGTGCCAGCGAAGCGCTACCGCAATATTTGATGAATTGGCGGGCCACGTCGCGGACAGTGTCCGGGTCTTTGAAATTCGGCAAGAAACCGAATCGAGCCGCCTTGGAGATGGACAGGAGGTAGCGGACGAACCTGAGACCGGGGTCGGTCATATCTTCGCAGTCAGGTCCACCGGATCCTTCGCAGATTGTGCGCACAATAGAGTGTTCGGCGAGCGCGGCGAACATGCCATCGGCCGGCGCATCGACGATATTGGGGTTGAAGTTGAGATCGCCTTTATCAAAACCCATGCTGTGCTCCCAATTCTAAAGAAATTGTTGTCGTCATGAGTAGCGTAAGTCACCGGCAAAACACTTGGCAATTAAAGAACGTCTAAGACACGCCCTGACTTCCTCCCGACATGTCGCGGACCATATAGAAATTGCGGAAGGGTGCGGCTCCAGGGGTGGTATCACGCCATATAAGAACGGCAACAAATCATCATTTCGGTTAACAATTGCTGGCATGTTATAGACGTAATTCTCTTTGCAATTGTGAAATCCAAAGATTCAGAAAACGTTTTTTCCGGCTTCTGGAGCCAGACCTGGCACATGCAAGTCGGGCAATGAATGTAGAATGTGTGACCTATGAAATGCCTGATCAAAGAAAACCTGACAGTCAACGGACTTTCGCTTAAAGACGACATTCCGGCGCCGAAAGTGGGTTTCGGCGAGGTGCGCATTCGCGTGCTCGCCACCGCCGTTTGCGGCACGGACAAGAGCATATATACAAGTGAACGCAGCGAAGGCATCCGCCGCGAGATGCAGCGGTACTTGCCGGCGGACGACCAGTACCGACCGATAATCGTCGGACATGAATTCTGCGGCATCGTCGAAGAAGTAGGCGACGGCGCGGTTCCCGGGCACCTGGACGAGATTCCGCGACATCTGCTGATTGAAAAAGGCGACTATGTCACCGCCGAGATGCATTTGTCGTGCGGTCACTGCACGCTTTGCCGTACCGGCAACGAACACATTTGTACCAGCGTAAAAGTGAAGGGTGTGCACTTGGATGGCTGTTTCGCGCAGCATGTGGTGGTGCCCTACAAAAACGTCATTCTTCTAGGCAAAGGTGGAGACACCTCCGACATTCCGCCGCGCATCGGTGCCATGCTCGATGCTTTCGGCAACGCCGTGCATACCGTGGAAGAAGCCGCCGTCACTGGTAAGTCCGTTGCCATTCTCGGTGCCGGTCCTCTGGGACTGATGGCGGTTTTCCTTTGCCGCGCTTTCGGCGCCACCCGCATCTATATGACGGAGGCCGCCGACGTTGAGAGGCGCTTCGAGCTTGCTACCGAATTTGGTGCCGACTACTGCATCGACGTCAACAAAGGCTCAGGAGAGTTATACAAGTCTGTCGAGAAGTTCGAGACGGGCGCTAATGGTGTCGATGTCGTGCTGGAGATGTCTGGGTCGCTGCCTGCTTATGACGACGCCTTCAAGATTGTTCGCAACGGCGGTCAGGTGATATTGCTCGGCATCGCGCGCGAGCCGCTCAAGCATTTCGATATCGCCAATGGTGTGATTTGGAAAGGCGTGACTGTGAAGGGCATCTTCGGACGGAAGATGTTCGGCACGTGGGAGACCATGCTGCGCCTGATCAGATCCGACCGGCTCGACCTGAAGAGCAAGCTGGACAAAGTGCTGGCGCCGCGGCTTTACCCGCTCGACGAATACAAAGATGCCTTCGAATCACTGATAGCCGGTCGCGAGATGAAACTGGTGTTCTCTCCCGACGGAACCAACGGAACCAAATAATCGCCGGCTGTCGAAAAAGAACGACAATTTAAAGGAGTAGGACATGGTGGCTTCGACAAAAGAACACTTGAGCAAGCTGTACTCCGACCTCGATCGCGAGATGGAAAAGGCGAAACAGGAAAAGACCTACAAGTACGAAGTGCCCGTCGAAGGCGAGCAGGGCGGAGTCGTGAAGGTTGCAGGCAAAGACTGTGTCATGCTGGCATCCAACAATTATCTCGGTCTGGCTAATCATCCCAAGGTCAGGGAAGGTGCGCGCAAAGCACTCGATACCTGGGGCTATGGCATGGCCTCGGTGCGCTTCATTTGTGGAACGCAGCCTTTGCACCGCACCCTGGAAGAGAAAATTGCTGAGTTTCTCGGCACGGAAGATGCCATTCTGCACTCTTCGTGTTTCGCAGCCAATGAGGCTTTCTTCACCGCCATGGTGGCCAGCGACCTGGGTTATAACGACTATCGCGATTGCATCTACAGCGATCAGCTTAACCACGCCAGCATCATCGACGGTATCAGACTGGCGCGCATCGCGGTGAAAACGACCGACTTCAACGGCTACAAACACAATGCTCTGGACGAACTGAAACAGCACCTCAAAGAAAATGCCTCCAAGAACCATCGTGTGAAAATCATCGCCACCGACGGTGTATTCAGCATGGAGGGCGATATGGCGAGGTTGCCCGAATTGATTGAAATCGCCAATGAGCATGATGCGTTGCTCTTCGTGGACGAATCGCATGCGACCGGTGCGCTGGGCGCCACCGGTCGCGGAACGCCCGAGCAGCAAGGAGTACACGGCAAAATCGATGTTATCTCCGGAACGCTGGGCAAAGCGCTGGGCGGCGCCTCCGGCGGTTTCATCGCCGCCAAGAAATCAGTCGTCGACTTCCTGCGTCAGAAATCGCGCCCCTATACCTTCTCCAATACGGTGCCTCCCGCGATCGTCGGCGGTTCGATTGCCGCCCTGGAACTTTTGCAAAGCGATCCGTCGCTCTGTGACCGACTGCACGAGAACACCGCTTACTTCCGCAAAGAGATCGTGCGTATCGGTTTCACGATTTTGGAAGGGGTGCACCCGATTGTGCCGGTCATGCTCGGGGAAGCGTCGACAGCTATGGACATGAGTTCTGAATTGCTCGAACTAGGCGTCTATGTTCGCGGGCTCTGGTATCCGGTTGTGCCGAAAGGTGAAGCGCGCTTGCGTGTGCAGATCTCTGCG
The DNA here is from genome assembly GCA_046328035.1 of Candidatus Obscuribacterales bacterium. GTDB lineage: Bacteria > Cyanobacteriota > Vampirovibrionia > Obscuribacterales > Obscuribacteraceae > JBGASG01. The sequence continues at coordinate 52,409 of JAXLXI010000026.1, read as the reverse complement.
GCGCATACGCGCGCAGACCTGGACAAGAGTCTGCAAGCCTTCGAGAAGGCCGGCAAAAAGCTGGGAGTGCTCAAGTAGACTGAGTCGACCGATTCGAGCTGAGTCGAGCTCAGGAGGGTTGGGTAAATGGCGGTGACAAAAGTTGGCGCTGTGATCTGGACTTCAGAGCATGTCGACGACATGCTGGATTTCTACCGAACGATCGGCATTCCACTGGAGACCGACACGCACGATGAAGAGGGTGGACCGACCCATTTCGGGTGACGTGGCGACGGTGCATTCGCTGTTTTCCCAACCCAGGCTCAATCCGCGACATCCGGTGCGACGATGGTGGGATTGCGGGTGGATAATCTGGACGAAGTCGTAGGCGCTCTTGAAGCGCGCGGTGTTCGTTTCAAGACGACGCTTCAAGAGACCCCGTGGGGCAAGCGCGTGGTCGTGTTCGATCCCGACGGTCGCGCTGTCGAGATCTACCAGCCGTAGGCCGTCTTGGTGCCGAAAACATCAGTGACCGTTTGCTCGCCGCTCATTTCAGACACGAATGATTCCGAGCAGGCGAGCAAAACCGGATTGCGCGTCAGAATGGCGATTTGATAGTTCTCCAGTGCCAGGTGGCTTTCTTCGTTGAGCACTTTCCAGCGGCTCTCGAATCGTTTGTCGAGATAGAGTTCCTTGAGTAGTTTGCAGGACTCGGGACCGCCGGTCGCCATCACATACGCAAGCAGCGCCGTTTTAGCAGCTGGTCCGATGAAACTGGGTGTGAGTGCCGCGGTAGCCAGAGTCGTCTGTATCACCTGCGACGACATGCGAGTGAACTTGCTCTTGTGTCCATACTTATGGAGATGTTTGGTGATCTGATGGAGCACTTCATCGTTATCGAGTGCCGCCTCCAGCACCAGTTTGCGTTTGTTCTGCCGCAGCTGTACGTCCCAGGCTCCCTGTGCGTAGACGGATTCAGGGACGACAATCTCTTTGCTCCAGGCAGCGAGAGTGTCTTTTGTGCGAGTTGCTTCTTCTTCGCCGACCAGCGATTTCAGTGACTGAAAGCCCGAGTCGACAGTTGCGGCGCCTTTCTCTGGGTCGCTCATCCCGAGTCCCATCGCCATTTGCATAACGCTGGACACGACCTTGATGTGCGTTTCGTCGACATGCTTTTGACGCGCGTACTCGGCGGCGGCGCGGCTTTTGACGCTGATCTTCTCGCCGGTTACCAGATTGGCAGCTTCTATAGAAGGACCGAAGCCGCGGTAGGGAACTATGTAATCAGCTGCATCTTTAGTTTGTGCCAGAGCGCGCTGCGACGCTTTTCGGTAATGGAGAACTGCTTTATCCAGCTGCTTAGCCTGGTCATCATTGTCCAGAGCTTTCTCCAGCAGGCGCTCGACGGTGCGCGAGACGAGATTTCCGCCATCGTCAGTATTGATGCTGGCGTCCAGTCGCTCTGGCTTCTGCGGATTGAGGAGCACCGGCGCAGTGCTCCTCAAAGTCTTGTTCAATATGCCGCTGTCCAGCGGACCCGAGAACGGCAGGGACCAACTCATAGAAGCCGACGGCTCCGCAGGTTCTGCGATTTTTGCATTGATGGGAGTTTGAAATCCGATCAATACAGGATTCAGTGAAGAAAGTTCTTCTTGCGCTCCGGCACCGGATACGGTGCCAGTCAGCAGCAGGGCGACGCAGGCGCCGGCGGACAATAAACGTTTGGTTGACTGGTTCACAGGAGGTTTCCGAATTGTGCGAGCGGGGTTCGGGTTTCTCTTTGCATGGGCGGCTAAAGAGCAACTGCCGTCTCGTTTGAGTTATTGGGAACCGTTCAACCGTACCAGATTCCAAGCGCGCGAACTTTGAAGGTGACCGCTTTAGAACTTAACTGATTCTATTGTCAAGAGATTCAATCACCTCCTTCGCAATACTCCAATGCCTGCACCCGTTAGTAATTAGGGGCGGCTCTGCAGCCGCCCCACCCGCGCAAAGATTAGCTTTCTTTACTCCCGCCGTCAGCCACGCCTGGGATGTGCAATTCGGGGCTGTGCAAACTATGCCATTGGCGGAGCAGGCGGTCAGTACGTTGTTGCGCACTCTTGCGAGCGCCAGTGCGCGATCTTGTTAACGATGCTAATGACGTCCGATCGCAGCACCATATATGGTGCTGCGGCAACTATCTAACGATGGTTGCCGTCCAGTCGCCGCCGTATTCCGTTTCGCCTTTCATCACCGGTCCGGCAGAGCTGTTCGTCACTTTGCCCTGAAAACGAAATTCGCGGGTTGCTGCGGCGCCCGTACCTTTGAAGTACTTACGAACCAGCGTGATTTTCGGATATGCATACCAGCCTTTTTCGATTGTGAATTTCTCATTGGTGTTCACGTCGATACCATGGCCGGTGACTCGATTGTTATCCTGTTCGAGCCACATCTTCATTTTCACTTTTTTGAACTTGAACTCGTACTCGCCGTCGTAGCGTCCGCTTAAATGAGGTGCTTTGCCGTCGGAGGGACCGGCATCAGGCGGTGGATTCTCTTCGCGAGGGTTGCCGATCACTCCACTCAAAGGTTGTTGTTGAGGCGGCGCAGCGGATGAATTGGGCGGCGGCATCGCGCCCGGGTCAGCCGGAGTGGCCACCCAGTCGCCTGAGACGACTTTGCCGTCCGGACCCTGCGTCTGATAATTCCCTTCCATCATCCAGCCTGTGTATTGCGGGTCTTGCAGCCACTTGAGTTCTCCGTCGTAAACAATCGGAGGACGGTCTGCAGAGTACTGTTTGGAAAAGCGAACGTGGGTGCCTTGAACCGTTCCTTCGGAAACCGCCCACGGCGGCCCGTTTTCGTCCTGTCCCTGCCCGGCCAGCTGGTCGCCTTGCTGCGCCAGCTCCATATCGGCTGAGAGTTCTTGCTCGCCAAATTTAAACGAAAGCTTCCAGACTCCCTGGATCGTCGGCGGTGCGCCCGGGGCTTGCTGTTGTGGAGCACCGCCGCCTGTGGTCGTCTTGCCGCCGCCGCCGGTTTGAGTGCCGCCGGTGCCACCATTTTTGCCCCCGAGGCTGATTTTGGTGCAACCTGTAATCAGCGTCACGGCGCTGATTACCACGATGGCAAGAATTGGGCGGTAGTAACGAGTCATGGTGTCACGGAATGGAGACGCACCACGACCCATGCTATCAGATTTAGTTGTGCCTTGGTATAGCTTTGCTAGACTTACTATGACAGACAGACAGAGGCGGGCGAGGTAGATCGTGGCCATTCCAATGAACACGCAGGTTAGCGTTCTTCTTTTGAGCGGCGAAATTGTCGAAGGCGAAGTGGCGCAGGTTGATCAGGCGACTTACCTGTGTTTGCGACAGCAGAAAGAAACTCTGTACGTACCCTGGACTGCCATCAAATGCGTGAAGGGACCGGCTCTTCCTGAACGCGGACTGCCCGGCGCTCTGCGCTAATTCTTCCGACCTTTATTCCTGTTCCATCGCCTCGACACCGTTGATCGCCAGCCAGCGCCGGACGCGGCTGCGGGCGGCCTCGCCGCGAAATTTGTCCCAGCGTGCCAGCTCATCAGGGTGATTCTTGAACACTGCCCGGGCCGCGAAAAGTTTCTCTCGCTGTTCAAGAGCTACAGCCAACGCGCCTTTGATAGTTGCATCCTGTACTGTGTTCACGAAGTCGCTCAAATCAAGCTCGGTGTGTTTGAGTTCTTGCTTCGGAATAAAGAGATAACGGCTTGGTTCCAGCTCGATCTCGGTGCGCATTTCTTCGACATCTTCCAGATCATCCTGAATCAGAATGATGCTGCCGGTGTCTTTGTCCAGGTAGTAAATCGCCTGTTGATTGTCATCCTGCCAGCAGAAAGTCAGGTAGTTCATGTCGACGAATATCTTTTCCATCGGTGTTCCTTAGCGAGAGATGTTCAAACAGAGATCGTCCGAGAAAAATCCGATGAAGTCGTGTTTGGAATTCATCGCGATGGCGCGCACGTACACCAGTCCCGGTGCCGGGACATCACCGATGGGCAGGTCAAACTGCCCCTGGGCACCATCGACCGGAAAGCATTTCCATGTGACGCCCGATAGGCTGCTGGAATTGGCTGTGCCAAACGGCCGGTCGGGCAGAGAAACTTCGAATGTCACCCCGGCGGCATCATGAACAGTAGAAGCATCGTAGGTTAAAGTAACTGTGCCCTTGCTGAGGGGCACCGCGCACAGCCCCAGCTCAGGCGAGGTTGGAAACTTGTAAAAGCCGTTGGCGAAGCGAGTTGACTCGTGTGCCGGCGGCGATACGAAACTCAGTTTAGGCAGAAGACCCTGACTGTCGATTACCCCCATCTCTTTGATTGCCACCGTCGAACCAGGTGGAAAGCCGAACGTCAGTTTCAAGAGCGGCCCGTTTGTTGTCCAGCCGATGGTGCGCAGTGGTATGTAATATCGGTGGAAGTCAGTTGACTGAGGATCTATTTTTACAGCCAGTTTGCGCAGGCGAGCATCGTAAAAGTCCATTTCATGGGTCTGCCAGTAAAAATCGATGTTAGCCGGTTCGCCCGGCGTGAGATTGGTAATGCGGGCGTCCATATACATGAAGTCGCCCTCCAAGGGGCTGAGCCCCATGCCGTTTAGATTCAAAATCGGTCCGGCCGGCGGCTGACTGCGCAGTGTGATCGTGCCTGCGGTCTCATCGAGTTTTGCCAGCGGGTTGTGCAGGATGTTAGGCATGGCGAGATTGCCCAGGTCGACCGCGTTGCGCGCCTGTCCCCAGGCATTCTTGCTGTCCGCCAAATCAACCCCGAACACCTTGCGCAGGGCGGCTTGCCAGCGCCCGGAGGCATTGGCGAACTGACCCTGCCTGTAGGCGTCTTTGAGCCGTCCGCCCGGCACCGCCGGCGAGGACATCAGCAATGTGGCGCCGTCAAAAAGTGCTACTCCCGAGGTGTTGTAGATCGGTGAGAGCGCCACCGGAGACGGCATGGTGGTGATCACCACATATGGTGCCGACGTGGTGGCGGACAGTTGCTTGCCGTCTTTCTGTAGTTGGGAAACGTCGCGCGCCGCCGACCGCAAGAAATCTTGTTCTTTGAAGACCAGACGGCAATAAGTCGAGAGCAGCAGCAAGGTTGCTACCGCGATCACCGCATGGTCGAACAAGACGACAGGCACCGACACGTTGCCGACCGGCAAAGATTTTTTGCCGGCGAAGCAGACTGTAGCCAGTGAACTGAAGCCGCTTAAACAAAGGGCCAGCAGCAGGGCAAGCGGGGCGGCGCAGGCGTAGAACGCTGCATCCCCGAAGATGCTTTTGTTATCCGGCAGATGCCCGAGCGCCGGGATCCAGGCGCACAACAGCCAGAGCATGCTGAAGAAGAGAAGCATCAACAGCCGGCTGCGGCGGATGAGCAGGACCACCGCGCCAAGCGCCGCGGGCGTTGTGAAGACGATCAACCACAGGTATCTTTTGGCACCGCCGGTTAAAAAGAGTTGTTCGTTGACCGGCATCAGTGTTTTTTTACAGGCTACACCAAGCGCTGCCAGAGATGGTTCCGGGCTTCTGCCCAGTGCCACCATCGCTTCCACCAGTCCGGTGCCCGCGAAATACGCAGCGGTCAAAATCAAAATCAAGAGCGGCCCCATCATGGCGGTGGTCAGGTCTTGTCCGGAGACGCGAGCTTTCCTGCTGCCGGCAAGTTCGCTCTGCACCGGAACGGCTAAAAGCTCGCACAAGATGATCACCAGGGCTCCATGCCAGGCATTGGCAGACGACAATAGCGCGCCGAGATAGAGAACTACGGAAGCAGCAAGAAACGGCCAGCGTGTGCCATTGCGTCCAATCAGATAAGTCAGCAGGCAGGCGAGCAGGCAAAATGTTGACGTCAGTGCGCCGGCTCCGCCCAGCCACAGCACAGCTTGCCAGGCTAGTGGCGAAGCGAGGAAAATCAATGCTGTCACCAGTGATAGTGCAGTCTGTCTGGTCAACCTGATCGCTATCAACCCCAGACAACAGGCTGCGGCTGTGTGTAGGAGTAAGCAGTGAAACCGCATCAGAAACAGTTGCCCGAAGGCGAAGAAATGACTGACTTCTAAATACAGATTGCCGACAACGCCGGTGAGGTCGGCTGGATTCAGCCCCGACCACGTGATAAATCTCTGGAAAGATCCCGGCTCCGCCTGGTCTTTCAGCCAGGCGAGCAGATATTGCTCGTCGAGGAGCGGTGGGTTAAAGACCGCCCGTCCGTAAATCACTGCGGACGCCAGCGCCATGATGACCAAGGGCCATAACTGCCGCAGCTTACCGGTGACGGAGTGCGCACCACCGGTGGTGGCATCATCGGTGATCTGGACTATTTCCTGGTTGCTGTTGATGGCACTCACCACTGAAAAAGAAAGCTTACAAAAAACGGCAAAAGTCGCGCACGGTCCTGTCAGGACGGTACATTATAAGAGATGGCGACAACGTACCAGAGAATCGTTCACATCCCGCCAGGCATCCGATTTGGCTGCTCAGGTTGCGGCAACTGTTGCCACATGTGGCCGGTGCCCCTGACGGCGGAAGACTCGAAACGTCTGCAGGATGCGATTGTCAGCCAGAGTTTTGGTTTTCAAGAATCGTCATCTTTGCGAGCCTTCAATTCTCAGGATGAGCGCCACGCCGCCTTTACGCACACGCTCGAGAAGCGCGCCGACGGTAAATGTCAGTTTCTCACAGAGGGCAATCGCTGTCGTTTGCATGAAGCGGCCGGTGCGCAGGCAAAGCCATCGATGTGTCAGCTGTTTCCTTATACGTTCACCCAGACGCCTGGCGGCGTGTACTCCTCGCTCAGTTTTGCCAGCACCGGAGTTTTGTACAATTCGGGCGATTTGCTCTCCGAGCAGCGGCAGACCATTGAAGATATGTGGCGGCTATACAGCCGCCTTTTTGGCGAGATTCGTCCCGACTGGGAAAACCTGCAATTAATCGACGGCGTGCCTCTCAAGTGGCCGGCTTTCGCTGAACTGGAGAACGAGATGCTGCGTATCGTAGAGACTCCAGCTGAGGTCGGGGCGGACGGTCTGCCTGTGGAGCAGCGGCTGCTTCGCTGCAGCGCTCATCTGATCAAACAGCTGCCGGGCGGTGTCACGGCTGAGCGCACCCCGCCACTGGAAGCCAGACCCAAAATAATCGATCAGTTGTTGCTGAAGGCGCTGAATGTTCTCTACTTGCCGGACGATGTTTTTGCATCCAATCAAACAGCGTTTAATGCCCGCCAATTGCTGGAGTCCATTGTTGCCGCACCAGATATGGTGACGATCGCGCACGCCGGAAAAGAGCGGCGCTTTCAGGATGCGTTCGGTCAGAAGCTGACAGATGTGCCGCCGGAGGTGGAGGCGCTGCTGCATCGATTTATTTATTGTCGCCTCTTTTCTAAACAATACTTCGGACCGACTATGGGTTATCTGAGCCTACTGGCCGGACTGCATCATCTTCTGGTGTTGATGGTACTTTTGAAATTGCGTCTCAAGTTGCAACTGGCATCCCGAGAGGCAGTGACATTCGACTATGCCGCCGAACTCTTGCGCACCGCCGAACGTCGATTGACGCAATTGAGCTTTCCGCGCGAGTCCGTGGCTGTTCTGGAAGTTATGTTGACCAGTCCTTCCCGGGTGGAGCGGCTGGTCGGACTTTTGAGGCGACGCGCGTGACGGCTGAGCCCGGCAGAGTTCAATCCGAGTTGCAGCAGACATTTCGTTCGCTGCGCCACCGCAATTTTCGTCTCTACTTCTTTGGGCAGATGGTCTCGCTTTGCGGTACCTGGATGCAGGGTATGGCGCTTTCCTGGCTGGTCTACAAAATAACCAAGTCGGCCTGGCTTCTGGGCGTCTGTGAGTTTGCCAACCTAGCACCAGTTTTGGTGCTGGCTCTGGCCGGCGGCTGGGTTGCCGACCACAAAGACAGGCGCAAAGTGCTGATGTGTGCGCAAGCGGTGGCCATGTTGCAGGCCCTGACACTGGTTGTCCTTTCGGTGACCAATCAGCTGGAGGTGTGGCAGATAATCGCACTGGCAGCCGTCATGGGGGTGGTGACTTCCTTCGAGATTCCGTCACGCCAGTCTTTGATCGTTAACATGGTGGATCGCGAAGATTTCGTGAATGCAATTTCGCTCAACTCGTCGCTGTTCAACGGTACGCGCATTATCGCCCCCGCGGTGGCGGCGGCCATCGTTTCGGCATCCGGTGAAACTGCTTGCTTTGCCCTCAACGCTCTCAGTTACCTGGCATCGCTCTTGGCGCTTTCGCAGGTCAAGTTGGCACCGTCGGCGGTGCCGGCCGACAGCGAAAAGACCAGTATTATCGACGGTATTAAATATGCCTGGCAGACGGAATCAGTGCGGTCACTACTGCGCCTGACGGCATTTATGAGCTTCTTTGGTGCGCAGTTTACTTTCCTGATGCCTGTGATAGCCAAAGATGTTTTGCACCACGGTGTCGACGGATTTGCCGCTCTGCGTTCATTCGCCGGCATCGGCTCTTTTGTATCGGCGATAATTCTTGCCAGTCGCGGTTCCGCGCAGATGCTGAAGACAGGCGTCGGAGTAGCCGGCCTTTGTTTCGCGGTGGTGCTGGCGGGCTGGGCATTTTCGGTCGACTTCTACCAGTCATTGTCTTTAGCCCTTCTGCTGGGGTTCTGCATGACGTTTCAGCTGTCAGGTACCCACTCCCTCTTGCAGCTGAACGTGCCCGATCAGTTGCGGGGAAGGCTGATGGCTGTCTGGACAATGTTCATCATGGGCATGTCGCCCTTCGGCTCGCTCTTGATCGGCGCCGTCACCAACCAGTGCGGACCGGCGGTTTCTCTGGCTATCTGTGCCGCCTTTTGTTTCATCTCGGCGTTGATTTTCGTAGTCTTGAAACGCTGAAATCTGTTTGCGCTGAAGCGGTCTTTGGGCTAGGGTATGTACTATCAAGTGAGCCTCGCACCGTCCACGGCTGAAACGCATGTCTGATAGCAGGACTGACAGCAAAAACCAGATTGTCACCGCGCTCACCACGGTGGTGTTGCCCAGCTGTCTTTTGCTTTCGCTTTTGGCTGCCTTCGGAATCGGAGGTTACTATCTCGGCTGCCGACAAAGCGACCTGGATGAGTCAGGTATGCGACAAACCAGCGCCGGTGGGCAAGATTTGCGGCCGACTACGGCTTCGCTGACGGGCAGCGCTGCTTGCCAGATTAACCTTGGGGAACACACGATCGCCGACATAGTCAAGAAAACGGCTCCATCAGTGGTCAGTATCGATGTCTCCGCCGATCAGATGCCGGTGGCAGCCGGTGCTCAAATACCCGGACCCAATTGTCCTGGGCAAGGTGATTATTTCTACGGCAAAGGCATGAGCCCGCATCGCACTCGTTACGAACACAACAGCAGCGCCTCCGGACTGATTTACAGCAAAGACGGCTACATCATCACGTGCAGCCACGTGATCAAGGACGCCGACAAAGTGAAAGTGATACTGGCCGATAAGCGGGCATTCAAGGCGCAGGTGGTGGGACAGGATTCTTACTCCGACATTGCGCTGCTCAAAATAAATGCAGCCGATCTGCCGGCTGCCAAAATCGGCGACAGCGCTCAAGTCAGCCCCGGCGACTGGGCGATTGCCATCGGTACGCCGATGCGTCTGGAAAACACGGTCAGTCTAGGCATTGTCAGCGCCACCGGGCGCACGATTGACGATCCTGGCGCCCGTGCCGAGCTGATTCAAACCGACGCCGCCATCAATCCAGGCAATTCCGGTGGTCCTTTGATTAACGTACAGGGTGAAGTAATCGGTGTGGCTACAGCAGTTCAGCGTTTCGCTCAGAACATCGGTTTTGCAGTGCCGACGCGCACAGTGAGAAAAGTCGTAGAACAGCTGAAGAAAAACGGCAAAGTGCAGCGAGCCTTTCTGGGAATTCACATGGAGGAGATCGACAGGGCTCTGTACGGTGACGCCGACAAGATCGATCTCACCGATGGTGTTTTGATCACCAATGTCTACGATAAAAGTCCGGCAGCCCAGGCGCATCTCATTTCAGGCGACATCATCAAGCGCATGGACAACCAGCCTGTCCACAAGGTCGCCGATCTGCGCCGAATTCTCGAGCAGCACGTACCGGGCGACACGGTGGAGTTTCTTGTCCAGCGTCCTCAGGGCGATGTCGTTTGCAAGGTGGTTGTTTCAGACAATCCCTACCCGTAAGAACCCGTAAGCCCAATTTGCCAAGGTCGTAGAACCACCACCTCCAGACGATCACCGGTGGGAATTTCACGATAGGCCTCCTATATTTACAATGAAATGATCTGACTTACTAATCGCGCATTGTGTCAGGTCGGAATCACAGATGTCGGAAACCTTGTTTGAACAAGCCAGAGCTAACTCCCCCAAGAGCTTTCTGGAACGCGAATACGAAGTCGTCGGCGGCGGTCTGATCGATGGGCTGGGTCGTGCCGGCGGTCAGACATTGCAGGACATCAAAACTTTCGGTTCGAACTTTGCCAACGATTGGTCGGGCACCACCGGTGGTTTCCTCAAAGATCACTGGAGCGAAGCGGCAGTAGGTGCTGCGATTACATTCGCCAACCCTAAAAAGTGGGTAACATCACTTCTGTTTGCCTATTCGATGCGCGGACTGCTGACCGATACGGCGCAAGCCGCCTGGCTCGCCGGCTCTTCCGATGCGGATACCGCCAGGCTGCGCGCTCAATACGCCAACAGCGTCAGCCACGAGGGCACGGCCTTTCTCTCTTCGCTGCCGATGACCATGGCGGGCGGATATGTAGGCAGAGCCGGCGCCGGTATCGCTTTTGGCAAGACTCCGGACGGAAAGCCCCTGGGCGCCCTCGACATGCTCTCCGGCAAAGTGACGCCGGCGATGGTGCAGCGCAATATCATGACCAATCTGGTGGACAAGATCAGACCACCGGAGACAAAGCTTTTGATCACCGACATGGACGGCACGGTAGGCAATTTCAGCGGTTACTTCGCTCGCGGCATCGAGAAAGCGATTCCGGAGTTGGCGTCCAATCCCAAGCTCATTGAAGCAAACATGGCGCTTCCCGAAGCGCAGCGCATTCCGGTGATCGACGGCAAGCTATCAGAAGAATGGCTCTACAAAGCCATCGGCGGGGTTATGGACCAGCAAAGGTCGCATGACTATCCCTGGTCGGTGGAGCTGGCGGTGGGAGAGAAACTGGGCGTCGGACAGCCTGGACGAATGAGCGCCGCGGACTTTAACAGCACAGCGGTGCAACCATTCTGGGCGACGATGGACAAGTCTCTCGTCGAACACCTCAACCTGTATCCACAAGTGCTCGAGACTTTGAGTGCCGTCAAAGACCGTGGCATTCCAACGGTAGTCTTGAGTGACGCTCCCGCCTACATAGGACTCAGGCGTTTGACCCACATGGGGTTGGATCGCGGCTATGTTGAGCGGCTGTATGCTTTGCACAACTGGGAAGTTCCCAGCCTGCCCGACGGCGGCGCCGCGCCTCAGATGGCGCGCGTACAGTCCATGCTGGACATCGTGAACGGGCTGACCGAGTTTCGAGCCATTCCGAAGTCGTTCGAGAAGCCGCACACGCAAGGCTTCCAGGCTCTGATGGACCAGTACGGTGTACGCCCGGCCCAGACGCTGATGGTTGGTGACAGCCGCGTCAAAGACCTGGGTGTTGCTTACAATGCCGGCGCTCGCGGACTGTGGGCGAAATATGGGCAACCGGATGCTTATGCTGAGGGGATTTTGGAGCGCCTGCGACCGTTGCCTGAAGAAGTGCCAACCGGTCCCAAACCGGCCAAGGTTTACCCGCCCAGTGCCGGACCGCCGCTGGAACATTATGGACAGGTGCTCAATTACCTCAAGCCCAAAGCCGACTGGGGCGAGATTTTGCGCACCGGCGTGCGTCACGGACTGGCTGTCCGCCCATCGCCGGCTGCGGCACTCGGTTTCACTGTCCATGATCCGCTGGTACCGCAGGGGTTGGGCGGGTTCGACAATCCCGAAACTACTCCCTGATCGAGGCGAAATTGCCCGTTCTGAGTCTGGAAATGGCAGATAAATAGGAAAAAACGGGCAGAATGCCTGAGAAACCGCCTCTACCGGCTTCCCGAGTTTCGCGGAAAGGCTATGATAGGAAGAGGGGTCCTCTGGAGAGTTCATGAACACTTGTCCTAAGTGTGACACGGCATTGGAGCCATGGCAGGTCACCTGCCATGATTGCGGCCGTCCGGTTTCCGCGGAGCGGGTGCCGGTGGTGAGCAGTGTGGTTCCGGCTGCCGCTGAACTGGAAGAGGCTTACGACAACTGGTTCAATCAGGGCTCGGAAGCGCTTGATGCCGGCAATTTCGAAGAGGCTGCCAACTGCTTGCGCGAAGCCGCCAAACGCAGCCGCGCCTTGCCGGATGCGGACGACAAAGAACTGGAAGCCCGCAAGAAGCTGGGCACCGCCCTGGAAAAACTTGGGAAGTTGCCTGAGGCAGCAGACCAGTACCGGATTATCGCTCAAGAGAGCCCGGAAGGCGAAGTCCGCGACTACTGGCTGAAGAAGTCTCAGGACCTGGTGGCCTCGTCGTTCCCCTACGATTCGTTGTTTGCGCGTGAAGAGTTTCGTCCCCTGCAAGGCGACGAAGCGAAGGTAGTGCCGCTTTACTGTGCTGGTTGCAAGCGTTTGCTGGCGGAAGCGGAGGTCTACGCTTTTCGTCGTGGTATCACCAACGATGTGCGCTGCTGGTGCAAGTTTGATGGTGCACCAATGGCCAAAATGGACGCCAAACATCAGCGTGCCGTCGAAGAGTCGCGCAGCGCCATCGGTCAAAGAGCGCGAGCGATTCAAGTGGCTTCTCAGCCTATGCCGGGCGGGCGCCGGCGATCCACCGCGGTGTTGCTGGCTTTATTTCTCGGCTGGATGGGCGGACACAAGTTCTACCTGGGCGAGAACATTGCCGGATCTCTTTACCTTATGTGGTTCTGGACCTCGGTACCTTTGATTCTGTCTCTTTACGAGGCGATGGTGCTCAGCCAGATGTCGGTTGTGAACTTCAACATGACGTATAATATCGACCTCGTCTTGGCTCAGGTTGAGCCTCCAGAGGAGAGACAGCCGATGACGGATGTCTTCTCGATGGAGATTACTGCTGACGACCCGGAAGAAACCACCGCGGAAGCAGCGCCGGAGTCGGGCGACGAGCTGGAAGCCAAGCCGGTTTCGGAAGAAACAAAGTAAAAGGACCACAATCGCACCATGTCGCTTGCGGATAAAACGTGTGAGCCGTGTCGTGGTGGCACGCCACCACTGACGCGTGAACAAATTGAACCGATGCTGGACGAACTCAAGGGTTGGACGGTGGAAGCCGGAGACAAGCACTTGAGAAAGTCCATCAAGACAAAAGATTTCCTGGAATCTTTACAGCTGGCCAACAAGATCGGCGAGGTTGCCGAGCAGCAAGGACACCATCCTGACCTCCTGGTTCGTTGGGGTGAGTTGAACATTGAGCTCTGGACGCATAAAATCGACGGTCTCAGCGAAGCTGACTTCATACTGGCTGCAAAAATAGATAGATTGAAATGAACGTAGTCTTTTTAAGCCCGCACTTCCCCCCCAACTTTCAGAACTTCTGCCAGCGTTTGCGCGCTGCCGGAGCCACGGTGCTGGGGCTCGCCGACGCGCACTGGGACTCGATGACGACCGAACTGCAGCACAGTTTGAGCGACTACTATCGCGTCAACGACATGCACAACTATGACGAGCTTGTGCGGGCTCTTGGCTGGTTTACGCATAAGTACGGCAAAATCGACCGCATTGACTCTCAAAACGAATACTGGCTGGAGACGGAAGCACGGCTGCGCACCGACTTCAACGTTTCGGGCATCAGAATGGATGCCATCGACCGCATTAAGCGCAAGTCTGAGATGAAAAGCGTTTTCCAGAAGGCCGGTCTGCGCCCGGCTCGTGGACGCGTATGTCGCACCGAGTCTGAGGTGCGCAGCTTCATGGCGGAAGTCGGGTACCCGGTGGTTGCCAAACCTGATACCGGAGTTGGTGCTGCCACCACTTACAAAATCGCCAATGATCATGATGTGGAGCGCTATTTGCGCGACCGCCCCTCGGGCGACTACATCTTCGAAGAGTTCATCAATTCGCAGATCGTCACCTTCGATGGTCTGACCGATGCGCACGGCAATCTGGTGTTTTCGTCGTCGCTGCGCTACAGCAAGGGCGTCATGGAAGCGGTGAATGAAGACAGCGACATCTACTACTGGTTCGTGCGTCATATCGAACCGCAGCTCAAGGATGCCGGACTGGCGACTTTGAAAGCATTTGACGTGCGCGAGCGTTTCTTCCACTTCGAATACTTCATGGACAAGGACGGAGACATCGTTCCTATGGAAGTGAACATGCGCCCGCCGGGTGGACTGACCCTGGACATGTTCAATTTTGCCAACGACTTCGACTGCTACAAAATATGGGCGGAGATGCTGGTCACAGGCAAGCAGGACCCATTGCCCTCGCCCAAGTATCACGTCATGTACGTAGGTCGCAAGGATCACATTTGTTACTCATTGCCGCGTGATGAAATCTTCGAAAGGTACGGCAAGCTGCTGATTCACCACGAACGCATTCGCGACGTGTTCTCGTTGGCATTAGGCAACGACGGATTTATTTTGCGAAACGCCGAACTGGAGCCGCTGATCGAAGCCGCCGAAGCTATACAAAAACGGGCCTAAAGTAAAACGGCGCTTGCGCGCCGTTTTTCCGAGAGAGAAATTAGAGGACGACCCTTGCGCCTGATTAAACAGTCGCAGAGGCTTCGGACAATTCCAGTTCGTATCCGGGCACCGCACCGTTTGTTTTGACGATGACGTCGCGGACTTTTGAAGGTACTCCGCCACCGAGAACCAGGTCGCGGAAGATGGAGAGCAATTGCGTTGTCGTGAGCAATGACAAGTTTTTGCGCTCGGCGAATTCGACCATCGATGTGCTGTAGTCTTCTTCGTTTCTGTCGATTGGGGGACGATCGGCCCAGGTCGAGGCAAGCAAGATGCCTTTGGGCTCGTATTCGTGGGCGCCCCAGAAATTGATCAATGATTCTGCCAGGTGAGCCAGTTCGGCGCGGTTCGGTTGGGCATTGGTCCAGACCAGGCGAACGATCGCTTGCGTCTGTGTGCCGTCCGTCAACCACAGTTCATCCGAGTTGTTGGGCGATGGTTTTACCGACCAGCCAAGGTGACCGAAAACTTTGGTGACTGCTCTCACCAGCTCTTCGCCCTGGGCGGAAAGCAATGAGTTCTTCAGATCGTCCATCATGCTAATGCGCTCTTGCACATCTTGCATCTTAATCTGGGCAAGACGGACCTGCTCTTGCAGATCTTCGAACTGCTGCCGCAGCGCATCGAGTTCGGCGAACGAGTACGCTTGGCACCATGCAGGAACGTTCGGTTTGCTGAGTTCTTTTTGCATTTTCTTCATCAGGTCCTTGGCCTGCGGGTGTCCGTTACCTTCACTATCGGTTGAGGATGTAGTCGGGGTAGCTCCGTTATCGGAGGTGCTCATTGAGGATCGTTCCCCGTTATCGTTGCCGGATAACGATTTGGAAACCGGCTCAGAATCGAGTTTGATCGGATCGAGTTTGATCGGCTCCGGCATTTCGATTTCTTTGCTGGAAATCGGTTCGGGTGCAGATGGTGCAGATGGTATCGGTGGGATGGAACTCTCAGCCGGTTTTTCTTCTGCAACTGGTTCCGGTTTGGGCTCTTCTTTGGGTTCTTCTTTGGGTTCTTCTTTTGGTTCTTCTTTTGGCTCTTCTTTCGGCTCTTCCTTGGCGGCGGGAGCTTCTTCCTTGGCTGGCGTTTCGTCTTTCGCCGGTTCTTCCTCGGACTCTTTAGATTCTTCCTTGGCGTTCGTTACCGGTTGAATTGGTTGCGCTGCCGATCGGTCATCCGAGAAGAGGTTATCGAGGGTGTTGGCAATACTCTTCGAAACTTCTTCCAGTGGAATCTTGTTGACGTCGACTTCCTTCTCTTTTTCTTTGGCCGGTGCGGCTGCTGCAGCGGGCTCGGCTGCGGCAGATGAAGAGGAAGAGGCGCCTTCTTCGAGATCAGCCCATTTCTTCAAGCACTCGGCGAGAGCCAGATCGTGCTTTTCTGCGTAGGGGGCCGGCAAGAATACAACCATGCCGTTCTTGTGTCCAGTCGGCCGAAAAGCCGCGATGCATTTATTAGGTCCGGCGGTCGCCAGCGGCATGAAGCCCTCAGTGAGGTTTTCGTTGCGGATAATTGTGCTCCACTCCAGACCGGGTTGCTTCAAATACTGCTGGAATACGTGCTGGGCACCGTCAGCGGTGACATCGATCGACTTGCCGCGAATGGTGGCGCTCATATTGCGATGATTGGGTCCCGATGGTTTGTCCGGAGACAGGTCGCCCAACCAGGAATAGTTATCCATCGAATCGGACGGGCACTGTACGGTGAACGGCGGGGTCAGAAAGAAGACCAGAAGTCCGCCCTTGCGAATAAACTGCGCCAGTTCCTGCGTGCGCAGATCCAACTCGGACTGGGTCGACTCGAGAAACTCGTCGTCATCCAACCGCAGAGTAGTAATGCCTTCGTTCTGCAAATTCTCAACTTTCGTCAGAAGCTCGGACTTGCTTTCAAACAGGTGAGCGATACTGACTGGATTAGCGACGATGACGTCGTACATCGCCAACGGCTTGGCTTCACCCAGCGGCAGCGTGGACGAAGCACCAAAGCCGGGGCTATTAATCCGTAATACTTTCTCCTCGGACAGCGTGCTCATATCTACCGCCTTTTGCGTTCTGTGCGTAGTTAGCAGGTTCGAGATCAACCCCAAAAGACTTATACCCATGCCGGACCGCCCTACTTCGGTTTCGGAACGGCGAAAACTTAAATCTAATAGTTGCCAAGAGATAATTCTGTTGTACGTTTTGAGACTTCCAGGTGACGCTGGCATGCAACGAATATCAGACGCAGTCGGGTTTTGTTGGCAAAAAGCGAGCGCGGCAACTGCTTGCCGCGCTCTGAAAGTTCGTCGGACCAGAGTCCAACCAGTCTTGTTGGACTGGAGACTAGCTCTCCAAATCGTCGTTCATGCTGAACGAGTTTGGACGGAACGGCTTGTCGAAACCGTATTTAAAAGCGTTGCGAGTGCCCCAGTACACGCCTTCAGCGCCGCCGACCACCAGACCGAAGCCCAGACCGATCGGGGCTGCGAACCAGTTGGGCGGTCCGTGCTCTTTTCCGCCCATCTTGTCGGCGATATCGCCGGTTTTCTGGGCAGAGCGCGTGATTACCTGACGCACCATAGCGAACGGGATGCCTACTGCCATGCCCGCGCCGATGCCGGCGACCTGGACAGGCAACCAGACGGTTTTCTTGGCCATATCGCCTACGCCTTCACCGTCGTCGGCTCTGACTGGCAAAATGGCTACTGTGCTTACTAAAACTGCCGCTAGCAATGTTGCGGTTGGTCTTCTCATTGACTTCCTCCAATTCCTGACCACGCCCCGAAGTGCGGGTTGATTGATCTGCCCGCCGGGTTACACCGAGCGTCATAATAGCACCGCGATCTGTAGATTCATACTCACAGGTTGAGTAATATGGGCCTCTAGACAAGTGGATGAATCATGACAGGACCTCTCTTATCATCAGGCGCTAAATACCACCGCAAGGGCTTTGGTCTCAAGGAACAGATCCAGGGTGAGCTGAGCGCCGAATATGAATCTGAACTAATCGCCGAATTACGTGCAAACGGCAACAAACTGCAAGTCGGTGACATAACCATTAAGTTGGCTGAGGCTTTCGGCTTTTGCTGGGGCGTCGATCGCGCTGTCTCGATGGCTTATGAAACGCGCAAACAGTTTCCGGAAAGACGCATCTGGATCACCAATGAGATCATTCACAACCCATTGGTGAACGCCAATCTGCGTCAGATGAACATTGCGTTTGTGCCTGTCTCCGAATGTGGTGCCAAAGATTTCTCCGGTATCGCCGAAGGTGACGTTGTGATTTTGCCTGCTTTCGGAGCGTCCGTTCAGGAAATGCAGCTTTTAGAGAGCAAACAGTGCGAGATCGTTGATACCACTTGCCCCTGGGTGTCGCGGGTGTGGAACCGGGTCGACAAATACAAGAAAGGCGAATTCACGGCGCTGATTCACGGTAAATACAATCATGAAGAAACCATCGCCACTTCCTCGCGCGCTCGCCATTATCTGATTGTTCAAAATCTTGCCGAAGCGGAATGGGTTTGCAACTACATTCTCGAGGGCGGAGACAGCCAGGAGTTTCTCACTAAATTCAAAGATGCAGTATCGGCAGGGTTCAATCCCGATCAGCATCTGCAACGCCTCGGCGTAGCCAACCAGACCACCATGCTCAAAGGAGAAACCGAGCAGATCGGCAAGTTAGTCGAGCGCACCATGCTGCGCAAGTTTGGTGCCACCAATCTCAACGAACATTTCCTGAGCCCCGGTGACACCATTTGCGATGCCACTCAGGAGCGCCAGGACGCCATGCTGACTCTCGTTGAAGAGCCGCTTGATCTGGTGCTGGTGATTGGCGGATTCAACTCATCCAATACCGGACACTTGCAGGAAATCGCTGTTGAGAAAGGACTGACTGCATATCACATCGATGGTCCGGATTGCATCTTGCCAGACAATACGATTCGCCACAAGCCGATTCATTCTGCCCAGCCGATTGCCACCACGCCCTGGCTGCCGACTGGAGCCTGTTCTATGGGTATCACGGCCGGTGCCTCCACTCCCGATCAGGTGATCGCCGGAGTGATCGACAGAATTCTGCAGTCGCGCGAATAACGCATGTCGACAGTCAGGCCGCCTGCCGCGCTAATCACCGCCGGTGCCAAACGCATCGGTCGAGCGATGTCTCTGCGCCTGGCGCGCAAAGGCTATGACGTGGCCGTGCATTATCACGAGTCTCGCGCGGAAGCGGAGGAATTGCGGGATCAGCTGGTGCACCTGGGAGTTGCCTGCAAGCTCTTCAAGGCCGATTTCAATGATACGACACCGCCGCTCTGGTTGATCAAGTGCATCATGAATTGCCCAATCTGCGGCTTCTCATCAATGGCGCCTCTGTTGCTGTCGATGGAGAATTTCTCAAGAGCGATGATAAAGACATCGACGACAATGTCGAGCATTACATTTGCGTGCGCCTTATCTGCTCACCCGCGAAGATTTGCGCGCACCATCAGCAAGGGCAGATCATCAATATCGTCGACGCTTCATTTGTCCGTCACGAAACTGCTTTCTTCGCCTACCAACTGACCAAAGTCTCTGGTCGAACTGGCTTTGATGTCGGCGCGACGCCTGGCTCCCGATATTCGCGTCAACGCCATCGCACCGGGATTGGTGCTGCCGCCGGAAGGTAAATCAGGCACGGACTTCGAACTGAAATGGAAGCTAATCCACTGAAGCGCCGCGGTCAGGTGGAAGACGTGGTCGAGGCTCTCGATTACTTGCTCACGCAGCAGCACGTCACTGGGCGGGTACTCTTCGTGGACGGCGGCGAGCACGCCGACTGGCCCGGTTCAAAGCTGAAGGAGCTATATTAGTAGCAGGCAGGCGATTGGCGGAAAGTTCATATGAACAGCAGCGGACAGAACGGCGTGGAGACCGAAAGGCTTTTAGTGAGCACGACCAGCTCCTTTCTCGGTCAGGCACGCAGAGGCGAAAGTGCTCTGCAAGATCCTGGTGGCGCACGCTACGAGCAATCCGATGAGCATGGACGTGATTCGGCTTCTGGATGCGCTGGCGCTCGGCTGCAAGGAAGTCGAGCAGTTTCAGGCTTCTGTGTATCTGGCGCAGTCGCTGGCGCTGAAGAAACTGCTGCTCGGTCAGAAGCATCCCGACATCGTAATAGCCATGCGCCGTCTGCTTGGGTTTCTGTCTCGTCAGATCGCGCCCGCGTGATCAGGGTAACCCGCCAAGCGGTTGGCCCAAGAGTTAGGGTTGCAGGATCAGATTATCGTTACGAAGATCTGGTTTCGGAAGATCACTTGCTGACGGCTGAGCAAGTGGCAAAACTGGAGCGGCTTCTGAAGCACTGCGTCTTTGACCGCCTGCAACTTTCGCAACACCGTTGCGGCTGCCCGTGAGTCCATGCACTGGAATCCTTCGGATACAGGACCAGTCGTGCGGTGCGAAGTCGGGACCCGCCTGGGGTGATTCGTTATGCGCGCAGGTTCTTCCGTGGCATAACACGCCGCGCGCACGGCTGTCCGGCTATGACCGCCTGCACGTGCGGATACTGGCGCCAGTAGATGGGATTGTGCCGATAGAGAGCGACTGTAGGAATCTGTTGGTGTACAGCCAGGTGCATCAGCCCGGTGTCCACTGCCACCACCGCGCGACTGCTGGAGATCACATCGATGGCATCATGCAAGCTGGGCGTGGGCAGCCGGGTCAAACCGGCTGCGATCAACTGCGAGACTGCCGGCGAATTTTCAGGCTCGCCTATGACGCCAACCGGCAATTTCTCGCCAGCCTGCAGTGCGAGCCAGTTTTCGGTCGGCCAGCACTTGAATGAGAAGGCGCTGCCGGGGATGAAGAGAACTGTATCGGCAAGCTCCGTTCGCGGCGCGAAGGAGAGTCTCTCCAGCCGGTCAAGGCTGGCGTCGATACCGAGGTCCCGACAGATGTGACCGAGAATGTCGTTGATTCGATAACTGGGATAGGCGGCTGAAAATGTGTCGGAGCCCCACCAGTAGTTGGTCTGCAAAGGGTGGTTGCGCATGTCGAAGTGGCTGTCGCCAGGCTGCAGCCGCCGCGGATCGAATTGCCACTCGAGCACCGTGCCGGCCAGTCCCGGTATGTGCTCCGCCAGCTGAGCATGAGCGCTGGCTCGCAAGATCAGCCAGGTCTCGACGTAGCGGCGGCAGGCGTTAAGTGCACTACCGGCAGTGTCCTGATCAAGTCGCCCAGTCGATCTTGGCGGTAAGATACACGCGTCGTTTGCCGGTACTGTTCATCTGTGCGGTCCGTTGTTTACTTCCAGTTCCACAGAGTCGAGTCGACTTGACGGCGTTCGGTTTGTCGACCTCGACGCGCGCGCGCCAGATGCGTTTGTCTTCCAGCACCGTGCCCAGCACGTTTCTGCGGGATTTCGATCAGTTGATATTGGGACTTTTCGACGAGCTCGATCACTTTTTGGAGATCGTCCGGTAGTCGATCGTATGGCCTGGGTTGTCCGAATGCGCCGCCTGTTGGCTAAATCAAACTCGACCTCCAGATTGATAATCACGGCTTGCGGGTCTGTCCTCTCCTACATGGATTGACGCCGACTATCGCTCGCAGTCTGAGATTTTTGATGCGGATGATCATCGAGCCTCCGGTGTTTTCAGTTTGTCCAGCACCGCATCGACGGAGATCTGAGTCGGCAGCGCTCAGCTTCGGACTCACTGTACCAGTTCTTGAGCGGCACTTAGCTTGCCATACGGTCTTCGTTGAGCGGCTCTTCCATTGATAGATAAAACAGCGGCTGCCGCAGCGGTGGTGCAGTGACGGCGGCAGCGTGTTTTTCGCGACGCTTCATAAGGATCGTTCAGGTAAAGTCGATTGTCAGGGTGCCCCTTGGTGGATCGCCAAGTGCATCAGTCCGTGTCGATTGATACCACGGACAGTGCCGATGACAGGGCATCGACCAGATCTGCGCAGGTCGAGTCGGACAGTGTCGCGGCCAGCTTGCAAGTGCAGCGTCACCGGCGTGGTTATCCGGGCTCACCGATGACCAGCACGCGACCATTCAACCGTTCGGAAAGTCAGCCAGTGGTCAAATCGGTAGCGTTTTACGTCGTGAAGACTGCCCGGGATCCAGCAGAAACCGTCAATGCGCAATTGGCTGACCGGGCGATAAAACAAGTGCAAGCGTGCCGTCCTGATAAATTCCTTTGTCGGAGGCAATATGCGCCGCCACTTCCATAATCAAAATAGTCAGGATACATTTTCTTGAATTCCGGCGTATCCCAGCGGTACTCAGTCTGCAATGGATGGTCGCGTAGATTCACATAGCGGGCGCCCTCGGGCAGCTGCTGGCTGAGAAAGTCGGGCTCGGGAATAGTGGCAGCCAGTCCCGGTATATAACCCGCCAGACCAAGTTAGGCCGGCGACCGCACCACCAGGATGGTTTCCTCACCAGAGGCGATTAGCGCCTGCAAGGCGGCAGGGGAAATCACTAAATCTCCCAGCCCGCGACTGATCGGCGAAAAATATACGGACATTGATACCGCTAATGATGCCGTGAGTTATTTGGTGCCGCCAGCATTCAAGGTTGCCAACCCTTCGGAGGCTGGCTTGAATTGCGGATTGATCTCCAGCGCCGCGTTGTATTCGCTCTTGGCTGCTTCTTTGTTGCCTTGTTTTTCTAAAAACTTGGCGTATGCCGTGCGCACGGTCACGTCTTTGGGCGAGATGGCAACGGCGTTTTTGAAGGCGATCTCGGCTTTGGCGGTATCACCTTTCTTGAGGAGAAACTCTCCGAGGCGGATATGTGCGGGCATGAAACGCGGATAGGAGCGAATGGCCATCTGCTGGCTCTTGATGCCTTCATCGGTGAAGCCTTTTTCGAACTGCACCACACCCAATCCGGAAAGGGCGTTGGGGTGTCCGGGAGCAATCTTGAGAGCGTGTTTGAAGGCGTCGCCGGCTTGCTCGTAGTCTTTGGCGTCGAGGTTGATGTTGCCCAGGTTGACATATGCTTCGGGGAACTTCGGCTCGAGTCTGATCGCTTCTTCCTCTTCTTTGATGGCTTCCTTGAGGTTGCCTTTGCCGCCAGAGAGAATGCCCCAAATTCAGGTGCGGCAGAGCTCGTTCCGGTTTGAGTTCCGGCAGCTTTTCTGGTACGTGAATTGAGTCGTCGATGCTGCCTTTTTGCAACAATGCACGCGTAATCTACCTGCGCCCCGAAGGGTAGGCTTCAGTTGGATGGCTTGCTTGAATTCTGCCAGCGCATCGTCGATTTTGCCCTGATTGGTATAGACCTGACCGAGAGTGACGTGCGGCATGAAGTATTTGGGGTCGAGCTTGACCGAGAGCTTTGCTTCGTTGATGGCTGTCTCATAATGGTCTTCGCCGGAGGCGCCCAGGGCTGCTGCCAGACGTTGGTGCGCTTTGGGCGAATCTGGATTCATGCGCACCGCTTCTTGAAACGCCGAGACGGCCAGTTTGAGTTGCTGTGGTGTCAGCGGCAACTTCGACATCAGTTTGTCGCCTTTGGCGATCTGAGCATCGACGACGGCATCATCGGCCGCGAGCGCCAGTCCTTGCACTGCCAGTGAGAGGGAAACCGAAATCTGGACAGCTGTTGCTATGAGTTTGTGGCTTTTCAAGATCTTCTTCCTCGTGTCTCTTGGCAGGCGGGCAGCGGAAAGTATATATATTCAATTCGAGCGCGTGACGCCATGCGATACTATCAAGGCCGCCGCGAAAGCACGCTAGAGCTTTGTCATTATTAACGCTTTGAGAACGCTTGAGACTGACTGGTGACTGAAAGCGCCTTTCTAAAAGCCTGCCGCCGAGAGCCCAACGCTCTCACACCTGTCTGGCTGATGCGCCAGGCCGGGCGCTTCCTGCCTGAGTTTCGCGAGATCAGGCGCAAGGTCGATTTTTTGACGCTCTGCAAAACTCCGGCTCTGGCGACCGAAGTCACGGTCATGGCCGTCGAAAAGTTAAAGGTCGACGCGGCGATTATTTTTGCCGATATCCTGCTGCCTCTGGACGCAATGGAGCGGGGATTGGAGTACGTGAAGGGCGAGGGACCGGTGATCCATAAACCGGTGCGTACTCCTGAGGACGTGCGAGCGCTTGGCGACCACCAGCACGAGAGCCTGTCCTATGTTTATGAAGCCCTGAAAATGACCAGGCAGGCGCTGCCGGCGGACAAGGCGTTAATCGGCTTTGCCGGTGCGCCATTTACGGTTGCGTCTTATTTGATCGAAGGCGGCTCGTCGCGCAATTTCGATCACACCAAGGCCTTCATGTATAAACACAAAGCCGCCTGGGACGAGCTGCTCGACAAGATCACTACTTTCACATGCCAGTATTTGCAAGAACAGATTGCTGCTGGCGCGCAAGCTTATCAGCTGTTCGACAGTTGGGTGGGTAGCCTCTCTCCACAAGATTACCAGGAGTATGTGCAACCATTTTCGCGCCGGGTGTTTGATACCGTCACCGGTGCGCCGTCGATTCACTTCGGAACCGGCACCACCACTTTGCTGGAGTTGATGCGGGATGCTGGTGGTGACGTGATCGGCGTCGACTGGCGTATAAATCTTGACGAAGCCTGGCAGCGTGTCTCGTATGACCGCGCCATTCAGGGTAACCTCGATCCGTGTGTTTTACTTTCAGAAAAGAGTGAAATTAAGCGGCGCGTGGAATTAATACTAAGACAGGCAGAAAGGCGACCGGGGCACATCTTCAACCTTGGACACGGCGTTTTACCGCCTACTGAACCGCACATGGTCGAATACCTGGTCGAACTCGTACACGAAATGAGCGCTCAACCGTAGCGGGAAGTTGCATGTCGCATAACGCGAACGACAACGAGAAAAGCGAAGCGGCATCACCGGTGGTGCGCCCGAAAGTAGTTGTGATCGGCGCCGGCATTACCGGACTCTCGGCTGCCTATGAAGTGCTCACGCTCATGGACGGGCAGGTCGATGTGGTCGTGCTGGAGGCCATGGGGCGTGTCGGTGGCACGGTCAACACTTACGACATGGGCGACCTGGTTCTGGAATTGGGACCAGATTCGTTCTTTACGCAAAAGCCTGTGATGCTCGACTTGATCAAGCGTCTCGACCTGGAAAAGCACCTGATCTGGACGAGCAACGAAAACCGTCGCACACTGGTCGCTCATGAAGGCAAGCTCTGGCATCTGCCGGAAGGATTTGCCATGTACGGGCCCACTAGGCTGAAGCCGTTCCTAGACTCCCCTCTTTTCACGTGGAGCGGCAAGCTGCGGGCTTGCATGGACATTGCTTTGCCGAAGCGCTCCGGCGGCGGTGATGAGAGCCTCTCCGCATTCGTGCGCCGCCGTCTTGGTGACGAAATGCTCGAGCGGGTTATTCAGCCACTGGTCGCCGGCATGTACACCGCCGATCCGGATCTGCTGAGCGTCAAATCGGGACTGCCGCGCCTCTACGATCTGGAACAGAAATACGGCAGCGTCACCCGCGGTCTGATGGCGGAAGCGCAGAAGGCCGGTAATAACGGCAGCGAGGAAGAAACCGAAGGCGGACCGCGCTATGGGATGTTTGCCAGTCTGGACGGCGGCATGTCGATCCTGATCGATGGACTGATTAAGAAGCTGCCACTAAATACGGTGAGAACGCAATCGTACGCCATGCGCATTCGTCCCGGTGAGCATGAGAAACTCTGGGATGTGTGCCTATTTGACGGTTCGATTTTGCCCTGCGATGCGGTGATTGTAGCCACTCCGGCCTTCCGGGCCGCCGACGTCATTCAGGACTTATCTCAGGACGCCTCGGAAAAGCTTCGTTCTATCTCGCACGCATCTTCAATCGTCGTCAATGTCATGTACTATCGCGACGATATACCACATGCTCTCGACGCTTTCGGGTTCGTGGTGCCTCGCTCAGAGAAGCGCTCGATTATCGCTTGCAGTTTCAGCAGCAACAAATTCCCGGGACGCGCTCCTCAAGACAAAGTATTGATGCGTGTCTTCTTTGGCGGCGCTCTGCAGCCGGAAGTCTATGACTTTGCCGACGAACATTTGCAGTGCCTGCTCTGGGAAGACCTGCATACATATTTGGGAATTCGCGTCTTGCCTGTGTTTACGATGGTGACGCGCCACCCGCAAGCGATGCCGCAATACCATGTCGGGCACGGTGAACTGATAGCCTCAGTCCGCAAGTCATTGAAGGACCATCCCGGAGTCGAACTGGCCGGCAACGCTTATCAGGGTGTCGGCATTCCCGATTGCGTGCTCAGCGCCCAGACAGCTGCTCGCTCTGTGGCAGCAGTGCTCAAGCATTTGCCCGCAGCCCAGGCTCACACGGCTGATCCGCCGGCTGCAGTAACCCTGGCAGACATCCCGGACGACTCCGAGGAAAAGACGCCGGAAGCGCCGGAAGAGGAAAAGGCGCCCGCAGAGGAAAACTCCGAGGCACCCGCCGACGAGACCGATGCAGTTGCGGACGCTGCCTCAGAGCCCGACGGCGCTGAACCTCCCGACTCGGAACCGAGCGCTCCCGAAGATACTATATATAGGTAGAGGATGTAGATAGAGGAATGCCGCGTGACCTGCCATTGGGAAACGGCACCGTACTGGTCAACTTCGACCGGGACTATAACCTGCGCGACATACACTTTCCGGAAGTCGGAATGGACAACCACAGCGTCGGACATCCGTCGCGTTTCGGCGTTTTTTGCGAGGGGCAGTTCGCCTGGCTCTCCGCCGAATTCATCCGGCAACGGCTTTATGTTACCGACGCTCTCCAGACCGATGTGGTTGCGCACATCCCATATCTGCAGCTTGAGTTGCGCTTCAATGACGCCGTCGACTTCTATCTCTGGACCTTCGTCCGCAAAGTCACTGTCAAAGACTTGAGCGGTCGCGATCGCGAGGTGCGGCTCTTCTTTCACCACGACTTCCACATTGTCGAACACGACATCGGCGACACTGCCTACTTCGATCCTGAGACCAGCAGCCTGATTCATTACAAAGATGCGCGCTACTTCCTGATCAATGCCTGCGTCCAGGGACATATCGGCTGGTCGCAATACGCCACCGGCACCAAAGAAACTGCCGGTATGCAGGGCACCTGGCGCGATGCCGAAGACGGTATCCTGGGTGGCAATCCAATCGCACAGGGGTCTGTTGATTCGACCGGTGCGGTTCATCTGAATGTCCCCGCCCATGGTGAACAGGTAGCACACTACTGGATGACCTTCGGTATCAAGTACGAAAAGGTCGTGAAGCTCAACGAGATTGTCCTGCAAAAAACGCCTGAAAAACTGCTGCACCGCACCGAAAGGTACTGGCACCTCTGGGTAAACAAAGACCCGCACCGCTTTGCCGATCTATCCGATGGCTGTGCTGAACTATTTAAGCGCAGCCTGTTGATCATGCGTACTAACTGTGATGACGGCGGGGCTATTATTGCTGCCAACGATTACGACATTGCTCAGTTCGGGCGCGATACTTATTCATATATGTGGCCGCGCGATGGCGCTCTGGTTGCCGATGCCTTTGCCTCAGCCGGGTTTCTGTCGGTTACTCAGTCGTTCTTCCAGTTTTGCCTGAAGGTTATTACTGAAGAGGGCTATTTGCTCCACAAGTACAATGCCGACGGCACGGTCGGTTCGAGCTGGCATCCGTGGCTGAGACAGGGAGTGCCGACGCTGCCCATTCAGGAAGACGAGACGGCGCTCGTACTCTGGGCTTTGTGGCGACACTTTAATGCTTTCCGCGACGTCGAGGCGGTGCGCCCGCTTTACCGACGCCTGATCAGCAATGCGGCTGAGTTCCTGGTCTCATTCCGCGACGAAGAAACGGGGCTGCCTCTGCCTTCATACGACCTCTGGGAAGAACGTTTTGGCGTTCATTTGTTCACGGTGGCCGCTGTAATCGGCGGACTGGAAGCGGCGGCGCACTTTGCCACCGCGTTCGGCGAAGATGAGCAAGCGGAGCGGTACGCGCTTTGTGCGGAGGAGACGCGGCAGGCGATGATCAAGCATATGTGGTCCCCGCCGCATCAGCGCTTCGCCCGCATGGCGACTCGCACCAAATCCGGTTACACCCTGGATGTGACGATCGATGCGGCTAACTATGGAGTATTCGCCTTCGGCGCTCTGCCGGCCGATGATCCGAAAGTGGTCGCCACTATGAACGCCATAGAGGAGCGTCTGGCCGTAAAGACACAAGTTGGCGGTGTTGCCCGCTATGAAAACGATTATTACCAGCAGGTTTCTCAAGATATTGAAAATGTGGCGGGCAACCCCTGGTTCATCTGCACGCTCTGGGTCGCTCAACATAAGATCGCAGTCGCCAAAAGTCCTGATGACTTAACACGCGCCAGGGAGATTCTCGAATGGGTGGTAGGGCACGCTTTGCCCTCTGGGGTGCTGGCTGAGCAGGTTCATCCTTATACGGGTGAGCCGCTCTCTGTTTCGCCCCTTACCTGGAGTCACGCCACTTTTGTAACCTGCGTGTTAGAGTATGTCCAAGCTCGTGAGCGTCTGTCCGGCAAGCATCCAACCACACAATCCCCAGCTTCAGTCTCAATCGGCGTCCCAAACAATGCTTAGTAGTAGCCCTTCTACTGCCAATAAGCGCAGCAAGTCGTTCTCCCAGATCTACGGCGGGCCGCTTGTAGCCTGCATTGACATGGGAACCAACTCCTTCCATATGATCGTTTGCCAGGCTACCGAGTCGCGCGATCACTTCGAAGTGGTGACGAGGGTCAAGGAAGCGGTGCCCTTCTTCCGCCGGGCATTGACCGCGCACTACATTGATGAAGTGGCGCTGTCATCAGCTATTCGCATCGTTCGCGACATGAAGACCAAAGCATTTCAAAAAGGGGCGAAGGACGTTCTGGCAGTGGCTACCTCGGCGGTCCGCGAGGCAAACAACGGAGAAGAGGTGCTGCAACGCATCCGCGAAGAGCTGGAAATCGACGCTCGCATGATTTCCGGACGCGAAGAAGCGCGTCTGATTTACCTGGGCGTTCTCTGGAGCATGCCCTCAATCAGGGGAGACTTCGCCATCATCGATATTGGTGGTGGCAGCACGGAAATTGTGGTCGGTGACCGCAACGAAGTGCGCTTTTCCGAATCGTACAAACTTGGAGCAGCGCGGCTCACCCAGCGGTTTTTCAAGAAAGACAAACCGACACAGCAAGAATTGCGAGAGTTGCATGACGAAGTGCGGGGCGTTCTGAGGCCGGCTGCCGCCAGGATCACACAAAGCGGTGGCTTCGGGCAGATGATTGGTACGTCCGGCACGGTGCAGACGCTAGCCAAGCTCGATCGCATCCGCAGCAAGAAAACTCAAGTCGATGCGCATGGATACAGGCTCAGTCTCGGTAATCTCGAAGAGATAGTCCACCTTTTGGAAGAGACGGCTCTGGAAGGCGGCAAGATCAAAGACCTTTCGGCAGACCGTAACCGCACCATTCTTGCCGGTGCCATCGTACTTCTGGAAGGGATGCGCTCTTTTGGAGCTGCCAACACAGTCGTCTGCACGGCAGCACTGCGCGAAGGGGTTGTGGTCGATCGCTTTCTGCAAACCGGCTGGTTGAAGGGCGGACTGGAAGCGCACCGCGACCCGCGTTCATCGAGCGTGCACGAACTACTCAATAAGTATCAGGCCAGCGTCCCCCACGCCGAGCAAGTGGCCAGGCTGGCTTGCGACATCTTCCGCAAGACGCACGGCATACTGCATCACTATCCCGAGCAAGCGGAGCACCTGCTGTGGTCAGCCGCTATGCTGCATGATGTCGGCATGTTCATCGGTCGAAACGGGCACCACAAGCACTCCTATTACCTGATTAAGAACGGCGGTCTGCTCGGTCACTCCGAGGAAGAAGTAGCTGTGATTGCCAGTATCGCCCGCTATCACCGGGGCAGCGAGCCGAAAGAAGCTCATGAAGCGGTGACTACAATTGTGCCGACGCAACGGCGCATGGTCAGCGAACTGGCAGCAATACTGCGCCTGGCGGAAGCGCTCGATCGCAGTCACCGTCAGGTGGTGCATCGCGTGGAGTTCGATTTCGAAACGTCACTTAAAGGCAAAGATGGACGCGAGCAAGTGTCGTTGCTGGTCTACTTGCGACCGGGCGAAAACTGGGAGCCCGAAACCTGGGCGCTCAAAGAGAAGAAAGCCTTCTTCGAGAAAATCTTCCAGCTGCGGTTAGCGGTGGAAGTGCGCGTGGATTCGCGCTACACGCACTTACCCTAAGTCCGCGCCAATTGCTTTGTTTACTTAGTGGCGAGTTGTTTAGACTGAATAGTCTCGGCCATTTTTTTGACGTTGGTTAGACGCTTGCCGAGTTTCTTACCCTGGAAGCTCTCCATCATGCCGCGTGGAATGGGCAGCCCCATGTCGATGTACGACGTGAGCTCAAGAATGGTGCCTTTGCCATCTTCGGTCGGGGTCAGAACCCAGCTTCCTTCAAATGCTTTGAAGCGGTCGGATTTGACCATGGTGTAGTCGATGCGCTCGTTCACTACCTCGTCTTGCTTCATTAGGCAGGTAGCGCTGCCGATTACAGGGATAAGATTGAACTTCTGCTCCAACATTTTGACGTTGGCTTTTTCTTCCAGAAGTTTGCTGTATTCAAGGTCGGGATCATGCTTGCGCTCCTCGTGGACTGATTCCCAGACGA
This sequence comes from Candidatus Obscuribacterales bacterium, assembly GCA_046328035.1. Taxonomy (GTDB): domain Bacteria; phylum Cyanobacteriota; class Vampirovibrionia; order Obscuribacterales; family Obscuribacteraceae; genus JBGASG01. Next base: position 22,057 of record JAXLXI010000026.1, on the reverse strand, counting down.
CGTGAGGCGAAGCGTTTATCAAAACGCGACCTTTGACGAACTTCTTGTTCTCGGTCTTTTTCTCGGTGCTAACAACCGCTTCGCCTTTCTTGAAGGCAGCGTCCGAACAGGTGTCTTTGGCTGCAACAGCTGAGACTGTGGTTAGCGCGAGGGAGAGACAGAGAGCGGTTCTTAGGAAACGGATGCCAGGCGAAAACAAATTGACCTCCCCTCTAGGCGCCCAAATCGCTGATTTGGTGAGCCTTAAAACCATTATGCCACCAGATACGGTTACATGTAAATAGCGGCTGACAACCTACGGACAGGTTGATATTACCTTGACCTCTATCGATAGGTTATGACGAGATCTTTATTGTCGAGTTCCAGTGTTTTGAAAGTTTCTTTCTTGGAAACTTCTAGAATCCAAACGGGATGGCCGCCGGCACAATCCGTCGCCACTTGAGTTCTTCGGCGTACTGCTTGTAGTCGGGTCCCAGTGTCTTTAAAAGAAGTTCCTCTTCGTACTTGGCGCGCCGCAACCAGAGCGGTGCGATCACTAGCAGGGTGAAGAGGGCGATGCTCCAGGAAAGCGCTGCCACCGAGGCTCCGAAGAGCGATTGCACTATCCCGGAGTAGATAGGATGCATGACGAACTTCAGCATGCCGGTCTTGCGGACTGTGTGGTTGTCCTGGATTTCTGCGTCGGTGGAGAACATATCGCCCAACGAGTACCAGCCGCCGATCATGAAGATCAGCCCGCTGGCCAGAATAATCACACCGACCCAGGAGATGATGGCGCCGACTGCATCCGGCAAAATTCCTTGCAGCGTCCAGATCAGCTTCAACCCGGGCTGCCCTTGATGGATGATTTCGTTCTTGGCAAAAAATGCTGCGACCAGCATGAAGATGGCTGCCAGACTGCAGAGCTGCGGCGCCCGTTGCAGAAAGAAGTGCTTCTCGTAGAAGACACCCTTGCCGGCTCTACCAAATCCTTTGATCAAAACGGGGGTGGCAATAATCGCGCCTACAGCGACAAGCCCCGCGGTCACAAGTGTTGGTGCATCGAGATTCATCGTAATTACCTTCTAGAGTTTGAACAGATCATCGCTAAGGGAGGCGGAGATTTTGAGGTTCTTCCAGACGGTGCGGGCGAACAAACGCCCATCCTGATAGTCGAACCACTCCACCGGTAAAAGAGACTGCGAGTTTACGTATGCTCGCTTGTACAGTGTGTCGCCCTTGTAGATCTCCAGGATGTACACCTTTTCCGGGTGTCCATCCACGGCGATCGGGCGGTCGGTGACCCGGCTCTTCATGCCTTGTTTCAGGAAGCCCTGAACTACCCGGCACATACTGGCCCAATCCGAGTCCACCATTGGAAAGCCGTTAGCCGACAGGAGCTGATCCGAGTTTTCAGACAGCGTCACGGTGAATGCCGAGAGGGCACCACCTAAGTGACCGCGTACCTTGCCGTCTTTTCCAATCACAGCTACTGCGCCCTTCTTGTAGTCGCCTACTTCTTCCACCCTTAATAGACGTGGTTTCATGAAGTAGAAGTTTCCTTTTTCAAAGATTGTTTTCTTTCCTTTGAAGACAGACATTTCGTAGGTGAAGGAGTAAGCCTTCAGGTCACTGGCGGCATTGGTCATGTCGTTGATGATCTCAGTGCCGTCCACGGTTTTGCCGATGCCGCTGATTTGAGATAAGGAAGAGAAACTGCTGACCAAGGGTTGCACCGTGGAGTCTGCCTGGCACGCAGGCGGCAGGCTGATTGAAAGGACTGTTGCCGCTATCGCGAAAGCCGCCAGTGGCGATCTGAAACTAGATTTTTGTCGAGTGAGAAGCATTGAACGGACGATTTCCATGGTGCGGACGCGACCAACGTGTTTGGGGTAGCTTGCTGACAGATGGAGCTACGGAGCGTCCCCGCAGAAATAGGCAGTCGTGGTTGTCAGGAATGTAAGCGATCTCGGCCAACAACCGCGGACCCAGTTTCCGTGCGGCGCGTCATTATGTCACGCGCTGCAATCAAGCGTCCTTAGACCCGCTTATTGTTGCCAAGGCGAGAGGGCAGGGCGATTCCCAGCTTAACGAAATCTGGCTTAACGCTATTTCACACAAGTGGGGACGTCGGAGCTCGTCTTGGTTTCTTCCGTCGGGCACTGCCAGAGTTTGAGCAGTGCTGCGAGAATCACGTCGGCGCCTTCCGGAATCTCATTGCCGGTCTTGTTTTCGATGTCGCCAAGCATGCGCTTCATCCAGAGAGCATGGCGGGTGTGTGGTTTGGCATGCAAACGCAGCCACTCAAGCCCATCTTCTACTACTTCGGTGGAATATTTTTCCGGGTGACGCTCGAAGTAGCTGTCGTAATGCGGCAGAGCGGCACGGGAATAAAGTGTGGCAGCCATTTCGGCCGCGACTATGGCGTGCACTCCATCGACGTACGAAGACTCCTGGCAGAATCTCTTCATGCCTTCGCAGAGCACTCTGGTTGTTTCGCCGGGTACGATCTTGACCAGGTCTCGCTCATCCAGTCCCGCCAGATAGCACTGACGGATGAACAACTGCTGGTAGTGGCGCTCATCGTCGGCCAGTTGCTGCAGCAGATTTTGAGCTGCTTCCATGTGCGGCGGTGCCTTTTCACGCACGGCGCCGATGTTGGTGGGCAGGTCTTTGATGAACGGCCAGAGGTCTGTGAGGTTTTCTTTGGCCGCATCGACGATCTTCTCGTCGTCGGCCAGGTTGGCAAACCATGGACTGGTAGAGCATCCCCAGCTAATTCGGTCCAACAAGATCGGCAGCCAACTGGGTAGTGAAGCCATGGTTATGTAAGTCCCTCTCGACGAAAAAGCGTACGGCAGTGTTAATCACTTCGTACTTGCCTGAGATAGCTTAACACCCCATGTAGTGCCTTCTTTGCGAAAACTCAGAGTAACTTAACGAATTTATGCAAGCTGACGCGGCGGTAGTTGGACCCTCACGTTCGTCAACCGCAGGGTAAAAATAGCCCAATACTGCGTCACATTGCCTGTTGATTAAGCTGTCAGTTGGTAAACTGGGGCGCCTCCCCCAATGGCGGATGCGGCGCCGGGCTAGAAACCAATGCTTGAAGATAACTTTGCCAAGGTCGGTAGTGCGCCGAATCTCTCAGCAGCGCGCCCTGCCGAAACTCGCACCTTCACCACCTCTGATGGTGTCGAGCATTTCGCCCGCGTCATTCGCGCCAAGACTGCAGAGGTAGCCACGCTTGTTTACCTGCACGGCATCGAGGGACATAGCCTCTGGTTTGAAGAAACTGCCGAAATTCTGGCAGCCCGGGGCATTACGACCTATGCGCTCGACCGTCGCGGCGCCGGAATGAGTCGGGAGCCGCGCGGTGATCTGCGCGACTGGCGCCGGCTGGTCATGGACATTGAAGAAACGGTCAACTCGATCGCCGCGGCAGCAGATACTCCCCTCTTTCTCATGGCCAATTGCTGGGGTGCAAAAGCAGCCATCGTTGCCGTTGCCGATGCGGCTGAGTTTCCCGGCTGCCACCGGCACATAAAGGGACTTATCCTCACTTCGCCCGCAATTGCCGTCCAGGTCGACGTCGATCTGCCGACCAAACTGCAGATCGGGTTGAGCTATTTCCTTCGTGACGGAAAGTTGTTTCCCGTTCCGCTCGTGCCTGAGCACTTCACGGACAATCCGCCCTACCTCGACTTCATTCGCCAGGACGAACTCCGCCTAAAAGATGCCACAGCATCGTTCTTCCTCAGAGTTTGATTCTGACCCGCCGAGCCCAGCTCGCTACCAGCCGCCTCCAACTGCCGGTACTGCTTTTGCAATCGGGTCGTGACGGAATAGTTGTGGTGTCCAAAATCGAGAAGTGGTTTTCACAAGTTGCTGCAGCCGACAAGAAGCTTGAGTTATTTCCTGCCGCCGCACACAGTCTGGATTTTGAAGCCGGCAGCGAAAGGCAACGCTATCTGCAGGTGCTTGAAGAATGGCTCCTGGAGCGTGCCGGATGAAGATAGTTGCCATCGATACATTCACGGTGCTCCTGCCGTTTAGATTTAGCTTCAAGCACAGTCTGGCAGCCAGAGCCGAATCGGAAAACCTGATCGTGCGGGTCAAAACTGATTCCGGCGTCACCGGATATGGTGAGGCCGTGCCGCGCGATTATGTGACCGGTGAGCATATCGATCAGGCATGCGCCAATATCCATCGCCTCTACAAGCCGCAGCTGCTAGGCCTGCAACTCGATGATCCAGTCGCCAGTTACAGTCAGATCAACCACGTCTTCGATCAACTTTCCATCGGGACGAAACTGCAGGGCGCTTCCTGGTCGGCGGTCGAACTGGCAATTCTCGACGCGCTGGGACAGGCGCAAGGCAAGTTTACGGTGGATGCGCTTGGTAGCCGCAAGCAGGAGCGGATTCGCTATGGTGGCGTGGTGCCGTTCGGCAGCAAGAAGGGACTGCACGCGATTCTCTGGTTCTACAAACTGCTTGGTTTTCAGACCGTCAAAATCAAAGTCGGCACCGGACTGTCCGACGATCTCTACAAAGTGCAACTGGCCCGCCAGGTCATGGGAGCGGATGCGATCATACGAGTCGATGCCAATTGCGCATGGACCGCCGCGCAAACCGTCGAGGCGGCTAATGCATTTCGACCGTACAACATCGCTTCGATCGAGCAACCAGTTCCAGCAGATGACTACGCCGGTCTGAAACAAATAATGTCCAGCATCGAAGATGAGATTGTTGTCGACGAATCACTGTGTACGGTCGAGCAAGCAGAGCGGTTGGCTGCTGAGAATCTCTGCCGGGCCTTCAATATCAGGCTTTCAAAGGTCGGTGGTTTTTGCGGAGCATCACGGATGGTGGCAATTGCCAAGCGCGCCAATTTGCGCTGCCATCTGGGTGCGCAGGTGGGAGAAACAGGTATACTCAGCGCTGCTGCACGCGCATTCGCTATGCTCAACGAAAAGTTTGAAAACTACGAAGGTTCTGCCAATTTCTTCTTGCTGAAGCGTGACATTACGCGCGAAGGATTGAACGCCGGACTGGGAGGCTGGGGCAATCTCTCCTATGCCTGCGGAAACAAATCGGGCTGGGGAGTAACCGTCGACACATCTACATTGGCACCGACGTCACAAGAGTCAGCGGCGCCACAACTGGAGCATGGGGTTTCATTGAATTGAGAAAGGTTGAAGTAGCGCTGGGACAGGCTTACAGATACGCGACGCATGTGCGCCGCTTCGATCAGGCTTTGCGCACCCCGCTGCCGGCTCAGCACGACAAGCTGATGCAGGTCATCAAAGCTAACGAAAACACGGCGTTTGGGCAAAAACATAACTTCGCCAAGATCAATTCGATCAGCGACTATCAGAGTTTGGTGCCGCCCAACACCTATGAAGATCTGCAGCCGTATATCGAGCGCGTCATGAACGGACGGCGTGGGCAGCTGACTAACGAAGACGTGGTCATGTTTGCCACTACTAGCGGTACCACCGGCAAACCGAAGTACATTCCGATCACGCCTTCGCACTTGAAAGATTACACGCATGCATTTCAGGTGCAAAACTACAAAATGATCGTTGATTATCCGGGCGCACCGCTCGGTACATACATGATCTTCTCCAGCAACGACGAAGAGGGTCGCACCGCGGCCGGCATTCCTTTCGGATCGGTGTCTGGACTCTTGCGCCAGCGTCAATCGTCGCTCGTCCAGAAGTATTTTGCGCTCCCGCACCAGGTGAGCCGCATCAAAGATGTCGAAGTCAAATACTACGTGATGCTGCGTCTGGCTCTGTGCCAGGATGTTTCAGCGATTCTCGGTTGCAACCCGTCCAGCATGCTGCTGCTTGCCGACCAGATGCAAGAGCGGGCCGAGGAGTTGATAAGCGACATCGCGGAAGGCACGCTGCGAAAAGCATTCATGCCACCGCCCGCGATTGCAGAGCCGCTGTCGCGCCATTTTGTCCACGACCGGGTGCGTGCTCAGGAATTGCAGCGCATTCTCGACAAACACGGGCGCCTTACTCCGGAGCTGGTCTGGCCGAACATGGCCATGCTCTCCTGTTGGAAGGGCGGACCGATGTCGTTCTATCTGGATCGCCTGCCGGCTGCTTATGGAGATTTGCCGATTCGCGACTTCGGCTATATGGCCAGCGAAGGGCGCGGAACTATTTCTATCTCGCACCAGGGTGCCGGCGGCGTGGTCGCTCTCACCTGTCACTTCTTCGAGTTCGTGCCCGAAAATGAAAAGGACTCGCCCAACCCGACCTTCTTGACTGTTGACCAGTTGGAGTTGGGTGGTCGCTACTACATCTACTTCACGACCTCCTCGGGGCTATATCGCTATGACATCAACGACCTGATCGAGGTCGAGGGCTTCGAGTACAACACACCAGTGATTCGCTTCGTCCAGAAAGGAATGGGGGTCAGCTCCGTCACTGGCGAAAAGATCACCGAAGAACAGGTGCAGGTAGCTCTGCAGTACGCGTTGCGCATGCTCAACCTGTCCGGTATCGAGCACTTTACTTTTGCCGTTGAAATGGATTATCCGCCGCACTATGTCTGTTTTGCCGAGGTCAAGCAAGATTTGCCGGATTCCGTGGTCCAGGAATTCCTCAGGGTTTTCGAGCAGTCTTTGCAATTGCAAAACATTGAGTACAAAGACAAGCGGGCAACCAAGCGCCTGGGTTCTCCCAAGTTCCAGAAGGTTCCCAATGGAACATTCACACGCTTAAGACAACATCGCGTTTCGGCCGGAGCGCCGGAAGCACAGGTTAAAATTCCCCTGTTGAATGCGGGAGTGGATTTCTACCACACGCTCGCAACCATTGGTTGTGTCCTGTCGCTAACCAACTGACCTTTTACAGAGGAAACCGAAAGTGCCCCCACTGAAGATCTTTGTCACCGGAGCCACCGGCATGGTGGGACTGCATATCGCGCAACACATGCTGGAGAAGGGTCATCAAGTGACAGCGCTGGTGAGGCGCTCCAGCGATACATCCAAGTTGAAAATATTGCCCGGCAAACTCGACATTCGCACCACCGAACTCGACAATGCCAATAATGTCGGCAATCTGATGAAAGGACACGACGTCGTAATTCATTGCGCCGGGTCCGTCGATCCGCATGCCACCCGCGAAGAGATATTTGGTGTCAACGTCGGTGCCACTGAGATTGCTCTGCGCGCGGCAATCGATGCGGGCATCAAACAGTTTATCCACATGAGCAGCCTGTCAGTGATCACCGGACAGGAAGACCAGTTCAACGTCGACGAAAACGCGCCGCTGCGCACTTGCGGTGAGGCTTATGCCGACTCTAAGGTAGAAGCCGAGAAGCTGGTGATCAGTTTGGCCGGCACGGGACACCTGCGCGTCACCATACTGCGCCCCGGCTTCATCTATGGGCCGGGCGAACGGGCCTGGATGCCGCGTCTGATCAAAAATATCGCCTCAGGCAAAGCGATGCTTATTGATGGCGGCAAGAAAGAAACCAACGTCATTTATGTAGGAAATCTCTGCAAGGCTGCCGAACTGGCTTTGCTCAACGAAAAGTCATTCAATCGCGTTTATAACCTCACCGACGGACAGAAGGTGAGTAAGAAGGATCTGTTTGATGCCATCGCGGACGGACTCGGTTTGCCGCGCATCAAAAAAACGATTCCCTCGGCGATCGCGCGCCCCGTATGCGAGATTGTTTCCAACATCGCTCCCATGTTGTCACCGGAAAAACGCCAGGAGCTGTCCCGCTTCTCGCGCGCTGCTTACCGGCTGGCCGGCATTAATCAAGGCTTTTCGATCGCTCGCGCCGAGACAGAGCTGGGCTATACCAACCGCGTACCATTTACTGAAGGTATGGCCAAAACGCTGGAAAGCTTTCAGGTACCAGGCGGCAGTCAGAATTTCGTGCAATCCGGAAGATAAGCAGTGCAGGGCGTGAAGGACTTTGTTATCGACTACATCGGACGCCACAAGCATCCGGTCAATGCCATTCTGCATATTTTTGGAGTGCCGCTGGCATTCTATGGATTTGGGCTCTTGTTCTTCGGACAATTCCTGAATGCGCTGCTCTGTATCTTTTTCGGCTACGTCTTGCAGTGGCTGGGTCATCGTGCGCAAGGCAACGAAGTGGGCGAGGTGATTCTGATCAAGAAGATCTATCGCCGCATCACTGGAGGAAAAGCGGTTGGCTAAGGGCAAGACTGGAATTGTCGCTGTCGACGGTGCCACTGGTTATCTGGGCACTCACCTGATTGCGCGCTTGCTGGAGCTGGGGCTGCCGGTGCGGGCTCTCGTGCATGCCAAAGCTAATGCTGAAGACCTGGAAATATTGAAGAAACTAGGGGCTGACGTGCGTGTCGTGCGTATGGACGGCGGTGATGACAGTCTGGATAAAGCCTTGACCGGCGCGGACGTGGCGGTGCATCTGATCGGTTCGATTGCGCCACGCAAAGGCGAACGGCTGGAAGAACTGCATGTAGAACAGACCGGACATCTAGTCGATGCGGCGCGGCGCTGCGCGGTCAGCAAAGTGGTGATGGTGACGGCACTTGGTACGGCACCGAATGCGGTGAGCGAATATCACCGCACCAAATTTCGCGCCGAAGAAAAGATTCGCAACGGCGGCAGACCGTACGTGATACTGCGACCGTCACTGATTTTCGGTCGCGTGATCGGACGCCGCGATAGTAAGCTGATTGCCCGCTACATCGACCTGATTCGCACGCGCTCTTCGGTGCCGATGGTCGGTGGCGGAACTAACAAGTTGCAGCCCGTGTTTATCAGCGACCTGGTGACTGCACTGGTGCAAAGTGTGACCAGCGACGATTTCAACGGACAGATTCTGGAGATCGGCGGCGCCGACGTCTTTACTATGAGAGAGATTGTCGAGACGTTGATGCGCACACTCAACATCGAGAAGAAGATCAGCGATCTGCCGCCGCCGGTGGCTGGAGTGGTGGCTTTCTTCTGCGAGACCTTCCAGAGCGATCGCCCGACATTGAGCAGCGATCAGGTGCGACTGGCGCAAGTAGACAACGTGTGCACGAGCAATGCGCTGGTTTCAAAATTTGGTGTCACTCCTGTCTCCCTGCGTGACGGCTTGCGTACTTACGTAGGCAGCGCCGGCGGGTCGGCAGGTACAAATGGTCCGGCTGCCTCTAAGGACGATCAGCCGACACCGGTATCCCACTAGGAGTCGCAGTGAAAATCGTTGTTACCGGAGCCAGCGGCTTTTTTGGAGTCAGCCTGGTATCGCGTCTGGTTTCTCTCGGGCATGACGTCACCACATTCGGCAGGTCGCCTGCGGTGGCGCCGCAATTGAAACACCTGAACGTTGCTCATTTGCGTGGAGACGTCGAAGAACCGGCGTCGCTCCCGGCGATGTTTGCCGACTGCGATGTGCTGTTTCACATGGCTGGACTGGTCTCCTACCGGCGCGCCGATCGGGACAAACTATATAAGGTGAACGTGGACGGGACGCGCAATGTCATGCAGGCGGCCCTGTCTGCAAAGCGCACACCGCGCATCATTCACCTGGCTTCCATTGCCGGAATGGGCATCCCGCCTGAAGGCGAGATTGGCGACGAATCGCTGGCATACAATCTGGATGGTCTGAGTCTTTTCTATTGCGACACCAAGCATGAAGGTGAGATGATCGTGCTCGATATGGCACGGCAGCAGGGACTGCCTGTGATCTCCCTCAACCCCGGTATTACATTCGGTGAGGGTGATACACATCCGCACCACCACACGATTTTTGCGTCAATGGCGCGCGGCGTGCTGCTGGGCTATCCGGTGGGCGGCGTGATGTTCTCCGACATCCGCGACATTGTCGATACCTCGATCAATGCGATGACGATGGGGCGATTCGGCGAACGGTATGTTGTGGGCAGTGCCAACATGACCTTCCGCGACGCATCCTTTGTGTTGTCGCAAGTGATCGGATCTAAGCCACCGCCCTTCCCCATTCCGGGTTGGGTCGCCTTATCTGCCGGCTCAGCCTGCGAGGCGGTGCTTCCACTTTTCGGACGCAAACCGCCACTGACCCGCGCCGTCTCCTGGTTATCGCAGCGGAAGATATTCTTTTCGTCCGACAAGGCTATTAAAGAACTCGGGCATAAGCAAACGCCTTTTGAAGAAACGGTGCGTCGCACCGCTCCCTATTACCTGCAGTCCTCCGGCAAAGCCATCGCCGCCAGCCACGGCCATTAAGCAATTTCCACAGGGGATTGAGGTGCTTATTCTAGTCACAATTAGCCGAGATTGAGCGGCGGAATGATCAGGATGGACGTCTGCGGTTTCTTGCCGGTTTTGGAGTCGCCAAAGCCGCCTTTGATGCCTGCTGCGCTGGCTTCGACAGCTTGAACGAGTTTCTTGGCGGGGCAGGAGGACCCTGTGTCTTCCAAATTGTTCAGCGTGTCTACGACATCTTTGGATGCTCGGGTGGCTGAGGATATGTAGTCTCCGCCTTTCTCCCTTCCCTCCTTCTTGGTCTGACCGACATCGGTCGGATTATTCCTCAAAGGATTCTTTTGAGTGATGCAGCCGGGAGCAGTAGTAAAAAAGAGAGTTCTGGTGGCTCTGGCTGCAGCGTCGCTGGCAGTGGCGATGAGTTCTTCGCCGAGGCTGGTGGATTCAGCCGAGTCATGTTTAATGCGGGACGGAGTTCGATCCTGTCCGAACGACATGAGATTACCTTCGTTGGTGGGTCAGGGCGGGGGATAAGTCGCATATATACGGAACCGTCGGTTTTTGGACAAGTGTCCAAAAACCAGGACCTGCGGATAGAAGCAGGTGTGGACTGGCACCGCACGTGGAGTCCACTTGGCTTATGGCGGAATTGAATTTCTTAGACCTCGCTCGGGATAAGTTCCAGGCGCCCACGCCCGGCGATGCCCAACCACCCGGGCATGTGGAGAAACTGCAGGAAGACGCGGGGCTCTTCTTGCGAATCACCGATGCCGTGAAACAGGCGGTCGGGGCTGGCAAACCGCCCGCCAAAGAGAAGACGGACTGGACGATTGCCATTAATCTGACCACCGACTTCGGCAGTGGCTATGGCGTCAATGCGCGCATGAAGGAGTTGCGGGATCTGGCGGATAAGACCAAGGGGACCCCGGTGACTCTGGTTGTGCAGGCGGCTTATCCCAGCTATTCGTCTTGGTCCTCCCTGATTTCGATGACGCCGGATGGACATCAGCTTTACCGGTACATTATTAAGGACGGAAAAATGACGATGGCAGACTCTGTGAAATCCCAGGGGTATGCCAAAGACACAGAGGGGCTTTTGACCTTCACCGGCAGTCGCTTTGATCCGAAGCGGTTAGGGCTGATCATGGATTCGCACGGGCAGGGGAACAAAGGCTTGATGGGCGATACCGGGAAGGCCAGTGTCGCCGAATTCGTCGATGCCGTGAAAAAAGGATTGAAGGCAGTCGGAAAAGAAAAACTTGATGTCTTGGATTTCGATTGCTGCTTGATGTCCCAGGATGGTGTAATCGATGCGCTTAAGGGGCTGGCATCAGATGTGGTGGCATCGCCTGAGACCGAACACATCGCGGGACAGGTCGTGTCAGGTCCGCTGGAGAAACTTGCTAAGAATCCAGCGGCGACATCTGATCAGGTTGCGCGTAGTTTCGTTACGGCATCGCAAGATCGACAGAAGGCTTCCGAACAGATGTGGAAGTGGCTCGAACAGTTTGGCTTGCCTAAGGGAGAGCGAGTCCTAATCAGCACTCTGTCGCACATCAATACGCGCGATTACACCGAATTCCAGACCAACCTCGACAAATTCGGCGACAAGATGTGCGAGGCGCTCAAGAGTGAAAAGAATCGCGCAGCCATTGAAGAAGCTATTGATGGAACTGCCACCTACGGCGGCAGCGGCATGTTCTTGTTCTTTCTGTTCGGGATTGGAAGCAAGAAATATGACCTGAAGGACTTCACTACTCGTGTGGTTAAAGCTATCGATGCCGGAGAAATCAAAGATGTTGATGGTTCGCTGAAAGCCAGTGCGCAAGCTGTTCTGGATAGCCGTGCCAAGCTGGTTAAAGACTACTTCGGTCACGGCAGATATGAGGGACTGGGAGGCATTTCGACATTCTTGCCAGGGCGTGATTTGCGGGCATCGACCAGAGATTATGCCGAATCTACATATAGGGCGGAGCTGGTGCCCAAAGATACCGGCTGGGGTCGATTCCGTTACGCATTGGTTCCGGAGAAAAAGCAGGAGCCGAATCAACCAAGCAGCTGGTCGTCGTGGTTGCCGTGGGGTAAAAAATAGTCCCGATAATTGATAGGATTGCAGGAGAGGTCTTTATGCCAAGAAAGCTTTCTCTGCATCAACTCGTCGCGGTCGCGCTGATTCTATTGACTGCCGGGTGCATTTCTTCTAGAAACGTGCCTGCTGAAGCCAGCAATTCACTTGCCGTTGGCTCGTTATCAAGGGCGCCGGGAACTGTATCCGTGCCTCTCAACGGTCCAGCTGAGTTCAACTGGAAGAAGCGCGAGGAAATTTTGAACATGCGGCGAGCGGCTATTGCGCGTACTCCGCAACTGCTTGCTCATCAATACCAGCCCACCGAAGACATTTTCGAGCAGGTGGAAGACGGTAAACCTTGGTGGGGTTTCGCCGGTGAATGTGTCTACGGCAAGGGCATGGCGAGCATCAAAGGATTCGCCGAGGAATCGCGTTTCGTTCTCAACCCCTTTATGCTGGTTGCGTGCAACCCTGCCACTCTGGGTATCTGGAACGCGAGCAAACTGAATCCCGATCAAATGAATGATCCGCGATTTCCGTTCTATTGGATGCCGGAGTCTTTGGTGTACAAGCCGAAGGAACAGACTGCCGAGCTTACTTACAACATCAGCAATTATCTGCGTGCCGTAGTCGCTCAACCAGCACTGGCGACCGAAGCCAGTCAGTTGCGCAAGTTTTCGCTGGTTGCCTATAACGCTCGGGACATGGGCTACAACTTCATTTATCTGGATACTAAGAAGTCTAAGGATGTAGAGAACGACAATCATCCGCACGATGCAACGTTCATTGGACAGTTCATTCATTGCGGCGGCACGTGCGGTTACCCGGGCGGCTGCAACAACATGAGTCCGTTCATTGCAGAGATCGATAGATGTCGGCTCAACAAATTGCCGGCTTCTGCGGTGATCTATTTGTGGAAGGAACGCCCTGATTCGGTTGAGACCAAGCCGGACTTCACGTACTACATTACCTTCAAATAATGTCCAGCTAAAACGACGCCAAGATTCGTTCATCCGATAGGTGATAAAACAGAAGCAGTGATAGGTCTGCAGGACTACTGCTTGTGCGGTTAGCCGGCTTTTTAGGCATTGAGGAGTAATTATGTTGAGCGCAGCAAGCAGAGCAAACGCACTGGCAGCCCGCCTGGCTTGTGCGGCGGTAATGCTGGTCTTGGCAGCGGCTGCGCCCGCCACCGATGCCGCTGCACCGGCAGCAGCCTCGATGCCCACCGAGCAGCAAATCAAAATGTTGGAAGTGCAGTGTCGGCAAGCGCCCAATTCCTGCCAACCGCACTTCGATCTCGGCAAAGCTCTTTGCAAGAAAGCCGGTGGTATGAAGAAGGGATGCCCTGAGCAAGCAGCACTTTACCGCCGGGCGGTTTCCGAATTGCGGGTTGCGATTCGCAAGGGAAGGGGCAACACCACATCGCAGGCCGCCAACCAATATCTGATGACTTTGCCCAAAGACGTCGTTGCTCCGCGCACCGATGCCGACACGCCCATGATCGCGGCTGCCCATGGGATCAATGGACTGATGCGTGGGGGTGAAGCGTCCAAGCCTAAGGTGCTGGAGTTCTACGCATCCTGGTGCCAGCCTTGCAAAATGCTGAAACCGCTGATCGAGAAAGCCAAGACGACATACGGCGATAAGGTCGAGTTCGTGAGCTACAACGTCGACGATCCTAAGACTGAGAAACTGATTGAAGACTACGAAGTGAGCCCGATTCCGACGCTTATCTTCTTGGGCCCGGACAACCAGGTGGTCAGCTATGCCATCGGATTTTCCGGAGAGACCGGTATCAATAACGGTCTCAAGAAGATTTTGACAGCCAGCGAGCCGATCCCGTCAGCGCCGTCGACGCCATCTGCATCCGTGCCGACCTCGCCTAGCATCTAATTGTCGGTCTGAAAGTGTGTTGACAAGGTTTGCACCGCGAGTGGTGCCGCTGCCGACGCACAGCCGTTTCAGTGCGATAATTAGGTCCTGTCACAGAGCAAATCAAGAGGTGAACGATGGCCGTGAGTACTAAAGCGGACACCCGAGTTGAACGCGATTCGATGGGAACTATGGAAGTTCCTGCAGACGCTTATTACGGCGCGAGCACGCAGCGGGCAGTGCTGAACTTTCCGATCAGCGATTTGCGTTATCCGCGTTCGTTCATCAGAGCCATCGCTCTGGTTAAGGCTTACGGTGCTGAAGTCAATAAAGAATACGGCGAGCTCGATGCAAAAATCGCCGACGCTATTCACAAAGCAGCCATGGAAGTAGCCGAGGGCAAGTTCGACAAAGAGTTCGTGGTCGACATCTTCCAAACTGGCTCCGGTACTTCGACTAACATGAATGCGAATGAAGTGATTGCAAATCGCGCCATCGAAATTCTCGGCGGCGAGCGTGGCGATCGCAATCTGGTGCACCCCAACGATCACGTCAACCGTGGCAACTCGTCCAACGATGCCATTCCGACCGCCATGCATATCGCTGCTCTTCTCGACATGAAAGAGTATCTGCATCCGGCTCTCAAAGGTTTGAAAGTCAGCCTCGAGAAGAAGTCGAAAGAATTCTGGGACGTCATCAAAACCGGTCGCACTCACTTGCAAGACGCAACTCCTGTGCGCCTAGGACAAGAGTTTCTTGGCTATGCCGGTCAGATCGAGCGCGCCATCGAACGCCTTGAGTATGCAGAAAGTCGCCTGTCACAGGTGGCCCTGGGCGGCACCGCCGTTGGTACCGGCATCAATGCGCGCAAAGACTTTGCGCAAAGAGTGCTCGCCAAAATCTCGAAGAATCTCGGCATCAAAGTAGTTGAGACAACCAATCACTTCCAGGCTCAGAACACGCTTGATGAAGTGGTTGATGCATCCGGCGCCTTGAAAACAATTGCCGTCAGCTTGATGAAGATTGCCAACGACATTCGTTGGCTGGGCAGCGGTCCGCGCGCTGGACTGGGCGAGATTGCCTTGCCGGAAGTGCAGCCGGGCAGCTCGATTATGCCTGGCAAGGTCAATCCAGTCATTGCCGAATCTGTCTGCATGGCATGTGCGCAAGTAATCGGCAACGATGTTGTGATTAACACCGCCGGCGCCTCGGGTAACTTCGAACTCAACGTGATGATGCCGATCGCCACCTACGACTTGTTGCAATCGATCATGCTGTTGGCGAGAGTCGCCGAGAACTTCCAACGCCAGTGCGTTGATGGTATCAAGGCAACCGAGAGAGGACCGGAGATGGTCGAGCGCGGCTTGATGATGTGCACCGCCCTGGTACCGGAAATTGGCTATGACCTGTCAGCCGCGATTGCGAAAGAAGCTTCCAAAACAGGCGAAACTATCCGGGAAGTAGCGCGCAAGAAAACCGAGTTGACCGAGGACCAGCTGAAGAAGATTCTCGATCCGTCCAAAATGACGGAGCCAGACTAACTCCGGGCCCGCAGCGCTGATTAAAGGGAGTACACTGTAACCGTCTTGAGTTATGGAGGTGTTCAACGTGGGTTCAGTCCGACAGATGCTATCTGGAAGTTTCTGTGGAGTCCTGGCGTTGTCTTTCTCGCTGGTACTGATTGAGTCCGCCGCAGCTGATGCGGCGCCGGCACCGGTCAGGCGACCTGCCGCCGGTGGCAACCAGCAAATTATCAAGAAAGGGTGTGACCTCACGCCGGCGTACAACGCCTACCTTGGGAAGTTGCAAAATCGCGTGCTCTCCAAATGGAACACCTTGCTCGCTGACGGCAAAAACAATGTGACGCTGGCCGCCACCGTCAACACCGACGGCTCGGTGCAAAACGTGACTATGCGCAGTTCGCCGAACAATCCTGCGGCAGAGCAGTCGGCTCTCGATGCGTTCAATAACTCTCAGCCGCTTGATGCCCTGCCGTCCGGAAGCAGTCCAGTGGTGATCACATTCACATTCGTATCCACATCTGATCCGCATGGTGACAGCAACTCCAGCATGTCAGCGCGTATGGCACCAGTCACCGCTCCATCGGCGAATGTGCCGCCTAGCTCGTCTCCGTCCTCATCCTCCAATTATTCGCCTCCGGCAAGTTCCAGCTACACTCCTCCGGCTGACACTACTTCAACTCCGGCATCTTCTTCCGCCTCAACCTCTTCGGCAGGTTCGGGCGGCAGTTATCCCGCACAGAGCGGAATGCCTGCCGATCTGGGATTGGGGTCCGTGTTGCCGCCGGATAAAGATGGTGGACAGAGCGCGCCAGCCGCGCAGTCCGCTCCTGCTTCGACTGCGCCGGCTACTGCGGCTCCGGCGGCGCCCTCTGATGCTGCTCCAGCTTCGGCTGCCCCAGCAGAAGCGGCACCGGCGGCTCAAGCCGCGCCTGCCCAGGCTGCGCCCGCAGCGATTGGACAGGAAGGAGCATCCCAGCCGGAATCCGCGCCTGCATCTACACCGGTCGGCGGCGCTCCTGCCTCGACTGGCGGCGATGTGGACAACTTCACTCCTTCTGAAACGACTACACAACCGCCACAAGGTTCTCAACCTGCGACCTACGGAAGTCCTGAAAATCCCTGACCGCTTAACTAACCGGGCAGCTTCACGTGTTCTTTCCAATACACTTCTGGCCTCAGCCGTCTGTCGAACCGATTCGCAAGATGCAATTCGCCGGCAGCTGGTATAGCGCCGATCCAGAAAGGTTGAAAGCGCAACTCGAAGAAATGCTAGAACGCGCTTCGCCGCTCACAGACGAGCAAACCGCCAACAAGCTCACCACTGCCAACCAGCGTCTGGAGGAGCCGGTCACGGCTATCGTCGTGCCCCACGCAGGGTATGCGTTTTCCGGGCAAGCTGCGGCGCATGCGTATGGGTTGGTTGCCGATCGACAAGTAAAACGTGTCATTCTCCTCGGACCCAGTCACCATGTGGGATTCCATGGAGCCGCTCTGCCGGCAGCCGCTGCGTTTGCAACGCCACTGGGAGCCCTGACTGTTGATCGCGCCACCGTGGATGAACTCGTGACGTATCCGTTGTTCGCGGTATTACCAGAGGTGCACAAGGTCGAGCACTCTCTCGAATTGCAGTTGCCTTTCATCCGGCAAACGCTTGGGGCCGTGCCGATTGTGCCGATCATCATTGGTCAGCTCAACGACGAGAGCGAGATGCGGCTGATTGCAGAGGTGCTGCGTGGTTTCATGCAAGAAGGTGATCTTCTGGTCGTTAGCTCCGACTTCACGCATTACGGACCGCGATACGAGTATGAGCCCTATGATGGGCCTATTCGTGCTGTGGTCCAGGAATTGGACAGATCTTCGTTTTCGCACCTTGCAAAACTCGATCTGGAAGGATTCGTACAGTTTCAACACGAAACCAAAGACACCATATGTGGTTTCTTCCCTTGTGCAGTGATGTGTGCGCTGATGCCAGCTGGAACACGTGTGACGGCGCTCAAATACTACACTTCACAGGATTGCTTGAGTGAAGATAACTACAACTCGGTGAGCTACATTGCGATTGCACTTTCCGGACAACAGTGGCCGGAAAGAATTGATACCATTCCTGATGCCAAAGACGTAGTGCAACTTTCCGATGATGAACGCAAAGCATTGCTGTGCCTCGCCAGGAAGACGCTAGAAATTCATTTGAATGAGAACCGTGTTGCCACACCGGAAGAGGTCGGGATAGAAATCACCGAACCCATGAAGCGCTGCTTCGGTGCCTTTGTGACCTTGTATAAGCCGGCACACGGCGTGTCGAACATGGGGCACGGTGATAGAGATCTGCGAGGATGCATCGGCAGCATGTGGCCTGTGGCGCCGCTTTGGCAGTCGGTGCAGGAAAATGCGATTGCCGCAGCAGTGCGTGATCCGCGTTTTCCGTCTCTGCATCGCACTGAAATGAGCGACGTCATAATTGAGGTGAACGTGTTGACGCCTCCTCGTCGCATTAAGTCGAAAGACCAGATAATCATCGGGCGCGACGGTGTCATCTTCGCAAAGGCAGGTCACAGCTCAGTTTTCCTTCCGCATGTGATGACTGAGTTCGGTTGGACGGTCGACGAAACTCTTCGGCAATTGGCAATAAAAGCCGGATTGAGCCCGGACGATGTTGCAGGAGCTAAACTAGATATATTCCAGTCGGAAATCATCTCTGAGGATGAGAAGACGTGAACTCCAAGGCTGCCGCTTTGATAGCGTTGTCTGTTGCATTCCTTGAGGTCTGTCCAGTCACCGCGCAGAGTCAGCAGCAGGTGAGCGGCGCCTCGAACGGATATGTTCAGAGTCCGCAGTTTAGTTATGGCGGCATGTATAGCAATTGCTCTGGCGAGCAGAGCGCTAACGCCATGTCTGCGCCGGTGCCTATGCAACAACAGCAAATGCCGATGCAGCAACAAATTCAGATGCAGCAGCAAATGCAGATGCAGCGTCAAATGGCGATGCAGCGCCAGATGGAGATGCAAAAGCAGAAGCAACTGCAAATGCAGAAACAAGCGCAGTTGAAGAAGCAGAAAGAGCAGCAGGCGGACGCCAATCCATTTAGTGGGCGCAACATACTTAAAGCGTTGCTGGGACAACCCACTGGACTCGTCGATCCAACAAACGATAATTCAACCTGGGCGCTGCACAAGCCCAGTGTCAGATAGCGAAAGATCAAGCAGCGAAAGATCAAGCCAGTCAAGCTGAAGTCGATGAGTCGCGAGCAAGTTATGGCGAAAAAGGGTTCGCGCCAGAGTGCTGCTTACTCGGCTCACTGTCATGCCGATGCTGCCCGTGCTGCCGCCGACAAGGCCTATTCACTATCGGCCGGAAAATCTTCTGCCACCAAAGACGCGGCGGCGCAAGCTCGTGATGCAGCAATCCGTGCGCAAGCCGCAGCAGATCGCGCTTCTTATAAAGCACATCAGTAGAGTTGATCGCCCTCTTCGAAATTGATAGGCAGTTCCGGCGGTGCCGTCTGCGCGAGGGCCGAGTTGGTGACAGCAGTGAGCGGGGCACCTGATCCGGTGGCAGCCGCAGGTTTGCCGAGCAATCTGTCAGCTGCGCACCCGCAGTTTTTGACGATCACATTTTTGGTTTCCAACGCTGGTCCGACCTGCGTGAATGCATCGACTGGATTGCTTTTTAGGACATGACCTTCGACAGCAGCTACCCGTTCTTGCACGATGTTATTGCGTTGCTCGGACACCCAGACAGCCCAGTCTTCAGGAGCCGAGTAGGTGGGCACCAATGCTGGTGCCAGCCGCGGTTGATTGTACAGAGACAGAGCGCTTTTCTCATCACCGTGCAGCAAATAGGCTTTTGCCAGCGTCAGCACGTTTTGTGCGGACGGAACTTTGGCGACTTGCTTGTTGGCCAGATCAAGCAGACTTGATGAGGCCAGCTGATCCTCGCCATTGAGTATCGAAGCCTGCGCGAGGTACTGTGCCGCTTGTGTAATCTTGTTCGACTTCAAGTTGAGCAGTCCGCGCCGCCGCCATGTGTCCCCGTTATGCGGGTCGAGCCAGAGGCTGTGCTGGTAGGCACTTTCGGCTTCCGGCAAGCGATTGAGAGCTGTGTACATATTGCCTTCGCCTGCCAGCGCGAGTGCAGAAGGCACCAGCTGCGCGGCTTGCTGATATTCCACGAGCGCTCCGATGTACCGTCCGTGGTTGGCGAGGCACTCGGCGATGTTCATCCGATTGTCCGGATTGCTCGGTTCTACCCCTGATTTGCTGTAGGCCTCTTTGAGAATAGACGCCGCGGCGGGATTAGTCGGATCCAGGTACAGGGCTTCGCGTGCGCGCCGTGCGCCGCATTCGAAGTACCCGCAGCACATAAATTGGCGAGCCCGCATGATAGAGACTTGCACCAGCTCGTTCTTGACCGACGAGCATTCGGGATTGGCCGACAGAGCTTTGCGCAGGATGGAGGCTGCTTTATCGCCGTTTTCCTCGTTGACTGCTTGCCGCGCGGCGGCAAGGGCTTCTTCGCAGGAGAGGTTGCGACCCACGGAAATCTGCGCTGGGATGGGCTTTTTGAACCGTGGCAATGGACTGCTTGGTCCCGCCGGCAGCTTTCCGGAAGGGAAGGTTGGCTTGCGTTTAGCCGGTCGACGGCTGTATCCGGGTGTTCGCCGCTGTTTCATGCCGGGCGGTGGTTCTGCGCCTAAATTTCCTGACGGAAACTTGGGTATGGCACTGGGTCGGCGCGGTTTTGGTTTGGGTTTGCGCACCGCCGCTCTGGGTTTGGCGGGTTGCCGGGACGGGGCAGCAACTGACGGATCGCTGACGGTCTCTACGTCGTCGCACGTCGGACAGTTTGATTTTGGCACTGCCGGCGCGGCATTGATGTTGGCGGCGCGTTCGACTCGGATGCGGCGAATCAGGTTGGTTGGGACGTGATAACCCTGAATCTCCTGATAATCGATGGCAGTGGCGACCGGGCTTGTAGAGACCAGCACCAGTGCGGCGGCTGAGAGCCGATTAAGCAGTTTCAGCAAGAAGGAATTTCTCCCGTCAACGTCTCTCTAGATCCTAAACAGGACCTGAAAATTGACCATCGTGAGATTCCCACTCAGAAGGTGATTCGTTACCTAACTACTAACTTTAACTTGCGGTGTCAGGCAATGTGGACCAGCAGGTAGGTCAATCCGACCTGCAACGCGGCGAAGAGAATGAAGAGCGGTGTCACATCGCGGCGCTTGAAGCGAGCCAGTTCCGACTCTATCGAGGGAATCAACTTGGCGCGTTCGTCTTCCGATAAAACCTTGGCGGGCAGTATCAAACGCGGATTGTTGCGGAACAAACCATAGCTGAAGGCTTCATCACCCGCGGTATCAGCCACTGCCAGACGAAGACCAGGCAGCGATAGTTTTTCGCACTGCGCATCCAGTGCTGCTTTCAGTTCCGGGTTGGTATCGGCCAACTCCTCCAGGGCGATAAACCGGGCGCGCGCATACTTGCGCTCAGTCCAGTCTAGTATCAGCGGCAGTATCATGACAAAGAGCACGTTCCAGGACAGAGCCAGGAACAAACCGGCGTTCAGGTCCAGGTCGTGCTTATTGATCAGATATGCCATGGGCAGCGTCAGAACAATGCCCACAGCAAAAGTTGCTGCGCAGTAGGTTCGTAGCAAGGTCGCCGGTTTCATGGAAGAGCTTTCTCCTGTCCTCTACTTTCCCTGGGACAGAAGCAGCAAAACCATTGGCATCCCGGCTATTTGAGATGCTGAAGAATGTTGCGCGCCTTGTCGTTCTGCATGAGCTTTTCCAGGGTGCCTGGCGGCAGGTCATTGGTGATGCTCTTCAGTTTGTCGGCCAGCGAACCGCTGCCTGCGCCAGGCGCGGCTGCCGGTCCCGCACTGGCGGTAGCCGCCGGTACAGGATCTGGTCCGCCCTGTTGCGAACCTGCAGGTGGTGTCGGACGCTGAGTTTTGAGGTTTCTTCCGCGCTGCAGCTGATCTGCAAGACTGCGCGTCAGAGATTCGATTCTGCCCTTAATCGCATCAGCCTGCGCGCCTCCTTTTACCTGTTCCTCAACTTTATTGAACTCGCTAAGGTAAACAGAGGTGCCAATTCCGTGTTTTTTCGCCAGATCGATACGGCTCAAAAGCAGCTTGCGTTCTGCTTCTAATGGACCCGGTACGACGCCACCCGGCTGGGCGGACAGAGTGGCCGGCGGCAAGGCGGGCTGCGCCGCGGGAGTGCCGTTCTCTACAGCGCTGCCGTCGCCGGTAGCGGTAGGTGACTGAGCGCCTGCACTGCCGGCAGAGGCTACCAGGGCGCATATGGTCAAAAATGCGCGCACCCGACTGCTCGCAAACATGCCGAACCTCCTCCGAACTGGGCAAGACAAATGCCTGCTTGGCATCTAGCCCTCATTGTAGTACGTTTATAAC
>JAXLXI010000025.1:0-66744 GCA_046328035.1 Candidatus Obscuribacterales bacterium | reverse complement strand
CATCTCAAACTTTCTCCGGAAGCGCCTCGCTGTCGTCGGGAAGTAACAGCGTTAGCGTGAGCGCTACCGCCGGAGGCGGAAGCGGCACAACCACGAATACGCATAAGCTGGAAGTTGTTGGAGCAGGAAGCGCCACACTGACGTACGATCTCAACGGAAACATGACCAGCGACGGAACGAATTCCTTCGCATGGGACGCTGAAAATCGTCTGATTCAAATTACCTATCCAAGCGCAAATAACAAGACTGAATTCACGTACTCGCCGACAGGAGGCCGAGTCAAGATCGTTGAAACTGTCTCTGGTTCTGTCACTTCAACGAAGCAATTCGTTGGAGGGGAAGAGCGTGATGGCAGCGGCAATGTGACCAAGCAGTTTTTCGCCCAAGGGCAAATTCGCAACTTAGATAAATATTTCTACGGACAAGACCATCTAGGCTCAGTTCGCATGATGACTGACGCCTATGGAGTCTTGCAGTCCGCTTTTAGCTTCGAGCCCTATGGAAGGACGACGAAGCTGGAAGGCGGGCAAGACAGCGATTTTGGCTTTGCGGGCATGTACGTGCACGCCAGAAGCGGATTAAACCTAACAGCGTTTCGAGCGTATGTCCCTGTTTTAGGTCGCTGGCTCTCGAAAGACCCTATCGGCGAAGCGGGTGGAGCGAACCTTTATGCATACGTCGGGAATTCTCCGTCCAGCTTCATAGACATGTTCGGATTGGCAAGATACTTCATCAACCAGCCGGAATGGGCGAACAAGTTAGGTCACAACGGGGTTATAGTCGGAAGTGGTGACGGTCCATACACTTACGTTTCCTATGGGCCTAAGACACCAAACGCACCATTCGATGCCGGTATTGTCGACGAGCGGACGTTCTCTACACTAGGAGGTGCGTTCGCATTCGCAGCCAGCTTGGGCTACAAAGAATATCTTGCATTCTCCGAAAACTGCAATCTAAACGATGAAGCTAACGATAAGAAAGCGCTCGACGCAGCTCGGACGTGGCGAAATACAGGTTACAACGTATTGCTGCATAATTCCGATGACTTCGCAGTAATGGTCATAAACGCCAGCGGAGGTTCCATTACGAAGGCTGCGCACCCCAACGGTACTTTCCTAAATGCGCGCGGTCAGCTCAACGTCGATGGCGGTCCAAGGGATTTTGGCACTCTCAAATGAAGGGCACGCAAAACAGAGACCCGCAGTCATTGCTCTTTTGAATTCCGCTGTAAGCGTTGGATGATGTGTAACGCTCGTTCCGTACACAACCCGATCAGCAACATCAGCAACCCACCGGGTAAAAAAGGAAAACCGGAAATCATGAGGAGGACCAGGACATCAGTCGGCATCGACATCTTAGGCACGATATCCACGGTCGGGGCAATACTTGCGATACCGCTGCCAACGAAAAATAGGACTTTCGAGAGTCTCCTTCGATTGCCGAGAGAGTGCCAAATAATCAGTGAGACTGTAATATTGACTGCCCAGATCACAACGTCAAAGGCTGCTGCTAGTGCGGGGCTCATCTCCATCACGTGGTGCTCCTTGAAAACGCGTCACAGCAGTTGCTCGAACTAATCTTAAGTAATTTTACCGCCCGATTGCTCTCGATCAGGTAGTCGGATCTACAGTTTATCAACTGATCGAAGATAGACAGCCGTCCATCTAGATGATGCTCGGCGCACACTTCAGCAGCCATGATCTCTTTGATGTCATCAACGATCGATCGCCTGATTGTCCGGACGTGGATGCCGCCTTGCATAACTTTGATGCTATCATCCTGAAACAGCCAGCTGGACAGCGGTTCCGATATCACTCGTTTCTCCAGCGGGGCATCTTTTGCGTGGAGAACGGCTTCGATACTAGGACTCTGGAATAGTTGTGTCAGTTTTGGCAGTGCGAATCTTCTCTTCGCGCCTACCATGCGCCTACCGTTTCGCCTTCGCCCCGATATCACTACTGCCGCCTACCGTCGCCTACTTTTAATCTGCCTACCGCGCCTACCGTTTTGGAGGAGACCGTTATGCCGAGACTGACCGCCAACTTCATCAACACAAAAGTAGAGATGCCAGAACCTGGCAAAACCCTCTTCTACAGGGACTCTGAACTAACCGGTTTTGGTCTGAAAGTGACCAGCACCAAGATGACTTACTTCGCTGAAGCCAGGGTGAATGGCTGTAGCCGAAGAGTCACGCTTGGTAATGCAAAGTTATCACCACCTGAAGAAGCCAGAAAACTTGCGCTAGCGATATTAGGGAAGATGGCAGCCGGACATGATCCGGCAAAGGAGAAGCAGCGACAAAGACGGGTGTCACTTACCTTGGGTGAGGCGTTCGACGAGTACATGGCGGCAAAGACGCTTCGTCCAAATACGGTCGCATCGTTCAATCGAGTGATGAATCAGAACCTAGGTGACTGGCTCGCCAAGCCAGTTACCTCCATCACTCGCAGCATGGTGCTGGAGCGGTACAGCCAGCTGGGCAGTGGCAGCAAGAAGGGAACATCCGGCAAAGCCAATGCCAATCTGACGATGCAGGTCTTGCGGTCCGTCCTCAATTACGTCTCCTACAAATATGCAGAGCAGGGTGAGCCGCTGATCGCCGATAACCCGGTTCGGGTCCTCCGGCAGACAAAGGCCTGGCACCGGATTCCTCAACGGCAAGGAATTATTCCTGATCACAAACTTCGAGACTGGGTTCTGTCAGTTTTGTCACTAAGGAATCCCGCCGCTCGTGACTATCATCTCGTGCTCTTGTTCACCGGAATGAGGCGAAACGAGGCCGCTCAACTTGAGTGGCGTGATGTTGATTTGGAGGCGAAGACATTGACCATCAGGGCCGAGAACAACAAGAGCGCCAGGGAAGCAAGGCTACCGTTGAGCGACTTCCTGTACGAGTTGTTTGCTCGCAGATTCGCGGAAAACAATGGATCTAGTTTTGTATTCGCTGGATGGAAAGGAAAGGGACGGTACTACGGGTGCTACCAATCGCTTAGAAAAATGCGTGAGCAATCTGGATGCGATTTCATTTTGCACGATATAAGGCGGACGTTCCTGACCATGGCAGAGCGGCTGGACATTCCGCACTACGCACTGAAGAAACTGGCCAACCACACCATTTATGGTGATGTTACCGGCTCCTACCTGGTGATCGATGTCGAGCGCTTGCGCGAACCGATGCAGAAAATTACGGACCGCTTTCTGGAATTGATCGGGGAGCAGGCACTGACAAAACTGACAAAACCAGTAACGCGAAGTTGAGTATCTTCGAGCTAACGCGACAAGTGCGGACTTGGCTGGATTGGTTCATTTGTGTCCCAATGCAGAGCCTGCACCAACTGCCTCAAGTCGTGTCGCAGAATTTCGGGTTCCCAGTCGTGGACGATTCCGGCTTGAAGCAGGAGGTTCGCCACCATGGCATGAATGATCAAACTCATCACCTCCAGCGGTCCGAACTGCTTATCTGCAATGCAGTATTTGATCCAACCGTGCGGGAGCCTGCTGCCATGTACAAAACTGTTTCGGTAATTTCCAAAGTCCACTATAAATTTTGACGGTTTGTTGACATCGACGTTGGCATTGTTCCGCCGGATCTGTTCCGTAGTCGGTAGCGAGTTCCAATCACAAAGCGTCGACGCATATTCAGCCATCGCAGGCGAACGGTCGTTGACGTCGTGTCTTGCGAGTGATTCGAACGCAGTCATCAACGAAACAAAGCGTGCCGGGTTGGAGAACTCTGGCGCGGACGACCATGTGCTCGAAAACCACTCGAAGCAAACCCCGAGTTGATTCCAGAGATCTGAATCCTGCTGAGTATCGTTAAGCCGCGCAAGTGCTGCCATCAAAAGTCTGTCGGGGGCACTGTGCCGCCCTGAGATATGGGGCGGCTCGTTGAACGACACATACTTCTCTTTTAACTCTGTTGTGCCCGTGGTTCTTGCTTCTGTGTAATACAGCATGCCGTCTTCGTCGATGACGAACCCCATAAGCTGAAAGCATTCGCTTTCCCCCGGGTGATCAAATCGAACTTTTCCCAGGACCATGTTTTGAATTATGCCGATCAAATAGCAGAAAGCTATCGCGTTTCCTGCCCACCGAATCTTGTAATTCCCCTCAGCTCCTTGCCTCCCGAACGCTTCTGTGCCGTGCTGAACTACGGAAACATTGGTCAATTCCCTTCCCGTTCTATCCTTGAAGCAAGACATCAACTGGCTCAGCCAAAGCATTTCCTGCGAGTCGGCAACCCGTGCCGGTCCCTCTTTGTAGAAATCCCAAATTCCAATCGAACCAAATTCAACGGGCTCTGGGAACAGCGCCCACGGCATGAGCCACACATGCAACAGTTCTCTAGGCATTTTTCACCACTCGAACAAATATCTGTCGATATATTACTACCAGCTGGCAAATGGCTGCCTTTGGACCAGCACGTGGTAACTAGGGTGCCAGTAGTTCTGATACGTCTGTTCCGAAACCCAAAGCGATCTTCACCAAGTTCTTGAGGGTCACGTTGACGAGCCCGCGCTCTATGCGCGATAGATAGGCTGTCGCAACGTCCAGATTCCCCGCGCACTCTTCCTGGCTCCAGCCCTTGCGCTTCCTCAACGCGAAAACATTCCGGGCGAGTCTTTTCTGAATTTTGGCTGTCGCTTTGTCCACAGCCAAAACCTTAAGCAGCCAGCATCTGGAGGCAGGCAACCCATATTATGGTTGCGTAGCCTCTCGTGATTGATGCCGGGTGATCACTCTTCAATAGGAGTTTCGGCGATAACTCTTTCTGGGTCCATTGCGCCGTGCAGCACGCGAAGGATTTCAACTGCGTTGTTCTTCACGCGATAGAGAACAACGTAGTCACCCTCAGCGATGCTGCGGACGCCTCGTGCGAACTTATCGCGCCGACGACCAATCCCTGGCATTTCCGCTAGGACCTCGAATCGTTTCAACAGCGATACCAACAGACGGTCCGCTGCTGCTGGATTGTCGTTAGAAATGTATGCTTCTATCTCTTCCAAATCGAGTTCGGCAGCAGAAGTGATGAGGAGCTTCACGTTGAACTCTACAGTCTTGACTGAGCTTTTTTGCGCAGTTTGGCGAGCACTTCCTCGGCTGGCTTCAATTCACCACGGTCCGCAGCGGAAATGCCCTTCTGTATGTCTCGGCGAAAATCCTCAGCCCTAAGCTCTCGCATCAACTGTTCACGTTCTTCCGGGGACAGCTGATCTACCAGTTTCAAAACCTGGTCGACGGTTGGTCTTTTGTTTCGAGATTGAGTCATGAAAACACTTCTACGAGACTTCTACAGCCTGCTGATAGTTTACCACGGCTGGACGAACGCTCTAAGAGAGGCACAGGCGCCCGATGGAGGAATCCTATGGGACTTGAAGCGTCGGAGCATCGCGGATTACCCGGGACAGGATTAGCGAGAATAGTCGCGGAAGAGAAAGAGCCAGAACCTTACGCGAGCAGGCCGAAAACGAAATCAACGCAGATTGAATTTTGCGCGACTCGTCGACACTGCAGCGACAGCGGTGGGACACCTCTTGATCATGCCTCGTCGGAATCCCACTCCTGGTGCGGTAGTGGCACCACGTGCGGTGCCAGCGGATTTAGAAAGATCACTTATCCCGGGATCAATAATAAATCGGAATTCACGTTAGATCCGTCCGGTAAACTCGTGAAGATTGTTGAGACGGTTTCCGGCAGTGTGACCAGCACCAAGCAGTTCATATGGTGCGATGATGATCGCTGTGAAGAGCGTGACGGAAGCGGAAATCCGTCAAAACAGTTCTTTTCGAGGGGACAAATCAACAGCTCCACTAATTACTTCTACACCACAGATGATCTTGGTTCTATCCGCACTATGACTGACAATAGTGGGGTTCAACAGGCTTCGTACAGTTTCGACGCGTATGGCGGTACGCGAAAACTGGACGGTGGTCAGGAGAGCGACTTTCAGTTCGGCGGGTATTACGTGCACAGTCGCAGCGGACTTAATCTCACTCGCGCCCGTGCCTATAGTGCAATTCTCGCCCGATTCATAAGTCGAGATCCTATTGAAGAAGATGGCGGAATCAACTTATATGGCTACGTCCGAAACAATCCGATCATGTTTATTGATCCGTTAGGACTGAAGCTCATAGTAATCTCAAAGCCAGCGAAGAACATCGTCATAAAATGCTGCACCTTGGGCACAGCTCAGCACATCTACTTGTACAGTACCGAAAGCGGCACCGCTGCCGGGATGGGCAAAAATCGCGGTGTGCCAAAGGGTTGGACCTTTGCTAACAATCAGTACCCCTACACTACAGTGCAGCCAAACCCTGATGGGACCTATGGAACTGCGGGCATGACTGAGTCCCAGGTAATTGAGAGCGTCCAATCTAGCATCTCAAGCCCCCTGTGGGTGCCTGGATTGAACGATTGCCACTCAAGGCTCCAGAAACGACTTGAAGAGCTTGGAATTAAATGGCCAGGCACGCCGTACGGAAGATTCAAGTGAAATTCGGACACAGGTTCCGGCATCGGCTGCTAGCGCAGCCGATGCCAATCGGGAAGTGAAGCATTGAACACTGGTTTGCTCATAGGAACAGAACCAACCTGGTTCTTCTGAATCATCGACAGAAACTCGGAGCTCGTTTGGGTTTTGTTATTTGCAAGAGACTTAGTAGCATCGGAGAGGGCATGGGTAGAGTCATTCAAGAACTTGTAACACTGTGCCCGGGCGAGGTAGTACTCGGCCTTGGCGTAACGGCTTGAAGTGATCCGCAACGCTTCCGACAGATCCTTAATTGCGCTCTGGGCTTTTTCGCTCGAATTCTCTTTCAATGCAATTGCCAGGAGAACCTGCCCACGAGTGCCATAGCAGACATCATAACCAGGGTCCTGCTCAACCGCTTTGTTGGCATCGGAGAGTGCCTCGCTTTGGAGCCCCTGAGCGAGGTGTACGCGAGCACGACACGCATACAGCCACGGAAAGATCGGTTGGTTCTCGAGCATGCTATTGATCAAAGCCAGGGCGTCGTCTGTCCGCTGTTCGGACATGGCGCGGAAAAGACGAGACATATTGTCGATTTGTTCGTCGCTGTGTAGCCTTCTAGCCGCCTTGCCTTGCAAATGACGATCGATCGCAACGTCTCCTGACGAAGGAAACTCACTAGCGAAGCAGGTGACACAGTCCGAAACCGCGAAGTTGATCGATGCGAGTATACTGCACAGTATTCGGAATTGCATGGATGTGACCTTACTTGGGGGATTTTGCCTGAGGGAGTCCTGGTAACCTTCGACTCACCATCCGCCGGTTAAGAGGGATCAATTGCCCTGCGACCTGGGAACCCTGACTCTTAGGATACAGCTGCAATTTCGATTAGTTCACTGAATCGTGACACTTAATGAAGCGTGGCAATGTGGATTTGCTGAGCGGCGTGCCGATTGCACTGCGAATCTAGCGAATGCGGCCCATCGGGCAGCGCCGCCAGCGGGAATCGCAATTCAAAGCCGTGACAAATTCTTCCACGAAGAATCAGGTAATCGCAACTGTCAAAATCATGACTATCCACCACCTTAGTGGCAGCCGTCCTTTCCTTCAACTAGCAGGATGGTTCTTTTCGAAGGTTTGTTGGTTTTTATATCTGACGCGAGAATTTGGGAGCGGCAGCAGGATAAAGCGGTGATTTCATTTCGGCGTATGCACCGCGGGCGGTGCCTTGCCATGGTTCCAGAAAGTACCCCGCGTAATGCCGGGTACCCCAAACAGGCTTCTGGGGACCGCTGAACGGCAGTCGCCCATCAGCGCTGTGCTTGAGGCACCATACTCCTGGCTTTCTCTTCCTTTCACGGCTTGCACCTCGATGGCTCTAGCTCTTTGGCACTATATGCGGTGGCACTCCGGGAACCATCCGCCTTTTCCTGCGTCAACGGGAACTGATGAGTTTTACTCGTCATCTCTCCTCGCCCATCGAGGAGCCCCGCAAGCAACTTGCTTGCATCAATGTCCAAGCGCAATGCGCGCGTGTTCAGAGGTATGAATGCGTTTACCCCAAATCTGTGTTCGCTTCCCAACGGAGATGGCAGAAGAAGTCTCCCGGCTGGCCAAAGCGAACAGACTCACTGACTCCGAGATGGTTCGTGAACTGGTCCGCGACGGCATTATCGTCCGGGCTGAGGCAACCACCAATTCCCAATTCGCATACGTAGAGAAACGTCTGCGTTTGCTGGCTGGATGATCAAACTAAGCAAAGCCATCTCGCTGGTCTTATTCTTCGTCGAGCAGCTCGCACTGTACGAAGTCGATGAAAAGGACCAGAGAGCATTGAAGGAAGCCGCGAAGAGCTTCATGCGGCAATTTCTGCAACAAAAGACCTCCAGCCATCTCAAAGATGACCAGGAGCATCTGGAACAGGATTAGCGAGCCTGAGGAGACCATCGAAAGCGTACTGAGCACCCAAAGGCGCACGAGCGGTTTCACTGGCTCCAAACAGCCAGGCTGCCTGACGTTCCACGGTTCCACACCTGCCGCCGAAATCATGCCCCTGCATCCATCCTGGCATTGGCGCGCGAAAACTGGCTTCCCATGGGCTTTGTGCCTAAGCCAACTTTTCGATTTTGTCGAAACTGTATCGACAGTCGGAGAGGGTTCGTTGACAACACAATTCAAAACCTGCACCCTTGCGGCAAGAGCACCACATGCGGTGCGCACCGATCCAGAACGATACCTATCTCAGTTCGGGAAACAACTCGCCATTCACACATATCCCATTGGAAAGAATGATCAAAATAGGGGAGGCGGTTGCGCGCCCCCCACGAGTATTGTGCCAGAAAGTAACAACTACTTGCGGGAGCCGAAATCTTTTTGACGCACAACCTGATCATTAAAGTGAGTTGTGATGTAGACCACGGTTCCGGGGCGCACCATGCCGTAGAGTTTGGAGATGTCCGCATTGGAATGACGCACGCATCCATGGCTCACATCCTTGCGGATTGATTTGGGATCGTTCGTCCCGTGCAACATCAACTCTTCCCGGTCGAGGTAAAGCGCCGCTACACCGAGTGGATTTTTGCGATCTTTATTATATGGATGGATCGCTTTCTGCTTCGGGTCGATGGTTTTGGGCGGAATCCATGAAGGCCACTTGAGCTTGCGTACTATCGTGTAGCGCCCCGGCGGCGTCGGATGGTCGTCGCTGCCAATGGCATTGGAGAAGCTATAGGCGCGAACGACCTTGCTTCCCTGCAACTGCAATACATGAGTGAAGTGCGTGCTCGTATCCACTACCAGCAAAGTCGGCGAAGTCGAGCGATAGGGCGCCGTCGGCACCGGAGTTTTGATCACGTAATTTCCATGAATGAAGGGAGCCTTACTAGCGGCTGACGATGCCGCACTGACGGGAACGATCACCAGCATCAAAAGTGAGAGCGCAAGGCTTAAGATTTGCACGATTTGCAGCGGTAGTTGACGGAAGTTTTGGAGAAACACGATGTTCGATGCTCCGTAAGTAGATGTGATGTGATCTCAATGCGAGGCGGCGCCCGCGGCATAGACTTCATATGGATCTATGTCGAAGGTCTTCCAGGTCTGTTTCTTGGGTCCCATGACGCCAATTGAAAAATGCAAGTGAGGAGTGTTGGGCGGCGCGTTGCCGGAGGTTCCGACATAGCCGATCACCTGTCCCTTTTTAACGGCATCGCCGTCCTTCAGTCCGTCGGCATAACTTTCCAGATGGGCGTAGTAATAAACAAATCTGGTGCTCGGATCGATCTCGTAAATCGTGTGCCCACCCAACCGGCTTTCGAAAAGGCGCGCGATGGTGCCGTCTTCCACAGCATGGATCGGTGTGTTTCGTGGTGACAAGATGTCGACCGCTTTGTGCTGCGACCCACCATGTGTTTCGTAAAAGCTGCCCTTCAGGCGTTCGACGTCGATTTTTTCGAGCGGCATCAAAAGTTTCTTCGCTTTGAGCTCCCTGAGAACTTGCTGCTTCTCCGCTTCACTGAGCACCACATCTGGTGCAGAGAATCCGGGCTTGGCAGTAGTCTCACCAAAAGATGACTGCGCAAAACCAACTGTCGCTACCAGTGCAATTGTCAGTGCTCCAGTTATGCCTGCAACGTGCGCCTTCATCAACCCTCCTGCCCCAGCAACGAAGCCGTCTATCCCTACTTGGAGAACAGACGAGGTTGGTGCGAAATCGGTTCCGCGGCGGCGGCGGCAACCGCGTTTACCGTGACACTCAGCCATTCCTGAGGTAATATGGGCTTGATCCCGCTTCAGGTGAGTTCATGAAGCCGTTGCTAGTGTGGTGCCTGCTCATCTCCCTTGTTTCATTAAATAACGGCGCGGCGGCTGAAGCGAAGCAGCCGGCATATCGGGGCGTCCGTTCGACGGCGAGACGCAGTGCGCCACTGCCTGTGAGTGCTCCCGCACGCTGGACAGGCTGGCAGCGCACCACCGACCCGCAGATATACATCCGCTTCGGCAAGTCGGCCGGCGTTAATCCGCAGTGGCACTGGCAGTTCGCCAACAAGAGCATGAGCGACGTGAAAATCAGCTTCACCCATAACACCGCGCGCCAGATGCTGCCAAAAGCTACTGTGCTGGTGGCTGGGAACAGCCTCAGCAGTGACTTATGCGACACAAACCTGGATGGCAAGCTGAAGCCGGAAATTAAAATCGAAAGCGTCGAATAAACGACCCGAACGGCGCATCAGCGCGCCCTGCGGCTGAGCCAGGCACGTAAAGTTCCGCGTTTAATTCGCCGTTGCCAAGCGTCATTTTCACGCAACCGGCTCGCAACCGGCTAGAATTGCAAGATGTCACCTTCCGAGGCAGGTAAAACCCCATGCAATTCCCGAAACGCTCACTGGCGCTTACTATTGGCTTACAGTTCGCCCTGATGGCACCTGTCTGCCTTTCGACCACCGGCGCCGGCGCAGTTGCCGAGGCAGCGCCCCAGCTGATTGCCGACAGCACCAACGACGATGGTACCAGCCTCACTAACGACTACGGAATCAAAAACGTCGGCACCAACGACAAATCCAACCTGAAGGACGGCGGCAACGTGGCGAAAAACTCCGGTACCGCAGCCGCCACAAATGACAAGTCGAACCTCAAAGACGATCAGGGCGTAACCAAAGATGCCGGTTACGCTGCCACCAACGAAAAGTCCAATCTCAAAGACGGCGCAGCACTCACTAAAGATGCCGGCTACGCTGCCACCAACGAAAAATCCAATCTCAAAGACGGCGCAGCACTCACTAAAGATGCCGGCTACGCTGCCACCAACGAAAAATCCAATCTCAAAGACGGCGCGGCACTTACTAAAGATGCCGGTTACGCTGCCACCAACGAGAAGTCCAATTTGAAGGACGGCGCCGACGTCACCAAAGGCTGGGGACGGGTGAAGACCAACAAAGCCTCCAACCTGAAGGACGATGCCGGTCTCACTAAAGATGCCGGTTACGCCGCCACCAACAACAAGTCCAACTTGAAGGATGGTGCTGCTATCACCAAAGATTCGAACGTCGCAGATATCGCCCTCAACAAAAAGTCGAACCTCAAGGATGCCGACAAACTGAGCAAAGAAGCCGGTTATGCTGCCACCAACAAGAAGTCCAACCTTAAGGAAGGACAGGGCACGCTCAAGACTCCGGAATACGGACCCGACAGCGAAAACGGCAGTCTGCAGACCAAAGACTTCGGCGGGCCGGTCACCAACGATCAATCCAACTTGAAAGACGGTGCCAACGTTGCACAAGACGCCGCCAACAAGGGAACGCTCAAAACCACTGCAGCGGAAAAGAAAAACATCTCGCGTCCGAATGCCGAAAACAAAGACATCAAACGTCCGGCGGCGGAAACCAAAGATCTGAACACACCGCAAGACTAGGAACAGCGAGTGGGCATGAACTGGCAATCGATATCGCGCTGTGCGGCGACCGTGGCGACAGCAATGACGCTCGCATTCTCTGCGGGCGTTTCGCTGGCAGCTCCGGCGCCGATGTCGACCGACGTTTCTTTTCAAACAGCTTTCGATCCGCCCGGTTTTGCTTCACAGCAGTTCGTCAAAGTTCTGGAAGAAGCATTTAGAGTGCGCCTGTCCCAGACAGGCATCTTCGAGCCGCGCAATCAGCATCCCGAGGGCGAGCAGAAGAAGAAAAACAGCGCTGCGAAAATGAAAAGCCTCAAGTGCCTGATCTCGGGCACGGTCACGGTCGGCACCGACTACTACAAGACTCACGAAACTGAAAGCCAGGCAGCCGAGCGCAATCCTAAGGTCAAGAAAAAGTCCAGCAGCAAATCGAAGAAGAGTAAGGCAACGGCTAACGAGCCACCGCCTACGGTGCTGGCTATCACGATCGATGCGCGAGTGATCGATCCGGCTACCGGCGAGATACTGTCGGTGGCGAACACGGCGGCGAAGGCTTCTCAGCCGATCAAATTGCCGAGCGAGGACGAAATGAAGTCCGAGAATTTCGGAGACTCACCATTCGGCGAATTGACCATCGATGCTGCAGCGCAGATCGTCACGCAATTCAATGCACAAGCAGAAAAGATCCAGAAGAAACTGACTCACGAGCCGACCACCGCAGCGCCGTCCGCCACAGGCGAACAGCCGGTGATTCAGGAACAGTAACCGCCAACCGCTGCTGCTATTCGTCTTTGAGCAGCTCGAACTGATTGTTCGGGTCGACTTCCGGCAATGGTTTGCGAATGTCGATCAGGTGCATCAAGTAGCTGGCCACTCCCAGAATCCGCGACGTGTCGGTGAGCGTGAAATCCATAGCCGCCGGAATGGAGCGGTAGCGCAGCATGAATCCGACAAACAGGTCACGAACCCCGATGCGATCGTATTCGGTGGCACTCTTGTCCGTGAGCGGACCGGCTTCGGCATCGAAAGCCAGATGCACCAGTTCGGGTCCGGTGGACATGATGCTGCCCTGCGTCGCATCGCGAACACCCGCCTCCAGCTCTTGCACGGCAGCCTGAACAGCGGCGCGATACTGGGCTAGTTCGACGGGCCGCCAAGTGACATGAAAAATGCGGGGATGAAACTGCGCGGCTACAAACTCTCCGCAGGGAGGTTCAGGTATTACCGGCAGTGTGGAGAGGAAGCCTTTCAGACGATCGATGCGGGCCCGCACCAGCACCGGAAATTCTTCCAGTTCGCGCTCGAGATCATCCAGTTTGATGCTGGGGCGCATATAGACCTGCGATGAGAAGAACAGTGCCACCGACTCGGTCGTAAAGCACTCCTTCAGCGTATTGGATACGTTATAGACCCAGCTGAAGTTCCTCTTCTTTAGATCTTCGATCTCTTCCAGCGTCGTGACACGATTGCGGATCAAATCAGCCCGTTGTTTATCTCTGCTCGAGAACTCGTTGCACCTGATCTTTAGGCATCTTCAGCGTCAGTCCGAGCGCTGGAACCGGGGGCAGCTGATTCATTAGTAAGTCCCTTAAATCTCCGGGCGAAAAAACCGTTTCATCTTATCACCTAAGCCCAAGCGATATCGCTTGGGCGTTTCTCCGCCCAACCCTTGACATATTTAAGCTCAGGCGTCAAAATGAATATTAGAGAAATCGGTTCATTATTCATTCGGATTTGTGGCTATCCCGCCACAAAAAACAGTCCCTGAATTGGCGTCCAGGCAGACAATCCTCCGGAAGGGCGGGCAGCTTATATGATGACCACAACCACACAAAACCAAATACCCAGC
The DNA here is from genome assembly GCA_046328035.1 of Candidatus Obscuribacterales bacterium. Taxonomy (GTDB): domain Bacteria; phylum Cyanobacteriota; class Vampirovibrionia; order Obscuribacterales; family Obscuribacteraceae; genus JBGASG01. The sequence continues at coordinate 53,037 of JAXLXI010000025.1, read as the reverse complement.
AAGCGCGAACTGATCGTGCGCGCCGCGAGGCACCGTTTCCGCAAATACGGCATTCGCAAAACGTCGATGCTGGAGATCGCCACCGATGCCGGCATGGCAGTCGGCACCATCTATTTATACTTCAAAGACAAAAACGACCTGGTGATCGGCTGTTCGGACTCGTTCGCCGAAAAGCATCAGAAGTTCGCCCGCAAGATTCTGCACGACCCGCGGCGCGCCGACGTCAAGTTGCTCGAGTACGTGACACATCGCTTCAAGGCTGTGGAAGAAACCCGCACCGGCTCCAACCACGCCGCCGACATCGCCCGTGCTGTAATGACTCTGTTGCCGCAGCGTGCAGAAGAGGACAGACAGTGGCTCTATGACACCGTACTGGCTTTATTGAATGAAGGGGCGGAACAGGGCATTTTCCGGGTAGCGACGCCGCAGCTCGACGCCGAAGTATTTGTTGAGTCGATTCAATATTTCCTGCCCTGGGCGCACAAACAGCCGTATAAAGAACCGACCCTGGAAAAACTTCTATTGGTCACTAACTGGTTTATAGAAAAGTGGCTCCTGGTTTAGTAAACGCTGACGGCGAGACCCGCATCGCGCCTTATCGCGCGGACAGACCGATTAGCCGACTGTCCACGCAGCGCGTCATCAACGATGCGTATGCCGGGCTCGGCTTACCGGCTCCGCAGATTATCTGGTGCGCCAGTCCGCGCCAAGTTATGGTACTGCCGGCGATGCTGGATTTGTGGCAGCGGCTGGTCGCCCACAAATTGCGGCATAACCCTGCGCGTGCAGCGCGTGAGGAGATTGCCGCGCAGCTGACGTTGTCTTTCTCGCAAGAACCCTGGCGTTCGTGCTGGTTGCATCTGACCTCGCACTGCACCGACGAAGTGGTGCAAAAGCTCGATGAGATATTGTGTGATTTCGATGAACAGTACATTATGCAGATCGGCTTTCCGATTGACGTAGACGTATTAGGCAAGCTTCAGATCAATCGTTTTCGAGGCGTGCCTTTGATCAATGAGCAAGTTCGGATGGAGAGAAACATCGGACCGGGAGTGCAGGCGTTGGCGAAATCGTCGGCGGTGACCCAGTGGCCGCTCAACCAGCGACTGATGCGCGACTCGATTTGTATGTCGGCACAACTGGTGGAACAACTCGACGCCTACATAGCATGCGCTCCCCAGTTATTTGAAAGGCAATCGGAACTGGAGTTGACTGCCGACAGGAATAATATCTTCCCGCCGATGCGTACCGCCGAACCTCGCATTTTGCATGGACGGTTGCGCACGGCAGTTCTGCACTCGTTGCAGGCGGTGATGCGGCGAGTCAGTATGGACATTCGCTATGACACACAACTCGAAAACAACGTGCAATTGTTATCGAGGGCGCCCGATGCACCCTGGTGCTATCTGTTTCTCGAACACTACTGCTTCATCAGTGAACGCCCGATGACGATAGCCATGGATCAATTGCGGCGCCCACATAATCCGGATGGACCGGCGTTGAAATTTTTTGACGGCTATTCCGTCTATTCATTGCACGGGCGATTGAGCAACCCGCACCTGATCGAAAAATCGGCATGCCCAATGACCGAACCCAGCGAAGCGCGAAAAGTGCAAGCGGTGAATGATTTGTGCTTGCGCCAGTTCGAGTCGCAGGAACACTTTGATGAGACCTGCACCGTGAAGGTCTGCGAAGACGCGTCCGGTGTGCTCTACGAACGGTCCGACGTAGGAAACTTTGTCCGTGTCGAGGATGCCACCACGACCATCCATGGAGACCGCAAGGTTTATGTCCTTTGCGTGCCGCCGGAGATTTCCTCGGCGCACGAAGCCGTTGCCTGGACCTTCCAACTATCAGTCGACGAATACAGCCCGAAGGTGGAAACCTGAACTAACTTACTTCGCTGGTTGCTTCGCTGCTTGTTCCTTGCGGTATTCATCAAGCAGAAACTGCACTCTGGCTGCCGGAATCACATAAGACTTGTTGTCGAGGTTGCTGTAGACAGTGATCCCTCTGATGGCGGAAGTGCCCGCTCTGGTGATACCATCGCTGGTTTTCTCGGATCCCGGCACACTGAGAACGACTCCACCCGAATAGCCGTGCGGAACAGTAGCTTCCAGTTCGTATATGGTTCTATCCGGCAGGACGTATGGCGGCTGCTGATCGAACGGAACGTCTTTCTGAGTCAGCATCCGTCCATATCGAGTCTTTGCCATGCTGATCTTGCCTTCGCCGTTGGCATTGCCCATCTCAACGAGAGGCTCGCGCTCTCGCCAGCTGGTTGACTTGCTGAGCGGCAGAGCCGCAAAAGTCTCGCCGCTGGTGTGGTCGAGCTGGAGAAGAGCCAGGTCTTGTTTCTCATTTACCTTCACGACTCGCGCGTGGCGTACTTCCTCGGTTCCATCCGGTCTCAGCAATCTCACATCGAGAACACCGTTGGAACCCTCGACGACATGGTGATTCGTGACCATGATGCCATCTTGCGAGATCATCGCGGCAGTGCCCGAACTCTTAATCGTTCCATTTGAAAAAGAAACTGGACGCACGGCAGGCAATGCGTGCACAAAGACATCGAGTCGGCGGCTGTCCATCGTGACGCCTTCTGTAGTCAATCTTTCCAGCTTGGGTCTGGGTTGGAGTGTGGAATCTCCATCGGTATCTGCCCGCATGACGGGGGTTTTCAGCTCCCGGGAACGACCGCTGCCATCAACTTGCCCGTAATAACAGGAGTCGAATTCGACCACGGAGAGTTGGGAGGCGTCTTTTCCGCTTCGGCGCACGGTATTGCAATCTGCGCCAGGAGTGCCGGGAGTGTGCACCTGCTGAACGAAGGCATCGAGCGGTTTATGGACGTTACCCTCATCGAAGGGTCCGCCCAGCTTCTTCTCCGGAGGCGCAGGGTCTGCCTTCTTCTCCTCCGGTTCGCTTTTCCAAAACCAGTTCCAGTTCATGCCTGCCTCCGGGACTCCAGGAATCCGGCTCCTTCGAGAGCAGGTTCCATTTAATTCCTTATACCCGCAAAAAGGCCGGATTAAATCGTGGGGGCGGTGATGCGGGGTTGATCGACAACCCAGCGATCGTGGCGCATCAGGGTGACGATGGCGTGACCGGTAAAGTCTTCGAATTCTTCCTGAGCCATCTGATATAGATTGCGGTTGGGGCTCGCACCAGATGTGGTGGTAATACCAGATGGATTGGCAGCGGAATCGCGATATGCCACCATGACCGGATCACCGAGCCACTCCTGGAAGAAACCTTCATGTCCCTTCTGCCTGCTGACGGTGTCGGCGATCAGTAAGCCGACTGCGAACGCGGATGCACCTTGCAGCAGTCTGGTAGCGCCTTCCAGAATGCGGAAATTGCGCGCACGCAACTTGATGGATGCAGGATCGATGTATTGACGGCGTTTCAAATTGACGACCACGAACTCCAGCTCAGAAATGGTTTCATCATTCCACTGGGCCCGCTGATCTTCGTATCCTTTGACGAGCGCACGTTGCAGCGCCAACCGCAAATGCTCGCAGTCGGTGGTGACAGCCAACTCAGTGAGGACGCTCAATGTCTGCGCGTCGACTTCGTGCTGATGTCGATTTACCAGCAGCGCCAGGCGATCAGCCATGGCGGGATCGAATGCACAGAGCATGGCGATTGCTTTGAATGTAATGTCTTCGAACTCATCGTTCGCCATCCAATATAGATTGCGCTTGCTATCGTCAGCGGTGGTTGTTTTGATGCCGGCGACATCAGGGCGACCGTGATCGTCGCCTGTTACGATCACCGTGTCACCAGCCCAATAACCAATCAACTGATGCGCGCGGTGCTGCGGCGCGATATCGCTGACCAGAAGACCCAGCGTCAGCCCTTGCGTGGCGCTGAGCAAGCCGTTGAAGCGCGAATTGAATGGCAGGCGGTGATGCGACAGATATTGCCGCTTCGCTGGATTTACGGTGATGAAATATTCGCCCATTTGAACCATCCGGAATCGTTGCGGGGCTTGCCCAAGCTGCCGCTTGGCATGAGATAATAGTCTATCTCGAAAAGGCTTCTCACCAGGCTAAAGTTAAGATTGGACAGCGCTCATATTATAGAACGGACTTCGCGCCCTGTCGCACTGCATCGACTGCTGACGGGACTGCTCGCGATTTTCTGCATTTTACATCTGGCATTCGCGCCCGGCGCAAACGCAGCGGGACCCGCAGACGCAGCGGCTGACAGCACACCGATTCGCGACAAGTGGGCATTGATTATTGGCATCAGCAAGTTCGCCATGCCGTCGCTCAACTTGAAATTCGCAGCCAAAGACGCGGCTGACTTCAAAGAATTTCTGATTACGAAGTGTCACTTCGCACCTGACCACATCAAGCTCATGACAAACGAGCAGTGCACCAAAGAGCGCATCATGGACGTGCTCGGCGACAGCTGGTTGCCGAGGGTTGCCCTGCCGGACGACCTGGTTGTGGTCTTCATCTCGAGTCATGGCAGTCCGGCAGACATGGATGTGCGCGGGTCGAACTTCATCGTCACCTACGACACCAATCCGGATCACTTGTATGCAACCGGATTGTCGTTGATGGAAATCGCAGTTTCTCTAAAAGATCGCGTGCACACCGGCCGTAGTATTTTGATTTTGGACGCGTGCCACTCCGCCGCCGACAACGACACCGGCAAAGGTCTCAATCGCGTGCTCAACTTCGACGTCAATCAAGTTGCCGCCGGCAGCGGCAGCATCGTGTTGAGCTCCAGCGAGAAATCGCAACGCTCGTGGGAATCGAAGAAATATCAAAATGGCATCTTCACTCACACGTTGATGGAAGCATTGCAAAGCAAGGGCGAAAGCACCAAATTGGGTGACGCGTTTGCATACTTGAAGGACAACGTGCAGGCGCAGACTGCGGCGGAGCGCGGGCAGATTCAAACCCCGTGCATGGCCAAAGGATTGTGGAAAGGTCCCGATCTGGTGCTTGGTGCCAAGCCTGCGTCGCCGCGCAAAGCATTGATCGATCCGGATACCGTCGGGCTTGGTCCGACTGCCATGCTTCCAAAAACGACAACGCCACCAGGTGAGCTGCCGGTGCCGGCAGAAACGCAATCGCCGCAGCAAGCAGGACAGATACCTCCACCAAATCTCATGGGTGGAAAGCAACCACCGAAGATTGCGGCGAACCTGACTTCGGGAACTACCGTGGCGCCGCATCGGTATGGCAGCGTTCCGAGCATCGAGGGCGTGTGGATCGGCGGACCGCCTCTCAACCTGCGGTACATTTTTACGCAGAACGGCCGCAAGTGTCCGTGGCAGGTGCCCGACTATGGCACCACCGGCAATTCAACAATCAGTGAAGACGGCACCACTATGGCATCGTCCTGGAGCGGTCCCCTCTCCGTGGGCAGCAACAACGCAACCCTGACCGTCAATGAAAACAACGTCGTCACACTGATCACTGCCGACGACGGACAGACACTGCACCGTGAAGGTGGTGGCATGACGTCACCGAATGCGGTGAACACCACACAAAATTACACCGGCGGGTTTCCCGATGTGTCGGGCGTCTGGTTGAGCACGAGCGGTTCAACCTACCAGGTGACGCAGTCGGGCAACAAGTTTACCTGGACAAGCGCCACCGACGGCGAAGTCGGCATGGGCATGATCATGCCGGATCGCATGCATGCCACCTGCGCTTGGAAGGGGCGCACATCAGGGAGCTGCGATCTATATATTCAGTCCGACAGTACCGGTCGAGCCCTAAAAATGCTCAGCCCCGGCGGTAGTGGCATGATCAGAATGCAGGGACGATGAAACACTGGCTGACCTCCAAGTTGATCACGCTGATTTCTGCGGGCGCCGCACTGGCGTTCGTACTTGTCGATGCGTCAGCAGACACGGCGTCGAGCCTTAAGGAAGTGCAGAACTACTTCCGTCTTGCCACCGATTACTTCCGTGACAAGAAATTCGCGGAAGCGAAAGAGGCATATTTGAAATGCGAAGAAGTAGAGCGCAAAGGCGTCGACGGCAAGGCTTCGTCGATGGCTCTGGCTGGTGCCGGCTACTGCTGCGTCGAATTGAAGCAGTGGAACGAGGCCGAGAAATACCTCGGGCAAGCGCAGGTCATGAAGGACTCGGGCGACATGGGCGAAGAGTCGATATTGCTCGCTCTCGGCACGGTTTATGAAAACACCAATCGCGTGAAGCTGGCCGAAAAAACGTTTCGCAAGGTTGCCGACGATGTGGCGAAGCGCGAAGCCGGGATGCCGCGGCCGATCAGTTCGCCGGCCGCGTTCGATGCGTTGGCTCAGTTCCTGGAACACCAGGGCAACACCAAAGAAGCCAAAGAGTGGTATCAAAAGGTGGTGAAGCTGCGCCCGAATGCGCACGCTTACGGGCAACAGATTGAGTGCTTGCGACACTATGCTGCATTCTTGAAGAAACAGAAACGCGCCGGTGAGGCTGCAACTCTGGAACGCCAGGCTAACGAACTTGCACAAACGCAGAAGCAATTGAACAAGTCTGGTGCAGACTACTAACACGCCTTGGACCACTAGTCGTCGTGCGTGCCGTCGCCGGGGAACCAGTTGTCCCACCACTCGTGTATCTGCAGTTTTTCGGTCATCTCGTCGAAATCTGCTTCCGAACTCATGGCGCAGTGCATGAAGTAGCCACCAGGAGTACTGTCGTCTTCGAACGCGACGATAGACTGGCCGTCGCGATAAAACACTTCTATGTGCGACAGACGATCTGCTTCTTGCCGTAGCACTAAAGGAAACTGTGTACGAATACGTTTCATCGTCTCTCGATCTATTTCCGCCAGTCCACCTACCGGCGCGCCGCCGTTACCGAGTTGCCAGTGCAACTGCATCGTAAGGAACTCGGTCAGCGTACCGCCCCACTCAAACCACTCGCCCTCTACGTCCTCCGCTACAAATACCTGTGGATCATCTCGATTGGGATCTTCGGCGTCGAACGAATAGTAGCCGCACGCCTCGCCCTCTTCGTAGAACACCACACGACTTCCGGCACGCTCAAGCGGCTCGCCTGAACGCCAGGTTGCCGATTGGCGCGCTACGGGTTCTCGCATGCGGTCGATTGCTTTATGCAAGCGCCGGAAGTTTCCACATAGCAGGTACAACTCAGAAAGCGCCGTCGGCAACCTGGCATTCAACTCAGCTTCGGCGGCAGCAAGATCGGTCGAAGGAACAGACCACTCCGGCTTTGGCTCGCCGTAAATGCCCTTCAATACTTCTGCATAGCTGGTGAGAAACTGACTCGGCATGAAACCTCCGGTTCGTAGACAACCGGATAGCCCGCCCTGGCTTGACAAGTATAAAATCAACGCCTGGTCGAGGCAAATTAAACCTGCGGGTCCTCAAGCTCCGCCTCGATCCAGCTTGAGTAGCTGGTGCTCTTTCAGGTCAACCAACGCGATCAATTTCTGTGCCGCCACATCGATGACTTCGCAAAGAAACAAGTACTCACTCCCGAGCCACAAGACGCTCTCAATCATCACCTCGCTTCCCTTCGGAATGTCAACCTTGGAGTGCTCGTCGAGTCCGGAAGGAACACCCAGCAAATCGACCGCAAATTGCGCAGTTTCTCCATCTTTGAAGGGAGCGTATTTCAGCTTGTTCCGGTAGTGCTCCTCGTACTCGTCTTGATCTGGATTGGTCTCCCAATTTTCTTCCTTGATACGCCGGCGCAAATCAAAATGCGCTCTCGTCTCTTCGTGTATCCACTCGGAAAAGTGCGCGAAGAGTTGCTTGTTCTCAGCCTTACAGAAATAAAAAACTGGTGGATCCTCATCACCATCTGCGGTATCAAAATACAGCCAATCAGTACTCTCCGAGCTGGCAAAGACGAATGCGGTACGCGCCAGGCTCTTACGTGTAGGATTGCGTTTCCACTTGCCGATTAGCTTGTTGTGACCTGCCACTAGACTCGGATAACTGGCAATCCAGTCGCCCAGGAAATACCCTCTATGACGGCCCATCTGCCTCAAGAATTCTTTATAGGCGCCCGGAAGTTTCAATCCACAATGGTTTTCTAAACAAGCTATGTCGAGTTCAGTGCAGCCGACAAGCTCGTCGGCGTCGCGTCCATCTCCAGTGGCGATCAGCGCCTCACGTATTTCGTGAGGCGTCATCACCTTCCTTTGGTCGCCACCATCGTCAGCGCCCAGTGGACTCACGACTCGTCCATTCAACGGCCCGCACGCTGCAGAAGTCGCTTGCTTTCGTCCGCGCGATTGGTGCGCGAGAGCATCTCGGCATAGTCCTGAAAAAATGTACGCGTGTCGCAGATCGGTTCAAGCGAGAACGTATCCACCAGCCACTCCATGTGTTTGAATCGCGGTTCGAGATAGGCGAACTTTCCCGACTTGATGGCCATCGAGATGCTTTTCGAAGTAATCTCGTTTTCGCGGTTAAATTCTTGTTTGGCTCGCTCGCGCGCGCTGCCAGGCGGATAGGAGAACGAAACTTTAGTCGGGATGCGATCATCGAGAATCGCCTTGATCAAGTCATAACCGGTGTTGAAGACTGTTCGATTATCCGTCAGGTCCTTTTCTTCGAGCTTGAACGACTGGCTGCCGGCAGTGAAAACCAATTCGCGGATTGGAGCAGAATCTTCTATTTCGTACTCGTTTTCCTGAACCCTGGTTATGGAGTTCCACGACATGCGCCCGCCCTTAGAATATTCGACGCCTTCGCTGTCCATTACAAAGCGCGTGGATCTACCACCGAATTCGAACCGCGTGTCTTCCATTCGTTGCAATAACTCGCTTCGTCCAGACTGTGGATCGACAAGCAGTTTCAATTTGTCTGGAATCTTTGAACCGAGCGAGCGAGCAGCGAGATAGTACCGATCTTGAGACAAATCGACCTCGAACGGAGGCTCTCTTCTGCTCTGGATATTCAGAATCGCCAGTTCGCGTTCTTCGACGACGGTGACATCGGACCACGGGATCGCCACAGGTTTCTTGCCGCTCGTGGCAAAAAACAATCCCCAGTCATTCATCACCAGACTCGATGCTAGCCCGGGACTGAAATCAACCTCAAGTTCCGACCTCGCACCGTGCATGTGCTTTCTTCCCAGATCGCGCGCCTTGCCAAGATTTGTCTTGCCCATCAGAAAAAGCACGACCAGACCGATCAGAACAAAGGGCAGGAAAAGCCAGAAAACCGGAACACAGCAGAGAATGATCACGAAGACAATCAGCCCGCCCGCGATCACACCCGGCTTTGAGTAATCGACTCGGTCTCGCGTTGTCATTTCGTCGCGTGGCAGGTTCTCGGACATGTCACTCACTTCCAGCGTGTCAACGATCTATAGAAAATAGCATGTCATGGGTCGCCAGAGTTAAAGTGATATCGCTTGGGGTTTGGGGGTCCACGCCCAAGTGATATCACTTGAGCATTTTCGATTAGTGTCGACGAGCCGTATAGTCAAGCAGATCAAACATCGACTTCGACACGGGTGAGGACGGGTTGTGCGCCAGTTTCCTCGCGTTGAACGTACCAGATTTTGATCGGCACTTGACCTGTTTGCATCTTCTGCTCGAAGGCGTCATATGAACCAACCTGCCAGCGGTCATAGAAAATGATCGGCTGGTCGGCTCCGTCTGAGAGCATGACCTCGAACCAGCGTGGGGAGTTTTTGGATTCTGAATAGGCGCGCCAGGTGCCCGAAGTGGCGGTGCTTTCTTTGAATTTTTCGGGCAAGCCGCTCACTTCCTTATTGGTCTGACTGCCTGACCACCAGGCCAGCGGTCCGATGCAATTTATCAAGATGCCCATGGCAATCATGAGGAGGCGGTGCGAGATTTGTCCATTGTGATAGGAGATTGCGAACGCAATCAGGGCTATACCGGCAACAGCAAAGAGGACGAACAAAAAACCTTGCCCGACACTCAATTTCCAGAGGCTACGATGATATATTTCCTGGTAGGCCAAAAGAGCACCCTCGACCGCATTCAGCCCTATCATACATCGGCAAATTCATACTGGCGTATGCGGACAGAGCAAAATTTAGCGTGCCACCGCGCACGGTGAGGAATCAGTAGGAGCAATGGCAACATCTCAAGATCAGATCACGATGAAAACACTGGTGGAAGCCGGCGTGCATATGGGGCACCAGACTCATCGCTGGAATCCTAAAATGCGTCCGTACATCCATAGTACGCGTAACGGCATTCATATCATCGATCTGGAGCAGACCCTGCCGGCGCTTCAGAAGGCGTGCCAGTTCGTAGCTGAGGCGGCGAAGAAACGCAGCAACATCGTTTTTGTTGGAACGAAGAAACAAGCCGCCGAGATCATTCAGGAAGAAGCGACGCGGTGCCGCGCTCACTACGTCAGTCGGCGCTGGCTTGGCGGCATGCTCACGAACTTCGAGACAGTGCGGTTGCGCATCGTGCGCTTGCGCGAGTTGGAACAAATGCGCGAAACAGGCGAATTCTATAGAAGGCCTAAGAAGGAAGTCGCGGTTCTAAATCGCGAATTGCTCAAACTCGAGAAATCGCTGGGTGGCTTGAAGAATATGCACGGCAAGCCGGATGTCCTCTTCGTGATCGATGTGAATCGCGAGTCTTTAGCGATTGAGGAAGCGAAGAAGATTGGAGCTACTGTAGTTGCGGTCGTCGATACGAATTGCGATCCGGATCGAGTTGATTACGTGATTCCGGGCAATGATGATTCGATGCGTTCTATTAAATTGATTGTCTCGGCGGTTGCCGATGCTATTATGGGAGTTAGCCAGGACGCGCCCCCTCGCACTGACGGTCCAGACGCCCAACCGTCGGGAGTCCCTGGCAGGTCCGGTCGCCCCTCTGATGGCGGTTCCGAAAGCGGCAATGAAACCGAATCGGCATCGGCAGAGGAAGGAGAGGGCGGAGGGACCGACGAAAACGCCTGACGCCCAGGTGAATTTGAATCTCCGTAACTCCGCCTGTGCCATCCAATGAAATGGCACGGACAATTTTGTTTGGGGTCACTACACATGTTGCTCACGATAAGCACCACACACAAACCAGCCACAGATCTTGGGTTTCTTCTTCACAAACACCCAGATCGCGTGCACACATTCGAACAGTCGTTCGGCTCAGCGCAAGTCTTCTACCCGGAAGCGACGGAAGACAGGTGTACAGCCGCACTTCTGCTCGAAATCGATCCGGTCGGACTGGTGCGCAATCGCAAAGCATCCACCGAGGGTCATGTACTGCAGCAATACGTCAATGACAGACCATATGTCGCTTCGTCTTTTCTAAGCGTCGCCATCGCGAACGCATTCGGCACGGCCATGAATGGCCGCAGCAAAGAGAGACAAGAAGTAGCAGATACACCAATTCCACTTGAGGTTCACATTCCCTGCGTAGCATGCCGCGGGGGAGAAGAACTGCTTCGGCGTTTATTCGAACCGCTGGGCTATCAAGTCGAAGCAACGCGTCACGAATTGGATGCGCAGTTTCCAGAATGGGGGACGAGCGCGTACTTCAGCGTGCACCTCCGCGCAACGTGTAAGCTCGCGGATCTGCTGACGCACCTCTATGTGTTGATTCCAGTTCTAGATGACGACAAGCACTACTGGGTCGGCGACGACGAAGTCGAAAAACTTCTGCTGCGAGGCAAAGTTTGGTTGCCGGCTCACCCTGATAAAGAACTCATCGCTCGTAAATACCTTTCGCACAAACGCAGTTTGACGCGCGAGGCACTAGAACGATTGATTGACGAAGATCAAAAAGATCCGGATGCGGAAGAAGAAACACATGCAGAGGAAGAAGCACAGCTCGAAGAGCGTATCAGTTTGAACGAGCAGCGACTGGGTTCGGTGCTGGCAGTTTTACGTTCAGCAAATGCAAGCCGCGTTATCGACATGGGTTGCGGTGAAGGCAGATTGGTGCGCACATTGATGGATCACAAGGAGTTTACCGAGATTGTCGGGCTCGATGTTTCGTACCGAGTGCTCGAAATGGCTCAGCGCCGCTTGCGTTTGGAACAGGCACCCGAGAGGGTCAAAGATCGCGTAAAACTCATTCAGGGCTCGCTCACTTACAAAGACCCGCGCATGTCCGGCTTCGATGCCGCCACATGCGTCGAAGTAATCGAGCACCTCGACCCACCCCGACTGGCCGCCTTCGAAAGAGTAATTTTCGAGTTCGCCAAACCCAAAATGGTAGTGCTCACCACGCCTAACTCGGAATACAACTGCAAATTCGAAACACTGCCTGCCGGAAAAATGAGGCACCGTGATCACCGGTTCGAGTGGACGCGGGCCGAATTCCGCGAGTGGTGCGAGCGCGTCGCGACTGACCACGGCTACACTGTCAACTATTTGCCGATCGGCGAAAACGATCCGGTCGTCGGACCTCCCACTCAGATGGGGGTATTCACATCATGAAAATCTCAGTACCCGAACTTTCCCTCGTTGTCCTCATCGGCGCCACCGGCTCCGGTAAGTCTACTTTCGCTCGCAAGCATTTCAAGGCAACTGAAGTGATCTCATCGGATTTTTGCCGAGGCTTGGTTTCCGACGATGAAAACGATCAGACCTGCACGAAGGAAGCGTTCGAAGTACTGCGCTTCATTGTCGGCAAACGCTTGCAAGCAGGTCGACTGACGGTCGTCGATGCTACCAGCGTGCAACAAGATGCTCGTAGACAGCTTCTGGAACTCGCTCGCGAGCATCATTTGCTGCCGGTTGCTATCGTCTTCAATTTGCCGGAAGAGGTTTGCATTGAAAGAAACGCACAGCGCCCTGACCGTGACTTCGGACCACACGTAATTCGAAACCACTACCAGCATCTGAAACGCTCTTTGAAGGGTTTGGAGAAAGAAGGTTTCAGATATGTCTCGGTTCTGAAGTCGCAGGAGGACGTCGACACCGCGTTTATTGAGCGCACACGGCTGTGGAACAACTTGAAACACGAGCACGGCCCGTTCGATATCGTCGGCGACGTGCACGGCTGCTTCGACGAATTGGAACAGCTGCTGACCGAACTCGAGTACACGGTTGTACCGGACGACTCGGCGGAGTTGTTTGGCTATCGTGTCACTCCACCAGAGGGACGGAAAGCTGTCTTCGTCGGCGACTTAGTTGACCGCGGTCCGAAAACGCCGCAAGTCTTGCGTCTGGTTATGAGCATGGTGGCAAGCGGCAGCGGTATCTGCGTGCCGGGCAACCATGACATGAAACTGATGCGCAAACTGAAAGGGCGCGATGTGCGCATAACTCACGGTCTCGCTGAGTCGCTGGAACAACTAGAGCACGAGCCGCCGGAGTTTATACCCAAGCTCGTGAAGTTTCTCGATGGGTTGGTGAGTCACTACGTTCTCGACGATGGCAAACTAGTGGTGGCACACGCCGGGTTGAAAGAGTCTTATCATGGGCGCGGATCATCACGCGTCCGAGACTTCGCGCTGTTCGGCGAAACGACGGGCGAAACCGACGAATATGGTCTACCAGTTAGGTATCCATGGGCAGCAGAGTATCGCGGCAAGGCGATGGTGGTGTATGGACACACGCCGGTTCCGGAAACCGAGTGGATCAACAACACAATCAACATTGACACCGGGTGCGTCTTTGGTGCGCGCCTGACCGCATTGCGCTATCCGGAAAAAGAATTAGTTTCGGTACAGGCACGCCAGACATATTACGAGTCGGTGAAGCCTTTGTTGCCGCCGGAAGATCTGGCTCCAGGCGCCGTCGGCCGCGACGATTTGAAATCGCACCACCTATTGTCCATCGACGATGTTCTGGGCAAGCGCATCATCAACACGCGCTTGCACCGTAACTTGACGGTGCGCGAAGAGAACGCGATTGCAGCCTTGGAAGTGATGAGTCGATTTGCCATCGATCCGCGTTGGCTCATTTACTTACCACCAACGATGTCGCCATGTGCCACCAGCACTTTGCCTGACTTGTTGGAACATCCAGCTGAAGCGTTGTCGACCTACCGAAACGCAGGAGTCGCACGACTGATCTGCGAAGAAAAGCACATGGGCTCGCGCGCCTGTGTTGTCTTGTGCCGGTCTGAAGAAGTCGCCGCCAAGCGCTTTGGAATCGCCAGCGAAGGTATAGGCGTTTGCTACACAAGAACAGGTCGCCGGTTCTTCAACGACCTGGCGCTAGAACGCGAGTTTCTCGACGAGTTGGCGCACGCCATGACTGCGTCTGGTCTTTGGGAAGAACTGAAGTCAGACTGGGTCTTGCTTGACTGCGAATTGATGCCGTGGTCCGCGAAAGCGCAAGAACTATTGAAAGACCAGTACGCCGCGGTCGGGGCCGCCGCACTGGCTGCCACTCCGCCTGCGATAACGGCGCTCGAACGCGCTCTGGCGCGCGGTGTTGATTGTGGTGCCCTGGTTGACAAATACCACCAGCGCCTGCGCTGCGCCGGAGACTTCGTCAACTCGTACCGCCGGTATTGCTGGACGGTCAACTCGCTAAGTGATCTGAAGCTGGCACCATTTCACGTGCTGGCCAGCGAGGGCGCTGTGCACATCGACAAGTCGCACCTGTGGCACATGGAACTTGCGCATAGGCTGGCTGCGGCAGCGCCGAATCTGGTGGTGGCGACCAAATTCATGACTGTTGACCTTACCGATGAGGCGAGCTGCGATGCAGCCACATCCTGGTGGACAGAATTGACTGCCACCGGTGGTGAGGGCATGGTCGTTAAGCCGATTGACTTCGTCGCCAAAGGAGCACGTGGCTTGGTGCAGCCGGCGATCAAATGCCGGGGCTCAGAGTATCTGCGAATCATCTATGGTGCCGAGTACACGATGCCGGAAAACCTGGAGCGCTTGCGCGCCCGGGGCTTAAACGCAAAACGCTCGCTGGCGCTGCGCGAATTTGCGCTGGGTATCGAAGCTGTGGAACGTTTCGTCCGAAACGAACCGCTCTATCGTGTCCACGAATGCGTCTTTGCCGTACTCGCTCTAGAAAGCGAACCGGTCGATCCGCGATTGTGATCCATGAGTCTCAATCAATCAATTTCGGAAAGATCAGCCGAAAAACATCGAGCACTGCCATTCCAACTTCGATAGTGCTTCTGAGGGCTTTGTCGATCTCGTCAGGGTTGATGTAAGCTACGGCAACAGTAAGTTCACCCCTAGCGTTGACTTGAGCTGAATTTGCCAGAAACGCCTTAACGTTTGGATGAGCACCTTCATCTATTGTCAGATGGTAAAGCTTATGGACTTGCTCCTTCAATTTTTTGTCTGCCTTGGCCAGTTGTTTCTCTATTTTTCCTACCTGGAAGGTATCCCGACAAAGTTGGTATGAGGGATCATCAGCGTGTCGCTGTAGCCAGACGGACTTGAGTGCTGAATCGCTTGCCAGGTAGAATGCGTACAAAGCATTTTCCAAACAGGCACGCAACACGGCGAATGTTTCCGGTGATTGTCCGCTCATACCGAGCCGAATCGCAGCCAGCAGCGATGCATGAGCACGCATGAAGAAATATAGCTCTAGCCAATCGTCTGGATTTAGCTTGATTTGTTCGAAGGTCTGCTTAGGCTTACTATCAATGACATCTTTTAGATGAATAGTTAGATTGATCCTGGCTGAGTCAAAAGCTTTTTGAATGTCCAACAGCTGCTCATAGACTTTCTTCTCATTATGGAAACTAGCGTAGCCAGCCTGAGTCGCAGCTTCTAAGAAATCGCTGATGGGATCAGAACCCCAGCGCTCCGGAGGTTCCTGAGCGAGTTCGATTGCTTTCGGTCTATCCTTCTGCTTTAGTTTGTCTCGCGCTCCGAAGTTCAGTTTCTGAGCCTGCAACTCCGCCTTGCTATTGCCGACCTGCTTATAGACAAATGCGAGAATAGTTAAAGTCTTTGGTACCTCCTGTGGGAGGATCCGCTTCTGTACCTCGACAAGTTTTTCGAGCACAGGAACAGCTTCTGAGTATTTACCGAGCGACACCAGAACTGATCCTAGTAGCTGAATCGGTTCCCAGCTTTCTTGCTGAAGTTGACTCTCGATTTCAATGGCTTCCTTCGCATGCACTTCTGCTTGTTCCAAATTCTTCGATCCGAAGTGAAGAGTGGCGAGCAAAGAGTGAATTTGCGCACATCGAGCTTGCTGCAAAGGATCAGGCGCCATGCCGACAGCGGCTTCCTCAAGCAATGGTATAGCCTCGATGCGCTCTCGATTCAAATACCGAGCGTAGCCCAGATAATAGGCACTATCTGCTCGACGCCTATCGCCCTCCGGAAACGTGCGACTCAGATCGTAGGCCTGCTGAAACTTGTCCACCGAGAGCCGCAGTTGGTGTCCGCGACCTGCTGCTTTTGCCTCTTCAACAAAATCCGACCATCCGTCCGGTCTATTGTCTTTTGTTTTGGTGCCCATAATAAATCAGCTAACAAGCCTCAAATACTCTTGCGCCACACTCTCTTCCAGACTTGCGCTGGCCCTTTGTCCCGCGTGTTCCACCTCTTCTCCGAGAAATCGAGCATCCAGTTTATCGAATCGTGAGTGAAGGAGAGAGACCATATCAATCAGTGTTTTCATCTGATCTTGCCGAGTTGCCTGTTGTTCAGACTTAAGTCTTTCGATAATCCATTCTCTGACCATCGTCCCGACAGGTTTGCCTTGAAGGGCAGCAATGCTGTATAGGTCTTGGATAGAATTCTCGTCAATTCGAATATTGAGTTGCTCAGTTTTTGCGACAGATTTAAGAGCCTCCTCTTGCATCCGCTTCCTGCGGGCAGCGATCTCCTCTTTGCTTAGCTTACTCATCGCTTGATTTACCCTCGTATAGCGCCCGGTATTTAGCTGTGACTTTGTTGGCATGGAAGACGTTGTCCGTGTCTTCTTCATAACGCACTGCAATCTCTAGCAGCACACCGGAGTGCGTGTACCCAACTAACATTTCTTGAGGATTTCCATAAGAATCATCGTGCAGCTCAAACGGCTTCGTTGCCAGGTCTGCCAACACTTCCCGTATTTGAGCTTCTGTAATCTCATGCTTGAATGCGCTCTCAGCGAACACCAGTGGCATACTGACAGTGTATAGCAAATGCTATACACTGTCAAACGGGGAAGAAGCGTTTAATTTGGACACGGATCCTCTAAATCGGGAAAGAGGCCTTCCCCGCGCAGTAAGTTCGAATCTTGACGAAGGAGGCTGCTCAAACCCGTCCGTCAAGATGCAAAATTCAAATGTAAGCGAAGTGGCGATAGAAGAGTCATAGTCCCACGATGCACCCTCCAGGAAGTTCATTGACTGCGCGGAGTCATGCTGAGCAGTTTGCGATGTGGGTCGCGCAGCCAGATCAATGTCTTCTCGCTTCCAGACGTCACCGCATCTACATCGCGGGGAAGGTCGAGCATCAAGTTGAAAGGCTGTGCGACCGCTGTACGGGTTGAGGTAGAACCGCATGTCTACTATAGCCCAAGCTCTTGAGAGGCTCGGGCACGCAGGACTGCACTCACTCTTATTTGCTCAGCCGACGGTGTTATTAGGCATGTAAACGGACAGGGCAAGTCGGGCTCCAATCCGCGCGACTTGGCTGATGGCCTCGACCGACAGTAACGGTTGCCCGACTCGGGCATCGCCGGCGTCGGCGTCGAACCCAATATCGAACATGCGATCCTGGGCGTTGTTCCAGGCATCGCGGGCGGTATCGGTCAGCCCGTCGACCAGGTTGCAGAGGGCGATCACCGTGGCATCGGCGGTGTTCTCGGCATCGGTTGCGCAGGAGATGCCGCAACCACTCAGTTCAACCGACAAGAGAAATGTCCCGGACTCGGGTTCAGTCTCGCCGCAGTAGAGAACGTCGACACTTTCACCCAGCCCGTCACGCAGCGAACCCAAATCAGATTGCGACCGGATCTCCAAATCGACGTTGCGATATCTGGCGCCCACAATTACCTGCTCAGCGAAGCTTCGATCTTCGGCAGGTCTTTTTCGCGGTGTGTTTGCTTAAGCAATTGGCGATATAAATCGCGCAGGCGGACACGTTCCACTTCGTACTCCGCATCCTTTTTGTCTACGTTTTTCAGCATGCTCAGTGCCTCGCGGAAGTTGTCTTCGGCGAGCGCCGGTTTGCGGTTCTTCAGATAGAACTCGCCCAGCAAGGTGGTGCCGTAAACCGAAAACGCGTTCTTCGGACCGAAGCTCTTCAAAAATGCTTTCTTGGCAAAGTCGAAGTACTTCTCCGCTTCGGCGAAGTTACCTTGCTCGTGCAAGAGCGCGGCGTAGTTATCCGCGACCCCGCCCATGTACGCAGGATTATTGCGGTAAAGCATGATGGCTTTCTGGTAGTGGTCGGCGGCGTCGGCGGGGCGGCGTTCGCGTTTGGCGATGTCGCCGAGGGCTTGTTCCGCGATACCGGTGATGATGGCGTCGGATTTATACGTTCTTTGCAGTGCCACCAGTTGTTCATAGACCTGTTTGCCGGTCAGGTCGTTGCCCTGCTTGACGAGCACGTCTCCGTATAACTTCAGAATGCGCGCTCTTTCCGCGGGCGCGATTTTGGTTTTCGGCAGCTGTTTCACCATCGCCGCCAGTATGTCTTCAGCGCCGCTATTCAAGCCGCGTTTCGCCAGGTCTTGCGAATATAGAAACCCGGGTGTGTTCCAACTTGGATCACTCGGTTTGTTGTCGATGATGGCAAGCAACGTGGTGGCAGCCTTGCGATCATCATGTTGAGTCACAGCTTCGCGGTATCGCTGCCAGTGCCCCGGCATATCGAAGGGGGCCAGTTTCCACGAAATGAACGTACCGACGGCGCCGACCAGCGCGACGGAACCGGCGACAGCGACCAGGCATTTGACGTTGCGGACCGCGCTCTTCAGCGAGAACTTGCGCGGCACCTTCTTGCGTTTCTTGCACTTGAGCAAATCTTTGAGCACTTCGTCGACGTTCTTGTAACGAGCATTCAAATCTTTGTGCAGGCACTTGAGTGTGAGCTTCTCAAGTTTCTTGTTGAACTTGATTTGCAGCTGACCGAAAGTCTTCGGCGTTTCGGTCAGTCGCGCGCGCACGGTTTCAGTAAGGTTGTCACCGCATGTAGGCAGAGAGCCGGTGGCGGTTTCGTACATGACGCAGCCGAGGCTGAAGATGTCCGAGCGCTTATCGGCGGGACGCCCCATACATTGCTCGGGGCTCATGTAGAACGGCGTTCCGTGCACATCGCCCATCTTGTTGAGATTGAGGTCGATGCCGGCCGTGTTATCCGTGGATTTCGAAATGCCGAAGTCGGCGAGTTTCACCAACCACGAGCCGTCTTCTTTTTCGGCGATCAAAATATTGCTGGGCTTGATGTCGCGATGCACGATGCCGGCGCGATGTCCTTCGCGCAGCCCCAGGCAGACCTGCTCGAACACTTCCACGAAGCGCTCGTCGCTGAGGGTGCCTTGCTGATTGAGGATATCGGCGAGCGTGCGTCCCTCAACGAACTCCATGACGAGAAACGGTGTGTCTTCGGCGACACCGGATTCGAATATGGTGACAATGTTGTCGCCTGTCAGTTTGCAGGCGCGTCGGGCTTCATCGAGAAACTTCTTGACCAGGCGACGCTCCTTGTCGCGGCGCGTATCGAATAACTTGACGGCAACCGGCTGGTCGCGCTTCTTGTGCACCGCCAGATATACGGAGGTCATGCCGCTACCACCGATGACGCCGACCGGCGCATATACTTCGGACAACAACTCCGGGAACGGCAAAATATTGAAACGCTGCACGG
Organism: Candidatus Obscuribacterales bacterium; assembly: GCA_046328035.1. Lineage (GTDB taxonomy): Bacteria > Cyanobacteriota > Vampirovibrionia > Obscuribacterales > Obscuribacteraceae > JBGASG01. Next base: position 33,357 of record JAXLXI010000025.1, on the reverse strand, counting down.
TGTCGCTGGCGGTGCCCTGCCACTGGCGCGCGTCAAAGGCGTGCTGGGCAAAAACATCGACGGGATCCAGTTCAGCTTCGGCGTCCGGATCATCATTCCAGACTATGGTCTCGGCATATACAATGGGCTCAACATCGGCCCGGCGCGCGGTTTCTGCTGCCACCGCCGAAGCCAGCGGAGCCACCGGCACTGCCGACAGTGCCGCGGTATCGAAGGCGATGGCGTCGTCATAGAGCACCGAATCATCGCGAACTTCGGGATTGTCGGTGTCGTACGGATCTTGATAGACCAGCGTGTCTTCGAAGAACGCGCCGAACTCATCTTCGGTAGCGTCGGGATCAAAACCGAGATGGCGGCGAGCCTCCGTCGCGGGCGGGGGCTCGGTATTAGCAGCTTCGCTGGAAGCGGGCTCCGAAGATTCCTCCGATACTAACGAAAGTTCAGCACCACGGACAGTATCGGGATCTTGAAACAACGCGATCTCTTCCTCGCTTCGGGTCGCTCAAGGTAATTGTAAGGGGTATTCGCTTCATCGTGCCTTAAAAGTGCGGAAAACCTGTCGAAAACTGCGAAGAAATTTTCGACGGTATATATCAGCGATATGGAAACACGACTCTATCAGGGACCAGACGCAGAGGCTTCTTTCGCCGGTGCATCCAATCCGGCGCGTGGGCTGGATGGTATTACTCCCAGTATCACGTCGTCGCCGTCCCAGTTTTTGATGATCACCGGTGTCTGCAGCTTGGCGCGATCTCTGAGCACTTCTTCCTCGACCTTCTCACGCAGATATGTGCAGGCATTGGCCAGCGAAGTCTTGTCTCCCTGCTGGCGCAATCCCTCCAGCAAGCGGTAGGTGAAGACGCCGTTTTTGCTGGTTCGCGATTCCCACGACACCTGATCGGCGTCGCTGGATGCAATCAATACTTGCCCTTTGCCGAGCACCACGCCGTCCACATTGAACGGGCTGGCTGCCGCGGTGCGAGCCAGTCCCTTCTGCTCGTCGCTCTTCACGGCACCGGCATGGCAAACGTCCAGTACCAGCACGGTGCGATCGCAGTGCACCATTTTCTTGATGCTGCCAGTCAACCATTGCATGGGGATGCCAGAAAGTTCCAGGTTATCCATGGAGGTTTCGTAGGTGACAATCAGGTTGGAGCCCTTCGCCGTATCGGAAGGGGCGCTGCCATGGCTCGACATATATATCACGACGAGATCATCGGGTTTGGCGACGCGCCCCAGCCACCCGGTGCCGAGCGCATTGACGATGTTGTCGTGGGTGGCCTGTTCGTTGGTCAAGAGTTTGACGTGGTCGGGCTGGAAATGCGCCTCGCCGACCAGGTAGTTGCGGAAGTCGGTGGCATCCTTGGCGGCATACTTGAGATTGAGTTCCGGGTCTTCGAACGAGCTGATACCGACAACAACCGCCCACTTATCTTTGACCGGTCGATTCAGATCGGCGGACCGACCAACTTTGACCTGGGTGCCCGTGGTGTCCTCGGCGGTGGCAGAAGCGGTGGCGCCGGTGCCCGTGCCGGCGGCGGGGGCGGCGGATTTCTTCTCGGGCTCGACCAGCTTGCTGGAGCCGGGCAGCGCTTTCTTGATCACCAGTGACTGGCGCGACAATTTGTCGGCTTCGGCTTGTTTGCCCTGGGCGGCGAGCACGCGCGAGAGGTTGTCGAGATCGGCGGCAATCGCCGGATCTGTAAAGCCGAGGCGCTCCTGATCTTTAGCCAGCACGTCGCGATACATAGACTCGGCGTCGATATAATTCTCGGTGGCGCGATAGGCGGCAGCCAGATCGTTCATCGATGAAACCAGACTGGAAGGCGCGATACCCGGAGTGTTCTGCTGTATCTTCAGGACGCGGTCGTAAATCAATTGCGCCTGGGCAAATTCCCGGCGGGTCCACGCGTGCTTGGCTTTGTTTCTCAACGGCACCACCATCGAGGCATGATTCGGTCCGAACATGCCTTCAACCGCTTTCAAAACTCGGTCGTTGATCGCGTCAGCTTCGGCAACGTTGCTGCCCATGCCATCGTATTCGGTGACCAGGCAATTGAGGCTGTTCAGCGAAAACAATGTGTCGACGCCGTGCTCTTTCTCATTGATCGCCAGAGCACGCTTTGTAAGCGGCAACGCTTCGGCATACTTACCCTGTTCGATCAGCAATATCGCCAGGAAGTCCAGAAGCGGTCCGTTTTGATCGTTGTCGGCGCCGCGCGCTTTCTCATTGATAGCCAGAGCGTCTTTCAGAAGCTTGGTCGCTTCGGTGTATCTGATCTGCTCTTCATAGCGAATGCCGCGATGCAGCATGCACTGCACCACTTTCACATCCGTGGGACCCAGTTTGGTTTCATAGATCTTCTGAGCGCGCAGGGAGGTGGTTTCGGCTTCCGCATATTTCTTTTGCTTGCCGTACAGATCTGCCAGCGATGAAAGCATGCCGGCGACGGTGGTGCTGTCGCCACCCTCGGTTTTGGTAGCCATCCCGATCGCCTTGGTGAGGAGCGCTTCCGCCTCGGGATACTGGCGCTGCCCGCTATAAACTCCGGCCAGGCTGGCGACCACCATCGCCGCATTGACCGAGCCGGCGCCGTATTCTTTTTCGCAGACAGCCAGTTCCTTTTTGTAGTTGGCTTCGGCTTCGGCGTATTTGTTTTCTTGCAGCAAGACCAGCGACAGCATCTCCATGATCACGCAGCGCTGTCCAGCTTTCACCGTCGGTTCTTCTTCGGCCGACTTGAGCGCCGAGGTCAGAAGTTTTTCCGCTTCCTGATAGTTGCCCTTGCCGAAAGCCATCATGCCTTCCTTCATGAACGTGTTCCACATCGCCTCCTGCGCGTGCGCGGCAGGCAAGTATGCGGAAGGCGGCGAGGGCGAAAACCAGGGCAGCGTCAGGGACAAAGACAAAGCGGCAAGCAGAAAACGTCTGGCCATGCTGCGGCGACTCCGTGTCTGGGGATGAGTGTATTAGCCTCTCTCCATTGTCGGACACGGCGGCGCAAAGCGGTCCTATATATAACGAAATTTACCGTCCGTGTAGCCTAATGACTTCCTGACAAGCGGCGGGAAGTGGCGGGCACGGCGTCGCGGTAAGGCAGCGTTCGCCTCCTGGGTCCAACAGGCGGTCGACGCCTCAGGAAACCGCCCCTGATAGCTGGGATAATGCAGCCATTGCGGCTTGAATCGGGTATCGGCGATGAATCTATTGATTCTTGGTGGCACAGTTTTCCTGGGGCGGCATCTGGTCTCGGCGGCGAAAGCGGCTGGTCACTCGGTGACGACGTTCAATCGCGGAACCAACAACTTGCCCGAGCAGGACTCCCCAGATCTCGAGAAAGTACTCGGTGACCGCAATCAGGAGTCCGACCTGGCTCGCCTCGCCGGTGCCGGCAAAACCTGGGATGCGGTCATCGATACATGCGGCTACACACCGCCTGCGGTGGCGGCATCGGCGACGGCTCTCAAGGACTGTGCCGGAAAGTATGTTTTCATCTCGAGCATTTCGGCATACCAGGACTTTCGCCAGACCGGCATGGACGAAACTGCACCGCTGCGAAAGAAACCCATTGACGGCGAGGACGATTACGGTTCACTGAAAGCTGCGTGCGAGACCGAAGTCAGCCGGGTCTACGGCGACAACGCTATCTGCGTGCGGGCCGGTTTGATAGTCGGTCCATTTGATTCGACAGATCGATTCACCTATTGGCCGGGACGGGTGGCGGCAGGCGGGAAGGTTCTGGCGCCGGGCAATCCGGATCGGCAGGTGCAGTTTATTGATGTTCGCGACCTGTCCGATTGGATTTTGCGGGTGGTGGCAAGTGATGGTTCCGGAGCCTACAATGCCACCGGTCCGAACTTTCCCCTTTCTATGGATCACTTTCTGGATGAGTGCAAGGCGGCTACCGAGAGTGATGCGGAGTTTGTCTGGCTATCCGACGAAGAGCTGACCGCAGCCGGCGTCGAAGACTGGACGCAGCTGCCTCTCTGGCTACCGGAATCGAATGAAGACTTTCGTGGTTTCATGAGCATCGACTGCACCAAGGCTCACGTTGCCGAATTGACCTATCGCCCGCTCGCCGATACCATCCGCGACACGCTCACCTGGGATCGCACCCGCGACGCCGCGCTGCCGCGCAAAGCCGGCTTGCCGCCGGAGCGCGAAACCGAACTCCTGACGGCCCATGCCGCCGCGGCGTCCGCTCAAATCTCCTGATGACTGGTGATGTTTCCATCGATGGCTTCGCTGTGCAGCACGCGGTGGTGGCGCCCGAGCAATTGACGTCGCTGTTGACACAAGTCGAACCTCTGCGCGAGCGTGGTGAATCCGAAGCGGGAATGCGCCTGCTGCTGCAACGTTCGGAGGCGGTGGGCCACTTCGCTTGTTCAGCTAAGCTTTCGTCCCTGGCGCGAAGCGCATTGGGCGAGGGAGTTCCAAAACCGGTACGCGCGATACTGTTTGACAAAACGCCAAGTACCAACTGGTATGTAACCTGGCATCAGGATGTCACAATCGCGGTCAAGGAACGCATTGATGTTGCCGGTTACGGACCGTGGTCCATCAAATCAGGTGTGCACCACGTGCAACCGCCGGCGGCGGTGCTACAAAACATGGTGGCACTGCGCATACATATAGATGATTCGCCACTGGAAAACGGCCCGATCAATTTCATCCCCGAGTCGCACCGACTGGGCATTCTCGATCCGCAATCGATCGCCGAACTGCGCACACAACGCCAGTCTGTGGCGGTTCCAGCCGCGGCCGGCGACATCATTTTGATGAAACCGCTGATCCTGCACAGCTCACCTGTTTCTTCCAATCCCGCGCATCGCCGCGTTCTGCACATCGAGTACGCCGCGTACGATCTGCCCGCCGGACTACAATGGACCGAGGCGTAACGGCTGAGGCCAGCGACTGACCGTCAATCAGCTGAACGTCACGCGCGACCAGGTGATACCATCCGCATCCTTCACCAGGGATCTCGGCGCAGATTAGCCGAACGCAGTGCAGGCGCGACTAGCCGAACGCCAGGTCCGAACTGACACGAAGTCAGCCGAACCCAGGTTCAGCTAAACATCCGGTCCCCACTAAATCGAGCAGTCAAACATCGCCAGACAGCGAGCATTGCGCTCGTGTTCCAGGCTCAATTTGATGCACGCCGTGTGTATCTATATCTATACCGCGCGTCGAGATTCTGGACGGTCCCGAGCATTATTTTTGGGGTACTTGTCAAGAGCTTGCGATTGGTCACGTTTGTGGTCAGGTTGGCGTGCGCGGGCGCCCAAATTCGGGGGCGCTGCGAGATAATGTGAGGCGAGGTGATTACATGAGCGCCAGCACACAACTGAGTGCGGAAACGATTGCCATGGCCGACGAGCTATGCGACATCGGCGCAACTTTATATGCGAAGAACTGGTCGCTGGCGACCAGCAGCAACTATAGTTCCGTCGTCGCGCGACAACCGCTCGCGCTTCTGATGACAGCCAGCGGCATGCACAAAGGCAATCTGTCGCGTCGCGACTTCGTCATCGTTGATGATCAATGTCGAATCGTATCGGCGCTCGATCGAGGCGCATCCACTGCACATCAAGCAAGCGCTGACGCGTTGAAGCCCTCTGCCGAAGCCGCCTTGCACGTGCAGATAGCGCGGCTCACCGGCGCCGGATCGATACTGCACACGCACTCGATGTTTGGCACACTGGTTTCGCAGAAGCTGGTGTCGGCAGGACAACTGAAGATACGCGGACTCGAGATGCTCAAGGCCCTGCCTGGTATCACAACGCACGACACGGAAATCGCGGTGCCGATCTTCGAAAATACGCAGGACATAAAGGGACTCGCGGATCGACTGACGAAGGAAACACTCACCGCGTGCCCAGGATTTCTCATTGCCGGGCACGGGCTGTACACGTGGGGCACCACCATTCAGGATGCGCGTCGGCATGTCGAGGCGCTCGAGTTCTTGATTGAGTATGTCTGGCATCGGGGAGAGTTTTGAAGTGGCGCGCGTACATATTCCTGCATCCGCAACGACGATTGAAGACGGCGAAGCCATCGCAGAATTCCTGGCGCCGCATCACATTACATACGAAGTCTGGCCTGTAGCGGGACGACTGCCTGATGGTGCCACAGATGCACAAATACTCGACGAGTACGCATCCGAAATCGAAACTTTGAAGAAACGCGGCGGCTACGTCACAGCCGACGTCATCAACGTGACACCGGAAACACCCGGTCTGGACGCCATGCTCGATAAGTTCAACAAAGAGCACACGCACAGCGAAGACGAAGTTCGTTTCGTGGTGGCCGGTTCAGGTATCTTCCACATTCACAGCGGCACCGACGGCACGGTCTTCTCCATAGAGATGATGTCCGGCGATTTGATCAACGTTCCGGCTGGCACACGTCACTGGTTTAACCTCTGCAAAGAGAAAACCATCAAGACAATCCGCCTGTTCCAGGAGATAACCGGCTGGAGTCCGCAATACGTCGATGCACCGGTGCACGGAAGGTACGAACCGCTGTGCTTCGGTCCCACCTACTCGCCCATCCGGCGCGCCTCATCGGTGATCAATCCCTGAAATGCTACACTTCGCGGTTGACTTAGTTCTGCTCGACATAGAAGGCACAACGTCGCCTGTAGACTTTGTCTACCGCATTCTGTTTCCGTTCGCGCGCAAGCGGATGGATGAATTCCTGCGCGCAACTCGCAACGAGCCGACAACTCGCGACGCCTGCAAACAGCTAGCGCGCGACATAGATCGCGCCGACCTCGTCGAACAAATCGATTCATCTATCGATCAAGCGTTGCCGGAACTAACCAAAGAAGCACTGGCGCTCATGGACGTAGATTCCAAAACAACCGGGCTGAAGGAAATTCAGGGCCTAATCTGGAAGCAAGGCTACACGTCCGGCGCATTGCGTTCGCAACTATTTTCAGATGTGCCAGCCGCATTGCAGAGATGGACTGATGACGGACTGAAGGTAGCCATCTACTCCTCAGGCAGCAGCACCGCACAAGAGGTCTTCTTCCAACACACTGAATTTGGAGACCTGACGAAGTTCCTGGTCGGCTTTTACGACACCACATTTGGTGCCAAGCGTGAAACAGAAAGCTACAAAGCGATAGCCCGTCACCTGCAAATCGACACAGAGCACATCCTCTTCGTCAGCGACGTAGGCGCGGAACTGCAGGCAGCCAGGCAAAGCGGCATGTCCACAGTCCTTTGCATCCGCTCAGGCTACAAACCAAATGAAGGCGATGACCAATTCGCTCCCGTCAACTCGTTCGATGAAATGCGAATTCGCAAAGTCACCACCTGATCTCAAGCACCCCTTTTCAGAAAAAACAAAGCGATATCGTTTGACGTTGGCGCCCCAAGCTGAAGTGATATCACTTTAGTTTGGACAAGGCGTGGCCCATGGAATGGGCGTTTCGGGGAATTGCTCAAGCGATATCGCTTGAGTTTTGAGGTCGATGCGGGATACCAGGGTCTTTTTACCCGGGTAAAAGTATGCTACGATGGATTTTTACCCGGGTAAAAGTCGAGCCATGAGAAGAGCTAATCTGAAAACAGGAGTCCGCTATGAACCACATGCTTCAAGATAGGCACTGCACGGCGTTTGCGGGTTCAAGGTGCATCGCGAGCGGTCGACTGGAGGAGGTCGCCCGGGTGACCAAGGAAGCAATCGATGCCAACGATCCCGATCCTATATATATCTTCGACAACGACAGCGAACTGGTTGAGATCGATTTCCGAGGTTCGGTCAGCGCCGTTGTCAATCGAATCCGTAAAGCGGCCGCGGCTATAGAACAAGAGAACACTGGAGAAGCGGCGGATACGAAGGACGGCAAATCAGGGACAAGCAAACGCAAGTCCGGTTCAGCCGCCGAGAACGAGAGCGGAAGCGGGCTGGGTCGCCCAAAGCTGGGAGTAGTGGCACGCGAGGTGACGCTGTTACCGCGACATTGGGAGTGGCTCAACAGCCAACCGGGCGGAGCATCGGTGACATTGCGAAAACTGGTTGAACAGGCTCGCAAAGCCAATGACGGAGGGAATGAACTCAGGAAAGCGCGCGAAGTGACCTACAAATTCATGTCTGCTATGGCAGGAAATGAACGCGGTTTCGAGGAAGCGACGAGAGCTCTGTTCGCCGGCGACCAGGGAGGCTTCAATCAGCACATGGAGAAGTGGCCCAAGGACATTCGCCATCACGCGCAGAAGCTAGCGTCCACATGCTTCTAAGCAATGTCGCGTGCGTTAGGCAAAGCGTGCGTCAGGTAGAATGAAATCTGTGGGACTCGATTTGTTGGATATGCCATGAAGAAACTGCTGGTCTGGAGCTTGCTGCCCGCGTTCACTATTGTCTTGTGCTCAGGACAGTCGGAAGCGGCGCCGGGCGCCAAAGCTGATCCGAGCGCCAAGGCGGTTGCGAGCACCAAGGACGTGAAGGGCGTGAAGGACGCGAAGGAAGTCGCTCCGCAGAAACTCGAACGTGCCGTTTTCGCGCTCGGCTGTTTCTGGAAATCGCAACATGTGTTCAGTAAGGTACCAGGGGTGGTGCGCACACGAGTTGGTTATTCCGGAGGCAAGCCGGCCAATCCGTCATACGAACAGGTGTGCACGCACACAACCGGACACGCGGAAGTGGTAGAGGTGGAATTCGATCCGAAGAAGGTCAGCTACGAGCAACTATTGAAAATCTTCTGGAGCAATCACGATCCGACAACGTTAAATCGCCAGGGCGTGGACATTGGTGATCAATATCGTTCGGCAGTTTTCTACACTACTCCGGAACAGCTACTCGAAGCCATCAAGGTGCGGAAGGAACTGACGGATGCGCACAAATATGTGCGCCCGATTGTCACCGACATCAAGCCAGCCGGACCGTTTTATCCGGCCGAAGATTATCATCAGGACTATTTCAAGAAACACGGAGCCGCCTGCTTCTAGCGATGCGGTGGTGCGGCGCGACGAGTGCGGTGGTGCGGCGCGGTGCGGTGCGCTAAGGTATGACGACGCCGAATTTTTCGCGCAGGAAGATTTTGTAAGCGGCATCATCCAGCTCGTGCTGCTCGGTGCTGCCATCGGGAAATGTGCGCGTGAATCGGCGATCCATTAGTTCCATTTTTCCGTCCGGTTGATCCATCATGATCAACGGGTGCTTGAGAAATGGCGACTCTGGCGACGTTGTGTGATACCTGCACATCCCGAGAAAGTCATTGTACTGGCGCGGTACCAACTTGAATCGATAGGCGGGGCGCCAGTCCTCAAGATATTTGCGTCGCATCAAGATGACGTAATCATCTTCATCGATGAACTTGTAGGACTCCACTTCTTGTTCTTGTTTCTCGCGATTGTCGAGCAACAATGGATGGCGAAATCCGATTCCAAAGCCAACATCAGCGAGCCAGCGCTGTTCGAGTTCCACAAGCAAGGTCAAGTGATCGAATTCGGGTCCATAGCTCTCGTCGCTTTTGTGTTTGACGCCGGCGGAGAGCAACGTCACCTTGTAACCCAGCTCTTTGAGCAAACGGCTGAACAAACCATTCAGCTCGTAGCAGAAGCCACCGCGCCGCTGGTCGACTATTTTGCGATAGAGTTGCTCGGGTTCCAGACTTATGGTCAGATTGTTGTGGATGTTGAGATTCTCGAACGGAACAGAGAATAGATGCGCCTGGTGCAGTGCATCTAGAGTCTCGGCGGTCGGCTCGAGCGATCCTATATATGAGATGCGGTCGAGGTATCGCTCCACGTCGAGCGCCGATACTGATGACTCGGAGGCTGGCTTCGCATCAGAAGCAGGCTTGCGGTTGTCAGCTTCAGACATGGCGGTGCCCCGCGCTCACCATCCCCGGTGCGGAGAAGCCAATCAACAGATCCACGACTTCGTCTACTTGCCAGGTCTGAGTGTTCGAGTAACGTCGGCGAATATTCTTGCCGCGCGTTAGAAACGTGACGATGATGCTGAGCATAAATTCAAAACGCCATTCGTAGTCGGCGTCGCTTCGGTTCGGAATCACTTTGCGAAACGCCGCGATAAACTCATTGCGGCAGCCCGCATAGTGCTTGTCTACCATCGAGAATACCGGCTCCGGCTCACTGTGGCAGCGCCCCAGGAACTGCGACAGCACGTCACCTTTGGCGCCCATCTTCTTAATCAGCGCCACGGGGGGCTCGTAAAACGCGCGCAGCACATCCTCGATTTTCACTCCACGGCGTTGCATCTCGGCTCGCAACCGAGCCAGCTGTTGTTCGACAACGGGCGCGGCGAAACGTTCCGTCACGGCAGCGAACAAATCTTCTTTGGATCCAAAATGATAGGCAACCGCTGCCACATTTACCTGGGCATCTTTGATGATGCCGCGCAGAGACGTTCCCTCATAGCCGAACTGAGCAAAGTGCTCCTCGGCAACATTCATTATCTGCGTGCGAGTATCGGTCATCGCTACCTTTATAGGGGTCAGCACTAGTTTGACACATTTTTCGTTCAACTGTATGATTCAATCACTTGATTGAATCCCCATAAGTGAGGCGGTTATGACGACACCAGTTACAGCCGCGGCAGGCGCACGCGAAGACGCCGGCCGCATCTTGGACTCCAGCGACGCCGGCGTGGGCGCGCGATACAAACTAAACGACATTTATTGTGCGGCCTGGCTCAGCCACGCGGTGAGCGCGGTGGTCGAACATCGGGTTCCGGACCTTCTGCCCGCCGAAGGAAAAGTTCACTACAGCGAACTTGCCGCCCGCGCCAATTTGCATGCGCCGGCACTCTATCGCGTCTTGCGTGCGCTGTCCGCCAATGGAATTTTTGCCGCGCACGACGGCGGCGAGAGCTTCGCGCACAATCCGGTTTCGCTCTTACTGCGCACCGACCACCCCCAGAGCTGGAGCGGCATGTCGCGCATGTGGGACCATCCGTCATGCCTGAATGCCTGGCTGCACCACCGACAAAGCCTCAAAGACGGCCGCTCCGGCATCGAACACGCCTTCGGCAAACCGCTTTACGCGCACCTCGCCGATTACCCCGAGGTGACCAGAGCCTTCTCCGACGCCATGATCAGCAACTCGGCGCACGCCGCAGACGGCATCGCCCGCCAGTTTCCGTTCGCAGAATACACCTCTGTTGTCGACCTGGGCGGCGGAGTCGGAACACTGCTCCTGCAAATACTTCGGCACCACCCGCATCTGCAGGGCACCCTGTTCGAGATTCCCGAACTGGAAGAATTGTCCAGACAAAACATCGAGGCACACCATCTCGAGTCACGCTGCCGATTCGTGCGCGGCGACTGGTTCAGCTACGTGCCTCAGGGTGCGGACCTGTACATGGTCAAAAATTCACTCTGGAACTGGAATGACGAGCAGTGCCTGACCATTATGCGCAACGTGCGCAAGGCTATGAGTACAAGCGGCCCCGCAACCGGGGGCATCGGCGACAGCGCGCAGTCTGGCACCACCGGCAGTGGCAGATCGCCCGTCTTCATGATCATCGAATACGTGATTGACGACCTCAATCAACGCTGGACGACACTCTACGATCTGCAAATCCTTAACATGCCGGGCGGGCGCGCGCGCACTGCCGATGAATATCGACGCCTCCTGGAACAAGCCGGCTTCAGCTTGCAAAGTATGCATTATGTTGAGGACCAGACGCTGGTAATCGGCGTTCCCGCCTGATTTCCAGTATTCTAATTTCAGGCGGCTGCGCACTGGGCATAATGAGCATGAGCGAGAGGGCTAATTCATGACATCGGGCGCAAACGACGACGACGACAACCGGAACTACCTGCCCGGTCAACCGGTGATGTGCCGGATTGAAAAAGAGCAGCCCGGCGGCTACGTCGTCACGGTACTCTCACCCGCGCCCGGGGAAGACGACGTCGGGCAAGTAGCCAAGCCCGGCTTCTTAGGAACCGATCGCGCTCATACGCCAGGCGATATCATCATGGGTCAGTTCGTGTCAGCGACCCGCAAACAAATTCTGCTGTCCGAGCACGCAGCGGCGATTGCCAAGAGCGGCGCCTTCAAAGAAGTCCTCGACCCGGCACTGGCACGACTGTGCGGAGTCCAGAAATACAAGCTGTACACATACAAGGCAATCGGCAACAGCAGCCCGGTGCGTCTCAAGCGCGCGGTCGACCTGATTCCCAACGCCACCGATCCTAAAGATGTGATCCCGGTCGAAACCGGACGCCACGGCCCCGATGTTTTGATTGAGCGCCTCGAGTCCGAACGTTACACCGGCGTCTTGCGCGTCAACTCGGAAGAGCGCATGAGCCGTGCCGCCATGCTGTTGTTCCAGGGACGCGTCGTCGGCTGCCACTACGCATGCAAAGAATTGCCCTATCTCGTTTCTACAGAAGGCGCACTACAACTGGCTCTCGGCGATATCGGCTTCACGCGCACCAGCGCCACACTCTATCCGCTTCCCGAACCAGTCATACTTTCTCTGGCGGCACTTTTCCTCGGTCAGCTCCAGGATCACGAGCACGACGAGAGAGCGGGCGCAGCCATGGGCACGCTTTGCAAAGATTTCGCCGAACAGCGTGCCACCGCCTGCATCGCCATCACCTGGCCGCCCACCGACGATATGTGTTTCGTATTCATCCACGAAGGTCAGATCCACGGCAGTTTTCGCGTCGACGAACGGGCGATCACCGCCGACCCGGAAGTTGTGTTTGAACTGCTCAAACACAACGGTGAAGCCTCGTTGCAAGCCAGTGTCCTGCCGAAGGAAGTGCTGGGCAGGCTGAATACAATCGGTTATGCGCTGCGCGAAGCCGCCCTGAAGGTCGATTGATTTGTTTGATTATTCCCAAGCGCACTTGTCACGCGATTAGGAAATTTCGATTGCTCTGTGGGTTGAAGCACGTTATGCTTGATCCGTTGGGTCTTTCAGCTGTGATGACTGTGCAAAAACTTGTCAGTTGCGGCTTCGCATTACTAACCATATTGTTTGCGGCGAGCATCGGTCCGACGTCGGCAGAACCTGTCTGCAACGTCGACAGCGCCATCGGAGAAAAGCTCCAGCTGCCCGTCTACGAGTGGGTCGATACAACGGTGCAACCGAAAGGCATCGTGGTGGCGGTGCACGGACTGACATTCTATGCAGCCGCATACGACAAACTGGCACGGCACCTGGCCGCCAACGGATATGCAGTTTATGCAGCCGACTTGCGCGGGTTCGGCAGATGGAAAACCGAAGCGAAGAAGTTCGGCGGCGACGATCAAATTCACTTCACGCAGAGCAAAGAAGATCTGCTGCGCATCGTCACGGAGTTGCGCATTCAACATCCGGAGCAGCAAATCATTTGCCTGGGCGAGAGCCTGGGCGCCAACTATGCACTGTGGGCACTCTCCGAAGAACAGGGACAGTTGTTTGATGCAGGCATCATTTTCGCACCGGGTGTGAAAACCCGCATTCACCCGCAGCCGCGCATGGCGATCGATTTTTTCCGCGGACTCAGACATCCCAACAAAAGACTGAACCTGGAACCATACATCACCCCTTATCTCTCCAACGACAAACAACTGACGAACGCCTGCCTGGCGGATGCGAGCATCTGCCGCGACCTCAGCCCGGTTGAATTGATCAAGGCGCACATCACCAATCGCCGCGCCATCGAACACGTCGAGCGCATTCCCGCCACCACTCCCATCATGCTGGTGGGCGGCGCCAACGATCAAGTCTTCAAAAGTGCAGCGCTGCCCGACTTCGCCAAACGCCTGGGTTCGCAGGACGTCAGCGTCACCACGTTATCGGGTAAGGGACACTTGCTGCTGGAAAACCAGGAAGTAGATGTGCGCATTCAGGACGCGCTGGATAACTGGCTGCAAACTCGCGAGCCCGATGTACAAATGGCACGCGCCAACCCGCATCCCGCCCGGCTTCGAGCGCACTCGCAATAGTTGCATACAATATGTGGCGTTACAATTGCCGCCCCGTCGCTAGCGCATTGCTGAGCTGCGTGCATAATGGATCTCAGGATCCGATTTTGCGGCCATGCTCGCGGGTCCTGCAGCACCACAAAACTGGCGTTTTCTTGGGGGCGCCGGCCAACAGCCGGCTTCTATGCTGCACCAGGTAATTTGGCGTTTTCCTGGAGCGCCGGCACGTTAGCCGGCGCAGCTGGGCAGCTGGCGTTTCCCTCGAAAACGCCAGGGTCTGCTGCGGCAGAGGACACACCAGTGGTGGTGGCGCGTAATTGAGGAGTCCCGGCATCTCGCTTTTTCGCAAAGGCACGGCGCATGGCGGGGGGAAACCATGTCGGCTACGCCGCGCGTGCAAACGCGGCTGTGCCTAGCGAAACAGCGAGATGCTATCTGCACCAACACAGGATAGACAGCATGCTCAGATTATGCGCACTCAAAATGTGCCTCGTGACTGGATTGATCGCTCTGTTTCTGCACACCATTCCGACCGCAGCCCAGGCCAATGTCGACTATCTAGCCTGGCCGCAGTTGACCGAGAAAGGCGCACGCGCCATGAATTCCCAACGTTATGACACAGCGGAGGTCTGCTTCCTGGGCAGCATCCAGAGCCTCTCACCTTATCCCAGCTGTGCCACCAAAGACTATCACCTTTACCAATCCTACTCTCAGCTCGCCAGTATCTACAAAATCAGAAACAACCCGGTCGACGAACTGCGCTGCCGGTTTGCCGCCCAGTGGCACCAGTTCTGGGGCTATGCCGTCGCTGTCGCTCCGTTCAAAATCGGCGAAGCCCTGCCGTATTTCCTGATCGTGGTGGCAGTCCTGGAGACGCTCTTCGCCGTAGCGTTCGGGATGCGACCTAATAAAGTTCGCGAAGAGTAGTGCGCACGCCGCTGCCCTCGACGATGTCGGTGCTGTCGCTCAGTTGATCGATGCCACCATACAGACGGCGCGCCGCAATCGCCTTCACGGTCTCATCCTTGATTTGCCGTTTTATCGCTTCTGAAAACTCACCCATGCTGATCACTTTGAACGGGCGGTCGTGAAAAGTTTTGGTCTCCGCAGGCAGCGCCTCGGTGATACCAAGGGCGTTATGGCGGGCGGCAACGACGGTATAGGCAGCGCACAGATGCTGTTCACGCTCCTGCCAGTCGCCAGCCGCCAGAGTGCGGCGCAAATGCGGCTGCAAATCCGCGGCGGCAGCGAGCCTGGCAAATGCCGTTCCAAACCATTTCGGGTACGGAGCGTAGCGCCTTTCCATCAAGAAACAAAGACGCATCAAGTCGCGCACCAATCGAGCGGCAATCAGCGCCGAGCCGATTTCATCGCCGACATAGCCGGCCCGCCCCATCAAGTGCTCTTCCTGCTCGATGCGCTTCCAACCGGCAGCCAGCAAGTAAAGCCAGACATCATGCGGATAGTAGAGAAACCGCTCGCGCACCGCCTGCAACAAGCCTCCGTCGTCCTGAAACACCCTGCCGGCGGTCGCCGTCGCCAGCTTTTGCTGAGGAAACGTCAACCAGTCAGCCGGCTCGATCCGGCGCTCGATGTCGAAACCCAGGTGTTCCATGAAGAACATCGCCGGCGTCAAGATCTCTACGCGATGCTCGCCTGCGGCGCGCGTCGGGTAACCGAGAAATTCCCGGGGCAGATGCTGCGCCAGCGTCGCCGCCATGTCCGCTGCCAGGCGCTCGTGGTCAGCGCCGGTCGAGAGAAATATTTGCGCCCGCGGTCCCCAGTCATGGTCGCTGGACATCGGTGTGTCAAAACCCAGAACCTCAGAGCCGTCGCCTATCAGCGCAGCACTGTATGTGGTGCCGGGCCAGTGCCGGTCGAGAACAGGCTTGATCGCTTCGCGGAAAAACCGCTCGCTCAAATCCAATCCCGGAATAAACTCGGCGCCGGTCAAGAAACTAAACGATGCGACGGCGTCCGCGCCCAAACGAGCGCCCGCCGGGACTCGCTGTCTTGGATGCCGGACGAATCGGCGGCAAAAACTCGCGACCCACCAGTTTCTCGACATCGCGCAAAAGGTGCTGTTGTTCTTCCGAAACGAATGTGACGGCGATGCCGGTCTTGCCGTTTCTTCCCGTTCTGCCGATGCGGTGCACGTACTCTTCCGGCGTGTTGGGCACGTCGTAATTGATCACGTGAGTGATGTTGGTGATGTCCAGCCCGCGGGCAGCAACGTCGGTCGCCACCAGCACCGGGAACTCACCGCGACGGAAACGCGCAATCGTGCTTTCGCGCTGCTTCTGGCTGATGTCGCCGTGCACTTCTTCGGCAATCACTTTCGAATCGCGCAAGCGGTCGGTGACCCAGGTGGCCTTGCGGCGCGTGCCGGTGAAGACCAATACCGAAGAATCGCCAAATTCCTGCAGCAGGCGGAAAAGCAGATCGTCCTTGGCAAACTCGTGCACATTGATCACACGCTGCTCGATGGTGTCGGGCTCCAGTTCTTCCGTGTTGACGCGCACGATTGCCGGTTCCATGCAGAACGTCGACGCCAGCCGTTCAATGCGATCGTCGATGGTGGCGGAAAACATCATCGTCTGCCGCTCAGTGGGCACGCGATTGATGATGCGCCGCACCTGCGGCATAAAACCCATATCCATCATGCGATCCGCTTCATCGAGAACCAGCACTTCGATGGTGGCAAGACTGACTGTCTTGCTCTCCATAAAATCGATCAAGCGACCGGGTGTGGCCACAATCACATCGACTCCGCGCTCCAGCGAATTGCGCTGCGTGTGATAACTGGTGCCACCATATAGAGTGGCAACCCGCAGCTTGTTGTGCTTGGCAAACAGTTTCAGCTGTTCGCTGACCTGCATCGCCAGCTCGCGCGTCGGCACCAGGACCAGGGCCCGCGGCGACTCGTCGCGCTCTTCGAGCATGTCGACAAGTGGCAGACCATAAGCAGCTGTCTTACCGGAACCCGTGTGCGCCGATGCCACCACATCCCTGCCGTTGAGAGCGATGCCGATGGTCTGACGTTGTATATCCGTTGGCTCAACGAAGCCTATATCTTTGAGGGATTTCAGCACGGGGCCTGACAATCCCAGCTCCACAAATGTACTCAAACTGATTTCCTTAATTCGAGCAGGATACTCACTGCTCCTTCACACTGCCTGCCGCGCGGCACTCATTTGGAAAAACCTTTCCATTCACATCTCTCGGTAAACTCTGCTGAACAGATTGGGAGAGGGATAGCGGCCTTAACGTAATCGACTAATTGTTGCATAAATTAAGTCAAATGTCTAATCCCTGCGCGCTTTTGCCTGGCTGAGCCCGGTCGGGTAAACTGAGTACATCGACGCAAACCTGCATCCAATCTAGGGTTTCCTCATGAAAAAGAGCCTTTTAACAACTATTACGGCGGCTGCAATACTCGCGCTTTCGGGTTGTGGGCAAGCCGGGTCGGACACTGGCAACGTCGGTCCTGTCCTGAGCCAGGCAGGCACCGACGCTTACAACACTGTCAACCAGTATTCCAGCGAGAATGGCGGAACGCTGCCGCCCAACGCCAGCGCCCTCAGCGCTTACGCGGTGCAAAAGGGGATCAAACTGGCGTATCCGGTAATTGATCTGAGCGCAGAAAGCTGGAAGATGTACAGCCAGACACCGCGGCCTGCCATCGGCAATGGTGCCCTGCACAATTTGATCGGCTATTACGTCGACCAGAACACGAAGCGCTTCGGTATTTGCACGGAAGCCGCCACGCTGTCTAATCAATAGACTCAACTAGACTCAACGCTACTTTTTGAGCGTCACCGGGCGAATGCCGATCTTGGTGCGCATCAATGCGTACGGCCGCTCGCGGGCTTCGACGCTGTTATGAAACTGCGGCTGCCTGTGCAATTGATTGACCGTAAAGTAGAGATAGCCGTCGCTGGCCAAACACATCGTATCCGGCCACATGAGGCGCAGGTCGTGAATCAGCGTTTCGTACTGCCCTTTGGCATTGCGCCGCACGATGGCGTTGTGCTCGTAGTTGGTGATGTACAAGTTGCCGGCACCATCCGATTCCAGCCCATCGGCACCGCCACCTTTGTCTCCCAGTTTGATCACCGTCTTCGCCACCTGCGCATCAGTCAGTTTGGCATTGCTGAGCGCATCGACACTGACGCTGTATAACTGACGACTGGAGAGCGGGCAATAGAACAGGCGCTTACCATCGGCACTGATGGCGATACCATCGCTGCCGACGGCTACATGCTGCGGCGGCTTGTTGGCGGGGCGCACCATCAGTGGTTGCCCCTCGACGACCGGCAAAAAGCCGGGTTCGGCTTTCGTAGAAAAATGATTGGCGAGCCGTCTCCAGCTTTTGCCGCTGGCCAGATCGACAACAATGATGCCGCCGCCGCTGCTGGAATCGGTGATGTATGCCATGCCGCCCTTGCCGCGCCGTAAATCAAAACGCACGTCGTTCAAATAACTGCGCGGCAACACCACATTTGCGGGAAACAAGATCTTCTTCGCCACTTTATTAGTGGACAGGTCGATGCCCACTAGTTTTGGTCCGCCAAACTTCGTCGGTCCGAAAGCAATGCTGCCTGTATCGAGAATCCAGAGCATGTCGTTAGCATCAACCACGATGCTCTGCACAGACACCAGTCCGTCAGACTGGAAGGGCACTTCATTGCCGTTGACCAGCTCTGCAACGGTGGCGGTGACGTTGTCGCCCCAACGCGGATAATTCACAAAGATGCGGCCTTTGTGAGAAACGGTCACTCCTGTAGGCATCGGTCCGTTGAAGGTTTTGACCACTTCCATGTTGCCGAAATATTTTTCGGTAGGCAGCTTCACCGGCTGCGCGCACACCGGCTGCACGGGCGCCGCCAGCCAAACGACGGCACAGGCCGGAACCAGAACCAACGACGCAAGACGTCCACGCTGCAACATGACAGCCACCTCAAACGATGCGCCTGAGATTATATCCGACGCGTGGCTATTCAACGACTTGCGCCAGCCGTTTCACACCTTCATTGATCTCGGCGGCGGACAGCGCTCCGTAATTCATGATGAACGACGCACCGGATCTGTGAGTCGCAAAGTGCATCGACGGCAGGATGCCCACACCCAGTTTGAGCGCCCGCTCCACAATCGTTTGCTCCGACATAGCGGTCTGAAAGTGCACCAGAACGTGAATGCCGGCATCCTCGCCGACCACTTGCACGCGCTTGCCGAAGTAGTGGCGCAACGCGGCGATCAAGACGCCGCGCCGCTCTTCATACACTTTGCGCATGCGCCGCACATGCCGCTCCAGATGCCCTTGATCGATAAAGTCAGCCAGCACTTGCTGCTCGAGAATCGGCGAATGGCGATCGGTGAGCCACTTTCCGTGGGTGAAGACGTGCACCAAATCTGGTGGCACCACCAGGTAGCCCAGTCGCAAAGAAACAAAGAGCACTTTGGAAAACGTCCCTATATATATGACCCGGTTGTTATTGTCCAATCCAGCCAGAGCCGGCACCGGCTTGCCGTGATAGCGAATCTCGCTGTCGTAGTCGTCTTCGACGATAAAGGTGTTGGTGCGTTGCGCCCAACCCAGAAGCTCCAGGCGGCGAGCCAGTGATAACGATGCGCCGGTCGGGAACTGGTGCGAGGGCGTCAGGTAGAGAAACTTGAGGCGCGGCGTATCGCCCTGCAACAACTTAGTGGTGGAGATGCCTTCTTTGTCGACCGAAATCGGGAAACAACGCGCGCCGTGTGCTTCGAAAATAGTCTTGGCACCGACCCAGCACGGATCTTCTAAGCCGACATGATCGCCTCGTTCGACAAACGCGCGCGACACCAGATCCATCGCTTGCTGCGATCCATTCACAATCACTATTTGCGATGCATCGACTTTCATGCCGCGCGCTCGCCCGAGATAGCGAGCCAGAGCCTCGCGCAGAGGAGCATAGCCCTGCGAGCGCTTCGGCATGTCCAGCTGCGAAAACTGTTTGCGCTTGCAATGCATATTGAGCAGCCTGAGCCACGTGCTCATCGGAAACGAATCCATATCAGGTCTGCCGAAAGCAAACTGAATCTCCGGATCCTGGTTGCTGCCCAGAAGTTCGGTCTTCGCCAGATGGCGCCCGAAATTGGAGAGCGTGTCGAACACCTGTTCGCGACAAAGTGCACTGGGTTCGAACGGCACGAACGGCTGCGCTCGCGCTTCCATCAATTCATCCGGCAATTCGGAGGCAACGAAAGTGCCGGCCCCGATCTTGCCGTCCAGATAGCCCTCGCTGACCAGCGCATCATAGACCAGCGTCACGGTCGTTCGCGAGATGCCAAGAGATCGAGCCAGCTCACGACTGGGCGGCAGCTTCATGCCGCGAGCCAATCGTCCGACCAAAATTCCTGCCCGGATTTCATTATAAAGTTGCCGTTGTAAAGGTTCAGTACCGGTGGGGTCGACTGTGATTGCTAGCTGCATACGCTCAATTGGTCTTATTGATATTTCCTAAGTGGACCTTTCCATAATACCAATCAGCCATTAGCATGTACATAGAAACGGGAATAATCCCGTTAGGCGAGCACAAACCAAGGGCCCCCCGAGCCCGGCAAACACACGGTTCACGCGGCGCAGTATGCCCGGCGCGAGCGACAGCGTTGTGTTTGAAGGAGACCGACATGACGACTGAATTCAACAAAACCAATCTGCACGCTCTGCACAGAGCCGAAGACACCAGCGCAGGCAGCGCAGAAAACTCCGGCGCAGCTCCCTCTCCGCTGGTCGTCTACAGCATGCTGGCTTTCTGCCTGATCACGTGGGCCAGCGCGTACTGCTTCATTCGCGTCGCCGTCAACACTTACGAGCCCCAGCACCTCTCGGCGCTGCGCTTCTTCTTCGCCTCAATATTTCTGATGCTCTTCGTCCCCAAGGCGAAACTGAGCATTCCCCGTGGTGGCACTCTGGTGCGCCTCCTCTGCTACGGATTCTGTGGTATCTCGCTCTACAACATCTTGTTGTGCCTCGGCGAGAAAACCGTCAGCGCCGGCACTGCCAGTTTCATCATCGGCATTTCGCCTCTCTTCACAGCACTTCTGGCATCCGCCACTCTCAAAGAAAAAATCGGCAAACGCGGATGGATAGCTCTTCTGGGAGCGTTCATCGGTGCCGGAATCATGTCGCTTGGCTGCACATCCGGTTTCACCATTTCGCCGGCCATCCTGCTGCTGCTCTTCGCCTCTCTGCTGAGCGGCGTCGCCATCGTTCTCAACAAAAGCATCCTCAACACCATGCGTCCCGCGGAGAGCACCATATACGGTGTATGGGCCGGAACCCTCTTCCTGGTGCCGTTCCTCCCCGGCGCGTTCGCAACCATGGCACATGCACCGCTGACCGCCACCCTCGCCTGCGTATTCCTGGGCGTATTCCCAGCAGCACTGGGCACCTTCGGCTGGTCATTCGTCCTCAAATACTCGTCCGCCAACCGCGCCGCGCGCTTCCTCTACCTGATACCGGTGATCACCGCCATTCAATCGAGCGTCTTCCTCGGTGAGCCACCAGGCATGTTGGAATCAATCGGTGCCGTCGTCACGCTGCTTTCAGTCGTTTCGGCCAGCCCGATGGTGGTTGGACTCTTGCGACCAACCGGTCCGGTCCACTTCAAATTCGGTGAACTGCGCCGCAATCTTGAGCGCCTGGTGTCAGAGTGCCTGCGCCGCAAAACATGCTGCGACGATCCGGCTTGCGTGCAGACCACTCGATAACTGCCCGACACAACTCGCTTGATTGCCAAGAGAAACGCAAAGCCCAGGCAAGCGCCCCGAGCCCAAGTGATATCACTTCGCATTTTCCGGCCGGAGCTAAAGTGATATCACTTCAGTTTTGACGAACTGGTTGCCAGAAGGTTCTGGACTCGGGCGCATGTCAACATGAGCGGCCGCCACCATCTAAGGTATAGTTTTGGAAAGCGGAGTTCGTATGGCGCTGTACACGTTTTTTCTCAGTTTTCGCGAAGGGACCTACATTTCTCAGGTCACCGCGTCTTCAACCAAGCAAGCACCCAAAGAGTGGGCGGAGAATCTCGAAGAGTGGTCCGTACCAGGTCTGGGAGCAGCCGGCGTCCAGCAGATCAAACAACAGATCGGTTCGCTGTCCGTAGTTCCCATCGACAAATGTAAGCATGTCTGGAGCTATACGGTGATCGTGCGAGGAAACGCCGCCATAGTTCACTTTGTGCAGACCGAGTAGCAGAAATGGATTTTGCGCTGGTCTTCGTGGGTGGTGGCATAGGATCTCTGTGCCGTTATCTCGTCAATTTAGCCGTTGTGAAATACTTGCCGATCGGTGTTTTTCCACTGGGAACCTTCACCGTCAACATGGTCGGTTGCGTCATTATTGGTATGGTCGCGTATCTCGCCACCGAGAGAGCCATTATTCCAGCACACATCAAATTGTTGCTCACCGTCGGCTTCCTGGGCGGTTTCACCACATTTTCATCCTTCGGTTTCGAAACCTTCGATCTGATCCGCAACGGGCATTACGGTTTTGCCATCGGCAACGCCGTCACGCAAGTGATTATGGGAACTGTCGGAGCTTGGGCGGGTTTCTCCATGGGCGCGCAGATTACGCGCTCCTGGAATTAGTTCACCGGGCACCAGGTTACCAGGCTTCCCCAACGCAGATCCATCCGGCCCAGGCTACCGGGTTGGCAAAATTGCCGCCTTCCTTTTTGACTGAGAGCTGCGCCTTGCGCAGCGCCTCGGCAATCGGCATCTTTTCCTGCAAGACATTGTTGTAGAAACGATCCATGATCAAAAGCGTCGCCGCATCAGGCACCTTCCACAATGACATGACAATGCACCGCGCACCGGCAGCCATGATGGCGGCGCGCAGACCAAGCACGCCCTGGCCGGTTGCTTCCTCGCCCAGTCCGGTTTCGCACGCCGACAAGGTCACCAGTTTTGTTTGGTGGAAGTCAGCACTGATCAGTTCTTCTGCATTGAGAAATTGACCGAAGGCGGCATCCTTTTCGGCCGGCTTGGAAGTCACAAGTCCGGATTCGAGCAGCGGACTGCGATTTACTTTCTTGCCTCGTTCATCAAGGAAATAGCCGTGGGTCGCCAGGTGGACCAGATTTGAGGTCGGGAATTCCGCCAGCAACCGGCGCTTAGTGGCATCGGGACCGGTGAGCACCGCTGCTTTCAAATTTTGATCTTCGCAAAGATCTGAGATTTGCTTGACCTCAAAGGCGGTGCCCGGCAATTTTGGGAACAGATAGACTTCATCACCGCGAAACATTTCAGCACGCCCGAAATCGATACCACCGGCGATCAGCATCGTCGGCTGATCGGAGATCGAAATTGGCGGCGACAGGCGCAGCTTGGCCAGTTCTCGGTCGGAGTCGAGCTGCGACAACAACATCGGCGTAGCATCCTCGGCGGGAAAAACCTGCCACGGAACCCGAGCCATCTCCGAATCGGAGTTGAGCCAGAGGCGCGTACACATATCAGGCACAGCGGCTCCCAGCGGTTTCCACACCAAATCGCGCAGCTTCTGCCACTCAGCGGTGGACGGATCGTTGACCACCACATGCTGTCGCCAGTCGAGAATGGCAGCGTCAATGATGCGAGCCGACCCCAAATCGACTAACTGCACGGGCTTGCCCGGCAGACAAACAATCGCCGCATAAGCAAATTCATTTTCTTTACCCGCGACGTTTTCGCGCCTGTACTTGTAGATATCGACCAGCGCTTCCTGTGGTTTCAACAGAGCGCAAAACTGGTTGACGCTCATGTCCGCCAACACGTCGCTGACGCCACCACTTGCGGTGCCACTCGCCAGCTTTCTCTCCAGCGCCTCTTTTTCCGCCACCAGCTCTTCGTTTTTCTTCTGCCAGGCAATCGGTTCCTCCAGTCCGGCTCGATAGAAGTGGTCGGCCAGCTGTCTCCTGACGGCCGCCAGTTGGTCTGCGGTTTTCTTCAGTTCAGGCGTGCTGCTCAGCTTGCGCAGATTGTTCTGCCAGTGCAAGGCTTCAACCAGAAGCCCCTTCCAGCGAAACAGATAGTTGTAAGCCTTATCAATTTGATCTTTAGATGAACACATTGATAGCAGCAAAGAACTTTCTTCGAGCAACTGCTGATCGAGAAATGCCCGCTGCTCCGCAAACGAGAGCGCCGGCAAAACGTTTTGAATATGGTTGTTGAGAATCTCTGCGCCTTCCAAAAGACTCTGGCGTGCTTTATCCTGTTGACCGGCACGCCAGTAGAGACGCGCCAAAACGTTCAACGCTGCCACCACATCCGGGTGCTCGGTGCCCAGCGACTTGCGATAGATTGCCACCGCCCTCTCCAGCATAGAGATGGCGACATCGAGATTTTCGGTGGCGGTCACCGTGCCCAGATTAACCAGAGTCTGGGCCACATCCGAATGCTCCGCACCGAGCGCCTTCTCTCTGATCTCCAGCGCACGCAGATAGTGTTTCTTCGCTTCTAAAACATTCCCGGACTTCTGATAGGAGAATCCCAGGTTGTTCTCCTTTACCGCCAGCTCGCTGGGATCGGTAGCGGGATTCATCTCCACGGTCGCCAACGCTTTCTGGTAATAAACAAGCGCACCAGCCCGGTCCCCGGTATTGTCGAGCACCACCGCCAGATTGGACAGCGTCTTTGCCACTTCCGGATCGTCTTCACCCAGCAGTTGCTTTTGCATGGTCAGTGTCTTCTCGAGCAGCGGTCTGGCATTTTCGAAGTCACCCTGAAACATGAGCAGGTTGGCCAGGTTGTTGTATGCCAGCGGTCGATGCAAGTCACGCGGCGAAAACACCTGGTCCTCGAGAGCAATCGCCGCCTCGAAGAGACGGCGCGCCTCCACGTAGTTGCCTACCTGCTGTTCCAGGAAACCGTGATTGATCTCGGCAATCACATACTCGGCATGCTTTTCGCCATAGAGTCGCTTCGTCTCTTTCAAGAGGTCCCGCGAAACACGCACGGCCTCGTCGAAATTACCGGCATCGATTAGAGGTGAGAGCTGCGCCTTCAGTCGGTCGACACTGTCTTCGTCGCCGAAATTGACAAACGGACTCGCCTGCGGCCGTTCCTCTTGTCTGCCGGCCGCCTGCGCACCACCAGCGGTGCCGATTAACAGCAGCAGAGACACCAGGATAGTGCACCGGCAGATTCGCGTTACTGTGGGAAGCATCATGCTTGGAATCAGTTTGACATCCGGCAACTTAATCTTAACAGTCCATTCTATAGCCCGCGAAGCCATTTATGCCTGATAATAGGGCTAAGGAGACCTATCCGGTGAAACAACAACGCGAAAACTGCGTGTTCTGCGGCAGCGCCGAGTGTGAAAACCCGGGCGTTCCCGGTCAATGGCTGGTCAATTACGCCAAGGGCAAGTGCGAGAAGAAGCGGTCTGAAGACATCGAAGTGTATTCGGATGACGAACTAAAAGAGTTCATTCCGCAAGAACCTCTCCTTCATCAGCTGTACGACAGCAAGCGCAAGAAAGGCATGTCTAAGTACGATGCCTTCCTGCACATCTTGAACCGGACAATCGAAAAGTCCGAGAAAAAGTAAGATACCGTATTTGGTGCTAAGGGCGTTTTATTTCGCGAGTCTGGTCGGAAGCCTTCGCGCGCACCCTGCGCAGCTTCGGATGTTCCTCGGTTTCGGCCAGAGAATCGGCGGTGCCTTTGGGCAATTCTTCCGTTTCCTTCTCTTGCCGTTCAAGATTGGGTATTTGGTTTTGCTGTTCGCGAGCTTGCAGCGGGTCTTGCATGTCTTTGCCCTCCAGGCGCGTCAGAGAACTGGATGTCACGACGAACGTGGAACCTCTACTGTTTCACTGGAGGCAGTTAGGCGAGGAAGCTATAATTCTGGGGTCCGTCGTATGACATAGGTGCCGTTTCATGAAACAAGCCTTTACACTCCTCTTGACTGCCGCATATGTGTTTGCGGCTTTGCCGGCATTCGCCGACGAGGAGGCGGCCGCGACTACAAACAGTGCATCTGAAACAACGTCTGCGGCCGACAAGAAAGCTAAGGCGCAAGCCGACAAACAGGCTAAAGCCGACGCGAAGGCGAAAGCCGCCGCTGAAAAGAAAGCGAAGGCGGAGGCTGACGCCAAAGCTAAAGCGGACGCAAAAGCGAAAGCCAGCGAAACGCAAAGCAGCGAAGCAAGCAGCACCGACGAGAAAGCCAAGACGGACGAGAAAGCCAAAACGGACGCAAAGTCCGACGAGAAGGCAAAGTCCGACGGCGACGACAAAACCAAATCGGACGACAAGGCAAAATCGGACGGCGATGATAAAACCAAATCCGATACCACCAAAAAAGCAAAGGGCGCAAAAACCCCCGCCAAAGGCAATATCGCTTCGCGGGCCGCGTCCTTTGTCGCCGGCAGCATAGTCGGCATGCCGGTGGCCATCGCTCGCGAAATCGGCGGCGAAACAAAGATTGCCACCAGAGACCTGGTCGGCGAAACCAACAACTGGTTCAAAATCATTCCGGCTTTACCGATGGGTTTCATCGGTGGTTGCCTGAGTGCCGCACCGCAAGGTTTGATGTTCGGCATCAAAAACGCATGGGAAGGCAGTCACGACGAACCGTTCGGGCGCGAAGCGTTCAGCCTCGCCGACGAGCTGGAAAAATAACTGCTTCTGTGCCGAGCAATCGCGAGATAATTTGATCTGCTTAGCTGCGTAATGGCTAAGCACAGGAGTTAAGATGTCCGAACGGCTTCTGATTGGCGCCCACTGCAACGGTGGTTTGAAAAGCTCAGTCGACAAAGCGCTGGAAATCGGCGCGCAGTCGATGCAGATCTTCATCGGTTCACCACAAACGTGGGCGACACCCAAACCGGCTGTCGACGACTTCGTCCGTTTCAAGGAAGGCGTCAAACAACACAAGCTCGGTCCCGTCTTCGTCCACGGCAACTATCTGGTCAACCTGGCTACGTCATCGCCAGACTTTTTGAAGAAGTCACTGGAAAACATGTATGCCGCACTGCGGCTAGCAGATCGCTGCGGCGCCGAGGGTTTGATTTTCCACCCCGGGTCGGCCGGCACCACGCCTTATAAGGATGCGGTGCGGCGAGTGGTGCAGGCTATCGAAGTGGTGCTCGACGACTACGACGGTAAATGCAAACTGCTGCTCGAGGTCTGCGCCGGGCAGGGAGAAACCATCGGCGATCGCTTCGAAGAATTCGCCGACATTCTTGCGCAGCTCAACAACGACAAGCGGCTCGGTGTCTGCTGGGACACATGTCACTTGTTCAATGCAGGCTATGACGTGTCCAGCGAAGCAGGCTTGAAGAAAACCGTCGATCAATTCGAAAAAACGGTGGGCTTCCAGTGGTTGAAGGCGGTTCACGCCAACGATTCGAAAACTCCGTTCGCGGCCCGGCGCGACCGCCACGAAAACATCGGCGAAGGGCACATCGGGGCGGAGGGGTTCCAGCGCATGCTGCAGCATCCTAAGTTGCGGCATCTGCCCTGGATGCTGGAGGTGCCCGGCTTCGAACAGAAGGGACCCGATCGCAAAAACATCGATCTGCTGCATCGCCTCGCCAACACGCCGATCACGCCGATCAAAAAGACAAGTAAGTCGTCGGCAACGCAGAATGCGACGACACCAAAAGCACGCAAGAACGTCCGTACTGCTACGAAGAACGAGTAGACGACGTGTCGAAACCCGAACCACCCATCACACAACGCATTTTGAAACGCCTGAGCGCCAGCAAAGCCATCATCCTGGTGGCAACACTGCTGGCGGCATCAGCGTTCACATTCATTGAAGTGGCGAGCGAAGTCCGCGAAGGCGAGACCCTGCACCTGGACAACACGATTTTGCATGCACTGCGCAATCCAACCGATCCATCGATACCCATCGGTCCATCATGGCTCCTCCCCGGGGTTCAAGACGTCAGCGCATTAGGCGGCGTGGCAGTGTTGATCGCCTTCACTCTGGCAGTCTCCGGTTTTTGCTGGTTCGACAGAAAGAAGAAGTTGTTGCTGTTTTTCCTTGGTTCCGTCGGTGGTGGCACTATGGCAATGGTGCTGCTCAAACACTTTTTCGCGCGGCCGCGACCGAGCATCGTGCCGCACCTGGTGCCGGTGGCGATGGAGAGCTTTCCGAGCGGACATTCGATGATCGCGGCAATATTCTATTTGACGTTGGGCGCGCTGCTGGCGCAGGCGACCCAGGATCGAGTGCTAAAAATCTACTATTATGCGATCGCCTGCCTGATCACGTTGCTGATTGGCATCAGCCGGGTGTATCTGGGAGTTCACTATCCCACCGACGTACTGGCAGGATGGTGCGCAGGCATTGCGTGGTCAGCGACCACTTATTTGATCTCCGAATGGCTGCAGCGCCGCGGAAAACTAGAGGAAGGCGATGAAATCAAGCAAACCGAGTAAACCGAAACTGCTCTCGGGCGGCAACCCGCAGATCGCCAAGGCAGACGGCGATGCCCCGGTGCAAGCTTACATTGCGGCTATGCCGGGCTGGAAACGCGAAGCCGGCAAGCGCCTGGACGCCATAGTTACAAAGAGCGTACCCAAAGCGCGGAAAGCCGTGAAGTGGAACTCCCCTTTCTACGGCATCGAGGGTCAGGGTTGGTTCTTGAGTTTTCATTGCTTCACCAGATACGTCAAAGTTACGTTCTTCAACGGCGGATCCCTGAGCCCTCTTCCACCCGGGGAATCAAAACACAGTCACGTGCGCTACATCGACATTTACGAAGACGACGAAGAGTTCGACGAAGCACAATTCGCTCGTTGGGTGAAGCAAGCCAGTAAATTACCCGGTTGGGGCAATTCCTGAACTACCTTCAAGAAGTAATGCCGGTTCCAACGACCGCATCAACCTCGGCAAGAAACTTGCGTTTCTCCTCCGCGGAGATAAAACTTGCCTCGAAGCTGTTTTTGGCTAGTTGAATCAGATCCGCTGTCGAGAGGTGCAACGCTTCATAGATACCGGCAAAATTGTCGGCGACGTAACCACCGAAATACGACGGATCATCCGAGTTGACGGTCACCAGCAAACCGCGGTCGAGCATCTTCTTGATGGGATGCTGAGCGAGCGACGGCACCACGCATAGTTTCACGTTGGAGAGTGGACAAACTGTGAGGGGTACATGTTCTTTGACCAGACGCTCAACCAGCGCTTCGTCTTCCATGCAACGCACACCGTGGTCCACTCGCTTCACCCGCAATAAATCAAGCGCCTGCCAAATGTATTCGGGCGGTCCCTCTTCCCCTGCATGAGCAACAGGCAAGAAACCTTCAGCGCGCGCCCGGTCGTAAACTGCCTGAAACTTCTCAGGCGGATTACCCTTCTCCCCGGAATCCAGTCCAACGCCGATGATCCATTCTTTGAAGGGAAGCGCCTGCATCAACGCCTGCA
The DNA here is from genome assembly GCA_046328035.1 of Candidatus Obscuribacterales bacterium. GTDB lineage: Bacteria > Cyanobacteriota > Vampirovibrionia > Obscuribacterales > Obscuribacteraceae > JBGASG01. The sequence continues at coordinate 4,065 of JAXLXI010000025.1, read as the reverse complement.
TCGCTTGCTCGGCACTCAAATGACGAAGAAAACACATAATCACGTGCGAGGAGATACCCAGCTCGACACGCGCCCGTTCCAGGGCTGTGCGAATGCCTTTGATAACGGTACTGAATGCGATACCACGATCTGTGTGCGTTTGCGGGTCAAAGAAAATTTCCACGTGCTTGACTGCGGTTTTCGCAACGCGTTCCAAATAGGCCCAGGTCAGGTCGTGGAAATCCTGTTCCTGAACAAGCACCGTCGCTCCTTCGTAATATATGTCGAGAAACGACTGCAAATTGGTGAACTGATACGCCCGTTTGACGTCATCGACAGATCTGTATCGCAGCGGAATGTTGTTGCGCTTCGCGAGCGCGAACATCAAATCTGGTTCGAGCGTGCCTTCAATATGAATGTGCAACTCGGCCTTCGGGATGGTGTTGATAAGAGCACCGACTTTAGGACCGCTGATCATAGATTCCTGCCTTGCAACTTGCGACTGAATGGCGACTGGCGCACCCACCAATTTGGTTGCGCGAATCATAGCAAATTAATCTGCCTTCGCAACGCCATCGCGAAGACTCCGTCACCAGTTCGGGAAACGCGTCCGACTAGCAGGTGTACTTGCCCGACTCGTCGATCAACTCACCCTCGCCAAGATATCCAGGATGCGCCTCAGCCAGCGCCAGCGCTCGGCTATAGATCGATTTCGCCGGGTCCGTTTTGTTCTGACGAATCAGACACCGCGCATACTCGTGCGCGCATGCCGCCGCCTTAACTCCCGCGTTGTCCGCCGAGAGATCCTCTATTTTGTCGTACAGTGCCAGTGCCCGCGTGTACGCCGCTTCCGCGTCAGCTTCCCGCCCCTGTTCGACACAGCATCGAGCCAGGTCAAACAGAGCATTCGGAACGAAAGTGGGCGCGTGCGGCGACTTCTCAGTCTGATTGATCAACTTGGTCAGCACGCCCTCCGCCTCGCCGAATGCTTTCTTCTCCATCAAGCATTCAGACAATTTGCGGTTGGACTCGATCACCTTTAGATCATCGGGTTGAAACTTCTCGCGCAACATCTTCAACGCATACTTATGAAGACCTTCGGCTTCCGACAGCCGACGCTGGCTGCGCAGCAACCGAGCCAGCTCCTCCAGGGTCTCCGCCGACTGTTCCCATTCTTCTGAGTCTTCCCAGGTTCTGAACGCCTTGGTGTAGTGCTTTTCCGCCACGACGTTCTTGTTCTGTTTCTCACAAGCCTTCGCCGCTCCAAATGCGGCAATGGCGATGAAGTGATAGTTCTTAGTCTCCTCAGCCATTTCAAGAGCACGCCCGTAGCACTTCTCTGCGTACGCGTAGTCTTCTTCAGCAACCGCCTCATCAGCTTGCTGCACCCATTGATCGACTTTCTTGGTGCCAAGCACCTCGCTGACCCAGCCAAAAAGTCCCATCGTTCCTTCTCCGCCCCTGCTTCGTTACTCTCGATTTTTCCAACTGTCGCATATTTTGCGCCATCCCGACGCCTCACGACAAGAGGTGACGCCGAAATGCCCAAGCGATATCGCTTGAGCATTTCTAAGAATCTAGAGCTAAAGCGATATCACTTCAGCGTCGCCAAGAATCCAGAGCTTAAGTGATATCACTTCGCCTTGGACAAGAAACGAGAAGCTCAAGCGATATCGCTTGAGCTTCTCAAGTGAGGGTGAGACGACCGCCTATTGGGCTTTGACGTGCTCGTCGATCCAGCCGAGGGTATCGTTCATTACCTTGTCATCGACCTGCACGTCTTCGAAGACATAGTGATCGCCGTTTGAGACCATCATCAGCTTCTTGTCTTTGGTCTTCAATTTTTCGGCAATGCTTTCGGCGCTGGAGGGCTTGGTCATTTTGTCTTGTTCGCCCTGGACAATCAGTACCGGCTGGGTCTTGATTTTGCGCGCCATGCCCTTGGTTTTGTACATCAAAAACTGACAGTCCATCAGCTCTTTCGGCGTCAGATCGAGCCGCACCAGCGGGTCTTTCTCATATGCTTCGCGGAGAGAAGTCTTGGGAGTACCCATCGCAACCAGCTCTTTGCCGTAGTCGAAGCGCTTGTTCGGACCCTTGAACATGCGGTGGCAGACGGTCAGGTAGTTGGTGAGTGTTTTGAAGTGGGCACCACCAGGAGCAGAGGAAATGATGCCTTGTGTAAGCGTTGGAAATTCCTTGGCGGCGCGCAGCGCAGTCGCCCCGCCCATCGCCTCGCCCAAAAGAAATACGGGAGTGTTTGGATACTCCTTGTGCAGCCCTTCTAAGGCCGCTTTGACGTCGGAAAGAATGTCGTCATGATCCATTTTTTGTTTCGGATCTTTTTGACGCCAAGCGCCGAAGCCGCGCAGATCCATGGAGTACACGGTGATGCCCTTCTTGGCTGAGCGCTCACCGAAGTTTTCGAAGGCGCCGGCATGCAACCCCAGCTCGTGCAGCGTCAGAACAACGGCTTTCGGAGTGCCGTCGGCTTTCCAGACCCAGAGCGGCGGTGCATTGGGAATCAAGTCTTCCTTGGTGGCGGTGCTTTCGCGGGCATCGGCAACCAAGGTGTTTACCGGTCCGACTGCCGTCAGAAAAACTGCCAATCCGACGGTCAGTGCCTTGAAGGTCAGCTTCGCCGCATTTAGTCTGGTCATGCTATTTAACTCCAACTCCAGTGTGCGTGGTTCAGTGCGTACTTAATTGCTCTTGGGGGTGGTCTTCACCGTATTTGGTGCGGCGCCCTTTTTAATCGACCGGGTTGTGTCGGAAACGGGAACCGCCGCTGATTTTGCGTCAATGTCAACTTGGATGCCGGGTCCGGGACTGCAGGGTTTCACTCCAAGAACCACTTCGGCGCCTTTCCACTTATTGGCGATGAAGACTGGGGTCTGAACTTGAGCGCGATCGCGCAGGACCTCTTCTTCAACTCTCGCCTTCATGTAGCTGTAGGCATCTTTGAGTGTGGTCTCAGTTCCTTTGAGCCGCAAACCGTCGATAAGTTTACGGGTAAACACGCCGTTAGGGTAGTTCTTGGACTCCCACGAGATTTGATCGGCTTCACTTGAGGCAACAATCAGCTGACCGGCGCCCACTTGCACGTTGTCGTTGATGATACCGGCACGGTGCATGCCTTTACCGCCCTCGCCGGCTGCAATTTCCACGCCTTTTCCGCCTTCGCCGCCGGTTCCACCGGCTGAGGCGCCAGAGCCACCGCCGCGACTGGCGACCGTATCGTCCATGGCGCCACCATGGCATACGTCAGCGACCAGCACCACGCGATTGCAGTGAATGAGATCCTTTATCCCGGCGGTCAGGTACTTCATAGGAATGCCGGTAAGAATCAAATTGTTCATGGTCGCATCGTAGGGAACGACGAAGTTGGCGTTTCCGAGTTGCTCCACCGCGCTGCTGCCGTGGGTGGAGATGTAAACAACCACCAGGTCGTTGCACGTCGCAACTTTGCCCAGATACTTGTCACCTAAGTAGTTGGTGATGTTCTGGCGAGTGGCATCCTGATCCAGAAGCAACTTGACATGATCGGGAGCGAAGTTTGCTTCGTTGATCAAGTAATTCTTGAAGTCGGTGGCATCTTTGGCGGCAAACTTCAAATTGAGGTCGGTATCTTTGAAGTTGCTGATGCCAATCACTAGAGCCCACTTGTCGTGGACAGAAGCATTTGATCCGTTGTCCGCAGCATCGGCTGGTGCCACCGCCTGTGATGCGGATGAGCTGGGGCTGCGATAACCAGGCAGTTTAGACTTGATGCTGTCGGCGCGTTTCTGCAATGCGACTGCTTCTTCGGTCTTAGAAGAATCGTTTTGCGCCACCAACGCCTGAGACAGGCATTCGAGATCACCGGCAATCGCGCCATCTTCATTGGCCAGTTCGTCGTTCTTCAGGAGCTTGCGATAGAGTTTCTCTGTCTGAGTCGGTTGTTGAGTAATTGAGTAGAGCTCAGCCAGTGTCCGCATCACTTCAACAGTGATCGGACCCGTTTCTCCCTGGGTGTCAATCAGCATCGGTAATGCTTCTTTCAGCAGGCTTTCTGCGGAGGCATATTGCTGGCGAGAGATACGCACA
>JAXLXI010000024.1:0-68529 GCA_046328035.1 Candidatus Obscuribacterales bacterium | reverse complement strand
GGGATAGCCGGTAAAGGATATAGTGCGCAAACACGCCAACCGCCAGACCCATCACCAGTGAAAGCACGGTAGCGGTGACGCGCATGCCGGGTCTAGAGCCGCTGGTTTTAATCGCGGGCACCACCATCGAAGGATTCTCTTCGCGCTCATAGTGGAGCGTCTGGTTGCTCATTGCTCGTACCCCAGTTGTTTAGCCATTTCGCGCACAGCTGCAGCAGTCTGGTCAGCCATTTTGTTGCCGCCACTGGGACTGAAGTGCTGTGCATCGCGGAAGTCTTCGCCTTTATAGTCTTCGCCGATTTGCAGCGAATGAATCCCGAACTTGGACAACTGCCTTTGCGACTCGTCGTAAGCCATACGGTCGCGCTTCAACTGAGTCGGCGTCAAATACTTGTGACGCATATCGGGGTTTTGATAAACGAGCAGGGTGAGCATGCGGTTGCGCATGCACGGAGCCGCGTTCTGGCGAATGGTGGTCTCAGAGATGTCCCACGCAGACTGGTTCTTCACCCACTGTTTCTTCGCTTCATCCCAGTTGTACAATACCCCGCAAACCGCAGGGAAATACGTTTTGGCAAACTTCTCGTCGGGCGGCATGAATTTTTCATACGCCTCGATGTTGTTCGGAAGTTTCTTCCGCGGAAGAAACGACATGTCGGCAGTCGCATTGCGGTAACTGGTGAAAAAATAGCGATACCCGACCGTGTTCCACAGTTCCAAGAAATGCAGTTTGGAGTTGAGCAATTGCGATAACTGCAACTCAGTGTATGCGTCCTTCGTCCATGCTGCATCAGGAAGGGTTTTCTCTCGGTCGGCAATGGCGCGATCGCGCTCTGGATATGCCGGCAGCATGTCGTTGTACTTAGCGTCCCAATACAGATAAGCGTAAGGCCACATGCCCGTCGGATGCCAGTTTGCGAAAGGCAGCGCGCCGGTAACAAAGATAACTTTGTCGTACTGCATGGTCATCGCTTCAGCTACAAAGTAAGCAGCTTCGAAGGTGCTACATGACCGCAGAGCCAGGTTGACGACTACATATTTTGGACCGAGTTTTTCCTGCAAGCGATTGGTCCACAGGTCTTCGTTCGACTGCCCTACGCCGTTGAGAATGGACGAACCGCCGACAATCACGAGGGTTTCGCCATGCTTGACTCGCGATTTGACGACCGCGAGAAGCTGTCTGAATGTGGGGAAGAATGAGGCTTGCGGACCGACCATGACGCCAAAGCGTTTGATGTCGCCGAACTGATTCTTCAGTGTCGTCTGATATCCCAGGAAGCAGCAAACGATGAAACCGATTAAGGCGCCGACCATGAAGGGCGCCGGCTTGAAGATGGCTCCCAGCCACGTAAATCCTAAAATCGTCGGTCTTCCGTCCGGAGATTCATAGCCGCTGCCGGCCGGCTTCTTCTTGCCGACACCGCTTGTGGTGGCGCGCTCTGGAGCTTTGTTTTCGGGAGCGAGTGTGGTCATTTCCTTAACCTTAGCCTACCGAGAACAGAAGTTTCGTCATCTGCACCGCTTCGTGCACCGGGTAGAAGAACAGCAGCCAGCCCAGTCCGACGAAGACCATAGTGACTGCCCAACCCAGCATGGGGGCGCGATCGAACACCACGCCGATACCGGCACCGACAGGACCCAGCGCCTTGCGATACGAGTTCTGAACAGCCAAGCCGACCCCGTGATATAGACCCCAGACAATGAAATTCCAGGCGGCGCCATGCCAGAGCCCGCACAGCGCAAAGGCGAAAAGCCCGTTGAACACGCGGCGGGCGGTACCGAGCCGATTGCCCCCTAGCGGGATATATACATAGTCCCGAATCCAGCTCGACAACGAAATGTGCCAGCGCTGCCAGAAGTCTTGAATGCTGGTGGCAACGTACGGCCAGTTGAAGTTTTTCGGCAGCTGAATACCCATCATGCGCGAGAAGCCGATCGCCATGTCGCTGTAGCCACTGAAATCCATATAGATGCGGAAGGCAATGGCAATCAACACTGCCCAGCGCCATTCGATGGGTAGAGCAGCGAACGTCGGTCCTTTATGATCGATGAAGGCCGTCAGGTTATCCGCGATAACAGCTTTCTTGAAAAACCCGACGGCGACCAGGAGCAAGCCTTCTGAGACATCGCGCAGATTGACTTTCGCCAGCCCATTTTCGAGCGCGGGAAGAAACTGGGAATAGCGCTTGATGGGACCTGCCACCAGCGATGGGAAGTAGAACGTGAACTGAGCGAAGTGGGTGATCTTCTTGATCGGCTCACCACCCTTCATCACTTCAAACAGGTAATGCACGAATTCGAAGGTGAAGAAGCTGATCGCCAGAGGCGGCAATTCAGGCAGGAAGTGTTTAGCCGTGGTGGCAGCGTGTTCACCCAGAGTCGGCCAGAAGTGCGAAATCACCTCGTTGCAGAAGAAGTGCGTGTACTTGTACATGCACAAGGACAACACGCAAAGGAAAATTCCGAATTTGCACCAGTTCTTGTTCTGGCTTTTACCGATGAAGTAAGTCACTAGACCGAGCGCGATAATCGGCGCCACGCCGGCTGGTCCAGCGAAGTTAGCGTGGAAGATAAAGCAAAAGGCCAGCAGCAGCGCAAAGCGATAGCGCGGTGCCTTGACTGCCCAGTAGAGGGGCAAGAACACAAACGCTGCAACCAGAAACCAGTAAGTCGAAAAAATCATCAGTGGATATCAGAATTGGAAGTAGATAAACGGTTGTTGGTCTACGGGCAAGAACGTCACCACAAGAATGATGCCGACAAAGCAAAGGACAGCCTGCGCTGGAGCGTTCAGCTTGATGTGAACCTTACCCTGTGCAAGCACGATGATTGCGGTGCCGACCAGAAGCCCGGCGATCATGGCCAGTGTGATCGGTACAACGACCGGAAGATTCTGATTGAGCACGAGCAGATGTCCGCCCACTTCGCTCTTGGTGAACAGGGGACGCAAGAACACCATCTTTTTGACGATATTGAATGCGGTGCTCATGTCCTGCACGCGGAAGAAGATCCAGCCGATGCAGACCGCCTGGAATGTGAGAAACGTGCAGAGCACTTTGCCCACGTAGCTATCAACGGCAGTCTTGAGCCACTTCGTTGCTTCTTTGACCGCACGAAACTCGCGGTGCACGACAAGCAGCAGTCCGTGATAGATGCCCCAGACGACGAAGTTCCACGAAGCACCGTGCCAGAGTCCACCGAGAGTCATGGTGAGCAGCAGGTTGCGATTGACGTTCCAGCGTCCGCCGCGTGAGCCGCCCAGCGGAATAAACAAGTAATCGCGCAGCCATGTCGACAACGAGATGTGCCAGCGGTGCCAGAATTCCGAAATGTTGTTGGCGATGTACGGCAGGTTGAAGTTGAGCGGGATGTGATAACCAAACAGCATCGCCGAACCGCGGGCAATGTCGGTGTAGCCGCTGAAGTCGAAGAAAATCTGGAACGCGAATGCGTAGGCATACAGCCACATCTCGATCGCACCGAATGCACCGGGATCATTGAGTCCCATCTGGACGAATGACGCCAGGTTGTCCGCGAGCAGCAGTTTCTTCACCAATCCCATGACGATCAGCGGCATGCCTTCATCGAAGTATTGAAGCTTGAGCTTGCGGTCTTCCAGCATCTGGGCGACGAAGTCTGGATAGCGTTTAATGGGTCCAGCAATCTGTGTGGGGAAGAAGGCGGCGAAGAGAGCGAATAGCGTGAAGGAACGCACCAGTTCGCCGCCGCGATAAACCTCGAACAAGTAATGAATGAATTCGAAAACGAAGAACGAAATGCCGAGCGGCAAAATGATATTGACCGCCCAATCCGGCGCGTGCCCGGTAGTGATACCAATCATGGACGCGATGGACGCCAGCGCGAAGTTGGCGTATTTGAAGGTGCCCAGCACCGCCAGGTTGACCGCCACACCAGTGCCGAAGAGCAACTTCTTGTGTTTTTCGCTGCGCTGGATGTACGGCGCAAACATGTAGTTGAACACCGTCAGCGGTATCAACAGCAAAAGGAAGACAGCCATCCAGCTGGCATAGAAGAGATAACTCGCCACCAGCAGCAGGGGAAGACGCGCCGACTTGGGCAGCAGCCAGAAGAGGGCCACCACCAGGGGCAGAAAATAAGCATACTGAATCGTCGTGAACAGCATGGGCGCCTGATGCTAAGTAGAAGGAGAGTGTAATTGAATCAATGACAACCAGACCTTAGTGACTGCTCACCCGTTTGGCTGTCGTCAACTGACGACAGCCCGCTGGTTGCGCATCCATCGAATGTCGGAAATTGACATTTGAAATATCAATTTTCGACATTCGTAATGTCAATTTCCGACATTATGCTAGGATGTCATCATGCTACGGAATAGAAATATGTCCGCCAAAATTCTGGAGTCGGCTGACGATACACCCGTGGTCATGCTGATTGGCGCTCGGCAGACAGGCAAGAGCACCCTGATGCAGAATTTGTACGATCCTTCAGAACAGCCGGCGTACTTCACTATGGACGACCTTTCGGTTCTGGCCGCCGCTACCGTCGCCCCTCAGCACTTCATCGAACAATTACCAAATCGGGTAATAATCGACGAAATTCAAAGGGCGCCAGGATTACTTCTGCCAATCAAACACTCAGTGGATAAGGACAGGCGCCCCGGGCGTTTCTTCCTCACTGGCTCGGCACAAGTTCTAGGCTTGCCGATGGTGGCAGACTCATTGGCTGGGCGAATGGACGTCCATACGCTTGCTCCTTTCTCCCAAGGCGAACTGCGCGGGCAAACCGATGGTTTTGCGGATGCAGTCTTTTCAGACGAGAAACTGCCACACGTCGCACCAATCCGATATGAAGAACTACTTCAGATCATTTGCACCGGCGGTTATCCAGACATAGTCAGCCGGGAGAGCCCCAGCCAACGGCAAAGATGGTTTCGCAGTTATGTCAAAACTCTGCTCGAACGAGATGTTCGAGACTTGCGGCATGTGGAGCAACTGACTGTCTTTCCGCGCCTGCTCACCTTGCTCGCGACACGCACCGGTAGTTTGCTGAACAACTCGGATTTGTCGAGATCGCTGGAGATGCCGGTCGCCACCTTGCGCAGCTACCTATCTCTCCTGCAATCAATTTTCTTGATTGTTCCGCTGCGGCCCTGGTTTGGAAATATCGGCAAACGCCTGGTCAAATCACCAAAGATATACATAAACGACACAGGTCTGTTGTGCCATTTGTTAGGTCTTGATGCTATGGGATTAAAACGCGGACCTCAGCTTCTTGGTCCAATTTACGAAAACTTCGTAGTTATGGAATGCCTAAAACAGTTGAGCTGGAGCGACGCTCACCTTGAACCTTTTCATTTCCGCACCGAGGGCGGTGCCGAGGTCGATTTAGTATTGGAGAGGACTGATGGAAAGTTGGTAGGCATAGAGTGCAAGTTATCGGGACAAATCGGACCCGATGCGTTTAACGGGCTGGCACAGCTAAAAAGTATGACGGGATCGCGGTTTCACCGCGGCGTTGTCTTGTATTCAGGAAGCGAAACTTTGAGTTTTGGGCAGGACCTCCATGCAATGCCAGTTTCGGCGCTGTGGGAGCTTTAGCATCGTCAACAAAGCCCTTGACGACGCCCGAGCCTGAATTTACCTCACTTTCGATCCGCATTTCGAATTGATTCGCGGAGTGGGAGTGATTTTGCTCAAGGCTTATTAGTGACTACTCAGGTGTCACAGAACGACATTGTCAATAATCGAGATGATCACGACGGGAGCCACGTTTGCAAAAGCCCAAATGGCGCCACATCCCAGCGCGAGCAGCGGGAAGCACGTTCCTGCTGACTTTGCTTTTGCTGGTTTCCTTCGACGTTTTTCTGAATTGCGTAAAGCCGCTGCGTTACGCGAATCACACCGGCTTCACCACGATCAGACAGAACCATCTCGTTTCTAAACTTCCACCCATTATGGAATCGTCGGAAGATAGAGACGTTTTATTAACTGGATCTTCGACAATGCTGGTACCGGCGGTGCGCTGCGACGATGAATTTCACGGTCGCCGCACAAGGTTCGATCCCTGGTACAAACGCAACTTTTTAAATGAATACTACAGCGCGGATTACCTGGAGAAACTGCTATCCGATGCCGCCCATCGCCCGGTGAGCGTGTGGAATGCATCGGTGTCGGCCAGTTTGATGTCCGATCAATATCTGATCGTGCGCAAATATTTGTCGACCGGTCGCCGCCCGAAAGTAGTGATCATCTCGCTGGCACCGCGTGAGTTTCTCGACAACGATCGCAAGAATGTGGAGAAGACCGCCACCTATTCTTTATTAGCCGACTTCACATCGCTGCCTGAGCTCGTTCGCGAAACCAAAGATCCCTGGCGGCTAGCCGATGCCTTCCTTGGTGTTGGCTGGAGTTACTACAAAGCGCGCGGCGACTACAGAAGTTTCCTCGACTCGGTAATTTCAAAGACCACCGGACATCCAATCAATAACTTCCAGGCTCAAATCGTCCTCAATGGCGGAAAGCTTTTTGATGACGCACCGAAGGTGGTGCTGAATCCGGAGGATGTCGATTACGGAGTTCTCGATCAAGTAAAACCAGACTACGAGCCCAAACCAAACACCCTCAAAGACATCGGCAGTTACCAGCGCATGTATTTGCCCATAAATCAGGAGCAGTTCAAAACCCAGACCGAGTATTTGAACAAGCTGCTGACTTTGTTGAATCAGGAAAAAATTGCCACGGTCGTGGTCGACATTCCACTCGTCCCCGAGAATTACGCATTGCTGCCGAAAGAGGTGCTGGCGCAATATCGACAGATGCTGGGAGATCAGTGCGCCGCGCACAACGTCCCGTTGATTGCACCGGGACGCTCCGACGGCAATCAGGGAGTCAATGGAACTGCCATTCCAGCACTGGCGCGCACCTATGAAAGAAACGATTACGAAGACACCGTGCACATGAATGCCAGTGGCGGCAAGAAACTCTTCCAGTCCATCGCCGACACCATATCCGGTGAGCCGCAATTGAGATCATCGCTAAGTCAGCAAGCTCGATCTGTTGCATCAACGAACCGCAGCCTGTAAGCTCCATTGAGTTTCGACTTACTGCGGCTTAGCAGCGCGGGCATAAGCAGAGATCGCAGTCCGAATTGATGCCAACTCCGGAGTAACTGGTGTACTGTCGAGGGTTTTGAGAGCCTTTTCGAACTCGGCACCAGCGCTGCCAAATTGCTTTTCGCGAACAAGTGTATTACCTAGCTTGCACCGCGTCCAGGCAAGCTGGCGCACGTTAACTTGCGCCGCGCGAGCAAGCATCTCCGACTCTTCTCGGAACGCCGCTTCTGCAGTTTGATAATCCGAACTCTCAAACGCTGACTGCCCCAGCTGGTCGAGAGTAAATCCCAATTGCGCCAAGTCCGGACTAGACAGGCTCTTCGCTGCTGCCACGGCTTGAGCATAGCAGCCCTTAGCTTTTTGGAATTGACCTTTTTTGAAATAGCAGTCGCCCATAAATCGGAGGAGATCCTCGGGCTTATCCTTCCCCGTAGATTCTAGTCCGGTGCTTGCCTGTTCAAGATATTTCAGAGCGAGATCGACGTCACCGTGGACAAGAAATTCAGCACCAGTCAGTTGGAATATAGCAATCTTTCCAGGCAAATGCTGTGTGGTTGCAACCGCGAGATCAAACAATCTGACTGATTCAGGTTTATCTCCAGCCTGCAAGCTCAGTCGCCCCAGCCCGAATAGGGTGCTTGCTCTAACTTGATCAGTCCCGACAGACACCACTTTCATCAGAAATGGTTTGCCGCGCTGCGCCTCTTTCCTCGCAGAGAACGCAAAAGCGAATTGGTTGGCCATTTGCAGCGCCGGCAATGGCTCCATCTCAGCATAAGCACCGAGCGCTTCCAAGACAGTCTGGTCCATGGCACTGCTCAATTTCCCGCGCTGGAGGAGCGTCAAACCCTGTTCTAAGACTTTCAAGTATGCAAGACGCGCCTCGTCGCGAAGCTGTTGCGCGCCGAAGCTGCGCGCTAACCCAGCATTCGCCGCCATTACACCAGCGTCATCATTGGCCGCCAACGCAAGCTGCTGCGTCTCCTGGTACAAAGGAACAGCCGCCTTGAAATCATCTTTCTTTTCATAGTAGTTAGCCAACGCCAACGAAGCTCGCGACTTCTCAGCCGCGGACCCAGCGAAGCGGTATCTCGCCTGCGCATTCAGGAAATCCCAATTTGTCCATGCACCAAAGGCGACACCGATCAGCACAGTTGATATTGCACTCACGGCGATCACGGTAGCGCGGTCGCCCAAGCAAAGTCCCCACGCGCTTTTGTTTTTTGGCACCTTGATTTGCACGTTGGGATCCTTAGCGAACCGCTCCAGATCCACTTTGACAGCGTCAAAAGATCCGTAGCGCTGATTGCGGTTCTTCGTCATAGCCTTGAAGCATATGGACTCAAGCGCTAAGGGCAAATTTTGCTTTCTAGCAAACGGTGCCGGCTGCGAGGAGACATGGTTGTGCATTATTGCCACAGGATCTTCAAAATCATAGGGGACTTGCCCGCTCAGAACTTCATACATCAGACAGCCAAATGAGTAGATATCAGATCGTCCATCAAGTTCTTCGCCACGACACTGCTCCGGACTCATATAGCGAGGATCCCCTACGACCTCCCCCGTTCGAGTAAGCCGCTGACGATCTGAACCGTCGAGTAGTTTCGCCAATCCAAAGTCCACCACTCTGGGAGAGACATCCGAATTCTCCGAGACAACCATCATTACATTGTCCGGCTTCAGATCTCGATGCAAGACCCCGTTATCGTGAGCATGTTGCATCGCATCGGCGATCTGCACAAAATACTGCAACGCTTCGCCTGGCTGAATTGCTTTTCGCTCGAACACGAGCTGCCCGAGCGACACGCCCTGCACATACTCCATGGCCAAGTAAACGGATTGCTCAAAGCCGCCAAAGCCGAAAATCGAGAGTATGTTTTCATGCTTGAGCTTCGAGATGATCCTCGCCTCACGCTGAAAGCGCCTAACTGCCCCAGCGTCTGCGGTGTAGCGCGGATGCAAAACTTTGATTGCAGCAAGGCGATTCAGATCGAGATGCCTCGCTTTGTACACGGTGCCCATGCCGCCGGCACCCAGTAACTCGAGGATCTCGTAGCGAGAATCAATGATCACACCGCGAGCTAGTGCAATCGATCCTCCGGTTGCCGGTCTTAGTTGATCATTGTTCATGGCAAGTGTAACGTTCCGCGTCTATGCTTTATTCCCGCCCGCTCAAGCATCCAACCAACGTCCGAATCGCACAGGCAGACGCTGATTCGAACGGCAGCCGTACTCTGAGTGCAACGCAGCAATGCAACAAGGAAGGACTTAACGGTTGAACGACAGTCTGATTTTTGATAGTGTATTTTCGCTCACCATCTGGCATTGAGTCGATACCAGATGCGGTGAACATCTGGTAAAACCGTCGGCGTATCATGATCACGAAAGATGCAGAAAGCAAAATTCCGCTCCACGCAAAGACCGCAACAAGAATGAAAGTCAAAATTCTGTTGTCCGTGATTCTAGCCCTGTCATTGGGGTTCAACATTGCGGGCATCGTGTTTCTTTGCTTGTTTGTAGATGCCAAACATGACATCAAGACTCTCAAGCGTGAACGCAAACAGTTGGAATACAACTTGATGATGTCCGCGCAGGCGGCGTTGGCGGCGCGCGAAGAAGCGTACGCGGCGCAGCACTCGCCGGCGGCCTTGAGCGCGGCGACAGCCCAACGACTTGCAGAACGCGTGGAGCACAGATCATTTGTCAGCCTGTTGGATGGAGTTCCCGACGAAGTGGGACTGCAACTGCCGAAGGCTCAGGCACCGGGCGGATGCACGTTGATCGTTTATTTCCACGGCATGGGTTCCAACTTCATGCAACCATTTGTGATGCCTGCTGATGTCTCGGCGTCGACAGCCTTCGAAAACGTTGATCCGAATACCTGCATCCTTTCCTGTAATTACCGCAAGGAATCATCATGGGGCAATGATGCTGCGGTCTCCGACATCAATCAGAATATCCGCCATATCATGCAGGAGATGCCTTGCAAAAATATCGTGCTGGCGGGCGGCTCGATGGGCGCTTGCACTGCACTGGGATACGCCGCCCAGGCACCTGCCGACATTCGCGAAAAGCTGGTCGGCATTATGGTGTTTCAGGGCTCCGGCGATTTGAGCGCGGTGTACAAGCAGACTTCGCTGGAAGCAATCCGCATTTGCATGAAGAAGTCATTTGGTGGCTCGCCCGAGGAAGTCCCCGATGTGTACCGCAAGAAGAGCCTGATTCACAACATCGACAAATTGCCACCACATCTAAGGATCGCGATTGTCTCCACCGATGCCGATCCGATTATTCCGTCAGCGTTACAGTTTGATGTCGCCGACAAGTTACTCGAAAAGCATTTCGCCGTAAAACACATCAGGCTGCATGGCGATCACACGCCACCACCGGCGCCTGCGTATGCTGAAGCGTATGCCTTCGTGCAAAACAAGTAGCATTTCTCACAACCTCAGCGGAACAAGCAGTTGCCACGTGCAGTCGTTAGGTAGCGTACTACCCTTCAGCAGCATTGGGAGAACACCTATGTTTTCAAACGGCGTTAAGGCGCTGTCGGCCGCCATGCTGATCACGATGATCAGCACCATTCCGGCTCTGGCAGATCCGCACCACGGCTACTATGACAACAATCATCGCTGGCACGATGGCGATTACCACGGCAACGGAAAAGGCTGGGGACATAAGAAATACAAGAAGTACTGGAAGAAACAGACTTGGAACGATGATCGCGCCCTCTATCGCAAACACTGGGGACGCATGAACTCCGCTCAGCGTGCTCAGTTCGACGCTCAGATGCGCGCTCAGTGGCTTGCCTATCATCACAATCGCTGGAACGGCAACTATTCGTGGAGCAGCTACAACGACCCGGCATTTCTGGATTACGTGCATAACAACAATCCGAGTCTGCTGACCAGCATTCGCTCGATTATCGGATTCTAGCCTAAACGTGGAGCACCAGATTTGGTGCCAAAACGTTCAACGACAAATTCGCAGCGGCGCGCCCGAGAGGGTGCGCCGTTTCTTCCTTCTTGATTTGCACGCAAATTCGCCTTAAGCTTACGTACAGAGGAAGACAATGGCTCGAGATCGCGAAGATCAAGACTCTCAGTTGCTCGGGACTACGTTCGCGCCGTCCTACGAGATCTTGTCGGTTCTGGGCAAGGGCGCATCTTCCGTCGTCTATCGGGCTCGATTCATACCTATGGATCAGCTGGTCGCCATCAAGGTTCTGAATCAAGGACACTTAGACGAGAAGGCGATGCGCACTCTTAAAAGAGAAATTCGCCACGCGGGTAAACTGAAACATCCCAACGTCGCGGGTTCTTTGCGAGTGGAATTTTCCGAGGGCGGCACGCCGTTTCTTGTCGCTGAACTGGTGGAGGGAATTTCTTTAAGCGAACTTCTGGATCAACGAGGCAGACTGAACGAAGAAGAGTTTCTCCACTTATTCGATCAAGTGATGAGCGGGTTGGAGCACGCACACTCACACGGTATCGTGCATTGCGATCTAAAACCCAGCAACATCATGGTGCAAATCAAGGATGGCGAGATTGCCGGCGCCAAGATTGTCGATTTCGGCATATCCAAATCCTTGAGCAGCGACACGATTGCCACCGTCAGCGACGGTTCCAGTTCCAGTGGTGGGGTCTTCGGAACACCGGCATACATGAGCCCCGAGCAATGCCAGGGGAAGCGCCCGGAGATCAGCTCGGACATATATTCTCTGGGGTGTGTGATGTACGAGTGCATCACAGGAGTACAAGCCTTCGAAGGCGAGTCTGCATTTGAGCTAATCACGGCGCACCTGAATGCAGATCCCAAAGAGCCGACAGTCGTGGTGCCGGATCTGAAAGTAAGCACCGCCGTGCAGAATGGCATTATGAGTGCTTTGCAAAAAGATCCACGTCAACGCCCGGGCTCTGTAGCAGAATTGCGTGCCGCACTGCAAGGCTTTGGTCCGGTGGTGCGGATGCGCGGCGGTACCAGATCAGCTTTTTCTGCTAAGACAGTGTCCGTTCCAGTATTGATCTGCTTCATTCTGGCCACAGGCTGTGCGGGGTATCTCTACTTTCAATCGCCCAACGTGCAATCAAACTTAGGCACTGCCGCACCAGATGCTCCGGGTGCGCTGAAATCCACTCTGCCGTCAACAGCCAAAGGACTCTTCATAGCCGGAGATGACGCTCAGCGACTTGATAAACACCAGCAAGCAGCAGAGCTCTTTGCTCTCGCAGATACAGCCGCAGCGAAGGAGAAACGAACAGACAAAGACAGCGTGTTGTTTCGAATCAAGATCAAGGAGAACCTGGCGCGAGAACTTTTGGTGCTTAAAAAGGTTGGAGAAGCTGGCGATGTCTACGCTGACGCCATTAAGCTGGTGGCACCAATTAGCCAGATCAAACACATTGCACTGCTTATGTCGTTATCGCAAAATCTTGAAGAACGCGGTAAGCATGCCGCGGCCGTTTCACAGGCGAAGAAAGCGATTGCTATAGCAGAGATGCGTGTTAAGTCTCTTTCCGGAGCTGCGGAGATCGAGAATGGTCACAAGCAGTGCAGCGCGGCGTGGAAAAATCTCGCGCAGATACACGCGGTAGGGAAGGAGTTCAGCGATGCGGAGCGCGCCTGGCAAAACGTATTGGCGCACCACAAGCATCAAATCAGCGTCCACAATCGTCTATTGGATCTTCGTGAATGCGCTCAGTTCTACGTCAGCCAGGGACACTTTCCAGATGCCGAAAAGAAAATGCGCGAGTACATGAAACTGGCTGCGACATACGGCAACAATGCTGAAGACTTGAGTGAAGTGGCTTACGGACACGAGGTGTTCGGAGACATTCTCATGGCACGCGACCGTAAGGAGGCTGACCTCGAGTATGTTCGGTCAATCGAGGCTTCTGAGGCGTACGGTGGCTCGGCGTTGCATTACAACCTCGCCACTCGACTCTACAAGCGATACATGAATATGTACGCCATGGGCAAGGTGAAAGAAGGCGATGAACTCTGGCGTGAGTCAGAGAAGGAGTTCGCGTTGATCGCCTACCCGCAGTCGAAGTCAATTCCATTGAATGCCGCGGCGCGAGCAGCCGCCAGGGCCCAGGCTCGCCCCCCAGACCCAACACCCCAACAGGCAGCCCAGCCGTAGCCACTTATATAAGTACTTATATATATAGGTCCCAGCCGCCCATAGCCGCCGCGTTGGCAAATTCAGGCTGGGGTAGATTAAAAATAGAAGAAATAGCCGGTTTATTTTGAACTTTTTGAGGGGTTGCGACGTATTAGATACTGGCGCCCTCACCTTTTAACCCCGAGGTCCCTATGAAGTTACTCCCAGCCCTGCTTTCGGCACTGCTTCTGTTGCCGCAAGCTCAAATCTCCCAGGCGCAGAACCTGACGGAGTCGGACCAGCAAATCAGTCATGTACTCAACCGGCTGACTTTCGGCGCTCGCCCCGGAGATGTCGAGAAGGTGCGCAGTATTGGCATTCAGAAGTTTATAGAAGCCCAACTAAATCCCAGCACCCTGGCAGAATCGCCAGTGGTTACGGAACAGCTGCAGCGTACCGCCGAGTTACGCGGTCCGGCAGCCCAGCTGATCGGGCAGTATCAGGAATTTCGCAAGCAAGCAAAAGCCGCTAAACGCGCCGCCCAGGGCGTTGGTGATAATGCCGGCGGCGGCGGCAAAGGCAAGAAGGCAGTGGCGCTGGCAGCCCAGAACCAGGCGGGCGCAACCGCTGACGGCATTCAAGAATTTGGCGGCAACGCCAAACGGGCCGCCAAAAAGCGCATGGCGGCGAACGGCGCCAAAAACCCCCGGCAATTCGTCGAAGCCGGCGTGGTCGAAACCAAGCTGGTGCGCGCCGTCGAGAGTCCCCGTCAATTGAATGAATTGATGGACGACTTCTGGTTCAACCACTTCAACGTTTGCATGAACAAGGGCCTCGATCGCGTTTTGATCGGCGCTTATGAAGAACAGGCGATTCGCCCTTACGCCATGGGCAATTTCCGCGACCTGCTCGGTGCCACCATGCACCATCCGGCGATGATGTTCTATCTGGACAACGCACAAAATACGAAGGCTGGATTTCAGTCCGACAATCCCAAAAACAAGAAGCGCGGCATCAACGAAAACTATGCGCGTGAGCTTCTAGAGTTGCACACGCTGGGAGTGGATGGCGGTTACACACAAAAGGACGTGATGGAACTGGCGCGCGTGCTTACCGGCTGGGGCATGCCCGGTCCGCGCGCCCTCACTTCCGGTAACGGTACATGGGCAACATTCGACGAGCGTCGTCACGACTTCGGCGACAAAGTGGTGCTCGGACAAACAATCAAAGGCACTGGTGCACAGGAGATCGAGCAAGTGCTGGATATGCTCGCCAAGCATCCATCGACCGCACATCACCTCAGCTATCAGATGGCGCAGTACTTCGTAGCAGATGAGCCACCGGACAGCCTGGTGCAAAAACTCACCGAGCGTTACAACCAGACCGGCGGCAACATCAAGTTGATGCTGACTACGCTCTTTGCCAGCCCCGAATTCTGGGACACCAAGTATCAAAACAACAAGTTCAAGACTCCGTTCCACTACACAGTTTCGGCGTATCGAGCCACCGGCTCGCACGTCGATCAGGCGAAGATCGTCGCCAACTTTTTGAAGCTGCAGGGTCAACCGGTTTACGCTTGCCTGACACCGGACGGTTATAAGAACACCAAAGCAGCCTGGCTGAACCCTGATGGATTGCTGAAGCGCATGGACTTTGCCACCCGGTTAGCCAATCAGCAGATCCGCACAAGCGGTGTCAGCTATCAATCAATTGCCGCCACCGTAAACGGTGGCAAGCTCTCAGACAAAACACAGAAGGCCATCGACAGCGCACCCGAGTTTCAGAAAGTTGCCGCTCTAATCGGCAGCCCTGAATTCATGCATTACTGAGGAGAACATCATGAACCGTCGCGATTTCCTTAGAGCCGCCCTCCTCTCACCGCTTGCCATGCCGCTTCTGGCACCCCGCGGCTGGACGTTTTCCAATGGAAAAGAAGATCCCAGTGGGCAAAAGCTGATTGTCGTCCTGCTGCGCGGTGGTGTCGATGGCTTGAACGTGGTTGCACCTTACGGCGACAACCGCTATCAACAAATTCGACCGACGATCGGCATGTCTCGCAGCTCCGGACTGATTGATCTGGACGGCTACTGGGGCATGCATCCGGCGCTGGCACCGCTGCAGCCGTTGTTCAAAAGTAAGTCGCTGGCGTTTGTGCATGCCTGCGGCTCGCCCGACAAGACTCGCAGTCACTTTGACGCGCAAGACTATATGGAATCGGGCGTACCCGGACAGAAGGCAGTCAGCACCGGCTGGATGAATCGCATGGTCGGCCAGCTGCCTTCGAAGAACTCGCCGATTCAAGCAATCAGTGTTGGACCCGTGCTGCCGCGCATTTGCTCCGGACCAGCCACGGTTGCCACCATTGCTAAAGGCGGCGGCGGCGGCAAAGGCGCGCGTGGACTGAACAAGCGTGGACTGGTGGCAAGCGCCGATGTACCGAAAGTATTCAGCGACATGTACGGCGGTCGCGGCGACGATCTGGGCAAAGCCTTTGCCGACGGGTCAGCGGCGCGCACCAAAGTGGACGGCATCATGAGGCAGGCAGCTGCTGAAGAAGAGCCGATGACACGCGAACAGATGCTGGCCAATCGTGGCGCACTGACACCGAATTCTTCGCCCGATTTCGGCAAGCAGCTCTCGACTCTGTTCACTCGCGATCCCTCGATTCAGGTAGCGTTCATCGACTTTGGCGGCTGGGACACTCACGTGCGCGAAGGCGCTGAACAAGGGCAACTGGCCAATCACCTGAAGCCTCTGGCCAATGGGCTTGCCGACCTGGCACGCGGGTTGGGTCCTGTTTACAACAACACCACTATTGTCGTCATGTCCGAATTCGGACGCACCGCCAAGGAAAATGGCAACGGCGGCACCGACCATGGTCACGGCAACGCGCTCTGGCTGATGGGTGGTGGCATAAGTGGTGGCAAGGTCTATGGACGCTTCGGCGGACTGGCCGACAATCAGTTGAACGAAGCTCGCGATTTGCCGACCAGCACCGACTTCCGCGCCGTGCTATCGGAAGTGCTGGGCGATCGCCTCGGACTGTCGAAGAAACAACTGGCGGTCATCTTCCCAGGCTTCCAGTCGACCGGCAATCCTTTTGTGCAAGTCTAAGTAAGTACGGAGCATTCATCCCATGAGAAACGCGAAGCACCTCCTCTCCCTGGCTGTTGCCGCTTTGATCGCGGCGCCGCTTGCACCGGCGACGGCACTGGCAGACAACGACTACGCACCGACTCTGACGCCGACGGCCGAACCAACGCCACCGCCGGTGGATGTTACCGGTGCCGGCGGCAATCCCCTGATGCAAGGACGCGGTGCGATGCGCGGCGGTGGACAGGGGGGTTTTCAGGGCGGCGGTCGCCGCATGAAAGGCGGCGGCGGCAAACGCGGTGGTGCCGGCAGACAGCGCATGATGGCGCGCTTCGACACGAACGGCGACGGCGTTCTTGATGACAACGAGAAACAGGCGCTCAGACAATTCCGTGCCGCACACGGCAAAGGCGGTGGTGGTGGTGGTGCCAGCAGCAACGCACCCACGGTCGGCAATCACTACAACGGATTCCCGGGAACGTCCGCCGGAATCAGCAATGGACTCGGCGGTGCGCCGGGCGGCGCGGGTGGCGTTGGTGGCGCCAATCTCGCCCGGGGCGGCGGCGGTGGTAATGGTGGCGGTATGAACAAAGAAGCCCGCCGACAAAAATTGATCCAGCGGTTTGATACCAATGGCGACGGCAAGCTGGACGGCAACGAGCAAGCAGCCGCTGATGCGTTTCGCGCCCAGCGTCGCCAGCAGAAAATGATGAAAATGCAGCAAGGCGCCGCCGCCGGGCCAGGGGTGACGCCCTGACCTTGGCTCCCGCCTCTACGGATACCCTCACTTCAATCGCAAACGGTCTGAGTCTACCCAACTTTGCGGTCAAGATAGGGATTGATCATGGTTTGCACCTTCGCGCGAGCTCTCGCAATTCGCGACTTCACGGTACCAAGTTCGGTGCTCATCAGCGCGGCGATTTCCTCGTAGGAAAGCTGCTCCACATCTCTAAGCATGATTGCTTGCCTGAACTGTTCTGGAAGTTGCTGCATCGCATCGGCGACCACGGCGGTCAGTTCTCTGCGTTCTGCCAGCTCAGCAGGGCCGGCGGCACGATCGGGGAGATCGCGCGTTGTGTTTTCGCCCCCATCGACCATTATTGGCTCGTCCATTGATACGAGACGCATGCTACGCGGCTTCTTGCGCAGTTCATCGTAAAACAAGTGCTTGGCGATTTGCCCTATCCATGTCTTCAAGGCGCGAGGATTCTTCAATCTCTTGATATGACGCCACATGCGAATCATCACTTCCTGAGCCAGGTCAGCGTGATTGTCCCAGTCTGGAGCCAGCCGATAGACTTGCCCTGCGATGAACTTCTGGTGTCTTCTCGCCAGCAAGTCGAACGCTCGTTCATTGCCCCGCTGGCACAATAGAACCAGCTCCACATCGTCGAGATCGCTCAGCGTCTGACTTTGAGGAACTAAACGCAGGTGCGACTCTTTGTGCAATTGATTTGGGACATTCATAAATTGAGCTTCCGATCTGGCAGTCTAACCAGGCGCTGGGACCATCTACTTATATTGGACCAGTTATCAGTGCTCGGCAGTGCCCATGCAAACCACAGTCAGGGCAGGGTGAACCATAGCGCACGAGCAGCTCAAGTTCAGGAGTGCTGTCGTCGAGCCACAGGGTGTCACCTTTCAAGTATCTCCTACGCCATCACTGTAAATAAAACGAACTGATAACTATTCGGCAGCCTACAGATGGTTCGCGAGCAGTGCCACTATTTGTGGTGCATAGCATGAAAGTGCTGGATTGCACCATTTACGGTGACAAAGGCTGCCCTGACCAATTCTATACATTGGTCAGTTGCATGCAGTTGGTACGGGTTGGGCAAGTCACGCATACGCGCTAAGTTCGCAGGAACGAGTCACCTGACTCGAAATAAATACTTTGGTCTCGAAAGTCGTACATTTCACAGGCGCGACTCGAAAGGTGACATACTGCCGTTGGCTCCAAAGCTAAGCGAGCCACTACTCAAGAATATGGATTCTTGTGTTGATCAGCTGAAGATGAATAATGAACACCAAACTATATATCGGCAACCTTCCCACCCAAGCCACCGAAGAAGAACTGAAGCAACTCTTCGGACCTAGCGGCAAAATCGTCTCGGTGGAGATCGCGACCGATCGAGACACCAAAGAGCAACGCGGATTTGCCTTTATCGAAATGTCCACAGAAGCCGAGGCTACCGCAGCAGTCGCAGCCGTACACGGAAAAAAGCTGCGTGGCAACGAAATCAAGGTAAACGTCTCGACTCCTAAGGCTGCCCGGGTCTAACCTTCGGCCGACCCCTGTACTTTAGACATGGATGTCTCAGGTAGCTGATGCTGCCTGAGACATTTCTTTGGCGCTCGATTCGGGCTCTGTAGATGGTTCGGGAAATGAGCTCTGTCTTCAGGCGAGGCTAAACAGCTTTCTGCGACGGCATTGTCCCAACAGTTGGCGCGACTGCTCATGCTTTGGATACAGTGGTGGACAGCCAATCGAAAATGCATGCGGTAAGCGCCACCACTCTCGGTGGCAGTACTAGCGAGAATACTCCACTAGCGATACACTGATAATCTATCGCTCACCGTGTTGGTGCC
Organism: Candidatus Obscuribacterales bacterium; assembly: GCA_046328035.1. Classification (GTDB taxonomy): domain Bacteria; phylum Cyanobacteriota; class Vampirovibrionia; order Obscuribacterales; family Obscuribacteraceae; genus JBGASG01. The sequence continues at coordinate 49,651 of JAXLXI010000024.1, read as the reverse complement.
ATCATGCTAGAAGGAATTGACGTATCAAGTTGGCAGGGAAAAATTGATTGGAGCAAAGTCAAAGCAAGCGGAGTTTCATTCGCGTTTATCAAAGCGACGGAGGAACCGAGCAAGCCACCAAATTCATCTCGACCGTCGGCACTCTTGAGCCGGGAGATCTTCCGCCGGCTCTCGACTTAGAAGGGTCCAAATGGAATGCTGCCAATCCCGCCACCAGAATTCCCATGATCCTCACCTGGCTCAGAGCGTCGAAAGCGGACTCGGCTTGCAACCCATGATTTACGTATCCTTTGCCTTTGCAAAGGATGTGCTCAGAACCGGATCTTTTCGCGAACTCAGTCACTACCGACTCTGGATAGCTCATTACACCAATGCACCGCAGCCACTCATTCCCCAACCATGGACTCACTGGGATTTCTGGCAATACACCAATTCCGGCAAGACCCCTGGTGTCAACGGCAACGTGGATCACAATCGATTTTTCGGAGTACGCGACGACCTTCTGCTGTTCACCAAACCAGATCTGCGAAGTAGCTGACCTATTAGAATCCAGCTGCTTTTGATATCCTTATCCAGGGATATCCTCTGGCAGCGGCGCTGGTTAGCAAATTGATTAACGGAATCAAAGCTCAGTTCCCTCAAGGTCTATTCAGACCTCCGGCCACTGCCGACGAAATTCTCTGGGCAGAACGCCAGCTTAAGCTACAGCTGCCTGAGCCGCTGCGCAAGATGTATCTAGCTTTCGATGGCTTCCGGGACGCCACATCCGGCTCGGCATACCTGCTGCCCCTGACTGTCGATGAGGGCGCCGGGTCGCTGGTCGCCACCAACATCTTTTTTCGTGACAACTATTCAGCCATCTATCCGCACCTGAATCTGAAACGCTTCATCTTCTTCGGTATGTCCGGTGGGGACAAATATTTCGGCATTAATCTCGACAATCCTTCCGAGATCATCGCCTACGACCTGGAAGTAGGAACCAAATACGAAGTGATCGGCTCCGATATCCTGCAAGTCTACGCAACAGATCAGAAGCAGTATATTCACTGACCCAAGCCCAGTTGTCTCTGACACTACCAGTGGTGCCGAGACTCAAGCGATATCGCTCGAATTCCACGTCCAAGCGATATCGGATATCGTTGATATTGCTGATTGCCTGACTCTGGATAAAATGACAAAATGCCATATGTGCATAGTTCCTAATGCGGCGAAGCCGACAATTGTCTGCGCATCCGCCTCTTGAGGTCCGGGGCTTGTCAGCAGCAAAAGCGATATTGGTCGTAGACAATGACGCGACGTTCCGCCAGTCGATGGTCGGGCTGCTTGGCATGACCGGCTTCGACATACTGGAAGCGAGCTCCACCGTCGAAGCCGTTGAGTTACTGTCCCGCACCGACCTGGTTCTTTGCATCGTCGATTTTAAGCTTCCCGATGCCAGCGGCATCTCTTGCATCAGTCAAATCCGAGAGTCCGGACACAAGACACCAATTGTTTTCACCAGTGTCTCGGCGTGCGACCCGGATACTTTCGGGTATCTCCGCAATATCTTGAATGTTTCGCTGGTCCTGCAAAAACCAGTCGATCCGACTCTATTCCTCGATCAAATCGAAGGGCTACTGCCTGCCGAGCGTCCCCTTCCGCGCGCACCATTGGCAGTGCCTTCATCGGCGGCTGCCGTGCAGCAAGGCTACTTCGTGTCGTCGCAGTCTACGCCTACTCCGGATGCCCCGCGGGAAAACGCGCCGCATCCAGTCGTCATCGAAGCCAGTGTCGATGCGGAAAAACTGCAAGAGCAGCTGATTCAACTTGCGGCACAGAAGAAAGCACAGGCAGACCAGTACTTAAAGACCGTGCAGTCCGATGTCGCTAACAACTTGCCGGCACACTGGGAAAACCTCTCCAAGGCGTTGCACGGTTTGCAGAGCGACAGTGCCAATGTAGAAAAACGCGAACGCGTGGCGTTCATTGCTCACTCAATGAAAACTGTTGCCACGACCCTGGGCCACCTGGCACTCAGTAACTGTGCGGCTAAGATCGAAGGACATGTGGAGTTGCTCGATCCAAACGACCCGCCCGCACACAGTTTGCTATGGCTGGAGATCTTCCGTTCTCTAAGCGACGGCGAAGAAGAGTTGCGCATCATATCGGCCGCACTGGCTGCGGCGATGCCGGGACGCCGTGTTCCGGTCGGTCGCATTCTGGTATACGGCAATCAAGACACACTACCACCGCCAAGCGACACACCATCGGCGGTGGATGCCCGATTCATCTTCGCTGATACGCCGTTGCAAGCGGCTATCGAAGCAGCATCCAGCCGCTTCGACGCTGCCATCCTGGATGTCACTGCCGCCGGCGGGCAGGACGAAGCGATCGGTCTGACGAAAGAACTGCGCATGAGCGGTCTTAACGAGCGGCTGCCGGTCGGATATTTGCTCGAGAAAGACACGCGCATGGAGGCTGCCGACCGCATTTTTGCCGGCGCTTCTCTGACCTTGCCGCTGCCGATCGCCCAGCAACAACTCGACGATTGCCTGATCAAACTGGCAACGGCATTCACAGCCAGTCAGCCGACAGTGCTGGCCGTGGATGACGACAAGGTTTCTACTCTGGTCATCGAGCGCGTGCTGACGAACAACTCTATCAAGGCGTCCATACTCAACGACCCGATCAATATTCTCGACACGCTGGAACGATTGCATCCCGACGTCATGCTTCTCGATGTGATGATGCCGGGTCTGAGCGGCTACGACATCTGCCGCATCATGCGAGCCACCGAAAAGTGGGCAAACCTGCCGATTATTTTCCTGACCGCCAAGGACGATCCGCAGTCGCGCAGCATCGCACTGCAGGCCGGCGGCAACGACTTTTTGACGAAACCAATCATTCCCGACGATCTGCTCAGCCGCGTCAACATGCAATTGAAGCGCTCGAAGGAAAACAAAGACAAGCAGGCAGCAGAAGAAGAAGCGGCAAGTTTGCTGCGCGAAAAAGCCTTTATGTCCAAGGTCTCCGAGTTGCTGGTCCATTGCGGACGATCAAACCAGGAGATGACTCTCTGCTTGATTCGCATCGATAAGAGCACCGACCACGGAATGTTTTCGCAGATCAACGTCTTCTCCACCGTGGGCAAAATGCTGCATGCCCGGTTCCCATCCGAGGCGCTGCGCGGCGTCTGGCCCGGAGGTTTCTCGCTGGCACTGTGCAACGAAAACTGGCGCGCGGTCGCGACCGCCATGGAACGTTGGTGCCGCGAAGTGGAGAACGTGCAGTTTTCCGGTGAGAGCGGTGCGCGTTTCGGCATATCTGTGAAAACTGGTATCGCGCGCTATCCCGCTGACGGTTACTCGCAGGAAGCTCTGGTAGCCGCGGCACACAACCGTCTGGAGAAAAAGATCTTTACCTAGCAGCAGCTCCGCCTATTTCAGCTTTTGCTGCAGGTCGGTAACTACTTGCTCAAGAATGGACACACGTTGCACCAAATCCGGTGCCTTCTCGCGAGCTGTCTCAATTTGCAGCTTTTCCTGAACCCATTGCCGAAGGATCGTACCAACCGGCATTTTTGCCTTTTCCGCCGCAGTCATGACCGCCAGGATTGTCTCTTCATCAGCACGAAATTGCAAAATACCGCGCTCCGCAATCCGCTTTCTGGCATCGCCCTTTAACTCTTTGTGCGCCTTCTCCAGCTGCTTCTTATCTAGCTTAGCCATGGCTTCTGCTCCATTCATCTTCGAACATTTTTCGGTATTCTGGCGAGACAGTCTGCGCGTGAAAGACGAAAACAGTGCTTGCAGTTTTATAACGCAAGCCGACTTCAATCAGTTTCTCGCCAAAAGTGTATCCAACGAGCATTTCGCAAGTGTCTTCTTCATGATCCAGAGGGAAATAGCTGACCATCGAACCAGCCAACACTTCGTCAATCATCTCCGGCGTAACGCCGTGGCGATTCAAGCTGTCCAGGTTGTACCCAACGATCTTCATAGCTTGCTCGCCAAGGTACTACATAATTGTACTACAATTTGTACAACCAGGCAAATGATGATACTCGAAGACGTGACGCTCCGGTAGGTCCCGTATTCGCCCTACTGCCAGCCTAAGCGGCTTTGTTTTCGGCTGCGTTCTCAGGCGTGGCGGTCGGCTTCGGGAAGCGCGAGTAGATCTCCATGCGCAGGTCGCTTTGCAATGCATCGGGGTCGTCCATGAACTTGTCGGTGGCACAGACGACAGCAAACTTTGCCGTGTCGCTCGTCGCATCCTCGAAGTGCACTTGTGGGGTTGGACTATCGAGCACGCCGTCGTGCGCCGAGACGATCTCGACAATTTCCTTTTGCAATTGCGGCAGCGACTTGCTGATTGGCACGTTGATTGAAAAACGGGCGAAGGCGCGTTGTGCCTGCAGGGTATAGTTCATGACCTTCGAGGTGATGAACTCAGAGTTGGGCACCATCACCGACACACCATCTGTGGTGACAATGGTGGTTGCCCGCAAAGATATATTCTGTACGCGTCCAACCACATCGCCGACCTGAACTTTGTCGCCGAGCTTGATGGAACGTTCGAATAGAATGATCAGCCCGCTGATCAAATTGCTGGTGATCTGTTGCAGACCAAAGCTGATACCGATACCGAGCGCACCGACCACGACGGTGATGGCGCTGAGATCGATGCCGGCGCTCTGCAGCAGAATGATGAAACCAAATGTCAGGATCAAGTAATGCAATGTGGTGCCGATTGCTTGCTGGGCAATCGGATTGATGCGGCTGCGCGAGATGACGCGCTTCATCAACCACTCCGTCAATCTGTCGCTGAGCCGCACGAGTACGAATGACAGTATGACAATGTACATTAGGGACCAGAGCGTGACGTCGGTAGTGCCAAGCTTGAATAACTTGACATCAAACAATCCGTTGAGCGAATTCATAGGCGTTCCTTCAATTCGTATGTTCCGATTGAGAAACAGTCGAGCCTGAGCAACAAGAGGTTCCCTCCATCGCGGTCAGGTAACGTTTCCTATCGCTGATTGAAGTCCATTAGCGGCATGCGCGGCACTCTGGTGTCGTGCGCATAAACTTTAGCCAGCCCGGCCGCGACGACCGCGCAAATGACGCCACCGGCGATGGCAGAGATCGGGGCACTGGCGATCATCAGCATCGAGCGGGCGCCGGAGATCAATCCGGCCACGCAGACGGCAGGCAAGCGGTCACCCGGGCGACTAAATTTAAAGGTGGTGGCGGCGTAAACCGCTCCAATCACAAATCCGAGGCCGCTGCCGAAGCGAGTATAGCCGCGGAAGTACATGTTGTTCCACTGGATTAGATCCTCGACCATACCCGGCACGGTGCCGGCGGCGTAGCGGCGAAACGGTTCCTGAGCCACAGGCGTCGGATCGAAGTACGGAAACCAGACAGTTGCGGATCTCGTACCGGTGGTTCGCACTGCATCAATGACGCCCATCAGTAAGCCGGTGAGCCAAGCCATTACACACGCCAGTAGCACCACATACAGTATCGAAAGCAGCACCTTGCCCCAGCGCCGCACAGCACTCTCCCTCTGCAATTCGTTAGTCATCACTCGTTTGCTCCCCGGGCATGATTGACTTGACCGCATCATGCGCCGCTTCGTTGTATGGGTCTAATTGCAGGGCACGCATAACCACATCGACCGCCTGGTCTTTCTTCTGCGAACGCATTAGAAGTTTCGCCGCATACGCCAGCCCGGCCGGGTCCTGCACATTGGCATTAATGATGTTGCCCATGCGGTCAGCAAAGTCGCCGTCGCGCTTCTCAACCAATGCCATCTCAGCCAGATATATCGCCGGCCAGACATCCTTCGGACGCAGCTCCTGAGCCTTATTGAAGTCCTTTAATGCCAGCGCATTGTCTCCGGAGCGGAAATTAAACTTGCCGCGCTCCAGGTAAAACTCGAACGACGTTTGATGCGCGCGCTCGAGGTCATCAAACAATTTGGCGGCAGTACTGAAGTTGCCCGCTTGCGTTTCGTATTCGGCGCGCACCAAAATACCAAACTGACGCTCGGCTTCCGTCGAGGGCTGAGGCAAATTGTCGAGAATTTTGCGGGCGGCAACTATGTCGTCCTCTTTTAGCTTGGCACGCGCGAACAGCTGATGCGCTTTCAAGTTGTTTGGCTCTTGCTTGACCACAAAGCGCAACGACCTTTCTGCGGCTCGCGGATTGCCGGTGCGAATCTCGAGATCGGCCAAATTCATGTAACCCGGCAGATAACGAGGTTGCAACGCCACGCACTTGCGCAAGAGTGCTCGCGCCAGGTAGAAATCCGCCTGCCTGACGGCAATGTTTGCCAGTGCCGACTTGGCCTCGACCAGATCGGGGCGCAGTTGCAGTGCCCGCTCCCAATGTTTCTTCGCATCAGCGACGCGACCCAGGCGGAACTCGGAGCGGGCCAGTTGATCCCAGGCGCGCGGAAAGACCGGGTTAATTTGCGTTGCCACTACGTAGGCTTTGCGCGCGCCTTCATAATCCTGGCGCGCAAAACGCGCGTTGCCTTCATTGTAAAAGTAGTTGGTGCCCGCGGTGCGTCCCACCACCATCACAAATCCAAAAGCAATGATCAACGTGAACAGAATGCGCTTCTTGAAGCCCTTATCGTGAGACGCTCGCAGGTCCGGAAGGGCGCTTTGATCGAAGGCATAGAGTTTGGGTGAATCAGGAATGAAACCAAACGTGCGCTGACAGGCATGCCCAAACAAAGATCCGAATTCAGCTTGGGAGAATGAAAAGGACGGTATCACTTGTCCAGCCAAAACTGGTGGTTTGCCTTTTTTCCGGCGCTCGACATAAAAGACGATGCGCTGCGCATTGGGACGCAAAAAGAAAAACGCCGAAAACACTGGATGTTCGTCCAGTCCGATCGCCTTGACGTCGCGCCACAGTGTCTTTTTGCCGAAGCGCCAGAGACGAATGCCCTCCTGATCGAACAGTATGCCACCACCGACGATGCCACCGACAAGAAACATCGCCCACACCGAGACGGCAAAAAGCAGGTAAGCGCTCAACCAGAGTCCAACCATGCGGATTAACAGATGGGCGAAGTCGGAGGTCGAAGCAATCAATGCCGGCACCTCCTGAAAAACCATGACAGTGGCGATCGTGATGGCACTGCCGAAGGCAAACTTAGCCAGCGCTGCCGGGTTAGCCTGCAACTGAAAAGCACCGGACGGCACCGGGCGATCGGATTCCGGTGCCGGTGCGGACGCATGCGCCCCAGCCTCAGTGGGCTCGGACTCGATGCTTAGTTTGGTCTGGTAAGGTGGGGTTGGCTCGCTGGGCGGCTCAACCGTCGGGACTTCACTCATATATACCGATAGTTTGATTTAGATGTCGCCGGTTGGCAAGTATGAAAACCCTGGCTTTCGGCTCAAGCCCGGCGCAGGCTTCCTTGCCAGGCAGTTTAGGGGTATAAGAAAGTAGCAGTGCGAGGCCATGGGAATCAATCAGCGAGATCAACTGATCAATACCGTTCTCGACGGACGTTATCGCATTAACGATCTGGTCGGTGTTGGTGGCATGGGCAGTGTTTACGAAGCCACGCACACGGTCATGGATCGCAGCGTCGCCATAAAAATGCTGCATGCCACGGATGCCGCAGGAATCAAACGATTCGAACGCGAGGCGCGCGCGCTGTCATCAATCAAAAGTCCAGGCCATCCCTGAGTTTTACGGGTGGGGAGTGACGCCGGCCGGCTGTCCATACATGGTCATGGAGTTCATCGATTTTCCGCCACTCAGCGAGCTGATTGGCGAGCGGCACGCTCCCGCCCGAAACAGTCAAGCAAATTGCAATTGCTGCGTGCGAAGCACTGAGTGCCATTCACCAGGCAGGGCTGGTGCATCGCGATATCAAGCCGGCGAATCTCATGGTTCAAGCGCTGTCCGATGGCACTGTAAAAGTCAAGGTGACAGACCTGGGAATTGCTCGCGTTGCCGCTTCAATGGGTGGCACCACACAAACGCAGAGCGTGGTCGGCAGCATCGCGTACATGAGTCCCGAGCATTACACGCCGGCGGCATTAGGAGAGGAACGCTCCGACTTGTTTTCCCGGGCTATGATGTATCGCTGTTTAGCGGGACACACTCCCTATGAGGGCGAGACTGCACTATCGACCGCATTAAAGATGCGCGAGGGCGAACGCGATCCACTACCAGATACCGTGCCGGTCTATCTGCGCAATGCAATAGATCGCTGCCTGGCGAGCGATCCGGAACAACGGTTTGCGTCGGCAAAGGAATTACAAGACTCATTGCTCAAAGAGATCGTCGAACCGCTCACTGTCGGTAGTGTGAGGAAACGCAGCCTGCGATCAACGGTGAGCCCGAAGTGGCTGGCGCTGATCGCGGTACTGGCAATGGTGCCTGTCACTTACGTGGTGCCGGTCGGTGGGCAACAAAAACAAACCGAATCAGATCGGAGAACACCCCCTGTATAAGCAGGCGATGGTAATTCCGTTCACAGAAGATCCTGCTTAGAACTGGTCTGGATCAAAGATCATTACTCAGATCCGCAAACAGTGGCAGCCATCCTGCGCTTGCGGTATCAGCAGAACATGGAGAATGGTCGCATCACGCGCGCTCTAACCCAACACCGTCAACTAGGAGTGTACCTGCGAGACCAGGGTTGGCTGGGTGACTCGCTTAAAGAGTTGCAGTCCGCGCTGTCGGAAGTCGAAGCCGCTCCGGAGCTGAAAAAGCTGTCGGTGGCGAAGACCGAGATGGAGCTGGGCAGAACGGCATTCTTGATGAAGGATTTCGATTTAGCCCATCTGATGCTGGACAAGGCGTTGGTAATCTTAGAGGAGGAAGAGCCAGGCGGCGAAGCGCGCGCGAACGCGGCGCTGACGCGAGCTCAAGTTCACGAAAATAATGGGGAGCCGCTAAAACAGCCTGCGTTGACTATGAAACCGCCATGGACATTTTTCACCGGCGCCTCTTCTTCGATCAGGAGCTCGCGTGCCTTGCGGGACTGGTCGGGGTAAAGGAGCGGATGCACGATAAAACTGACTACCCGGCAACGACTCCAGCAACTGAAGCTGCGGGAGAAGTACCAGTTGGTTATGGAAAAAGCCAATCTCAATGACCTTCTCAATACAGAAGCGCTTACCGCCGCTTGCGGACATGATTGCAGCGGTCGAATTTTATCGCGGGAGCAACATTACACAAGAGGGCGGCTCGCTGTCCTCTTTGTGTATTCGCATCGGACAAGTGTACCGAGCGCAGGGGAATCCAACGAATGTGTTAAGTGGTTTCAGGAGTCCATCAAGGTAGCAGCCACTTCGCAATCAAGATTTGTTCGACTGGCAAACTTGAACTATTGCTTGACCGCTCTGGTACAACTTGATAAATCTCAGACACCAAACTTAGCGCGGCACATACTGGAAGTATTCGAAGCGTCCGTACTGGACCCGCTGAATAGGGACGAGTTCGTTCCTGCTCAATTCTGTCGCAACTATTCCTTGACGCTGATCATGCTGATTGAGGAGAAAGTTCCTGGCGCGCGCTGTAGACGCAACTGAGCGAATTTGCAAAACAACGCGCTGAAAGCGTCCACCGGACATATGGAACGTCCGGAAAGGCTGATTTACATCAATTGCTATCTCGAACTCAAGACTGCGCTCGCCGAGCAGAAAAGTGCTTTACCCTTCTTGCAGGAGGAGGCACTGCCGATGGTATCAGACACGCCTGTCTCCGGCAGGCTCTTCTCCGTCGATGAAATGTCACGATTCTGGCAAGACGCAGCGATCATCTACATGGCAGTCGGGACAAAGGATAAAGCCGTCGAAAGCAGTATAAAAGGCTATCATTTGAATCGCGGTGTGCAATCGAGACTGGCGCGAGCGGTGACCGCGCGCCATGTCGCCAATACTTTGGTGCTCTGCGACCGAGGGATATGAGGCTAAGCCTTATCTCCTGGAAGCTCGCGAAGAGACTCATCGTATGCTTGCTGAAGCTAAGACGACAACGGAGAAGGGGGAAAGTCGAAAACTCACCGATTGGTCGGCTTACGCTCTGGCGAGCTACTACCTATGCAATAACGACCCGGAGAACGCCCGTGCGATCTGCGCGCAGCAGGAAGAAACCTGGAAACGCCTCGGTGAAAGCAATCAGAGTTTCTCTGTCAAGAAGCTGATGGAAGAGATAGAAGCGGGTAAAACCGGCGCCAGTTCAGCGTCTGAGAAACCGAAGACCGATCATTAAACCAGCGGTCCAAGTGTAGTCTGAAGGCCACATGTAGGTTTCGAGAGACACATGAGTTGGTATATCTGCTGTACGGTTGAACGGCAACCGTGTCTTGAAAACAAGCACACATCGGCTTTGACGGCATGTCTCGGTCCGATAAATGGAACCTTGTTATATGAAAAAGCCCAGGTATCTCGCATTTCTCCTGTTTCTTCTGATGACGTTCGTCTACGCGGCACCGCGTGCCAGCGCCAAGTACCTTCATTATGAAGAAGACGGGCTAATAAACGAAAAGCTGCACATGCCGGTCTATCACTGGTCTGAAACCAATGTTTCGCCGTGCGGCATAGTGATTGCGATTCATGGTGTGTCGATGCACGGTCGCTCCTATGACGGTCTGGGCAGACAACTGGCCACCATGGGTTTCGAAGTTTATGCCACTGATTTGAGAGGATATGGACGCAATCTCGATCACACACACAAATACTGCGAGAGCAAATCGGATTGCAAACACAAAGTGAAGTATCGCAAGAGCATCGACGACCTGGCTCGTCTGGCTCAATACGTGCGCAAGGAACATCCAGGTATTCCGGTGTATTTCGTTGGCGAAAGCCTCGGTTCGTCTCTAGCGGTACGCTTCGCCGCCCTTCATCCGGAATTGACGGATGGCTTGATTCTGGCGGCACCGGCGGTGCGCCCGCATTCGATAATAGATTCCAAAACCCTTACGTGCGCCGGGCTGATGGCAGCGTTCCCGCGCGCGCAATGCGATGTTTCTCCCTTTGTAGGTCGTTATGGCAAAGGCGATCCCGTGGTCGCCGACGAACTGAAGCGCGATCCACTGGTGCGTCGCAAACTGAGCGGCATTCAGGTTTTGCAATCGTGCTGGGCTGTCTATCGCACACTGCCGCTCGCTAAGAGAGTGAAGTCAGACGTGCCGGTGCTGGTGCTGCAAGGCAGCGCGGATCGCTGCGTGAAGGCGAATGCGGTCGTCAAACTTCTCAGCACGTTGAAGTCTTCGGATCAGACGGTGCGCTGGTTCCATTCGCGCGGTCACATCTTGCTGGAAACGGCTCACATCAAGCCTGACACCATGCAGACGGTCTGTGGTTGGCTCGTGGAGCACACGGAGAATTCGCGTCTGGGCTACACCGCCGCGAAGCAGGTCGAGGGACACATCACTTCGTATCCAGTGCAGTAGCGAATAGTTTCTATTGCCAGCTGCGGCGTTTAACGGTATAAAGCAAGTGGACGATTCTGCGTGTCTCCACGTGCATGCAACACTCAAGTAGAACACTTATTTCCTGGATCGTTGGGCTCTTCATCTGTGCCCAGGTGTTCTCGCTTGCCGGCGCCATGGACTCTTTCGCGCGGGTTTGTGTCGATGATACCGATCCAGAAGAGATCGTCACGGTCGACCCGTTTGTCACTTCGAATCTCAAAACAGTCGACGTCGCCCCGATAGTGCAATTTGTCGCGGTGCTTGCCACCGCGCTCTGGCAGCAGCAAGATCGCCAACAGCAAAAGTGCATAGTCGCGGTGACATGCGACTTCTATCCAGCGGTGCAGTGTCAATTGTGGCTGATGCACCGTAGTTTGTTGCTCTGACATCTCGCTCCGGAAGTGGAATTAGACTTTCGTTTCGGAGTAATCGATGGTAGACAAATTAATCGCGTTCGCCTTGAGGCAACGCGTGATCACGCTCATGCTGATGGCGGCCGTGATCGCGCTCGGTGCATATTCTATTTTCACGCTGCCGACTGACTCGTTCCCCGACGTCAGCAACGTGCAGGTGCAGATTCTCACCGAGCCGGAGAGCATGGCCACGGAAGAAGTCGAGTCACTCGTGACAGTGCCGATTGAATACGCTTTGAATGGCTTGCCCTTCATTCAAAAAGTGCGTTCCAGTTCGGAGTTCGGTTTGTCGCTGGTTACAGCCATCTTCGAGGACAACTGCGACGTATATCTGGCCCGACAACTGGTGCAGCAGCGCTTGTCGACGCTGCACTTGCCGGAGGGAGTTCCGCGTCCACAGTTGACGCCAATTGTTTCCACTTTCAGCCAGATTTACATGTACTACGTGGAAAGCGAACGCGGTGACATGGATCTGATCGATCTGCGCACGCTGCAAGACTGGACAATCGCCAAGAGAATCCTGTCCGTGCCCGGAGTCGGCAACGTCGTCACTTACGGTGGCTGGATAAAACAATACAAAGTACTGGTGGAACCGACGTCGCTGAAAAAATACTCCGTCAATTTGAAGGACGTGGCAACCGCCCTGGCGGAAGGCAATCAAAACATCGGTGCCAACTTCATCGAGCAGGCGGAAGAGGAAGTCGTGATTCGCGGCATCGGACGCGTGGAATCAGTTGCGGACATCGAGAACATCGTTGTCAAAGAAGTTTCCGGCACACCGATCAAAATCGAAAACTTAGCGCGTGTGGAGATTGGTCCGGCTTTCAGGCGCGGTTCCGCATCGATGAACGGCAGGGGCGAGTCGATACTGGGCATCGTCTACTCCCGCAAGGGCGCCAACACTAAAGAGGTGGTGGAGCGCGTCAAAACGAAGATCGAACAGATTCAGAAGACGCTGCCACTGGGCGTGAAAATCCGCCCTTTCTACAATCAGGAAGAGCTGGTCGACAAAACAACCGAGACAGTGCGCGAGATACTCTTCTTCAGTGGCGCGCTGGTGGTAATCGTGCTGGTGGCGGTGCTGATGGACATTCCGGCCGCTCTGATTGTGTCGCTGATCATTCCACTTTCTCTGGTTTTCAGTTTTGTGTTGATGCGATTCACCGGTCTGTCGTTGAATCTGATGACACTGGGGGCCGTAGACTTCGGGGTGGTGGTGGACGCCGGTGTGGTGATGGTAGAAAACGTCTATCGCAAACTCGCCGAGACGAAGTTTACGCCGTCGCAGCGGTTGCCCATAATTATTGAGGCGGCGCAGGAAGTCGGACGTCCAATCTGTTTCGCCATCTTGATCATCATTGCTGTTTACGTGCCTCTTTTCACTCTAGAAGGCATCGAAGGCAAGATGTTTCATCCGCTGGCGTTGACTTTTATTTATGCCTTGCTCGGCGCCTTCGTTGTTTCTCTTACAGTGCTGCCGGTGGTTTGTTTCTTCACTTTCCGCAGGCCCCTTGTAGAACGGCACAATCCTGTAATCGAACCGATCAAAGTCTGGTATCGCAAGGCGCTCACATCATGCCTGCGCTATCCGAAAATACAAGCCTTGATGGCGGTGGCGGCTCTATGCGGATCACTGTGTCTGGTGCCTTTCCTGGGTTCGGAGTTTATTCCCAGCCTGGATGAAGGCTCGCTCTGGTTGCGCCTGCGCATGCCGGCCAGCATCGCGCACCGCAAAACGGACGAGGTGGTCAGCGCCATCGAGCGCTTGATGATCGAGTTTCCGGAGGTGATGATTGCGGCTACGCGCGTTGGGAGATCGGGCATGGGTTCGGACGTGGAGGGCGTCGATGCCGCCGACATGTTCATCGGATTGAAGCCGCGCAACACCTGGCAAAATCACAATAAGGAGCATCTGGTCGACCGCATGGCGGCTGAAATCGGCAAGGTGCCCGGGCTGATGTACAGCTTCTCCCAGCCGATTGCCGACGTGGTAGACGATTTGATCACCGGCATCAAGGCAGATGTCGGCATCAAAATCTTCGGGGATGATCTGGACGAGATCGAGCAACTTGCCAACGATGTGCGCCGCACGGTCGGCACCGTCCGCGGTGCAGGCGATGTCAGTCGCGAGCCGATATTGGGACTTCCTCAACTGAAAATCAAACTCAATCGGGACAGTCTGTCGCGTTACGGTTTGCGCTCGTCCGAGGTCTTCGATCATGTGCAGACGGCGATGGCCGGCAAAGTCGTCAGCGAGGTAGTAGAAGGCAATAAGCGTTTCGGTATTCTGCTGCAGTTTCCTCACGAGAGCAGGCAGACTGCCGAGCAAATCAGGCAGATGCGCATCGATACCGGGGATGGTGCGCATGTTCCGCTCAAGGCACTGGCGGACGTAACGGTCGAACGCGGAGCGGTGCTCATCAACCGAGAAGACGGGCAGCGCCGTGCCGCTGTCATGGTCAATGTGCGCGGGCGCGATCTCGGTGGTTGGGTGCAGGAAGCTCAAGCCGCCGTGGCGCAGAAAGTGAAGGTCCCAAAAGGTTGCTGGATTGTTTGGGGCGGGCAGTTTGAAAACCAGCAGCGCGCCATGACCAGACTTGCAATTGTGGTACCAATCGTTCTCTTCCTGATTTTCGTGCTTCTGTTTTTCACATTCAACAGCGTCAAGAACGCAGCGCTGATCATGCTGAACGTTCCGTTCGCCGCCATCGGGGGCATCACAGCGCTCTGGCTCACGCATCAACCGTTGTCGGTACCGGCAATCATTGGATTTATTGCGCTCTTCGGGGTGGCGGTGCAAAATGGTGTCATTCTGGTAAGTTACATCATGCAATTGCAGCGAGCCGGGACGCCGCTGGATCAATCGATATTGCAGGGCGCCGTAATTCGTTTGCGTCCGGTGCTGATGACTGCGCTGGTGGCGATGATGGGACTGATTCCGAAGTTATTTTCGGACGGCACGGGCGCCGAAATTCAGCGTCCCCTGGCGACCGTGGTATTCGGCGGTTTGATTTCGGCAACGCTTTTGACGCTGTTCGTGATACCAAGCATGTATCGCGTCATCAACAGAAACCTGGTCAAGCGGCCGCCCCCGGAAGACTACGATCATGCCGGTGGTCTCGCATCCGAGGCTGGATCTTCCGATTCACCACCTGGTGGGGATGCGCCAATTTCCTGCTCCAGATAACGTTGCACTTCCGAAAACTCGACGCCCAATTGCGCGGCCAGGTCACTCGCTAGCTGCACATCTCCATTGTGCAAGGCCAGCTCAATTTCCAGGCAGGTGAGGCGCATCGGTTGTGCAGAGATGGTGCTACAGACACCTTTCAATCCATGCACCACGTTAAGGGCATCACGTGTGTGTCCGTGCTCTAGATGTTTGATTAATTGAACCAATTCAAGTTCTGACTTGCTGACAAACATCTGACACAATTCGTCTGCTCGTTGACCATATTTAGCCCTCGCTATCTGCAGATCGATAGGAAGCAGCCGATGAGCGCTTGCATCTGTGGCGCTCATATCTGGAAGCCATTTGTCGAGCATTACTCTCAGCGCCTCGGGTTCGACCGGCTTACTGATGTATTCGTCCATGCCGGCTTCCAGACAGCGTTCACGATCACCGCCCATGGCGTGAGCAGTCATCGCGATAATCGGAACGTGTTTGCGGGTTGCCTTCTCCATCTCCCTGATTTTTTGTGTTGCGGTGTACCCATCCATTTCGGGCATCTGGCAATCCATTAAGATCAGCGCATAGTCATGGCGCCCCGCCGCCTCAACAGCTTCGGCTCCGTTGCTCACGATATGCGAGGCAAACCCCATTTCATCCAGATAGAGTTGCGCCACTTGTTGGTTTATAGCGTAGTCTTCGGCAATTAAAATCACCTCTTTGCGTGCGGCACTAGACCGGCGCATCGAGAGGCGAGCGTCAGCGGAGGATCGTCCCATTGTTGCCGAGTCGCTGAGCACGCTCACTATGCAATCATACATCTGGGACTGACGAACGGGTTTGGTCAAATAGGCTTTGAAGCCTAAATGCATAGCTTGTACACCAAGCCCTGGAGCATCCCACCCGGTCAACAGAATCAACCGGCAATCTTTGACGGCAGGATCTTTGCCGATCTGTTCAGCCAGATCCATGCCATTCATTTCCGGCATCACGAGATCGATAATGGCAATCTTATACGGATCGCCGTCTACATAAGCTTGCCTGAGCTTCCGCAAAGCATCTTTCCCGGAGCCGGCAATTCCGTTTCTCATACCCCACGAGACAATGTATTCGTGCAGTATATTACGCGCGTTCGGCTCTTCATCGACGATCAGGATGCGGACGTCTTTCAATTCGGTTTGCACCCGCTGCGCCGATTCGGAAGGAATAAACGTGAATGGAAGGGAAAACCAGAACGTCGAGCCCTCGCCCTTGATGCTGTCGACGCTGATTTCGCCACCCATCAATTCGACAAGTCGTTTGGAGATACTCAGACCCAATCCTGTGCCGCCGAAGCGACGACTTATCGAACCGTCGGCTTGTACAAACGGCTGAAACAGTTTGCTTCTCTCCGAGCCGGTCATTCCGATACCATGGTCAATCACTGAGAATTTGACAATCACAGTGCCTGCCGAATGGTCGATAGAGTCTAGATCAGCTCGGACTACTATTTCTCCATCGTCGGAAAACTTGACTGCATTGGAAGTCAAATTGAGGAGGATTTGACGCAGCCGTTCCGGATCGCCGTGCAACTTAGTTGGCAGATTGGTATCGACGTAAGCCATCAAAGAAACTTGTTTGGTGCGCGCGGTCATGGCCAGCAATTCACAAGTGCCTTCAACGACCTTCACCAGATTGAAGTCGACCGGTTCGAGTTCCAGTTTGCCGGCTTCGATTTTGCTTAAGTCGAGAATGTCGTTAATAACCACCAACAGAGCGTTGGCACCCTCTTTGATGTGGGTGGCATATTCGTGCTGGCGCGGCTGCAATTGGGTGCGCAACAACACATTGCACATGCCGATGATTGCATTCATGGGCGTACGAATTTCGTGACTCATGCTGGCAAGAAACTGGGACTTAAGGCGCGACGATTCCAATGCGCGCTCGCTGGCATGGGCCAGCTGATCGTTCAGTTCCACGAGATCAGTGGTTCTGGATTGCAGCTCTTTCGTGCGCTCAATGACTCGCTTCTCCAGGTCATCCTTGGCCTGCAGCAGTTCCTGCTCGGTGCGACGGCGGGCCGTGATATCCACCACCGATGCCAGTACGAAACGACTCATCGGTGTCAATTGGATTCAGTCCAATTTCAACTGGTAGTTCCGTGCCATCCGAGCGGACACCATACAGATCTCGGACAGCGCCCATCGCCCGCACTTGCGGATGCTCAAAAAACTCCTCACGTAGCCGCGGATGATCGAGCCGGAAGCGGACCGGAACCAGATCCTCGATCTTGCGGCCAATTAGCTCCTGGCGCGCGTAGCCGAACAGGCTCTCAATCTGAGCATTGACCAGAACAATGGTGCCCTGGCTGTCCACCATGAGCATGCCGCCAGGTGAAGCCTCGATCAGAAGGCGTAGATGCTGTTCTGCCCGTTTGCGCTCCGTGATGTCGACGACCGATGCAAGTACCATTTCACCGGCATCGGAGCTAAAAGGATTCAATCCGATCTCAACTGAGATCTCGGTACCATCCTTGCGCACCCTGAACAGATCACGTCCTGCACCCATCGGGCGTGCCGATGCATCGAGGAAAAAACTATTGCGAAATTGCGGGTGTTCTCGACGAAATCTGGTCGGAACGAGCTTTTCAATCTGACTGCCGACGAGTTCATCTTTATCATAGCCGAACAGCTTTTCGGCCTGTGCGTTGACGCGCACAATGGAGCCGTCGCGATCGACAATGATCATGCCACTGGGGGATGCTTCGAAGACTATGCGAAAGTCATCCCGTCCCTCAGGACTAGAACTATTCACTGCCACGATATGAACAACCGGATGGTCGAGTTAAGTCGGGATACCGGGTCGCCTATCACTTCGATCCTAATAAGACAAGATTTTTCTGTCTACATATGATCGCCGAACGAGATCAAAATTTAAGGCTTTTCTTGAATCTTCTCGCTCTCGGACAATGTAAAGCATCGCTGTTCATCGCGCGAAAGCGGCTTCTAGCGGTCACGAAGGGAACTTTTGAACAAGTTATCGCACTCGTGTTTGTACGCCCCCAACGCTAATTTCTCGTTGGGGGCGGTCGCACGGGCACCACAAGCGGTGCAAAAGCGATCGCGATGAAACTCTGCAGCGCAATCAAGAGGGGATGTCAGTTAGTTTGGACAGCCAGAAGCACGTACTTCTTGTCCTTCACCAATTTATTTTGAATAGTGAGAGAACAGTGGCTCATCTTCTGACTGAAGGATTCTTGCTTACCCAAAAACGTTTTGTAGCCCGCGCTTGGGGTGGCAGGCAGTTTTGGAGCTGCGTTCTCACCCATGATCAATACTTGCCCCTTCTCGATCTTTTTGTCGCCGCCGGGAAGCAAGAAGTTGACGTCCTTCTTCGTCTCGCCACCGTTGTACGAGGCATCCAGTTTCTTGGGCGTCCAGGATTGGCTGCTTCCAAATTCGATCTCTTTTGCCAGCATGTCGACCGCGGGCATATCCTCGTCGTAGACTGCTGCCCGGAGAAAACTCTTGCCCATGTCGCGCGCGAACAGCCCCCACTTCGGGTCATCAACGAAGTCGCGGGGCAAGGCGAGGCGCATGTTTTTTACTTTGTTGCCGGCGGAAGTCTCGACAAAAAGCAACACCGTGAAGCCTTGCATACCGGTGGCAAAAGAGATGACGTTGCCGTCGGGATGTTTTTCGGTGTCGCCTTCCTTGAAATGGAAGAAGGTGAAGAAGTCTTCCTTCTCGGCGTCCGGCAATTGCAGCCCGGCGCAACTGCGCGCCTGCACCACCGACCAGATTGCGGATGCTGTTGCCAAACTCAGCAAAAGAGACGTCGCAATGAGGATGCGCACAACCGATTTTGTCATCACAGATATTCCGAGAGGGGGAAACGCGTGTTGTAGGGTGCCCGACTGCCTTAACTTATTTGGCTGCCGCAACTTATTTGGCTACCGCGAATTTCCACCGCATCAACCGTCTCTCCAGCAAAGTGACCGTTCCCGTAAGAAGAAGCGAGATCACAATCAAACTGGCTACTCCGACAAACACCGTGGACATGTCGTAAAGCCCGGAAGCCTTGACGATCATATAGCCAAGGCCTTCTTCAGAAGATATAAATTCACCAATAAAGGCGCCGAGCAGCGAGAGTCCGATGTTCAGTTTCATCGCGTTGAGCACCCAGATCAGGGCGGACGGTACCACCACCAGTCGGAAGGTTTGCCACCGGGATGCGCCCATCACTTGCATCAATCGCGTGAATCTCTCTTCGACGGACATAGCACCTTGATACGACTGCACTATGGCCAACACGACGGTTGAGAGAAACGCGATCACAATCTTCGAGGTGATGCCGATTCCGAACCAGACAATAATCACTGGCGCCAGAGCAAAGATAGGAACGGAGGCTAATGCCGTCAAATAAGGCTGTGCCACTTTCGCAGCGGTACGCGAATACCATAGAGAAAGCCCGATAGCTGCACCGCAGGCGGTACCAGTCAAGAAACCGACAACCGCCTCGAATAAAGTGATACCAGCATGACGAAACAATTCCCCAGAGCTGGTCAAGCGCGCGAGCGATTGGCAGACCTGTTCCGGACTGGCAAAGACGAACTGGTGACTTGGCTGACCGGCTGTGTAAACCTGCCACACGAGCAGCCCCGCCAACATGGGCAGCAAATAAAGAATCCACGGCACTTTCACATTGTTGCGCTCATTCATTGCCGCTACCCACGATCACCTTCACTGTCGCCGATTACCATTTTCAGATCGTCCCAGATGCGCGCGTGATACTCGGCAAACTCGGGCAAGCCACGAGCTGTCTCCGGCGATTCAGCCGGATCGAGAAGAATCTGATACTCCCGAATAATCATTCCGCAAATGCCCATAATCAGGACCCGATCACCCATGGCAATCGCTTCCTCAATGTCGTGGGTGACAAGAATCGCCGCCTTATTTTCGGCCTTCACTGTCTGCTGAAACTCGCTTTCCAGGCGCAGTTTCGTGTAATAGTCCAAAGATGAAAACGGTTCATCGAGCAGCAAGAGTTCCGGATCAAGCAGCAACGCTTGAATCAAGGCCACCCGCTGCCGCATGCCACCAGACAATTGTCCCGGATAATAATCGAGATGTTCGGCGGAGAGACGAAACACTTCTAAGTAGTTCAGAACGCGAGCTTCAACTTCCTTCTTGGGGCGACGCGTCATTTCGGCGACCAGAAGCAGATTGTCTCTGACGGTGCGCCACGGCAAGAGCGCGTCCTGCTGGAACAAGTAGCCTACGCGCGACTGCCTGCGCATCATGATCCCACTGCTGGGGATGAGTCCGGAAATCGCATTGAGAAGACTCGTCTTGCCGCAACCGCTGGGTCCCAATATGCAAACCAGCTCGCCGGCGTGCAGCGTCAACGAAACATCGTTCACCACCGCCCGCGTAGTGCCATCGGGCGCCGAATATGCCACACGCAATTTCGATACCTCCAACACCGGGCTGGTGCTGGGAGCCATCGTAGAGACATCGGATTGGTTGCTGAGACGATTCACGATCTACTTGAATGCGCAGGTTCCGCAACCTGCTTCTCCAGTTTCTTGACCCCAAACGAATGACTGAATTCTAGTGACAACCCCAAATCTGGTCACTGGGGATAGTACGAACCAGCCCGTTCGTCCCAACACTTTTACCCGGGTAAAACTCAAGGCTTATCCAGTCCTGCACCTCAAATCTCAAGCGATATCGGTTGAGAAAATCCAGGCCGGTGCCCAAAACTTCAAGCGATATCGGTTGAGTAAATCCGGGCCGGTGCCCAAAACCTCAAGCGATATCGGTTGAGAAAATCCAGGCCGGTGCCCAAAACCTCAAGCGATATCGGTTGAGATCCGGCTGTGCAGAAGGGAGGCGACCCATTTTTACCCGGGTAAAAGTATGCTGTCCCCTGAGTTTTACCCGGGTAAAACTCAGGGGACAGAGAGAGGCTACTTGTCGTGGTGAATTTGGTCTTCGGGGTGGGGGCGCACTTGATTAGCAAAGGTCATGTCGACGTTGTCTTTGTAGGCACCGTCGCCTTTTATGTCACCAGTTTCTTGACGCAGTTTTATTGCTCTGTCCCAGGCGGTCGGTGACAGTACCGGTGACTTGGGAATCGTGTTCTCATCGAGCATGCGCTTCAGCGCAGCGCTGAGGATTTTCTCGTCAACCTCCGGAAACTCCTGATGGGCGATGGAGAGCGTGCCCTGGAAGTCGTTTCGGATGAATTGCATGGCGCGGGAGAGCGCATTGACGACTCGTTGAATCGTGTCGCCATTCTTTTCGCGATAAGCATCCGTGACAGTTAGACCGGTGATTGCGAAGTCACCAAACTGTTTCTGCAATGACCACACAATCGTTGCACCTTGCCCGACGGCGATGGAGGCGGAGGGTTCGAGTTCCATGGCGATGTCAGCCTGGTTAGCCTTTGCCATAGCGACGATGCTACCTGTCGGTGCGCCCTGGACAATCTTGGCATCGACAGGCTTGCCTTGATTCTGGAGCACCTTTTTCATGACGGTGTAGCTCGTGGAGGGGGCTGTGAAAGTGGCTATGCGCAAGCCCTTCAAGTCTTCTACCTTTTTGATTGGCTTTAGATCCTTGCGAAAAGTCACTCCCCAGAACGGCACACCGTTAACGACCTGTGCCACTACTTTGCCGCCCTGTCCTCTCTCTCGCGCGATAGCCGCGAATGTCGGGTCAGAAACCCCAAACTGGGCGTTGCCGCTGGATACGGCAGCAAAGGTTTTTTCATCGCCGCCGGTGGAGACTAACTTCACCTCCAGCCCTTCGTCTTTGAAGAACCCCTTGTCTATTGCAACATAGAGTGGCAAGTAAAGAAACAGGTGCCCAAACTGGGCAATCGTGATTGGTTGGAGCTTGCCAGGCGGAGTGCTCCCGCCTTCCGGACCACCGGCGCCGCCACCACCGCCACCCGCGCAACCTCCCAACAGCAGTACCAGCGCCAGAGCGCTGCTGAAGAGCGACATATATGATGGGTTTCTTCTCAATTTGCACTCCATTTTTGCATCGATTGCGCACAAGGCACTATCCTATCCGCAAACCAGTTTGAGTACGAGTTCGCAGGTTAAATCATCAGGTGCGCGACAACGTTTACTTTATTCTCGTTAAGCCGGTCTATTTGGGTAACATCGGCTCGGTGGCGCGCGTCATGAAGAACTTCGGCTTTGCGCATTTGCGTTTCGTCGAGCCGCCCAAAGGATATAAGGATTCCGAAGCGCGGCGCATGTCCGTTGGTGCCTTCGATCTTCTGAAAAGCAGCGAAGTCTTTGAAAGTCTTGATAGCGCGTTGCAGGATATCAGTTTCGCGATTGGAACCACGTCCGGGCAACAGCGTGACATGGTTCCGGTGCCGTTCACCGCGATTGCCGCAGATGCGGTCTGCACCGCCGGTAATGGCGCCAACAAAGTGGCGATTGTTTTCGGAGATGAGCGTAACGGGCTGACGCGTGAGGAACTTCTACGGTGCCACCAGGTATCTACGATTCCTACTGATGCCGGGTTTCCAGCACTGAATATGGCTCAGGCAGTTGCCATCTGTGCTTACGAACTGTCCGTAAAGTCAGGGACGAGCGCCGATTCCTCGGGTGCGGCTGCTTCGGGTGCGGCTGCCGCCCCGGCGTCGTTGCCGACCGGACAGCAGAACGATCAACTGTTCGAACAATTGGGAACTCTTTTGGATGCAGTTGAGTTTTCCCGTACCTTCAACCGGGACAAAGTATTGCTCGAATTGCGAGGCTTTTACCAGAGAGCACAGCCGACATCACGCGAGTACGATTTGTTGCGAGGCGCGCTTATCAAGATCAATCAGAAGGTATCAGGAGCGGAAACAGCTCCAAAGAAGCACGAATCAGGAAAGGTTCACGAGCGATAGAAGCGCCGGCAAGGAAACGCTAGCATATACAGGATACACACAAAGGTCAGCGGATATGAAACTGGGTTCGACAAGAAACTTGCAATTGCTGGATCGGATAGCGATGGCGGCATGCGTGGCGGCGACAATGGTCTCAGTGGGCGCGCTCTTAACAGGCTGCAGCGAACAAGGACAGCAACGCGCCGAGCGCGCCCAAGAGAACTGGGACGGGCAGGCAGCATTGCAAAAACATGACTACCCAAAAGCAATCG
Source organism: Candidatus Obscuribacterales bacterium (assembly GCA_046328035.1). Classification (GTDB taxonomy): domain Bacteria; phylum Cyanobacteriota; class Vampirovibrionia; order Obscuribacterales; family Obscuribacteraceae; genus JBGASG01. The sequence goes on along the minus strand of JAXLXI010000024.1, from coordinate 26,495 downwards.
AAGCCTTCACACATTTGATCGAACAAAACCCGAAGCGCGGCGAGTACTACGTGGGACGCGCTCAGGCGTATATGGGCGTCAGCGACTACGACAAAGCTACAGCTGATTGCAAAAAAGCCGAAGAGTTCAAGTTGCAGGTCAGCGGTCTCTTGGGCAAGATAGAGCTTTGCCAGGGGCATGCGGCCGAGGCGGCAGAACAATTCAGGAAGAAACTAGATAGTGCTCCCGAAACACCAAATCTGGAGGATGCGGTGTACTGTGCACTGGCTTACAAGCTCGCTGACAAGGATGCGGAAGCGGAAAAAATCGCCGCGCGGGCGATGGCTAACTATGCCAAAGACAGCTATGTGATGGCACACAAAAACGACGACAACGCGCAGAAATATGTTTGGGAGAAGTGGCCGTATCCGGCATTGCAATATTTGCGTGGACAGATCGACGGCGGCAAGATGGTTGCCACCACCGCCGACAGCGAATGGGATTTGCCTGAAGCACACTGCGTTTCGGGTATGAACCTGGTAGCGAAAGCACCAAAGGATGCCGCTGACAAAACGACTCCAGATGACGGTCCAACAGACACTGCCGCGGCAGTTAAAGAACTCAACTTCGTTATCGAGCACTCGACGCCCGATCGTTTCATCAATCAGTTAGCAAAGTCGCAGTTGGCTCGCATGCAATCGGGACATTAATCGACTTGAGCGCGGGAGGCTGGAAGAAGCAGGGTTCGTTTTGCTTCCTGCCGAGACGCTAACTGTCCAATGATCATTACAAGCAGAACACTGGTAGCCAGCGAGAAAGCTTCTAACGCCATCGCCAAATGCTCGTTTGGCAGAAACGCTGAAACCAGAAACAACAGAATCTGCACCACCAGACTTACCCAATAGCCCATGATCACAGGACTCGGTGGCGCCGACCTCCAGGATGCATCGTCGAGATAATTAGGATCACTGGCTTTCCAGACTTCCTGCATTACCAACATCGGCATAAACAAATTGAGCACCGGAATGATGAACGAGAATGCCTGCCAATCCCGCGCTTTGGCGGAGGAAACATTGAGAGTGTGAAGATTCCTGATTCCCCTGCGCAGCCAGACGATCAGAAATCCCATCGCTAAGAGCGTAATCGGCAAAGCGAGGATTACGCACAGGTTTCCCAAAATGTTGAGCAGTGCACCGAGATTTTTCAGCTCGCTGACGCTCAGTTCCACCCCAGCCACGTTGAGAATTGAGCCGAGAATGTTCATGACTAGAGAAACAACAATCGACACTTGGGCCACACGCCCCACACCCTTGAGCGGTCGGTACTCGTCCACTGCAATGCTTGTCAGCTCCGGCATTTCGCCCCCCCAAACTGTCGCCTCTAGTGTAACAGCAAACACCGCAGGCGTTCGCAGGGCTCAGGCTATGACTTCCACTTGATGCTGTCGAGAGTTTCGTTGAACTCGCGGACATGCTGATGCAGCTTGCCGGGCGCCGTTGACAGAAAAACCTGTTCGACTCGGGAGCCGGTGCCATCGGTATCGGCGAAAATGCCTTTGTATTGCCGCGTAACAGCCCGGCCTTGCGCGTCGGTTTTGTTGCCGTCCTTGAAATTGCCTTCGACGGCGAGCACGGTTTTACCATTCAGTTGCATCGTGTAGGCGCTCGTGATTTCAAATGCCGGCGGGCGATACTTCCCACTATTTGTATATTGATTGTCGCCGGCTTGATAGCGCCCCATGATCTCTGAGAGCGAGCGGATTTCATCGGCGGTCAATCTTTGCGGTCCGTCCTCGGCAGGCTTGTTCTTCAGTAGGTCGAGAAACGCTTTCGCCGACTCAGACCCGGCACGCAATCCGTTGCTGTAGATGCCGATGGTGGTCCCGTTGTCGCCAGGCGGACTGAAAGTTTCGTTGCTGCTCAACCCAATCGAGCCGAACGATGATTCGCGCTGCCTCCAGCCGCTTGGCAGATCAATATCGCTAATGGGTCCGCGATCGAGGCCACCGCTGGTGCCACTACCAGACTGTCCCGCATACATGAGGCGGAAGTATGCCATGGCAGCATTGTCACCCCACACCGACTGGGCAACATCAGTTTGCTGCGCGCCCGCGTCCGGCACTTCGGCTGGGTGAGACAGGCGCCCGGTGTAATGTTCCAGTTCGCCTGCTGGATTTGATTTGGAAGACTGTGTGTTATCACCGGCCATTGTTATTCCTTCCTGTTTTGATGGATTGAGCTGACGACTGAGTGCTTCTTGAATGCCTTAGTTGTATGTGGCACGGTACATGTCATTGACGCTCACCCAGTGATCTGAGTCGTCGCCCCAGGTGTTATCTATCAATACCTGTCCGGTAACCGGATTGTAGTCATCGATGACAACTACGTGATTCATGTTGTGTCCCTTGGTTCCGGGCAGCGAATTGCCACCGAATACGGGGTCACCAGCCGCTACATATATGATGATCGGCATGCGTCCTTCCGCCTTGGCCTTCTCCAGTTGCTCACGGAACTCCTGCTCATTCTCGAATGTGGTGCCCTTGCCGCCGAGATCGCCGTACTTCCCGTTAATGAAGAATGCAGATTGATCGGGGTTGAGGCGTTGAGTTTCCTCGGCGATGGCTTCGCAGCCCCAGCCATGGAAACCCATCGGAATCGGGTTGCCGTCCTTGTCTTTATCGGGCAGCGGGTTACCGTCGGCGTCGGTCCAGAATTCGCCGGTCGAGTTTTGCGCATCCGGTTGCAATTGAGCGTAGTACTTGGGTGGGTGTTGCCGGCTGCCCCAGTCACTGATCGCCGTCGCCTGGAAGATCTGCGATGCGAACAAGCGCTCATTGGAGTTGGTGCTGTCGTACGAACCTTCTTGTGGAATGAAGTTTTGCGGCGGAATGGTCACCTTGTGCCCGTCGGGAGAGGTCCACTCGCCCGTGAGCGCCATGTCGGACACCATCTCGGCGGCAGCCGCCGGATTGCGCATCCAGGTAACGACCTCCACGTCGGTCACGTTGCAGGTCAGGTGGTAGCCCTGGTCAATGCTCGACGGATCGGCGGCGAATGCCATCATCTGTTCGGCCAGCACTTTGCGCAGGGTGCCGTCTACTTTGCCGTCGGTGGCGGTGAGCAGTTTATCAATGGCGCCCAATGTGCGCGCCACTTCTTCAGGGCTCATGCCGGCTTGATCGGCGCGCTGCAAGAACGTGTTCAGGTTGTTGAGGAACTCCTGGCGCTCTTTCTCCGGCAAATTGCGGGCGGCGTCGTCCATGAGGCGGGCGGCCTCCAGACCTTGAACGGCTTCGCCGACTTGATCCCAGCCGAACTTTTCGACCAGATCATCGGTCAGGCGCGAACCATACTCCTTCTCGTACATCTGTTGCAGAGCGACGCGGTCGGCGGGGCTCATGTTTCTAAGTTCGTCGTTAATCTTGTCGCCGAACCCGCCAGACACCCAGTCAGGAAATTTGTCGCCATCGTGAATGGCTTTCATTATCTCCTGGAGCTGCTCTTCGGTCCGCGCTGTCACAGAAGTGGTGCCATCGGTATTCTCGATGACTATATGTCCATCTTTGTCGGTGTACTGCAGCCGTCCATCTTTGTCGAGCTGAACGTTGGTCACCTTGTTGCCGTCTTTGTCGGTCCAGTCTCCGTTAGCGTCGCGCGTGAACGTGTTGCCTTTCTCGGTAATCTTGTTCAGCTCGCCGTTGGCATCGTATTCGTAGCTGCGCTTGGTGCGTCCGTCGGCGCTGACATAACTGGTTATCTGTCCATCGGCATTAAACTCATTCTTCGAACCGTTGGCGTTGGTAACAGCCTGAGTGCGGTCGGGACGCTTTTCGATTTGTTCGCCGGTTTCCGGATTTGTGTAGGAGATCACACCCTTATCGCTGACGGATACATCAGTGATGGGAGCCGGCTGACCATCGGCTGTGGTCCATTTGCCGTCTTTGAGGAAATAGGCATGTCCGTTGTCGTTGAAACTGTTTAGATTGCCGTCCTCGTCATAGCCGAAAGCACTCGCGTCGCCCCGTCCGGTGACAACGCTGACCACGCGTCCTTCACTGTCCAGACTGACCAGCGAACCGTCCTTGGAGCTGTGAATTTGCGAGTTGCCGTTGGAGAAATAACTGTATTCGTGTCCGTCGCTGGTCTGGTAAGTGAAGGTGCCATCGGCGTTGACTTGCGGATTGATGATGTCGGGACCGACCTTGCCGAATATGCCCGGCGGGATCTTAATACCACCATCAGTGGTATCGCCAGGGTTATGGTTGGTGCCGTCACCATGCGGCTTGGCGTCGTTGTCTATTTTGCCACCGGGCTTCGGTGGTCCGGGAATCGGCTTGTTGTCGCTCTTGGCGTACTGCCATTTGCCGTCCTTCAGTTCGAGCACGGTGCCATCAGGCTGCTCGATGCGATTGAGTTTGCCGTCTTCGCCATAACCAAACTTACGGGACGTGCCATCCGGATAATCGACTTCGACTACTCGACCCTGGTCATCTTTGGTCACCTTGCCGTTCGGACCAACATCCGACTGCTGTTGCTGCTGCATACGCCGGTCAGAGAGTTCTTTCAGCTTTTCCTGAAGCGTCTCTTGATCGTCTTTATTCCTGTCGTTGTTTATCTCATTTTGCCTGCCATCAAACGTGATCGACCCATCAGCGTCCACATCAGCGTGGGACAACGGACCAGGCGGCGGTGCCACCACTTCCAAAGTGTCGGCGCTGGCGCCGTATCGCAGAGCACCGCCAGCCGCTCCGGAGGTTTGCTTTTTAGCATCAAAGTCATCGTACAGTGCCTTAATATCGAAGGTCGGCGCCGCGTTGTTGTTTTGCGTTTGCGCTTGCGTATCGGTAGTTTCTGGAGGCATAGTAAAGAAAGCTCCTTGCGAGGCGATGTTGACGGCGCGGCAATTCGAGGTTGCATCGCGCGCAGCGAACACTGCGCACCACGTAAGGTGGTGGTGGATGTTTTACGAGGAAGGGGTCAGATGGATGGTCGCCGCTTCCAGAGGAAGCTGGCTCGATTGATTACGTAGAGATCGGTGGTAATACGTCGGGTACGATTAAGATAGCAAAGTGCGCCGCCTTTGTCGGTGCGCTATTACGCACAACTGCCCGCAGCGCTATGCAGTCTACTTTTTCCAGACGACACTATCGATAGTGTCGATGAAGTCCTTAGAGCGATTGGCCATTTGCCCGGGAGCCGTGGACATAAAGACCTGTTCCACGCGCTGTCCGGTGCCGTCGCTGTCGGCAAAGATGCCGACGAAGTCGCGCATCGCATTGCCGCGCGCATCGCGGAAACTGCCTTCCACGGCCACGACAGTACGTCCGTTCACTTGCATGGTGATCGCGTTGCGCAGGTCAAATGCCGGCGCGCGATATTGACCGGAATTAGTGAATTGATTGTCACCGGCCTGGTACCGCCCCATCACTTGAGAGAGCGCGCGAATCTCGTCCGCAGAAAGCGGCTGCGCGCCGTCGTTTGCCGGTTTCTTCCCGAGAACGTCACGAAACGCTCGCGCGGCATCCTCACCCACCGGCAGACCGCCGTAGAAAATACCCAGCTTGGTGGTGGCATCGCCGGCAGGGCTGAACACTTCGTTGCTGCTCTGTCCGATCGCACCGAATGAATGCTCGCTCTGCGTCCAGCCGGCGGGCAAAGTGATATCGGCAATCGGTCCGCGGTCGGCGCCCGTGTGGCTGCCCGTTGCATTGAGCGCGTCGATGGCCGTGCCGGGCGCCCAGGTGTTCTGCGCAATCTCGGTAGTGGCCGAATCGTTTTGATCTGTTATTGATGAAGGCAAGCGTCCAGTGAAATGTTCTACTGGAGTTCTCTCGGCTGCATCTGCTGTTCCTGCCATCGTGGTGCCCTCTCGGCGAGTTAAAAGTGGTGGCGCTGTTGTCGCAAGTGCTAGTGGAGCTTACGGCCTGGTTGCCTGATAGAGGTTGCCGAGGTTGACCCACTGATCGTTGCCGTCACCCCAGGAGTTGTCCACTCTCACCTGTCCGGTGACCGGATTGTAGTCGGAGATGACCACCACGTGGTTGAGTCCATGACCGTCTTTTCCGGGTTGCGCGCTGCCGCCGAACACCGGATCGCCGGCTGCCACCACAAGGATGATCGGCATCTTGCCGTCGGCTTTGGCTTTCTCGAGGGCCTGGCGGAATTGCTCTTCGTTCTCGAACGTGGTGATGTTGTCTCCGCCACCGCCGTCCTTGTGCACCAAGTAGCGGCTGTCGTCGCCATTCAAGCGGCGCAGTTCTTCAACAATCTGGTCGTCTCCCCACCCATGGAATCCTTTCGGAACGTCATTGCCGTCCTTGTCCTTTTCCATGATCAGGTTGCCGTCTTTGTCGGTCCAGTATTCACCGGTGCTGTTCTGCGCATCCGGTTGTCCTTGCATGTAGTAAATCGGTGGTTTCTGGCGGCTGCCCCAGTCGGTGAGCGCGGTTGCCTGGAAGATTTGCGAGGCGAAGAGGCGCTCGTTTGAGTTGGTGCTGTCGTAGGATCCTTCTTGCGGCACAAAGTTCTGCGGGGGAATCGTCACCTTGTGTCCATCGGGCGCGGTCCATTCGCCGTTCAGCGCCATGTCTGCCACCATCTGCGCAGCCACCGACGGGTTGCGGGTCCAGGTGATGTTTTCGACATCGGTGATATTGCAGGTGAGGTGCGAACCCTGATCGATACTCGACGGGTTGGCGGCAAACGCCATCATCTGGCGAGCCAGAACGTGGCGCAGGTGCGCATCGACTTTGCCGTCGGTAGCTGTGAACAGGCGATCGGTGGCAGCCAGTGTCTTGGCGATTTCTTCCGAACTCATGCCCGACTTGTGGGCACGGTCGAGGAATGTGTTGAGGTTGGTCAGAAACTCCTGGCGCTCTTCCGGCGGCAAGTCGCGCGCGGCATGATCCATGAGATTGGCGGCTTCCATGCCTTCCAACGTCTTGCCGACGTTGTCCCAACCAAATTCCTTGACCAGGTCGTCGGTCAATTTGGAACCATACTTCTTCTCATAGACCTGCTGAAGCGCGATGCGGTCGGCCGGACTCAAATCGCCCAGTTGCTTATCGATGATGCTGCTGGCGGGACCTGAGAGGAAACCGGGCAGGTACATGGCCAGGTGCAGGTATTCTGCATCCTTGATAAGTTGCTCTTCGGTCTTGGTGGTGGTGGAGGTGTTGCCGTCGGTGTTCTGGACAACGATGTGTCCGTCTTTGTCTGTGTACTGCAGGCGTCCGTCGGATTCGATTTTGAAGTTAGTAACTTTGTTGCCGTCTTTGTCGGTCCAGGTGCCGTCGCCGTTGTCGGTGAACTTGTTGCCGTTCTTATCACTGACCGACTTCAGCTTGCCGTTTTCGTCGTATTCATAAGTGCGCTTGACGCGACCATCGGCGCTGGTGAACTCAGTGACATTGCCTTTGGCATCGAGTTCCTGATGTGAGCCGTTGGCATTAGTAATTGTTTGCGTGCCGTCCGGTCTTTTTTCTATCGAACCGTCTTTGTCATTTTTGTAGGTGACGACGCCTTTGTCGTCGACTTTGATTTCTGAGATTGGTGCCGGCTTGCCATCGGCGGTTTGCCATTTACCGTCTTTCAGGTAGAAGCTTTCGCCGTTGTGCGTATATGTATCGAGTTCTCCCTTTTCGTTATAGTGAAACTGTTGCACTTCGGCATTCGGGGAAACAATGCTTTCCACCCGTCCATCGGCATCTTTGTTGACGTACGAACCGGATTTCTCGTCGTGGATCCAGGAGGTGCCGTTGGTGAAGACTTTGACTTCGTTGCCGTCGCGGGTGTGGTAAGTGAATGTGCCGTCTTCCGAAACTACCGGATCGACGATGTCGACGCCCTTGTTCATGGAATTGAACACGTCGCCCAATCCCTTGCCGACGCTATCCGGAATTTTGTCGCTCTGATCCGGGATAGGCTTGCCGTCGGCGCCGTCCGGGCGCACTTGATTGTCGCTGCTGCCGTCGTGTCCTGGTTTCGCGCCACCACCGGCACCACCGCCTTTGCCAGGATGACCGCTTCCGCCGGCGCCGCCTTGCTGCTCTGGAGGCGGCACGTTAATCCATTTGCCGTCCTTGAGAATGATCGTCTTGCCGTCCGGCTGCGTGATCGAATTCAGTTTGCCGTCTTCGCCATAACCAAATTTGCGCGATGTGCCGTTGGGGTAATCGACTTCGATTACGCGGCCCTGATCGTCTTTGATTACCTTGCCTTCGGGGTTGTTACCGCTGTCATCATCGTCCGGACGAGTGCGTTCGGTCGGATCGCCACCGGGTTTGGTGACGGCTTCGTTGGGCGCATCGAAATTGATGGAGCCATCATTTGTTAAAGTCGCCACCGGCACCTTGCCGTCGGCATCGATAGCCTTGGCAGCGAAACTTGCCACCACTACCGCCGCCAGGCGCAGTCCTTTGATTTCGTCCGGGTCGTGGCTGGCGGCGAACTGCTCGTACATGTCGAGCATGTTCAGCTTTGCTGTGTCTGCATCGGTACCGTCCAGATTGCCGGGTTTGAAGACGGGCTTGTCCGCCGGCTGGTTGCCCTGGTTATCCTGGTCTTGCGGTTGCTGTGCCACACGGACATCGGCTGTTTCGGAAGACATAGTAAAGCTCCTTGCAGAGCGGCTGTTGCTGGCGGAGAAACGCACAACAAGTGCCACACCACGAATGTGGTTTGGGGAACGGTGGGAACGGATGCGGAACGGTGGGAACGGATGCGGAACGGTCTTGCACTCGGTATGAACGCGAAGTTGCAAGAGAGGACTATTAGGCGGGTATGTGCTTAAGATAACAAAGGACAATGGATTTGTCGGTGCGCTATTACGCACACTTACACTTGTGCCCCTAGGGCTTCCACTCTATAGATGACAGCGTCTGGTCGAACTGTCTCTTGTATTGCGACAGCCTGTCCGGAGCTCCTTGCAGATAGACCTGCTGGATACGTTTTCCGGTGCCGTCTGTATCGGCGAAAACGCCGTTGAATCCTTTTACCGGCTTGCCGTTCATGTCGACGAAGGCTCCCTCCACCGAAAGCACTGTGCGCCCATTCACCTGAACGGTGCGCGCGCTGTCGATGTGGAAGACGGGCGGGCGATATCTGCCGGTATTAGTGTACTGGTTGTCGCCCACGTTCAGCCGCCCAAGCGCGTCGGCGACACTCTTGATCTCATCGGCGGTGAGCGTTTGCGGACCATTGGTGGCAGGCTTATCTTTTAAGAGTTGCGTAAAGGCTTTGGCGCCTGCATCAGCAGTCGGCAAACCGCCGTAGAAAACACTGATGCCCACTGAGTTATCGCCGGCTGGTCCGTATGTCTCGACGCTGCGATTGCCGACGCCGCCGGCCGTGGAGTCGGTTTGCTGCCAGCCATTCGGAAACTGGATATTCTTTATCGGTCCACGATCACTCAACGCTAGCCCTGCAACTATGTTTCCACCTGCGGTGTCGGCACCGGCGGCGACAGTGGTGGCATCGCCGGTTCGTCCGCCACATCTGACGGTCTGCAGATGCACATCATCAGCCAGATTCTGCGCAATGTTCCAGATAGACTTGCCGCCGCCGCCCAAAATATCATGAACGAAGTTCTCCAGCACTCTGACAATTGCCGGTTCGTGATTGTCGATGGGGTTAGTCGGCTTGGGCGGCTCGTGGTGTAAATCAGCCATGGTAGTAACGTCCTTCTTATAGGGAGAGGAGCGAGAAAAAATCGGCGACGGTGCCCAACCGAACCGCAAAGGTGCGTTCAGACGAGGATGGGCGGGATTGGTTGAACCATAACAGTTGTGCTTCCAGATATCAGTGCGCTATTACGCACAATTCCGCACGAAGTTTCGCCTGGTCGGAAGACTTTACCCGGGCGAAATACCAGTACGCAGTCGCTTGACAGACTCGCCGTTTAGAATGTATTCTAAGTGCATAGGAATTCTAAGGTTGACCCGTGAAAAGTCTGGCAGAGCAGTTACTCGACAGTAAGGGACTCAAACCCACACCGCAACGTGTGGTGATCACCCAGTTCGTGTTAGAGACAGAAAGCCATCCGACAGCGGAAGAGGTGTTTCTGGCTGTAGAAAACTCACTGCCGGTCGCTCTTTCGCGGGCCACCGTTTACAACACGCTCAACGCGCTCGTAAAAGCGGGCGTCGTGCGCGAGATGTACACAGATCCGGCGGCGGCTCGCTACGACGCCAACCTTACCGAGCACCATCATTTTATAGATGTGAAAACGGGGCGAATTCTGGATGTTCCAAAAGAGATGGTGCCCGAATTGACGCAGCATCTCGGCAAGAACTTCAAAGTGCACAACTATCAGGTTACGTTCTACGGTGAAGTAGAAGAGTAGCCGACCGCAAACCATAATGGCATAACGGCGCCGCGAGACAGCTCTCGCCGCGTCGGCGCGCATGCGCGTTTCCTCAAAGAAACGCGCATGGACAGCCTCGCGCAATCACACAAATCAGCATCACACCTGGAGGTCCGATCATGAGTGGTAACAACAAATCAAAAACCGCTGAGAACCTGCATTCCGCCTTCGCCGGCGAATCAATGGCCAATCGCAAATATCTCTATTTTGCCAAAATCGCGCGCAAGCTGGGCAATGAAGAAGTGGCCGCACTTTTCGAAAAGACCGCCCATGAAGAAACCGGGCATGCCTTCGCACACCTGGAACTCATCTATCCATCAGAGGGCATGACCGTCGAAAAACTTCTAGAACTCGCTATCGAAGGCGAACTCTACGAGACCAATGAGATGTATCCGGAGTTCGAGCGCATTGCACGCGAAGAAGGCGAACAGGCGGCCGTCGACGAGTTCATCGAGCAAGCCGCAGAGTCTAGAGAGCACGCGGGTATCTTCGAACAAGCAGCCAAGCGATTCAAAGCTTTGAAGCTGGTTGAGGCGTATCACGCCAATCGCTACCAGAAAGCGCTCGATGCTCACCAAGCTCTCGATGCTGAACGCGCCAGCTAGCCGGGCGCCCTACTGACATGCCGCATCATTAAAAATATGCTTGTCTTTGCTTCTTCGTGTTAGCATCGAGCCAACTGGGCTGGAAAGGTCGCTGTCGTGGGTTGCGCTGAAAACAAATCGAAGATGAATTCTGGGTTGAGATGGGCTCTGATACTGCCTGTCGCGTACTTGGGCTATGCGGGTGTGCTGTCGATGCTCAGCCACCTGCCCGGCAATATGGGCCCGATGCCCGCCGGGGTGATCACCGACTGGGCGGGCTCAACCTTATTTATTGTGCTGGCGGCATTAATCGCGCCGTCGCGCAAGCACATCGTCGCCTGCTGCGCATTCTTCGTCACCACCATCATCCACACCGTGATGCTGATGGCGGCGTTGAAAGCGCCGGCACAATCGCCCGTCTTTGTAGATGGGATCTATGTGATCACGCTGGGCGGCTTCCTGGTCAACGCGCTGCTCACTTTCGTTATCGTTCAGCACCTCCTGAACAAACAGCGCGAGCTAGAACTGACGGCCGATGCCCGCCGGTATTACCGCGAATGGTCCGAACAGGGTGGTCCGGTGCCACTGCCGTCACCATCTCAATCGGCAACACCACCGCAGACTGGCAATCGCAATGCCAGCTCCAGCGAGAGTCCGACGACTGCTCGGGCCTATCCGCTGCCCGCACCGCAATACGAAACCAAAGTTCTGACTGAAGAAGCAGCGTTGCCCCGCGAGATGACCATCAATGTGTCGCTTGCTTTCGATGAAGAAGGACAGCAACAGCGGTTCACCGTCGCCGACGGCAAGTCGATCGGTTTCGTCAAAACGGCATTGCTGCTCGGCATACTGTCACCAGGCCACGCCATTAAGTTCATCTTCAAGCCGAAGAAATTGAAGAAACGCACACTGCTCAGCAACCCGCCCTGGTTCAAGTCGGCGCGCGAGCTGGATTCGGATGCCGTCGATCCGCGTATCGAAAGCTCGCAGCGCGATGGCGACAAGCTGTTGACGGACACGCTCAACGAATACCGCTAAACGAGAAAGCGCTAGCGGTAATACATACGTTCGAATGACGAACTTGGTGCAGTTGCACCCTGGTTGTTGTCGGCACCGGCGAACATGCGCACCAGGACAAACCCGAGGACGAAACCGCCGATGTGAGCGGCGTAAGCCACGCCGCCGACCTGCGATGAATCGCCCAATACGCCCAGTCCGCTGACCAGCTGGAAAAGGAACCAGGCACCGATGGCGACGAACGCGGGCACCTGCTGCAGGGTGTTGAACATCAGCACCCGCACCCGCTGCTGCGGGAACAGCACCAGATAACCGGCCAGCACTCCGGAAATGGCTCCCGATGCTCCCAGACTGGGGATAAACTGGTTGCCGCCGAAAAGCGCGGTCGCAGCAATTTGCGCAAAGTCAGCGCCCAAGCCGCACAACAGGTAGAAGAGAAGAAACTTACCGGAGCCCATACGGTGCTCCACGTTGTCGCCGAAAATATAGAGAAACAGCATGTTGCCAAAAAGGTGTTCCCAGCCGCCATGCATGAACATCGATGTGAAGAGAGTCAGGTAGACCGATATCGGAGTCGGCTGCAAGGCGATCTTACCGATGGCGTCGCCACTCAGTGGATCATTGATGAAGACGGTGCGGGCAACATCCGTGCCGGTCAAAATCTCATACGGCACCGTCGCCCACGCATAGGTAAATTGATCGTTCGTACCCATTCCCTGAAACAGAATGAACACCAGAACATTGGCCGCGATCAGCAAGATTGTCACTACAGCGGGCGTGTTGTAACCGGAATCATCATCACCTAGTGGCAGCACGATCTGTCCAACCTCCAACCTGAAAACTTTGATAATATGACGACGGGACTAAAAAAGGTTTCCACTTTCAGCATAGGTGTAACGGCAGTCACCGAGCACCGCATATGGTGCGGTTAGTCTTCTTCGTCGTCTTCGGCCAAATGATGCTTGGCTAACACGTCCTCGACCGATTGCTCGCTGACGCGCACTTCAGCCAGAACGCCCACCGCCTCCGGTATGGTCAGCTTCCACTGTGACACCAGGGCGTAGCAAAGCACTGCGGCGTCCAGATGTTTCTTGTTGATCACACCCAGCACTTGCGCCAGGCGAACTGTCGTCTCCGCATCCTTGAATGCGGCCTTCACACCCTCGAGCATGACGTCGCGGTTGCCGAACCCGCTCATTTCCATAAGCGAAAGCATCGACAGGTCTTCGTTGTTCTCCAGGTGGAAGTCCTCGGGATCGGTGAGAACTTGCACATAAGCAGGTTTCCGCGAAGAGATAATCGGCGGCTTGTCCGTCGAGCGCTTGCGCCGCGACGAGCGACCACCACCGCCGCCGACGACCGAACCGTAGGTTCCGGAGATGGCGCCGTAGGAGCCGGTTTCGTCACTGGATTCACTGTCGCTGTAAGCCTTGAGCTTTTGCGAGTCGGTTGGCTTGGTTTTGCCGACTTCGGCAGTCGGCTTGGACGCGGAAATCGGCTTGGCATATTTGCCGCCCGCCGCCGCCCCGTGACCGGCGGGTTCTGAGACCGCCTTGTGTTTGCCGGTCTCGGCTACCGCCCTGTGCTTGCTGCCCGTGTCGGACGCGATTGACTTGTTCTGCCCCGAAACCGCCGCCGGATGCTCTCCGGAGATGACCAGCTGCGGGTATGTGCCCGTGGCATCTTTTCTAGAGGAGGACCCGCCTTTCTTTTTACCGCCGGCGTCTTTAGCGGAAAAGTCACGGTTGGACGCAGTCGAGGCTACGCGCGAGCCGCCACTGGGCGGAGCCACCGTCCCGGGAGCAGACCCCTGCTCGCCCAGGGTGAGCAGCTCCGTGTTGTTCTTGGAATCATTGGCGTGTGCCCAATAGTCGAACTGCGTGCGAATCTCGGCCACCGCATCAATATGATTTATACGCCCGGCTCGCAAACGCTCCTGAGCGTCAAGAATGCCAGGCAACAGCTGAGCGGACAGCATCCCCTGCAAAACCAGCATGCTCCCAAGCGGAATGCCGCTGCCGAAGCTGGCAGCCAGCGCTTCTTCCACCTGCTCGGGCGTGACGATATCCGAGTCGACCAGCAAAAGCCCCAGCTTGCTGCGGGAAAAATCAGTGGTCGGCTTGCAATCCACCGCTTCCATCGCCGCATCCAGTGAACACTGGTGCGTGTGGACATGATTTAAAACCTCATGCGCCTGCTCCATGGTCAGCTTGTTTTCCTTGAGCATCTCCTGCACTTGCAAAGCCGCCGTCAAAAGCAGCTCGGTAAGCACACCGGACATGACAAGCACTCGCCCAATCGGCAAGTTCATGCGCTTGGAAATCTGGATCGACTCAACCACGTCGCCGCGCGTCACAATGCCGGCTTCCGTCAGCAAATCGCCGATGCGAACGTGTTCTTCTACGTCGTGCGGTTGAGGTCCTGGCTGTTGCATGGTGGGGATCCCTGGATCTGGCACTGGCTAATGAAAAACCGAGCCCTGCCCGACGCTGCTTTCATCAGGATCATATTGTCCAGGATTGGGATCCGGCTTGGAAGCACCTGTAGCCAATTGCCTGATCGCCAGTAAAGCCCAAGCCGCCAAGCCCAGCAAAAACATGCCGCCGATAAAGGCAAAGAAGATAAGGTCACCTGTCATGGGAAAGAAAACTCTCGCTGACTGCCTGACGTATAAGGGTGCTTAGCGCGTTGACAAGGATATCAAATTCTATGCCCAATATTGATATCCTTTAGAGCTTATATGTACTAACACAAATACTTATAGCCGCTTGTAACGATAGCGCGCGGGAGCGAATGATGTTCGATATTTTCAAAAAGCAGTTCATCGATGTTATCGAATGGACCGAAGAGGACAATGGCGTTCTTGCTTATCGCTATCCGGTAGAGGACAAGGAAATTCAAAGTGGTGCGGTGCTCACCGTACGCGATTCGCAAATGGCGGTCTTCGTCAACGAAGGCAACATCGCCGACGTTTTCTCACCCGGTCGTTACACATTGACGACACAGACGCTGCCCATCCTCACCACTTTGATGAACTGGGATAAAGCATTCAAGTCGCCCTTTAAATCCGACGTTTATTTCTTCTCGACGCGCGAACAAATAGATCAGCGCTGGGGAACCCAACAACCGATTAACGTGCGCGACAAAGAGTTCGGCGTCATTCGCCTGCGCGCCTTCGGCACCTTCTCTTATCAGATCGAAGAGCCCGGCACGTTCTATCAAAAAATCAGCGGCACCAAACAGGTCTACACCGCCGGCGAACTCGATGGGCAGCTGCGCTCCATGGTAATCACCGCCATCGCCACCAAGTTCGGCAAGGCCGAAACAGCATTTTTGGATCTGGCCGCCAATCAAACACTCCTCTCCGAAGAGCTGAAGAAAGAACTTGATCCACAATTCTTCGTGTATGGTTTGAAACTGAATACGTTCCTTGTGCAAAGCATCACTTTGCCGGAAGAACTGCAAACCTACCTCGACAAACAGTCGCAAGCAGCACTGGTCGGCGACCTGAAAAAATATGCCAACTTCCAGGCTGCCGACAGCATCAAAGATGCCGCCATGAACTCGGGCGGCATGGCCGGAGCCGGCATCGGACTGGGAGCCGGTGCGGTGATCGGTCAACAGTTTGCGCAAGGCATGGCCGGCGCGACTGGTGGCGCCGCCGGTGCTCCCCAAGAAGACCCGTTTGTGCAACTCGAGAAGCTTGGGAATCTGTTGCAGAAGGGCATCATCACCCAGGAAGAATTCGATACCAAGAAAGCGGAGATCATGAAACGCATCGGCTAGAAAATGATCACCCTCAACTGCCCCTCGTGCGGGGCGCAGGTCGAATTCAAATCTAAGGCGTCAGTCTTTGCGGTTTGCAGTTTCTGCAGATCAACACTGGTGCGCCAGGATATGGATTTAGAAAAAATAGGCGAGATGGCCGACCTGCAGGATGACCTGACACCATTGCAGATTGGCACCAGCGGCCAGTTCGACGGTAAGTCGTTCGAACTGGTCGGGCGGCTGCAAGTCTCCTACGACGATGGTTACTGGAATGAGTGGTACGTGCTGTTCAATGATTCCGAAACCGGTTGGTTGGCCGAGGCGCAAGGGTTCTATGCGCTCTGCAAACCATTTGCCATGAACGAGATTCCGGCACGCTCCGACGTTTATCCGGGCTTGCACGTCAAGTTCGGCGAAAGCGTGTTGCGCTGCGAGGACATCCGCGACGTTCGCTGCACATTCAGCGAAGGCGAATTACCTATGAACGCGATGCGCGGACGCAAATCGACGAGCGTTGATTTCGCCGGGAGCTTCGAGAGCATGGCGACCATTGAGTATGCCGAACAAGAAACCCGCGTCTTCCGCGGGCACTACAGAGAATTTGACGATCTGAAGTTTCGCAACCTGAGGTATATCGATGGCTGGAAACTCTGATCTGCCAGGCGGCAACGATGCCGGCGGCGCAGATCCGCCGGAGAAGAAGCGCAAGCCGCCGCCGCTACCGGGCGAGAAACCGAAGCGCAAGCCGCCACCGCTCCCCGGGGCAGGCGGCGTTACGGATGACGCGGACGACGACGACGACGACGATGCTGATGACGCGGACGACAAACCGCATCGCTCACCGCCTCCTCTGCCTAACGCGGTAGCAGCCGCCGCAGCAACTGCGGCACCACCCTCCACCGAAGAATTGGAAGAACGCGCTGCGGAGAGAGAGAAGAAGAAACAAGGACCGCGCGCCAAAAATTTCTCCTGCACCAATTGCGGTGCCTCGGTGACGATTCGCAATCCGGGACAGACATTCTCCGTCGCCTGCGAAAGTTGCCATTCGATCTTAGACGCCACATCAGAAAGCTATCGCATTCTGACGCGGTTCTACGAAAAAGCCAAACGCGAACCCCGCATCCCTCTGGGCACACGCGGCAAATTGCAGGGACACGAATGGGAAGTCATCGGCTTCATCGTCCGCCGCGACGTTCAATGGGGCGTGCAGTGGGAAGAGTACCTTCTTTTCAATCCATACTATGGATACCGCTGGCTCCTTGAGAATCAGGGACACTGGAACATCACCCGGTCGGTCAAAGACAGACCCGAAGCCGGAGCCAGTTCCGGAGTCATCTACCACGCCCAGACCTACAAACTCTTCTATATTGGGAAAGCCGAAATCGACTACGTCCTGGGCGAGTTCTACTGGAAGATCAAGAGCGGCGATGCAGTAGACATGAAGGACTACATCTGCCCGCCCTACATGCTGTCTGTGGAAACCGACAGCAACGAAGAGAACTGGGCGCTCTCCGAATATCTGCAACCGTCTGTGGTGCGCAAGGCATTTAACCTGGACCAGATGCCCTACATGAAAGGCATCGGACCTAATCAACCGGTGGCAGTGACTGAAACATGGCGAGGCATCCGCCTTCCATGGCTGGGTTTCCTGGCGCTCCTGTTCTTTATCCAGTTTGTTTACTGCGTATCGACTCGCACGGAAGATTTGTTGAAGCAGGACTTTCTCTACGTGCCAAATCAGAAGAGCAAAGAAAACGATCCTGTGCTCAACAGCTACACGACACGCACTTTCGAAATTCCAGAAAACCGCAATGTCGTCCTCGACTTCGATGCCGGAGTCGACAACAGCTGGTTCTATTACGCCGGCGAACTGGTTAACGACAAGACCGACGAAACCTTCCCGATCGAAAATACTATCGAGTACTACCACGGCTATGACAGCGACGGATCCTGGAGCGAAGGCAGCACATCCGCTATGCAAACCTTATGGAAAGTACCGCCTGGTCCCTACTACATAAATCTCGACTGGGAAAGCGGTCCCGGCACCGTCGATGGTTCGTTCCACGTCAAAGTCAAAAAGGACGAGCCTGGTTGGCTTAACTACTGGCTGGCGGTGATCCTGGTTTCGATTGTGCCAATCTGGACGTGGCTGAGCTCGCGAGGCTCCGAAGTGCAGCGCTGGAGCGACAGCGATTTCACGCCCTACAAATCATCATCGGGAGACGACTAGAGCATGGGAAAAAACATGTACATCGCGTCCAGTCTATTCGTTTGCCTGATGCTTGCGGTGGCGTGTGCCACCGGATTTCAGATTGGCGCCGATGCCACCAAGCCGCAAAAGCCGACCGGACCACATCACAAGTAACCCCGAGATACCAGAGACAAGAACCGAACAAGGACAAAGGAGGAACACGTGCAAGATCTATTTTCACTGAAGGCATTCATAGCCGTGATCACGTACGCCGTGGTGGGCAACATCATTCTGGCGTTGACGCTGGTAGTCATGGATAAACTGACTCCGGGCGACATGTGGAAGGAAATCATCACCGAGAAAAACCTGCCCTTCGCCATCACGGTCGCTGCCGCAGCCATCGCCGTCGGCAACATCGTCGCGGCAGCCGTCCACGGTTAATCGGCGGACAAACTCGTGACGTACGCTCTACTGATTACTGCCTTTGTCATCTCGACCTGCGGTCTGGTCTATGAACTGATCGCCGGCACCGCCGCCAGCTATCTGCTCGGCGACTCGGTGACACAGTTTTCCACGGTGATCGGCGTCTATCTCTTCGCCATGGGCGTCGGATCGTTTCTCTCTAAATACGTCGAGAAAAATCTGGTTCTCGTCTTCGTCCAGGTCGAGCTGTTGATCGGATTGGTCGGTGGTTGCTCCGCTGCCATCCTCTTCCTTATGTTCAATCATGTCGAACATTTCCGCATATTGCTCTACAGCCTGGTCTCGATCATCGGCATCTTGATCGGTCTGGAAATTCCGCTTCTCATGCGCATCCTCAAGGATCGCCTCGACTTCAAAGATCTGGTCTCTCAAGTCTTCACCTTCGACTACGTGGGCGCACTGCTGGCATCGCTGGCGTTCCCACTCGTTCTGGTTCCCCAACTCGGTTTGTTGCGCTCGGCGTTCTTGTTCGGATTGTTCAACATTGTGGTGGCACTGTGGACCTTGCACTTATTCAAGAGCGAATTACCCTGGGTGCGCAGTCTGCAAGTAATCAGCGTCATGTTGCTGGTCGGACTGGTGGCCGGCTTCGCCTCGTCCGACAATTTGACGACACTGGCAGAAGTCGCACAGTATCAAGAACCGGTCATTTACTCTACGTCCACTCCCTACCAGCGCATAGTCATCACCGGCGGCGGCAAAGAACTGAAGCTGTTTCTCAACGGCAATTTACAGTTCAACTCCCGCGACGAGTACAGATATCACGAAGCCCTTGTGCACCCAGCTATGGCGGCACTGACTAATCCCAAGCAAGTGCTGGTACTCGGCGGCGGCGACGGCATGGCCGTGCGCGAGTTGTTGAAGTATCCGTCTCTGGAAAAAATTACCCTGGTCGATCTGGACTCGGCGATGACCGACTTGTTCAAACAGCAACAGTTTCTCACCCGCTTGAACAAGAACTCGCTGAACAACGCCAAAGTCGAAGTCATCAACTCGGATGCTTTCATCTGGCTGAAACAGTGCCACCAGAAGTTCGACTGCATCATCGTGGATTTCCCGGACCCCAGCAACTTCTCGCTGGGCAAACTGTACAGCGACACTTTCTATAGAGCACTGAAGAACGTGGTTTCACCGACCGGCGTCATCGTTATCCAGAGCACCTCGCCTTACTACGCCAAGAACTCATACTGGTGCGTCGTCAATACGCTGAATTCGATCGGCTTCCACACCATGCCCTATCATGCCTACGTGCCGTCGTTCGGCGACTGGGGTTATGTGATCGCCGCACCGCAGGATTTCCGCTTCGGTGACAACTATCCATCCGGGCTGCAATACGTCTCTCCCGACGTGGTGGCGCAGATGACTTCCTTCCCGGCAGACATGCACCCGACGGTGCAAGCCGTCAATAAACTGAACAACCAGGCACTCGTGCATCTATTCGAATCGGAGTGGAGCGAGTATGTCGAAACGCATTAGTCGCGCCTCGTTTCTTCGCGGACTGATCTTCGGCACCGCCGGTGTAGCGGCTGCGGGAGGCGGCACCAAACTGTACTTGGACAGCCTTGCATCTGCCGCCGACAATGTTCCGTGCCGCCTGCTTGGACCATCCATGTCCGCAGGACACATGATTCGCAATCGCGTTTTTGCCAACGTCGCACAACCGAAAGTTTCCTCCAGGTCTCGCGTTGTTATCGTCGGCGGTGGTATCGCCGGACTCTCAGCAGCCTGGTGGTTGAAGAAACACGGCGTTAACGATTTCGTTCTGCTCGAACTGGAAAAGCAAGTCGGCGGCAACTCCACCTCGGGACGAAACAAAATTAGCGCCTACCCATGGGCAGCCCACTACGTACCGATTGCCAATCCGGAGTCGGAATATGTGCGAACGTTGTTTGCCGAGTTAGGAATTATCGAAGGTTTCGATGAGCACAACGAACCTTTGTATAACGAACTGCATCTTTGCCACGACCCGCAGGAGCGCTTGCTCAAGTGCGGCGTATTCAACGAGGGATTGGTGCCGCGCAAGGGTTTGCAAGCAGAGGACCGGACGCAAATCGACCGTTTCTTCAAGCTGATTTCGCGGCTGCGCAAAGAGAAAGGCAGTGACGGCAAACCCGTGTTCGCGATTCCACTGGACCTCAGCTCAGCCGATGAGAAGTTTCGCGCGCTCGACAAAATATCGATGAGCGAGTGGATGCAAAAGGAAGGCTTCACATCGCGCCCGCTGGTCTGGTATGTCAATTATTGCTGCAAGGACGACTACGGTTCGCTGGCCAACAACGTTTCTGCATGGGCGGGACTTCACTACTTCGCGGGACGGCGCGGCACCGCCGCTAATGCCGACATGAATGCGCTGGTCACCTGGCCGGAGGGCAACGGCTATCTCGTCAATGCCTTGCGCGAGAGATTGAAGGATCACCTGCAACCGGAATCTCCCGTGCACAAGATCAAATCGACCGCCGACGGAATCGTGCTTTCCTACGTCAATGGTGCGCAGGAGCAGAAAGCCATCGCGGCCGAATATGTCATTTTCGCCGCGCCGAGATTCATCTCCAAGTATGTGATTGTCGATCAAGCCAAAGCTCTCGACGCGAATGATCTGAGCGACCTGGCATATGCACCGTGGCTGGTGGCGAATATCAGTTTGACGAATGTACCGGAAGGCAATGGATTGGATACCGCCTGGGATAATGTCAGCTACGCGAGCGACTCGCTCGGATATGTCGTAGCCACGCACCAGAACATCACCACACGCCGCGGTGCCACCGTCATCACTTACTACCAGCCCCTCTCGGACATGGATCCGGTGACGGCGCGGAAGGAACTCCTGGCGGCGCAACCAGATAAATGGCGAGCGCGCATTCTCGCCGACCTCGAAAAAATGCATCCAGGTATCAGCCGGGATGTGACTGCGATTGATTTATGGCCGTGGGGACACGGCATGATCCGTCCATCGGTCGGTTATATCTGGGGCGACACGCGGCAACGCATGAAGGAACGCCAGGGCAACATCTTCTTCGCGCACTCGGATATGAGCGGCATCTCCAACTTCGAAGAAGCGCAGTATCAAGGTGTACAGGCGGCACGAGGGATACTGAACGCGATGGGACGCGCCGAAACATGACCCAGTCGATACTCAACCCAGCATCGGTTGAACCGGCACCACAAGCCTGGCTCTCGTCACCACGCTGGGATCTGTCCTGGATCATCGCGCCGGCGTTTATCACATCGGCAGTGGCGCTGGCGTTTCGCCCCCTATTCGAAAACAGTTCGAGCCTGCCGTTATGGGCATGGGTTTCATTTGTCCTGTTGGTCGATGTTGCGCATGTCTATGCGACGCTGTTCCGCACCTACTTCGACAAACAGGCATTTAAACAGAACCGCGCGGTCTTGCTCACGATCCCAGTCGCCTGCTGGGTAGTCGGCGCACTGCTCTATTCACTCGACGGTCTTCTTTTCTGGAAAGCACTTGCATACCTGGCGGTGTTCCATTTCATTCGCCAGCAATATGGGTTTGTAGTTCTATACTCGCGAAAGCAACCAGCCGCACTCAGCAAATTCAAAGCGCTCGACCACGCGCTTGTGTACATGGCAACGCTCTACCCGATGTTGTTCTGGCACACCCACCTGCCGCGCAACTTCAACTGGTTCATCGAAGGCGACTTTATCGAAGCCCTTCCGCAGTTCATCACCGATTGGGCGCTCGGGCTCTACGCACTCCTGGCGGTGGCGTATGTGATTAAAGAGTTGTTCCTCTTCCGTGCCACCGGCGGATACTTCAACGTTCCCAGGAATCTTTTGATTATCGGCACCGCACTCAGCTGGTGGATTGGCATCGTCACACTCAATTCCGACATGGCATTCACCATGACGAACGTAATCAGCCACGGTGTTCCATACATGGCGCTCATCTGGCTCATGCACCACTCGAGTGCCGCTCGTGCTGCCGATCCAGTTCCCCCGCCCGCAGCACCGAGTTTCTTCGAACGCGCTACGCAAGTTGCACTCACTTACCTGCCAGTGTTCTTCCTGGTGCTGGTCGGACTGGCGTTTCTCGAAGAAGGGCTCTGGGATGGTCTGGTCTGGCGCGAACATCTCTCGTTCTTCCCAGTCTTCGCGCATCTGCCCGAGATCACGGATAGGACGATCCTGGCACTGCTCATTCCATTCCTGGCTCTGCCGCAATCGACGCACTATGTACTCGATGGATTTATCTGGCGCGTGCGCGACGCGTCCAACGCCTGGTCACTCTGGCGGCCAGCCGTTAAATGAGTGGCTGCTCGGGGCACCCCTTTATTTGCCTAGTACGTCATTTTGGCGTACAATGGTTAGATCGCAATACCCGACAGGTGAGTGTCATGGCAACATCAAGGAAAAAACCGACAAACGACGCAGAGCGGTTGGCAATGAGGCTGCCTGCGGAACTAAAAGAGCAGGTTGAAAGAGCCGCAGCACTGCGCGGTGAAACCGTCAGCGGCTGGGCGAAGCCAATACTTGCCGAGGCGGCCGCACGTCAACTGCGCGATCATGATTTTCTTGAGATGGCTCGGGCGGACCGCGTCGCGTTCATTCAGGCAGTACTGTCGCCGTCCAAACCTACCAAGGCAGCAATCGAAGCGGCTAGGCGATACAAGAAGGCGTTTGGGGTCTAGGTTGCAGTCTATAACGCTGAACCAAATCGAGTTGCTGGACCCGGTCCGGCACAACCGCAAGTCTTTCACCAGTGGTGTTGCACAACTGGATGCATATCTGCGCACTAAAGCCCGCAAAGACGCTCCCTCACTGTCGCTGACTTTTGCGCTGACCTGTAAAGAAGAAGTGGGCGAGATTCTGGGGTATTACAGCCTTAGCTCCGCGCATCTCCGGTCAGATGACCTGCCAGCGGACCTGATGAAAAAAATTGGCCACTATGGTGCGATTCCTGCCACGTTGCTGGGCCGGCTAGCGGTCGCCGAGGCTTACCAACGGAATAGAGAACTTCGCGTGGGCGAAAAGTTGCTGGTAGACGCCACGCTAAGGAGCTACAGCGCTTCCCTGAGCGTCGCTTCGTTTGGAATGATCGTGGACGTTCTAGTCGGGGAAAAAGGCGATCCCACAAGCTTCTACGAAAAATACGGATTCCGAAAGTGCGCCAATACTGCTGGCAAGATGTACTTGCCAATGAAAACGATCATCCAAATTCTGAAAGCGGCCAAGTTAATCTAGCGGCGCACCTCAAAGACGTGCACCGTGTGTCCGAATGCGAGGAACCTAAGTCTGTTTAGTTTATTAGTGGGAGCGAGCAACCTGCTCGCTTATGGTGTGCCCTCTCAAGGGCAGCGCAAGCCGATCAGCTCCAGGAACTTATTGTAGTAGGTCGTGGCATCCGTCATGGCGCCCTGACTCTTCAACAACTTATAGTCCTGTAAAAAGCCGTCGACTTTCGCGGTGGCCGTGACCGCCGCGTTGCCGTCCTCGTTGTATGCCATTTGCATTTTGGTAATCGGAACTTCGACCATCTTGCCGGCGATTTTCATCTCGGCAGTCAGTCCTTTGATGTCTCTAAAAATCAATTCGCCATTCTTGCCCATCTTGATGTCGCACTCGAATTGCTTGCCGATCTTCAAACGGCTGGCAACATCCTTGTCGGGATTGAGGTCGAGCTGCGCACCATCTTTGAATTCCACCTTGGCGTGGTGGAAGTCATCTTTATCTTTGCCTGGAGAGAAACTGAGTTTAGTAACGCCGTGCTTTCGCAAGATCTCAGCGGCTTTCGGTCCGAACTGGTCAAAGTCTTTCGGAGTAAGTTCGGCAGACTTGGGAATCAATTCAGGAGGCGGCTTGTCTCCACGCTCCGGTGGAGGCACCGCTCGCAGTGCCAAGTTGCTGCGCAATGCTGGAGGAGCTCGCTCGTGGCTGACGATCTGTATTCTGAAATGCGAGGCGGCGATGCGCCGCCTGTGTCCGCTGCCACCGAACTGGCAAACGCCGAGACTGAGGCGCACGGCAACTGGTTCGAGGAATTCGCGGGCGCGCGCCGTCTGCAAGTGGTGGTGTCATTGAGGCGTCTCCTGATTGAATGGCTTCGCAACCATTCCCCACACCCTTTATATGGGACCAGGCACGACTTTTGTATGTGGCTAAAGGAAAGCCTGACTGCACAATTCCACAGTCGGACCTCTTAGAAAGTTCACCCTGGCATGGAGATTGGCCCCGATGTAGAATTTGCATCTGTCTGCAAGGAGAGAATCTGTGAGCGTTGTATTTTCGCTGGCGATTCCCATAGACCAGCTACCGCCGCCGGTGGACTTCATCAACAAGCTAGCTCCGAAGTGGCTCGAAGCTTACCCGTCCGAACTGGTTGCCCCCAATACCATGGGCAATACTATTCTTCCGATTTGCCCGGATCTGGAGAACTATGGCGAGAATTCCTGGGCATACGACCAGTCCTACACGTTCTACCTATCCAATGCATCAACCAGAGGACTGGAAGTCTGGTATCGCGATGGAGAATTTATGGTGCGCGTCCTCACACTGTCAACTGTTCCAGAGTGGGAATTCGCCTTTCAGATTTTGGAGTTGGCGGCAGGCGGCGAAAACGCTTTGGTCACAACCGATTGGGAGCCCGAGACTCTGCGGATTGCCGACTTGCGAAAAGAGTTTGACGGACGAATTGGCGACGCCATTCGATCGCAGCTGGTCACTTTGTGGAACCTCATCGAAGAGCAGAACCAAATGGTTTGTCTGGCTGGACCGATCAACGAGTTCTGGATGGGTCCACGGTTTTGTTCACGCGTTCTCGCCGACCCTCAATACCCGAACGAGAAGACCGACGATGTTCTCGAAACGGTCTTCGCTGTAATGCTGATTGTCAATTACTTAGGAGTGATGCCGAGATTCGCGGACGTTCAGCCCGTAGAAATGGAAGTCACCGAAACGGCGGACGGCAAATGGCACCACAATGCTCAGATTGAGGAAGGTCAGAAATACTTCGTGCCGGTGGTCGATTCGCTCACCATTTTCGAATCCAGAGAAGGTCGCACCACAATTCGCTCCGAGGACTTCGCAGAGCTTCTGGGGGGCTTCTTCCGCGAACAGGAAGAAATCTATTGGCTCGACGAATACCAGTTTTTGATCGGTCCAATTGACGACGAGCGACTGGGAGACTTCGCACAATACATCCTGGCGCACCGCCGCAAATCAGGGCAGATGGGAATCATCAAGGGCAAGCCCGCACAATAACATGGTTAGAGGCTTACGGGCGGATGCACGCCCAAAAGGTGCGTAGACCCGTACTGCCATACCCAGGCCGGCTTTGTATGATTAACCGACCTTCCCCCTCGAAATAGCCGTCAAGGCGTGGTGTTTCACATGACTGATGCTCCAAGACCGGATACTAAAACTCCTGTCGAGACTCCGAGCCCGTTCACGTTCGAGATTCCGCCGCCGCCGCAAGCGAACAACGCGCCGGGCGCCGATATGAACGATGCCTACACCCGGGAACTGGCCAAAATGACGGCGTTGGATGAGCGGGTCAACATCGGATTCAAGATGAGCCCCTCCGTCGAATCAGAGTATCGCAATTTGATCGCGTCGCACGAGCAGCAGCCTCAGTCGCAGTCCGACCGCGACCTGGCGATTGCCGGTCGCATGCGCATGCTCGAACACTTCAATGCCGCCGGTGATTCTCCCAAAGTATTGCAAATGGCCATTGAGACGGCACAGCTCTATCCGGATGTTTTCAGTCAACACCGCTTCAATGCCATCGCCTCCAACAATTTCCTGGCAGCCAATCCTGAGTTTTATGGACTGCTGCAAAACGCAACAGATGAACAGAAGGCGCTCTATCAGCGTGCGGCCCGCAGGTCAGATCGAGACGTGGAATGGCTGAATGCCACCAGAGGCATGATGAACCATTACGACGAACTGATGGGCAACCCAGAAACGCACGACGCAGGCATGCGCGAGTACTGGAAATTGGTGAAGGGTTCCGAACACCAAAAGCCGCAGGACCGCGGAGACAGAGAGGTTGCCGGAAAAGCGCGGTTGCGCATCCTCGACCATATGGACAAAGACGGCATCGACAAAGCCGAAACCATGCAAGTGATGATTGAAAGCATGACGCGATATCCAGA
>JAXLXI010000023.1:0-79035 GCA_046328035.1 Candidatus Obscuribacterales bacterium | reverse complement strand
TCCAGCTGGCGCCGAAACTCTCCCCAGCCCTGATCTAATATCGCCTTGTTCAATCCGGCTTTCGCTTTCACATTTGTTCCGGGTCTCTCCAACGTGCCTGCAGCTGACACACTCATTCCCTTTACACAAAGATCTTCTATCACTACCATCGCGTGGTTCTTGCAGATGGTTGTGGTGGTCTTGTGCAGAAAGTCTCGCCGGCTTTCGGCGATTCGCATGTGCAGCCGCTGCACGCGCTTCAATTGCTTCCGCCAATTGGCTCCGAACTTGCGCTTTCGCGACAATTGCCGCTGCGCCTTCCCTAACCGCCTCTCGTTCCTCCTGTAATGATTCTCCGGCTCGTACACCGTGCCATCAGACAAGGTGGCAAATCTCACCACCCCCATATCTATTCCTACCATCGAGTCGTTGACTCGCTCTTTGCCAATCAATTCGCGCTCTGTCTGGATGCTCACATACCATTTGCCGCCTCTTCGGCTCACCGTAACTTGCTTAAGCGCACCTTCTATCGCTCGACTTTTTCGGTATCGCATCCAACCCAATTTAGGCAGGAATATCCTGCCATTTACCTCATCATGCTTGATCTGTTTCGAATCTGGATAACGGAATCCATCCTGTCTCCCTCGTCTGTGAAACTTCGGGAACCCGCCGCGACCACCAAAGAAATTTCCATAGGCTCGCTCCAGATCTTTCAGTGCTTGTTGCAGCGGGTGCATTGGTGCCTCCGCCAAAAACGACTTTTCCGCGACATGCCGCCACTTAGTAAGTTCTCTGCAAAGCGCAGCATATCCCAATCTTGATTCACCAGATTCATATCGCCGCTTCTGCAGCGCCAACGCTTCGTTATACACAAAACGTCGGCAACCAGCAAAGCGAGCCATCTTTCGCTCTTGTCTAGGGGTCGCCATCAACTGAAATTTGTATGCTTGCAATCGTTTCATGCATTCAATTATACTCTTGGTCTATGAAGCCTGCCACTGAATTAGATGCGGTCGACACTGCGTGTTCAATTTACATGTGCATTTGGTCTGTGTGACCAAATCTCGTCGATTTGTATTCACTAAGGCACTCTTGTCCGAACTTCAGGAGATTTTCTCCGACGTATGCGAAGACTTTGAGGCGGAATTGCTCGAATTCAGGGGCGAAGACGACTATGTTCCATTTGTTGGTGACTTATCCTCCGAAAGTCGCAATTTCGCATCTAGTAAACAGCCTGAAAGGTGTTTCCAGTCGTCTGCTTCGGAAGCAACATGGTGCCGCCATCTCCAAGAAGCTCTGGGGAGACAGTCTATGGTCTCCTAGCTACTTCGCTGGAAGTTGCGGAGGCGCCCCTATCAGCATTGTTCGCCAGTATATTGAGCAGCAACGCACCCCACACTGATCGACAAGGCGTCTGCGCCGCCGGCGCTATCCTCCTCGCCCTGAAGGACGAGGCTTGCCGCGCATCTCGGTCACCAGGCACCATGAGTGGTGCTCGACGCTACTGTCGACACATCGGATGAGTATATTCGTGTCACCGGATGCTTAGAGATAGGCTGCTCAAGCCTCCAGTCACCCCCCAAACCGCAGATAACGCGCTATAGCGCGCGTTTCTGATGGTTTTCCCTATATAAGGTATATGGTGCGGTTCGGCGCCAATACATTAAATTGAAACTGTGGCCCCCAGTCGGAGCCACCATTCGGGTACCCCAGCATAGATAATCATATGACCAACGAGCCGCTGGCATTTGATGCCAACCGCGCCCAAAGGCGCACCTCACCCAACAAAATAACCAGCAAATTCCAGAGCGAAGAGGTCTTTCGTCTGGCGGTGAACAGCGTCAAGGATTACGCGATTTTCGTGCTTGACCCGACTGGTCACATCATGACCTGGAATGAGGGCGCGCAAAAAACCAAGGGATACACCGCCGATGAGGTAATCGGCAAGCACTTCTCGATCTTCTATCCCGAAGCCGAAAAGGCGGCGAAGCATCCAGACTACGAGTTGGAAGTCGCGAAGCAGGAAGGGCGCTACGAAGAAGAGGGCTGGCGCATCAAGAAGGACGGCAGCTCTTTCTGGGCTAACGTTGTAATCACTGCGCTCTACTCGGACCAGGGACACTTGATTGGTTTCGCTAAAGTGACGCGCGACCTGACGGAGCGGCGCCGGCAGAAGATGCTGCGCGAGCAATCGGTTAAACATGAGGAGTTGTTTCGCTTACTTGTCACCAGCGTTAGCGACTATGCGATTTTCCTGCTGGATCCGCAAGGACACGTGATGACGTGGAACGAAGGCGCGCAGAGAGCCAAAGGTTACACCGCCGATGAGATCATCGGGCAACACTTCTCTGTGTTCTACACGCAAGAATCAAAGGATGTGAACCACCCCGAGTATGAACTCGAGCAAGCCATTTCAACTGGACGATATGAAGAAGAAGGGTGGCGCATTCGCAAAGACGGCAGTCGCTTTTGGGCTGGTGTGACAATTACTCCCGTTTACGATGAAGGGCGGCTGATCGGTTTCGGTAAAGTCACCAGAGATCTCAGCGAACGCAAGATTGCTGAAGAACTTAAAGAAGAGCATGCACAACAGCTGATGGAGAGCAACGCAGAATTGCAGCAACTCGCCTATGTGGTATCACATGAGCTGCAGCCGCCGGTGTCAACCATCGTGCGCTACGGCAATTTGCTCAATGTCCGGTACAAAGACCGCCTCGGCGAGGATGCCAACGAATTCATTGCGAAAATCTCGGTTGCCGGTCGATTGGTGGCACGTATGGTCGACGACCTCTGGACGTACGCTCGCATTTCGAAACCGCACCACGCCGGCGAGCAATTCAACAGCACCAACACCGTACGTGATGCGATCGCCGAACTCGAACGCACTGACGAGTTTGCTGGTGCAATGCAGAGCGATACCATCGCTTTCGATAACACCTTGCCGGCGCTCAAGGGCGACCGTGAACAATTCGTGTTTCTGTTCAAAGAATTGATTCGCAATGCATTGCGCTACCGCAGGGAGAACGCTGCGCCGCAGGTGAGTGTAACTTCTGAGCCCAAGCGCGGGGGATGGCTTTTTACCGTCAAAGACAACGGCATGGGTATCGATCCGGTATTGTTCGGTGAAGTGTTCAAGGTCTTTCACAGGCTGGAGGGCGGCCCGACTCCGGAAGCTACAGGCACCGGGCTCTCGATGTGCAAAAAGATCGTGGAGAGACACGGCGGAGAACTGACGCTCACTTCCACACCAGGACTTGGCACAACAGTGGAATTCTGGTTGCCCGCTTAAAACGTCCAGTCCAGCTTCGATACAGGCACCTTTTGTTTTGCCGGTAGTCTAAACCAGAGCAAAGCGCAAGGAGTTTCGTATGCAAACTGAAGCAATCAAACAGCTCAACTCATTACTGGAAGGCGAAATTTCCGCCACTGAAACATACAAACAAGCAATCAACAAAGTGGATGACCCATCATTTCGCCAGGTGCTCTCTGACTGTCTGACCTGTCATGAAAACCGCTCGCGCACGCTCACTGAAGCGGTGACACAGATGGGCGGCGAACCGGCGCATGGTTCGGGCGCGTGGGGCGCATTCGCGAAGATGATGGAAGGCGGTGCAACTTTATTCGGCAACAAAGCGGCCATCGGCATTCTCGAAGAAGGCGAGGACAAAGGTCTCGATATGTACCGCAAAGCTCTCGAGAAGGACGACCCCGCAGTGCGTCGTCTGGTCAACGAGGATCTCTTGCCGGCGCAACAGCGCACGCACGCCGCTATGAGCGCATTGAAGCACGCATCGTAAGCGTGCACCGGCGCAGCACAGAAGGGCGGTGCCCAGCGGCGCCGCCTCTTTTTTGGCGAAAAACAGGCTTGGCGCGGCTTTCGGGGGACTAATTTTATTAGCCCTTTACAGACATACAGGCGTATGGTACACTGCTCTTAGTTCTGGAAGGCTAACAATTTGTCCCAGTGCAGCATCGCATTGAGCGCTGCACCGACATTTAGTGCCGGAAAGATCCTGTCCCAGTTTTTTTCAAAGCCGATAATCAGACCGCCTGTGTCGCGGTCTGCCGACTTTGCTGCGTGTGTGAGGCAATGAGGTGATGCACATGGACACGATGGTTATCCTCTATATCGCAATCGCTCCCCTGGTTGGTGCGGCATTAGCCTGGATAATCGCCGCCCGCTTCAAAGATGGTGCCTTGCGGGCCGCCGCGACCGAGCACCGCGCCGCCACCACCGCCAGTGCCGAACGCGCGCGCCTGTTCGAACAACAGGTTGAGTCGTTGCGTGCCACCATTATCAATCAAGAAACAGAACTTAGATGCGCTCGCGACCTGACGGTTTCGCAAGCGACACAGCTTTCTGCAGCACTCGAACGCAATAACAGGATCGCTCAATTAGAAGATCTGGTCGCCGCCAGGGAAGTCCAACTCGGGAGTATGCAGCAAGAGAAGGCCGAAGCGGGAGCCAGAATTTCCGAATTGGCGACATTGCTGGAGAGCGAGCGGCAAATTGCGCAGGAGAAACTGGCAGTGCTCGATGATGCGCAGAAAAAACTGGCAGACGCCTTCAATGCGTTATCGGCGGATGCTTTACGCAAGAACAACCAATCTTTTATAGACCTTGCCAAACAGACGATGGAACAGTTTCAGCAAGGAGCCAAGGGCGATCTGGAGGCACGACAGAAATCGATCGAGGAGATGGTGAAGCCTCTCAAAGAATCTCTGACCAATGTCGATTCCAAAATTCAAGATCTGGAGAAGTCACGGGTTGCCGCCTACAGTGGACTGCAAGAACAAGTGAAGTCGCTTGCCATCACGCAAAACGAGCTGCATCAAGAGACGCACAAACTGGTGAAGGCGTTGCGTGCCCCCTCCGTTCGCGGCAGATGGGGCGAGATACAGTTGAGACGAGTGGTTGAAATGGCCGGCATGCTAGAGCACTGCGACTTCGTCGAGCAACAAAGCGCCGAGACCGAAGAAGGTCGGCTGCGCCCCGACATGGTCGTCAAATTGCCCAGCAACAAGAATATCGTGGTCGATTCAAAAACACCCCTGCAGGCATACTTGGATGCGCTCGAGGCACCGGATGAGGAAACGCGCATCAAGTGCCTGCGCGACCATGCCCGTCAGGTGCAGGTGCATCTCAGCAAGCTGTCTGCGAAAGCATACTGGGATCAGTTTCAACCGGCGCCGGAATTCGTAATTCTCTTTCTGCCCGGCGAAACTTTCTTCAGCGCCGCGCTCGAACAAGATCCTGAATTGATCGAAGCCGGCGTTCAGCAGCGGGTGATCATCGCCACACCGACGACGTTGATTGCTCTTCTGCGAGCAGTTGCCTACGGTTGGAAGCAGGAAAAACTGGCGGAGAACGCGCAAGCGATCAGCCAGCTCGGCAAGCAGCTTTATGACCGCATTCGCGTTATGGCCAATCATTTTGCCGACGTCGGGCGCGGTCTGGACAAAACCATGACGGCTTACAACAAAACGGTCGCGTCATTTGAAAGTCGCGTCCTCGTTAGCGCCCGCAAATTCGACGAACTTGGTGCGGGCAGCGGACAGGAGATTGCGGTCATCGAGCCGGTCGAACAACCGGTGCGCCAGCTTGAACTGCGCGCCGACAACATATTCTCTCTGACAACGCTCGACGAGCCGACGCTGTCGGAACGTGCCCGCCTGGCGATAGACTGAGACTTTCCGGCACCGGGTACATATTGGATTGTGCCCCCAAGAATGCCGGCAGTGGAACAGCACCCGATACGCGAAGTCGACTTCGATGCAACAGCCAGCGATCTGGATGCGCTGCGGCCGGGCACGACTTTGGACGGCAAGTATCAGATCAAGCAACTGATTGGCACCGGTGGCATGGGCTCCGTCTACCTGGCGCATCACCTGCAAATCGACAAAGACGTGGCCATCAAAGTACTGCATCCCCGATATGCGGCCGACCCGGAAGGACTGAAAAGATTCCAGCGCGAAGCCCGCATTATCTCGGGGCTGCGTCACCGAAACATCATGCTCAACTATGCCTTCGGTCATGTGAACGGGCTGGTTTACATGGTGACCGAGTTTGTGGAAGGCAGGTCGCTTGGCGAAGTGATTCGCTCAGATGGTGCACTGCCTCCCTTCCAGGCGTTGCCGCTGTTTGTGCAAATTTGCGACGCGATGATCTATGCGCACGAGCAGGACGTTTTCCACCGCGATTTAAAACCGGACAATGTCATCGTTGTAGAAATAGAAACTGTCAAATTGATAGACTTCGGACTCGCCAAGCTGCTGGATGGAACCGACGGTCAATGCCTGACGCGCACCGGCGAAGTGGTCGGCGACCCGCATTACATGAGCCCGGAACAAGCGCAGGGACAACAACTCGACAAGCGGTCGGACGTCTATTCGTTCGGTTGTTTGATGTATGAGGTGTTGACCGGCGAACAACCATTTGTCGCCGACTCACCGGTGGCGGTGCTGATGAAGCAAATCACCGAGCATCCAGCACCGTTTCCTGCACGTCTTAAGTTGCCACCAGCGCTGGAAGCAATTGTCTTCACCGCCATGTCAAAGAATCGCGAGGCGAGATTCGATTCGTTTCAAGAAGTGAGGGATGTTCTGGCGCAGTTCATGGCTAATCCCGAAATAAAAATCAAGCCGCCAAGCAAGCGTCGCTCGTCCCTCTCCGGTGGCATCCGCGATAGTTCGCGGCGGATCTTAATCGCCGCTGGGCTGATGTTGCTGGTCACCGCGGCAGTGGGCATCTTCTGTTTCGTCGAGGGCACCAGACGGCAAAACGATCGCGACGCAGAACAAGCAATCGCCGAAGAAAAACTGCGCGATTTCCAGACAAACTATCGCGGACAGGATCTCGATGAAATCATCAAGTTGGGCAGAAAGTGGCACGACACTGCGGCTGTCGCCCGAGCCCAATTCTTGCGTGCCGAGTACGACTTGTCGGTGGCCAACTACGTTCGAGCCATGGAGACAGCCAACGAGAGTCTGCATGACGGCGCGATCACCAGAAAAGAAACAGCTTCGTTTAAAAGCCTCTACGCAGAGTCCGCCCGCCAATTGCATCAGCTGGAAGATGCGGAGCGGGTCTTCAAAGAGTTATACGCTCATCAAGCAGACGATTTGCGTTCACCTGAAAAATGCATTCAATTGATCATTCGATTGGCAGACGTAGAAGCTGACCTAGGCAAGCTAGATGAGGCGTCCCGTCTGACACATGAAGCAGAAGACCTGTACGGAAACATCTTGCTGCCACGTGTGTGGCCCGGTGGCAGTCCGACTCCCGACCAGATTATTTTCGATCTAGCGACACTGCATGTGCGGCTTCACGAACTCGATCGGGCGGAGAAACTAATCAAAGCCATGGATCTATCGTGGGTGATTCGCCCCCAGAGCCTGAATCCCAACGCCGAATTGAATATGAAACTACAGTCCGCCCGCGGTAACTATGCCGCGCTGGATAATTACACGCAACAGGTTTTAGCCGCGCGCGTTGACAGCGACACGAAATTGCGAGCGCTTTCCGCAATCTGCAATTGTCTGTCGGATGCAAAACAGTTCGACCGCGCCCAAAAGGTGCTGCAAGAGATGCGAAAACTCAGCAAAGCATTGGGAAGACCAGGCATCGATGCACCATTTGGTGCGGTCGTGAAGCTGATCGCCATGCACCTTGAGGAAGCTCAAGGACACTATGAGAAGGTTGCTGCTGAAGCGAAGCAACTTCTGCCCACACTGCTGAAACATCCGAACTCCGCCGGTCCGGTTTACGAATGCTTCGATTTGCTCTACGACGCGCTGCACCATCTGGGCAGAGAGTCTGAACTCGCCACGATCTATCCAGAGCTGCGCGACTACCCGCATTCAGGAAGATTCGCCGACGACCACCTGCGCGGTCGCCGCGTCCAGACAAAGTAGCGACGGTGTAGGTCCCATGCCAGACGGGTACATTAGGGTATCGAATCGGCTTGCGAAATTTATGAGACGAACTGCCATGCCTGCCTCAACTCAGTTGTGCTCCGTCATTTTGTCTTTTGTGACGGCGATCAGCCTGGCATTCGTTACATCGATTCCTACCGCTTTGGCGCAGACCGGTTCCGCCAAATCCGCAAAGTCCGCCAGGTCCGCGACCGGCGCAGCCAAGGATGTTGGTGGCACGAACGGATCGTCGAAAGACATCTTCCGCACCGGTCCCGCGTCCGGCAGCGCGGCTATCAAAGATAAGTGGGCGCTGGTGATCGGCATCAGCAACTTCGCGCATCCGGAGTACAACCTCAAATACGCAGCCAAAGACGCCGAAGATTTCAAAAACTTCTTGATCAAAGAATGCAACTTCGCGCCCGACCACGTCAAGTTTCTCAAAGATGACCGCGCCACGCGCGGCGCCATCATGGACGCATTCGGTGACAACTGGTTGCCGCGGGTGGTAATGCCCGGCGATCTGGTGGTGATCTACATCTCAACTCACGGCACACCGGCAACGCGCGACGCCAGCGGCCGCAACTACATCGTCGCTTACGATACAGACCGCGACAAACTCTATTCGGAAGGTGTTGAGATGAATAGTCTCAACTCCGAAATCAAAACCCGCGTCAACACCGATCGCGTTTTGATCGTCATGGATACATGCTACAGCGGTGGTGCCGTATCTGGTGCCCGCGGCGGCGAGGCGCCCGCCAACTTCGACGCTAAACAGATCGCGCAAGGCACCGGGCGGCTGGTGCTCACTTCCAGCGCTCCCAACGAACGCTCGTGGGAAGGCAAGGAATATCAGAATGGTCTTTTCACATACAACCTGATCAAAGCTCTGCGCAAGAACAACAACAAGGTCGATGTGCTGACCGCCTTCGCCGACGTGCAAAAAAGCGTGAAGTGGGAAGCGCAATCTAATTTCGGTGCCCCGCAAACCCCTTCGCTGGGCGGCAAATGGGAAGGCGTCAACCTCGTACTGTCAACACCGCCTTCGGAGCCGCGCTCGGTGCCCTGGTCGATGAAGGACATCCCCAATACATTCAAAGATTATCCGCTAGGGAACCTCGCACCCACCGCACTCTCTGAGATGGGCGTCGCGTCCATAACCGCATCGAAAGGCGAACCTGGACTTTACGCGCGCGGCAACGAAATGGTGATGCCGGAGGGATGCGATCGCGTGCTCCTGATCGGCGGTTGCGGCTTGACCTCCGAGCTGAACATCAAACTCGAACATCCAGCTACCAGTTTCAGCATCACGCGCATCGGCGTGCTGAATGGTTCTTCACTGCCGAAGTGGCGCATGGAAGGTTACAACGCCGCCGGACAGGTAGTCGGCACCACCGGAGACCCTAATTTCAGTTTTGACAATCAGTCGCGTTCATTCACGGTCAGCGGAACGTCTCCGATCGTGCAGGTGAAGCTGTTCTACGACAATCGCATGAACGAAACCACTGCATGGGCGACTTATTCCACGCTGCCGATTTGCAAATTCGAACACACGCACTGATTAGCCGGAAGCACCACTCAGCTGGTCCGTGAATCTACATGATGGAGGCGCTCGATGGTCGCGCTGTTTCTTTGCCCGGCGGACGCACTTTCAGCAAGTAGAAAGTCGACATCGAAGTGGTGCGCTGCCGCCCGCTCCGGTGTAGCTTGTTTCTCCTGCCCGCCTTCACCTTGTCTTTGCCCGCGTTTTTCGATCTCTTCATTGATATCGGTGATCAGTTTGGTCACTTGCTCGGGCGTCATTTGCGACGGGTCTTCCATAGCATCCATGCGCGCGCGCAACTCTTTCTGCACTTGTTCGAGTCGCTCGTTCTGTTGCTTAGTAATCATGCCTTCGGCGACCATAACCTCGCCGATCAATTTGCCCTTATAACGCGCGTCGTTTTTCTGGAGATCAAATGCTTTCTCGACCTGGTCTCGAGATGCGTAACCAAGCGCGACGGCGAGGTCGCCCCAGCGCGTTCCGGGTGGATATTTTTTGGAGTCAACCATGATCAGCTCCTGACAGTGCTCGTCAGCGTAGCAAACGACACCGCCTCTAGTCGGTACTTAATTGCGCACACCTCAAACGCGCATGGGCGCTGGAGCCGTGCAAAAAATGTGACACGCTGAACTGACGATTACTTCGCTTTGCTGGCGGCGATAATTTGCGCGATGGTTTCTTCTGTGAGCGGGTCATCGCCCAGACCGGGGAAGCCCTGCCAGCGCACTACGTTATCGGGAGTGATGATCATTACGTGCGGGATGCCCTTGACGCCAATCTTATCCTTCATGGCGCGCGACGTGTCGGTGCCCACGTAGTAGTCCATGGGGTTCGACTTCTTGAAGGCTTTTAGAGTTTCTTCACTCTCATCCGAAAGTCCGATTACAACCAGATCGTCTTTGAATTTTTTCTGGAACCCATTCAGTTCGGGCACCAGATGCCGGCACGGTCCGCACCACGTCGCCCAGAAATCGATCAACACCACTTTGCCTTTGGTGTCCGGCGCGGGCCCGTCGATCCATTTTTCGACCTGGAGCTTGGGCGCCTGCTTGCCGCGAAAGTCATTGTCCGCATAGAGCTGCTTGCTTTTGGCCGCCGGATAGCCCGCCGACTTGTCGGCCAGCGCCATCTGTGCACCGCCAGCTGCCAACATGCAAACCAGACCGAGAGCCGAAATGCCAATCGCGCCAAATCTCATAATTCAGTCCTCACTGACTGTGTAGCGGTATCGAAAGTGGTGCCCGACTAAATGATATGCAAAACCAGCAAGCGGGTGCCGATCTGCAGTTTGTCACCGGGCGCCATTTTGGTCAGCTTGCCTTCCAGCGCTTTGCGATTGAGCGTGCACGAAGGAATAGTCTGAAACATGTTGACTTTGCGGGTGAGCGCCGCACCGGGAATGACCGCAGCCCAGTAGTCGTTGCCTTGCTTTTCAATGCGAACGTGCATTGGTGAGATGCCTTCCGCAGTAATGACAATATCGCAGTTTGGCCCTGACCCGATTTTGCAGGAAGGCTCGGTAACGTTGTATTGATCGCTCGACTCGGCATCAATCAGTAGTGCAGACATAGGACCTCTTTGTTCGGTAACAGACCTATCTATAGAGTTTACCAGTTGGGAAGCGCCGGGCGTCGAGCAGTCCTCTTGTCATGCCGAAAGCGCTATCATTGGTGGTTAATCGACATTGGACGCCGGATGCCATGACCAGGCAAGGAGTATCGGCATGCTCAACCGACTCATGAACGTAATAAAAGCCATGCTCAACAAGGGCATGCAGCAAATGGAGACGCCGGAGGTTCTCGCGGAAGAAGCGCAGGACCAGCTGGAGAAGCAGGTCAAAGAGTTGCTGCAAGCGGTGACGCAGGCGATTGCCAATGAAAAGATGCTGGAGCAGCAGATCAAGAAGAACAACGAAGATCTCGCTTCATGGGAGAAACGAGCCACGCTCGCGGTGCAACAAAACAACGACGACATCGCCAAGCAATGTCTGATGAAGAAACGAGAGCTGAACGAGCAAGCACAGATCCTGACGAAACAGCTGGAAGATCAGAAGACTACGACTGCGGCACTGCGCTCGCGTCACGCGGAGTTCGAGAGCAAGCTCAAAGAGTTCATGGTCAAGAAAGACGGCATGACTCAGCGTGCTAAAGCGGGCGATGCCATGGCCAAAGCCAGCGAGATCATGTCCAATTCTGCCGGCACCTCCGGTATGGGCAAGTACGAACAGAAGATTATGGAGCGGGAAGCAAAAGCTGCTGCGCTCGGTGAACTGAGCAGAACACCGGCGGAAGACAAACTGAAAGCGCTTGGCGAGAACGCGCAGATTGAAGATGACCTGGCGGCTCTGAAAGCGCAAATGGGTCAGGTAAAGCTGGTGGTCGACAAAGAGAGCGGCGGTGCGGCGGCATCGGGAGCGTCCGGCAAAACGCAGGTTGATGCGAATGTGCCGATGGTGCCTGATGACGACGACAACCTGCCCATGGTCACCGATGTCGAAGTCAAAGACGACGATGAGAAGAAAGGGAAAAAATAGATGACAAAGAGACCGGTGACACTGGCGTTTCTTGCCGCCGCCCTTGGTGGCACGTTGCTGAGCAGTTTCGCAGCAGAGGCTGCGCCCAAGTCAGCCGCCAAGCCGTCCGTCAAGCCGCCACCGCCGGACTACTTCCCGTTGCGGGTCAATGACTGGTGGAAGTTTCAAACGACCACCGGCGAGGGCAAACAAAGCAACTTCACGATGAAGGTGATCAGCGCTGAGAAGCAACCCGATCAAACCGTGATTTTCAAAGTCGACACGCAGTCGACCAAGCCCATCCACGACTGGTACACCAAACCGGCCGGGTTGGTGCTGCGGCACAAAGAGCAGTTCGGCGACGATGAGAAGATGCTCTTCAGCTATGAGCCTGTCTATTCGTATTTGAAAAATCCGCTCAGCAAAGATGATGCGTGGGAGTGGAAGGGCAAAGGCATGATGGGCGTGGATATTTCGGAAAACGCTCAGGTCACCGGACCGGAAGACATATTTGTGCCGGCGGGGAAGTTTTCGACCATGAAGGTGACGACACAGGTCACCCAGGGCGGCGCCAACATGACCAAGACCTACTGGTTTGCCAATCACATCGGGCTGATCAAATCGGCGACGCAATCGGGACCGGTGGGTTCGGTGACCGAACTGGTTGATTACAGTTTCAAGCCGAAGCCGAAGATCAAATAAATGAAGTTCGGAGAAGCCTGGCTAGTCAACCTGCAGAAATGGCTGGGTCGTCGACCAAACACGGGCGAAATTGACACCGCCGGCAGTGCAAAGGCAGCGCGCACAGGGACCGCTGTCGGCGGCAGCGGCAAAGCTCGCTCGTCAGCATCTGCTGGTGCAGAGCCTGGTGAGAAACGTGAAGGGCCGCTGACAATCAAGTGCTCCCAACATGCCGACAAAGAAACATATGCAGCAGCACTCTGTCTGCACATCGCGGCTTCCAGCAATCAGGGACTGCATCAATCTTATGGCAGCTATCAGGCGCGACCTGATGCTTGGTGCAATGAATGTGAATTGACCGCTCAACGACGGGCTGCAGATCAAGCTGCCGTTTCTCAAAAAATGCATCGACAGCCGCGGCTGGTGCACAGTTAAATACTACGGCAACGATAGAACAGTGCCGTCGGCGTTTTACACGATAGGGCTGACAAGCAAATTCGATCATCCGGAGTTGTTTGTCTCTGGTCTGTCGCGCGGGCTGCTCGATCATGTGGTGGAACACTTCGTGAACCGCATCAGCGCGGGGCGCCGCTTTGGCGACGGGCACAAATACTCCGACCTGGTCGGCGACACCGAGTGCTGTTTGCGCGCGGTGCGCCCGGAGCACTTTCAACGTTACATGCCCGAAGCACTGGAGATACTTGAGTCGGCGTCAACCGCCCTGCAAGCAGAAGACATGCGCAACCGCCAGCCTAATCTGTGGCAATGATTATGCTGCCGCGATAACGCGGCTTGGCGGCCGATTACGCGGCAGCCTCGGCTGGCGGCGGTGCGCTCGTGGCGAGACTTCTGAGTGCGCGCGCGGCGACATATGGATTTTCATCGGCGGCAAGTTGCAGCAGTATCACTAATGGTGCACCGACATCCTCAGCGATGGCATAACGGACATCGGCATTCTCATCGGTGGCAAGGCGCATGAGCATCGAATTGGTTCGCCGCGGACTGAAGGCAATACTTTGCCTGACCTCCCCGCTTTCATCCCGCGACAATTTGAAGAGGACGGGCAGCGGCGTATTGGGATGTTCGGCGACGCGGGCGCGCACACGAACATCGGACGACTGGGCGAGTTCTTCGAGAAGAGAAGCAGTTACTTCAACGTTTCCTGCCAGCAAATAATCAAACATTTGGAGACACCTCGATCTAGCGCACCGCTACGTCATGCCCGGCGGTGCGAATGGGAATTGGTTGGGCTGTTGGTTGGGCTATCGAACTGAACTAATCGAATCGGATAAATCTATAGTAGACCGGTCGGTCTAATCTGTCAACTGCCCCTTCCTGGGGGTGCCCGTTTCACGTGATTGTCACGCCTCCCATGAGACGATAAACGTCGAGAAATCGCGCCTTTTCCCTGGGCGAATTCTTTGACCACCACCCCGGTCATACGAACGACCAAATCCTCTCCAGCGCCGCACCCCTTGCGCTCTGGACGGGACGGATCCCTCCATTTGGATCCTTAAAAAGCCTGCCCGGCGCTAGGAAAAGCGCTTTTCTGGGCATGATGACTATAACCGGTGCTTCAGTCCGTCGCTGCTTCGCTCCTCACCCCACCCCGAGCTCGACGCCGCCACGCCAGACCAGTTTTTTACTAACCAGGTCCTTTCCTTTCCGTGCGCCTAGCTATATAGAAGGATGTTTTGAGATGGGTGACTCCAAGCCACAAGCTGCGGCAGATGATATTCAAACTAAGGTCAAAGCCGACACGCCGCCTGATGACGCGGTTCGGACGCAGATATCGACCGCACTTACTACCAACAACGTGACCTCACAATCCGACTTCGCCGCTGTCAGTCAACAGCTCGAGGCGAAAGGCGTGTTGCCGTCGATTTTGCTCGATGACAAAGCACGCGGCGACCTGGTCACCAAGTACGGCAAAGACAACGCACTCACTAAAGAAAACCTCCAGGCTGCCGTCAACAACAAAGACGAGTCGCCGTACAACCGCTTGCTGGCGGAAAGCCTGCTGCGTCGATTTGATCTGGCTCGACAAGAAACAGGCGAAACCGGCAACCGCCTCACCCGCGACGACCTCGCGAAGTGGGCACAGAAAAACGCCACCGGCACACGCGACCACCTCACCTACGAACAGAACGCACAGACCGGCACCGAGATTGCCACGGATAAAGGCAAAGTGGTCGCAGTCACCGCCGCCGATGGCTCGGAGACAAGATTTATTCGCGACGGCAACAATAATTTGACCGGCATCGCGGGCCCGAGCGATTCGTACTCGCTGACCACCAGCAATGGTGGCTACGGGTTCATCAACGACAAGAACCATCGCTTCGGTCCAGGCAATCAGAAAGGCGATGTGATGTCCATGATCGTCACTCCTCCGGGAGTCGATGATAAGACCGGCGAGTTCAAGTATGAAGTAAACCGCGGTCCCGGAACGGACAAGCTCGTCGTCACCCACAACAAAGACAATTCGGAAGTCGCCGTCGACTCGCAAGGAAGAGTGCAGAGCGTGCTCTATCCGGACGGCAGAACCATGGTGTTCGAATACGGCAGCGATCCGACTAAACCAACCAAGATTATCGAATCCAGCGGCAACCACGATAACAAGCCAATCACCTACACGCCGGGCGAACCAGGAAAACCATGGACTGCCAATCCGGCTGACGGCGCTCGCCAGATAATCGACCCGGTCATGGGCAACAAAGGCGCCGACCTCGGCGTTCTCACCTATACAGATGCCGCCGGCGTCGATCACAAACTATCGCTCAACGGTAAAGACTCCGGTGCACCGGCGCCTGTTGAAACAGTTCCGCTGAAAGGCACCGAAGCAACAAGCATTCCGCCGGAAGGCGTCAAGCTCCCATCGGGCGATACTGTCAAAGTCACCACCGTCAAGGTGAATGGGCAAGATCAGGTCGCCACGCTGACGCGCACCAATGTCAACGGCGAAACCGAAACGCTCACCCGCAACGACGACGGCAGCTACAGCATTCAACGCAAGAATAAAGATGGTGGCACCTCCACCGAGAAGGCAACCAGCCTGGCAGTCAGCGCCAACGGCGAGTACACCTACACAACCGAATCCGGTGCCATCGTCAAACAGAACGCCAACGGCACCAGAGAAATTACCGACTCGCAGGGCAAAGGCGGCAAGACCGTTCTGACGTTCAACGAGAAGGGCGAAGCGACCAGCATCGTTCACACCGGCAAAGGCGGACCGAATGAAACGCTGACTCGCGGCACCAATGGCGAATGGCAGATTCAAAGCCCGACCGCCGGCGGCAAAGTCGATAACGTCAAAGTCAACGCCGACGGATCGTACAGTTATACCAAGGGCAACGGCGTCACCGTCACCCAGGAAACCACACGCAACGTGCGCGAAGAGAAAGCGGCGGACGGCAGCACTATTCGCACCGGCTTCGATGCGAACGGCAATCTGGATTTCATGCAGCGCAACATCACCCGCATGGAGGGCGATCCACCCAAGCCTACGGCCCACAACGAAGTGGTGAAGAAGGGTCCGGATGGTCAACTGATGATCGAGCGCGACGGCCAGAAAGTCGACGCTAAGGACATCAAAATATACCCGACCGGCGGCTATGAATACACGCGCAACTCAGACGGCGCCCGCGTCTATCAAGATGCCACCACTCGCCGCGAAACTCTGCCCGACAAATCGGTGACCACGTCCACCACCAACCCCGACGGTACACACACCAACAAGTGGGAAGGTCCAAACGGCGACACCTCCACCATCAAACTGGACAAGGACAACAAGAATGTCCTGGCAGTCGAGAACTACTTCAAAGAAGGCAACCGCAAAGAAACAATCGTCCTCGACGGCAGCGGCAAGCCGCAGCTGACAGTGACAGCCGACGGGAAGCCGGTAGAAGTGAAGAACTTCGCACCCTTCCCCGATGGACGGTACATGTACGACGTACCGATGGCCGACGGCAAGCTGCGTCACATCGATCAAGAACCGAACGGACACCGCGTCGAATTCACAACCTCCGACTACAAAGTCGTGCAGGGCGACACGCTGCAGAAGCTGGCAGAAAGAAACAAGGTCACCGTCGAAGATATCTTGATGGCCAACGTCGGCAATCAGGCGCTTATCGATCGACTGAAGGCGAACCCGGCACTGCAACCAGGCGAAACAATTCGCATGCCGAGCGACAAGGTAGAACGACCAGCGCGCGCCACCAGCAGCGACCTGCCCGACACGCCGCTGAATAGAAAGCTGACAGAGTACGACAACCAGCCGCAAATCGACAAACTGCAACCGAAGGAAACGCTTTATGCCTTCGCGCAGCGTCACCTCGGCAAGAATGCCACCAACAAGGAAATCTATACCTGGCTCAACGAAGTTATGAAGGCCAGCGGTTTCCCTGATGCCAAGCTCGATCCTAATAAAGACCACTACACGCCTAAAGATCTGCCGCGGGCGTGGAACAGCATCTCGTACAAGACCGAATTGCATCTCCACGGCGACGAAGCCAATCAACACCGTGAGCGCGAACGCATCGCCACCTCGATGGTACCGGATGCGGTGAGTCGTATTCCTGGCATGAACGATGAAGTTCGGGCCGACCTGACTAAGAAACTCGGTCACCCGGTGACGGATAAGGACTTGCAGACTCTTGTGGACAACAAACTGATCACGGCTGAACAGAAGGCTGCTTTCGAGAAAGCGCGCGATGACGAAATCGCCGCCGCCAAGGAGCAGGTGAAGAAGTACGAACAAGCCCGCGCCGCCCGCAAAGGTGGACCGGCCGCACGCCGCGACTATTACGGCTACTACTAAACTGAACTGAGCCAGGCTGAGCTAAACTGACTGACTCAACTAACTGGGTTTGCCGAGCTGTTTGGCAAGCACTTCCACCGCTTTGTTTAACTGCGCGTCTTTGCCTTCTCGGGGCGAATGCTTAACGGCCGAGCCGGTGGTATCAATCCACCACGGTCCGCGGCCGCTCTGATAGTCGTCGTGCTTGAGCGTGACCGCATACTCAGGAACGATACCGGTCTTGTGTATATCGATATCGGCAGGGGTCAAATAGCGCGCCACGGTGACGTTGATGCTCGACCCGTCGCCGAGCGCATTGATCGCCTGCACCAACCCCTTGCCGAAAGACTTGGCGCCAACCAACTTGGCGCGGTGATTATCGCGCAAGCAGCCGCTTAAAATCTCGCTGGCACTGGCGGAACCTTCGTTGATGAGAATCACCAGGGGTAGTGTCACACACGGATCTTTTGGTTTGGCGATTTGCGAAATTTTGTAGTCGCCGTTGTCGACTGTGCTGACGATCACACCATGATCGATAAACATGTTTGCCATGTTGATCGCGTTGGACAGCAATCCACCCGGGTTGCCGCGCAAGTCGAGAATGACGCCTTCGGCGCCCTCGCTCTCCACCTTCGCCAACGCCTCTCGCACCTCTTTGCTGGCGCGCTCAGACATGAACGTATCCAGCCGAATATAACCAAACTTGCCGCTGTTGCCGCCGAAATTCAATACCTCAACGGTCGAGACTGCTTTGATGGCGATATCGGCGCGCGTCAGCTCTATGTAATGTTTCTTTCCAGCGCGTGCATAGCTGACTTTGACGACGGTGCCTACTTCGCCGCGAATCTGTTTGACGATTTGATCGAGGGCCAGACCTTTAATCGGCTTTCCATCTACTTCGAGAATCTCATCGCCTGACTGAATGCCGGCTTTCTGCGCCGGGCTGTCTTCGATCGGCGCGATCACAACAATGCGCTGATCTTTATTGATGCCCAGTTGC
This sequence comes from Candidatus Obscuribacterales bacterium, assembly GCA_046328035.1. Classification (GTDB taxonomy): domain Bacteria; phylum Cyanobacteriota; class Vampirovibrionia; order Obscuribacterales; family Obscuribacteraceae; genus JBGASG01. The sequence continues at coordinate 60,611 of JAXLXI010000023.1, read as the reverse complement.
ATGCCGACGCCGGCGAGGCTGGCTTTGATGTGCGACTTCTCGTCGTCGAATGCTTCTTTGTCCAGAAACCGTGTGTACGGATCGCCCAGGCTGGCCAACATCGTCTGAATCGCCTTGTGCGCGTCGTCATCGGAGCGCAGCTTGTCGTCATATCTGTGCCGCCAGCGGCTCCAGTCCTGGGAAGCGGGCGGCGTACTATACGACTCCAAATAGAAGTTGTCTTTGATCAGCGTCCAGGCTCTGTCATAAACCTGCTGGGGAGTGAGGCGCTCATCCGCAGCAGCAGACTTGTCATCAGCAAACGCGGGCAACGCAGAAAGCGCGGCAAGCACGCCGGCGGCGGCGACGCTGACTGCCACAACGCCAATTACTGACGCCGCAGACATCCTTCGGGATTTCCAGAACCGTGCCAACCTGCCTGAGACCTCGTCGGGGCGACGCGATACTTGGCAATTTTACCAGACCGGCGCCCCGATTGAGATCGGACTTTTCTGCGGCTCGATGCGCTCACTGCGTCTGTGCTGCCAGGTAATCTTCCAGCTTGTCGAACGAGCCGGTCCAACCCTGATTCATGCCGCTGCGAGCATTGATAAATGTTTGCAGTTCTTCCAGCGTGTGCTCTCCATAGCATTCCCAGGTCAATGTCACACGCGTTTGATCGGGACCTTCTGCCGTCAACTCCACAGTGGTCAACATCGCCGCCGGCCAGGTCGCCGACATGGGATGCCGCGCCGGTTTCTCGTTTTCATCACAGAACTGTTGCACGTAAACCACGCGATGCGGTTTCACCATTTCCAGGTATTCCGCTCGCCCGTACATTTTCAGTCCGGCACCGTTCGTCATGACGGAGAACGTACTGCCACCAGATTTGATATCAGCGCGAAGAAACTCCATTGTAAATCCGGTAGGCGGCACCCACTGCGCGACATGTTTTGGATCCGTCCACATTTCATACATCAGCTCGATCGGTGCATCAAAACTACGATTGAGCACGAACTTTTCATTGCCCGATACGGTCTTCTCCAGGTACTCAGCCAGTCGATCCCAGGTGGAGTAGCCGTTGGCTTTCTTGACGAACTTGTGCGTTTCTTCAGCGGCTTCGGGAGTCGGCAACGTCATGGTCATATCCATGGTCGTCTTGCCTTTCTTCTCGAAGAAAAGCACCGTGACGCGAAACAACGGCGGCTGGTCCTCATTGCCACCATGGTCGTACACCAGCTTTGCCTGATCCTCGACTTCAAGATACACAGCCGTATTTGGATAATCGACGCCGTCGGGACCATGCATGGTGTACTTCCAGTGCCCGCCCACACGCAGGTCTTTGCTATGCGTGGTGATTGTGAATCCGCGCGGTCCCCACCAGTGGGCCGCCTGCTCCGGATCGGTCCAGGCATCCCAGACCGCCTTCAGCGGAGCGTCATAGACGCGCGTTATTTTCAATTCGTTCGACCTAGTCTTGACGGGCATTTTTCGATTTCCTCTTTTTTCCCTTCTTAGCAGTAACTGTTTTTAGATAAGCATCGAGACGATCGAAGCTCTCCTCCCAGAAAACTCGATATTCGTCGATCCAATCGGCGGCTTCTTTTAAGCCGTCGCGATTGAGTTGACACGGACGGTATTGAGCTTGCTTCGTCTTGGTTATCAGTCCGGCTTTTTCCAGAACTTGCAAATGCTTGGTCACCGCCGGCAGTGACATATCGCCGAGAAACGGCTGCGCCAGATCTGAAACGGTGGTTTCACCTTTCGCCAATTTAGCCAACATTGCTCGCCGCGTCGGATCTGCCAGTGCGGCAAATGTCTGGCTGAGGCTGTCGCTGTCTTGCATCATCAGTATTAAACCATTCGGTTAATTAACCAACGCGTTAAGTATATCCGTCAGGCATCCCATCTGTCAAGACGGGTCTGGCTACGTTCAGAAAAGATCGTTGCCAGTATGTGCCGACGATTGAACTTTTTTCGAGCTCGCGACGTATACCGATCATCAGGTCATCTCGAACCTGAAAGCAAAATCCCCGAGTTTTTCAGTTGGAGGACAGGTCTATGCCAACCACTAGTCAAATAACACCATGGACTCCCGAAGATCAGCCCCTTGTCTTGCAAAGCGGCCCGCATCTGGATCTTTCCGTTTTGTGCGACTACTTCAAAAAGGAATACGTCGATAAGTCTCAATTCGAAGATGACAGAGAATACAACAAACATCTATATAAGATGTCCAATCTTGTGAAACGCATGCTGCACGACAGCAGTCGCGACGAACGGCTGAAGACCGCGCGGGCGATTCTGCAAATCGAGCCGCAGTGCGGTCTGGCGTTTACTGTCCTGGCGCGCGAAGGTGCCACCAGTCCCGAAGATGCATGCAAGTACTACCAGAATGCCGTCGGATTTCTGCGTCAAGAACATCTCATACGAACCGGCGACTTCACTCCGCCATCCGACACCTTTGAACCGGTCGGCGCTTTCATCCACGGCGAAAAACTGGTGGCATTCGTCAGCGTGGAGTGCGCCCAGTGGCTGCGCGGCCAGGGTGCGCTGCCCGAGGCCCAGGCAGTGCTCAACAAAGTGTCCCAACTGAGCGCGGATCCAAATGACGCGTTCATCAGTCTGTACTGCTGGCACATACAGGCAGGACGACTGAAGGAGGCGCGAGCACTTGTCGACAGCACATTGAGCAATCACGCCCGCTGGTATTACTTGCACGCGTTCACCCTATATAAGGAATCCGGCAACACCGTCATTTCACGATCGGCGATGCGTCACGCATGCCACCTCGACGATTTGATAGCGCACGCTCTGCTGGGTGACAATCTCTTCCGTATCTCTCGCTACCGCATAGGCGCGACGGAAGAACAGTGCAACGAGGCGACGGCATTTGCGGCGGCCCTGCAGGAATTGTTGTACGCCATTCCCGGTCTGCGCCAGTTTCTCATTGATTCGGTGTGCAAAAGCGTTCCGTCGTTTGCAATCATCACTGAACTCCCTCGCCAGTCGTTGTCGGCCGCCAATTTAACCACACCCACCGACGCGATCAGATTTAAGCGTTGGAAAGACAATCTCGAACTGGTCGACAAATGCCGAGGTCACGAGAAGCTCTGGAAGAAACATCTCAAATCCGGCATCAAAGAAGCGGAACGCTTTCCGATCGAATGCTGGGAGTTCTATGCGACCTTGCGTTTCGCTGCCATGAATCGTGACTTGAGCGGTTATTCCAAACGGGACATTCTCGACATGTGCCAACGTCGGTTGGACAAAGTCGACGGCACGCGCACTCAAAGAAACGCGGCAGTGGTCTACTTCGAATCTGCGTGTCTTTTCGATCAACTCATGGAATATGAGAAGTCCGAAGAGTTGTTTGCCAAATCAATCTCTGCACTCGACTCGCATCACATTCTGGATCCCTGTGACTCCGACCTGTTTCTCAAAAGACTGATCCTCTACAAGTGGGCCCATTCCTATACGCACAACTCGCAGAAAGTAAAGGCGGCACCATTGTTCGATCAGGTTCGGTCGCTCGGACGCAGTTATCTCGGCGATGAGGAGCGAGAGCCGACTCTCTGAGAAGTTCGGTTTCACGAATTTTCCACAGACATGCCATAACCTACGGATACCCCACCTGCATAGTTACTACGTACGCCTGTGATTTGCTTGGCGGCCGGCACGGCGTAGATATGGTGGGGTATCCCTATGGCAGAGGTAGATACCGGCACACGGCCGGCCGTCCACAGAGAAGATGAACGCGTCCCGACATGGACCGAGTTCCGCGAAACATCTCCTGCAAAAGCATTTTTCGATGACACCTATAACGATGCGTTCCGTGAGTTGTTGCGGATCGCGCAGTCGAACATCAGCTCGTCTGTAGGAAACCTGAACGAGCTGCACATCGGCGATTTCCTCAACGCGATGGCACCACCGCAGACAGGCGATCCGCAGCACTCGGGCAATCCTCAGCCAGAACGAGAGCCCAACGATCCGGTACGCGACGGTCGCCCGACGCATCCGAGTGAACCACCAACAGGTCCCGGCGACACGCAGACGAATCCGCCCGGCACGCAGACAACTCCGCCCGATGCACCGCCCGACGTGCCGATAAAGCCACCCGTCGCAGGCAATACAAACGATCGCCCCGGAACATCGACCGATGCGCCGGGGCAACCCGGCGCCTGCACTGTTCCCTATGACGGACCTCTTGATCTGCGTCCCGATATCCTTCTGCAACGCATGATCCAGAACAACCGCAACGCTTCCCAATCGTTTGAGTACAACGTCCGTTCACAAGGTTTCATCGGCGCCACGTTTGATTGGCTCAAGAATAACCTGGGCTCCAGCGGACAAGATCGCAGTTGGTACAACCCGCTGCGCTGGTGGTCTAACATCCTCGACTACGACTCGGGTTCAGACGCAACGCGCGAGCGCATCCGGCAAGAACGCGAAGCTCTTGATCGGGCGCAAACCAATTTGCAAAACTGCGATCTGCCCGGCTTCCAAAGAGAGATGGAACCGATCACGATCGTCACACCGCAAGGCTATGTCTTCTCCCGCAGCATGCAAGACGCGCAACGCTACGATCAATCGCAACAGCGCGGTGTCGATGTCATCACCGATCTGGCTGTGATCGGCGCCATGCTGGCGACGCGCGGAGCCGGCGGCATCCCCGGACAGATGCTGCTCGCAGCCGTCGTCAAGGGAGGGCTAAAATATCTGGATGGACGTTACTTCTCACCGTCCGATCCATTCGCCGGTGCAGCGTTGATCGGCGGCATGGGAATAGGTCGACTGGCAGGCAATGCCATCTCCGGATTGATCGGTCGACTCGGCGGTAGCGTAGGAGCGGGTCCGACCACCACCGCCATCCTGGCCAATCTGCTTGGATTCGGAACGGAAGGCGCCGTCGCCGGCGGCACGTACAACGGTGTTTCGACTTTCGGCAGCCTGTTCTTCGACTTCCGCAACTACACACCACTGCCGGAAATATTGCAGCGCTCAGCGGCTGCCACCGTTGACGGTGCCATGTGGGGATACATGTTGGGTTTCCTCACGAGCGCAGGACTCCAAACATTCCGCGCGTTCGCTCCTCGCGGAGCGTCTGCTCCATTCAACATGGAGCGCCCGGTCCTCGGTCAAACTGCAACGGAAACCAACATGGAGCTGCGGCGCATCCTCGGCATCCAAGATCCGGCATTGATGCGGACCGAACTCAATACTTTTCTGCAACGGCGTGGCATGCCTCCAATCAGCGATATCGAAATCGGACAACTCGGTTCCGGCACCGCGGGCATTTACTATCCATACTCTAATTCAGTTGGTCTTAGCAGATTCTATCGGAACGCCGAAGTTCTCGGTCACGAATTGACACACCACGAGCAGAATTACCTGCGCTTCAGGTTGCAGGCAGATGCAATGAACCTCGGTCCGACTGCGACGCAACAGCAAATGATCGACCTGTCGAGACGGCTGGGCATCGGCGTCGACGCCATTGAAGAGATGATGCGCGCCCGCAACGGCGTGCGTATGACGCCGGCGGAAGCCGCTCGCGCTCAGAGACTTCAACTGGCTGAGGAACGATATCCGACCAACGACTGGTATGGATTCAACCCGAGGTACTGGTGGAATTTCATGGAACGCGAGGCCCGCCGTGTCGAGCGCATCATGCGCGCCTCTGCACCATATGGCGACCTGGCTGCGCGCGCCCTGACCTTCGGCATGGTGCAACACATCCGCTGGCGCGACCGCGAAACCCCTCGGCGCTGATGCGATACACAAATTGTTCACGAGTCAGTCCGAACTAATTCGGGTGTCTGCTGATACATTGCCGGCATTACTAAGTGCTGACTCGTTGCATCATGGCTGGATTCGACCGACCAGAACGGCCTGCATCGGAAGAAACGCTGGCGCGCGAGCGGCTTATGTCCGACGTGTCGGCACCGAATGCGCCGGACGCACTTAGACCCGCACCGAATGCGGTGGGTACCGAATGGAAGCTGCCGGCTCTGGACCTGGTAGACCCCGCCGCGTGGACAGTCGCAGTAGACCTGACATCAGATTTGATTCTGCCTGACGGCACTGATGTCGGTGGGCACCACGAGTTGTCCAAGTTGGAGCAACTGGTGGAAGCGAGTAAGGGACAACCGGACGTCGCCATCGCTGTACAAGTTGCGGACAGCCGCTCCCGAGAGCAACTGCCGACCAACGGCACGGGTCAGCAGCAAGACGTGCAATTGGACCGGTACATCATCCGCGACGGACAACTCACTAAAGTTGAAACTGTCGATTCCCAAGGGATACAAGAGAACCAGACGGGATTACTGCAATTCGCCACTCAGTTCGCACCATCCGATCACATCGGTCTTGTAATCCAATCACATGGAGGCGGCGCCGATGGATTGGTTGGTGGCACCGGTGAAGAAACATTGGCTCAGCTGAATGCTGCCGTTAAAGCGGGACTGACCGGGAGCGGACACGAGCGGCTGGACTTGCTGGACTTCGATGCCTGCTCAATGGCATCAGCCGCCACCCTCGGTGCTGTCACAGATATTGCGGATCAAGTCGTCGCATCGGAGCTTCGAGAGCGTGCCAGCAAAAACTTCGATGGACAGAATCTAAATGCCATCCTGACCAATCTGTTGCAAAACCCACAGCTCAGCCCGGAGGATCTGGCGAAGACATTCGTGCAGCGAGCCAACGAGGGCGTCACACCGGAAGTGCTCCAGGGCGATCCGTTCAAACACGCGGGCGCGGATGTTCTATCAAGCTATGACTCCAGTCAGTATGGCCAATTCAGCAACGCATTGAACGCCCTGGGCGTGCAGCTGACACATGCCGTGACTCAGGATGCGGCCGCACGATCCGAGATCGAACAACTGATTGACGAGACCAGCGAGCTTCCGGGCGGTCAGAACTTTCCTGAGCGACGAGACTTGAGGGAATTTGTCCAGTCTGTGAAAGCGGCAGCCGATAGCGGCGAATTGCGCGACGATGACGGAGCGATATCGCGCGCCGCCACGCAACTGCTCGATGCACAGACAAACCTGACGGGCGACACGCAAACAGTCAACGCCGCAGGTTATGACCAACTTGGTGGCATGTATGTTTTCTTGCCGGTGCAGGCGGTCCGAGAAGGCAGCGCGGACGGTCCCGATGGGTTGCATCACCTGGAGCAAATCGCTAACAGGGAACCGCGAGATAGGAACCAGACTGTCGATGCGCTCGAGATTATTTCGAATGAGATTGCCGGGAAGCTTTCGGATGACGCACTTCAACAATTCCAGCCTGTGATCGATGCTGTGAACACAATCAAGAACGCAAAGAGCGATGCTGACTTCCGGGACGCTCTGCGTGCACTGGGCACTGTGGTGAAGCCACTGCTCGCATCTGATGTCGAGCAAGAGCTGATCGACAACCTCATTCATAGAGAAGACGTTCCACAAGCTGATCAATGGAACGAATTTACGCATGTGTTTGGCGCATGAAACTTGCTCTACAGAAGCGCGTCTTTTGGTTTAGCGAGTATGAATAGCCGCAGGATGTGCGATGCCCGTATTTATCAAATTGATGCGTGTGTTTCTTGCCCTGATTGCTCTGCTTGCAGCGACCGCGTTGCTGACAGTGCAACCAGGCAATGCATCGCACGCAGCTGGTGCTGCCGACGAATGGTACAGCCGGCTGCGAGTCACAAAGGTCTCGCCAGATCTGTATTACGGACGGCAGCCCCGCGAAAAAGACTTTGCTGAGCTGAAGCGGCTAGGCATCAAAACTGTGATCAGCACGCGGTTGAATGGGCACCGGTCTGATGAAGATGCCGAGCGGTGCAAACGCGTAGGTCTGCAACACGTGCATCTGCCGGTAGGTTTCTTCATTCCACCGGACCATGAAATGGCAGAGTTTCTACAGATCGTCACCGATCCCAAATATGCGCCCGTCTATATTCATTGCCAGGGTGCGTGGCACCGCGCCCCGCTGTTCGCGTGCCTCTACAGGATTAAAGTGCAAGGCTGGAGCTATGAGAGAGCCTACGCCGAACTGATCTCCTACGGACACTTCAAACCGTGGTTCTTCCGCAACCTGCAACACGGTCTGGAACTGGCGGCGGGTCGCCGAGAAGCGACACACCATCACATCGTCTCCGAAGCTTCGGCAAGAAGTGCGCAATAACGCACCGACAACCCACCGGCTTATTGCTATTCTTCAAGCATCCTCCGTAACACCTTCGTCACTGCATTTTTGTGGTGTGGTATGTCGCGCGCGCCCCTAGCCGCTTACACGCCGCCTACAGGAAGCTTTACTATGACCATAGAAACGCCCGACGCGCCCCTAAACGGCGGCGCGCAACAGTCCGAATCCCGCCAACTAAACCTGGTTGACCTGTCTGCAACAGCAGCTAAATTAGCCTTGCCGGATGCTCCGCCTCGCGCCGCGGATACCTCGCGGCTGATGCCCGGAGCGGACGTCGCAAACGATGGCTCGATCACGTTCACGCCCGACACCAGCATGTCCGCAGAAAAGCCAGACAAGCCCAGAGTCGTTAAAGACGACAAGGGACACGTCACTGAAGTCAATTACCCCGACGGCTCCGCGCGTCGATTCGGCTACGCCGACGACGGCACCGTCAATCGCGTCCAGGAGCCAGACGGTCGCGTTTACGTTCTAAAAGACGGCAAATGGCAGGAAGACGAGAGAAGCAAACATCGTCCCGGCGGGGCACCAGCTGGACAGGACGGCCCCTCCAATAAACCGGAAAATCACGACGTGCCATTCGTCTCCGTTTCAGTTGCAGACGATGGAACAGTCAGCTACAAGACAAAGGACGGGTGTGATGTTCGCTACTACTCGGACGGCTCAAGCGATACCCGCAACGAGAAGTCCGGCTACATCGTGCATAAAGATACGGATGACCGAGTGGACTTTGCCATCACGGGCGCCGGCGATATGGTCATCGTACATCGCGACGCCAACGGCAGGCCCGACAAAGTCACGCTCGACATGATGCACACCTATCATCTGGAAAACGGCAAATGGGTGACGGCCGACGGCAAGCCCGCACCAGTCAGTGAACTGGAAGTGTGGAACGACGGCACAATTACTTACGTCGACGGCGCCACCGGTGCCTGGGTCTCCAAGCGTCCTGATGGAACCAAAGCCGTCAGGCAAGGAAACGGCGATCGCATCGAAACCAACGCGCGTGGTCAGGTCGTCGAAACTCAATCCGGCAACTTTCAGATAAACAGAAACTTCACCTATGACGACCAGGGCAACCTCACCGCCGTCATTAGCGACGACGGGTCAAAGATAGAAAAGGATGCCGACGGCAACTGGCACGACAAAGACGGCAACGAAATTGAAAACGTAACGGTAGATGCGGACGGCACCATCCATTACGTGAATGATGACGACAAGTTGGTGACGCTCAAAGTCGATGGCAGCACCACGACCACTTCGATGGACGCAGACGACATTGAAGACCTGGCGCACCAGATTGGTGTCGCCGGTGACATGCCGTCGATCCTCAAGTACCAGCAGCTCGACGAAATCAAAGATCAGCTCGAAGACATGTCGCCAGCCGATCGACTGGCGCTGGAGAAAGCATACGAAGCGCGCTACGGCAGGAAACTCACCGACGACCTCAAGGAAAACTTCGGTGCAGACAATGTCGCGGATGTCGTCAAAGATCTGGAAGTCGCGAGGCTGCTCGACGACGCTCGCCAGCGCATGAGTGACTCCGAGTACCAGCAATTCGTTAATGACCTGAACAAGTTTTTGCAACGCGCCAAGACCGACGGGATCAGTGACCAGCAAATAGGCGACACGCTCGACGCGTTCGACAAATTGTTGACCGAACCGCAAGCGAAATTAGATGCGAAGCAGCGCAAAGGACTGGCGCTACAAATGATGGGTTTCGCCGCTGACCCGAGCAGCATCGATCAAGGGAGCCACGGAACGTGCGCCGCAAACGATGTGGAAGTGATCACGTGGACGCGGCATCCAGAGAATGCCGCCGCGTTGATCGCGCAAGTCGCTATCGAAGGCAAGTACACCGCCACCGACGGCCACGAGGTTATGGTGCCACCAGAGAATCTGATTCCGCAACCCGGAACCGAAGGTCGAACCAACACCGACCAGCGCATGTTTGCATCGCAGATTTTCCAGGCGACAGTACTGTGCGACATCGGTTCCCGACGCGAGCCACCGGTGCACTACAAACAAGGACAGCCGTCACCAGGCAACAGCGACGGCGAGTACTGGGTCGATGAAAACGGCAAGGAAGTCGGGCCCTTCAAAGGACTGGTTCCGCGTGATACCGTCGATGAATTGCTGCGACTCAACGATGATGAAGGGCAGTATTTCATTTACTCCGATTCGTGGGGAACCAGCCACGTCATCACATTCAACAGTGAAGAAGAACTGCGCGAAGAGTTGGCGGAAGCCAAGGAAGACGGACAGTTCCCGATCATCATTCACGTGTGCTCCGATGATAAGTTGTTCAATCCGTCGGCGAAGCCCGGCGATTTCAAGAAACGCGACCACGTCGTCGTCATTGATGACTACAACCCGGAGACCGGTCAAGTGAGGATCGACAACAGCTGGGGCGACGAAGATGACAAATGGGTCGACGTCGCGGACCTATATCAAGCGACGGTCCCCTACACGCCACCACCTAAGGAAGATAAGGCACCAGCGGCTTAGGGGCATGTACCTACGGACACGGTGGACTCATACGAATCCACCGCAGCCATTTCTCATTTTGGACAGCTTTAACGACTATCTCCGACGCACTGTCGCTTGCGATAAGGCGCTCGCATCGAGGTTAGCCATCTCGCTCGGATAATCTATGAATGGATTGCGATTACCCTGCTTGGCAAAGATCGCTGCGTTGCGGTGCTTTTCCCATAGCGTCGGCGAATACTGGCGATGCCACTCGAGCAACATGTCAACGTCGTAGTTTCTTGCCGAAATCTTCTCCGGATACCGCAGCAAGAAATACAGCGTTCCACGAGCAACTGGACCTTTGCCCAGGTAAGGCTCGAATCCAAGTTGTTGTTCGAGTTTGCCCCAACCTTGTTTCACCACTTCGCGGTTCTGGTTGGCGTTATCGTAGTCATCGAATTCGTAATAAGGGTAGTTGCTTCTGAATCCGTTCGCTTGCGACTCGCAGGCAAACAGATGGTGCAAGTCACCCTTCATCGGGCTGGCTTTGCTAAACCACGATTGCGGCACTGAATGCTCGCAGTTGTATCCCATCGAATCTTCGAGGTAGCCGAGTTCGAGATCCTTCATGGTTCGCGAGGTCGGCATGGATTCAATCTGTTCCATGCGAGCGCGAACTCGCTCTTCCATAGCGAAGCCTTCGTTGATCATGTCGACAACGTCATAGGTATCTTGCGTGTAGACACTCTTGATCGTCATGTCGGGATGCACATCAACCCAAGGATACAGGTTACGCGCCGGCGAATAACCCAGCTGATTGCGGTGCGTGCGCGTGAGCAGCTGAGACAAGTTAGCCACCAGTCGATCGGAATCTTCGTTGAAATCGACATTGGCATAATACGAACTGCTGTCGCGCTCATCTTGGGACTGGTCGTAGTACGGACGGTTTCTTGCTTCGAGAAACTCATTGATCGCCGCCTCCGCCTCGCGACTTACAGGCGTGTATCGTTGCTGGTTGTTCCAACCGGTTCGAGTGGTCTGTCCGACTTGGATTTGTCCGAGGCTGACCGTAATTTGCAGCGGAATAACGAACGTCTGCTCGAAACTATTGCAGGGAAAGCTCTGGTACGAAACTTGTTGCTGCTGGGATTGAGAGTGCTGCGACAATGAATCAATTGGTGGCATCGGTTGCTGCGGCTGTGGCTGCACTGACACTTGCGATTGATCTTTCGGCATGCGCTGTTGCTCCACCGAACTCTGTCCCGTCCGTTGAACGGGAATGACTTTTTCCTTGTTCTGGCGATCTTTTGGCATTTGGTTTTCTCCGCTTGGATCAAAAACGCTGCTCAGTGATGACTTCTGTAGCATCTCCTCCACTAAGTGTTTGTCTCTTTGGTCTTGATAGTTCGATTCAATATGTTTGATTACGCTGCTGATTCTCACGCCTTCATTGGCAATCCACTCAATCGAGTCATCACCGTCCGCTTCGCGCCAGACGGTGCCATCAGTGCGCAGCACTCGTCCGTCAACATCGCGCTTTGGTACTCCCGCATGGTGAATGCCGACCAACAGCCACTGATCGCTGAACATCGCGGATCCGGAGGATCCTCGCGCGGTATCAGTCTGGTAGTGGATGAAGTCCGGAAGGAAGTCAACGATCTTGTTGTCTCTTATGGCAATCTTCTTGGGATCGCCGCCGGGATGCTGAATGATGTTGACGTTTTCGCCGAGCAGAACTTTTCCAGTGTCGCGATAGGGCTGAACCCATCCAAACTCCGCAAGCTCCTTGCCAAATTGATTAACAGGATTGACTGCTACGACGGTATAGTCCAGTCGCTCGCTAGTTATGAATACGCCATCTGGATCGAGTCGGAATGCTGAGGGAGCGATTGATTTATCATCTGCATCCTCTTCATAGTTCATCTCGAGCTCACAGTCTCTCGCCTGCTCCTTGCTCTCCAACACGTGATTGTTTGTCAGCAGCAGATTCGGAGAAATGAGGAACCCGGTGGCAAAACCCATCTCTACGTTTCCATTGAGTATCCTAATGCGACCGATCGCTCTGCTCAGCTTGGTGCCCCGCGGAAGAAAGCTAGCAGGCTGAAGATTGTTCAACCCCAAAATTCGCTCAACCGCGAGCCGCTTAAATGGATCCTCCTTGATCGCGGGAGAGTTCATGTCCGGCATCATGGTTTCAGGCTGCAGCTCAACACCAATCAATTTCGCACGTTCCATGGCGCGCGCTGGTGAATCCCAAGTAAATGGATTTTGCGTCGGCGTCGGGTCCCTCATCTGTTTGCGAAGGGATTCTCTGCCTGCAGAGCGTGAATTAAAACGATCCTCCGCTTGGGAGGTCGTGGTCTTCTGGTCCATGATTGCGCTACCTCGCGTCAGTCGCCGAATAGCTGGGACTCAAATTGATAGCACGTGCACATCACTTTGTTTTCGACAGACGCATTAATTGCGTTCGCGAACGAACGGATTTTATTTTTCGAAATACGCGAATGCGCTCTTCAACTTTTTGCGCAGAAATATTTTCGCCGGCACTTCTTCGGTCCTGCAGTTGAATGAAAAACTTTCAGCAAAGTTTTTCGGACGAGAGGATAAAGACTTTTTCTGTGCGCAAGTGGTATATCCATCGCTTGCATAAATCCCCCCGCTTCGATGTAACGCAGGAGATACTATGAGCCCAGTCAAAACAAGTTTGGACCGAATACTTGCCGATCTCGAACGCCGGGATCACAAGCTCGCTGCAGAAGTTCGCGCTACCGCCAATAAAATGAATAGTCACGCGGAAGTCGCAAACAGATTTCCAGAACTCGCCGGCGGCTTTGAAAACCCATTTGTTGAAGGTATGTCGACGGACCGTCTCGACTTCACCATCGAATCTATAGTGAAAGCGCAAGCTCGCCCCGTCCTGGTGATTCGCGACAACCAGATGGTCATGCAATTTCTGGGACCAGACAGCGAGATATGGAAAGAGCGCCTGTCTTCTGCAAAACCAAAATTGAACTCAATCATTCCATCTATTGGTAGGGTTGAACTGATCAACTACCCCGGCATGCCGTACGCAGGCACAGGCTGGATGGTATCGGAAGATATTCTGGTCACCAACCGTCACGTTGCTCAAGTATTCGCACAGCGCGACCAGAAGAAGTACGTCTTCAAAACTCTCAATCGCGGCAGACTCGAATCTAAAGTGGACTTCCTCGAAGAAGCCGACAGATCGAGCAGCCTGGAGTTTCCAGTCACAGAAGTACTGTGGATCTCGGAGGAAGGAGCGGAGATCGATGTTGCGTTCTTACGCATCGGTCGCGTCTCGGGACAACAATTGCCGCCGATGATCCAGCTCGCCGATTCGACACTCAAGGTCGACGAGTTGGTAGCGGCTATTGGTTACCCGGCAAAAGATTCGCGTGCGCGGGATCAGGACCTGGCGAGCCGCATCTTCCGTGATGTGTACAACAAGAAACGGCTGGCGCCCGGACAGATCACCAGCATCAGCGACAGAGTCATCGAACACGATTGCTCCACATTGGGCGGCAACTCGGGTTCAGCATTGATCGATCTGGCAACAGGTCGCGCGGTCGCGTTGCACTACGCAGGCGAATGGCTGAAAGCTAACTACGCGGTGCCCGCATCGATCATCAAAGATCGTCTGGCAAGAGTGACGGGCGGCTTTGTACATAACATCGATTCGCCTCGCCCGACACCGGGACCGGTAGGAATGGTGCAAACACCACCCGGTGGTGGTTCGCCGTCCGGCGCCGAACAGACTTTCACACTGAATATTCCGGTGCAAGTCTCAGTGCGTGTTGGCATGCCCATTGGTGGCGGCTATCCGTCCGTGGGTATTCCGGGTCAACCTCAACATCTCAACACCGAACATGCGCTACGCGAAGCGCAGCGCATGTTCGCCACTCACCCGGAAGTTCTGGGCGTGAGACTGAGCTACAGCTTTAGAGAAGGCTGGATCACCGACGAGAAAGTAATTCTGGTCGAACTCGCCAGCGAGCGTGGCACAGAACGCGTCGGCTTGCCGCAACACATCGGCGGTCTGCGCATCGAAACCACAGCTGCTCCCGTGCAAACGCTGGCAGCCGAATCGGTCTTCGCGACAGAAGGACCGTTCGCGGAAAGATTCTCGCCGGGCAACTACGTGCCGCCGCGCGACATTCAACTGCGCCAGGTGGACAGAGACATGCGGGCGATTTTCCACGCCAGCCCAGATAGCGGATTCCCGGTCTTCAAAGAGTTTCTTGCCAAGACCCGCCGCAGCATTACCGCCACCATGTACGAGTTCGAGGCACCGCATGTCCTGGATGCATTGCTCAACGCAGTCAAGCCAGGCAAGCGCACACTCAAAATGGTGACGCACTACAAAGAGCAAGCGATGACCGACAACATGGACAAGCTCGCCAGAGTGCTCGGCGATCGCTTCGAGCATCGCTGGGCCAGCGTCGGCGGCGGCAAACTGTTCGCCTCTGCCTACCACATCAAAGTCGCTGTGCGCGACGGCGAAGCGCTGTGGCTGTCGAGCGGCAACTGGAAAGACTCAAACCAGCCCAACATCGATCCCGCTGGACAACAGTGGACAGAGTGGACACCACTCTTGAAACACAACCGCGAATGGCACGTGGTGATTGAGAACAGAGAACTTGCCCAACAGTTCGAGGCTTTCATCAACTACGACTTCGAAGAAGCAGATCGTGTGCCGAAATTCGAAGAAACTCTGGAATCGATGCTCGAAGTGTTTGTTCCGCTGGAGATGCTGGAAAGACGGACCGGCAGACCGCAGTACTTCACTCCGTTGGAGTTGGACAGACGGTTGAAAGTGCGTCCGCTCCTCACTCCGGACAACTACATCGAGGAAGTGACGAAACTGGTCAAGTCCGCACGCCGCTCGATTTACTTCGAGAACCAGTCGCTCAACCCGACCTTCGACAGAAACGGCAATCAGACCGACCAGCCGGCATTCGCTGAACTTCTGGACGTTCTCGCGAAGAAACAACAACAAGGTCTCGATGTGAAAATCATCGTGCGGGACGGTCGGGAATTCCCGGGCGGCAAAGAAAAGGTGAAAGAGCAACTGCGCCGTTTGAAAGCGCTGGGCTTTGACACCAGAAACATAAAAGTGCAGCGCGGCTGCCACACCAAGGGCATCATCGTCGATGCAGAGATTGCCATGCTCGGCAGTCACAACTGGACCAATGAAGGCACCTTGAGCAATCGCGATGCCAGCTTGATTGTTTACGATGCAGAAGTCGCGCAGTATTACACAGAACTGTTCGAGTTCGATTGGAACAATCTGGCGAAACAAGACCTCAATGACGAGATTGAAGAAACGCGTTTTGCAGAACCTGGCGAACCAACACCGCAGGGAATGGTGCGCATGAAACTATCGGATCTGATGTCTTGATCGGGCACGCGATTGAGGTGCTCAACTGGTGATTGGCACTAGAAACCGCGCACCGGCACGATAGACTACGTTAGCAAAAAATGGCGTCGCCTCTGAGTTTCAGGGGCGACGCTTGTCTAGATTAGTTTTCACGGATCGTTGATTTTTTTGTTGCCAACATATTGATTAATGCACATGCGCGGGATATCGTTTAAGAAGGTATCCCTTTTCGGTTTATATTTCCCTAGTTTGCGCCTCGCCACGGGGTGCGAATTTCGTTGCCACAGCTAGTGCGGTGGCACTTATTTTGTTCGGCACACATGTCGGCACGACGCGCGATTGCTCTTAACCAGGACTGCTTGTTCCGCAAGCAAGGAATTCCTTACCCGGTGGCCGAGACTACTTCGCGGAATCAGGAGAAGTAAATGGAACAGCGAACATTGATCATTCACGGTTGGAGTGATGTGAGTGCCAGTTTCACAAAGCTCAAAGAGCATTTGACTCGTGAATTGAAAGGCACGGTTCAGGACATTTATTTCTATGACTACGAATCGAGAGAGAACAATGTCACGTACAACGACATTGCTTACGGACTAAACGCGCTATTGACGAAAATGGGACTGCTCAATCCTGACGGCACGTCGAAGTACGAACTCAACGTGATTGTGCACTCGACTGGCGGTCTGGTCATAAGACATTGGTTGACATCGTTCTACGGTGCCTCACTGACAGGCTGCCCAATTAAGCGAATCATCATGCTGGCACCGGCGAACTTTGGTTCGCCGCTGGCGAAAACCGGCAAGTCATTCATCGGAGCTATTGCCACAGGACGCAAAAACCTCACCGACATGGCAGACTTTTTCGAAACGGGACAACAAATCTTGGACGGGCTCGAGCTGGGGAGTTCGTTCCAGTGGCACCTTGCTCACAAAGATTTGCTTTCCCAGACAGATTTCTATTCGCCAAGGTCAATCCAAACGACTGTGCTTGTCGGAATCGAAGACTACAAAGATTTCCTTCGCTCCTTTGTGAACAAACCTGGCACCGATGGCACCGTTGTAATTAGCGGCACGCAGTTAGACACTGTCAAATTCTCCCTGAATTTCGCCAAGGCGAAGTATTCGTGGAATTCAACTCAATCAATCAGCAGCACCGCTTTTGGTGTCATGCCTGGTTTAAACCATAGCTCTGTCGTTGACGCAGCGGCCGATAGCAAGTCGCCGGTATCGAAGGCCGTGTTGGCGGCATTGCGCACTAAGCAGGCTTCCGACTTTGAAAAGTTACAACAAGAGCTAAAAACCACAACAGAGGCTACGTACGCTAAATACACAGATAAGCCTCGCTACGAGCAGTTCCTGGTACACGCGATTGACGATTTCGGGGTCAGCATCTCTGACTTCACCCTGGAGTTTTTCGTTATCAGGGATTCGAATCTCTCCACTCCTGCTTCCGCCGAAACCGTCGCCAGCAAGGACGACACTGATCTTGCCGATGATGAACTTGAATTCTCCAAGGAGGCTCGGTCAATCATTTGTGATGAGTTCGAGACCTTCACGAAAGATCGGTCGTATAGGCGCTTTCTGGTTGACGTGAAGAAGCTGCGCAATCTCATGAAAAGGGCTAAGACGAAATTCGGTGGGGAGAAAGCCGTCTTATGCATGAAGGTGTGGGTGCCGCCTGTAGATAAAGGCATTCGGTACAATCTGCGAGCCCTAAAGGCACTAGCTATTCTGGACTCTGACGAGGCCAAGGCGCCAATCAAGGATTACGTGGAGGGAGTCAGTACCATGCCATCGCTCTGGTATGAGAATACAACGACTTTGATTGAGCTTCAGGTAAACCGCGAGAACACCTATACGTGGTTAAGTTTGACCGGAATGAACAAGCAGCAGAGGATCAAACAGGTGCAGGCGCTAGTCGGCAAATAGCACCCTGGCTGCAAACTCTTCTTCCCCGATGAGGCGCGGAAATGCATTCAACAGTTTCATCCAGCGAATGGTGGTTCGATACAGGCATCGAGCTTCAGGCACACAAGACCTACACTTTGAAAGCAACCGGGACCTGGAATGATGCCGACATCGAGTGCGGACCAGAAGGGTGGACTCTCGATCAGATAGATCCATGGAAACATAAGTTTTTCCGAGCGGTTGAGATGCTTCGTCCACTCGACACGGGTGATCGCTGGTTTTGTCTATTGGGAAAGGTGGGAAAGGAGGTTTTCGAAATTGGTGAGCACTTCGAATACACCCCCTCGACCACTGGCACACTGCATTGCACCCCCAACGACGTGCCGCTGGCGTTCTGGAACAACAAGGGCGCGATCGAGCTAACGGTTGAATGAGCTCCGCTCGGCAGTCGCACGTTTTTAGTCGGCTCCTTCAGTATTCATCTTCGCGAGGCAGGCAAATGGCAAAACATATGGAAGAACAAAAACATTCGGGAATGGCAGATGCCTCATCAGCGGTGGCGATAGGAGAGGACAAATTTCTGGTCGTTACCGACGAGAAAAACATGTTCATGCTGTATGACGCCTTCGACTCAGGTGAGCCGCTCGCGACCTATGACTTCTCGCTCTTCCTAGATCTCGAAGATGGAGGTAAAGAGTCCGACGTTGAAGGATCTGCAACGCTTGGTGGCGTGACTTATTGGATCGGCTCGCACAGTCGGGACAAGGATGGTGCGTTGGCACGCAACCGCCACCAGCTGTTTGCCACCAACATCGAAACCAAGAAAGTCTATCCAAAGGTCCGCCAAGTCGGGCAAAGTTACACGAATTTGGTGTTCGATCTACTGCAACACTCCGGCTACCGAGATTTAATGCAAGAGGACCTGGGTCTCGATGTCCGCAAAGAACTCTCACCGAAAGAGCCTGGCGCCCTTTCGATCGAAGGACTCACTAACTGGGGTGATGCGTTGTTGGTTGGGTTCCGGAACCCAGTACCGGATGACATCGCTCTGTTGGCTCCCATTCTGAATCCACTGCAAATGGTGCTGTATGGTGATCGAGCAGCAATCGGAGATCCAATCCGATTGGACCTGGGCGGACGCGGAGTGCGTTCGATGGATTATCTTGAGTCGGTTGCACATTATCTGATTTGCGCTGGCTCCTTCGGCAAGGACAGGGATGCGCAGTATTTCCTTTGGAACGGAAAACCCAAATCGCAGCCACGCGAATTCCGTTCGATGCCGGCGGTCGAGTTAAACACGGAGGCCGTAGTGACTTATCCAGGACGCCAGGGTTTCCAACTCCTCAGCGACGACGGCGACAACTTCAAAGACAAGAAGACGCCTAAGAAGGAGCAATACTTCCGCAGCCTGTGGATCGATCTGCCGCTCGAGCAAGAACTCCTAGCCACGGAGGATCGCGAAGTTGCAGGCGTCAAGTAAGGAATCGCATCCAACGGAAGAGTCTCTGTTAACGCGCGCAATCGGAACACATTTGCGCGTGTCTGGGACAATGCAAATTATAGAAAGCTCCATCGGCGGTGGTTCTATTTCTGGATTGACGCTGGCGAAGGCGATTCTTCAACTCCGAGAGCACTATGCCAGTTCGGTGGAACCAGCACCACACTCCTCGCCCCGTACCGGTGTTGAGCTAAAACTAAGTCAGTGGCTTACCGACGTACGACTCGTGGTATCGCGCGACAGCTTGCATTCTCGGCACGTTTTGCTCGGACTCTGGCTACTGGACGATGCAGTGCGAGCCAATTTGGGTCAGCAGTTCATAGCTAAATTGTGGCCGTCCGGCGAGAAAGTTGAGTCATCTCTGACAGAACACGGAAAGATGCTTTGGCGCTTGATACATCAAACGCCTGAGAATGTGCCGATGAGTCCCGGACTGCAGGCAGTACTCTCAAAAGCTGGCGATCGAGCCATCTCCGCATTTACCTTCGCCAAACTTATACTCACTTACTTCGGGCGGTACGGCGGAAATACCGGCACGCAGGCGTTATCCGTTCTTGAGTCGGAGAGTGTCAATCACGAAAAAGACTCGAAGCGGCACCCTCTTGACTGGCTGGCGACGGCGATGCAACTGGTTGTGCCGCCAGAAGGATTAAACGGCAGAATTGCCCTCTATTGTCTGGCTCTGAAAGATGAGAACCTCCGCGAACAGTTGGAAGCGAATGCGTTCCTGAGCAAGCTGCGCGCTGAGCATCGACCACGGATAGACACCTTCTTGACGGAACAAGGAAGAAAGCTCGACCGAGTTTTGAATGTCAGAGAACAGGACGACGTTGTCTACATTCAATCCGATCATCCAATATCAAGCAGCCACAGTGATAGTCTTGCTCGGAAACCGTTTGCCGACCTCCTTGTTAGTATTCTTCGAGATAATAGCGCCAGAGAGCAGCGTCTTTACGTTTCGAGAGACCCTCTGCCGGAGGATGGTTCTCTCGATGAGCTAATCGCGTGGTTCAAGAAACAACATGCGCCCAAGCCTGTAGAGGACCAATCGTTCGTTATGCATCTAGACGGACATTGGGGCTCTGGAAAGTCTACGATCCTAACGTTGATGAAACAGAACTTGCAAGGTCAAACACGCGATCCCTGGATAGTTGTGGAGTTTAACGCGTGGCAGCATCAGCGGTTTCGGCCCTCCTGGTGGCATCTCATCCAGACAGTCTATACTCAAGCGAACGGACAACTCAAAGCCCTCCAAGCGGACCCCCTCTCGTTCGCTGAAGAGCACCGCTGGAGACTATTGCTATGCGAATGGAGCTGGCGACTAAAACCGGCAGTCTTTGAAATTTGCGCCGTACTGGTTGCTGCAGTGATTTTCTTTACCTTGATCACTTTCCACGGCATCTCTTTCACACCAGACGAGAGCATGCAAAAGGCATTTTCCGGAATCAATGCGGCTATCGCTGCGTTCGTCGTCTTATTGGGTCTCTTCCAAGGCTTCAAGAATTCGATCTGGACGACCTCAATCGGCGCCGCGAAGAAGTACATGGAAGGTACATCAGATCCTCTCGACGAGCTATCGAAACACTTCCAGTCTATGATTTCAGAAATTCACTTCCCGGTAGCCATCTTCGTCGATGACCTGGACCGTTGCTCTGCGGAATACACGATCGAACTTCTCGAAGGGATTCACACCTTGATGAGAAGAGCTGGAGTTTCGTTCGTAATCGCCGCAGACAGACGGTGGCTCTATTCGTGCTTCGAGAATGTCTACGCCCCATTCGCTGATGTCGCAACTCCTTCGCGTCCACTCGGTCACCTTTTTCTCGAGAAGACATTTCAGTTGTCGGCCTCGGTACCTCGCATGACAGAGGCATCCAGAGCTAGGTATTGGGATACTTTGTTGAGAGGTACGGTATCTGCGAATGGAGATAGTCAGACTGCCTTTGATGCCACCAGCATCATTCGCAACATTAAGGATGATCGCGATTTGCGAGCAGTACAAAAAGAAATGCAACGCGCTGGCGCCGCACCGGAAACAATTGCCGAGGCGGCATCGCAGGCTCTACAGAAAAAGGAAGTTAAAAAGGCAATGGCCCATCGCCTTCATCAGTTTGCTCATCTCGTGGAGCCCAATCCGCGGTCTATGAAGAGACTGATCAATGCCTATGCAATTCAGCGCCAGGCAAATGTTATGAACGGCTCGATAGTCGAACCAGAAGTTCTGGTTCTTTGGACGATCCTTTCACTCCGCTGGCCAAACCTGGCTAAACTTCTGGAAAGCACGCCCGAAGAGGCTGATAAGTTCACAAAAGACACGCGCTCCAGCTTGATAGGAACAAAATTTCCCGAGCTGTTGTTAGATGATGATTTGCTTCGCGTATTGAAGGGTGACCGAACTGACTTTTCGCTAACCACTCGAGACATAATTGATTGCCTGACCGGTGGCGTCAAGGAAACGGTGGCGTAGCGGGTGTCCTGTCAGATACCATCGCCGTTGGTAACAGGTAGTTCAGAAAAAGCGAGCTGATGGAGGTCGCAGACAAATAGTGGAATTACTTGTAGCTGCTGAATCGGTGCTGATTATGGCACTACTCGTAGGAATCCAACTTCTGTGGCTGGACAACATTCAGCTCAGAAGAAACACAGACTCAGTCGCAGATCGCGCATCTTCTCCGGCTAACGCACAGGCACACTTGTTTGAAGCATGCGGAATCGCTTTCGATTTGAAGGAAAGTTTTCCATTCGTTGAACTTGATGTGTCAGGCTTGGCGAGGTTTGTTCCACCGTGGGCTCGGCTTGGCCTAACGCTCATTCTGATAAGCCTTTTCGTTTGGAAGATGCCCGAGTTCCAGCACTTCATTCAGGCAAAAACGATGGAGGCGACACTGACTCAAGGGCGAGCGCTCCTGCAAGCAGGGTACCAAGATCGTGCCCGGGCCAAAATTACTGAGTCCATAGAACTGCAAAAGGATTTAGGAGCTAGCAAATCTCTTATCGCAGAAACTTATATCACGCTAGCGGAAATAGAGTCCGGTGTTAGCAAATTTCAGGAGTCCGCAGCTGCGGCAAACCAAGCGTTGACGCTTTGCTATCGCTCTGACATGGAAGGCTCAGTCACCGCAGCGAGAGCCTATTTGAAAGGAGTAAGCGCCTACGTCGGACTTGAGCGATTTCCGATGGCACGTCACTACTTGGATCAAGCCAAGCAAATAATTAAGTCAAATAGAGCAGCTACGGCACATGAAGCCGAGGAAGTCCAGGTCTGCGAGGCATCGCTTTACTACAGGCAGCATCGTTACTGGGATGCATTAGATTCAGCCTTGCAAGTCTTAGCAAGAGAAGCTGGAAAACCGGCTCCTGTTGTGAGCGAGTCGCATCTGTCACTCTCCGAAATTCCAGAAATCGATTCCTCAGAACCAATCGTGTCCGACGCTCATTTTGAAGCAGCAAAAGCGCTGTCGCGAATTGCTGAGAGTATTCCAGGAGGAGACCAACGAAACACATATAATGCGAAGAGCGCGAACCTGTTCAGACTTGTAATTTCCAGTGATGAGTCCAGACAAGCACAGCATAGCTACCGCTACGCGGCAGCGCTGGCCAACCTAGCGATGGTTGAGCGGGAGTTGCAACAACTTCCGCTGTCCGAACAACACCTTCTGGAAGCGCGCAAGACGACTTTGTCCACGCTCGGGCCAGAAAATCGAAACTATGTTCTTGCAACTCAAAGTCTTGCAAATTTGTACCTGGACAATCTCAATAAACTTGACCTTGCCGAACAATACTACAAGGAAGCACTAGACGTCTCGCAGGGAACTTTAGGGCAAAACCATTCCACCACAGCGCTAGTTCAACACAATCTCGGACGGCTCTACTTAAAGAAGGGGCAAATTGAGTTAGCGCGCGACTTTCTTACAAAAGCTCTATCCACGAGAAAGGACCTATTTGGTAATGATAGCATTGAGTTCAAAGATACCAAGAGCATTCTGGACACGCTGCCGCCCGCTGGCAATCTGCCCTACGGAAAACATCAAACCCAGGACCAGAGTTAACCGACTCGAAGTCTAATCTTACTGCAGTTTCGGCGGCACGGCCTTAGCAGCGAGTTCCGGGAATGGGCTGCTCGCCTTCAATTCAGCTAAGCGGCGTTCGCCGATCTCTTGCAGGATCTTGCCTTTCTTCACGGCTTTCTGGTCGTTGGTTTTCTCGCCCAACTTGACCATCGCAACAGCCTTCAAAATCAGTCTTTGTGCGCTGGCAATATTGGATTTGTATTTCTTGCGCATGCGCTTTTCGTCATCGGTGAATTCCGGGTTGCCACCAGGCATGGCACCAAGTTGTTGCGCAGCGCTGGCGGCGCCGGGCGGCGGTGCTGCCGGGTCGACGTTGCCGGGCGAGGCGCCGGCGTTACCCACGTTGATAGGCGCGGAGCCACCGAAAAAATCGTTGGGGCCGGCAAATGCTGGTGCGATCGACGTCAGTGCAATAGCGGACGCGACTAGCAATTGGATTGTCGATTTCATAGTTGTCTCCGTTTCCGGTTTCGTTTGTTCTACTTTTTCGATGATACCGCAGTTAGTGCGGGCGGATCTTTCTTGTGAAAATCAGTGGACTGTTCGAAGGCGTGCGCTGCCTTAAGCAGCATGGCATCACTGAGTGGTGCACCTAATAACTGTAAGCCGATTGGAAGCCCGCCTTCGCCATAACCACAGGGTAATGAGATTCCGGGTATGCCGGACAGGTTCGCGGGTATCGTTGCAATATCGGACAGGTACATTTGCAACGGGTCGTCGACCTTGGATCCGACTTCGAACGCCACCGTGGGTGACGTTGGACACAGCAGTATATCGAACTTCTTGAATTCCAGGTCGAACTCGTTTTTAATCAGCCGGCGCACCTGCAGGGCTTTGCCGTAAAAGGCTTCGTAGTAACCCGAAGACAGCGCGTAGGTGCCCAGGATTATTCTTCTCTTAACTTCCGCTCCGAACCCTTCACGTCTCGTATTGAAGTACATCGACAACAAATCAGGTGCATCAGCAGACCGGTGTCCGTAGCGGACGCCGTCATACCGAGCCAGGTTAGCGGACGCTTCCGCAGTGGCGACCAGGTAATA
The DNA here is from genome assembly GCA_046328035.1 of Candidatus Obscuribacterales bacterium. Lineage (GTDB taxonomy): Bacteria > Cyanobacteriota > Vampirovibrionia > Obscuribacterales > Obscuribacteraceae > JBGASG01. The sequence continues at coordinate 36,063 of JAXLXI010000023.1, read as the reverse complement.
GACGGGCAGCGCATGTTTCAGCATCGGCATGCTGGTTTCTTCAATGTGCGCTCCCATCGCAGCAAATTTATCGGCTGCCGCGCGAATGGCTGTGCGCACGTCGTCAGCGATGCCTTCACCGAGCAATTCAGAAATGATCCCGATGCGCAATGGGCTGCCGTCGGAGACGCCGCATTTCGATGCGGGTAGCGAAGGCTCGTCTGCGTCAGCGTCGGCACCGGTCCCGGGTCTGCCGAGCACCGCCAGGTATTCGCCCGCATTGGTATCAGGATACGAAGTCGAGTCACGATGGTCATGTCCGGCGATCACACTCAATGTGGTGGCGGTATCGCGCACGGTGCGACCGAATGCCCCAATCTGGTCCAACGAAGAGGCGTATGCCACCAGACCAAATCGGGAGACGGTGCCGTATGTCGGTTTCATCCCAACCACGCCGCAAAAGGATGCTGGTTGCCTGATACTGCCGCCGGTGTCGCTCCCTAACGCAACCACCGACTGTCCAGCCGACACAGCCGCTGCACTACCGCCGCTGCTGCCGCCGGGGACGCGCTTCAAATTCCAGGGGTTGCGCGTTACTTTGAAAGCGCTGTTCTCAGTGGACGAGCCCATCGCAAATTCGTCGCAGTTCGTCTTGCCTATGATGATCGCGCCGTGCGCAGCAAGTTTCTCAGCGACTGTCGCATCGTAGGGCGGCACGAAGTTTTCCAATATCTTCGACGAGCACGTGGTCGGATAGCCTTGGACGCAGATGTTGTCCTTCAAGGCAATCGGAATGCCGGCCAGTGCGGGCAACGACTCGACACCTTTGACCGAGGACAAAATGCGGTCTACCTCGCCTGCTTGTTTGAGAGCCAGCTCGTCGGTAACGCAGTTGAACGCCGCCAGGTCGCCATCGGTGGCGCGAATATGATCTAGGTGCGCCTTCGTGATTTCGACGGCGCTCACTTCTTTCTTGGTCAGCATCCGATGCAGTTCGAGGACGCTGCGCCCGACTAACGAGCGAGAGTCGCCGGAACTACTCACGGCACGTACTTCTTAAAGACGAGGCTGGCGTTGTGACCGCCGAAGCCGAAGCTGTTCGACATGACGCCTGTGACATCGATATCGCGACGCGCCGTATTCGGCACATAATCGAGGTCGCACAGCTCATCAGGGTTATCCAGGTTAATCGTCGGTGGAACAGCCCGCTCGGCAATAGCCAGGCACGAAATCGCAGCTTCGATGCCGCCGGCGGCGCCCAGCAAGTGACCGGTCATCGACTTGGTCGACGACACCGGCACCTTCGCGGCATGGTCGCCGAAGACGCGCTTGATGGCTGCGGTTTCGGCGCGATCGCCCAGCGTGGTCGAGGTGCCGTGGGCGTTGATGTAATTGATGTCGGTGGGTTTCATGCCACCGTCTTCCAGCGCGATCATCATCGAGCGCGCCGCGCCTTCACCGTCTCCGCAGGGAGCAACGATGTCGTAGGCATCGCCTGTGGCGCCGTAGCCGGCCACCTCGGCGTAAATCTTGGCTCCGCGCTTGGCGGCGAACTTGGCGTTTTCCAGCATGAGCACAGCGCCGCCTTCAGCCATAACGAAACCGTCGCGATCTTTGTCGAAGGGACGCGATGCCTTTTCAGGTTCATCATTGCGGGTCGAGAGCGTGCGTGCGGCTGCGAAACCAGCCATGCACAAAGGAGTAATCGGCGCTTCGGAACCGCCGGCAAACATCACATCGGCGTCGCCGCGCTTGATGATGTTGTAGGCATCGCCTATCGAGTGCGCGGACGTGGCGCATGCCGTCACCGAACACAAGTTCGGTCCCTTGGCGTTATAGATAATCGAAACCCAGCCCGCCGCCATATTAACGATCAGCATCGGCACCGTAAATGGTGACACGCGATCCGGACCGCGCTCGAGCATCGCCCGGTAATTCTTCTCGAATGTGGACAATCCGCCTGCTGCCGAACCGATGACGACGCCGAAACGCTCCGGCTTCAGATCGGCTCGCGCCGCTTCCAGTCCGGAGTCTTCATATGCCAGCTTTGCTGCCGCCACCGCAAACTGAATAAAGCGGTCCTGGCGCTTCGCCGACTTCGCATCCGTATATTGCAGCGGATCGAACTCAGTGATCTCGCCGGCAATTTTGCAAGCCGACATTTCGTCGGGCTTGAGCAGTGTCACGGTGCGGATGCCGGACTTACCATTTAATAGATTCGGCCAGAAAGTATCCTTTCCGATACCTACTGACGAAAGAACACCGATACCTGTAACAACAACGCGCTCTGCCATGTGTCTCTACGATTCTGGATACTAGCGAATCTGCGAAAAAATTACCTGATCAATCGTGTGGGCGAGACCTGCGCCTCGCCCGAACACTTTGATCAATGCTTCAGACCACGTTCTAGACGTGCTGAGAGATGTACTTGACGGCTTCGCCGACTGTCGTGATCTTTTCGGCGTCTTCATCAGGAATTTCCATTCCGAATTCTTCTTCGAGAGCCATCACGAGTTCGACGGTGTCGAGTGAGTCGGCGCCAAGGTCTTTGGTAAAGCTGGCTTCCATGGTCACTTCGTCAGCGTTCACGTTCAACTGTGCAACGGCAACCTTCTTTACTCTTTCGAAGGCTTCCTTCTCTTCCATTTATAACCTCTCCTATCAGACTCTCAAAAACCGCTTGGAGCGACCTGTTTACGACTTCTCACTCAAGAGCCACTAAGGATATCACGGTGGTTGAAGGCGGCAATTGTCAGCGGGAGGTTATGCTAACCAAGTTTGCGGGAGATGCATTTCAGACTGTCTGTTGTGCGATGAGTTCGCCCTCTCGACTCGATGAAAATGCCTTAATCATCAGATTTGTTTGGTGGGGGAGCCCAGATCGCTCCTTTGGGCAAATCAACAGTTTTGTTGATCTCAAGAGAAACAGAGTACGAGGAGAGGTTCCCTTAGTAATTCTGTCCGCTCGGCGGTTGCAGCCTCTGCGGCTGAGCACGAAGCTGAGCGACCAGCTGCGAAATCTGCGGGTCATACTTGATGTGGAGCGCCGCCTGAAACTCGCGTATCGCCGTTTCCTGGTCGCCTTCCGCGAGAAGTTGACGGGCGTAGGCTACACGGTGGTCGAACGAACCGATGTCGATGCCTTTGTTGCGCAGGCGCACCGTCAGCACTTTGGTGGCGAGCTCGTTTTTCGGGTCCCATTCGAGAACGCCGTCGAGAATTTTGATCGCCGCGTCGTCTGAGATCTCGCGATTGGCCAGCTCAATCGAATAGTTGTCCTCGGCTTTGTGCAGGTCGGCGTCGTAGCCGAATTTGATAATTGCCGATCGAATGATGCTCAGCGCGTCGGAATAATTCTTCTTCTCCGCCAGTTTTTTCGCGCGGTCGAGGTACATGTCTTCGAGCTTCTTCTGCGAACGCCAGTAGCCCTTGTCGCCGGGCGAAGGACCCGCGCCGGGCTCGTTCGTCGGGCGTCCCATCAATGAAGCCGCCGCTGCGTCAATTTCGCTGAAGCCGGCGTTGTATTGCCGGTCCTTCTTTTTCGCCGATGCGTCCCCGCCGGCACTCAACGCGGCGATCGAAACCGCAAGCAATACGGTCAGCAATTTAGTTCGTCGGATCAGCTTAGTTCGTCGCATCATTTTGCATCCGCCGCCGGAGCCGCCGCAGGCGGTTTCTTGCTGGTGCTCTCGGTGCTCGGCGACGCGTCCGGCAGTGCCCGTAGTTCCGCCGTGTATTCGGGCACGGCAGCATTCGCCCAGGCAGCTGATTGCGCAGCCGTCGACGCGCACAGATAGGCGGCGACAACCGATGTCAAAATTCGAACCAATCTCACGACGCGGATAAAACCGATTTGAATACGCTATTAGAACTAGGTGTAGAGCCCACCGCTGACTTCAATTACTTGACCGCTGATGTAGGAGCCTGCGCCGGCAAGAAACACAACAGCGGCGGCGATGTCTTCAGGAGTTCCCATGCGACCCAGCGGAACACGCGATAAGATTGCGTTAATCACATCTTCGCTGAGCGCGCGCGTCATATCGGTGTCAATGAATCCGGGAGCGACTGCGTTGCAAGTGATGCCGCGCTTTGCGTATTCGATGGCGACCGTTTTGGTGAATCCGATCAATCCGGATTTGGCGGCGGCGTAGTTGGCTTGACCGGCGTTTCCGTGAACGCCCGACGTCGAACTTATATTGATAATTCTGCCGTGGCGATTTTTTGCCATTACCTTGACAACGGGCTGCGTGACTTTGAATGCGGAGGTCAGGTTGGTGTCGATGACGGCCTGCCATTTGTCTTCGGTCATACGCATCAATAGATCGTCGCGGGTGATACCAGCATTGTTGACCAGGATGTCAATGCGTCCAAACTTCTCGACGACCGCAGCCACCATCTTGTCGATGCTCTCGGCCTGGGTGACGTTGCACGGAACGCCGATTACCTGCCCACCCTCGGCGGCCAGTTCTTTGGCGGTGTTGGCGGTGGTTTCTTCGTTGATGTCGGAGATGACAATCTTGGCGCCTTCCTTCAAAAGCGCGTGCGCGATTGCTCTGCCGATGCCGCGTCCGGAGCCGGTAACAATCGCTACCTGGTCTTTCAGCGACTTGCGGATTTCATGTTGGTCTTTGGCTTCCGCGCGTGTTGCTTGTTCTGTCGTCATCGCTTTTCCCTACATCTGATGAATGGAACGGTGGGCGGCAAGTATAGCAATCGCGGCGCCCTCAAAGCCGCTTGCGCAGCCAATTGTACGCAGGGTTTTACACGCCAACGCCGCGCCGCACTCTATTTCGCATCGTCCACGCAGTTCGCTTGAGAACCAACACGCGAAAAACGTTGGTTTATCGCTGCGCGTGTTTTGAGGTTTCTCGCCTCACGGGTTGTCATGAGGCTCGACGGCGAATGCGCGAAAAACGTTTTTTCTTCGCGCGATGATTTGAATTGCAAGCAACAGGTGGTGCACCGCGCAGGCACCAGTCTGCAACTACCGGCAGATCGCTGCGCGCGCACCATCGAAGACCCGCATTGCAAGCCTGAGTTCGCAAGTCGATCACAGAGCGCGCACATTGCACTGCAAGAAACCACACAGAAATGATCGCGTTGAAGAAACAGAAAAAGACGCCGCAAAGCTGCAAAAAATGCGTTGCAACACAAAAACTGTTTTTGGGTGATACCAAATCCGGTGAAACGCGCATATGAAGCCATTTATGCGATGCGTCTCATAACCACTTTGTATCGAAAAGTGTCGACTTATACCATAACCTGAGATACACTTAACAGCTTTTAGCCGCCTTCAGTGGGGTAATTACGTATCCAAATCTCATATTTCTTATCGACACTTCACCGTTTCTAAATTATGTTCTTGTCATTGGTAGAGGGTACGAGCATGCAACCGATAAGCGGATTCCGAGTACAACTCGGCTGACTTATCGTGGGACAGTTCACATCTACAAGCAAGCCGTTCGCCACGTAGCAGGAGGTAGCGAGCGGAGATCTTAACGCAAGCCTCAGGAGGGCGCTGCGATAAGACTTGCTGACCAGGAACAGGAAGGCACACGTTCGAGCGCATAAACAGAGCAACAGACTATGGCGGTCTGTTCCTCTAACACGGGTTGAAGTACATCGAGCAGTTGGCGCTCGTAACTTCACCGATTCGGTTCATGCCGGCACCGCCGGCAGTGCGACTGCATCGGGGTGCATCCGCACACCCATCGTTCAAAACGAGTAAACAGGTCAGCTCGGATCACAATCACGTCCAATAAACGAATCAGAGAGCCGATTGGCGTCGGTTCCTGTTCGTCCCTGGCGTGAAAAACATAAAACAACGGATCGGCAGTTCAGCACCGGTCGGTTATGTCCGCATGGAAACAATTTATCTCGATCGTTCGCGACGTAGCAGGAGGTAGCGAACGGGTTCTGCCGCGCGCTTGTCGAAGCGCACCGCACGCAACATCATCGGGAGTGGAATCACTATGGGCGATCGTGGATTTGAAGGCGTAGTCAGTAATATTGTTCAACAACAGCAAGCTGCTGTATTCGATGTTCCGACACTGTTCGGCAATGGACCGAAAAACATTCCGCAAATTGACGCGCAAGCGCTCGAGAATGTAGGTCAAGATTCTGTTCTTCAAAGTATGGCTAATTATCGCGTGGCGAGATTGGCGATGGTAACTGCGGATGGCGTCCGCTACTTGCCTCAAGGTTTTGCAAATGCAGTTGAATATAACTTAGACCATCCCGGTGAAATGGCTCTCAAGGTTGGCGTAGCCGCGGGGCTGGGACTGGCTATGCGCGCCCTCCTGCCGAAGGCAGGTGCCGCTAAGGCGTTGGCGGGGACAATTATGGGCGCGTTCTTTTTAAAAGATGCTGCTAAGCCGGTCGTTCAAGGTTGGGCTGACGTGTGGGACAACAAGTCGCTCGCCAATCTCGATCGCGCCGGGCAGCGCATGGGTGATGGACTCGGCATGTTCGCCTTCGACAGCGCTCTGACGCTGCCGGTCGGCATGCTGGCGGACAAAGCCGCCGGCATGACACTCACCAAAACGAGCTGGGGCCGCTCGTTTGAACTGGGCAAAGAAAACTTCTATAACTCCGACGCCAGTGCGGTCGGTCGCTTCTTCAACTGGAGCACTCGCACCGCCGACAACACCAGCACTTATCTCTCGCAGCGCTTGATGGGCAGCGCGCCGCACGAAACACTGACAATAGATCAGAAACTGGCGTTGATCGCCGATGCGCAGCGCTCACATCTCACCGATGCGCAAGCCGCTCGCGCCGGCACTATCGATGATGCGTTCAAAGCGCAACTGGAAACACAGCGCCGCTACCGCATGGACATGCCCGATACCATCGAAGGGTTGATGGCGGATGTTCCGGTCGGCGAACAAGCAAAGTTTGGTCTGACAAACAAGGGGTTGGAAACACGCACCGCGACGACAGCAACTCAACTGGCCGCCGCGGAACTGGAAGCTGGTCTGGTTGCAAAACCAGGCCAGATGGGGCAAGGGCAAGGATTGTCTCCGGCGCGCTTTGTTGATGAAGGCGCAGGAACCGGTGGTGCAGGCAGGGGCACCGAGACTACTGGGGGCGATGCTCCTGGCACCGGAACTGGCGGCAAAGGCACGCCGGTAGACAAACCGCCCGTAGTGGCAGAGCCGCAGGCTCCGCCGCTGCCGACGGGACCGAAGGTAGCGCTGGATGTGCGCGACGTCGGCAACATGGCATCAGCCGTGCGTGAGCGCGCCGGACAGGTCACCGAATCCGACATGGCAATCGCCGATCTGCGCGAAGGCTGGCAGTCGTCGATGCGCGCCACCACCCTGGAGCCACCAGGACCACCGAAGCTGCCGCTGCTCGATCGCGGTCACTTCGAAAACAACAAAAACCTCATCGAACTGGCGGATCAAATTCGCACTCCGGAGCAGGTGAAGGAAGCCGGTTTCCTCATGGAACACTTCCGCGTCGCCAACCAGCAACTGGTCTTGAACGAGAAGTTGCCTGAGATCGTCGATCTGAACAACTACTCGCGTTCAGTCCACAACAAATTGATGGAGCTGCTGGTCAAAAACGGCGTCAAGCCGGAAGAAGTTCTGCGCGGCACCAACTCGCCGATGTTCTTGATCTTCGATTCGCGCGCCGCGGGTCCGTACACCATTCCAGCGATCAAGGGCGTCACCGACACACCGGTTGTTGTCTTGCCGCGCGAATACCAGAACATGCTGGGCGTGCACGTGGCAGGCGTCTACCCGCACGAACTGGGACACGATCTTATATATGGCGACTTGCTGCGTTTCCCAGAAACGCTGCGCAACAAAGTGCTCACCGAAGACGTTGTCTCGGCCGGCATGAAACAAGCAGGAATTCCCGACGTGCCGGTAAACGTACCCGGTCACGGACTGATGCAAAAGAGCGAACTCTTCGTGCGCTTGCTGCAAGCTCAAGCCAATGAAAACACAGCAGATTGGTTTGGCACGGCAATCGACCCGAATACCGGTTTGTCGCTGGCGGTGCTCCTCGGCTCTCTCCGCAAACCTCTTCCCGGTGCGCCGGCGGGAGCCGCGGGAGCTTTAGAAACCCGCAGCATGTACGGCAGCGAGTTCGCCGATCCGACCAATCCGCTCGGCATCGAGCCGCACGGCATCGACAGATGGCGCCTGAAATCGACAGCCCAAGTGCTGCGCGAAATGAGCGGCGGCGACAAAGCAATTCTCGAGCGCGCCACCAACATGGATCGCCTCGCAGAACAAATGGCACGCCCCGGCGAAACGTACGCCTGGGCCAACATGGACAAGCCTGGTGAATACTTCGCCATTCCGCAAAAAGAGTGGGACGCAATTATTCCAGCGATTGTCAAAGCTCAATTGGATACGCCGCTTGACGCACTGAACGGACGCACGCTGCGTCAGGTATTCCCTGACATGCGGCAGACCTTCCCGCGCGTCGATGCGCTCGCGGATCAGATGGCGGCTGCGGCTCTGGAAGGACGTCCCACAGTAATGGGCACCTTCGACAAGTCGGCGCACCGTATCGAAGATGTGTTCTCGGCTGGTCTGTCTGCCTGGGCGAAAGCCATGGAGAAAAATCCGGCAGCCGGTGAAAAAGGACACATTGCTCCAGACCAACTGATTTCGAATATCAACGCGATTTCGGAAAGTCTGCGCGCACAATATCGCGGCGACGCACCGATGCCGATTCCCGGCTTGACCACTCCCGGCAAGGTGGACTTCGCGACAGCATTCAAGAAACCGTCGTACTTCGTTCAGCAATATCTCGGCAAAGCAGTGGAAGCGCAGCCGCAGATTCGCGAGACGGTCGGCAACTGGGAACCCTTCTTCTCGCGCTACGTTGGCACGCAACTGGGACTGGCATTCTCGGGCGAAGATGTGCGCCGGCAGCGGGCAGCTAAATTCGGGTTCACGATCGACGATCACAGTGCCACCATTACGCCGCCTCCGGGCAGCGAGACGCAACCAAAGCAACGCGGTAATTGATCTGATCTGATTGATTGGATCCGCGAAATCGGTCAAAAAAGGAGGTGAGAATTTAGGAGACCCGTTCCAAGCGACGATGCAACTGCGCAATTCGAGCAGTTACAGCGATCAAAAAACCGTGCACCGCGCGAAACCGCACAGCACGTAAGACAGCCCAATTAACCCTGAAAGTCCGCGGGCTACTGATTAAACAGACAACACATCAAGTTGAGGGAGGTGGTGACTTAACGAATCAGGACTATGTATGACCGAGTTAAACCTTCAAATGTCCATGTACGAAACAGCTTAATTTGCGAAATGCCTCCCCGGCAAAGTAGCACGACAACAACAAACCCAAGACAATTTGTTATCCACATATAGGTTGACAGTGCGCATCGCACACTCCATGTGAGAAACAAAATTTCAGCGGGGCCACTTGCGAAAAGGAAGGGCAGAGGAAAGACAAAGTGTTCTGCGGACTAGAGCGTTACAACTAATTTTCACGCTTCCTAGCATGCATGTGCACTTTGAAAAATAGCAAAGGAAGGCCCCGCAAACTTTTAGGCGGATGGGCAAGCACCGGGAGATCCCCCCGGTGCTTTCCTGCTTTTGCGGTTTCTTCCCGCTTGCGCTCTGCGTTTCCTCTCAGATGCTCGACTGCTACAATCTACAAATTCGGATGGGCGCTTGGCAATCCGAATTTTCAGTGGTCGATACAGGTGGACACACGATGGGTCGCACAAAAATACAGACGATGCGCGCTCTGCTCACAACCCTCATGATGGCGGGTTTAATTATCGCTGGCAGTCCGTTCGTGACACAGTGGCAGCCCCGCCAGAATTGCGCCGCCGGCGACACGACCGGGGGTGGCGGTGGTGGCACGGCCGGTGGCGGAAAAATCTGGGGATCCTTTGGCGCGTTGTCGGGCAAATCTTCGCCGATCGCGCCGCCGAACGCGTCGGGTGGTCCAGGCAAAATCGTCACGAGCAGAGGGCAAAAATTCCAAATCTACAATTTCGGGCGCTTCACGTCTATCGTTACCGCCATGACGTCAAACCCCAAGTTCGCTCAGAAAGACGCAGACCAAATGTATGGTTGGGCTGCGGACATAGCAAAACAGTTTCAACTGCCACTGGTACCACAGCCGAAGCGCGGTGGTCCGCAAGGAGATTCAAAGGCAGCCAAAGATTACTGGATGAAACAGCTACAGGAGGCGGACCCGGTCCTGGAAGCTCGCTACGGTGCAACGGAGCGCTATATCTTCGATTTGAGCATGCACGCGCATTTGCTGCAGGCCATCTACGACCCTGAAGCTCCGAAGATTCCTTTGAATGAAGCACTCAACAATCCCAAGGCTAAGTTGTCGATGACGGAGTCGCTGACGCTGGTTTTCAAAGTTCACGGCGCCGAGGCGATGCCCGAGCGCATCTGGAAGCCATTCATCGACGCGGTCGACAGGCGCGCTCCGTTCTCAGAAGTAAATAAGCGACTCCAGGAAATGGATGACCAGGTTGAGGCGTGGTTTCTGCCCAAAGGTCCGGCGCCACACAATTGAGCGACGCGCGAGATGACGAATGCAACGAGCAGCTCGCCATCGCCATCGGAGCTGCGACTTTGAACGTGCGCCGCATCCCGGCTGGGGGCGCCGGCGCGCCAGCAACGATTGTGTTTTTGCATGACTCGTTGGGATGCATCAAGTTGTGGCGCGACTTCCCCGATCGCTTGTGCGCGCTGACCGGATGCAGCGGGTTGATTTACGACCGCCAGGGTTACGGCGAGTCGAGCCCGTTCACCGACAAACGCGGGTTGGATTATCTCGAGCGGGAGGGCGATGTCCTCGTCGAGGTGTTGCGCCGCGAGGGCGAGCAGCGCAAATTCATCTTGTTCGGACATAGCGACGGCGGATCGATCGCGTTGATTGCCGCCGCAAAATTGGGCGCAGGCGTTGCGCCCGCAGTCGTTGGCGTGATTACGGAAGGCGCGCACGTATTCGTTGAGGATGTCACCCTCGACGGCATTCGGGCGGCGGTCGCGGAAAAGGCGCAGTTGCTGCCGCGTATCCGCAAATACCATGGCGAGAAGTCCGAAGCCGTCTTCGATGCTTGGGCAGACACGTGGTTGAAGCCGGAGTTTCGCGACTTCAATATGGAACACTTCCTGCCGGCCATTTCGTGCGATGTATTGGTGATTCAAGGTGAAGTGGATGAATATGGCACCGAGGCGCAAGTCAACGCAATCATTGCCGGCGTGAGCGGAGCCCGCAAACATAAGTTGATGGTGCCCGGCGTCGGGCACACACCCCACCGCGACGCAGCCGATTTCGTGCTGGAAGCGTGCACCAACTTCATCGCCGGCTGCAATTACGATATACCGAAAAGTTGAACCACAAAATTACGGTGTACCGTAATTATCGTTGCCTGCAATTACGGTATATCGAAAAGTTGAGCCCTAAAATTACGGTGTACCGTAACTACCAAGCCAGCCATCAGCAGCCAGGAAAAAGAACAATACTGAATGCGGTCGAAATGCATCAGCATTTCGACCGTACCTCTCTTTTTACAAAGCCTCTACAGAAAATCCACACCGGCACACTACACTCGACCCATTCCCGCACCACGAGATACGACTATGCCGAGAATCGAATTCCACGATGACGAAACAGACGAAGACGTATTCGACGAAAATACTTTCCTACCAGCATTCGAGAAAGATCTGGCAAATGCGGTCGCCAGCGTCGTTATCTCGAGCGGTACGTTGACAGGCAACGCCGTAAACCGACTGAGTCACCCTCTGCATGAACTTACCAGACGCGGAGTTCGCTGCTGTATTTTCATCGAAGAGATCGAGGGCTGGCACCAGCGCACGAATCCGGACCTGCCGACCAATTCCGAAATCAAAAGATTCGAAAAGGCGGTCAAGCATCTTGAGGCGCTGGGCATGCACGTGAACTTACGCCCATATTGGCACCCCAAGATGGCGGTCATAGACGGCTGCATTTTTTGGGATGGCAGCCTCAACGCAACGAGTTGGCGGCGCAGAGTAGAACGCGCCCCGCGCAGCGCCAAGCCAATAAAAGCACTACTTGCCGTTAGGCGTTTCAAACTCGACCGGTGCCGAATTTGTCAGCAGTTGCGCGAGGAATCAGCAGCAGCGAAATCTGCAGGTTTCATCCTGAAACCCGACAACGTCGCCGTTCTAATGAAGGAGCTTCGCAAGGCTGCCGCCCTCAGTCGAACCGAACTTGCCGTAAGCACCGGACGTGCAGTCAGCACCATCAGCGAAATCGAGCGTGGGAAGTACGTTCCGCAGTTCGACACGCTAGTGATCATCTGGAACGCCCTCAACCATGAATTGGTCTCCTTTCCCAGCGACGCCACTCGCTTGCTCGAACAGATCGCACGCCTTTCTCCGATTACCGAGCCGCAACGGCGCAGCCCCTGACGCGGACCGAGCCAATGCTGAGCTTGGCGAGGGACGCCGGAAGGGAACAAATGCGCCGCCCCATCAATCTCATCACTTGAGTAGTAGGAGTAGTCTTATGACTGAGCGCAGCGCAGCCGGCAAGAAACGAAAACCTGCGGCCGAAGGCATCAGCAAAAAACCGAGCCCGCAACATTTCTCTAGTTGCGGTGATTGCCGGGCACACCACGCAGAACATCACACAGGCCTCTTTGCTGATCTGGCAAGAAACGTCTCGTGCGCCGCCGGCAAGCCCAAGACTTTTCTCCTCGCCCTCTCGATCATAGTGGTGTGGGCTGTGACCGGCCCGCTGTTTCATTTCAATGACACCTGGCAGCTGGTGATCAACACAGGCACCACTATTATCACGTTCTTGATGGTGTTCTTGATTCAGAACACGCAAAACCGCGAGAGCATCGCCGTGCAATTGAAGTTGGACGAAATTATTAGATCGCTCCACGGTGCAAAAAATCAGGCAATCGCACTCGAAGAGCTATCCGAAGACGAACTCGAAGAAATCAAACGAGACTACCTGAATGTCGCAGAGAGCGCTGACGAGACAGTCGAAGACGTCGAAGAAGTGGAAAAACGTCGCAGCACTTCCGCCAGGCGCAAGCGAAAGGCTTCGTAAAGTAGCCGCTTCCAACGCCATTCGGAGTCAGGATGCCATGCCACCTGAGGTCAGGAAGCCATCTTCCTTTCGGGCAGGAACAGAACGGGCGGCTTGCCACTTTCCAAAAACTTGATCGTTCGCTGAATGTCGTCGGCTTTCATCTGCGAGTAGCTACTCGTTGAATCTCGCTCCCGGTGCATCCAGTCGATCGTGATGCCGTTAGTTTGATAAAACTTCAACTGCTCCTTGAGCGCCTCGATCGTTTTGGGACTGGTGATTCCAGAGGCGGTCGCCACTTCGTTAACGTGCTTGTCGTGATAGGCTTCCATACCACCGACGGTGGCACGTTGTTCCAATTTGCGCTGCGCCATGAGTGCATCGGCGACGGCCAACTTGCGCTCACCCAACTGATCGGAGGCATGGCGATCGCCGAGCAATTCGCGCACCATTTGATAACGAATTAGATAATCGAGCATCGCCGGATTTTTGCCTTCACCGGCTGCATCCAACTTGCCTAGCAACTGCTCGTATTCCTTGGCGGCATTCTCCAGAAATGGCTTGTCGAGCGCAATCGTGTTCGTCTTGCCGCTGGCAAAAGCACTGATCGCCGCCTCGATTTTCTGCGCAGTAGCCGCATCGAGATTTTGAAATGGTGCATTGCGCTTTTGCATGATCTGGTCATACGTATCGACCATGTCGAGTCCCTGGTCGAACTTGCCGTCACGAAACGCCTCGTACACTTGCGTGAGTAACTTATCGGTATAGGCAGGCGCCATCATTTCCGGAGTGATGACCTTGCGGTCGCCCTCCATCACCGAAACATTGGGCGCCACATCCAGCGTCTGCACCGCCCGATCGCCTCGCCGATCAGGCAGGGGTGGATTCTCAGGCGTAATCGCCGCTGCCGGCACGGGTCTGACCGGCGCCTCAATGCGCTCCAATTGGGTTGGGGGCTGATCGGTCACCACGCCTGGATCCTCCCGTAACTGTCCCGACTGTACCAGAGGGGGCGGGCGTTTCTAATGTGCAAATCCACAGCTGGAAAGAAACGCCCAAACTTCCGTGCCCGTCAGGATTTAAGGCGACGGGGCGTTCCAGTCGAGGGGCGAAAAACGGAGGGTCGAGGGCGGCGGGTCGGGGCATATATAGAGGATGGGCTCTCCACACTTTTTCCACACTTAATCCACGACAGGGCCACACGTTGCGGTTATCTTGTTGCCCTGAGGAATCGACGCCTCACTCCACCCACCCCCACTCACCCAGTCACTCGCGTCCACAACCATTGACCGAAGGCATCCCGCTGCCCACCTCCTTTCGAGGCATAGTTAATGAGTCACGAGAACCAGCACAAAAATCTGCCCAACGATCAAGCCAAAGAGGGCGACAAGCAACCATCCATAACCAGCGCCAAGACTGCTAACGAAAACATTACCGCCGAGCCGCAGGCACCGAGCTATGAGGCGAAGTTTCACTCATTCTCGAGCAGCAGTGATAGCACTGCCACCACCAGTGATGACCAACCTCTCCTCGACTTGATCAAACGAGTGACCGGCGGAGGAAACAATACAGAAAGCCAGGGAAGGGCGGTTTCGGAATTCGCCATCGAAGATGCGGCACAGGGAGTGGTGCACACCCATCGCGGCGCCGAACGTCTCGGTGCACAAGCGGAGAAGGCAGCGACCGCCGAGCCCGCGCCGCGCCAGTCATTTCTGGATGGCTTGAAGAAAATCTTCGACCACGCCTCGTCGCCGGAAGAGCGCGAGCAGATGCAGAGCGCGTTCTCAATTGATTACATGATGCGCAAAGCAAAAGAATTCATCGGCGATGTGCAATCTCTGATCACCGGCAAACCTGTCGCTGTGGAGAAACTGCCATACGACCCCTCTACCGGTGCCGATGTGCAACCACTGCCGTTTCGTCCGGGAGAGAAGGACTCCCAGCCGGTGCCAATGATCATTCGCGAGCGCATGTCACCCGATGAACCGGAAGCCGCTCGCAGCCTGGGAGTGCAAATCACTGAGGCTGTGATAAACGCAGCTGGTGCGGATGCATACAATCCGAGCACCGGCACGTTGCAGAATGACGCCGGCGGCGACACCGCCGAGGACAAATCAGCAGTGCCACCACGGCCGCCTCGTCCGGGAGAGGAGGACGCTCGCCAGCGGGAAGAAATGATAATCCGCCAGCAGATGTCACCAGGTCAAACCGAATCTCTTCGACTCGGTGGGCAATTCGCTCAAGCCGCAATCGATGCCACCGGCGCAAATGCATACAATCCGAACGCCGGCACATTGCCGATTGACTCCGCGGGGCGTCCGAGCACCGCCGAGGACAGATCAACAGTGCGACCACATCCGCCTCGTCCGGGAGAGGAGGACGCTCGGCGGGAGGAAATGATCATCCGCCAGCAGATGTCACCAGGCGAATCCGAAGCCCGTAGAGTCGGCGGGCAATTCGCTCAAGCCGCAATCGATGCCACCGGTGCACGACCATTCCGTCCGGGCATCGACGACGCCAAAGTCGAGACGCTGCCGTACAAACCCGGCGACAACGACCAGCCAGTACAACAAATAATTCGCGAACAGATCTCAGCTGACTTTCATGCAATCGGAGCACTGGGAAACTCACTATCAGATTTCATAACTCAATCAGGCGACCGGATAGCAGGCGTTGTCCAAAGTGCACTGGACTATGCTCAGGATGGACACAAGAAGGGCGACAGCGCTCCCGCGAAAACCATTCCTCCCGATGGCAGCCTCCCGCAGTACGAAGCTGACGCGGCGTTCCGCGAATCTGCTCTTTTCAAAATCAGTATTCCCTGCGGTACGTATGTCAAAAGTCCCAGCGAGACGCTTGAAATGGTGGCAGCCAAACATCTGGGTAATGAATACAGCAGCAGCAGCTAAGCGCCTACGCTCGCAGGAACTCACGTGAATGGCATCACAGAAGGACAGGTCTTTAAGACTTCCAAAGACCTGGTGCTCCCTGGACACGACGGTAAAGGGGCTTGTGTTGGGGCAGCATCGACAGTACTCCACCACGATGCCTGACGGTTCGCACGCGAATGAACACTTTGCTGAGTTCGCGCAGCTTCGTCGAGCGCCGTTCCGACGGACACTTGAGCATCATACCGGCAGGCGCCGCGGACCGATTCGCGCTCAAACGAAATGCGGACGCGGAATATCGTACTTTGAGGAATCAAAGGACGGGAAGTACTTCTGTTGCATGCAAACAAGAGTGAGCGTCCAACAAGAACACGATAAACTGCACAAGCTTGCCGACCTGAAGATCAGATCCTCTGGATCGTGCCAAGTTCGAAGTCGATATGCTTCGTTTCGAGGACAGCGGTGCCAACGTAAAGGCTGTCAAACGAGGAAGTGGTTGCAACTTACAAACAAATTGGTCGACTCATGGAGTCTCAGCGCAGACCACGTAGCTGGCGATGGACATGCCCCATCACCGTTCCTGCGGCTTCGCTTGGCTGAGGAAGTAATGGCGCAGGCAGCGGAACCAGAACTATCACCCAAGGAATTACAACACCTGTCAAGTTACATGCATTGAAGCGATGATATATGAGACGCAACCATCGAAAGCAGCGGAGTTAGTGGCATCAGTCGGAATCACAGGTAAGTACCAAGGAGCCGATGGCACCACAGTCAATTGGATTCCGCCAGCATTGTTCCTCAAGGTGATGGCGACCCACTGGCGGATGGTACCCGGTCGTTCGCAACTCAACTCTTCAATGTGACCGCAGTCAATCTAACGCTGAAGAGCGCAGGACTTGATGCGATATAGCCAAGATGATCATGGAAGACATCTCTGACCGACAGGCGATACACCGTCGAGCAGCTCAAGCGACTCTACAAAGGATGACCATGGCGAACGATTGTACATCAAGCGTACCGGAGGGGCTGAGTTTGACGTCCCATTGCTCGGTCACGTAGACATGTCTGTCCCTGTGATGAAAGGACTGAGCAAAAACTTCGATGGGAGCTCTCTGACCAAGTCCCTCCAGATTTAACCAGTGACCAGATTGTCGGTTCTTATCTTTGATCAGGGAAGCACCCGGAGCTGTACACAAGCATAAACCGGAGCCCCGATTTTGTGCAAGCATTGCCGGGACGCACCGAATGCGGTGTCGAGCTTGCTTCGACGAGAACATATGCCCAGAAACGTCGATGCCATTCCTGGAACAAGACCTCAGAAACAAGCTGCTTCAGTTGAGCGAAAGACATGCATTCCCGATCATGCTGCGGGTTCACGCAGCCAACCAACCATTCTATCCGATTCAAATGAAGAATCTGCCGGCGGGTCCGGTGGATGGCACGGTGTCCGTATCACCGGATTTCCAAAAACCGGCTTAGTCAAAGTCGATAACAACTGGGATTCAGACGTTGATCGAGGAGGCATCCGATTCAATTCATCAGCTATATCTCGCTATGAAACCACCAACAAATCCTGCATAGATCTCCAGCGAGATGTGGAAGCGAACAAGAGCCTCGGTCACATCGACACTTGCATGGAGCTAGAACTTCTGAGGCTGAAGCACACGGCCCACAAACTCAACGATTCAGATTATGGCTGGGACGTCGCTCGAACAATGGACAGAAGCCAGAAAGCGGTGGGCAGATCTACGATTGCATCAAACGTTGTTGTGGTTTGGATCAGATGCGGAAGCCGTCGTCAGAGATGGAAAGTCTGGCACAAAGCCTCCCGGATACTGAACAAGCCCGTCAAGGCAATCTCGGAGATTTAGAACGCACGGCGCAGTTGGCAGGTCAATGCAAACAACGCAGCCAAAAATGCCTCAAAGAATGGGACAAATTGTGGAAGTCAAAAGAAGGCTCCGAATGATGAACACTGAGCAGACGACATTAAACGGAGTCGAGAATCTGCAAGGTGCAATTAGGCATTTTGAAGTGCCGCAGATTGGCAAGGGACGCTGGGGTTGGCAACGGATATCTATGCATGGCATCCGTTGGACAACTCAGACGTTCTCAACGTTAGCTACCGTGGACACAAAATCGATGCCGAGGATGGTGCGGCGTTTCAGGCAGTCCTAGCGACTCCGCATGTGCTGTCGGCAGCGGAATACCAATCGCTCACCTCTGTTCGAGAGACTTCTCCCGCGAAGACGTTTCTCATGAACTAGCCAGAGTCAGTACTGTCGATGACGTATCAGTGTTGGTCGTCAGTGGCACATACGAAGATCAGGCGGTCGGAACAATCACCGTCTTCATCGACTCAAGTGGCGACGGACGTGTGTTGCAAGAAATTACATACATCTCGCCAGCAGACAGTTATGAGCGCTACTTACCGATTGCAATGATGTCATTCTCGACATTACGGATCACCTGATGCTAATCACCAAGAACAAAATTGTGCTAGCCTCCGTCGCCGTCATCGGCCTGGCTGTAGTCGGCTTCACCGTGGTACTGGGGTTGGTGGCAAAGGTTGCCGACGACTTAAGTACGGACAACGATATCTCAGGAATGGGAGGAATCGCCAAGTTTCACTTGCCGAAAAGATGGAAATTCGATGGTAAGCAGGAGGGTGCGCGCTCATATTCCTACCTGTGGGAAACTCGCGCCCAGCCAGTCGCAATGTTCACCGTCGCATGGAACACCAACTTCAATACGTGGTACGCCAAAGAGATTCGAACTGTTCTGGACCAACCCGCGCATGTTCTCTCTCCGTCGGAGTTGTCTTTGAATTCAGTAGGACGGCTAGTTTACGACGGTCATGCGTCCGACGAATTCGAATTACTTCAAGCTCAAACTTCAGAAGTGGACGGCGTCAACATTCTCAAAGTCGAGCGCAAGTTTAAGGAAGCCCGGTTAGGGCAAGAGGACTCAGTGATCGTTGATGTCGACGGAAACGGAAAGGCTTTCCAGCGCATCTGCTACTGGGGCTCTCGCGAGTCATATCCAAAATATCACCAGGATGCGGAAGACGCTTTCAGATCATTGAGACTCGACCTGTCCTACAAAAATCCGGCATCGAATCCAGGCACCGCCAGCGATACCAGCACAGGACAGTAACCCCGTTCTCGGCTCCGGCATCACAATGCACATATGTCGCAGTTGAAAATCCACGAGAGTTGCTCCGCCACATCCGACAATGCCAAGTAGAAGGAGCGAAGGCTTGCTTAACCTGCTGTCTGATGACAACGCATCACGGTATACTAGAAATCCTGCTTTTAATTAGTTGGAGATGTGTCTGCAATGGGTCGCGACGACGAGAAGCCGAGCAAGAAGAGCGACTCTTTAGTTGGCGGCTTCATGAAGAAGACGCAGGGTTTCCTGAAGTCGGCGTTCCAGGGCGACAAGGCGGGTGGCGGCGCGGCGGCGGGGACCGGAAGCGGAGCCGCCGGTGCTTCGACAGCCGACCTCGACACAGACTCCGGCACGGGCGCCGCCCCGTCGGCAGATAGCGCGACCGCTGGAACAGTTGCGCAAGCCGAAGAAAAATCGGCATCCGGTGACAAACCGCAGAAAGGCGGTCTGTTGGGCGGCAAACTGCCCGGGCTCGGCGGCGGCAAGGACAAAGACAAGGACAAAGACAAGGACAAAGACAAGGACAAAGCCAGCGCCTCGGCAGAAACGCTTGAAGACTGGGCAGGACTTCAAGAAGTCATCGATGAAAAGGTGCAAACCCAGGTTTACCAGGAGCAGTCCGAGTCTGCGTACACGGGCGAAAAGCCCCTCGCCAAGTCGTCCATCCCTCCCGGCACCTACGCAACCAAAGCCGGGGACACATTTTTATCCATCGCCGAACAACACCTCGGTCCCAAATCGAAAAAGCCCGACCGCGAGGCATACGCGCGAGAAATCCAGCTGATCAACGGATTGCCTCCGGGCAAAGAGCTGCCGCCCAGCCTGCCGCTGGTGCTGCCGGGACACACCAGGGATGGTGGCTTCGTGATTGCCGACGGCGCCAAAACAATCACCAAGTTCCCCAGCGGCGTCAAAGTTTTCGAAAACGAAGACGACCAGCGCAAAGGCACCCAGACTCCGGGCACAGACGGCAGCTACACCGAAGAACACACCGGTCCGGGCGCCGCCGACAACTATTTTGTTTCGAAGAACGCCGAAGGCGAGTTTCAGTATTCGGAGAAGTCCGCGAGCGAACCTTACCAACTGATTCAGGACGAAGCGGTGCAAGCCGCTCACCAGAAGTTGCGCGACCTCGCCGACAGGCACATCGTCGAGCAAGCCGAGAAAACCAAGTTCAACGTGGACATGGCGCGCTTCGAAGACCGGGCGACGAAACGAAACCTGGCCAACGCCGCCGTCATCGAGACCTACAAACAGATTTCGCGCCTGCTGGAAGCTCCGGTTCCCGGCTTTGGCGATCGGGGGCTGCGCGCGCCCGTCAACAAACGGCTGCAACTGGCGCAAGAGTTGCTCGCTCAGTCGGCCGAGCCGAAGACTGTTTGTCAGGGCACTTTCAGCCGCGGTAGCCTGGCTGCCATCGAGCACCATGTCTACCTCGCCGATCCCGCGAAGATCTGCCGGTTGGTGGTCGACATCGCATTGACCGGAAAGTTCACCGCCACCGACGGCACCAGCCACACGATGTCGCCCGAGTCACTGGAGCCACAGTCGCAGCCCAACACAGTTGAAGATGGCTTGCGTTCATTCGCCACGCAACTCTTCCAAGTTGCGATTGCCAACCTCGCGCATGAGAGCGTCGGCTTGCGCAACACGCCGCAGACCCAGGAAGGCGCCGACAAAAAATATTCCATCGAACCGCTCGATCGCTTGCTCGAACAAGACAACGGCGAGCGGCTTTACGACAAGGTCAACGGCAAGTGGGAATTGACGGGCGAATCGCCCGGGCTCGACGACGACAAGACAATCGGTTGCTACCTTCTGGTCATGGCCCGCGGCGGCGAGACCTACAAAGCCGTCAACAGCACCGCCGAAATGATGAAGTGGTTGCCCGGTCGCACTGGCGTCGGTGTCATGATCGGACACGAAGACCACATCTTCGGATTCGGCAAATTGCTTGATACCATCAGCAGCGAACGCGACCTGATGTACAAAATCTCCGACATCTCAAAATCCAATCGCCTGCCGGTATTTATTAGAGTGCACACCGGCAACGAACCCTTCTTGTCCGAGTCGGGCAATCAAACCGCCGGCGGTGCAGGCAACTGGCACGTGCTGGCAATCACCTCATACGAACCGAGCGCTGACGGCAAGCCAGCTTCCGTCACCATCGACAATCCCTGGCGCGCACGTGCGGAACAACGCAGTGCGACTCTGACTCTGCCCGAATTGCACAAGTCCACCACCTTGCCTGAGAGAGTCGAGCCGGTATCCGGAAGCGCCGTTTCTAACCTCGGTGCAATCGAAAGCTTCACCGTCCCGGAAGGCTGGAACCTTGGGCGCCGCTCGGAGCGCGCCTACGGCTACATCTATGCATGGCAGCCGCAGGCACAGACAAACGTCTCACTCAACATCAGCTATCGCGGTCGCCCGCTTTCCGATGCCGATGCAGCCAAGTTAAAATCAACACTCTCCGGCGGACCGCGCACGCTCTCATCCCATGAAGTTCACGCTCTCAGTGGCACGGTCCGCGAACTGGCAAGCTCCTCTGCGTTCACTATCAACTCGGCCAAAGTCATCGACGTGGACGGCGTCGCAGCGCTGGAAGTCACCGGCGCATACAAAGATCAATATGTCGACAAGCACGCACTGTTCATCAACGCCGACGGCGCCGGTCGCATTGTGCAAGAGATCTCATACATCGCACCGCGCGACAAATATGCAAACTTCGTCGCGACTGCAAAATCAGCACTGGCATCTCTAAAGCTGAAGAAGTAGATTACGCCTGCGGGCTTACTGCTACTGCCCCGATGCAAACACATCTCCCTCACCTGTCGTTCTCGGGAACGGCACGGAACTGCGCGAGTACGAGTAGTTATTGCTTGGAACATATTTGATCAGCTTGACCGGTTCAGGAATGTTTTGCACCGTCTCGATCGCGTGGCGCAACTTGCCTTTCGCATTGTCGGCTGCGTATAACTGCATCAATCGCACAAATTGCACGCTAACCTCATAAGAGCCATCGCTCTGCCGCACGCGCTTCTCCAGTAGTTTACGCGCGTCCGCACGCTTGCCGTGTTTCTCCAGCAGGTCGACATAGCGCAACAGCTCATCGCGATAAGACCATTCGTCCTCGGCGACCAGATCGAACAGCCGCTTGTACGCGACAAGCGCTTCTTCGTCTCGTCCATTGTCCTGATAGCAGCAGGCCAGATCGGCTAAAGTTGACGCCAACAATACGTCATCTTTACCCCATGCTTCCTGGCGAATTTGCAGTTCTCTCCGCAGAGGGGCAATTGCCTTCTGCCCTTCGATGCGCGTCACACGGCGCAAGCATTCCTCTTTGTAATGGTTGTCCAGATCCGATATCGCGGAGGTAAATTGGTAAAAGTTACCAGTGGTGTCGCGATCGAAATACACGTGCGCTGCTTCTAAGTTGCCGTCCTCCAGAGCTCGACAAGCGAGCGCCACCATCGTATCGTTTTCCTCAGGCAGATATCCCAGCTTCACCAAAGTGGGAGCGAGATCATCAACTTCGGGGTTCAGCGCGCCTGCATTGCCGTAATGATAATCAGCCAACTCGAAGTAATGAAGCGCTTTCTCAGGAGGCAGCGCCTGTCCCAACTCAGTATTTGCCCGACCGGCATAACAGCTGATCTCCTGATCATTGAAGTCCTTCAAGAAACCAGCGGCCACTTTCGCGCATTGCGCATACATTTTCTTTTCGAATAGAGTGCGCACCTTTTCACGCGCAGCATCCTGAGGGTCAAGCAACTTTTCGGGGTCGCTCTGCTGCAACCACAGTTGAGCCATTTGCGCCACCAGCATCATTTCATATGAGCGGTAGCTGGTGCCGTGTTCATAATACTTGCTCGCCGCTTCATAGTGTTTGAGAGCCTCTTCTCTCATGGCATTGCGAGCTTTATCATTGCTGGATTCGTACACCTGAGCAGCGAGAGAATCAGCCACTTGCCAGTGCAACTCAGCTTGCAAACTGGGCGGCTTGTGGAGAGATTCGGACAGCGCGAGAGCCTGTTTCCACGCGGCGGATTCCTCGGGGCGATGACTGCTGCCTGCCAGCTGGGCCGCATCGATCGATTTCTGCAACTGCAGTTCGCCCATGTACTTCTGACAGACCAGTCCGAGCAGAAGATACGCGCACATGCAGACAACGATCTTCTTGTCGAAGAAATCGAGAAACCTGAAAAGCAAGAGCTTCTCCGCCTTGGGCGGCAGCTTGCGCGTCACACCGTTGCAGATGCAATCGGAAACCATGCGCAACGCATCCATCAACTCGCGCACGTTTCGAAAGCGCTTCGCCGGTTTCTTCTGCAAACACTTGATGATTATGCAATCAAGCAACTTCAGCGCGTTATACTCCGGCGTGTCCTTGCCGTGCTGACTAGCCAGTTCGTGCAGATAGCCAGCGGACGCATGACCCGACTGATCGCCGACAAATGGCGGTCTGCCGACCAGCGATTCATACATCAGGCAACCCAGCGAATAAATATCCGAGCGTTCGCTGACGCGGTTGCGGTCGAGACACTGTTCAGGACTGAGATAAAATGCGTTTTGCACCGGGTCCGGTGGCATGCCAAAATCGATCAGCTTGACCAATTCGGCATCGGTATCTTCTTGATGAACAACAATCACTTTGTTCGGCGAGAGGTTGCCGTGCACCAGCTGGTGCGAATGTGCTTCCCCGAGAGCTTCGCAAACCTGCATGAACACATTGAGAAACGTGGCGATGTCCAGGCGTTTCGTGACCAGAAAAGTCTCGGCGAGGGTCTCGCCCTCGACCCAATCCTTCACCACATATGGTGCGCCGTCGTCGCCGACACCACACTCGTACACGGTGACATGGTTGACGTGAGTCAGTTCCGATGCACGTTGCGCCGCCTTCTTGATATTGCGCACCTGGGCGCTGTCGGTCAATCTGGCATTGAATACGCGCAATGCGAAGATGCCGTCCATGCCGTCGCGTTTCGCCGCCCATGTGGTGCTGAGCGCATCGCGACACAACTCCCACACGAGCTCATAACTCCCGAAACGCTGCACCGGCTCGCGGGCGTCACCGCAGGTTTCTTCCTGAGGCTTTCCGCCGCTTTCATGACTAACTGGTGGCGCGACCAATTTTATGGCTGCGCCGCCCGTACTTGGCTCGGGTTCGCTGTCTTCGTCGACGCTATGGAGAGATTCGCTGGGAAAACCGGTCTCGGACACCAGGGCGACACCAGGCCGCTGGTCGTGGCTTGCTCGACTTTTTCTTGTCATGTTTTGTTTGTCTACTAAGGGTGGAGGAGAGAGGAGCGAAGGCTCCGTCGTTGAATGGCGTCGAGTATATTGCCGGGCTGCCAAGAGGCAAATAGGGTTAACACTGGATTTGGACACCCCGGACCAGAACGGACGCAACTCACGCGAATAATTGATGTTTTTCGCGTGTCGTCGAGGGCGCCGAGCAGACCCACCGGGCATCCCGGAGCCTACGAGCGTCCCCAGGGTAGTCTGATGAGTGATAACCGTCACCCTCGGGCACATAGTTAATATCGGCAGGATTGATTGTGCAGGCGAACACAATTAATATTGACAACTAATTCCTTACGTCATTTATGGAGCCAGACGACCATGGCAGGAGCCGGGGAACAAGACATCCCTAAACCCAGAAAAATCGGCGGCGGCGACGAAACCGGCGACGCAGCGATTAACCAGAAGGTCCAGAAGGAATCCGGCGACGCCCCTCCGGCGACGCCACCCACCGAGGTCACCGATGCCGGTGCCAAAAACCTCGGCGCCATCACATCTCTGGACGCTCCGGCTGATTTCAAACTGACCACCAAGGTGGATACAGCCCTGGGCTACACATATATGTGGACGCCGCCCGGACGCAAGGACGTTTCCGTCAGCGTCAGCAGCCGCGCACAAGATCTGAACGCCAACGACACCAAAACACTCAACGACATTCTCGCCAAACCAGATGGCTACGTGCTCAGTCCGCAAGAGATCCAGTCGCTGCAAGGGCTTTTGCGCGAGAAAGCGGATCCCAGCAAATTCACTACTTCGCTCGTGTACGTCCGCGAAATCGAAGGCAAGAAAGTCTTGAGCCTCGCAGGCGAATATGACAAAGAGAAAATCCACAACGAAACGCTGTACATCCCGGCTAACAGGTCAGGCAGCGCCATCCAGGAAGTCGCATACCAGGCTCCCATCGGAGTCAATCGCTGGGGCGACGCAGCCGGCAAGTCGATGGATTCGATCAAACTGAAGAACTGAAGAACTGAAGAACTGATCGCCTGCCCCAAGAGCGATGCGTCAGTTTTGATGCAGGAAACCGGTTTTTTGCTTGTGGATCCCCTCTGAAAAGCCATCTCGCAAGCAGATTTTGCCTGACTTGCGTCAAATCTGACGCAAGAGGGCGTTAGTCATCGCGACGACCCAGGTCATCGACCTGGTTAGCTTGGTCTTTAGTCAGGAGCACGTACTGTTCGACGCGCAGGGCGCTGAGCGGCAATCCCAACATCGCATCGCGAGGCGGAGCATGCGGAGCGACATTCGGCGACAGCCAGTCGCCTGGCGACACCGGCTGCGGCTCAGGACTGACGAACACCCCAAGTTCCACGATGGAAGGATTCCAGACAGACTTCTCGGAGTTCCAGATCGGCTCCGCCCAGGCAAAGTTCGAACGCAGATCATTGCTGTCGACGTTGAAAAACTGAGTCGACATGCCGTACGCGCTCATCACGACCGGGTAGCTGTCGCGCTGATCTGAAGGTCGCAAATCGTAGCTGCGATTTTTGAGATTTAAGAGTGTTGTCCCAAATGCAGTCTTGCTGCCGGGAATGACGAAGAAACTGCGCACCGATTTCCGGTTGTCTCCGAATTGCAAAAGGGTCTCATCGTCCATCAACTTATTCAGCCGATCTTCGGAAATCGGCATCGGATATGGCAACACACTGAGTGGATTGTCGCCGGGCAACTGCGTCAGGGCCCGCTGGTAAATCACATCAGCGGCATCCTTGTGTCCATGCCGGTCCAGCGTTGCCGCCGCCATCATTGATTCGAATTGCACATAGGGCAGATCGGGCGCACGGTACTTCGCCAGCGCAAACGCCGCCATGGCGCGCCGGTCGCGTTTCAGCGCTTCGTACAAAACGGGATCGCCGGCTTCCTGCTCGCTAACCTTCATGCGCCGCGCCCAGAAAAGCGCAATGCCATGCAGCCGCCTGGCCGTAGCGAAGTCGCCTTTCTTGAGAGCGATATCACGCATGGTGGCAACTCTGGTAGCGGCATAGCGGCGCGAAACCAGTCCTTCCATAAATGCAGTCGCCCGCACCAGGGGCGTCGGCAACAACCTGCCTTTGCGCGCCGCCGAATCCAGCGGCACCGAGGCGAGAAACGTGACCAGCAACCAGCAAAGTGGTGCCAGCCAGAGTCCGCGAATGACACGAAACTTGCGGTTAGACATCGGTGCCGGCGGAATGGCGCGATACCAGCGCGGCGCGGCAAGGTGAACCAGGAACAGCGCCAGGCAGATCAACTGGAAATAAGCCACCGCATGCAAAAACACATGCATACCGGTCAAGGGACGAAACATCGCATCGATGTAGAACACGAAGAGCGATGAGGCAAGAAACATGAAGCCGACAACCGCCGCCTTTGTGCCGCGCAACACGCGCCACCAGCGACCGCGGCGAAACTCGCCGGTGTCCATCCACACCGGTGCGATTGCCCCGGGTGAGATTGCCCCGGCTGACGCAGCCTGTCCGGACTCAGAAGCAGGTTTCTCCAGCGCCGTAGACTCCCCCACCGGAGATGGCTCTCCGCCCGGCGCCGCAGCGGATTCCGCCTCCGCCGCCATGGTGGTCTCGGCGCAAACAAGTTGGGGATCGCGACGTTCTCGGTGTTTGAACAATTCGAATTCCTATACCTCCATGATACCCGGACAAAAACAGCCACGGGAATAGGGTTGTCGGCGCTTTTTAATGCAGAATCTGGGTATTATGAATGGCAGACTCACCCGAGGGAGACGCTACCCCATGACTCGTCTGTCCAGAATTTGGCGTGCCGCTTGCGCTTCAGCGACTGCCCTGACGGCAACCATAACGATGGCAACCCTTTTAATAATTGGGCAGTCCGCCACGCCGGGAACCGGACAGGCGGCGTGGGCGCAGGGTGGACCGGGCGGCGGTTTCGACCCCGAGTTCGGTACTACGGCTGCCGGGCGCCAGAAGAAGGCCTACGCCTACTACCAGCAAGGTCTGGAAGCTGAGCGCATCGGCGACATCCCGTCGGCGGTCGAGTTCTACAAGAAGTCCCTTGGAGTCTATCCAAAAATCAAAGAGGTGCACCACGCTCTGGCACAAGCACTCACCAAGACCGGCGATATGCAGCGCGCATTGGCTGAGTTTCGGTCGGCTGAACATGGACTACAACTTCGTTCAGTGCCGCAACAACCTGGGCGCCTACTACCTGAGGCTCGACAAAACCCAGGAAGCCGAGCGCGAGTTCAAAACTTGCGTCACCATCGACCCCAAATATCCGTTCCCGTACTACAACCTGGGCAAGATCTATCACGGCAAGGGCGACCTGGAAGCCGCCATCGAAAACTTCAGAACTGCCACCAGATTGCGTCCCGATTTTGCCGAGTCATACAAAGAACTCGGGCTGTGCATCTTCGAGCGCGCCAAGCAGGGCGACATCACCACCGCCATGGAAGAGCTTCAGAAGGCATCATCCCTGGTGCCAAAAAATCCGGTCATCCACTACTACCTGGGCATCATCTACTGCACGAAAGGCAATCTAGATGCGGGAGAAACCGAATTTCGCAAAGCCCTCATGTGCGATCCGCGATTTGCCGCTGCCCACTGGGAATTGGGCAAACTGCGCTACTTCCGCGGTGATCTCGACCGCTGCCTGATGGAAATCGGTCAGGCGGAATCTATTAATCCTACATACGGAGAAGGCAGACAATATCCCGGCATCGACCTGATCAAAGTAAAGGCATTGAAGGCGGATGCACTGGAATATCGCGGCGAGTACGTCAAGGCGTACGAGACATACGAAGAACTGTGCAAGTTGCGGAAGGGCAACGCCGCCTACCTCGAACACATGGCCTATCTGCAAAAGGAAATTCGCAAAGACCAGAAAGGAAAACGACCGAGCAAGAAGGGACCGCAGTTCGATCCCGAAGAAGTGGAAGCGCTGGTGCAGAAGGGCATCTCCGCCTACGAAGACGGCGACCTCGATGAAGCGAAATCCAACTTCGAACAAGCGTTGCAGATGAATCCCAACTCGGCGCTTGCCACTATCAATTTGTCGTCCGTTCAAGAAGCACAAGGCGACCTGAACAATGCGGTCGCCAGCTGCCAGAAAGCAATCACTCTCGACCCACGCTATGACGGATTGGTTTACAACCTTGGATACCTGCTTGAGAAGATGAACCTGCCCAACGACGCCGCTCAGCAATACATGCGCTATCACGAAATGGGCGGCAAGTATCCTTATGATCCGCAGCATGTCATTGAGTTACAACAAAACATAATCCGCCAGCAAAAAATCGAAGCCGACAAGAGAAAACGCGGCTTCTGATGCTCAGATGAAACCCCTTTACAGCGCCGCATGACCCCAAGCTGATATACTTTCGGGCCATGAGCAAAGCTATCTCCACTCTTACCTTTCAGAAGTACAAAAAAGAGGGGCGCAAAATAGTCGCCCTCACCGCGTACGACTACTCGACCGCCAAGATATTAGACCGGGCGGGCGTCGACCTGATTCTGGTCGGCGACAGCCTGGCGATGGTGGCACTCGGTCACCAGACCACGCACGCGGTCACCATGGATGAGATGGTGCACCACACCCGCGCCGTGACGCGTGGCGTGCAGACCGCATTTGTAGTGGCCGACCTGCCGTTCATGAGCTATCAGGTGGACGAAGTGCAGGCGATTACCAACGCCGGACGTTTCATCAAAGAAGCCAACGCGCATGCCGTCAAACTGGAAGGCGCCACTAAACTAAATCTGGAAGTGATCGAACGTCTGGTCGGCATGGGTGTGCCTGTAATGGGTCATCTTGGATACACGCCGCAATCTATTCACGCGCTGGGCGGCACACGCGTGCAGGGACGCAGCGCCGAAGACGCGGCGCGCCTCCTGGAAGACAGCGTGGCGCTGGAACGCGCCGGTGTTTTCAGCCTGGTGCTGGAGATGGTACCGGCTTCGGTGGCACAGCTGATCAGCGAGCGCTTGCAGATTCCCACGGTCGGTATCGGTGCCGGTGCCGGTTGCGATGGGCAGATTCTCGTCACCGACGACCTGCTCGGCAAATACACCGACTTCCAGCCGCGCTTCGTGCGCCGCTATGCCAACCTCTCGGATATCTGCACGAGCGCCATCACCAATTACGCGGAAGACGTTCGCAAAGGCGAGTTCCCGAACGCCGCCGAGTCATTCGCATTGCCTGAAGACGAGCAAAAACGGCTCCTCGAATTGATCGGCGAAGCAGATCGCAATCACAGCGAAGTCAGCTGCTAGAGCCAGAGCCAGAGCTAGAGCTATTCCGCAGCAGCCTTTTTGTCCGGCAAGATCCGACTGCCATCAGAAGAAACTTTGATGTGCGCCACGATTCTACCCTCGTGCGCAAGCGGAACCGCCCAGCAAAACTCCGGCTCGCGAAACTCGGCTCCATCCAGGACCGATAGCTGAGCCGGAATCTGCCGCAAGCGCGCTTCGATCAAAGAAACAGTCTCCTCAGAGCACCCGGCCATGGCATGCAAGCCGCGCGGCAGTACACTGCCGTCCGCTCCAAAGTGCAGCACGACAACCGGCGCACCATCCAGCATCAGCGCGCCCTTCATCTCGTGTTCGCCGCGCGGGGCAATGTGGCTCCAGACACGCCCGGGCATTAGATTTGCCAGGCAGCCGCGGCTGGTGGAGACTGCCTTTTGCGCATGTTCGGGAGTATTGAATGCCCGCATTTCGTGCGGCGATTTATCTGGCGGCATTTGTCAGTCCTTCAGTTCGTTCATCAGTCCATGCGATTTCAGTTTGGCGTATAACAACTGGCGATTGATCCCCAGCAGTCGTGCGGCTTCCGCCCGGCTGCCCCCGGCGGATGTGAGCGCGTGCAGCAGCAGCTGTTTCTCCAGCGCCGCCATTGAAGCGTAGTAATCCATGCCGTTGCCGTCGCCTGCCGGCGCCGAACCGCTTTCGGCACCCCGTCCACCGAAACTCAAGTCGGTCTCTTCAATGACCGCAGCGCGTGTGGTCACGCAAAGGTGATACATGAGGTTTTGCAGTTCCCAGAGATTTCCGGGCCAGGGGTAGTCGAGCAAAGCCTTGGCGGCGCCGCTGCTCAAGCGCTTGGGCGCATCCGGTTTGGCTTGCTGCAGGAAAGTTTCGGCAAGAAACAGAATGTCGCTTCCGCGTTCGCGCAGCGGCGGCAGCGAGATGCCCATTACGTTCAAGCGATAATACAGATCTTCGCGGAACCGCTTCTCCCGCACCATCGCAATCAGGTCATATTGCGTCGTGGCGATGATGCGCGGCGGCACCATATCTGGTGACGAGGCCGGTGAACCCGCGACGGGCGCGACCGGCATCTCTTTGAGAGCTCGCACCAGCTTGGCCTGCATCTGCGCATTCAAGTCACCGATCTCATCGAGAATCACGGTTCCACAAGCGCCCGGCGCCAGCGACTGAAACGACTCGTAATCTTCAGGGATGGCCGTGCACTCGACCACGGTGAGCGGATTGTCGCGCTGCTCGCTGTATGCATGGATGGCGCGCGCCACTGTGCTTTTGCCGGTGCCGGTCTCGCCTTGCACGAGCACCGTTGCAGCGCTCGCCGCCGCCAGACCAATCAATTTCTCGACCCGCCGCATCGCCGCACATACGCCGACGAGACGGTCATCATGCCGCTCACCGCCGCCGGATGCGGGCACGGCAGCGTCAGGTTGTTTTGGTCTGGACAGCGCCCTCTGCACAACAGCAGACAGCTCATCTAGACCGAGCGGACGAGTCAAATGATCGAATGCCCCCAATCGCATCGCCTCGATTACATCATCGCTTTTCACATCGTCGGCAGTCAGGACAACCATCGGCAGCGATGCCAGTCGAGGCTGCGATTGCAGTTCGGTCAGCGTTTCAATCAACCACTGAGATTGACTGTGGTGATCGAGAATCACGACATCGACGGTGGCGTTTCCTCCGGACACGCAAGCAATCGCCTCCTCCGCTGAGTCAGTCTCGATCACCTGGTGTTGAAGTTTTTCAATCATCTCAGAGAGAACGCCGCCGGCGGCACTCTGGTCATGAATCAGAAGAATGGTCGCCATGATTTCAAAGAGATGCGTTGACGGTCGCCGGCTCCGACGCAGTCGCCGGAACTTGACAATGCGACTGCGCGTTGCTGCCGGTCGGAATGAACACGAAGAACACAGCGCCGACCATCAATAGAAAAGCTACTAGGTAGTTCCACTGAAACTGTTGTTTGAGGTAAAGGACTGAGAAGAAACCAAACACGATGAGCGTGATCACTTCTTGAATAATTTTCAGTTGAGCAGCTGTAAATGTATAGCTGCCAATGCGGTTGGCCGGCACCTGGAAGCAATACTCGAGAGATGCGATCAGCCAGCTGATCAGAATCGCTTCCCAGATTGGCGATGAACGATATTTGAGATGCCCGTACCAGGCAAACGTCATAAAGATGTTGGAGATTGCCAGCAATCCAACGGTCAATAAACCTTGCATCAATAACCCACTCCTGGAGTGCTAAGCCCGTTTTTGTTGACAATATTATGGACCAGCGCCTGGCGCCTAAGTGGATGATTGCGCGACAGATGTGTCCGAATTCATGACACTAGCGCACAGGAACCAGCGGCAAGGTGAAGTAGAACTGCGCTCCTTTGCCCGGCTCCGACTCCGCCCAGATTCGGCCGCCGTGAAACTCCACGATCCGCTTGGCGATAGCCAGTCCCATCCCAGTGCCCGGACTTTCGCGCCGCAACTTGCGGAACATCCTGAACATGTCGTGCATCTCGACCTGCTCGAAACCGATGCCGTTATCCGAAAAACAGAACTGCCAGAAATCATCTATCTGCGTGGCCGAAACTTCCACCTGCGGAACTGCGGATGTGTTGAACTGCAGTGCGTTTGAGAGCAGTTGCCTGATCAGGGTCGCCAGTTCGCGGTTGTCGCCATGCACCGCGGGTAGTGCCTGATGAGCGATCACGGCGGAGCGCGATTTGATCACGTCGTCGAGACCGGCAACCACTTTGCCGAACAACTCCTCCATCTCCAGCGGATGAAATCGAATGTGCGGGCGGTCGATGCGAGCATACTCCCAGAGATCGTCGACCATGCGCTCGACGGTGTTCGATGCCGTTTTTGCATCGGAGATAAACTCATCGGCGTCGGCACCGAGTTTACCGCGGTAGCGCGCCGACAGAAGACCCAACTGAGTTTTGACAATCCGCAGCGGCTCTTGCAGCTCGTGCGATACGGTGTAGGCGAGATCCATGAGTGTTTCGTTGGTCTGCTTGAGTTTCTTCTCGGCAGCATCGCGCTCTGCCAAAATCTCCTGCTCGTGCAACGAGCGACGATAGCTCTCGAAAATGCCGCTACAAGCGCGCAGCAACTGCCGCAACGAAGCGCGCTGCTGCTCCGAATAGCCACCCTCGCGATTGGCAATGCCCATGGCGCCCACGACTTCGTCGCCGCGAAAAATCGGCAATCCCAGGAAGTTGCGCAGCGGCGGATGACCGAGCGGCCGGCGTCCGCTGCGACGCTGATCATTTTCAGGTTCGTTGGTGATCAGCGCGTCTCCGTTCAAAATCGGCCAGCCGAACAAATTGTCGAGCTGCGGGAAATCGATGTATCCCTTGGTCTCGTAATCGCCAATCACCTTTTCGTAGAGCTCGCGATTTTCAGTTTGCGACCAGTTGAAGCCCTCATCCGCAAAGACTCTCAGCGTCACACCATGCGGACCGCCCGGCACCGTCGCCCCGACGAATCCATACTCCGATCCGGTTTCTTTGAGGGCGAGCAAAATCAACTGACTGCACGCCTCGCGAATGTTGCGTGTGGCAACGAACGCAGAAAGCACGTCGGCAACAGTCGCCATGCGGTGTTCGCTGACTCGCAACTCAGCCGTTTTGGTTTGCACTTCATTGCCGAGCTTGAACGTTTCTACCTTGCGATCGTGTATGTCCGAACAGATGCCGAACCACTTGTAGATTTGATTTTTACGGTCGCGCAGCGGTGAGCCGCGCCCGATGAACCAGCGATATTCGCCGTCGGCGCGACGCAGACGATATTCCACCTCGTAGGGGTTGCCGGTAGCAAGCGACTCTTTCCAGCGCCGCACACTCTCGTCAAGGTCGTCAGGATGCACGACATTCTGCCAGTCCCAGCCGTTTGTCGAACCGTGCGGCAGACCGGTAAATCGATACCAGCGCTCGTTGAAATACTCGGCAAAACCGTCTGCACCGGTCACCCAGACCATGGTGGGCACAGTCTCAGCAAGCAGGCGAAAGTGCTGTTCGCTGTCGATTTCAACCTGGGTCTCAGAACTGTCGAAAAGCACGAAACTCCGCCGCTCACTCGCGGTCTGCCGCTGCTGTTTGCAACTTGGATTCTACGATGGAATTTTGTGCCATTGCGTCTCAAATATCAACCTCATGTGAGGATTGATATGCAGGCTAAATCATCTGCTCGATGGCTGCGCGGATGGCGACGGCGCTGACGACTGCGACTGCGACTTCGATTTCGACTGCGATTGCGCCTCACGCTCACGGGTCCAGCGGCTCCAGGCACTGTCTTCCTTAGCTCTCAGTGCCGCCCGCCGCGCTTCCTGCTCGTGATCGAGCAGCCCTCGCGCATAATGCCCGCCGATTGCCAGCAGCACCATCATCGCCAGAATGGTGGCCATAAACGGAAAATGCTGTCTGAGAAACGACATAATTGCCTGGTGGCGTATTTCGTGGCGTATTTGGTGGCGTATTTGGTGGCGTATCCGGCGTATCCGGCGGACTTTCCGGCGGCTAGTTTCTTAGTGGCAGGTGCCGCAAGATTTGGAGACGCAACTCCCGCAACCGCTCTTACTGCCTTCAATACTGCCGCCGCCGCTCGATTTGCCGGTGCCCTGACCGTAATCAGGAGTGATACCACCGGTGCGGAAAGTGATATTCCAGATGCGGTTGATATTTTCAGTCCCGCAGTGGATGCAGCTTTGCTTGGTGCTGTCGCTCATCGAGCGCTCGACGCTGAATTCTTCTCTGCAATCGGCGCACCGATAATCATAACTAGGCATGCGGATCGAACTCCTAAGGTTTCGTCGCCGGCTCCGCTGTTGAGGTTGGAGCTGGCGTCACCGGCTCTGGTGCCGGCTCGGTTGTCGTGGGTGCCGATGTGGTCGGTGTACCTGGGGGTGAACTGCTGCTGTCCGCTGGTGCGGTCGGCGTTGCAGTGGTGGTCGCAGTCCCACCTGGAGGTGTCGAACTCGATGTGCCTGGTGCGTCCTTGTTCTGTTGCTCCTTGCCCTTTTTCATCTTAAATTCTAGTTCGCCATTCAGCAATGCCCGAACGTCATTAACCATGATCACAGCCATCAAAACGAGCAGGCTGATAAATCCCCATTTGACGATCTCACCCTGGGCGCGCTCGCCCATCGGGCGTCCGCGCACCGCTTCCACAGCCATGAATGCCAGGTGACCGCCATCCAATGCCGGCCACGGCACCAGGTTGATAATCGCCAGGTCGAGGCTGATCAGCGCGGTAAACAGGAACAACCCGCGCCAATCGGATGAAAACACGTCCATGCCGAATTTAACGACGGCCATCACACCATGCACGTCGCCGATGCCGACAGCCGGCGCGCCCGGCGCCGCGGCTTTGCCTCCCGACATGATGCCCGTGAAAACCATGCCGAGGGCACCGATCATTTGACCGGTGAGAAACCACATCTTGTCCCACGCCATGACGGCGACTTCGAAGAAGTTGCCCTGGGGCTTGATGTATTCCGCTTCGCCGACACCGTCAAGCGCCATGCCGACCTTGCCGGCGGCGTTGGTGGTGACCGGGATGTCTATGCGCTGTTTGTCGCGAATGACATTGAGCACCACGCGTTGATTGGCGTGATGACCGAGATAGAGAACAATTTCCTGCGACGACTTCATAGGCACACCGTCGATGGATGGCAGCTCGTCGTTGACCTTCACCCCGGCTTGCGCCGCAATTTTGTTTTCCGGCGGCAGCGCTTTCACTCCAATCGCCTGATGGTGGTCGCCGATGGTGGTGAGCATGGTCAGGATGACGATGTAGGCGAAAAACACGTTCATGGCGACGCCCGCGACAGCGACCAGCGCACGTTGCCAGATGGGGAATTTCTTGAACGGCTGCAGCGGCACGCCGTAATTTTCTTCTTTGGCGTTCGACTCATCGCCCAGTTCCGGTATGGCGACGTATCCACCGAGCAGGCAGGCATGAAACCGGAATTCCGTGCCCCACTTGTGACCCATCACCCAATATGGACCGAAAGGCAAGCCGAAACCGAACACGGGGGTCTGAAACCCGAACATGCGCGCGACACAGAAGTGACCGCACTCGTGGACGATGATCAGGGCGCTGAGGACGGCCAGCATCACGAAAATGCCGAGCGTCGATTGTGCCACGACGTTCAGCCCCCATTTGGTGATGCAGTACGCCATGCCGGAAAGCGCCAAACCGATGAACACTACCAGCATCAGGTAATTGGGTTTCTTATCGCTCAAGTGAACTTCCTGCCTGTAGATCTAGATATCAAGTACACCCTGGTCTGCTTGTGTCTATTGTGCCAAATTGTGGTCTGGAAAGGGTCTAAGCGTAAAGACACATTCTCTTCCGTACGACTAAATCTGCTCGGCTTGGTTCCACTGGCGCACCGCGAGGACGCCCCTCTGCGTGTCCCCGCGGCGGACAGCCTTGTCCTTCATCTGGGTGTCCCTTTCATCCCTTTGTTG
>JAXLXI010000022.1:0-80119 GCA_046328035.1 Candidatus Obscuribacterales bacterium | reverse complement strand
CTGGCACTCTTAGATCGTGACGATCCCTTTGCCCGCAGTTCGCAAGCCGTGCTCGTTCACGCCAAACTTCGTGCCGCCCGAGCGGTAGGAGACAAGCGCCTTCTCAAAGCCCTTCCAACTTCAGAATGTTCCGGACGAATGAACTTCGAGCACATGGCAGAAAGCGATGAGCCACCACTCTGGAAGACCATACGCGCCGCCGGCGGCACTAACCTGAGACAATGACCGGGATTCCCGCAACCGCCGGAGACTCGTCGTCAGTCAGCCAGCCTACGGCCTTTCCAAACAGATCGTAAGGTTTGGCAGAGGTGATTTCGACTTTGACGATTTCAGCAAACGCGCGATCATCGAGCGAGTCGGCGCTGATATACACCTGGTTGTCGATTTGTGGCGCGTCCCATTGAGTGCGTCCGTAGAATAGTTTTTTCGCTTCGTCGAAGCCTTCAACCAACACGTCCACAGTCTGTCCAACCAGACGCAGATTGCGCTTGGAAGATATCTCGTGTTGCGCTTCCATAATTTTGCGGCGGCGCTCTTTTTTCACGCGTTCGGGAATCTGATCTTCCATGTTGCCGCTTGGTACTTCGGTTTGTCGCGAATAAGTAAAGACACCGAGGCGGTCGAATTCATGTTCACGAATGAAGTTCAAAAGGTGCTCGAACTGCTCGTCCGTTTCTCCAGGGAAACCAACGATGAAGGTGGAGCGCAGTGCGGACTCCGGAAGAATCTCGCGTATCAGCTTAACGGCCTTCTCAGGCTTCTGTGGTCTAGCCATGGAGGAAAGCACCTCGGGATGGCTGTGCTGCAAGGGAATATCGACGTACTTAACGACTTTCGGCAGGCGTGCCATTGCCCGGAGGAGCTGTTCGTTGGTCTCGGTCGGATAGAAGTACATGATGCGTATCCAATCGAGTCCCTCGATTTCGTGGAGCGCCTCGAGCAGTTCCGGCAGCGCCATGCGCCCGTATATATCCAGACCATAGTAGGTCGTGTCTTGCGAGATCAGGATAATCTCTTTAGTGCCTGATGCCACCAGAACGCGCGCCTCTTTGACCAGAGACTCGATGGTGCGTGAACGGAACTTGCCGCGCAGCATCGGAATGATGCAGAACGAACAGGTGTGATCGCAGCCCTCTGCTACTTTCAGGTAAGCAGATGCACCGATGCCGGTCTGCATGCGAGGCTGGACCTCATCAATATGGTCGTTCGGCGTTGCCGAGACTTGCACCACGCGCAGTGACGAATCTTCCGCAACGGCTTTCACCACATCGACAATCTTATGAATATCTCCGGTGCCTACTACGGCACGAGCCTCCGGCAGCTCCTTGAGCAGTTCCTCGCGGAAATGCTGCGCAAGG
Organism: Candidatus Obscuribacterales bacterium; assembly: GCA_046328035.1. Lineage (GTDB taxonomy): Bacteria > Cyanobacteriota > Vampirovibrionia > Obscuribacterales > Obscuribacteraceae > JBGASG01. The sequence continues at coordinate 78,761 of JAXLXI010000022.1, read as the reverse complement.
CAGCCGGCGATAATCAATTCTTTGCCATCGCAAGCCAGTTCAACCAGGTTGCGCACCGACTCGCGGCGGGCATCCTCGATGAACGAACAAGTGTTGACGAGGCACATCTCGGCTTCGTCATTATCGAAAGTGATGGTGAATCCGGCTTCGCGCAGAAGCCCGAGCATCACTTCCGTATCAGTTTGATTCTTCGGGCATCCCAATGAAACGATGCCAATCTTTGGACTGTGCAGCATATTTTTCGACTGTGACTGACTGAGACTCTGACCGGTTTAGTCGGTATCAAGTCGACCGTCGTAGCGATAGGGCACATCGATAGATCTGCTACCGCCACCACCACCGTCAATAGACCGGGTCCCTTCGCCGATAGAGCGATAAGATGGGCTACTGCGCTTGGTCGAACTTGCCGTCTTGCGGACTTTCGGTGCGCTGATGGTGGTCGTCGAGGCTGTCTTCGTCGGGGTAGCCGTGGCATCAGCCGGAGTAGTGGGTGATGCACCGGTGGCGACAAAGGCGCGCTCTGTGACCTTACCAGCTGCGCCGAGGGTTTCTATTTTACCCTTATAGTCCACTGACAAGCTGCCGCCGTTGCCGGCCCGAATTCTGAAGCCCTGCGAGTCCGAAAAGTCACGCCTGTCGCCCTGTTCGAGATATCCAGTGTATAGACTTTCGCCCGAAGAGACTGCCTTAACTTCTACCCATACATGCTGGTTGGCCGATACGGTGATTTTGCCGCCATCGGGTTCTGGTGCGGCTTGCGTGGTGGTGCCGGTAGCGGGCATCGTCTGTCCCGGTCCGCCACTAGCCGGATTGTTGGCAGCAACCCGTTGCGCAGAATCTCTTAATGAAAGAACCGCGGATCTTGCTGATTGTTGTTGTTGCTCTGTCCCATCAGAAACGTGAACAGACATAGCACCATGACCACCAGAACCGTATTGAACACCCAGGTCTTGTAGTTAGGCGGTGCCGTATTGATGCGGGCCTTGTTCAGATATTCGGGATGGACGTAGACCGGTTGGTTCTGCGGATAACGACCATTGCCGTTGTTGCGACCGTTGCTCTTACCGTTGCTGCTGCCCTCCTGCGAGGCAACCCGCTTGAACTCATCGGATAGCACAGAGCCATCCAAACCTACAGTCTCTGCATATCGCTTGATAAAGCCGGCCACATAAACGACTTCCGGCAATCCTTCGGTATTGCCTTCATCGAGCGCCTGCAAGTGATTGATTGGAATTTTCGTGCGCTCACAGACTTGCCGCAGAGACAGCCCACGCGATTCCCGCGCAGATTTCAGTTTCTGTCCAATGGCAGCAAAGGTAGTAAATGATTCGGAGTTTGTCATAGAGCGGACTTCAATAGCTTCACTTCTGCGTCATCGAGATAACGCCAAGATCCAAGAGGCATCCCTCCCAATTGTAACGCACCAACTGCCAGGCGCACCAAGCGAGATACCGGATATCCAAGATGATCACACATCCGACGAACTTGCCTGTTTCGTCCCTCGCGCAGAGTGATCTCCAGCTCACTATAAGATTTATTGCGGTCGACAAGGGTCACGCCGGCGGGCAAAGTCAGCCCATCGCTGAGCTCAACGCCCGCCCGCAGCTGCTCTATCGCCTTTTCTGTGACTTCTCCTTTGACCTGCACCCAGTAGAGCTTGGTCATCTGATGCTGCGGATGAGTCAGCTTCTGAGTCAGTTCTCCGTCGTTAGTAAGTATCAAGAGCCCCTCTGAATACATGTCAAGACGTCCTACCGGACGTAAATGCCGAAGCTCTGCCGGCAGCAGATGCAGCACATCCTGTCGCCCTTTTTCGTCTCGCGTGGTCGTCACGACACCGGGCGGTTTGTGGAGTGCCACGTAGAGATATTGCTTAATGGAGAGCGGCTTGCCGTCCACGCTCAGGCGGTCTTGGTCCGGATCTACCGGCAGCCAAAGCTCGTGTGTCACTTGCCCATTGACGCTGACGCGTCCGGCTTCGATCAGCTCGTCGGCCTGACGGCGAGAGCAGAAGCCGGTCTTAGCCAGCGCCTGGTTGAGGCGCAGCGTACTTTTGTACTTTGCGCACTTTCGGCGTTTTTCGTACTTTTTGTACTTTTCTGGGACTTGCCTTTGGGGGACTTGGTCAAAAAACTTACGTCGACTTTACGTTGGTCGTTTACTATTGTTGTTATCGGGATCTTTGGAGTCCTACTTTCTTGCCCTGCAGATCTTGCAGCTTGCTGGCTGATCTGGTCACGCGTTTCCTGCAACTGCTCTTTGGTCTGCTTGAGCATTGTTTCGCTCTTGTTCTGGAAATCGGTGAGAGCTTGTTCGAGCGTTCGCGAATATCGGAGACCTGGGTGCTGGCGCTGCGATAAATCTCGTCGGATTGGTCAGCCAATTGGCGGCGCAGTTCAGCACCGATTTCGGCGCCGTCAGCATGCCGAACAAGAAGCTTCCAGGAAGCCGCCGACCAGCAGCCCTTCAAAGAACCGGTTCGAGTTAGCCATGTTTTTCTCCTTTCAGGGGTGCATCCGCGGTGACATCACCGGCGGTGCGATCGGCTGTAATTTGATGTGTGTGATCGTGGTTTCTTCAAAGACGCTGAATGCCGGCAAAAAGACCGGCGCCGAAGATTGAGGTCTGCTTCGAAGCCGAATTCACAGCATGGTTGACAGAGCCCGATACGTCTTCGATCTTGGTGCTGACTTGCGTAATGTTTTTGGCGGCGGAACTGCGAATCTGATCCAGTCCGTCCATGACTGATCGCACTTCTACGAGCGTTGGCGGAATCTCCCGCTTGACGGTCTCGGAGAGATCTTCGATCGCATTCAGTGTGCGCACCGATTGAGAAATAAGCGGCATCACGGAGGTGACGAGAATCAGAGCTGACACCGCCAGTAGAACCAAAGCGATGATCAGGGCCGCATTTACAACCTGCGTTTGGTCCACGAGATCAGCCCTTTATCTGTGCTGGAACGGCAATACGGAGGAGCCACCGGTCTCGATCTCTTCGCGCTTCTTGGCGGCGGCCAGTTTGTAGGCGCCGACAGCACGCTTGAGACGGAGTGTCTGTTCTTCCATCAAAGCTTGCAGGTAGTTGACGCCTGTCGCATAGAGATCGAGGGAATCGTCAACAACGTTGGTGACACGGTCTGGCATGGTGCGCGCGGTTTCTTTCAGATGCCCACGCATTTCCGTACCGGATTTAGGCGCTGTGAGGACGGCGATGGTGGCACCACCTACGGCACCGAGAAGCAATCCGATTAGCCACAATCCCAAGCCGGAATCGCTGGAATCATTGCGGTCGTCGTTTGAACTCATTAGTTACTCCCCACCTGTGTTACGAGTGTTCAGAAACTTCAAGATCGCTCGCCACAGATGACGACGCCCATGCAGCCCTTACTTACCACAGTGGAGTATATCACCTATAGGGTTGTCACCGATTTGCTCGGTTACGACTGTTTTACGCCCGCCGACGACCGATTTACTGGGCGACTACAGACTTTTCGTTGTGCGAGAAACGCTGCGCCAGAAGGTTGCAGATGTGCTCGGCGATGGAGCGCTTGGGCATGCGGGGCAGGTTTTCGCGGGTGCCTTCCGCCGACAAGATGACAACCGCATTGTAGTCGCTGCCGAAGCCTATGTCCGGCACGGTGATGTCATTACCTACGATGATGTCGAGTTGTTTGCGTTTCAGCTTCGCCTGGGCGTTGTTCATCAATTCTTCCGACTCGGCGGCGAAGCCGATGATGACTTGATTTTTGCGCTTAATTTGCCCGAGCAAGTCCAGAATATCGGGGTTCTTGGTCAACTCGAGCACCAAATCTTCTGATTCGCTCTTCTTGATTTTTTTGTTGGAAACGTGAATAGGTCGGTAATCAGCCACCGCCGCCGTCATGATCAATCCATCACAGGTGTCGAACTCTGCTTCCACCGCTTCCTGCATTTCCTGCGCGGTTTCGACGAAGATGGAGGGATAGGGTCTGTCGACTTCCACAGTTGTGATCAAGGTGACATCGGCTCCGCGCGCATAGGCGGCATCGGCAACAGCAATGCCCATTTTGCCCGACGAGCGATTGCCTATGAAACGCACAGGATCGATGGCTTCGCGTGTACCCCCGGCGGTCACCAGTACTTGCCGCCCCGTCAACGAACGGTGCGCGGCGAGGCGCTCGGCAACTGCCTGCACGACAGTCTCCACGCCGGCCATCTTGCCGACTCCCCAATCGCCGCAAGCCATCTCTCCGGCTTCCGGTGCGATTACTTCGTAGAGATAACGATGCTGCACCAGTGAAAGGTTGTGCTGCGTGGCGGGATGCTCCAGCATCAGCGGGTTCATGGCGGGCGCCAGCATAATCGGCGCCTGGCTGGCCAGAACCATCGTCGTCAAAAGGTCATCGCAGATGCCGCCGGCCAGCTTAGCGATGATGTTGGCGGTAGCCGGCGCAATCAAAATCAGGTCGGCATTCTGAGCCAGTTCGATGTGTTCGGGGCGCCAGTTGCCCTGTGAATCTTCATACTGCTCGCAGTGCACCGGATTGCGTGTCAGTGTCTGCAAAGTCAAGGGAGTGATGAATGCCTTCGCGTGCGGCGTCATGACGCAATGGATGTCGGCGCCCGTCTTTCGCAGCTTGGAGGCCAGGTCGCAAGCCTTGTAGGCTGCGATGCCGCCTGAGATGCCCAGGATTACTGTTTTACCGGCGAGCAATCCCGAACCTTCTTCGGGAAGGTCATCGAATGGTTGCTTGCGGACTGACATGTCTTCTTTGCTCATGGCCTGTATTTACCTGATTCGTCTTCCAACTGCTTATTCTATATCGTTTCTGGCTCGCGGCTGCGGTAGAATTTCCCACTATTGCAACTGGGAGATCCGCATGGAAAGGTACTATCTGACCACCGCCATTGACTACGCGAACGCTGCGCCGCACATCGGGCACGCGTACGAGAAGATAGCTGCCGACATTATCGCCCGTTTTCACCGCATGAGCGGACGCGAGGTCTTCTATTTGACCGGGCTCGATGAGCACGGCTCCAAGGTTGAGAAGGCGGCAATTGCGGCCGGCAAGACGCCGCAGGAATTCGTCGACGACATCTCAACCAAGTTCAAAGAAGCCTGGCAATTGCTCCAGATATCGAACGACCGCTTCATTCGAACTACTGAACCCGACCACGCAAAAGTGGTGCAGGAAGTATTCAGGCGCATGCGCAACAAAGGCGACGTTTATAAAGGTCGCTATGCCGGACTCTATTGTGAAGGCTGCGAAGACTATCTGCGGGAGCGGGACCTGGTCGACGGCATGTGTCCCAATCACAAGAAGCCTCCGCGCGAGATGGGCGAAGAGAATTTCTTTTTCGCGCTTACGAAGTACAAAGAACCGCTGCGCAAATGGATCCAATCAGAAAAGGTTGTGATGCCGGAGTTCCGACGCAATGAAGTGCTCAACCAGCTCGACGATGAGGAATTCGGCGACTTCAGCATTTCACGTTCGAAGCAGTCGCTGACCTGGGGTATTCCCGTTCCCGATGACGACGACCAAGTCATCTACGTGTGGGTGGATGCGCTCACCAACTACATCACCGGCGTCGGAGCGTTTGACGAAACAAAACAGGCAATGTGGAAGAAATTCTGGCCCTGCGACTTGCATTTGATTGGCAAAGACATCGTTAAATTTCACGCCATCTATTGGCCGGCAATGCTCATGTCAGCCGACATAGAGTTGCCGCGCCTGGTCTACGGACACGGCTTCATCACGGTCGAAGGGCAGAAGATGAGCAAGTCGGTAGGAAACGTCCTGGAGCCCGCCGATCTCGTCCACGACTACACCGCAGATGGTGTCAGATATTTCCTTTTCCAGAGCAACACTTTCGAGATGGATGGTGACTTCTCCGGCGAACAGTGTGTGGCCACTTTGAACAGTCATTTAGCTAATAATCTGGGCAACCTGCTCAACCGCACATTGACCCAGATCGCCAATAAATTCGACAGCAAAGTTCCGGATTCCGAATGCGAGTCCGACAAGCTTGCCACCGCCCATGATGCCCACCAGAAGTATTTGAAGCACATGGCAGACTTCGATTTCAAAAAAGCGCTGGAAGAAGCCTTTGCCCCGGTCAACGAAGCCAACAAATACCTGACCGAGAAGGAACCCTGGAAGCTGGTAAAAGAAAACCCGTCCGCCGCGGCGCCGATTTTGCGCACCGCCCTCGAGTTGCTCAAGCAAGGCGCCGTCATGTTAGCGCCGTTTACCCCGACGCTCTGCGACGCCATCTGGAACCAGATGGGATATGACGGTCAACTTTCGACGGCAAAGTTTGATGATGCGCGTTGCCGCGAGCCCATAGCGTCCGGCCAGGCCATTCGCAAAGGCGACCCGGTGTTTCCGCGAATTGATCCGGTCAACTGTCGCACCTACCCAAAGAGTAAGACGCCCGTCGCCTGATGTGGCGGGCGACTCAGTCGATGAGGACGTCAGCCCTCGACGCAGTGCCGGCGAATTTCTTAGCGAACTTTCCGCCAGACAATGATTTCTTTGTACTGCTGGTCGTAGAGCTTCGCTTCGCTCTCCGTGGTCATGATGCCCTTGATGCTGCTGTTGTTGAAGATCATGCCGTGTCCCATGTAGACAGCCGCATGTGACTTTTCGCCGGGATTGCGGTGAGCGACCATGATGTCGCCGGCCCGACGATCGTCCCAACGCACCTGGACGAAGCCCATGTGCGGCAGGTCTTCCTCCAATTTGGCATTGCCGATCTCTTTCATTTTGTCCGGAATGCCGTAGGCATTGCCAGCCAGAAGCGTGACAGCCCGGGTGCAACCAAGGTCGGTCGTAACCTGTTTATCGTAGTCGGTGATCACTTTACCTTCGAGTTGGCGCGCAATCTGTTGCATGCGCGCATACACCTCGGGATTGGTCGGACTGTCGTCGCCGCTGCGTGCCCCGCGCACATCGTTGCCACTGGGGCGATGCTCTTTCGGCGGACGCTGTCTGCGCATGCGTTGCTCTGGACGCGGCACGCCGCCATCTTCCGGAGCCCCGGAATAATCATAAGGATCGCGGCCCTGATCGCGAGGCAGGTCGGTGCGCGGAGGCATGACGACTCGATCGTTAGGCGGATACGGCTGATTCCAGCTGCCATCCGGCGGATAGTCTCCTTGATCCGGATACGGGTATTCACCGTCGACCGGACGCGGCCGGTTGCGATTGAAGAATCGCGGGTCACCACCGCTCGCTCTATACATGATGCGAAATTCGCGTTCAGTTCGCGACATCGGTCCGTTCATCCAGCAGCGTTCACCGGACATCGGATCATACCCCCAATGTCCTCTGCGGCTGGGATGCAAGCGATCCATGTTGCCGCCGCCCATGAAGAAACGCGGACCACCCTGTCCGAGCGAAATACCTATATCCATACCGCCGAGGTTGAACCGCAGACCGCCATTCATCATCGGACCCATGCCGATTGGGTTGCCCCAGCGGTCGCAATCCTGTCCGGGAATTCGTTCGTCCCATGGATAGCGTCCTTCGTCCCAGCGACCGCCCTGGTTCCAGCGACCGCCCTGGTTCCAGCGACCACCCTGGTTCCAGCGACCGCCCTGATTCCAGCGACCGCCCTGATTCCACTGATCCGGACAATCTTCCCAATCAGCTTGGTCCCATTGTCTCTGGTTCCACTGACCGCCCTGGTTCCAGCGGCCGCCTTGGTTCCAGCGCCCTCCCTGATTCCAGCGACCACCCTGGTTCCACTGACCTTGCTCCCATTGATCTTGTGACGACCATACAGAAGGTTGTTGATGCGGATAAATCAGACGTCCGGACCCATCGCGGTTGCAGGGGCGGTGCATCCGGTTGAACTGTCCATCACCCATGCTCAGCTGGATACCGAATTGCGATGCGAACTGACCAAACTGCGCGGCGATCTGGGCTTCGTTGTTACGCCGTCCCTGGTGGGGATAGCGCAAATGCTGTTGTTGCGGACTCCAAGTCTGACCCTGATTCCAGGTCTGAACAGACCCTGTGTCGTTGTTGTGCCAACGGCGACGTTGCTGCTGATGGGGGTAAACCAGCTGAGAGTGCGAGACAGGTATGACCATGGAGCCGTCATCGGACATGCGAGCCCGCGTCATTCGGACGCGCTGCTGACCGTGGTCCGACTGCCAACGCGGCTGTCCGGAATCGTCCCGCCGGTGGGGATACATCATGCCCGTGTGTCCGGGCTGATCGCCGTGACGATGCCGCGGACCGCCCTGTTCGTGAACGAACTCTTGTCTGAAGCGCCCGCCCTGGATTTGACTTTCGTCAGATCTCCGGTGAATTACTCTGTCATGTGTCATGGATGAAAAAACCGTTGCCCTGAAACCCGCACTGCAGATATTAGGCTAAGTCGACAACCCCGTCTGCACGGTTTCTCCCACGCCCTGCGTGCAATACGCGTGAAACCGTCAGGCTCTCAGCCTTCGACCGGCTCTTGAAAAGTGGAATAATGCAATATGCCTTAACCACAGCGGTCAACCGTGATGTCCAAGAACCTACCCCCTGGAGCTTTTACGGTGATACTCATGACGTCACTGGTTTGGGCGTGCCTTTGCTTGCAGCCAGCAGTTGGCGACACAGCCATGGACGAGGGCATGGCACAACTACGCAACAAGAATTACACCCAGGCTTTCTATTCCTTCGAAACCGCGAAGCGCAATCCGTCCAGCGCTCCCGAGGCCAGCTATTATCAGGCGATGTGTTATTACGGACTGGGCAAGGTCGATTACGCTCGCACAATGCTGCGGACCACCATCGACCGCTATCCGCAAGCTCAAATTGCCGGCACCGCCAGGGAAGCCCTCGACCGGATCAATCGAGAAGGGACGGGCACCGCGGCCTCGGCTGGCGCCAACACCCCGGCAGGCACGGCGTCCGAGGATTCCGGACAGTCAGCTGAAGTTTCTTATAAAAGAGACCGCTCGGGACGCATGATTGTGAACGTCCTTCTGAACGGCAAGACCCTTACCCGATGCTGGTCGACACCGGCGCAGACGTTTGTTCGATGACACAAGAGCAAGCTGTCGCAGCCGGCATCGACCTGTCCAAGCCGCTGCGTCGAACGCGTCTGTATGGCGCCGCCGGTGAGACGGCCGCCAAAATCTATCGCACGCGCATACAGATCGGGCGTATCGCAAATGACGTCGAGGTCTTCGTAGAGGATTCAGCGCGCAACGACTATGCCATTTTGGGGCGAAACTTTTTTGGCAATCTGGCGCTGGAGGTGGATGACACCCGCCACACCCTGCGTTTTTGCAATCAGAAAGACATGCGGGTAAACCAGCAGGCGGCGCAGATTCCCTATCGCAGCAACGGACACGGACTCTGTGTAACGGTCAAGATCAATGGTCGTGAATGCGAGATGATCTTCGACACCGGATGCAGTACCACCAGTTTTACCGACAAACAATGGTCGGCGCTGGGCATGACCACACCGACCAGCGCCAATCAAGGCACCTCTGCCGGTCTGGGCGGTTCCCGCGAGGCGCGCATGTTTCCCATCGGCAGCATGGAGTTGGGCGGCATCATCAAGTACAACGTACCGGCCCACGTCTCCATATACGGTACCACCGACAAACCGCTACTGGGCATGAGCTTTCTGCAGGGACTCAGGTACGTCATCGATCCCTACAGCCAGCGCATCTACATATCCAAGTAATCAGTGTCCCCGTTTTTTCGGCTTCGGCTTGCCGGGCGCGGCGGCCAGTTGCGCGTTGGCCGGGGTGATATTGAAGAAACGCTCCAGCACCTTTTTAGCAATCGGAGCGGCATCCGAGCCGCCGTGACCACCGTGCTCGACGAAACAGCACATCGCGATGCGCGGCTTGTCCGCCGGTGCATAGCAAGCAAACCACGCGTGGCACTTGCTGCCGATCGGTGGTGCTTCGGCGGTGCCGGTCTTGCCGGCGACCTCCACCTGTCCGAGCCTGGTGGCGCCCGCGGTGCCTGATGCCACCACTGCCTTCAGCCCTTTCGCCACTACATCCATGTATTCTTTTTTGATCTTCACGTGTTCAGGACGCGGCGGCGGAATCTGCCTGTCACCAATCTTGATGGCGAAGTGCAAATTGGGCACCTGTCCCCGCATACCCAACCCTGCATACATGCGGGCCGCCTGCGCCGGTGTCACCTGGCAGTAGGTCTGTCCGATCGAGTAGTGCAAAGTGTTACCCGGATACCACTTCTCGTGATAGACACGTTCTTTCCATTTCGAATCAGGAACCAACCCATTACCTTCATGGAGCAGTTCGATGCCTGTCGGTCGTCCGGCTCCCATCAGGTTGCCCCATTTTTTGATGTCTTCCGGTTTCATCTTCAAAGCCATTTGATAGAAGGCGGAATCGCGAGACCAGGCAAGACACTTTACCAGGTCAAACAGACCGGAGGCGCCCGTCCAATCGTGGAAGAAGAAACCGCCCAGGGCGATGCCACCAGAGACGTGCAATTTGGTATCAGGCTTAACGGCCTTCACATCGAGCGCTGCCAGAAGTGTAATCGCTTTCCAGATCGAGCCCGGCGGAAATCCCGAGAGCGCGCGGTTATACAGGGGGTGGTCGGGAGCGTTCAATCGCTTCCAGACGGCAGGCGTGATGCGGCGAGTGAAAGCGTTGGGATCGAAACTGGGACGGGAGACCATAGCCAGTACTTCGCCGGTTTGCGGATCGACAATTACAACAGCCCCGCGGCGCTCGCCCAGGGCATCATAAGCAACTTTCTGCAGTTCGACATCAATCGAGGTGACGATCGGCAAGCCGGCTTTTGCCTCCGACGTGACGACCGGGCGCGCCGTTTCTGCAGACAAAGTCGTACCGGCCGCGTTGACGCGGACGCGCTGCTCTCCGTCGACGCCTCGCAGCTGATCGTCGTAGATGCGCTCCAGTCCGTCTTGTCCAACGACATCACCCATCCGCCTTTCGGGACGGCGCTTCAATTGCCCTTCGGTGATTTCGCCGCAATAGCCAAGCACGTGAGCCGTCAGCTCGCCATAGGGATAGTTGCGGCTGATATCCGGCAAGATGTCGATGCCCGGCAACCACATTCTTTGCTCGTAAAACTTGCTGACGACACGCACATCCACGTCGCGCTCGATAACTACGGGCAGTACCGATTCCGATTCGCGCGCTTCTTCTAAACGTTTTTTGATCTCCTCAAACTTCACCTCAGGCAACAGTCTGTGCAGCCGCAGTCCTAGTTCTTCGATATTGTCGATCTGGGCCGGAATCGCCACCAGCGACAGTGTCTGCTTGTTGGTGGCCAGCATGTTGCCGCGCCGGTCATAAATAATGCCGCGCGGTGCGCGCAAGAAAGTGACGCGCGTGGAGTTTTCCACAGCCTTGGCTTTGTAATAGCCATTCTGCATGATCTGCAACCAGACCAGGCGCGCCAGAAGCGCCGCCATGGCTCCCACAACCAGAATCAGGACCAGCGTCGCCTTCTGTCCGGCATTCTGGACAGCGGGCAATCGTTCTTGTTGGGGAGGTGTTTGGGTCTGCATATAAGTGGATAGTACCTAATTATCGACCCAGATGGTTGTGTTCGAGTTTAAACGAGTATTCGTACCAGGACCGCAGCGGCAGGTAGATGAACGGCGCCACCAGAGCATTGAGCATGGCTTCCGGCACGACAATTTGCAAAAGGTGCCCAAGCACATCCGGTCTACCCATGATGAACAGCTGAGCTGCCATCACCATTTCAGCAAATGCAGTGAGAATTAGAACCAGCGGCACAATCAAAATTGTCTGGCGCCCGAAGCTGCGCAAACAGAAATACCCCGCCACCCAGCCGACAATTGGATAGGCGACCGGATAGACCGGCAAAGACGATGACAGCAACGCCCCGAACAGCGCACCGACTGTGGCACCACTGATCGAACCCGACGCCAACTGACGAAAGAAGATCTGCCCGATGCTGCTCATGCGCAGCTCATCGGCGGTAATAGTGCCCAGCGGGCTGCCGAAGACGGCGCCCCAGATAATCGCCACAGTTAAAGGCAGATTGCAGATGACGTGATGGTAGGAAAAGCGGTTGAGCAAGCAAATTTGCAGAATCAGCGCCGCCAGGCAGAGGAACCCGGTCAGCCCCAGGTCGGCCAATCGCTTTTGCGAACGCATAGAGAGAATACTCAAGGCACGCCGCTCCTAGTCTTCAATGGGAGGGACGATCAATACGTGCGTCAGGTCGTAAAAATTCTCCGACGGCTTCACATCAATAGATAAGGTGGTGCCGTTGGTATCGCGTTTCACCATGGTCACCACGCCCACAGGGTGCCCCGGCGGGAATGTGCCGCCATTGCCCAGGCAGGTCACCTTATCGCCGATTTCGACGTTGGTGCCGACCGGTATATGTTCGATGATCGGCGGATCTTTGTGTCGCCCGACCAGAATTCCAGGTTGATTAATACGGGCTATCAACACACCGATGCGCTCATCCGGATCGTTGATCAGCTTCACGACGCTGGCATCAGAGAAACTTTCATGACTTGCCCGACCACGCCCAGCGAGGTGACGACCGCCGACCCTGGGCGCACCGCGTCTTTCTCTCCGCGGTCGATGATTACTTGCTCGAACCAGTTGTCGGCGTTTCTTCCCACGACATCGGCAGCCACTGTCCGGCGGTCGATCTTGCGTTTCAACCCGAGCATGGCGCGCAGTTTGTCGGTGTCTTTCGCATCCTGCTTGTACTTAGTCAGTTCCAGTTCAGAATCTGCAAGCTTCTTCTCCAGAGTGACAATCCGCTCGGAAGCTACCAGCAGTTGCTGAGCCAGATCGCGCGTCGACTGCACGCCGTTGGCGCCCTTCATGAAGACTCCGGAGATCCACGCGTACGAAGTGAGCACCGTTCCCGCCAGGATGGGCAGAGCCAGCAACACGATGAGAATCAGGGACGCGAAGATGAACTCGGCAATACTTTCGGAACCCAGTGGATTCCGACCTTCTGAAAGTCGACTCTCAAGAAGCGGCGACACGAGTCATCTCAACCTTAAGCTTCATAGAGGGAGTGTTCCAGCACGCGACGGTACGCCGGCTCGGAGAGCATCTTGCCGGTGCCGATTGCCACTGCTGAAAGGGATCTTCGGCGATGAACACGGGTACTTCGGTAGCCTGCGAGATCAATTCATCGAGACCTGCAAAGTGCGCCGCCGCCCGAAAGAACGATGCCGCGATTGTAGATGTCGGCTGCCAGCTCTGGCGGTGTGCGTTCAAGGTGCGTCGAATCGAGTCAACGATGGTTTGCAGCGGCTCCTGCAGAGCTTCGCGAATCTCGCCACGGCTGATAGTGACCAGTGCGGCAAGCCGTTGATCAGGTTAAGTCCCCGCACTTCGAAACGATCGCTATCGTTCATGCGAAACGCCGAGCCCAGACGGAATTTGATTTCTTCAGCAGTGCGTTCGCCCGTCGCCAGGCTGTGCACCTTTTTCATGTAGTTGATGATTGCTTCGTTCAACTCGTCGCCGGCCACCCGAATCGACTCGTTGACGACGATGCCGCATAGACTGATGACGGCCACTTCGGTGGTACCGCCGCCGATATCAACGACCATAGAGCCGGTCGGCTCGGTCACGGGCAGACCCGCCCCAATCGCAGCAGCCATCGGCTCTTCCGGCAAGAAACAACGACGAGCGCCGGCATTGAACGCAGCATCGTGCACAGCTCGGCGTTCGACGCCGGTGACACCACTGGGAACACCAATGGCGATGTCCGGCTTCATGAAACGGCTGGTGCCGGCGACGCGCTCGATAAACTTCTCCAGCATCAGGCGTGCATACTTGAAGTCGGCAATGACGCCATCTCGCAACGGGCGTGTGGCCTTGATGCCCTGCGGTGTGCGACCAATCATGGCACGCGCTTCTTCGCCGACGGCCAGGACTGTCTTCGTGTCGTCATCGACTGCCACCACCGAAGGCTCGCGCAACACAATACCTTTTCCGTTCAGGTAAATGAGCGTGTTGGCGGTACCTAGGTCTACGCCAATTTCCTGGCTAAACATTTTTGTAAAAATCGACACGGCACACTCCACATGGTGGCAAACGTGAGTACCACAGCAAAACGGCGACCTGATGTCCCCGCTTGTAGTCTAACATCTTTCGCTGATTATGCGGGTTTCCATTACTTCAGAAGCAAGCAAAAGGGGATATACAAAGCGGACTAAAACTCCACCCGCAATATGCCGAGCCAGGCAGCGCCCGGCTCCCCGGTTGCCAAATGCGCGAAAAACATCAGCACTTCGCGTGCGCGTGCAGCTGCCGCTTGCAGGCGCCGGTCCGCCAAGAGCCCCTTGACTAGCTAATTTCCCGCGGGCTTTCGAGCGTCCCCGGACTTTGTAATTTATGTGTTAGTGCTGTGTAAGCCGGAGGTTAGCCGCTGCCCGTCAGGGTCAGGGCTAATTCTTCGAATAATCGTAGAAACCTCGGCCGGTCTTTCTGCCCAGATGTCCAGCCGCTACAAGCTGCCGAATCAGCGGACAGGCGCGATATTTGGGATCGCCGAATCCCTCGTGCAGCGTTTCCATAATGTGCAGGCAGATATCCAGACCGATGAAATCTGCCAGAGCCAGCGGTCCCATCGGATGGTTGTAACCCAGGGTCATGCCTGTATCGATGTCCGCCGGCGTTGACAGCCCTTCCATAAGCGCGAAGGCTGCCTCGTTCACCAGCACGAGTCCCAGGCGCGTGGTGATGAATCCCGGACGATCCTGGGACGTGATGATGGTTTTGCCCAGTTTCTCCCCGAAAGAACGAATCGCGTCCATCGTTTCGTCAGACGTGTCGTACCCTGGGATCAGCTCGAGAAGCTTCATCACATGGGCAGGCGAGAAGAAGTGCATGCCGATGAATTTTTTGGAACGCTTGGTCGCCGCCGCCAACTGCGTAATCGACAGGGATGAGGTATTGGACGCGAAGACTGCGCCCGGATTGCAGGTTTGATCGAGATGACGAAACAGATCGTGCTTGATCTTTACATCTTCAGCGATCGCCTCGATGACCAGATCTGCCGCCTCAGCATCCTTATAGTTTTCGGAATAATGAATGCGTTTCTTGGCTTCATCCAGCTTTTCCTGGGTGATGAAGCCTTTCTCCAGAGACGACTTGCCGTATTTCTCGACGGCGGACTGAGCCTTTTCGATGGCGTTGGGATGTATATCGCATAAGGTCACTTTGGCATCGGTCTTGGAGGCTACTAAGTAGCCGATAGCTGAACCCATGAAGCCGGCACCAGGGATGAATACGTTGGAGAAAGTCACGGCAGAAGTCCTTGTGAAGTGTCTCTATTAGCTCGGTCCGTCATGGTACTAAACGGAAATGGCGATTGCTCGCGGCCCTGTCTGCATGTATCGCTATTACTTTTCTAATATGTTCTATATGTTTTTCAATTAGAGTTATCGAGAGAGGCTCCAACAGCGGCTAAAGACCGTGTACGAGAAATGAAGACGTTCAAAAAAATCCTGATTGCCAACCGCGGTGAGATTGCAGTGCGGGTCATCCGCGCTTGCCGCGAACTCAACATTAAAGCTGTCGCGGTGTTTTCCGAAGTAGACCGGTTATCGCGGCATGTGCAGTTAGCCGACGAAGCCTGGCTTCTGGAAGGACAACCGGGCAAAGTTTATCTCGACATCGAACAGATTTTGTCGCTCGCCAAGCGCGCCGGCGCCGACGCCGTTCACCCTGGTTATGGCTTTCTCGCCGAGAACGCGGACTTTGCCAGAGCTTGCACCAGAGAAGGTATCACCTTCATCGGTCCGAAGCCCGACGTGATCACGGCCATGGGCAGCAAAATCGAATCGCGGCGCATGATGGAAAAGGCGGGTGTGCCGGTGGTTCCAGGCACCACAGACCCGATAACCGATCCGGACAAAGTCAAAGAGCTGTGCACCAAATACGGTTATCCGGTGGCGATCAAAGCCAGTGCCGGCGGCGGCGGCCGTGGGCTGCGCGTCGTGCGCAAGGAAGAGGATGTGGAACAGGCGCTTGCCGGAGCGCAGCGTGAAGGCGCCAGCTATTTCGGCAGCGGTGAAGTCTATCTGGAGAAGTATCTGGATCATCCGCGCCACATCGAAGTGCAAATTCTCGCCGACGAACACGGAAACGTCCTGCACCTGGGCGAACGCGACTGTTCGACACAAAGACGCCACCAGAAACTGATCGAAGAAAGTCCGGCCGCCAACCTGCCCGCAGCAGTCAGAAAGACCTTGCTGGACGCGGCGGTTCTGGGTGCTAAATCGATCGGATATACCTCCGCCGGAACGGTTGAGGGACTGGTCGCCGGCAAAGATTATTACTTTCTGGAGATGAACACGCGCGTCCAGGTCGAGCATCCGGTCACCGAATTCGTCACCGGCATCGATATCGTCAAAGAACAGATTCGCATCGCGCAAGGCGAGCCGCTGTCAATCAAACAGGAAGATGTGACTTTCCGAGGACACTCGATCGAGTTTCGCATCAACGCCGAAGATCCGTTCAAGCAGTTTATGCCGTCTCCGGGCACCGTGCATCGCTATGTCGAGCCGAACATGCCCTGGGTGCGCGTCGACAGCGCCTGCTATTCGGGCTACCAGATTTTGCCCTTCTACGACTCTTTGCTGGCCAAACTGGTCGTCTGGGGACGCACCCGCGAAGAGGCTATTGAGCGGTCGCGCGTGGCGCTGAGAGAGTTCATCATCGAAGGCGTGGCAACCACCATTCCGTTCCATCTGCTCGCCCTGGAAGACGAAACCTTTCTGCAAGGTCGCGTTTACACCAACTACATCGAAACCGAGTTTCGTCAGCGCATGAAAGCGCCGGCGCCGGCGATCATTGGCAACGGCAACGGCAATGGCAAATCAGACGCAGCCGCTAAGCCGGCCGCGCCCGCCACCGAGCCGGAGCTAACTGCACTTGAGCGCTGCAACGAGCGCAAATTCGAAGTCGAGGTTAACCAGAAACACTTCAAAGTGACAGTGGCGGAATTGCGGACACCGGGAGAGACTCCCGCATCCGCACCCAGGATTGCCGCTGGTTCCGGCGGCACCAAATCACAGACCCCGGTGAGAACAGCGGCTGCGCGCCCTAAAAAAGCCCTGTCCGAAGGCACCGGAGAGATCCGCGCTCAAATGCACGGACTGGTCAAAGAAGTGCTGGTGGAGATCGGTCAAACGGTAAAACAAGGGCAGCGCTTGCTGATTTTTGAAGCCATGAAAATGGAATCAGATGTGCTGGCGGACCGCGACGGACTGGTTGAAACGCTGAAAGTGAAAACCGGCGACACGGTCGAGCTATCTGAAGTGATGGTCGTCATCGGAAAGAACTAAGGCATGCGCATCGGTAATGGATACGATGTTCATCCGCTGGTTCCGGGGCGCGCTCTAATTCTGGGCGGCATCGCTATCCCATACGAACTGGGTCTGCACGGTCATTCCGATGGTGACGCACTGACGCACGCGATAATCGATGCGCTTCTGGGGGCGGCGGGATTGGGCGACATCGGTATGCGCTTTCCACCCAACGATCCGCAGTTTGCCGGCGTGCGCAGCATTTTAATGCTGGAAGACTGCATGCGGTCGATTGCAGATAAGAAACTGAAGATTGAACATGTGGACAGCGTAATCATTTGTGAGAAACCCAAGCTGTCGCCCTATTTTGCGGTCATGCGCGAGTCCCTGGCGGCCGCCATGGGCATTGATTGGGATAAGGTTAATGTGAAAGCCACAACCAACGAAGGACTGGGGTTTCTCGGACGCGGCGAAGCGATTGCCGTCCACGCCGTAGCGCTCCTCTCATGAGCATCGTGTAAATTTTACGAGCGCGCTTATTGCCAGAAGTACGCCACCCACGTACCTTTGAGGCAGCCGGTCCGGCTCGGCTCGACTTTAGTTTAAAAGAATGTGGAAACCCCGCGGATTCCCACAACTGTCCTAATGATACGATCACAGATACAGTGTGCTGCAGAGATTTGCGAGACTTTTGGATCCAGGAAACAACTGAATGGCGCCTCCACCACCGGTGGTGGCATGCTGAAGTCAGCGGAATAGAAACGTTATGACCTTGCTCATTTATTTTGTTCTACACACGACGCTATGTCTCGTGTGCTTCGGCCTGACGTTTCTCTTTTTCACCTACTTTCGCCGTCTGGACGAAAACAGTTTGCCGGATGAGCAACTGCCCTTCGTCTCCGTGCTTGTACCGGCCCGCAATGAAGGCGGCAAGATCGGTCGTTGTCTCGAATCTCTAGCGCGACAAGATTACCCACATTACGAAGTGGTGGCAGTCGATGACCGCTCGACCGACAACACCGGTGAAATAATCAAAGCGATCGCTGCCGGCAACGAGCACGTGCATTACGCTTACGGATCGCCGACGCCGCCTGGATGGATCGGCAAGTGCAATGCTCTGGTCACCGCCTGCAAACACACCGCACCGGACAGCACCTGGTATTTGTTCACCGATGCCGACACATGCCACACACCGCATTCTTTGCGTTATTCAGTTTCTTATGCGCTGAGAAACAACGCCGAGTTGATCTCTTTCATGCCGGTGCAGGAACTGGGAAGCTTCTGGGAGCGGCTGGTCATGCCGGTTCTGCTCGGGTCTTTCTTGTGCGGCGATCCGTACAACACGATCAACGAAAAAACCCACGACCGTGCTTATGCATACGGACAATACATTCTTGTGCAGCGTGGCATTTACGAGAGCGTCGGCGGACACGAGAGCGTGCACGATCAGATTCTCGACGACATCTCGCTGGCTCGCGTCATCAAGTCAAACAGACACCGGGTGATGTCGGCCGACGGTCGCCTTCTCTATTCGGTGCGCATGTACACCGATCTGCAATCCTTGTGGAACGGCTGGACGAAAAATCTCTACGCTCTGATTGAGTGCAACTTGCTATTTTTGGTATTGGTAGTTTTGCTGCTTACCTCCGGCATCATCATGCCCTGGATTAATCTGGCGGCGGTGACGAGCTACTGGCTGTCCGGTGATGTTTTCCCCGAGTTGCCAACCTGCACGGGGCTGGCGATCCTCTCCATGGTTGGACTCTACCTCTGGTACAAGCGCACCTCAGAGCACTACCGCGGCGTCACCACTGCGCATTTCTTCCTGCTTCCCTTTGGGGCGCTCACCGTCGTCGTCCTCTATTTCCACGCTGCATACCTGGTGCTCAGCGGAACCAGGGTAAGTTGGAAGGGCCGGCGCTACACTGTTCATACATCCAAACAGGTAGAGTCCAGCGAGACAGCGCTCGAAGATGCGGCGCCGGAAAAAAACAATATCGAGCAGCCACTACTTGCGGTACCAAACGAGCCCCGCAGCTGACCGGACGAAAATTCTTGCTATCGTCAACATTTCTGAAACGGGTCAATTCTTGACTGGTTTTGATCCATGACTAGATTAAATCAGAGCTGAGGGGCGATTCGGTCCTCATTAAGACACGCGGAAAGCCGTCGTTTTTCGCGCGTTCGGCCAATGTGTCAGGACCCGAATCACCAACCAATGCCTGGTTTAAGGCAGCGCATCTAAAAAGAAGAGGTCGGAGCAACCGACCTCTTCTTGATTATTTGGCTCTGGCTGGGCTTAGCGACGCGGACCACCGTTCTTTTCGCGGGGCTTGGAAAGGCTGACCGCTATCTGGCGGCCGCTAACCTCGAGACCATTGAGCGCCTTGATTGCTGCTTCCGCTTCGTCTTCGCTGGACATTTCGACAAAGCCAAAACCGCGCTTGCGCCCAGTTTCACGATCGACCGGCAGAGCTACGGAGACTACCGTTCCGGAGGCTGCGAACAGCTCTTCCAGGTTCTGTTCGGTCATTTTGAATGGAAGGTTCCCTACGAAAAGTTTGTTGTTCATGAGCAAGATCCATGTAGCTAGACCGATGCGAGAACGTCGGGCTTGTTGCATCGGGGTGCTTCAGCTCTGAAGCCCACAAAATTATGCCACAGACGCGACATTAATCCCTAGTTGATAGCTGACAACAGATTGAAATATTTGACGAACATTTGCATGCCGCCGGATGCCTGTTGCCAGTCGTAGTTCTCGTTTATGGCGTGGTAGCCGTGTTCCGGTAATGACAATCCGAGGAAGATAATCGGCGCCTGGAGCACTTTCTGCATGCTGACCACCGCTCCAATCGAGCCGCCCTCCCGAACAAAAGCAGGCTCTTTGCCGAAGGCCGACTTCATTGCATCGTGTGCCGCCTGGGCAAATGGTCCTGAAAAGTCGCCAAGGTAGGGACTTAACGACCCCTCCCGCTCGACTTCGATGTCGGGATTTTTGGATTTAACGAACGCACTCACGAGCTTGAAGATTTTCTCGGGGTCCTGATCCGGAACGAGACGCGTACTGATTTTGGCTTCGGCTTGATGAGGAACGATTGTTTTGACGCCCGGTCCCGTGTAACCGCCGACGATACCATGGACTTCAAACGTCGGCATACCCCAAATGCGCTTGGCGCCGTCGCGATCGTCATTGGTACGCAGCGATTTCAACTCGTGCGCGCGCTTAAATTCCTCGGCGCTGAAACCTGATTTGACGAAGTTGTCCACCTCGGAATCGGAGAGCTTGCGCACGTCATCATAGAAGCCCGGAATTTTCACTTCGCCTGTCTTGGCGTCGTAGCATTGATCGATCAGTTGCGCCATTTCACCAATAGGATTGCGCGCCAGTCCACCGGTTAGACCGGAATGGACGTCTTTGGCGCCTGTGGACAGTTTCATCACAAAACCCTGAAGTCCGCGCAGCCCGTAACCGATTGCCGGACGCTCCCGCGATACCCAGATGGTGTCCGAAACGACGACAGAGTCGGCTTTCAGCTTATCCTTGTTCTGGATCAGAAACTCCTCGAAGTGCGGGCTGCCGATTTCCTCTTCCAGTTCCCAGACAAACTTGATGTTCACGGGAACCTTGTGTTGTTTGGCATACTTGGCTGCATAAGCCACCGTCAGAGCAGGTCCTTTGTCATCCGTGCTACCGCGACCTGAGTACACACCGTTTTCGATTTTCATATCGAAAGGAGGGCTCTTCCATTCGCCGGCGTCAGCGGGCTGCACATCAAGGTGGTTATAGACAAGCACTGTGGGGTCGCCGGGAGAGCTGGCGAACTCGCCAATTACAACCGGGTTGCCCTTGGTTTTAATCACTTCCGCCGTGCCGCCCATCGATCGCAAGAGAGCAGCCGCTTCCTCGGCGGTGCGCTCAATATCGCCCTTCTTGGTAGGGTCCATGCTGACGCTGGGGATGTCCACCAGCTTTTTGAGATCCGCCTCGAACTTCGACCGGGACTCGGTCACGTAGGCACCGATGTCTTTCACAT
The DNA here is from genome assembly GCA_046328035.1 of Candidatus Obscuribacterales bacterium. Classification (GTDB taxonomy): domain Bacteria; phylum Cyanobacteriota; class Vampirovibrionia; order Obscuribacterales; family Obscuribacteraceae; genus JBGASG01. Next base: position 57,465 of record JAXLXI010000022.1, on the reverse strand, counting down.
CCACATCAACTTTCATATTGCGCTTCGCTCCTTTTGACTGAGCCTGCTGGGAGGGCTTTGTCTTGGCTGCCGGTGACTGCACCAGTGCCAGTGCGCAAACCGGGCTGGCTAAAACCAGTTCCCAGGCGAGAAGGACCGCCAGTAATTTCACCGCTTACTCCAGGGCGCAGGGGCATGCCCGTTACCAATGGTCCGTAATGGTAACCTGCTCGACCCCGATTACTAAGCGCGCAAGACTGAAGTTTTTCGCGCATTTTTCAATTGCCTGTTGGCATCAGGCGAGCCCGTTCGTCTCATTCTGGGCTAGTTGGAAGCCGCCATTCAGCGATGGTGGGCGCGCTGGTGCATTCGGAATCAGCCTGAAGTTAGGATCGAGTGGATGACGATCGACGATGTCCTTCGGCATTACCTGCCGGAAGACATTAACGAACTGCGGTCCGTTGTGATAGCCGATGATGCGTCAATCAATCCGGGGTTAGGACCATCTACTTGCATCACTGCCATCGCCGGGAATTCTTTGATGTCAGGCGGTTCATGAGTTGCTTGGTGTTCTGATACTGGTCGTCTTTTTCTACGTTCAATTTGAGAAGCACAATCCTGGGCAAACTTTCGAAACTCAGGATTGACGCAAAGCTTCTTTGTCCATCGCCTTGCAGTAGTTGCACCAATCTGCGTAAAACATGATGACCAGGGGCTTATGCTCTTTAGTGGCGCGGTTGTAAGCGGTGTACAGATCGTTGTCAGCAATTAATTTGCGGCTGCTCGACGGGCGGGAATCTGAGATCGCCTGGTCTTAGAACGGCAGACTCGGCGGTAGGTGGCAGCGGCGAATCGGCAGGTTCTGGAATCGGTGCTGCGTGACGCATCGAAAGGCTTTGCATTGTTGAGGCTCGGGATATTAACGAACTTGATATCGGCGGGGCGTGTGTCAGGCGCAATGCCGACTGGACGTGTATCGGTCGCGCTGGTGCTGCCGGGCGTACCAGGAGTTTATCGCCAGGATTATTAGTAAGAACGGCTGCCGTGGCATTCGCCGCCATACAGATCGGCAAGGTCGCCGGACCAGGGATTTGCGCCATTCAGCAGCGCCACTTGTTTTGGCACGCTGTCATCGGACGCGGTTTCGAGCGAGGCTTTGAGCATTCAGATGCCTCCTCACCGCCTGCACCAGGGTATGCAGGGGAGAAATATTCGAAGAGCTAGAGAACTCCGCGACTGCTTTCGTGGGTCAAGATGGATAAGACGAGCTGACTCAAGTTGAACCTATTGCTGCTGCGTGAAGTCGGCGCGATGTGACCGACTCTTCCTCTACCTGTGCGTATATATTCAGCGGCGAAATTCTGGACAGCTGGAACATTAAATGTGTCGGGCAACCCAGCCCGGCGCAGCATCCTGACGCGCGAAAAAAGCATTCGCTTTTCCGCTGGACGGGAGAGCTGACAATCAACCCTGGACGGGGTTTTGCGCCTTATCTCCGTAAGGCATTGGCACAAATTGCACGGTCGAGCGTGTGTTCGCACTTTGCGGATAGAGATCCATAAGTTCGTACTCGCTGAAGGAAGTCCTGTCTTTACAGGTAATCCAAGTCTTTGGGCGTCCTCGACCGTGATCGGATAATCGTGTGTCCAGATGCCCGAGGCCAGATTGCGGGCAATCTCGGGGATTCGCTCAGGATCCACCTTTACCTGAGGTATGTGGTCCGAGAGGATCTTATTTACTAGAGACTCCACTTGTTTTAAAGCCTTCTCGGCGATGTCCGCCAGGATCAGAGTCTGGTCATCCAGTTTGGCGGCCGGTTTGTCAGCTACGAGCTTGAGGATGCCGGCCGCAGACTGGTTTCCCAGCTGGGGATCGACTGGTCCCAGCACAGCATTTTCATCCATTACTATTTCGTCGCTGGCCAGCGCCAATAGAGTGCCGCCGGACATCGCATAGTGCGGCACGAACACTGTCACCTTCGCCTGGTGACGCGTGAGCGCCACAGCGATTTGCTGCGACGCCAAAACCAGCCCGCCCGGCGTGTGCAGGACGATGTCCAACGGCATATCCGCTGGTGTCAGATGAATCGCTCGCAAAATCTGCTCAGAGTCTTCGATGCTGATGTAGCGGGCAATGGGAAATCCCAGGAGATTCATGACCTCCTGTCTGTGGATGAGAACAATCACCCGGCTCTGACGAAGTTTTTCGAGCTTGACGATGGCAGCCCGCCTCTTCGCCTCCAGAGCCGACTGAGAGATGGACGGCATCAACATCATGAGAAACACAACTGGAAGAAACAGATCCATAAAGTCCTTTAGTCCTCTGTCCCTGTCAGCGGGCGTGCGCCAGGTTTCGTTCCTTCCGCGTAAATTCGACGCCGCGCTTGCGCATTTCCTCAAGAAACCGTTTGGTGGGAATGGCCGTTTCTTGAGCGAGTGTGCCGCGACTGGTGATCTCATTGTCTGCCACCATCTGGGCGATGATCGAAGCGGGGAATGCTGTAGTGCGCATCATCGCCGAGAGTCCGGTTTTCTCGTCCATGTAGTCGATTGCTTCCCAAACGATCTCTGCAGGCTCGCCCTGTCTCATGCCCAGAACGCTGACGCGCACCAGCACCACATCAGTTTCTTCCTTGGGCAGCTTCTGGGACAGTAAGGAGGCCAGCACCGCACGTGGTGGTACGGAGATCTGATTATTGAGGCGCACCGAGCGACTGTCCATCAGTCCCAGATCGCGCAGCAGGCGCACCTGCTGGCAGTGTCCGGGATAGCGAATAGCCTTATAGTCCAGATGTTTCACTTTGTCACCCAAAGTGGTGGGCAAAGTCGAGATGCCGCCGGAAGTATTGAAAGCTTCCATGACGCCGAACGGCTGCGGAAATTCGAGGGTCTCCACATCGGAGAGCGAGGGGACGCGCATCAATTTGCCTTCTCTGATGACGGTGACGTCCTCGGTGTACTCGTTAATCAATCCATCGACCGAGTAGAAGAGGGCATAGTTCAGGGGAGGTCGGGGCTCCGCCGGCAAACCGCCGACACGCAGCCTGATCTCTGTGACTTCGTCGAATTCCTGCACTGCGTCCGCAGCCAGAATTGACACCATTCCCGGTGCCAGTCCGCAATCAGGAATAATCGCTACGTTTTTTTCCCGGGCCATTTCATCGAGCAAGAACTCTTTGCGCACGACATCTTCGTTGCCGCCCAGATCAACGAAGTGAGCCCCGGCTTCCATTGCCAGTTTCGCCAGGTCGTAGTTGTGTTTGTAGGTCACACAACTGATCGCCACGTCGCAAGCCGACATTAGCATAGCCGACTCATCGAGGTCGGCCACATCCGCCACCACCATAGCGATGCGCTTGTCTGGCCACTGCTGGTAGATGCGCTCCAACTGTTTCTCATCGGTATCGCAGATCATGATCTGCGTGGCGGAGCTGTTGTGCACCAGGTCGTACACGACCGCGTATCCCATCCGACCGGCCCCGAGAACGAGGAACCTCATACTTACCTTACCTCACTCCTGACTGACGGAAGGACACTGGCGGACGGACTGACGAACCAACTTGAACGACGGAACCTAATTGACGGAGCGGCGCTTGCCGCCGTCCACGACGATTGTCTGTCCTGTTATGTAAGAAGCCGGCTGCGACACCAGAAACGTCACCACCGAGGCAAATTCTTCCGGCTTGCCTAACCGGCGAGCAGGGATCGATTCGACATAGTCGCTCATGAAGTCTGCTTTGCTCTTGCCGGTTTTTTCGGCACGCGCGTTCAACAGGTGATCCGTGCGGTCAGTTTGGATCATGCCAGGCGCCACGCAATTGACCGTGATATTGTGACTGGCCACCTCGTCGCTGAGGGTCTTGGACATAGCCGTGACGGCCGAACGAATCGCGTTTGAAATCGCCAGGTTGGCAATCGGCTCGATCACGCTCAGCGAAGTGACGACTATAATGCGGCCCCAGTTCTGTTTCTTCATGTGCGGCACAAAAGCCAGATTGAGATGCGCCGTGCTCTTAAATAGCTGGTCGAAGCCGTCTTGCCACTGCTCCAGCGGAGTTTCTTCAGCGGCGGTAGCCGGTGGTCCGCCGACATTGTGAATGACGATGTCGGGGGCACCGAGGTTGGCGACGACGTTTGCCACCAGTGCATTGCGCGATTCTTCGGACTTCAGATCGCAAGCTGCGTAGTGAACCTTAGCGCCGGTAAGAACGCCGATTTCCTCGGACACCTTGACCAGCTCCTCTTCCTTGCGCGCACAGATAAACAGTTCGGCGCCTTCTTGCGCGAGCGACATCGCAATCGCCCGTCCCAGTCCCTGAGAGGCTGCGCAAACGAGTGCTTTCTTTTTTTCCAGACCTAGTTTCATTTTATGGAGTCACCTTGTACTTGTAGCAGATGGTCTTCACTTCTGAAAAGAAGTCCAGTCCGTAGCGGCCGCCTTCTCTGCCGATGCCGCTGGCTTTTTGACCGCCGAAGGGAGTTCTCAGATCGCGCGCGAACCAGCAATTGACCCAGAGTATGCCGGTGCGGATGCGCTGCGACACGCGGTGGCAGCGATTGACGTCGGTGCTCCAGATGCTGGTGGAAAGCCCGTAAGCAGTGCTGTTGGCCATGCCCACCACTTCCTCTTCCGTCTTGAAAGAGATGACCGGCAACACAGGTCCGAATATCTCTTCCTGGCAAAACCGCGAATCGTATTTGAGATCGCAAAAGAGAGCCGGTTTCAAGAACAGTCCCTCAGGAAAATCCGGGTGCCGCTCGCCGCCCACCAGAAGCTTTCCTTCCTTCGTGCCCATGTCGATGTAGCTTTGTACTTTCTCCAGTTGTTCTTTGCTGATGATCGCGCCCATCTGCGTCTTGGGGTCGAGCGGATCGCCTACCTTAATAGTGCTGACCTGGGTGGTGAGAGCATCGAGAACCTTCTTGTAGACACCTTCCTGCACAAAGAGTCGCGAACCGGCAAGACAGATCTGCCCCTGATTGCGATAAGCGGCACGCACCGCCGTCGGTATCGCCTCACTGAGATCTGCGTCATCGAAGATAATGTTGGCGCCTTTGCCACCCAGTTCGAACGAGACCTTTTTGAGGCTGTCCGCAGCTACTCTCATGATCGCTTTGCCGGTGGTGGTTTCGCCGGTAAACGAGATGCTCGCCACATCAGGGTGACGAGTGAGCGCTTCGCCGGCGCTGGCGGCGCCGAACCCATGTACGACGTTGAGAACGCCGGGTGGTAAACCGGCTTCTTTGATGATGTGACCCAGCAAGTAGGCGGTATAGGGTGTCCACTCCGCTGGTTTCAAGACGCAGGAGTTGCCCATCGCCAGGCAAGGAGCAATTTTCCAGGTAGCCAGATAAAGCGGCAAGTTCCAGGGTGTAATCAGGGCGCACACGCCCAGAGGTTCTCGCACCGCAAAATGGCGCTCAGCTTCCGACACGGTGAAGCACTCTTCCGTAAGTGCCGGCGCATACTCTGCGAAAAAGTGGAAATTCTGAGCGGCTCTCGGTATGTCTCCGTCAAGGCTCTCGGCAATCGGCTTGCCGGTGTCCATCGACTCCGCGCGGGCCAACACCTCACGATGGGCGAGGATCAGATCGCCGATTTTGCGCAATACAGCGCAGCGCTCTCGTAAAGACATGCGGGCCCACGGACCCTTATCGAAAGCTTCTTTAGCGGCCGAGACCGCCGCGTCGATATCGGCGGCGCCGCCACTGGCGACGGTGGCAATCACCTTGCCGGTGGCCGGGTTGACCGTCTCGAAGGTGTCTTTGGAAACGGAGGGACGAAACTCGCCGTTAATAAAGTGGAGAAACGACTTTTCTTGGGCTGCACTGGCAACTGTCATGATCACCCTCACTCAGGTTTGTTTGCAAAGAGCAATGGCCTTGATTTCTATGTAATTGCGTCCGGGCAGGCGAGCTGCCTGTATGGTCGTGCGGGCTGGCGGTTGCGAAAAACCGAAGAATTTCGCGTATACCTGGTTGTAACGTGGAAAGTCTTCCATGTTGGCGAGGAAAACCGTAACATCCACCACATCTTCCAGCGTGCAGCCGGCCGCGCGCAAAACCGCGATCAAGTTCTGCAGACACCCTTCTGTCTGCGCCTCGATGTCATAGGCAGTGATCTTGCCGTTTTCATCGAGGGTGATACCACACTCGATACCGCTCTTAGGATCGCGGCAGCCCTGTCCGGAGACGAACAGGAATGGTCCCGCCTTGACGGCATGTGAGTAGGCGCCGAGCGGACTCGGAGCCTCTTCTTGCAATTGGATGCCCTGACGCTGATACATTGCCGGAAATACTAGCAAATTCTTTGATCACAGTCCCCGTTTGCTTGCGATAATTTAGCCCCCTGCTCAATTTGGAAATTTGCCATGAAACTGGGAACGATCAATTTTCGCAAGTGGATTGATGAACACCGCCATCTTCTGAAGCCACCGGTGGGCAACAAGCTGGTCTGGGAAGACCGCGAGTTCATGATAATGGTGGTGGGCGGACCCAACTCCCGCACTGACTACCATGTCAATCCCGGCGAGGAATTTTTCTACCAGGTCGAGGGCGACATGGTCCTCAAGATCATTGACAGGGAAGAAGGCAAGCCTGTCGACATCCCAATCTGTGAAGGGGAAATCTTCCTTCTACCGCCCAACACCCCCCATTCCCCGCGCCGTCCCGCCAACACGGTCGGATTGGTTATCGAGCGCCAGCGCAGTGACAAGGAGATGGATGGGTTCATTTGGCACTGTGAAAAGTGCGGCTCCAAGCTCTACGAAGAATTCATGCATGTCACGAACCTGGTAACCCAGCTACCGCCCGTATTCGACCGTTTCTACGCCGAGGAAGCCAACTGCGTTTGCAAGCAGTGCGGCGCCAAAATGACGAGGAACTAATTTCTTTCCAACAGCCGATGCCAAAAATCGACATCCACACTCACATCTTGCCGGAGAAGCTGCCAAGCTTTAAAGACGAGTTCGGCTATGGCGGATTTATTACTCTGCAAGAGGGTTCGCGTCCGGGCTTCAAGAATATGGTCGGCGACGATGGCAAGTTCTTCCGCGAAGTCGAGTGCAATTGTTGGGACCCCCAGGTCCGCCTCAAAGAATGCGAAGAGGCCGCGGTGGACGTGCAGGTGTTGTCCACCGTGCCCGTCATGTTCAGCTACTGGACTCAACCCCAGGACGGTCTGGCGGTGGCGCAGTTTCTCAACGATCACCTGGCTGAAGTTGTAGAGAGCGATCCGCGGCGCTTCATCGGACTGGGCACCGTACCCCTGCAGAGCCCCGATCTGGCTGTCAAAGAACTCGAGCGATGCATGAAGGATTTGAATTTCGCCGGCATTCAGATTGGCAGCCACGTCAATCAATGGAACTTAAGCGACGAAAACCTGTTTCCGTTTTTCCGCAAAGCCGAAGAGTTGGGTGCCGCTCTGTTCGTGCACCCATGGGACATGGTCGGGCAGGAGCGCATGAGCAAATACTGGCTGCCCTGGCTGGTGGGGATGCCGGCTGAAGGTGCACTGGCCATCGCGTCGATGATCTTCGGTGGCGTGTTTGAAAGACTGCCTGGATTGCGCGTCGCATTTGCTCACGGCGGCGGTGCTTTTCCGGGGACCATCGGTCGCCTCGAACACGGCTTTCAGGCGCGTCCGGATCTTTGCGCCATCGACAACGATAAGCCCCCGATCAGCTATGCCGGCAAGTTCTGGGTCGACTCACTGGTCCACGATCCGCGCACACTCAGGTACGTGATCGAGATACTAGGTGAAGATAAGATCGCGCTCGGTACCGATTATCCGTTTCCTCTGGGAGAGTTGAAAGCGGGTGAAATGATCGAATCGATGGAAGATTTGAGCGCCGGCACTCGCGAAAAACTGCTCTGGCGCAACGCCATTGATTGGCTGGGAGTATCGCCGGCCAAGCACGGTCTGCCTGAGGGCGACGCGCACAAGGACGCACTGGCTTCTTCAACACGCACAGGTGATAAGAAATGACTTCGCCACAGACCGCACCAGCGCAGCCGGAAACCAGCTTTCAATCCAACGAAGCCTTCGCCAGAGAGATGGACGCCAAAGATCAGTTGTCCAAATACCGCTCTGAATTCTTGATACCACGCACCGAATCCGGTGCGGAGGCGATTTACTTCGCCGGCAACTCACTGGGGCTGCAACCGCGCAAGGCTAAAGAGTACATCAACGAAGAACTCGATGACTGGGCGCGCCTGGGTGTGGAAGGGCACTGGGCAGCCAGGCATCCGTGGCTGCCGTATCACGAGTTTCTCACCGAGTCCACTGCTCGCCTGGTCGGTGCGCAACCGCAGGAAGTGGTGGTGATGAACACGCTGACGGTCAATTTGCATTTGATGATGGTCAGTTTCTATCGTCCGACCAAAACGCGACACAAAATACTGATCGAGGGCAACGCGTTTCCATCCGATCAATATGCAGTCAAGTCGCAGGCACGCTTTCACGGGCTGGACCCGGCGCAGTCGGTGCTCGAGCTGAAACCGCCGGCCGGCGAACAGACATTTCGTACAGAAGACATTCTTGAACTGATTGAAAAAGAAGGCGACCAGATTGCGCTGGTGCTTCTCGGAGACGTGAATTACCTCACCGGTCAAGCGTTCGATGTGCCGGCGATTACGAAAGCAGCTCATGCTAAGGGCTGTCAGGTCGGTCTCAATCTCGCTCACGGCGCCGGCAATCTGCATCTTCACCTGCATGACTGGGATGTGGATTTCGCGGTCTGGTGCAGCTATAAATACTTGAACTGCGGTCCGGGCGGACTGTCCGGTTGTTTCGTGAACAGCCGCCATCTGGGGCTGGTCGATATACCTCGCTTTGAAGGCTGGTGGGGGCACGATAAGAAAACAAGATTTCAAATGGGTCCCGATTTCCATCCGATTCCGACGGTGGAAGCGTGGCAGCTGAGCAATCCACCGATTTATCCACTCGCGGCCTTGCGGGCATCCATGGAACTTTTCGATGCCGCAACGATGAAGGAATTGCGCGCCAAGAGCGTCGTCCTTACGTCATACCTGGCGTTCTTGCTGAAAAGCCTGCCCAATAATTTCTGCACCGTCGTCACGCCGGACAACCCGGACGAACGGGGTTGCCAGCTCTCCGTACGGGTCAAAATCTCCCATCCCAAAGAATTGCAAACCAAGCTGGCGGCTGCCGGTGCGGTTTGCGACTTCCGCGAACCGGACATCATCCGATGCGCGCCTGTACCGCTGTACAACACATTTCTAGATGCCTATCGTTTCACAAATGTTTTTTCTGAATTTGCAAAATGACTGAAGTAAAACAAGAAGACCGAATCGTTATCGTCGGGGGTGGACTGGTGGGATCGCTTCTGGCGATGTTTCTCGCTCGCCGCAACCTTAAGAGCCTGGTGCTTGAGAAACGCCCCGACATGCGCAAAGAGAAGGTAGCCGCCGGTCGCTCGATCAACCTCGCCATCTCCACCCGCGGCATTCGCGCGCTCAAAGATGTCGGACTGGACGACGATATTCTGGCGCAAGCAGTGCCGATGCGCGGACGCATGATTCATCCCATCAAGGGAGAACTGGCGTATCAGCCATACGGCAAGGACGATTCCGAGTACATAAACTCCATTTCCCGCGCCGACCTCAACAAGTCTTTGATGACGTTCGCGGAAGAAACGGGACTGGTCGAGTTTCGGTTCAGTCAGCGCGTCGACGGTATGGATTTCGACAAAGGGCTGCTGAAAGTTCACGACGATCGAGTCGGCGCCGATTGTCACCTGGTATCGCCACTGGTGCTGGGTACGGACGGATCGGCATCGGCGATTCGCAACGACATGGAGAAGCGGTCGGGTTTCGTCAACCAGGGCTGGCTGCTCGAATACGGCTATAAAGAGCTGGTGATTCTGCCTGGTCCGGGCGGTTCCTATAAGATGGAAAAGAACGCGCTGCACATCTGGCCGCGGACCACTTATATGTTGATTGCGCTGCCTAATTTCGAGGGCAGTTATACGTGCACATTGTTCCTTGCCTACAAAGGCGATCCCAGTTTTGAAAAGTTGAGCACGCCGAAACTGGCTCGGGAATTCTTCGAAGAACAATTTCCCGATGCGCTGGCACTGATGCACGACTTTGAAGAAACATGGGCAGCCAATCCGGTCGGCGAAATGTGGACGGTGAAAAGTGCGCCCTGGTATGTGGGCGGCAAGGCGCTGATTCTGGGCGATGCGGCACACGGCATCGTGCCGTTCTTCGGGCAAGGCATGAACTGCGGCTTTGAAGATTGTACGGTTTTCGCGCGTTGTCTGGATGAGCACATCCAGGGCAACGCCAGCCCCGATGTGGCAACCGTCCCCTGGGAGCAAATCTTCGATAAATTCTTCCATCTGCGCAAGCAAAATACCGACGCCATTGCCGACATGGCCGTCGAGAATTTTGTCGAAATGCGCGACAAAGTCGGGCAGCCACGTTTCCTGCTGGAGAAGAGCGTCGAAAAAGTTTTGCAGCGCGAATTCCCAGGACAATACATCAGCCGCTACGCGCTCGTCACGTTCAGTTCGGTTCCTTATAAACTGGCTCTGGATGTAGGCGCCATCGAGCAAGAGATCATGAATGAGTTGTGCGACGGCATCGAGCATGCCGATCAGGTCGACCTGGTTAAAGCCAAAGCTCTGATCGACACGCGTCTTGCCCACATGTTGACCCCGTATTTGAAAGAACTGACGTCGGCGTCGCGATAAGGAACATTGACTATGAGTTCTGCAGAACTGACAGATTCCATGGCATCCACCTTGTCTGGAAACAAGCTGCGCATCATCGATATTTCCCAGCCGGTCACGTCCACCTCGGCATGTTTTCCCGGCGATGTGCCGTTCAGCAAACATATGACTCTCACATACGCCGATTCCCAGATCATCAACTTAACGGCGCTGACCATGAGCCCGCACGTCGGAACCCACGCTGATGCCCCATCGCACATCGGCGGCGACATGGACGCCCTTGATGCCATGGCCGGTGCCATGCCGCTGGCACCATACATCGGCGAATGTTTCGTTATCGATGCCGCCCCTTTCAAGAAAGGCTTGCCGTCGGTGCTCCTCGAAGAGAAACTCACTGACATGCAACGCATTCCGGAGCGCATCTTGTTTCGCACGCAGATCGTCATCAACTACGATGTTTTCGAAGACGAGTATGCCTACTTCACAGTCAAACTCGTAGAGAAAGCGAAACAATTCGGCATCAGGCTACTCGGCATCGACACCCCATCAGTGGATCAAACGACATCGAAGACCCTGGAGACGCACCACGCGCTGGAAGCCGGCGGCATGAGCTGGCTGGAGAATCTGGACCTGACGCGTGTTGCCGAAGGCCGCTATTTCCTGGTGGCACTGCCGCTCAAGTTTATGGAACTGGAGGCATCACCGGTGCGAGCCGTGCTGTTGGGAACTCCCTGATGTACAACAACAAACAGTGTGCGGTGATCGGCTGCGTGCACGTGCTGCCGCTGCCCGGGTCAGCCTCATATGGAGGCGACATGCAGGAGATCGTGCGCCTGGCGGTGAGCGATGCGCTTCTCTACGAACAGAACGGCATCGACGCGCTGATTATCGAGAACATGCACGACACGCCTTATCTTAAAGGGCACGTCGAACCGGAAACAACCGCCGCCATGACGATGGTGGCGCAGGCAGTCAGAAGTGCCACCACGGTTTCGCTCGGCATACAAATTCTGGCGGGCGCCAATCTGGAGGCGTTGGGTGTGGCGGTTGCCGCCGGACTCGACTTCATTCGCGTGGAAGGTTTTGTATTTGCCCACGTAGCCGATGAGGGGCTGATACAGGCATCTGCGGCCAGCCTGATTCGCCGCCGAGCCCAGCTGCACGCAGAGCCGATAAAGATATTTGCGGACATTAAGAAGAAACACTCCGCGCACGCCATTACAGGCGATGTCAGCCTGGTAGAAACTGCACACGCCGCCGAGTTCTTCAAAGCTGACGGTGTGATTGTAACCGGCAGCGCCACCGGTTACGCCCCTGATGCTGCGGAAGTGCGAGCGGTCAGGGCTGCCACCACCGGCAGTGTGCTGGTCGGCTCCGGAGTCAGCGCCGATAACATCGACTCATTCCGCTCTCACTGTCAGGGACTGATCGTCGGATCGTCGCTGAAGAAAGACGGAAAATGGTACAACCACGTCGACGCCGCGCGCGTGAAAGGCTTGATGGAGCGAGTACGAGTCTAGTCGTTAGTTGCGCCTAGTCGTTCTTTTCGCTCTGAAAACGAGAGTGTTCTTTCCACAGTCCAGCCCATTGATCGTTCTGTTTCTTGGGCGGAGCCGGTGTATGTTTCTTGGCCGAATTCACTGCAGCCAGCGACTTCGGCGGCACACGTTTGGGATGAACTACTTTGATGGGAGTGGTGACAGTCACCTGCGCGCCGTTCTTCGGTGACACCGGTATAGTCGTAGTTAACGGCTTTTCAGTGCCGTTGGGCGTGGCATTTTTATCCGGTGTCTCGGCGGTAGGAGTGGTGGCGTCTGTAGTGCCGGGAGTGGTAGTAAATGTGGTGCCTGGGGACTGATGATTGGGTGTCGCTCCCGGCAAGGGTTGAGCGTCATTCTGATTGGGCGATGCGCTTTGCGCCGGCATCTTCATCTGCGGGCGACTGAGCGTCATCAAAAACAGACCGCCACCGATGACGGCTGCCGCAATACCAGCTACCAGTCCCAGCATCATCATCTCTTTGCGCTGCTTTTCCTTGTCCTTGAGCATGCTTGGATCGGCAGGAATGGCGGCGCGCAAGAAGCCGCGATCAGGTCGCGGTATCGCCATACGCAAGTCATTGGCCAGTTCGGACATCGTTTGCGGGCGCTGTTCAGGATCTTTGGATAGTGCCTTCAGAACTACAGCTTCGACCCGTTCTGGAATAAAGAGATCGGGACGCATTTCAGTAAATCGTTTGGGAGTTTCCTGTACATGCATCTGCATGGTTTCCACCATGTTTTTGCCGAGGAAAGGCAGTTTGCCGGTGAGCGTCTCATAGATCAAAACGCCCATCGAATAGATGTCGGAACGCGCGTCAAGCTCTTTGCCCAGACATTGTTCGGGGCTCATGTATACCGGACTGCCGCAAACTTCGCCGGCCTGCGTCAAGCTCTGCGCTTCCTGCGAGACTCCAGGTTGCATGACTTTGGCGACACCGAAGTCGACTACTTTCACATAATCGACTTCGTCCTCGGCCGTAATCAACATGATGTTGGCCGGTTTCAAGTCGCGGTGGATGACACCATTTTTGTGAGCATGGTCCAGCGCATCGCAAGATTGGACGAGAATATTGATGGCGCGGTCGACTCCGACGTGGCCGTTTTCTTTGATCACCTGAGACAGAGCATGCCCGCGCAGGTAGTCCATGACCATGAACGGCTGTCCGGTGTTGGTAAAACCGTGGTCATACATAGTGATAATGTGCGGGTGATTGAGCTTGCTGGCAGCTTGCGCTTCGCGAGTGAAGCGTTTGACGCTCATGCTGTCGGTCACCAGTGCGGCGCGCAGCATTTTGATCGCCACCTGTTTGTCCATCAGCTCGTGGTAGGCGAGGTAGACGACACCCATGCCGCCCGTGCCGATGATTTCGCGAATTTGATAGTTATTGAGTTTGCGACCGACCCAGGGATCCGATGGCAGTGGCACGAGCATATTGCCGTCGTGCGGACACACGCCGATGCCGCCTGGGAACTCTTCGCTACAGGCCATGCAAATTTTTCGGACTATGGTCCCTATCTGGTCGTCGTATGGCACTGAATGCGCACCCGGCGGGTCTCTAGTAACATAAACCGTTTTTAATGTACCCGGTTATCTTATCTAATAATCATGAGATCTAGCTTATTGAGCACATTTACTTTGATCAGACGCTGCCAGTTGTCCGGAGGAAACGGCTAAAACCGTGGCCCCATCGAGCCAAAACGGGTCGAAGTCCGATATGTGCGTGGTGGTGATAATAGACTGCATTTCTTTCCCGACCGCGGACATCAGCAGACCTTGCCGGAAAGTGTCCAACTCAGCCAGAACGTCGTCGAGGAGCAACACCGGCGCTTCGTCATAGGCTTCTCTCACGCAGCCCAGTTCGGACAGCTTCAGAGCCAGCACCAGGCTGCGCTGCTGCCCCTGGCTGGCATAAGATGCAGCTTCGGCGTCATTGATCGCGAACGAAATGTCGTCGCGATGCGGCCCGACAGTCGTCTGCTTGCGTCGGATCTCCAGGTGCCGCCTTTCCTTCAATAGCTTGAGGAGAAACCGCGCTATATCGGGCAGTTCGGCCTGCTGGACGTCCAGCCCGGCGGTGCAGGACGACTCACACCCTGAAGAGGCACTTTGCCCGGCTGATGAGTCACCAGCCCCCTGTGGCGCCACATCCTCATCATCGTCGTCAAATTCAGAAGTATTTCGCGTGTTCGAGTTATCGGTCGAACGAAATATGTAGCCGGCGCTCAGCGTTTCTGTGCCGCGCGACAAGGTCCGCTGGTGCTCGGCGGCAACCGGCATAACGGCTGATAACAGATCGACCCTTTGCTTGATGATGCCGGCACCGAAGCGGGCCAACTGCTTATCCCAAACCAGAAGTTCGTCTTGGTCGGTGACCGTCACCTTGCCCTTCTCGAAGATGGTCTTGAGCAGTTTGTTTCTCTGAGCAAGAGTTTTGGCGTAATTCGCGTAGGTATCATGGAGGGCAGGGCGCAGCCGCATGGCAATTGAGTCTATCCAGTCGCGCCGATACTTAGGTCCGCCACGCAGAAGATTCAAATCGGTGGTCTTGAAGCTGACCGTAATCAAGGCGGTCGAGAGTGGACGCGCGTTGGGCTGAGTCACACCGTTCATTTTGACGGTCCGCTTCAGTCGCCCGCCTTTACTTCCGCCGGCGGTTCTGCCCTGCGGAACAGCTTTCGCCAACTCCAGTTCCAGGCTGTGATCGCCGTGCCTGGATACGACGTCCACGCGCACGCTCAAAGACGGCTTCCCCCAGAGGATCATTTCAGCGTCATTGTCAGCGCGAGTCGATTTGCCCAGTGAAATCAGTTCCATCGCTTCCAAGAAGTTGCTCTTTCCCTGGGCGTTTTCGCCGATGAGAATAGTTTTGCCCGCGGAAAGATCGATCTCGCAACTTTCGTAATTGCGAAAATTTTTCAGACTCACTTTGCGAACTCTCACGCCGGCAGCCCATTCAGGGTGGATGCGCGCGTCGACACCGGATTGGCGCTCATGTAATTCCTGGCGTTTTGCGCGTCTTGCTGAATCTGTCCGCGAAGCTCATCAACACCTGAGAACCTCTGTTCCGGACGCAGATACTTCCAGAGCTCAACTTGCAGAACTTGCTCGTAAATGTCTTGCGCGAAGTCGAAGATATGCACTTCTGTCACCGGTCGCGACTCGCTTTCGAAGGTCGGCCGCACACCTATATTGATGACGCAATCGTGTTTAGTTCCGTCTTGCAAAATGGCTCGACCCGCATAAACACCCAGTGCAGGCACGACAAGCTCCGGGACCACCGCCAGATTTGCGGTCGGAAATCCGATCGTGCGGCCGCGCCCTTCTCCCTTTATGACACGTCCCAGCAGCGAATAGGGACGCCGCAACAACTCCGTGGCCAGCTCGGTCTGTCCCGACAGCAGAGCCTCGCGAATGCGCGAACTCGAGACCTCCGAGCCACCGATGATCACTTCCTCAGCGACATGTACCGTGTAGTCGAACTTGCTCGCTCCCAGCTCGGCAAGCAATTGCGGAGTGCCTATACGATTGCGTCCGAATCGATGATTGAAGCCGACAGAAAGCGACTTGGCTCCCATCGCCTCCACCAATACCGTGCGCACGTAATCTTCCGGATCGAGGCGGCACAGCTCTTCCGTGAAGGAAAGAACCAGCGCTGCCTGCACGCCCCAATGCGCGAAAAGCTCCAATCTTTGTGACAGCGTTGTCAGCAGCGGCGGCGACTTCCCGAGCGTCAGCGCCCGCGGATGCTCTTTAAATGTAATGACTGCGGGTATGGCACTCAGCCGCTCCGCTTCTTCCACCGCTTTGCGAATGACAACCTGATGCCCCGGGTGAACGCCGTCGAAAAAGCCCAGCGCAAGCGCTGACTTATCAAGCAATCCGGCTTTGATTTCGTAAAATGTGTCCAAAAAATGGCCTGCTGGCGATTTGTCGCAACGCGGAACCCGGTGACAATTTTACACTGAAAGCCCTGCCGCGCCCTTCGGCGTATTTCAACCGCAAAGCGGTATGAACTGTTACGCAGAATCTTTGTGTGAGACGCTAAAAAGGCGCATCGTAAGCTGATCATGTTAAAATGCAGAGGTGGTTTTCGGACACGAAAGTGACTCTTTCGATACCCCTGAAACGCTCATCCTATACGCGTTCGGGGATATCTCTTGGTGAATAACAAGGATGCCTAAGAAATCAGCGACAGTTGCCAGTGAAACAGGTTCCGAAGCGCCAGAAGGCGCATTAGCGGATGAAGGAATGACAGACCAACCCCAAAACGATTCAAGCTACACAGCCGATCAAATCCAGGTCCTCGAAGGTCTGGAAGCGGTTCGAAAGCGCCCCGGCATGTACATCGGTACAACCGGACCCAAGGGCTTGCACCACCTGGTCTGGGAAATCCTGGACAACTCGGTCGACGAAGCGCTGGCGGGACATTGCAAAAACATCGAAGTGATCGTCAACCCGGATCACTCCATTACCGTTGAAGACGACGGTCGAGGCATTCCCACGGACATCGTTGAAAAGACGGGCAAGAGTGCCATCGAGACAGTGTTCACCGTGCTCCACGCTGGTGGCAAATTCGGTGGCGGCGGCTACAAAGTTTCAGGCGGTCTGCACGGCGTCGGCGCATCGGTAGTCAACGCCCTTTCTGAGAAACTGGAAGTAGAAGTTTCTCGCGACGGCAAGCTGCACAAGCAAGTCTACAAGCGTGGCGAGAGCGAAGGCAGCGTCGCCGTGATCGGCAAAACCGATCGCCGCGGTACCAAAGTAACGTTCTGGCCGGATGACGAAATTTTCCACGACATCAATGAAGACAACGAGCGTGTCAAGATTGTCGTCGAATGGGACACATTGGCGACACGCATTCGGGAAATGGCGTTCCTCAATAAGGGATTGCGCATCACTCTCACCGATAAACGGTCCGACAAAACCGAAAGCTACCACTACGAAGGTGGTATCGCCAGCTATGTCGAATACCTGAACGAAACCAGAACCGCGCTTCACAGACCACCCATCTACTTCGAACAAGAACGTGACGGCGTCGTGGTGGAAGTGGCGTTCCAGTGGACAGACATTTACGCCGAGTCGATTTTCACCTTCGTCAACAACATCTCGACGCCGATTGGTGGCACACACTTGACCGGCTGCCGCAACGCATTGACGCGCGTCATCAACGACTATTCGCGCAAAAACAACCTGGTCAAAGACGCCGATGCCAACTTCACCGGCGAAGATGTACGGGAAGGATTGACGGCGATCATTTCGGTCAAAGTTGCTGATCCGCAATTCGAAGGACAGACCAAAGAGCGCCTCGGCAACCGGGAAGTTCAGGGCATTACCCAGGCAGTCACCTCGGAGTTTCTTTCGGACTTTCTGGAAAGAAACCCGAAGCAGGCCAAAGACATTGTTCAGAAAGCCATTCAAGCTCGTCAGGCTCGCGAAGCCGCGCACAAAGCCAAGCAAAACGTGCGCCGGCAGTCAGCTCTGGAGTCCGGCAACTTGCCGGACAAACTGGCTGATTGCTCCGAGCGCGATCCAGGTAAATCGGAGATCTATCTGGTAGAAGGCGACTCAGCCGGCGGCAGTGCCAAGCAAGGCCGCAACCGTGTGTTTCAGGCGATCTTGCCGCTGCGCGGCAAAATTTTGAACGTCGAACGCGTGCAACCTTCGCGCATCTATGAAAACGCGGAAGTGCAGGCGATGATTCAGGCGCTCGGACTCTCGGTCAAAGACGAAGACGAAGAAGGGAACGGCGGCAAGACCACCGGTCTTCTGCGTCCGATGGCTGACAACCTCGATCTCAGCAAACTGCGCTATCACAAGATCATTATCATGACCGACGCAGATGTGGACGGCAGCCACATTCGCACGCTGCTCCTCACCTTCTTCTTCCGGTATGCCAAGCCGGTTGTCGAGCAAGGTTTCGTCTACATCGCTCAACCGCCACTGTATAAAGTGACCAAGGGCAAGCGTGTCGAATACTGCTTCAACGAGCACAAACTGGAAGCAGTCCGAGCCGAACTCGGCGACAAGGCCGACGTTCAGCGCTTCAAAGGTCTGGGCGAAATGATGCCGGCGCAGTTGTGGGAAACCACGATGAATCCGGACACCCGCACCCTCAAGCGAGTTTCGGTAGAGGACGCCTCGGAAGCGGATCACGTCTTCGACCTGCTCATGGGTGAAGCTGTGGCGCCGCGCCGCGAGTTCATCGAAAAGAACGCGCACCTGGTAGCCAACCTGGACATCTAAGGGTTCGTCTTTATCGCTGAGGTTTTCTTTTAAGGAGTCCACCTGGTGTGGTTACTTCCTTAGTGGTGCGTGCAAGTATGGACTGCAGGCTCTCATCCGGGTGAATCTCCGGAATCATGTGCAGTTGCCGGCTGATCATAAGACGCAGCAGTGTACCTAATTGACGCTTCAAGCCATCGGGGTGATGTTCCAAGCCTCGCAAGGTGACATGTTCGCGGTCGCCCCCTTTGCGCTCTTCCAGTAGACAGGCTTCGGCAGTTTCATACAGCTTGGGATCGAGGTTCAGATTCTTGATCAGGAAATGAATCAACCATGCGGAGAAGTTATCAACGTACGGCGCATAATCTGCTGCTTTTCGCTTGGGATGCTGAAATCCAGGATGCCCCAATTCCGGACTGCCCAATCTCGAAAGCTCCGGCAAGAACATGCTGTCGTAATCGATAATCTTGAGGTCGTGATTGGACACCATCAGGTTGCCGAATTCCAGGTCACCATGCGCGATACCAGCGGAGCGCAGCGTGCGAGCCATAAGCATGAACTGGTCCGCCAAATAACTTACCAATCCATCCGATCTAACTTGGTCAGAGAGCTCGTTGATCAACTTACCGTCAATCCAGCTCATTTTGAGGAGTGGATACCACTGTCCCTCTACGCTGATGCCGCGCGGAAGATACTCGAAGTCCACCATGAATTCGCGGATCGGTCCTTGCAAAGATCGCGACAGTGCCTCGTACCTCTCTCGGCGATTGGGAACCTCGCTCATAAAACACTTCACTGCCACGTGCCGATTGGGGCAGCGAAAATGGTAAACGCGGCCCATGGTGCCGACTCGGGTATCCTCCAGAATGCACGAGCCTTGTTTTAGCTCGGCGTCTTGAAAGTTTGCCTCAGGCGACTTCACGGCCTCGTTAAACTGTCTGAACCCTGGATAAACAGGCACGCCGACTGAGGCAGACTGCGTGCCTGCTTGAGCGGACTGCGGGGTTGTCTGAGCGGGCTGTTCCTTTTGACTGAGCCAGCGCGGCGTGACGATGGTGCTGCGGATGGGTTGCAGACCCACCTGCTGCTGCGTCCAATCGAAAAGGCTGGGCACCTTATCTGGTGGCAGCTCGCAAAGTTCCCGCAATTTTCGCGCCGCTGAGCGAATTTCGGCAGAACTATGCGCTTCCAGCAATGAGAACGTATAGGATGCGGTGGGATTGCCAAAATCAAAACTGCGAAAAAGCAAACATTCATCGCCTGCGCCCAGTTTCTGCCAGAGCGTGCCGTCCAGCTGAAGGCAATATAGTGATGTGTAAATCACCCATGACGAGAAATTGTCTAAGCCTGGACCGAAGTGCGATTGACTGCGCGCCGGGTGCTGGTAATTGGGATGACCCAACTCGATGCTGCTGAAGCCCGCCAGTGCCGGTACGAATGAGCCGTCGTAATCGAGCAGCCGCAGTCCCTGTTTCGTCACAAAAATGTTGCCGTGGTGCAGATCACCATGAGCCATGCCGTTGGTTTGCAGCCGCTGACACATCTGCCTGAACATGCGGGCAACGTCGGCAACGGTGCCAAAATCGCTGGTATTGCGATGAATGTACCAATCAATCGGGTAACCATCGACCCAATCCATTTTGACGATCGGATACCACTCACCTTCGACCTTAATACCTCTGTCGAGATACCTGAAGCCGATCGTATTCTCGATGCAAAATTGCGCCAGATGCTTTTGAATCTCAGCGTAGCGATGCGCCTGGTCCGAGTTATTGCGCAAGAAACATTTGATTGCCCAACTCTTGAGCGGTCCCTTCACCCGGTAGATGCAG
Source organism: Candidatus Obscuribacterales bacterium (assembly GCA_046328035.1). Lineage (GTDB taxonomy): Bacteria > Cyanobacteriota > Vampirovibrionia > Obscuribacterales > Obscuribacteraceae > JBGASG01. The sequence continues at coordinate 37,194 of JAXLXI010000022.1, read as the reverse complement.
GCGAAGTTACCGGTAATCGTCTCGGGAATGCCGGCTGAAATATGCCGGTCGGCCGAGCCCGATGCCAGTTCCGGATCATCGAAATTGTCCGGTAGCAGCACGGCTCGCGAATATTCGTTAGGGCCTGGCCAGGGCATACTGAAGTCCCGAGTGGTGGATAAGATATACCCGCTCCTGAATGCAAATCAGCCTCGGGTCGACACGCGAAAAACATCCGTTCTTCGCGCGGGCCGAGGCGGGTGGATTGGCTGGGGCGCTGGCGTTCCGCCTGCCGCGGATCTGCTGCTTTCAGGGACGCAGCTGCTGCGCATCCTTGACCGGCGGAACGCCAGCGCCTCAACCACAAATCCGTTATCCGATCTTGGTCTCGGGCGCAACCGAATGTCGCACCGTATCATCATGCGCGAAGGATCGGTCTTGCCGAGGTGGAATCTTGATTTGCACCGCTGCTGGTACTACTTCCACTCGCATGGGAGTAAAACCGCACCGGTCACCATCTACCATTGCAACCAGTTCCTGGCGCGAGTCGATTGCGGCAGGCGTTCTACCGATAAGCAATTTCTGCCCGTTATCCAGAATCCGCTGCCACCACGATGGTGGTCGCGGGATCGGGCGCGTCTCGATATTCACACTGCGCACCTTACGCACGGTGTAAGGCGGATTTCCATCTGCCACCCCGCCCAGAAACCAGCCGCCAAATCGTGCAGTGATTCGCCAGTAATCACGCAGAGTTTTGGGATGCAGAATGCACAAATCCAGTTCGCCGTCGCAGATCTGCGCAAAACCTCTGGTGCCGATGCCCATTTCATTCGCATTGGTAATGAAGATGCCGGAGGCGGCGACGACAAACTCTTCTCCATCAGCGTTGATGTGGAAGACCCCGGGACGCTTGCGCATTGACTGCAATAGTGGCAGCACATAGGCGAACATCTTGAGGCGGCGCTTCTGCTCAGGCTTGGGAGCAACAATGGCATTCGAAATGGGTCCGACGCCGGCGTCGATACAGAAATACGTATCGTTCATTTTCCCAAGATCAACTGCCACCACTTCGCCGTTCAGTATGATGTCAATAGCATAATTAACCGGGTCAGCCATGCCCCCTCCGAACAAACCGAGATAGCGCGCAAAAAGATTGCCGGTGCCGACCGGCACGATGGCAACCGGCGGCTGTTTTCCTTGAGTCTGCGATTTGACCTCAGCCACCGCCGACAGCACCTGGCGAATAGTGCCGTCACCGCCAACCGCCACCACCAGATCCGCATCGACTATATCGTGACTGGTGACGCCCGACTGCAATGAGCGCACGCGAGCAACATAAGGCGACTCTTCGCACAGTCGCCTGACTATGGTTCCCAGCACATTATCCAGGCAGAAATCGTCAGCCCGCCCAGCCTTGTGGTGATAAACAATTAGAGCTTCTTTCGCGTCCCGTTCCATAGATGGTCCTCTGTAGACGCCAGTGGCGACAGAAAAAGCTCGTCCATTGTTCCCAGATAGGGGGAAAGCGCGCAATCCGTAGGTTTTTCGCGTGTGATGAACTCAGCGATTCAACGTGAGGGGTCAGGCGGTATCATCTGCAGTATCGTCAGTTTTGCCGGCACTGTTGTGTACCTTAAACATCTCTCCGGCGCGACGCGAGTAATGCCAGAGCACCCACTTGAAGTGGCGAATGCGAAATCGGTGGAAGCCGCACTTTTTCATTTCCTGATATGCAGCTTTGACCGTCCAGCCTTCCCGAGCCATGCGGAAGAGCGCCACCAAAAGTCCGGTGCGATCGCTGCCATGGAAGCAATGCACAAAAATGGGACGTCGTTCCGGGTCGTCTATGTAGGCGAAAAAACGGTCGATAGTTTTGGCATTTGGGAGAGTCCAATAATTGAGCGGCATACTGATAAATTGCATGCCTTCGGCTTCAACAGCCTGGCGTTCGGCTTCGGCCGAACGTGCACCCCAGCGGAATGAGATGACCGTCTTTATACCGCGGCCAGCCAGTTCACGAAAACCGTCATGTGTGGGCTGCCCGCCTCTGAACAGCCAGGGCGTCACCTGGTGAAAGTTACGCACGCTCGATGTATCCGAGTGAACCGGCAGCGCCTGCTCAACAAAGGCCGCGGTTGGCTGAGGAGTCTGCTCAGCGGACGGATTTTCTGAATTGTCGGGTTCAGGAGTTTCGGCTCGATTCATTCTTGCGCGTCAGTTGGCTGTCCCATAATCATAACCGCTATGTGGCGAAACCCGGTAGCAGTCGGCATCTAATGCTTGAGTCCAACAAAAATTGTGTTCATCAATGCCCGTCCATGGAACAAAGTCGCTGCTTTTTACTTCGTCCTATGTCTGGACGCACGCCGCGTCTGGGACTATAGTTTCCCTTACAGCGACTAATAGTTATCCATTTACAACTCGCCCCTATAATTTCAACTGGACACTCGGCGACCAGGCACCCAAACAAATGATTCGACCTCTGACAAGACAACGAATAACTCTCATCATCGAAACACTCGATCAGATGATGCGCGCCAAAAAATTCACTGGACAGCGTGGAATTATGGCGGGTGACTTGCGTGATGATTATCTGCGTCTGGTCGATCTGTACCGGGTAGTGCAGGCGGGCGGCGCAAAAGCGATGCTTTATCGCATGGAGACCGGACATCGCCTCATGTCGCCGGATTACTTTGCCGACATCAGTGCTGAATTACTCAATCCCGAGGACAGGAAGACTCACTGGGACGGAGTGAGCACGGCTTCTCTCAGCACCCTGTTGCGCACCATAACTGCTGCCGAAGAAGACGCCGTCACTCAAATGAGTCCCGAACTGCAGAAGTTTCTCAAGACCGTCAAAAGCGCTCAAATGCCGATCGACGTTCAGGGAATTGTCCCCGACGCAGCTCGCAAATTGACATAGAGTTTCTTTCCAACAACAAGTGATCAACGTTCCCAATGCCATAACGATTACGCGAGTGTTCGTGGCAATCGGTACCTGCGCGTTGTTATGGGTGCCTGGAGACGGCATGCGCTGGGCTGCGTTCGTCCTCACCGTACTTGTGATGTGGGGCGACGGTTTGGATGGTTTCTTCGCGCGCAAACTTAACCAGTGCACCAAGCTGGGAGCAGTTCTCGACATTGCCGGCGACCGCGTGGTCGAGATGCTTTACTGGATCGTTTTCGCAGTGCTGGGCTGGATTCCCGCCTGGGTGCCGATCATATTTTTAGTGCGCGGAACTTTCGTCGACGCCATCAGGGCGCAAGTATCCGAGCAAGGTTTCACAGCATTCGGCGCCAAGACCATGATGCAATCGCCGGTGGGCAAATTTCTGGTGGCTTCGAACTTCAGCAGATTTTCGTATGCTGTCGCCAAAGCGGCGGCTTTTTGCCTGGTGATCGCCGGGCACATCAATCAAGCACCTCCAGCGGTGCTGGCCGCCGGTCTGTTCTGCACCTACTTCTCGACAGCATTTTGCATAATCAGAGGACTGCCTGTTCTGATCGAAGCTCGCCCTCTGCTGTCGGGCGATCAAGAGAAGAAGTAGTCTATGGCTTGACCAGTTGCCCGCCACGCAAATCAACGAGGCGCAGCATCCGCTCTGCCTCACGCAGGATGCGATCAGCCGGCAGTTGCGTCAAACATTCACGATTTTCGCAAATCTTGTTGTAGTTGCAGGGACGACAGTGCAGTGTTTCATCATAAAGCGCCAAATGCTGTTCGCCCCAAGGACGCCAACGCACCGGATCAGTCGGTCCGAATAACGCAATAGTTGGAACGTTGGCGGCCGCCGCCAGATGCGCCGGCCCGGAATCAGTGCAGATAGCCAGATCCAGTCGGCTGAGAAGCGCCATGCTTTCCCGCAAGGAAAGTTTTCCGGCCAGATTTACTCCACGCACATCGGCGATTTGTTGCAAGGTTTCGTAAGTCTCGATATCCTGCTTATCCCCGATGAAAAATGGCACAATGTCCTGACTCTCCATCAGAGAGCGGAGCAGCATCGCCCACTTTCCGAGCGGATAAAGCTTATCGGGATGCGCAGATGCGGCATGAAAAAGCACTTTCTTTTTCTCGCTCGCCAAGGCGGGAGCGAGCTGGTCGACGCGGGCCAGTTCTTCGGAATTCACCCACGACTCGAGATACTGATCGGCTATCGGCACGTTCGCCGCTCGCAGTACATCCAAGGTCGACTGAACTTCGTGCACATTCGCTCGCCACGGCACTCTGTGCGTCAGCATCCATCCGCGCCCCTCTGTGTCGTAACCGACCCGGTAGCGAGCACCACTGGCCAGCGCCAGCAAGCCGGCGGTGAATGAACGCTTGAGAAGAAACACCAGGTCGTACTGGCGTCGCCTCAGTTCCAGCGCGTAATGCGCGATATTCTTCGGTTTCTCGCCGGCACCTTGATCGTATTTGTGGAAGCGCGTGGTGTCGTAAGTTATCAACTCGTCAATGTAGGGGCAACCTTCCAGCACCGTTCCACTTTGGGGTCCGACCAGAACGTCAATGCGCGCCTGCGGATAGGCACGACGCAGGTTTCTCAGGAACGGCACGGTCAAAATAGTGTCGCCGATGAAGCGATAGCGCATCACCAGAATGCGCTTGGCTGGCAACGGCTGCGGCCCGGCGTCCGTCATTTTGACTGGCGCGCCGACACCAGCTGCGGTGCGACCTCCCAGGGTTGCGTTTCCAGCACGGGCACCACTCCCAGCCATTCAACCCTTTGCTTGACGATGCCGACGGCGGCGTTCTGCACCAGTTCCGGTATCAGACGCACGGCGTCCTTTTCGGTAGTGACCAGCATCTCGGCGCCGGTTTCTTCCATAGCCGTTCGCAATTCATCAACCTCGCGCGGCGTAAACCAGTGATGGTCGGGGAACGAGCGCGTACCAGTCACCTCTGCTCCCAGTTGACGCAGTGAGTCGAAGAACAACTCCGGCTTGGCCAGTCCACAGAAGGCGAACACCCTGGTTCCATCCAGAGCATCAGCCGGCATCTGCACATCGGAACCGTACGCCTGCAGTGCCGCGGCCTTGATGCGGCAGGATGTGACTTTGGCATTCGGAGCCTGTTTGGCGATCAATGCGTGGATGCGATCCAATTTGTCCGGGTCTGGTTGTTCGGCGACTTTGGTGATCACCACCCAGTCTGCGCGCACCAGTCCGCTGAGTGGTTCTCGCAACCGTCCGGCCGGGAGGAGGTGATCGTTTTCCAGTTCGTCGTTATAGTCTATCAAAGCGACATCAAAGTTTCGTTTGACTTTGAAATGCTGAAACCCGTCATCCAAAATCAAAGCCGTGCAGCCAAACTTATTGATGGCAATCATGGCATTTTCAGACCGGTCTGCGCCGACAATCACCACACACTTGGGCAACGACTGCGCCATCATATATGGTTCATCGCCGCACTCGAAGCTGGAGCTGAGCAGGTGCTGTCCGTCGCTGACGATAATCCGTTTGGCTTGCGACTTGCGCTTGTAGCCGCGGCTGAGAATCCCCACTTTGTGCCCGGCGACGTGCAGCTTGCGAGCCAGGTCGACAGTGATCGGCGTTTTGCCTGTACCCCCAACGGTAATGTTGCCGACACTGATTACCGGCACGTCTAGTTTCTGTTGTTTGATCAAACCGGTGTTGTAAGCCATCAGGCGAGAGAACGCGCCTACACCATATGCGGTGGCAGCCGGCCAGAGCAATGCCGCCAGCGCTCTTTCTTTCGTATTAGTAGGATTACCCCAGCTCATTGTGCGCCTGCCTTGCGGCCTGAGGCCGCACCCACTTCTGCTACTTCCCGGTCCAGCGGTGTTTCGCCGGCAAGAACCTGTTTCAACACATCCAGCGTTCGTTTGACGGCACCCTGGCTCTTTTGCAACCAGAGCCGCCCGTTGTCGCCGATGGAGCTGCGATAGTTCGGTTGCTCCGACAGTTTTTCCAGCTGGCGAATCAACGCATCCAGACCTTCGATCTTGATCAGTGCCTTGGCTTCCAGCAAGCTGGCGGCGACGTCGCGCGTCTTGTGCACGTGGGGTCCGCACACCACGGGTACACCGTAGGTAGCCGGCTCCACGAGATTGTGTCCGCCAATCGGCACCAGAGTGCCGCCGACAAAAGCCACCGATGCAATTGAATAGAATGCAGTCAATTGACCAATTGTGTCCAATAAATATACGTCGTTGTCTTGCTCGAAGCGCTCGCCGAGCGAATAGCGACGGACGCGAAAACCGTATGATTCTATTATGTTGGCGACGCGTGCAAACCGCTCAGGATGACGAGGCGCGATAATTACTCGATATTTCGCGTGCCGCAACTGCTGGATTGCCTTGAGTATGGTGCTCTCTTCTCCTTCGTGAGTGGAGCCGGCGACCAGCACCAGATCGTTGTCTTTGATTGCCGTGCCATCGATAATTTCCTGGCGGCGCTGTGGGCTGACAGCCACCAGTCCATCGAACTTGATGTTGCCGCAGGCAACCGCTCGGGCCGCGGCGCCGGCAAGGGCTCTGTAGCGCTCCACTTCGTTCGGTGACTGGGCGACGATAGCATTGAAGCTACGGAACACTGGTCCGAAAAGAGCCTGGCACATGCCGTACGATCGAAATGACTTGGGCGACAGCCGTCCATTGAGAATCAAGGTCTTGATGCCGCGCGCCTGGCATTGGGCGAGGAAACCGGGCCAGATTTCGGTTTCCACCACAGCGACCGCGTCCGGTTCGACGGCATCGAGGAACGCCGACGTCGCCCACGGCAAGTCCAGCGGAAAGTGGAAGACCTTAGCGAATGATCCCGCCCGTTCTTTTGCCAGAGCCTGCCCGGTCGCGGTGGTTGTTGAGATGAATACGTCCCATCCCGGGAACTCTGCGCGAAACGGCTCCAAGAGAGACCACAAAGCATTAAACTCGCCCACCGACACAGCATGGAACCAGATGCGCGGGCGCCCGGCGGCAGCCTTGCTGGTCCATCCTTTTTTCGGCACTACTCCAAGTTTCTGAGGAAGTCCCGCTCGCGCCTTGGGCGAAAACATAAGGAACGGCCCGCACACTGCCAGCAAAGCAAAAACGGCGGCGTAGTAGAGGAATATCAAGTCCGGCGCTCCTCCTTGGACCGGCAAGTCTAGCAATTAGTCAAGCAGCGCGCCATGCCACTCGTTTAACCACTGCGGCTTCGCAAAAGCCTGAGTTGTAAAAGCAGGCGCCCACTGGGAATTGCGGATCCCAGAGGAGTGAGCCCTGTTGCCGACCATGAAGCTCTTCCCTGCTGCACGCCCTCGCTTGACAACACGCGTAAACTGACCGTCGCCAGGTGGTGGCGCAGGGGGTACAATCCCTATGATTCGGTTGAGGTTCTCAGGTACAGCCGCTGAATCGTCACGGCAAGCCACCACATACAGTGCCTCCTCAGCCACAACTGCAATCACGTTCAAAGTTTTGTTTGCGGCGTCCCAGCAGGAAAGTCATACAACATGCCCACAAATCGCAATTTGAGAGCCGTCGCCGGACAGGGAGCCTACTCCCAATATACAGCGATCCTCAACGTCGGTTCGCTGATTGGCGGACTGATCTGCGCCTTCAATTCACTGCCTGTTTTGAAGCCGATTTTCGTTCATTACATGCCAAAAAATCTGATGAACGTCAAACTGGATATGCACTTAGGTCCAATTCGGTCCGTCAACGTCAGCGACGGGTTGGTGCTCTTCGTCGGTTTTGTGATCGGCTACGCATTGTCAATGATCGTTCTGGTCATTCTAATGAACATTGTGTTTAAGCTGCGCGGAGCGGCCACCAAAGGCGCAGGCGAATAAGGAAGCGCCGCGCGCTTCAAGCCAGGTCGATGCTGTCCACGTCGAGGGTGATCGAAACATCGCCGCGCGGTCGAATCGGTCGCATGAACTCGCAGACCAGTTGACGCCCTTGCTCTCCAGCCAGATTTTTGATCAAAAAGTGATGGCGGAACTTACCGCGCAAGCGCTCGATGATGCACGGCGCCGGACCCAGAATACGCAGGTCGTCCGGCGGTAACAAATCACCGATGAACAGACTGAGTTCCTCGACCAGTTCATCGCAAGTCGCCTGCACAGTGTCCAGGTTCGCACCGGCAACGACGACGCGCATCAATTGGCTGAAGGGTGGATAAGCCAGCTCCTGGCGCGCGACTATCTCGTCTTCGTAGAATGATTTGTAGTCATGATTGCGGGCCAGGGTAAGCGCCGGCAACTGCGGATTGTAAGTTTGCAAAACGACTTTACCAGGATGTTGCGCTCGTCCCGCCCGTCCGGAAACCTGCGTCAGAAGCTGAAAACCGCGCTCAGTAGACCGGTAGTCCGGCAGATTGAACGAAACATCAGCCGCCAGCACGCCGACTACAGTGACCTTGGGTATATCCAGTCCTTTTGCCACCATCTGCGTGCCGATCAATATGTTGGCGCGCCCCTGAGAAAAATCCTCGAACACCTTTTCGTAAGCACCTTTGCGCGTGGTGACATCACTATCGAGACGCAATGTGGTAGCACCGGGAAATTCCAGATGGCACTCATGCTCGACGCGCTGGGTTCCCAGACCAAACGGCTTCAGGAATGGGCTCTGGCACGAGGGGCAGGTGATTACGTTGCGCCGGGTGTACCCACAGTGGTGACAAGACAGGTACCCTTCTTCGAGTACAGCTTTGGTGGCGCTCAAAGCGGCACCACCGGGGGTGCCCTCTTCGTCGACCGTATTGCTCCAACTGGTGCGAGTATTATGGAACACCAGGGACACACTGCAGTTGCGGCACTTGGGCACAAATCCGCAGGCGCGGCAAAAAACATGACTGGCGAAACCGCGGCGGTTCATCAAGAAAATCACTTGCTCGTCACGATCGAGCGCCTCGTTGACGGCTCGTCGCAGAGCGCCGGAGAAGATGCCCTTATTGCCGAGTTGCATTTCGCGGCGCATATCTACAACGATAGATTCCGGCATCGGCTGCTGAAACACGCGCTGAGGAAGTTCCAGAAGGTGCCCAACTGATTTCGCCTGAGCATAGCTGCCGACATCCGGCGTGGCGCTGCCGAACAACAGCAAGGCACCGCAGCGGCGCGCCCGTTCGTGAGCCAGTCGCCGCGCGGAATAGCGCGGACTCGGACTGCTCTGCTTATAGCTGCCGTCGTGCTCCTCATCGAGAATTATCAAGCCCAGATCTGGTATCGGCGGCAGTACCGCCGAGCGGGCTCCCAGAAGCACCCGCACATCGCCGGCCCGCAGTCGCCGCCAGGTGTCATAACGCTCGCCAGGAGAAAGCGCACTGTGCCAGATAGCCACCTGTGATTGAAAGCGAGACAACAGCCGATCAGCCAACTGGGGAGTGAGACTGATTTCCGGAACCAGCATCAACGCACTGCGCCCGCTCGCCAATGCTTTCTGGATCAAACGCAGATAGACCTCGGTCTTACCGGAGCCAGTCACTCCGTGCAAGAGCCACGGATCGAAGTCCCGCCCGACACTGGAGTGATCGGCAAATAAAGACTCCATTCGAGCTTGCAATCGATCGACCACGGCTTTCTGGTCGGCAGTCAGGTCCGGCGGAGCAGCTGCTCCAGCCGCTCGCCGAGCTGCTGCAGTCAGGGGATCGCGCCAGACGTCCTGTTCGATATAGGAAAGAATCCCCTGCTCGCACATGCGCTTGATGGTACTGGCGGTGGTGCCAGCTGCCTTGATCAATTCCTGCACCGTCATCTGTCCGCTGTGCCGGCGCACGCAGGAGACAACATCCTGGTGCCGGGCGGAGGTCGGCTCCATCCCAGTCCAGAGCACCGCTTGCACGGTTTTCGGGGCGGCTGACTCCGTTGCTTCGTTGACCACCTCAATGGTCTGCGATTTGCGCAGAGTCGAGAGTGTATTGAAAAATCGACTCTGGCTGAGGTGCACCCTCTGCCGCAATCCTTTTAAGCTCATCGTCCTGTTTTTTGCAGTTCGCAAAACCGCGATGACTTGCTGCTCATCTTTGCCGGCCGGTGCCTGATCTAATTGTTCGCAGTCAGCGATCAATCGGGCGACGCGGCGCGCCCGTTGCCCGACATCGCTGGGGATGGCGGCTGCCACCACCTGCGTGATGCTGCAGCAATAGTAGTCAGCTATCCAATAAAGAAACTCAATATAGTCGCGGTCAAAAAGCGGTTCGCTCTCCACCACGTCTTTAACATCGCGAATGCGAATGGCCGGCTGTTCAGCTCTGGGAGGCGGTTCAAGGGAATGTGAATCCGAAACTGCTTCACCAGTCGATTCCGGCATTTCATCGCTTCGACCGACATCGTCGAGGCGAAGTTGCAGGTGCTGTGCCTGTCCATTCAACTGCCGCGCCCTGGTGTTTCGCACGCTTGGTTTGCCACCGGTTCCGGTGTCGGCCTTAGTAACAGCCATCGCCAAAGCGGAGGGAGTCGGACGTTCGTCCGAGGTCCGCAACTCCTCGCGTAAAGAGACGACGAACGCCGGCACCAGGTCCTGGTGCCCAAACGGAACGAGCACCTGCGACCCGATGAAAACTTCATTTTGCATTTCGGGCGGCACCCGATAGGTGAATAGCCGGTCGCTGACCTCCCGATTAGGGATGTCCACGGCAACCTCGGCAAACACACCGGTTGTCTGCACGCAATAAAGTCTCCGCAAGCCCTGACGTGGTGCTAGACCAGATGATCCCAGATTTGATGGCTGGATCGCCATAATCATACCTCTCGGTTGAGCGAAACCCGCACGAGCACCAACGCATAGCCAATCGATATACCGGCGTGACAATCAAGTCGCTTTCTCACGAGACGCTCGGAGCAATGCGGCTTGCGGGCTAAGCTCGAGGGCTACAGAGGTATACGCTCCAGCCCCGCAAAAAGTTCAAATCGGCTTTTCACCGAACGGGTGCCCTGCGCCCGCCAAAACGCAGCGCGAAAAACCGACGTTTTTCGCGCGTTCGGCGACAGCATCGTGACCCGCATCCCGCGGCTGTTCACGCTGCACAGCGTTTCTCAAAAAGTTCAGGCGCCAATCAAATATTTTGACCAGAATCCATGTCCATGCAGCGAATGTTTCGAAATCTCGAACGAAACATGGCTTTGCGGACGCCGCGGCGTGCACATGAGCGGCATTGCTGCTTCTTTGGGAGTGCGGTCGCCTTTCTTCACGTTGCACTTCAAACAGGCCGCGACCACGTTATCCCAGGCATCGCCACCGCCCCGGGAGCGGGGAATGATGTGGTCGATAGTCAGGTCGTGACGACGTTCGCCGCAATACTGGCACGTGTAATTATCCCGGTGCAGAACGTTGCGCCGGGATAGACTGATTTCTTTATAGGGGATTTTGACGTAGCTTCGGAGTCGGATGACTGTCGGTAGAGGGAAGTCCGCATAAATCACTTTGCCGTTGTGCTCAATCTGTTCAGCCTTGCCTTTCATGATTAGAACAACCGCTCGACGCCAGCTGCATATGTTCAACGGTTCATATGAAGCGTTTAGAACTAAGACTTTAGACAATGTTTCCTCGCAGTATGTGCAAAGTGTTGGTTCTATCTCGGTCTGACGCTCGGCAATGGCCTGGTTGATATCGATTCGCGATACAACTTCTAACGTCATGGAGACTTGGTTTTAAGCAAATCTTCACGTTGTAACATTATAACGATCAAAGTCGGAATTTGTCTATAAATCGCGCTGGGACGGGTTTTTGTGCTACAATGTCCGACCTGTCCCAAGACAGATTTGGGTTTTACGAAGTCCCAAAATGCCCATCGGGCGGCGTTGCAGAGAGTTGCAAACGCAGCCGGGCAGAACGTGTTTCGTTAGTTATTACCCCGAGTTATTACCTTGATTAGTTCACCGTCGCGCATCAACACACAGGAGAGAGGAGAAACCTTGTCAGTAGCAACGATGAGACAACTGTTGGAGGCGGGAGTCCATTTCGGGCACCAGACACGCCGTTGGAACCCGAAAATGCGTCCATACATCTACGGTGAACGGAACGGCATTTACATCATTGACCTCGAACAAACCCAGCGAGCGCTGGACAAAGCCTGCGATTACATGCGAAAAGCAGCCGAAAATCGCAAAAACATAGTTTTCGTCGGCACCAAGAAGCAGGCTGCCGAAATCGTTCAGGAAGAGGCAGTCCGCGCTGGAGTGCACTTCGTGAATCGTCGTTGGCTGGGCGGCATGCTCACCAACTTTGAGACCATCAAATGGCGCATGAACCGCTTGAAAGAGCTGGAGTCGATGCGCGATACCGGTGAGTTTTTCCGCCGTCCCAAGAAAGAAGTCGCCGTCCTCAACCGTGAGATGGCAAAGCTTGAGAAGTCCCTCGGCGGCATCAAGACCATGAAGGGCAAGCCTGACGTTCTGTTCATCATCGATCAAAAGCGTGAGTTGATTGCAGTCCAGGAAGCCAAGAAAGTCGGCATCGAAGTCGTCGGCATCATCGACACCAACTGCGATCCCGATGCTATCGATTACGTCATCCCCGGCAACGATGATTCGATTCGTTCAATCAAATTGATTACATCGAGCATCGCCAACGCCATTCTGGAAGGCAAGCAAGGTCAATCCAACGCTCCTGCCGAAGAACCGGAAGCCAAAGAAGAGCGCGAACGGCAGCTAGCCGCAGTGGCCAGTGCCGCTGGCGACGAATCCTCTGAAGGCGGCAGCGAGAAGTCGGAAGGCGAAAACGCTTAGTTAAGGGATGCCGGCTGAAGATGGCGCAGGTCATCTTATCCACCGCCTGAAATGCAGCAATTCAAAATGTAAGTGCTGGATTCAGGCGGAAAGCCTGCCCAGCGACGATTGGGCATGTTCCGACGACTGTCGAGAACACGACCGGACCAGAAATCGAACACCTGATAGAACGTGTTTGTGTAAACACAAGGAGTGCAAAATGCCAGATATATCGGCAACCATGGTCAAGGACCTGAGAGAGAAGTCTGGAGCAGCCATGATGGACTGCAAGAAGGCCCTCGTGGAAGCTGACGGCAACTTCGACAAAGCCTTCGAACTGCTTCGCCAGAAGGGCATCGCCAGCGCTGCCAAGAAGCAATCACGCGCCACCTCCGAAGGTCTGGTGGTCGGCGAAGTGAGCGCTGACGGCAAGCGCGGCGCACTGGTCGAAATCAACTGCGAAACCGACTTCGTGGCACGGAACGAAGAATTCCAAGAACTGGCAAAAACTCTTGCTAAGACCGCGTTGGAATCCAAGGCGACCTCAGTGGAAGAGCTTGGCAAGGCTAAGCACGGCGGTGGAACAATCGCCGACCTGATCACTGAGAAAGTCGGCAAGATTGGCGAAAACATCGTTCTGCGTCGCGTGGCTCAGGTCGCGATCGATGGAGCCGGCACGGTTGGTCTCTATGTCCATGCACTGGGCGGCAAGATGGGCGCCATGGTCGGACTCCAGGCTGAAAAAGACGGCAACAAAGAAGAACTGCAATCGATGGGACGCGATGTCGCTATGCATGTAGTTTCCGCCAAGCCTCAGTTCATCTCACGCGATGAAGTTCCAGCTGATATCGTCGAGAACGAGCGCCGCATCGAACTCGGCAAGGAAGACCTTGCTAAGAAGCCGGCCGAAATTCGCGAAAAAATCGTGCAGGGACGCGTCGACAAAATCATGTCCGAACGTTGCTTGCTCGATCAGCCGTTCGTCAAGGATCCCAACCAGACTGTCGGACAGCTCCTCAAGAGCAAGGCTGCCGAATACGGCGCCCTGAAGCCGACCGGCTACGCGTTGTTCATCCTTGGCGAAAGCGAAGCCGCACCGGCCTCCGAAGGCAACGGACATCACTAGACACTCAGTGGCGTTGGCCACCAACCAGCACTAGACCTCTTAGAAAGGGCGTTCTCAGGAGCGCCCTTTCAGTTATTTCGTTGCTTTTCGCGCATCTGAAGCGCGCTGTAAATGTGCGGCTCGCCATAACCCTGTATGATCGTCGCCGGTCTGACAAAATGGCAATTTAGGGAATGCGGACTGCCGCCTTCCATGAGGCTCGAAACCAGGAATCACGTTCTAAAATGCAAAGCAAATCTACAGTCACCAATCCTGAGAAACCATCCGTGGGCGGCAGAAAATATCAGCGCATCCTGCTTAAACTGAGCGGCGAAGCGTTAATGGATCCGGCGAAAGGTTTTGGTATTTCCGACAAAACCATCCATCGCATAGCCGATGAGGTAGCAGCAGCGCATCGTCACGGCACCCAGATCGCCATAGTTGTAGGCGCAGGCAATATATTCCGCGGCACGCAAGGCAAGAATTTCGGCATGGACAAAGCCGCGGCAGACTACGTGGGCATGCTGGCTACGATTATCAACTGCCTGATTCTTTCCGAAGTGCTCCAATCGAAGGGCGTCGAAACCCGTGTGCAGACTGCAATCGCTATGCCCGCAGTCGCCGAGTCATTTATTAGACTGCGCGCCATTCGCCACTTGCAGAAGGGCCGTGTCGTCATCTTTGGTGGCGGAACCGGCAACCCGCACGTCACCACCGACACAGCTGCCGCGCTGCGCGCAGCAGAAATCAAAGCGGATGCCGTGCTCATGGCCAAGCACGGTACGGACGGCGTTTACACCGACGATCCGAACCGCAACCCGCAAGCGAAAAAGATAGAGAAGATTTCCTTCGAAGACGTCATTCGTCAGGGTCTAAAAGTGATGGACCCGGCGGCGGTGTCTCTGTGTCAGCAAAACAACATTCCACTTGTGGTGTTCAACTTTGCCGACGAAGGTTCAGTCGAGAAAATCATTCTCGGGGAAGCCATTGGAACAATAATTGAGTGACATAGAAGCAAGACCTGGAGGGGATGTATGTCTACCACTACTCAAGCGCTGACCGACGCCGAAGACCGCATGAAGAAGGCGCTGTCCAATCTGCAGAAGGAGTTTCAAACGGTGCGCACCGGTCGTGCCAACCCGGCTTTATTGGATCGCATCGAGGTCGAGTATTACGGAACTCCAACGCCATTGAAGAGTTTGGCCAACATCTCGACTCCCGATGGCCGCTCACTGGTCATTCAGCCTTACGACAAAGGCGCGCTCAAAGAAATCGAACAAGCGATCCATAAGTCTGGTCTGGGGCTGACACCAAACAACGATGGAACGGTGGTGCGCATCAACATTCCCGCACTCACCGAAGATCGCCGCAAAGAACTGACCAAGGTGGTCAAAAAGTACGCGGAAGAAGCTCGCGTCGCCATCCGGAACATTCGCCGCGACGCAGCCGACCACATCAAGAAACAGAAGGACAATCAAGTCTCCGAAGACGAAATCAAACGTCAGGAAGATACCCTTCAAAAAATGACGGACAAGTACATCAAAGAAGTGGACAAGATGACCTCGGAAAAAGAAACCGAGATCATGGAGGTATAACACCCATGTGCGGAATCGTTGGTTACCTGGGCCCGTTCCAGGCTGCTCCCATATTGCTTTCGGAGCTCCGGTGCCTTGAGTATCGCGGCTATGACTCGGCCGGATTGGCAGTCATCGAGAACGGGCGCCTCAACGTCGTGAAAGCAGTCGGCAAGCTCTCCAATCTGGAGACGCTGCTCGACGAAAAGCCACCGACAGCCACCATCGGCATCGGTCACACGCGCTGGGCCACTCACGGCGTTCCCAACGATGAAAACGCGCACCCGCACACAGACTGCACCAGCAAACTGGCCGTGGTCCACAACGGCATCATCGAGAATTACGAAGAGCTCCGCGACGAACTGATCAAAGCAGGGCACAACTTCGTTTCTCAGACCGACACCGAAACGATCGCTCACCTGATCGAAGAAGAGCTGAAGAAACAGAAAGACCTGCTGAAAGCAATTCAACAGACGGTCAATAAATTGAAGGGCGCCTACGCCCTCGGCATCGTCAGCCAGGATCATCCTGATCGCATTTATGCCGTCAACCACCACTATTCGCTGGCCGTCGGGCTGGGAGATCGCGAAAGTTACCTCGCATCAGACAGCGTGGCGGTCTGCCAGTACACGACCCGCCTGTTGCGCCTGGAAGAAAGCGAAATCGCAGAGATGACTCTGGGCAAGTGTCGCCTCTTCGACTTCACCGGCAAAGAAGTGAATCGTAATCCAGTCACCGTCGACCAGATGCCCTACGTGATCGACAAGAAGGGGCACAAGCACTTTTTGCTCAAAGAGATCCACGAGCAGCCGCTGGTCTTGAGACAGACGCTCAGCAAGTATCTCTCAGACCCGCGAAAACCAATCAACTTTTCTGCCACCAGCAGCCATTTCGTGAGCAACGCCAATGAAGGCAAAAATCACGGCTCCGGTGGCAAAAAAGACAGCGGCAACGGCAACGGAAACGGCAACGGCAATGGCTACGGCGTGCACCTTACAGACGCCGACATCGCCAAGATTGAGCGCATAAAAGTGGTCGCATGCGGAACGGCTTACCATGCCGGTCTGGTCGGCAAGCACGTGATCGAACAATTGTGCGGCATTCCGGTCGACGTTGAAATAGCTTCCGAGTGCCGCGGTCGCCGCATGCTGGTAGACGAGAACACACTCACCATCGCCGTCAGCCAGTCAGGCGAAACAGCCGACACACTGGCCGCCATCACAGAGGCGAAAAACGGCGGATCTTTCACACTCGGGATTACCAACCGCCCCGATTCGCATCTCGCCTTGATCACTCCCAACCTGATTGTCACCGAATGCGGTATCGAAGTATCTGTGGCGGCAACCAAGACGTTCACCGCGCAATGCGTTTGTTTCTACCTGCTGGCAATTTACCTTGCCGAGAAGAAAAATCTGTTGAGCGCCGCTGAAATTCTCCAACTAAAAACACACCTCAGCAAAGCTCCGGCATTGATCGAGCAGACCCTGGCCCGTCAGGCGGATTACCAGCAAAAATCGCTGAGTTATGCGGAAGCACACGACGTCATGTTCATGGGTCGCGGCGTCAATTATCCGATCGCCATGGAAGGCGCGCTGAAGCTGAAAGAACTCAGCTATATTCACGCCTCCGGATACGCCGCCGGCGAATTGAAGCACGGTCCGATTGCTGTGCTGGACTCGAAGGTTCCGGTTGTGACCATTTGTGTCCCCGGTGCTGTATACGAGAAGGTGATCTCCAACTCCCAGGAAGCAAAAGCCCGCAAAGCACAAATGATTGCAGTGGCAGTCGATGGCGATGAGCAGTCCGCGAAGACCTTCGACACCATCTTCTCCATCCCTCCTGTCGAGGAGATGTTCAGCCCGCTCGTCGCAGTGGTTCCGTTGCAATTGATGTCTTATTTCATCGCCGACTATCTCGGCAAAGACGTCGATCAGCCGCGCAACCTGGCTAAATCGGTCACCGTCGAGTAGCGCGAAGTACCAACGTTTTTCGCGTGTTTACTTGAGCCTGTGAACGGCCATCTCAAGATTGTTGCGGGCTTCGATAAATCGCGGATTTAGCCTGAGCGCGATGCGAAATTCGTTCACGGCCGACTGGATGTCGCCGCGCCCATACAGTGCGAAACCAAGATCGTTGTGTGCGTGCGCGTTCAACGGATCAATAGACACGGCTTGTTTAAACTCGTCCACTGCGGCTTCGGTATCACCATTGGTGAGCAGGCACCGCCCCATCGCCACATGACTGTCCGGGGAATTGGGATTGAGCAGCATAGCCTGCCTGGCTATGCGCAAAGAAGCTTGTTTATCGCCGGATTTCAAAAGCGCGTTGGTCAATGCGACCTGGGCACGCGAGGAGCCGGAATCGAGGGATACGGCCTGTCTGGCCGCTTTCAATGCCCCTTGCATATCCTGCGACGACAGCAGAACCTCGGACAACCCTGAGAGGGCATCCGCCGAAGGTTTGATGGAAACGGATCGGCGAAACTCGTTGATACTGTCCGAAACGTTGCCGCCGTGGAATAGCGATTCAGCTAGTAACATGTGCACTTCTGCGATATTTGGTGCAATTTCCACAGCGCGACGATACTGTCCGAGGGCTTCGTTGTGGTCACCCATCCACTCGAGCACTTTCGCCAGCTGAGCGTGGGCGAGCGCGTCAGCAGGATTGATGTTGATGGCTGCCATCAAATCGTTGGCTGCACCTTGAGGGTCTCCGAGAAGAAACAGATAGGTGCCCAGCTTGAAGCGCAAATGAGGATTTTTTGGATTGTCGGTGACGCTGCGGCGGAGAGAAATTACGGTATCACCCACGGTTCTAAGGTCGTACGACTTGCGGTCGAGCAACAGCAGATCCAGTTCTTCCTGTGAAACTTGCGACTCGGGAGAATGGGCAGGGTTGTGCGCTCCTCCAGCGTGGGCAGCACCATGAACACCTCCCGGCGGCGACGTACCACCGTGCAAGGCGCCTCCCGCGCTACTCGCAGAAGGAGCTCCTGAACCGTGTGCGGCAGTCCCGGCAGTACTTCCGGCAGGGCTGCCGCCACTGGCTGGGGTGGTCGGCGCCGATACCTTTGCAACAGACTTATTGGCAGCCTCAACCGTGTCGGCATGGGCGGGAACGCAGTGCAGTACGCTAGACAGAACGGTCACGCTGCCACTGGCAATCATGAACGAGAAGTAAATTGCTGAAACTATATTTCTGGCTGACCGAAGAGATGGCATGTACCGACCGTGTTTTTGGTATCTTTTCTTCTGTAGCCGGGAGGAATAATGGCGCTTACCGCCTACATACATATACCATTTTGCTCGCACAAGTGTGACTTTTGCGACTTCGCGGCATTCGCCGGTGTCGACGACATGGAGCGGGATTACTGCGACGTGGTCGTATCAGAAATCCGCGCGCGCACGCAAGAATATCAGCATCCCGCCGGCGGCATGCGCTCGCTGTTTTACGGTGGCGGCACCCCGGGCTACATCAGTCCCGATAACCTCGGTCTCATTCACGGAACTCTGAACGAGACCGTTGGCGTGGCGAGTGACGCGGAAGTTTCACTGGAAACCACCCCCCATTCCATAACCCTGGAAAAGGCAAAGAGCTGGCTTTCCATGGGAATCAACCGCCTCTCCATCGGGCTAGAATCCCTGAATGATGATGAATTGCGGGCGATCGGACGCGATCACACGGTCGCCCAGGCGTTACAAGGCGTCGACACGGCAAGGGAAGCAGGTTTCGTCAACATAGCTCTCGATCTGATGTACGGTCTGCCCACACAGACGCTGGTCAGCTGGGAGAAAACGCTGGATCGTGCGATTGGGCTGGGAGCGCCGCACCTGTCGGCCTATGGATTGACGCTGGCAGGAAACTCACCACTGCTAACCAAATTCCCTCGCGATTGCGCTAGTTATCCGGATGAAGACTTGTTCGGCTCCATGTACGGGTTGCTCGTCTCCAAGTGCGAAGCAGCAGGACTGCAGCAATACGAGATTTCCAACTTCAGCAAGGTCGGCTACGAATCCCGCCACAACCTCACCTACTGGGCGAACAGCGAGTACTTTGGTTTCGGCGTCAGCGCCCACCGTTATCTCGGCGGCGTCCGCAGCTCCAACTACCGGGGACTGAAACGGTACATGCGAGACTTTCTGTCGGACGAAACCTGCGAGGTTATCGACGAGAGAACTCGCGCCAAAGAAGCGCTTTTCCTCGGTCTGCGGCTGCGAAGCGGCATCAACCTCGACCAGTTCAGGACCATGTACGGCTTCGACGTGCGCGCCGTGCGCAGCGACAAAATTCAAGCGCTTACAGAGGGCGGATTTTTGGAGGTGTCAGACGGCTATCTGCGGCTCAGTCAGCGCGGTGTTCTGGTCAGCAACCTGGTTATGTCGGAACTGGTGTAGCCCGAACTGGCGCAATCCGGTTGTTTTTCGCGTGTTGACCGGCTCGCTTACTGGGTCGCATGAGCCGCGGGCGGTCCGATAAACGGTCGAACCGCCGTAGAAAGGTACCGGGTGGGCTTTTGGCTCGGTCCCAGCCTGTCGGAGCGGTTTAGGAATGCCCATTTTTGGGCACGTTGGGTGGGTACGAGGCGTCTTGGTCAAACCCTGTCTTCACAGGGTGTGCCGCGGGGCACAATAAACACAGGCAACCAAAACGGCAAGACTATCCCGCTGCGAATCCAATCTGATCTGACGACATGAAAATGTGCCCAGACTGTGGCTCAAAGTACGAGGACTCCTATGTGGAGTGCCCTCAGGATTCGCGCCAGCTGAAAGCCATCGAGTTGGACCCCTGGATCGGACAGCTGATTGCCGACCGCTACACCATACAATCGGTGATAGGCAGCGGTGGCATGGGTGTAGTCTACAAAGCGAAAAACGAGGTGAACGACCGCCCAGTCGCGATCAAGATGCTGCATCAGCATCTTGTGACGGATACGGATGCGATAAAACAGTTTCACCTGGAAGCCCAGGCGGTCTCCAAAGTTTCTCATCCAAACACTGTGCAACTCTGGGATTTCGGACTGACGGAGTCTGGACAGCCCTATATCGTTATGGATTATTTCGATGGGATCAATTTGCGCAAATTGATCAAGTCGGAAGGCATACTCTCCATTGCGCGCGCCAATCATATTTTCGGGCAGGCGGCCGATGCGCTGGCGTTTGCTCACAATGCTGGTGTCGTTCATCGCGATCTCAAACCTGAGAACATTATGATCGCCGCAGCCGAAGAAGACCGCGTAGCAGTGGTGGACTTCGGTATCTCATCCTTCGCTACGGCGCGCACCAAATACGATGGCGGTCCGGTAAGCGATATCGTCGGCAGTCCACCCTACATGAGTCCGGAACAGTGTCAGCTGGCTGGTGAGATAGACGAGCGCAGCGATATTTATTCGATTGCAATCGTCCTCTATGAGGCGCTCAGCGGCAAACTGCCGTTCGCGGCCAAGAACGCACTGGACATGCTTGACGCACACATTTCCAGGCAGCCGTTGCCTCTGCGTGCAGCTCATCAAGGACTGGTTTCATGCGAGGCATTAAGCGAACTTTTGTCAAAGAGCCTCGACAAGAAACCTGAGAATCGTCCGCAAACGATGGAACAGTTTCGCGAGGGGCTAGCCGATGCAGTTCGCCGCGACATGATCCGTCTCAGTTCTCTCAAGAACAGAAAGAGCGAACTGGATGGCAGTTCAACCACATCACAGCAACGCATCGTGCCCCCTGCAGGCTCGGCGACGTCGGCTGCCGGCACATCAGCCGGGGCGACGACGGTTTCGCAAACGGTGCCATCCGATGCTACTCCATCTGCTCTGGCACCAATTAAGGTGGCGGACATTGTGCGGTCAGATACGCTGGTGGATGCCGTCGCAGCCCTGCCTCAGGACCAGTTGCTGACGACCGGCACAGAGACGAAGCGAGTCGAGAAGAATTTCCTTGATAGAGTTTTCGCTGCGATTGGGCTTGGATCCAGCCGCAGGGAAGAGAAGGGACCGCAATACGTTCTGTACAACTGTCCTCATTGCGGGGAAACAGTGGCACCCGACATTTCGTTCTGCCTGGAATGCGGTCGCAGTCTGGCTCAGACCCACGATTTTGCCGTCATACGCGCCGCCCAGGGAACATTCACGTTGCCGAAAACCCAGCATGTGGAGCCAAGTCCAACCGGTTTCGATCGCAAAAAGAAAGCGCGCATGACGGTGCGTCTCTGGAACAGTCCGACCGCCATCATTGTCGGAATCAGCATCATCGCAGTGACAGCGTTCGTGATGACAGGCGGCATGGAGACCGCTTCCAAGCAATTGAAGAAAATGCATCTGAAGCAGATTGTCGGACCGGAACTGGCGAAGCAACTCAACCTCAAGTAGTCCGCTCTCGACAAGCGCGATTCGTTTGTTTTTCGCGCGTTTTCCACGCGCGGGCTCGCTCCGCCCTCCGATTAAGGACGCATTAAGGGGAGCCTGGACCTAACGCGTTCGTCTATATACTAGAACTACCTAGAGGACGAAAACCCATGCCTGACGGCACCTTGGCGGACGCAACCTTCCTACCGGCAAAACCTCCAGCAAACTCCATTCTGGACTTCTCTGGTTCGCTCTCAGCAGGGCAGACCAGTCAGCTAGAGGGGGTCGCACATGCCCTGGGATACCAGGCGAAGGTGGTCATCCTTCCCCAAGATTTCAGTCCGACTGCTTTTGACCAATTCGCACGCGATCTGGCGCAGCAGTGGCAGGTGCACGGCAACAGGCTTTTGATTGTCGTAGACCTGAAGGGTAAGCACATGCGCGCCCTCCCAGGCAAAACATTGCAGGCTAAGGGCGTCGATCAAAGTTTCCTCAACCAACAAGTCTTTCCAAACAACTTCAAGCCATATGTAAAAGAGGGCGATGTCGCAGGAGCGATTCAGAATACGCTGCTCGCAATCAATACTCAGGTTCAATCGCAATCGCAATCACGCGTCGGACAAACTGTTGCATCGCAGAGAGTGCCTTCGGATGCCTACAGTGGCGGCACTCGCATGACGCCCGCCAGCGGAGGAGATAACGGCTGGGGTGTGTTCGCGATGCTGGCGTTGGTTCCCATTGCACTAACCGTGGTGTCGCTGGTGGCGATGCGCAAGAAAAGCGATTCAAACAAGTTGATGCGCAAGGAGTTGGAAGAGAAATCCTCGGCACTTTATCAAATCGCCGATCAGCTCGGGCAAGCAAGCGAATATTTGCCGCGCGATAAACATCCAGAATTGGCACAGAAAACCGCGGAATTCTTCAGCAAATTGAATGCCGTTGAGCAAGCAAAACGCGAGTTGGAGATGATGGAGCGTCAAGGCAAAACGCGGGAAGTTCGTGACGGGCTCCTCAAGATTCATAAAGTCGTCGATCTTCTCAAGGCAGAAGGCAAAGAGTTGACTCCTCAGGTGAGTGCGCTCACGGGCGGCGTGCAGTCTTCATTTGCTCCAATTCAAGAAGACGCAGGCAGCATCATTAAAGTCTCCGAAACCGACAAACAACGGCAAGCGGACGAGGACGCGAAGCTCCGCATTGCTGCCAGACAGAATCAAGCACAGGCGATGGGCAACCAACGCTACTACACCCCAACCTGGATGTCCGAGCCCATGTACGCACCGATGATGGTGAATCCGTTTGGCGGAGTAGGCGGCATGATGACTATGGCGATGCTGCTGAATCAGATGGATATGAACAGACGATTGAGTGATGTTGCTGCTCACCAGTACTATCAAGACCACTACAACCAAAACAACTGGGACAACAACAATCAGAACGATGCCGGGTCTTGGGGCGGCGACGATGGCGGCTCCTGGGGTGGCGGAGATTCTGGCGGCGGAGACTGGGGTGGCGGCGGTGATTTCGGCGGTGGGGCTGATTTCGGAGGCGGCGGGGGCGGCGACTGGTAGCTGCCTATACGCAGCGCTCCGGCGACGCGCGAAAAACGTCGGTTTATCGTTATCCTTCCCAATCGGCGTGAGTTAGCTGGGACGCCAGTTGCGTCCCATGCTCTGTCCGATGCGGAATCCCTGAATGAGATTAGTGCGAGTCAGTTGATACAGCTCGTTGAGAGCCGACGCATCTTCGATACCGTATTTGGTGGCGATGGCATTGACCTGCTGCATGGCGACGGCGGAGAAATATACAAAAACTTCGTCACGCACTTCGCCGCGGCCCTGGTTGGGAAGCCGAAGAATGGCTTTTCCGAAGTCGTTGTTCACAGCGTCAACAATCTGCGCTTCCAACAAATCTTCATAAATGGAATCTATTTTGCGTCCCATGTTAACTGTGCCTCAGAATTCTCTACCTGAAAGAAAGCGTCTATTCGAGAGCATCGAGCGCTTTGCGAACTTCCTTGATGTCTTGCCACATCAGCCACTTCGGGCTTCCGACTTCTTTGGAATCGTTGCGCAATAAATACGAGGGATGAAATACGGGCATAACTCTAGCACCGTTTCTATACTCAAGCCATTTCCCTCTGATCTTACTGATAGGATCCTTTACGCGCAGTACACCCTGCACTGCGGTGGCACCGGCAAGCAGAATTATTCTCGGACGCACAAAGTCGATCTGCGCCTCAAGATAGGGGCGGCAAGCGGCCGCTTCAATCGCCGTCGGAACCCGATTCCCCGGAGGACGGCACTTCACGATGTTGCAGATATAAGTCTCTGTCTTGCGGTCGATGTTTCCTGCTTCAAGGATCTTCGAAAGCAACTGCCCCGCTCGCCCTACAAATGGCACGCCCTGCTCGTCTTCTTGCTGACCCGGTCCCTCGCCAATAATCATTAGCTTGGCCTTAGGATTGCCGTCAAAGAAGACGACGTTATTGCGTGTCGTGCACAGTTCGCACTTCTGGCACTGCATGGCGGCCGCCTGCGTTTCCTCAAGCGATGAATAGAGTTGCAGCGCCTGCTGTTCCGGCTCTGCAGGCGTTTTCACCACAGCGGAATTCGGTTGTTGCATTGCTAAGTTCTCGCCTCAAATGTTGTTTCGGGTTGGACATGCTCTTTCGACATGCAACCCATATACAATTTGCAGTACAACGCGCATAGGATGCGGCTTTCAGCCCTGCCAGAAAATCCTAGCACGCACATATCAGCTACTGCCTTAAGCGCTGCCGGAACGCAGACAACATGGCAGCGAAGAGCTGATGTTTTTCGCGTGTTTGCTTAACCGGTAATCGACGAGCGGCGCTCAGCCGTTTCTCCAAGCTGGACGCTGGGCAGCACTACGACGTTGGTCACCGCAGGCTCGCTTGCCGCATTGCGGGCGACCATAGCGCGGTCGTATGCCACGGACAGATCATCCAGACTGACACCAGATACAGTGCTGCCAGCTAATAGTCTTTGCGTGCCGATGCCCAGGCAAGTCGCGGCCGCTTCTGTAAAAGAGTTAGTGTCGCCGGTGACAAATAGCTTCTTGTGCTGAGCCGGCGCCGGCGTGAAATTATCGTATCCAGCGTCGATGTGCAGCCTGGAATCGAATTCGGCAAGCAGCATGCGAGCCGGATCGACCAGATCGATGGAATCTGGCAACAGATCAGCCAGCGCATTTTGCAGGAATGGGAAGTGCGTGCAGCCAAGCACGACTGCCTCTACAGAGTCTTTGCGCAACTGTTTGGCATACTTGGAGAGAACGTGCGCCGTCTGCTCACCTTCGATGAAACCGGATTCGACCAGCGGCACCAAGTCTGGACAGGCAATCTCTATGACCTCTACAGAAGGATTAAGCGCCCGCACCGCACGCGAAAAAGCTCGGCTTTTGATAGTCGAATAGGTGGCCAGGACGCCGACTTTCTTGTATCGGTTCGCCAGATGGCGCGCGGTCGGAAAAATCAGGTTATGAACCGGAACCGGTGACACTCGCTTGGCGTGATCTAGAGACAGGGCGGCGCTGGTATTACAGGCCATGACGATGTGGTCAGCTTGGTGCATGAGCAACCAGCCGATTATCTCTTCGACAAATTGATCCACCTCGCGAGCATCGCGATTGCCGTAGGGACAGCGCGCAGTATCGCCCACATATACGAAGCGATATTGCCTGCCGTCAGCAGTGGGAGGCAGCTTCTCCAGCTGTCGCAGTACCGAAAGTCCGCCAACGCCGGAATCGAAAAGACCAATAGTAATGGTGTCGCTGTCGCGCACGGGCAAAATGGAGACTCCTGAGAACTTATTCCTTTAGTGGATCTACCTGCTACGGTTCGATCTTAGCGAGCGGTGAGCAATTGCGATACGTTTGTTTGATTTTTTCGCTTTGCGTCTATTCATCGCGATCTTCGTAGGTTTTTCGCGTCCTGCCGGCTTTTTCGCGTGCAAAATTTGCGTAAAACGTTTTCCCTTTTTGGACTGGGACGCGGACTGGGAGGTTCGTGTTCCGCTTGCGTCTGCCGTCTGAGAACTGCGCGCCGCCTGTTTTACCGAACTCATGCCGGCGGCCGTGGCCGAAGCAATACTGGCGCCTGGATTGGTTCCATGCGTTGCAACGTAGACGATAACACCCTGGGCCAGAGCTTCGGCAATCTTTTGCTGATAATCAAATGAGATTAATTTGTCTCTCTCATCCTTATTGGAGATGAATCCCACTTCAGCCAGGATAGCCGGGTAAGGCGTGTGATTAACGACATAAAATCGCGCTGTGCGGACGTTGCGGTCCGGCACTGCCAGTTTGCCGACCAGGGACGAATGAATCGATTCTGCGAGCGGCTTGCTTTGTGGGTGCAAATAATAGGTTTCTATGCCGGTTATCGAATTGTTGCTTTCCAGCGAATTGATGTGAACGCTGACGAAGGCACTGGGGGCCGTTTCATTGGTGATGCGCACCCGCTCTTCCAGCGAAACAAATGTGTCATCAGAACGCGTCATCACGACTCGAGCGCCCTGTCGACGCAGGAGTTTTCTCAGTTTTTCGCAAATCGCAAGGGTGATTTCTTTCTCCTGAATGTCGCCGCGTTGCGCTCCCGGATCCGAACCACCGTGACCGGCATCGATCACGATGACACTGCCGCCGGGTAGCTGTGCAGTCGGATTGAAGACTGTGGGCAGTTCTTTTGCTACATCGATAATTAGCAATCCGTTCTCATCGCAGCGTTCGCAAACCTGGGTTTCTTCACTGTTCAAATCCAGAACGATGCGTCCGCAAGCCCCATCCGGACTGCCTAATCTAATAGTTTTGACAAACGCATTTTCAGGGATCTCGGGCATGGTGGCACTGGCCAGGTCGGCGGCACTCTCGATATCTATGACATGGCGCTCCGGATCGTGTAAGCGAAAAGTCTTGGTTTTTAGCATTTTGCCTGACGAGGACGAAACCGCGAACCGCAACGGAACAGCGCTCAGCACCTTTATCTCAGAAGAGGGAAGTATGTCCGGTGCCTGGTCCGCAATACTGGCGCCGTCTGCTTCGCTGAGCACTTTCTCCTGGGCGGCAAGGGCGACAGATGGCGGTGGCGGCGGCGGTAAAAAGTCGGATTTCGCGCTGTTGCCAGCCAACGCCTTGGTCAAACCAGAGGCACCGCGCGCGGTACCACTTACGGGCTGTGCGCCAGGGGTTTTCCTGTCCGGTGCCGTCTGAGGAAGTTTAGAAGCGGAGCTGATCTGCACCGTCTTTTTAACGCTGGAAAGCCCAGGGAGCATCGGCGGGTCATCCTCTGGCACTATCTCGACGACCTCGGTTTCCAGCTGAGGCTTTTCGATCTTGGCGGACTTACGCTTTTCACCCTGCCCGGCTGCAAGCGTCGGGCTCGCAACTGGGGGCATTGTTTGGGACGGGGTTGCTGCGACTTTGCGAGACGCTGGCGCCGCGGGCAAAACGGCGGCAGAAGGACCAGCCGACGGGGCACTATGAGCGAGGGCTGGAGCAAGCGCCGCTGGCTCTGCAATTGGTCCGCGCAGTACAGGCTTGTTCGGATCGACCAGCTTCTTCACTTCGACCTTCGACTGACCATATGTTCGAGACACAGCCGCTGCTGGTGCCACGGGCGTGGGCATGGACTGACCGTCGACCTGGAGGTCCAACACCAGTCCGCCCGATGGCATAGGCGCCAAGCTGGATTTGTTGTTTCCAGTCGTCACGCCCGCAGTTCGAACAGTGGGCATCGCTGGTGTTGATACACCGGACATCGCCCCACGCGATGGCGCTACGCGGGGCGCTATCGGTACAGACGACGAGATCGAGCCGCTGGCGATTGCGTTTGCGGGCGCCGGTCTGGGAGCCAGGGCGTTGCCAGTATCCGAGCTGGCTGAGGGGAGTTTTACCGTCAGTGTTCCTGATGAAGAAGATGAGAATTCAACATTCTTGAAAACACGCATCGAGGGCGCAGATAAAACGAGACGAAATATTGCGGGTCGGTTCTGAACTTGAGCGATCCGCACTTTCTGAACGCCGCCGCCGGACGGGTAGATGATGCGCGAAGTCTGTCCATAGTTGAGACCCATGAAGTCAGCAACCATCACGGCTTCGCCATTGTCGCCCGGGTAAAAACGCACCGCTGGCGGCGCCAATGAAGCCTGACCGCTAGTATTTATGATCAGCGCGGCGGCTCCCTCGACGACAGAGGTCACCTGGCGGTCGCGCACTCCCTGCGTTTTTCGCGCGCCATAAAATGATGCTGACTGAGCCATTGCATGCGGTGCAACGGATAGCCACGATATTAAAAACAGAGTGGTTAGCGCTAGGGGGCGGACATACCGCCTCATGAGGCCACCTTAACCTTTCTAGCTGGGGCAATGATAACACGCGAAACCAAGAGGCTGTAGTCGGAATTTTAGTTCACTCTTGAAAACGTGCCACCGCCGGTAGAGCTAGCTTAAATTTGCGCTGCGGCAGCATAAATGGCATATCTGATACCCTCACGGTTACTGGGGAGTGGGCGCAGAGATGCATGCGCGCAGAACTGCGGCGCCTTGCCGCACACCACAACCAGTTTTTACTAAGTTGCATAAGGGAGTTGTTCGATGAGTACTGCGCTTTTGGATTACGGTCCGATTCTCGCTGCATTCGCTGCCATCGTCTATGGATTGGGCGTCGGCGGGTGGGTCCTCAAGCTCAGTCCCGGCAACGAACGAATGCAGCAGATTGCCGGCGCCATTCAAGAGGGCGCGGCAGCGTATATGAACCGTCAATACACGACGATTGCCATGGTGGGTGTGGCGCTGTTCGTGATTATCGGACTGGCGCTCAACTGGTTGACCGCACTGGGATTCGCAGTCGGAGCCATCATGAGCGGTGCCGCCGGCTTCCTGGGCATGTTTGTTTCGGTAAGAGCCAACGTCCGCACCGCTGAGGCAGCGCGCAAAGGTTTGGCAAACGCCCTGGACGTCGCTTTCAAAGGCGGTGCGGTGACTGGTCTTCTAGTGGTCGGACTGGGACTTTTGGGAGTCGCTGGTTTCTACCTATTTACCGGCACTGAAATGGCGAAAAGCATGTTTCACATCGATGGCGTTGAGCAACGCGTGGCGGCGCTCGTCGGTCTCGGCTTCGGTGCCAGTCTAATTTCTGTATTCGCCCGTCTCGGTGGTGGCATCTACACCAAAGCTGCCGACGTCGGAGCCGACCTGGTCGGTAAAGTAGAAGCCGGCATTCCGGAAGACGACCCGCGAAATCCAGCAGTAATTGCCGACAACGTCGGCGACAACGTCGGCGACTGCGCCGGCATGGCTGCCGACCTGTTCGAAACCTACGCAGTCACCGCTATCGCTACGATGCTGATTGCTTCGATCACTTTTCACGAGCAGATCGCAGCCGGCAATCAGAATGCAGTTCTCTATCCGCTCGCCCTGGGAGCAATCTCGATCATTGCCTCGATTATCGGCACTTTCGCCGTTCGTCTCGGTATCGGATTTGGTGCCAAGAACAACATCATGGGTTCGATGTACAACGGTCTGCTGGTAGCCGGTCTTCTGGCCGCGGGCGGCTTTTACTGGATTACTTCGCAAATGATGCGCGGTATGGGAGAACACGGCTACCCGACTTACTTCTGGGCATCAATGGTCGGATTGGGAGTGACTGGTCTTCTGGTCATGATCACCGAGTACTACACATCGACTGAGTACGCGCCTGTCAAGTCGATTGCCAAAGCATCAGAGACAGGACATGCCACAAACATCATCGCCGGTCTGGCGGTATCCATGCGAGCTACCGCCGCTCCGGTGCTCGTGATCATCGCGGGTATCTTAATCTCCTACAGCCTGTGCGGCGTATTCGGAGTAGCTCTGGCAGCTATGTCTATGCTCAGCATGGCCGGAATCATCGTGGCCATCGACTCTTACGGACCGATCACAGATAATGCCGGCGGTATCGCCGAAATGAGCGAATTACCTAAAGAAGTGCGCAACATCACTGACCCGTTGGACGCCGTCGGCAACACGACCAAGGCCGTCACAAAAGGCTACGCCATCGGATCAGCGGGTCTGGCAGCCATCGTTCTTTTCGCCTCATATGTACAAGATCTAAAAGCCAGTGCAGTCAAAGCTGGATTGGAGACAGCCAATTTGAACTTCGACCTGTCCAGCCCCTACGTACTGTGTGGGCTGTTCCTGGGCGGACTGATTCCCTATCTGTTTGGCGCACTAGCCATGGAAGCCGTTGGCGCTACCGGCGGTCTCGTTGTGGAAGAAGTGCGTCGCCAGTTCAAGGCTATCCCGGGAATCATGGAAGGCACGGCCAAACCAGAGTACGGCTCCTGCGTCGATATCGTCACCAGAGCCGCACTCCGATATATGATTCTGCCAGCGCTCTTGCCGGTACTAACTCCAGTGGTGATTGCCTTGCTGGGCGCCTTCTGGCTCAACCATGCCTTGCCCGGACAGTTCGCCGCAGCCAAAATGCTCGGTGGAGTTCTGGTCGGCAGTATCGTCACCGGGCTCTTCGTAGCGGTCTCCATGACCTCCGGCGGCGGAGCCTGGGACAACGCCAAGAAGTACATTGAGGAAGGACACCACGGCGGTAAAGGTTCAGAGGCACACAAAGCTGCCGTCACGGGCGATACCGTGGGCGATCCTTATAAGGACACCGCCGGACCGGCAATCAACCCGATGATCAAGATTCTGAACATCGTCGCGCTGCTGATCATCGGCTTCCTGGTGAAGTAACCCATGCAGATCCGCGCCGGCAACAGGCAGGACGAAGACAAGATTCGCACGATTATTTTCAACGCCATGAAAGAGTGCGGTCTTGAGCCTGAGCCGGAAGGACGCGAGGACGACCTAAAAAACATCGAAGCCGGCTACTTCTGGCACGACGGAATTTTCGTCGTAGCAGAGCGAGATGGAACGATTATCGGCGTCGCCGGTGGGCGCAAGAATCCCGAAGCAGGCTGCGACACAGAGCTTGAGTTGATCAGGCTCGCAGTCCTTCCATCTGAGCGAAAGCACAAGGTGGCTCGCCAGTTGCTGGACACGATTATGTTCTTTGCCGGCAATTCGGTATATGAGCGTGTGATTCTGCGTACGAAGGCGAAAGTCATCCCCGGTGTTCTGGAGAAACTCGGTTTTGCCGAAGACCCAAGCCGTGCAACTGATGCGGGGCCGGTGTACAGTCAACCGGTCGCACAGCGCGCCAGCTGCCGGAAGTAGAGGATCCTCCACCGCCCACGACTGGAAATTTTCAGCAGGTGACGAGTGGTCCGGGATGGTTTGTGTGGCAAAGATGGGTCGTAGGGCAAAGCCTCCTCTTCGCGTACAACCAGCTTAGACAGATCATCGCAAAAGTCTTGATAGTGTTGGTCGACCGTCGGCAACGCTGATGCCAACTGCGTTTGCTTCGCCAGATAAGGTTCGTATTCGCTGGTGCGCTTGGGTCGTTTCTCACCCGGTTTGCACTGCGGTTTTTCTTCGCGGCTTGCAAGATCCAACAAAGTAATCATCCACCCCGGAAGTAGCGCCGTTCGGCTGCGCATCTCTTCCTTTTCTTTGCGCCCGAACCACTGCACCATCCGTTGCGCAAGACCGGTATGCTTCAGCAGCGATTCCCCGGTCCTCCAGATGGCGCGGAGCGTTTCACCGACCACAGAGTTACCCAGATGCAATCGCGAATCAGCGACCTTTCTGAAAATCACGCGCCCTCGGCAAGTCATAAAACTCGAACTGGAGCTGGATGCTGCAAACTCGATGCCTTTGATGGACTTCTGCTCAATTCCAAAGGCTTGCGCCAATTCCCGCCCGGAAGATCTGATTGTTTTCCCGAAGGCCTCCGCCTTCACGTGCGCAATCTCCTCTAACGACGGCCAAGATGTCTTGGCTTTCGAATAACCGAACGTCTTTCGATATACACCTCGCGCCACGCGAATGACAAATTCCAAGTCGACCAAGCGGCGCATTATTTGATCAATTGTCGAACGCTTGCCCAAAGAAACCAGCGATTTCGTGGCGAACACTTGCCCCTCGGGCATCTTCGCAATCGCACGCTTCACAAGGCTCATGGTTTGTCCCATCTTTCTGCCTCCTACGTGGAGTGTCTATATCTCTTAAACGTTGGATGAAGGCAAAAAGTTCAATTCAAGATGTGGCTGGTAGATTAATTCGACGTGGTGCCGGCTCTGGCTCACGAACTTAGAACACGCGAAAAACATTCGGAATTCGCGTGACATGAGTTGAGTCGTGCCACCATGCCAAGAAAAAACCGGGCGCATAAGTCCCGGTTTTTTGAGTTTAGTTTGCGATACGCAATTTGCGAGTGCGCGTTCTAACTAGCGCTGGCGAGCCCGGAGAAACTCCGGAATGTCGAGAATATCGCTGGCCAGTTTCTTGAATTCGGACGATTTTTGCGGTGCGGCAGCAGCGGCAACTGCTTCCGGGACACGCGGAAACTGTCCGGTTTGAGTGGGCGCCTGGGCTGATTGCCGAGTGACCATGCGTGGCGCTGGAGCGGTCGCCATGTCAAAGCCGGTGGCGATGACGGTGATCAAGACCTCGCCATGCAGGCGTTCGTCGATGACCGCTCCGAATATGATGTTGGACTCGTCGGAAACAGCTGAGTAGACCACATTTGCGGCTTCTTGAACCTCGTGCAAGGTGAGGTCCGGTCCACCGGTGACGGTAAAGATGACTCCCGAGGCACCATCGATGGTGGTCTCCAGCAACGGGCTGTTGATTGCGTTGCGAGCAGCTTCGACAGCGCGTCCTTCGCCGGTCGCTCGGCCGACGCCCATCAGGGCTGAACCGGCGGCTTGCATGACTGTCTTGACGTCGGCAAAGTCGACGTTGATCAGTCCGGGCACGGTAATTATGTCGGATATCGCTTGTACACCTTGCATCAAGACTTTGTCTGCTTCGACAAAGGCATCTTGCATGGAGGCGCGATGATCAACCACTTCCAGAAGTCTCTGGTTGGGAATGGTGATCAGCGTATCGACGCGCGCTTTCACTTCAGCGATGCCATCTTCGGCTTGGTTAGCGCGACGGCGGCCTTCGAAGAGGAACGGCTTGGTGACGACGCCCACAGTGAGGGCGCCCAATTCTTTGGCGATTTCGGCAACGATCGGTGCGGCACCAGTTCCGGTACCACCGCCCATGCCGGCTGCGATGAAGACCATGTCGGCTCCGACAAGGGCTTCGGCGATTTCTTCGTGACTTTCTTCGGCGGCTTTTTGTCCGATTGTCGGATTGCCACCAGCACCAAGTCCACGGGTCAGCTTGGCACCGATTTGCAAACGGTTTTTCGCTGATGCCAGTTCTAATGCCTGGTGATCGGTATTCGCTGCCCAGAACTCGATGCCGTTCAGTCCGGCGGCGATCATTCTGTTGACGGCGTTTGAACCAGCGCCACCAACACCAACGACTTTGATGTTAGCCTTGCTCAATTCTTTAATGGCTACTTGTTTTTCGTTTCGCTCCACCACGACTAAACTCCTCGTGATTAATAGGACGCAAATTGCATTCTCATTGCACTGACGCAAACACGCGTTTCGAGCCAGCGATCATAACGTGATGCGTGCCGCTCCGATGTGTCTCGACGAGTGAAATCGTAGTTTGTCCGGCGCGCATTTTCAAGATGTCAAAAGTTCGAGGTTGTTAAGCTTCCCATCCGGGAATCACCAAGAAATTCGGCTTTTCCCGAGTTGCCAGTCCCTTGACTGAATCGGGGCTTTCCCACGGGCGCCCGATATAAGATGAAGGGCATGAGACTTTTGAAATGTAACCGGTTCTAACAGCGACTATATCCAATCGCTATCCTTTGGTTATTTGACGGGCCCGCAGTTTCTTCAAGGTCTGCTTATAGTCCGCATTGGCGGGCTCTAACTTGATCGCAGTTTCTTCACTTTTCACTGCCTGATCGAAGTTCTTTTGCGCACCAAGTGTGATGGCGAGCATGTGATGAGCCTGGGCGTACTGCGGGTTTAGCTGAATCGACTTTTCGAAGTTCTTACGCGCTTCCTCCAAATTTTTCAAGTCCCTCGCTTCGTCGGCTTTCGCTGCATCGCCTGCAGGACCGGGTTTACCAGCTTTAGCGGCCTGATTCTGATCCAGTTTTGCCTGTACGAAATATCCGCTGGCTAGATAGAAATAGGCATCTGAGTCATTGGGAGCCAGCTCTATGGCTTTCTTCTCCTCAGAGATTTGTGCCTCGGTGTCGCCTTTTAGCCCCAACAGAGCTCCCAGCTGGCGATGGCAGGCTGCATGTTTGGGATCCGCCTTCACCCCCTGCCGAAAAGCCGCTATGGCGTCGTCATCACGCCCCTTCGAGTAGTAGGCAATCCCCAACTTGTAGTGATAATCCGCCTGATTCGGCTCCAGCCGAGTCGCTTCTTTGTATTCGGCAATCGCCTGATCGAGTTGTCGGTTCTGCAGGTAGGCGCGGGCCAGTCCAACGTGCGGCTCGGCATTGTCGGGCGCCAATCGGGCAGCGTTTTTGAACTGATATATCGCGTCTTCCGCATTGCGGGCGAGTAGGTAGAAATTGCCGAGCTTGATGCGCGTTGTCGGATTGTTGGGATTGACTTCGACTGCGGCTTTCCACCTGGCAATGGCAGACTGGATATCTTCTTTATCGTCAGCGAACGCAGGCAGTGGGGAAGTAGATAAACCGCACAAAATCGCGCCCGCCACCAGTTGTGCCATCAGCCCGGTGCTCATCCATTTCTTCATTTGCATTGGTTCGTGTTCCAGCTTGGTTCTAATGCACAAATTACCGCTATTTTTGCGTTCTCGCTGCTGACGGCAGCCTCGGGATTGGGTCGCGCAGGACACGCGATAAACAACGGTATTTCGCGTACTGTCCGCTGGGCTTGTGTGCTGGCACCAGTGGACCACGCAAGCATTTGCGCAGCGGGATATTGACATGAAACTCAACCCGCCTGCAAGCCAGTCTGGCTCATGTCATGTGCATTAAAGGCTCAAGCGGAGGGCGCGAAATTGCTATATGCTTGGTACCAGCATCAAGGGAACTCGGGCGAGAAGGGCTCAAATACAGCGGTGGATTTATTTAGCGAACTTTTCGGGCAGCACGCCGCTATCAATTTCTGGCGCTACATATTCCCGCCGATTTTTTACGCACTGCATGGTTACATAGCCACATGGATGGCGATTATTCTGCTGTTTCGCCCGTATGAAGCGTGGTATATCCCGGGCACGAAAATTCAGCTGCCCTGGACACCGGGTATCTTTCCGAAACGGCGGCACAAACTGGCGCAGGCAGTGGCCGGCACAATCACGACCACATTGCTTACAACCGCCGATATCAAAGCCCAGGCAGAACAATTAGTTACCGAAGAGAACATACAGGCGACCGTGAGCGCCGTTGTGGATGCGGTTTTATTGGAGTTTCGCGATACAACAAAACTGCACCGGCTGGCTCAGGATATATCCGCACTCAGTCCCGCCTTTCTGCCGGTAATCGTGGGCACCGCCATTGATGGCGTGCAAACCGGGCAAGATCAGCGCCTGGCCAAAGCTACCGAGAAGATATTCGATCAGGTCGTGCTCTCTGTGCGCATCTCAAAGGACCAGGCAGACGAACTATCGGCCCGCGTTATGGAAACATTCGTGACACCGCAGAAGGTGCGCGGCGCCCTGCTGACCCTGCTCAGCCCGCAAAACATCATCGCGCTCGATCAATCGATTCAGTCGCATGCCAGCGGACCTTACAAGCTTCTGGCACGCATGATCGGCGTGCGCAGGGTTTGCAATGAATGCAAAAACTTCCTCGAAAAAGAGCCCGATGAGTCAGAGAAGGTCATCAGTGACCTGTTGAAGAGATTCGCTATCCGCGAACAGATTGCTATCCAGATCGCCAACTTCGATCCGCGCTCAATGCCTCTGCAGACCATCGCCTCTCTTCGGCAAAACGTCATCACCTTCGTTGAAACGTTCACCGTCGAGCACCGCGACGACATCCTCGGTACGGTCAAGCGACTGGAGGGTGAAGTTGTTTCTTTTATTCAGTCAGGCATCCTGAAATTCAATCCTGAAGCCATTCCAAGGGAATTCGTCGACCGCACAAAACGTGACGTGTCGGCATTTGTTTACGGATACCTCAAAACTCAACTGGGCGGCATGCTTGAGCAGGCAATTCCCAAAATCGGTGTTTACGACATCATCGCCCGCAAAATCGAATTGTTCACACCTCAGCAGCTCGAAAACACGGTTAAGCGCATTTGCCAACAAGAATTGCACTGGCTGGAACTACTGGGTGGAATCATCGGTCTCTGGCTGGGCGTTGTGCAATCGATAGTTAATTTCTTCACTCTCGGCACTCACCCCGGAGGCTGAGCGGTCATCTCGCCAGCGCCCAGCGGACACGCGAAAATTGTCAATTCTTCGCGCGGCTGTCGAGAAGCCAGGGAATCGGTTACATGCAGGTAACCGCCCAGGCGGAATTGAAAGATAGCTTTGTATAATTCCCTCGGCACCTCATGCCGGTTTGCAGCCGGTCTAGAAATGACGTCTATAACGGTAATTGAAATGGCGGATCACGCCAAAAGTTTTGAATCTTCAATCGGAAAAGCCACACCGGCGGATTCCATCGTTGTGCGAGGCGCTCGCCAACACAATCTGAAAAACATCAGCGTCGGCATTCCCCGCGGCAAGCTGGTTGTAATCACGGGTGTCAGCGGCTCAGGCAAGTCGAGCCTGGCTTTCGATACCATTTTCGCCGAAGGGCAAAGGCGCTATGTAGAGTCGCTTTCTGCCTACGCAAGGCAGTTCCTGGGGCAAATGGACAAACCCGATGTGGACGCGATCGAAGGTTTGTCGCCATCTATATCTATCGACCAGAAGGCAACCAGTCACAACCCTCGATCGACCGTGGGCACGGTTACCGAAATCTACGACTACCTGCGGCTCCTGTACGCTCGCATCGGTATCCCTCACTGCCCGAAATGCGGGCAACTGATTAACCCGCAAACAATCGACCAGATAGTCGATCAGGTGCTCTCGCTGCCGGAAGGAACGAAAATTCAGGTGCTGGCGCCGATCGTCTCCGGACGAAAAGGCGAATATCGAGAACTTTTCGCTGATTTGAAAAAAGAAGGTTTCGCGCGGGTGAAAGTCGACGGCAAAGTCTTGCATCTCGATGAGGACGAAATCGCGCTCGATAAGCAGAAGAAACACGATATTCATCTGGTTATCGACCGATTGGTTGTGAAACCGGCTATCCAGTCCCGCCTGGCGGACAGCCTTTCGCTCGGTCTCAAATGGGGCAAATCCGTCGTGCTTGTGGATCTTGTGGGCGGCGGCGCTGACAAAAAAGACGACACTACGAGCGGTGCAACCGGAAAACAAATGCTGTTTTCAGAACAGTTTGCCTGCGCAGCTTGCAATGTCAGTTTCGCCGAGATTGCGCCGCGCACATTTTCGTTCAACAGTCCGTACGGTGCCTGCGAAGAGTGTCACGGATTGGGAGCGACCCACGAAGTTGATCCGTCTTTGATCGTTCCGGACGATACGAAGTCGCTCGCGGA
>JAXLXI010000021.1:0-80154 GCA_046328035.1 Candidatus Obscuribacterales bacterium | reverse complement strand
TCGGGTTGTCGCGCGGATTTAGACGACCAGGCGGGCGCAGAGAGTTGCACTGGATTCAAATAAACAACCTCTATCTGGAGACAGACCCTCTCGGCGACGAGTGGGCGTGATATCAAGACTGGTCTGGTCTGATCGCTCCGTGTCGCGCAGGGGCGGCACGGCTGCGAGGCAGCTTCGGGTCGAGTATACTGTCACCTATGAAAAGGCTGCTGGTTTTGATTCCGGTACTGTGTGTGGTGCTGAGCGCTTGTAATGGCGGCACCGAGACTCCGTACGAAAAGCTTTCTGCGCAGGGAGTCGCTCAGTTCAACGAGCGCAAATATACCGAAGCGGAAGCTTCATTTCAGCAAGCGTTGAAAGAGGCTGAGAAAGATCAGAATCAGATTCTCATCAACAAAACATTGATGAATCTCTCCAACGCTTACGATCGCATGGGCAAGTCCAGCGAATCAATAGACTATGCCGACCGAGCGATCAAGGCTGGTGAAAAGGCTTACAAGCCCGGCGATGCTGAGTTGCTCAAGCAAATGCAGTTTGTGTCCAGCTTGTACTTGAAAGACGCGCGGTACGCCGACGCACAGGCATTGCTGGAGCGCATTATTACGCAGGGCGATAAAACGTTAACTCCAATTGGACTGGCGAGCATTCGCAGCAATCTGGCGCTTATGTATCGCTCACAGGGACGAATGAAAGACGCTGAGCGTATCAATCGGCAGGCGCTGGAAGCCTTCAAACAAGAACTGGGAGATGAAGACTTCCATACTGCCGCCGCGCTGATAAATCTGGGCGGCAACAATATCGACAATGGCAATCTTCAGGAGGCGCGAGCCAACACTGAAAAAGGACTGGACATTCTGGAGAAAACTTTTGGCAACGAGCATCTGCATCCCTCCACGGCCCGTGCGCAGCTGGCTTTGATTCAATGGAAGTCGGGCAATAAAGCCGAAGCGGAGAGGATATATAAGGAAGCTCTGCCTGCCTTGCAGAAAGTCAACGAAAAGTACGCCAACACCAAACTGGGCATGCAGTATCCGCCGACGATGGAAGAATATGCCAGACAGTGGCAGGAAAAGTACGACGCCGCCGTCAAAACAGCCGGAGCATCAGCTCACTCAGCTCAGTCAGCTCACTAGTTTGTCTTAATTTGATGGGTGCCACTGGCGAATGGCTGTTCCGCCTGCCACCATCGAATGAATTGCTCCTTCAAAGAACATATAAGGGTGTGCATTCTCCGGCTTGCTGAGCGCGTTCAGGCGCTTCAACGCCTCCTCCGGCAATTGGATTTCCAGTGCCGCCAGATTGTCTTCCAGTTGTTTGATCTTGGTGGCACCGATCAAAGTCGAAGTGACGCCGGGTTGGTTGTACACCCACGACAATGCCACCTGCGCGGCAGAGCATTCCAGTTCTTTAGCTATCTTCTGCGCTTCTTCGAGGATCGCCCAGTTTTTCGGCGTGAACTTATCCCAGACCGGATTGTCGCTCTCTTTAGTCATTGAGAGCCGCCCTTCGGATGCGCCATTGCCTTCCTTCTTGTATTTTCCAGAGAGGAAACCGGAGGCGAGTGGGCTCCAGGGACAGATGGCGACGCCAAATTCTCGAGCGGCCGGAACGTGCTCGCGTTCGATGGTGCGCTCGACCAACGAATATTCCAGTTGCATGGCCGCCACCGGCTCTAAAAGACGCAGACTGGAAAGTGTCTGCCACTTAGCCAGGTACCAGGCGGGCACGTCAGACAAACCGACGTGGCGCACTTTGCCCTCGCGCACCAGATCGTTCAGTGTCAGCAAAACCTCTTCCAGTGGTGTCACCGTATCCCAGGCGTGCAACCAGTAGAGATCTATGTAATCGGTGCCCAGACGTTTCAGAGAGCCTTCCAGGGCACGATAGATGTTCTTGCGCCCGTTGCCGCCGGCGTTGGGATTGCCCGGTTCGGCGTTGAATGTGAATTTGGTGGCCAGCACCACTTTATCGCGCAGCTTTTCGCGATTGATGAACTTGCCGCACATCTCTTCGCTGGTGCCGTTGGTATAACCGTCGGCGGTGTCGATAAAGTTACCGCCCAACTCGATGTATTTGTCGAAGATGGCTTTGGCTGTTTCTTCTTTGCTACCCCAGCCCCATTCTTCTCCGAAGGTCATGGTTCCCAGGCACACCGGGCTTACCTTGAGACCGGAACGTCCCAGTGTCGTGAAGTCTGTCAGTCGCATACGAAGTCCCTCGCTAACCGCGGCGACAGTATATCCGCTCGACATCGAAATGGTGCTGTCGCCTATACGTGGATAATTTCGACGCCGTCCCAGTGCCGGCGCAGATATTCAGCCACCAGTGAGCGGTGACAGTGCTGAGGCTCGCGTTCGCTACAAAGAATCACGGAGCGCTCGGC
Organism: Candidatus Obscuribacterales bacterium; assembly: GCA_046328035.1. Classification (GTDB taxonomy): domain Bacteria; phylum Cyanobacteriota; class Vampirovibrionia; order Obscuribacterales; family Obscuribacteraceae; genus JBGASG01. The sequence goes on along the minus strand of JAXLXI010000021.1, from coordinate 77,771 downwards.
AAAGAGGGTTTGCGTCAGGCGTTTTTCCACCTCGCGCCTGGACAGAAGGTCGAGAAACAACAACGAGTAGACCCGCCAATCTTTGTTTCTCTGATAGTCTGACAGCATCTCCGCGGTCGGCGCCAGGAGCGGCTCGTGAATGTATTCCATGCCGCAGATGCGGCGCAAAAAATAGTTCAGATCCATTTTTTTGGTGAAACCGGAAAGTTGCGATGTGTTGTTCAACCGCACATCGATGAGCCGAGAGGCACCGGTGTTATTCAGTGTCTCGAAGAAGTCTTCCGCCGACCGCTTCGTAAATCCGATTGTGAAAATCTGCATAGTTGATTCCTGCCCCGTCGTTATTCTAATTAGAGAACCATGTATCGCCGAGTGGATCTGCCTGGAAATAAATGTTGTTTACCTGAGCCAGGTGATATCTGTTCTTGCCGTCCGGCGACCAGGCTCGCGACAGCCCAACCGACAGGATGCAACGCTCTCCGTCGTTGAGCCGGTCGGCGATTGCCTCAGCCAGGTCGTAGCGAATTTTGCCGTCATCGTAGTGCAAGCGCACATCATTAACACGCAGGCAGGCGCGCGCACCGCTTTCATTCAGCCAGATTTTCACACCGCCTTCGACGGTGAGAATGGCATCGTTGCTCTTGACCCGCAACAGTCCCAGTGAAGCCAAGCCTTGATTCTCATCGATCACCCGCAAGTTGAAATTAAAGCCGGTGGCGCGCAGTTCGTTGCCGAAAATGTCGGACAGGCTGTCTTGAGCATTCTCATCGAGCAGTTTCCAGAAATGCTCTTGATCGATACGCCCGGACTGGCTGAGTGCTTCGCTTTCAACAATGTGATCTTCGACATGCGGACGACGTGGTTGCCACTTTGTCTGGGCAATGTTTATCACTGCACCGAGGCAAAATGGTCCGCCCCGATCTTTGATCATTTCTCTGTTGAATGAAATATCCGCGGGGGGACAGGGGCGAATGTGGGTCTGCGCATCAGGCATGAAGATGCCGGCGACCGCAACTTTTCCCGGTTCGGTGCGAAACAAGTGGTTAATGACGATTTCCATAGGGCGACCTCAAATGCGGGGGAACGACATGAGGCTAGCCCCACCCGTGGTGCCAGACTATCGGTAAAGTACGTGTTTCGGTGGAGAGTACGCGTCTCAGCGGAAAGTACGCGTGTCCGGCTAATTAACTAATCGATGCCCGGGACGTGAGTTTCCGACTCTCCGGCTCCGGGCGGCAGCTTGCGCATTGGGTTGCAGCGACCGCTGCGTACGTCGGCGGTTTCAAAAATGAAATCACCGTTCGGCATCGAGGTCTTATAGGTTCTGCCGGCCACTACATCCGGCAATATCTGACCTAGTATGGAAGTCTTTGGCGGTTTCTTCGAATAGGTAACGCTGCGCAGTTCGCTCAGTGGTGTATGGGCTGTCCATGCTTGATTCTTATAAGAAGAAACGATCAACGTGTGGTTGACCTCGACGTTTTCGTTCAATTTCGGTCTGTGTCCGGTATGCGCATCGAGAGCCGGGAAGAAAAGGGTATGCGGATTGAGAGGTTCATACCACCAGACCATTGGATCGCTTTCGGTGATCGAGTCTTTAAAACAGCAAAGTGCGAACGTCCAACCCGGATACCATTTAGCGTACGCGTCGAAAATTTCTTTGTTGATCGCCGGACGTTTGTCCAGCGGCACTCGGTTCAGCGCCTTGGGAATGTCGGTGGCATTGGGCGAGAGCACCACGGTGTACATGCCTTTGCTGAACACCTGGATATCGAGACCACGCGTTATCTCGCTGCTCTTCTGCTTACGAGCCGGAGGGGCGACCGCCGTTTTCATATTATTGAGGATGTCTTTGTACTCGGAAGTATCCAGAAAGTTTTCCGGCGTCATCCTGGCTCTCGCCGGAATCGGCAGCAACATGGCATTGCCGGTCGGCTTCGTCGGCGCAGCCTGCCCGGTGGCTGCCGCTCGGTTGGCTGCTGCCTTGGCGTCCACATCAGCGAGCGCAACATGCTTGCCCAGTGTCACCAGCGAAGGAGCAACGATCATTTTATTGAAAGCCTGGTTCTGGTAACCGAGGACGTGAACAATTTTGCCTTTGTAAACGGTCTCGCCGGCCCAGCCGACTGTGTTATTGAAATCTGCGGGAGCCAGCGAGCAGCAAGCAGATCCTGGGACTGCCGCATAACCGATGAACACCAGACTGAGTGCAAGCAGCGCGCAGAAGATCTGCCTACTGCGGTTGTTGTTGTTGAGCAGCATTTTGTTCTGTGTCGTCGAGTACGGCGAGGAATATGTCCACCAGAAGCGGATCAAACTGCGTGCCGGCACCGTTGCGAAGCACCCGTTTTGCCTTGTCGGCCGGCATGGCGGGTCGATAAGGACGATCGCTGATCATGGCGTGATAGGCATCGACAATAGCGATGATGCGAGCTGCCAGAGGAATTTCCTCTCCTTTCAGTCCGCGTGGATAGCCGGTGCCGTCCCAGCATTCATGGTGATTTTCCAGAATATCGCAAATGTCTTTGAGCGCGTGAATCGGTCGGAACAGCTGCGCACCGAGAGTCGGGTGCTGCATCAAAATACGCAGTTCGTCGGAGGTGACCTGACCTTCCTTATTGATGATCTCTTCGGGAATCGACAGCAGTCCCACGTCGTGCAGCAAGCCCGCGACGCGAATCTGCTCGATCTGTTTCATCGACAATCCCAGCACTTTGCCGACCATCTCAGAGAAACGTGCCGTTTCCAAATGGTGCACTTTGTTGTACTCGGATTTCGCGTACAAAGCTCCTGCCAGCGCTTTCACCATCTCCACCACTTCCGGCAGCATGACGGTGTCTGTTTCCAGACTTTGCGTTTCGGCTTGCTGTTCATACGACGCCGCCTGTGCGGCTTGCGCTGCCTGCGCGGCAGCGGTCGCAGTTTGCACGGCTTTTTTGTGTTCGTCGTGTTCAGGTTGAGTTTCGAACTCGTTGAACATCAAGTCGGTGGCGGTGTGCACCTGGTTTCTTCCCAGGCGCTTGGAGAGATAGAGAGCCTTATCCGCCAGTTCCAGCAGCATGTGTTGCGAGGTGGCATCGTCTGGATAGGAAGAAACACCCAGTGATGCGGTGACGCTCAGTTGCACGTTGTCGTGGGCGATGCTTTCGCGTGAGAGTGTCTTGCGCAGACGTTCGGCCACTACCAGCGCACCTTCCTGATTGATCTCGGGCAGGATGAGCATGAACTCTTCGCCGCCGTATCTGACTGCGATGTCGACGTCGCGGCAATCGCGCTTGATCACGTGGGCCACCGATTTTAGGACGGTGTCGCCGACCGGGTGTCCGTAAGTATCGTTGATAGACTTGAAGTGGTCGACGTCGATCATGACGACCGAGAGATGCTTGGAATAACGCTCGGCGATTCGCAGTTGTTCCGAGAGTTTTTCTTGTCCGGTGCGGTGGTTGACCAGCCCCGTCAAACCATCTGAAGTAGCCTGGCGTTCGACGCGCCGATAAAGACGCGCGTTGGTGACACCGATGGCGATCTGGTCGGCCACCTGTTTGAGAAACGTTTCGTTGTCCGGCGTCCATTGTGCTTCCGATTCGCACTTGTGTCCGCCGAGAATGCCGAACAGTTTGTTTTCGTAAGTAATCGGCACATAGAACAGCGAGTAGATGTGCAAGCCGCTCAGGATATCGCGCTTGAACGGCTCTACTTTCTTGTCGCGTTTAACGTCGTTGACGCGCAGGATTTCGTCGTTGTGGTGCAGCGATTTGAATTTCTCCAGAATCGCCAGGTCGAGGTCCTTCTCGACAATCTTGTAACCTTCGTCGGTGAAATACTCGCGCCGCACTGTATCCTGTTTTTCCAGTTCGTCGCCGGGCAGCGAGACGAAACAGCAATCAAGCTGCATCCATCCAGCCAGATCCTCGAGCATTTCAGCGATGTTTGATTCGATGTTGAACGAACTTCTGATGGTGCTGCTGATGCGGTGCAGCAGTTTGTCCTGATTGCGCCTGATTTCGATTTCCAGCTTGCTCTTTTTCAGCTCGCGGTTCATCTCATCAAGTTCGGTATTATGCTTGGAAAGTTTAGAGCTGGCCATGCGCTCTTCTTCCGTGTAATGCTCGAGGCGCGCCGCGTAGTCTTCGAGAAGTTGCAATTGCGCCGACAACTCGCGCTCTGTTTTGCGCAACTTGAGCAGCGAGCGTACCTTTGCAATCAGTTCCGCCTCTACGCAGTCGGCATCCAGACAGTCGTCGGCGCCGGCGTTCAGTCCGTCGACTTTGCCGGTGTGATCACCTTCCGGCGTAATCAGCACAATCGGTAAAGCTTTCCATTGTCCGGCGCCGCGGATGTAAGTGCAAATTGCGGCTCCGCTCGGAGCCTTCATTTGCGAGTCGGCGATCAATAAATCGACCGGCTGCTTACTGAGGATGTCGAAGGCTTTGTTGGCATCGTCGACTTCCAGCACGTTGTAGCGCGCGCTCAGGGCTCGGCCCAGGCGCCGGCGGACAACCCGGTCGGCATGCGCGATCACGACGTGTTCGGGTTGAGCGGTGGCGGTGGCACTGGCGGCTCCGGGTGCTGCCGTCTGTCCGCTGCCGGCTTCTACCGATGCCAGGTAAGGAACGCGCGCCGAAAAATTCTGTCCGATCAGCTTCAAGGTGGAGACGTCTGTCGAATCGATGGTGCGCGAGTCGTCCAGTGTCAGCACGCGAATCAATCCTTTGATCAAGCGGCTGTCGTCGAGACCGTCGAATATCGGGACGATAACGTATGGATATCCGGGTGTCTCTTCCGCCGCGTCGCGCTGCAGAGGATAAGCGCGTCCCACCCATGGTTGCAGGGTTTCGCGAACGCCTTTCGCCAGTTGGCTGTCTGCCACCGTAAGCGGTTGCTCGTTCATGTCGATAAACTCGGACAGCGCGCCGGCATCGATGATGTCGTCCTGTTCGCCGCCGAAAGTAATGGCGTTGACGACCTGGTCGCCGCGGATGATGTCGATCATGCCGTAGTCGAAGCCGAGGATATGGCAGATGTGGCGACGCACCGCGTCGATTTCTTGACGCGGCAGCGTTTGTCCGGCTCCGTCGGCTCCGGATCCGCCTGGCTGGTTCGACATGTTGGAAGTGGTCACGGCACTAGTTGGTAAGTGATTGCCAAGTGAGAAAACGAGGGCGCAATTCCTCAGTTTGAGTCTAACAGAAGATAAGCCGCCTGACAGGTTTTACCCGCTTCAGCCTATCCCAAAAACTTCCGCCACCACCATTGAAACATGAAGAGCGTCCACAGCTCTTTGCGACGGTCGAAACGCCCGTCGTTGTGCTCATTCAGCAGCCTGTCAATGTACGTCCACTGAAAAATGCCTTGTTTGCGGACGAAATCTTCACAAAGCAATTCGTCGACGACCGGCTTGAAGTCTTGTTTCAGCCACTTTGCCACAGGAATACCGAACCCTTTTTTCGGGCGCTTGATATTCTCCATCGGCAAGTAAGGAGCCACAGCCTTCTTGAGCAGATACTTGGTGGTCAGCCCCTTGACCTTGAGATGAGAGGGCAGCGAGACAGCAAACTCAACCAGCGGCCAGGCAAGAAACGGCAAGCGCAGCTCCAGCGATGCTGCCATGGAGGCGCGGTCCGACTTGACCAGCAGGTCATCGGGCAGGTACGTGGTCATGTCCAGATGCATGATTTCCTGCACTACGTCTCTATTGCCGTTCTGGCGGCGCCCCAGCACTTTCAGAAGGTCTTCATCGGTAGTCAGGGACAGCAGTTGCGGCTGAATGAGCTCTTGCTGTTGAGCTACCTGAATCGAGCCCATCCACTTCAAGTGCCGCTTGCCGGGTGGTTCCGCAGCGGATGCGATAAACCGTTTCGCTTTGTAGTCGAAACTCAGATTATTGTGAGAAACGGGCAAAGCCCGGATGGCTGGCTCGAGGACGCCCTCTCTCAAGAGCGATGGGAAGCTGGTCCAGATACCGGCCAGCTTATGCGCGAAATACGTCGGATATCCGCCGAACAGTTCGTCGCCGCCTTCCCCGGCAAGCGCGACCTTGACGTGCTCGCGGGTCATTTTGGAAAGGAAGAAAGTGGGGACAATTGATCCGTCGGCGAGCGGCTCGTCCAAGAAGTTCCAGAGCTCTTCCAGCGTGTCGCGTGCCATGCCCGGCTCGAAAACGGCAACATGGTGCTGCGTGCCCACATGGTCGGCGACGCGCTTGGCGTGCTCGGTTTCATCGAAAGACGGATCGGAGAAACCGATCGAGAATGTCTTCAGGGGCTCGGTGCGGTCGCGAGCCGCCAGGGCGACGATGCCCGAGGAATCGATGCCCCCTGAGAGAAACACTCCCAGCGGCACATCGGCGATCAAACGCAGCTTGGTGGACCTGTCGAGCAGTTCAATCAACTTCTCTTTCAGCTCACCTTCGCTCATTTTGGCGTAATCTGCGACCGGCTTGGGCTCCCAGTAAGGCTGAGTTTTGATATCGCCATTTTCAGCCAATAAAAAGTGTCCGGGCATCAACTTGTGGATGCCTTTGAAAATCGTGTGCGGTGCCGGCACGTATTCGAGGGCCAGATATTTCTGCAGCGCCAGGGGATCGAGTTCTCGACGGGCTGCCGGGTGCACGAGAATGCCTTTCAGTTCGGAACCGAATATCAGCTGACCTTCGAACACTCCGTAATGCAGAGGTTTTTCGCCCATGCGATCGCGGGCGACGAAGAGACGTTCCTTCTTGATGTCCCAGATGGCGAAGGCGAACATGCCCTCCAGGTGCTGCAGGCAATCGACGCCGAACTCTTCGTAGAGGTGCACGATGACCTCGGTATCGCTTTTGGTGCGCAGCTTGTGTCCTCGCTCGAGCACCAGCTTTTGCAACTCGTGGAAGTTGTAGATTTCGCCGTTGAAGACAATCCAGATAGATTCGTCTTCGTTGGCAATCGGCTGTTGACCCGTAGAAAGGTCAATAATCGAAAGACGGGTCATGCCCAGAGCCGCGGGACCGATGACAATCGAGCCCTGCTCGTCCGGACCCCGGTGCGTAATACTGTGGCACATGGGCTCCAGCAGCTTCTCCTGGGGATTGAGCGGCTGGCGATTGAGATTTAGATATCCAACAATTCCACACATACTGCCATTTTCGTCGATCGAAGCCAAAACGGCATTAGATAACCTTTGCCATCGGCGGCAGACGGCATGGCGATGTTACAATTTACGCTTGTGAAATCTCTTGAAAAGTGCTACGGCTCAGGCTTCTACGCGCGTCCGACCGTGGAGGTGGCGCGAGATTTACTTGGCGCAATGTTGTGTCGTCGTTTGCCTGACGGCAAGGTGTACAGGGCGGCGATCGTGGAGGTCGAGGCTTACCATGAAGTAGAGCCGGCTTGCCATGCTCACCGGGGCAAAACGCCGCGCGCAAAAATCCTGTTCGGACCACCCGGGCTGGCGTATGTTTACTTTATATACGGCATGTACTGCTGTCTGAATGTGGTTACGGAGCCGGAAGAAACCGGCGCCGCTATCTTGATCCGGGCGGTGGCGGCACCAGGGTGCGACGGACCGGGAAAGTTGTGTCGTCAGTGGGAGATTACTCGCGAGCACAATGGGGTCAATCTGATGTCGCCGAGATCGGACATCTGGATAGAGAAATCGCCCCGCCTTCCGGACGAAGAAGTCGAGATCACTCCGCGCATCGGCATTTCATCGGCTCAAGAATTGATGTGGCGGTTTTGCGTAAAAAATCACCCGTCGGTGAGCGTGAAAACATACCGTCCGCACAAACCGCTGAAGCGCCGCACTTACAAGCAGAAGAAGTCGTCGAATTCCTGATGAGCAGAGAGAAAGCACCGCTGGCAATCATCCTGGATTGGGCGATCTGCCTGGTCTGGATGGGTGTCATCTATTACTTCTCCGACGTGCCGAACTCATTTCATGTCACCGAGCATTACCTGGGTGTGATGAACTATTTCTGTCGCAAGTGGGCGCACATGGGGGAGTATGCAGTTTTGATGGTGCTGACTTTCCGCTCGTCGCGTTCGCTAAGCGGCAGCTCTTCCTGGTCCACCTATGCCATCGCACTTGGTATCACAGTCATCTATGCGCTGCTGGATGAACACCATCAATCTTATGTAGTCGGTCGCAGCTCCTCAATCGGAGATGTAGCGGTAGACAGCGCCGGGGCGCTTCTGGCGCTGGGCGTGCTCTTGATACGCAAGTCCAGCGACTGACCATCCAGTGACTATCTAAATTCAGTGGCGGGCGCGGCTTTGCCATTGCCGTTGCGAGCGCCGAAGCGCTGCAGCCGTTCCAGAAACGAAGGATCCACCTGGCAAACACCCAGATGACAGTTTTCGGCGTCGGTGGCGACAGCGTGCAAGAGCGTTCGCTCAGAATCTGATAGAGGGGTAGTGGGGTAGGTCTCTTCAGCCCCTGGAAACGCCCTTGCCGCTGTAGCCGAGGAAGCAACGGTGAGGATGCGGCGCGCAATAATCGGATCGAGCCAGCACGCGCCACTATGCACGGTGCGAATCGCCAGCTCCAGCCGGTAACGATCGAACGAGTGTTTTGTGACGTAGCCGTCTGCGCCGGCAGCGAACGCGGAGAACATGTCCTCATCGTCATCATGGGAGGTGAGAATTAGAACCTTGGTTTTCGGAACGATGGCTTTCACCCGCCGGGTGACTTCGATGCCGCTCAGCCCCGGCAAGCCGATGTCGACGACTGCGACGTCGGGACGCGCCGTGACAATTGCCTGGATGGCGGACACGCCGTCTTCGGCGTCGCCACAGACAGAGAGCCCGTCGAGTTTGTCGAGGATGGTGGAGATGCCCATGCGAGTAAGTTCGTTGTCTTCAACGAGGAAGACCCGCACTGTCTCCAGTATTTCGCTTGGCATTGGATTTGCACTCCTTGCTTGAATCCAGGCTTCCATGTCTTTGGCGACGCGGCAAAATTCGCGCTCCAGCTTGCTCTCCGCGATAGCGGCGCTGCCGATGTTCTGGGCGCGGGCGCAGCGTTCGATTTCATAGCAGATCTCAGCCAGAGAATGGCAATTGATGGCAAAACAGGATCCCTTCAATTCGTGGGCGACCGACTTCAGTCTTTCTGTGTCGCCCGTGCGCAGGGCGCCTTCAATTTTCTCGATCAGTGGGGGCGTCTGAACTAGAAACATGGTTAGAAACCGCTCGGCGGCTGCTTTTCCGAACAGTGCCACCAGTTGTTCCATTGCCACGCGTGTCTCCGCCTCTGAAGACGATGTTTGTCGCAATGAACCGCGGGCGGTGTCAACTGGTTGTTCCCGCACTTTGATCGTCAGCTCGTCCGTTTCACGTGTCGAGTCGGTGGTCGCCGGTTCAACGTTGTCCGCCGGGACGGGCTCAGAGTCGAGAGCGACAAGGAACCATCTCTCGATGACTTCCCGCAGTTTCTCTGCCGTGACCGGTTTGCCGATGTAATCGTTCATTCCGGCTTCCAGACACTCCTCTCGGTCTCCTTCCATAGAATTGGCAGTCATCGCTACGATCGGTGTCGTGATTCCCAGTTCTTCTTCCATGGCGCGTATTGCGGCCGTCGTTTCGAATCCATCCATGTCCGGCATCTGGCAGTCCATGAGAATCAAGGCGACGCGATGGTGGCGCAGGTATGCCAGTGCTTGCTGCCCACCTGAACACAACTGCGGGTCGAAACCGAGTTCTCGAAGTTGCAGCGAAGCCACCTCCTGATTGATCGGATTGTCTTCGACGACCAGAATCCGACGGCAAGCATCCGCAGGCAATTCTGAGCTGAAGGTATCGACACGGTTTGCGCTGGCTGTCCGTCCCGCCACATGTCTGGCATGCGCCGGAACCGATTCAGCCAGGGTGACAATTGCATCGTAAAGATCGGATTGGCGAATCGGTTTGGACAGCACCGCATCAAATCCGCGTGCCTGGGCTTCGTCAGTCTTGCCGACTTGATCCAGGTCGCTGAGCAGCACAAATCGCAGATGCGGCGAGCGCTCGGACATCAGGTCACGCAACGCGTAGGCTTCCAGCCCGCCGCTGCCGATCAACTGCTCGCAAATAACTATGGAATACGGCTTGGATGCACTGGCTGCAAGGTCGGTGAAGAACATGGCGGACTGCGCATCCGGAGCATAGTCCGCCTGCATTTCCCAGGCTTCGCTGTATCCCTTGAGGACGCTGTACTCGTTTGCCGGGGAGCCCACGACCAAGAGTTTCAAGCCAGCCACATCGCGCCGTCTGTGCAGCGGCGGTGTATCGTCGGTATAAGCCAACGGGAGCGTGACACTGAAGGTGGAGCCTTCCCCTTCAGCGCTTTGCACATGGATGCTGCCACCCATCAATTCAACAAGACGCCGACAGATAGCTAATCCCAGACCGGTGCCTCCATATTTGCGCGTCACAGATCCGTCGCATTGAGAAAACGGTTTGAAGAGTTGCGACAGATATTGCTCTCTCATGCCGATACCGGTATCTGCTACCGACATGCGCAAAATCAGACCGTGCTCGGTGACCGCTTCCGGCTCGACGGTAAGAGTCACAGAACCCTGCTCGGTGAATTTGACTGCATTGCTAAGGATGTTCAGCATCACTTGTCTGATTCTCTGGGGATCGCCCGTGACCGTGCGGTCCAAGACCGGGTCTATATATGTGGTGAGCGATATTCCCTTAGATTGCGCCTTCTCGGCAACAAGCCGGGCTGTGCTTTCAAGCAATTCGATGATATTGATCGGCACCATCTGTAGTTCCAGTTTGTCGGCCTCAATTTTCGACAGTTCGAGAATGTCGTTGATAATATTTACCAGCGTTGAGGCGGACGACATGACGATATCGACGAAACGCTTCTGATCGCTGCTTAGATTGGTGCGTTGCAACATATCTGCGCAGCCAATCACGGCGTTCATCGGCGTGCGAATCTCATGACTCATGTTGGCTAGAAACTGCGACTTGATGCGCACCGCCTGCACGGCGCGGTCGCGGGCATCGGTGAGGTCTTCGTAGAGACAGCGGATTGTCGAGAGCGACTTATCGCGCTCGTGGGTCAAGGAATTCAGCAAGATGGAGTTGCGGATGATCAGTGCGCTGAAAGACAAGATCATCAGCAGAACGAGCAGAGTCACGCCGAGCGTGCTGTCGAACCAGCCAGCAGCCTCGCCCCAGACATCAAGGTAACCGAGCAAGACCGGCAATCCGATCGCCGCCGGTAGTAGGCGTCGCATCGAGTAACTGCCCTCGCCGTCCCCCGTGAGCAGCCGCATCAAACCGAGATTCTTGCGAGCAGCCAGTTCGGCGCACGCCAAAAGCAGCAGCGACACCGCCGTCGGTAATGCCATGGGGGTGAAGGCACCGATTTCATAGATAGCCGATACTCGATAAAGAAATCCGATCACAAAAGTGGTGGCGGCTGCCAGGACCCCCACTACGCATATGTGCCAGATCCAGAGCATTCTGTCGGCGATCACACTGCGACAGAGCGAAGCGATTCCGAGCAGGACAACACAGACTGCTGTATTCGGGGACATCCTGCCCGCCGCAAAGCCGAAGGCGGGCAGGCTATTGTGATGGCACCACTGGTCGATATCGACGAGGTGGGGCAGAAGGTAATGCAGCGCTACGAGGGAGCCGATGGTGATCGCCATGACGCTGCTCGCGAACGCAATCTTCCGATTCGATTGGCGAGGCGACTCGCGCAATGTAATCGCTATGCACAGAGCCAGAAGACAGACGGAGGTAGTGGGAGCGACCGGTGGCTGCTCAGGATACGGATTGCGCAGCCAGGGCAGGTTGAGCCACCAGCCCAGTGCGGCTGAACACGCAATCAGTGCGGGAACGATAATGAAAAAGTTGCTGCCGTTGAGCGCCAAATGCCGGATTCCTGGCTGCGGACGTGCGTCACTGGTCGACATCTAACAGTCCCCCCAGACGTCGAATAACTCTTTTGCCTCAAACGACACTACTGTCGTCGAACCTATTTATGCGCAACCAGGGTCAACAAGTAAATGGGAAATTTCATCAACGAAAGCCCTGCCTGCTTTTCAGGCATTGGGCGTCACGATTATGCTACGAACCATTTGGTCCGAAACTTGGAGGCTGCAAAAAGTGCGCGCTCTTTTAGTTGAACTCCAGGTCACCGGATGCGGTGCCTTCGTCGGAACCTGAGTTAGCCGGCGGATTGGGAGAAGCAGCCTGTGGAGCGGGCGTCGGCTTTGGCTTGGCCGCCGGCGTGATACCCATTGGTGCAACTTTTCCATCAAGCGTCTTTAGTCGACGCACTGCGTTGGAAAGAACAGGCGTCTTTGGCTTGGGCGCCTGCTGATACACCTTGTATGTCTGATTGACGGGATTTGCAGTCGCGGCGGGATTTGGAGTTGCGGCGGGATTTGCCGTTGCGGCGGGATTTGGAGCTGCGGCGCTACTTGCAGGCGCGGCGGGATTTGGAGCTGCCGGCACCGCCTGTGTCGGAGGCTCTGTGACGGATTTCTCTGCAGATTTCGCATGTGCTGGGGTGGCTGCGGCAGGTGCCGGAGTGGCTGCGGCTGGTGCCGGAGTGGCTGCGGCTGGTGCCGGAGTGGCTGCGGCTGGTGCCGGAGTGGCTGCGGCTGGTGCCGGGGTGGCTGCGGCTGGCGCCGGTTCGCCAGGCGGTTCCGGAGCTGACGCCGTCACGTCTTGTTGCTCGATGACGCGGATGGTACCGTCCGTGGTGATGCCCAATTTGAGCTTGAGGTGAAGCGGTGCCATGACTCGCGAGTTGGGCTGCACCATGTGTGCGTAGATGTCGACGTCAGCGGATTCCATGTCGATTGGTCTTTGCTGAATTTCTGTGATTGTTACCGAGCACTTCTGCGGCAATGATTTCAGTTGTGCGTTGGTCAGCGGAAACTTCGTTTCTTTCCAGTAACGCTCCAGCAGCTGCTGAGACATGTGTGACATGGCTTGAATCTGGGAGATCTTGTAAGTCTCGGGATTGAAGTCCAGCAAATCCGAGACGTAGACCCGCGCAAAACCATCAATCTTCTCGGGTGTTAGCGGATTTGGAATGTTGGTGCTGTCCGGTGCTGTCGGTCCGAATGTGTTGTTCAAAACCAGTCCTGCGGAGATGCCGACAGCGGACAGGACCAGTGCCACCGTGCAGGAAACGCCCACAAGTCTAGGATTGATTGCTCTGAACCAGGGACGTCTTTCTTTGCGAGCGCGCGCTGCCGCGACGCCTGCTAAAGCTTCTTGTTCGAGTGATGAAAATCTCGGACCGCCGTCTTCACCAAGCGGGGCCGATGGGTCTTCGCCATCTTCGTATTGACCAGTGTCATCGCGATAGAGTGTGTTGCCGAGCGAGCCGTCGGCGTCATACGGGCTGCTGCGCTGATCGACTTGGCTGTCCCGATACTCAGCGCTGTTGAAGGGCGACGATCCAAACTGGGCATCAAATTGCGACGATCCGAATTGGGTACTGCTGAATGGAGTCTGTTCGTCGTCTTGCGAGAGCAGCCGGCGACGCAGTTCAGTGCGCGAAATGCGTTCTTGCTGAAATTCTTCAGCGGTCAAACTGGTGGCAAGTATGCGCGAAAGTTTCAGCGATTCGTCGGGCGTGAGTAGAACGCTGCTGTTAGGAGGCGTTCCGAGCCGGCGTTTCACCGAGATCGAAATACGCTCGGTCTGGCGTTTGACGACGACCAGAAATCCCGACTGGGTGTCTACGACGCGTTCGGTCGTGGTCGGTGATTGCAAGAATGCGTCCGGCAAATCAAAAACATCGCTGTCGCCGGTGAACGCGGCTGGTGATTTGCTGTCGTCCTGAAAACTCATTCGAAACCCACGGTCTGAAAACTAAAACGCCACAGCCTGGCTGATTGTAGCAAGAATCCAAGAATCTACAAATGCGGACGGTCTTATAAGAAACACGCGAAAAACGTCGGTTTCTCGCGTGCTCGCAAAAGAAAGGGGGCGCTGGGCGCCCCCCGATATTCTCTAGGTTAGTCTGGGCTCAGCTAAAGATACTCCCGGAGCCGCGAGGACCGACCCGGCTGGCGGAGTTTCCGCAGAGCCTTGAATTCGATCTGTCTTACGCGCTCACGAGTGACGGTGAACAGCTGTCCCACTTCTTCCAATGTGCGTTGACGACCATCGTCCAGACCGAATCTGAGACGGAGTACATCACGCTCTCTGGGGGTGAGTTCGTTGAGCATCTTTGCCAGATCCTGGCGCAGAAGTTCGTGTGTAACAGTGGTTTCCGGACGTTCGGCTTCGCTGTCTTCGATGAAGTCGCCGAGGCGAGAATCTTCTTCTTTACCGATCGGGGTTTCAAGCGAGATCGGCTCTTTGGCTGCTTTGATGATTTCGTGCAGTTTGACGAGCGAGACGCCCATATTCTTGGCCAGTTCCTGTTCCGTGGGTTTGCGGTTCAGTTCTTGTGCCAGCTGGCGGGTTACTTTTTTGAGTTTGTTGATGGTTTCTACCATGTGTACAGGTACACGAATGGTGCGGGATTTGTCTGCCAGGGCGCGGGTGATCGCCTGACGGATCCACCATGTGGCGTAAGTGGAGAACTTATAACCACGTTCATGATCGAATTTTTCGGCGGCGCGGATAAGTCCGAGGTTGCCTTCTTGAATCAAATCAAGGAAGGAGAGTCCGCGTCCGATGTATTTCTTCGCGATACTGACCACCAAACGCAAGTTGGCTTGCACCAATTTACGCTTTGCCATCATGTCGCCCTGGAGAATTTTGCGAGCTAGTTCGATTTCTTCGTCTGGTTTGAGAAGTTGAATGCGACCGATTTCGCGGAGATAGAGACGAACAGAATCTTCAGTAGCGATTTCTCTGCTGGACGGCAGTTCGACTGGTTCATCGTCGTCGTCGAGATCATTATCTTCGTCGTCGATGATGGTGAACGTATCCGCATCATCAAGGAGGTCGAGCTCTTCAAGTTCATTGCGCTTGGCAATGTTTTCGTCTTCGACCAACATGTTCATCGGACTCGTACGTTCGGTATCAGCAGCCTTAGTCTTAGCCATACGTTTCCTCGTTTATGCATCCTGGAAATAAAGGTGCGCGACGCGCGAACAACTCTGGTTGTCGTACTGCAATGTACTTATCGAGTATTCGCGGAGATGGTTACGAAGAACGAATGTTGCGTCCGGCTCTGACTAAAGCGTTTTGTTTATATGGATGCTAATCCAACTCAGCGGCGCAAATTTCAATTCAATGTCAAGCATCAATCCCACGGCAGCATAATAGGCGCGAAAATCAAACGCAGAGAGGATCTAAACAGTTCCATAAGATTTGCTAGTTCCTTGTGTTCGAAATCAGCGTCACTGCCTTGCTTGGCAACACCTGTGAGCCTAGTATAAGTGCGGTTTCCGGAACGTGCGCATCCTGTTAAGCGACTTTAAATGCATGCTTAAGCGCCGCTAATCATCGGGTTCCGCGCCGGGTGGGGCTTATACGAAACGCCCAGTTTTTATGGGCTATGTTTAACGCTCACGACACTAAATCTGGTGCCTGGAGCGAACATGTCCGGGGCTGCAAGGAGGCAATATTCCTGAATTTCAGCCTCTTTACTACCCGGTTGTCTGGCATGCCACCACTTCGATATCGTCAAGATGCGCACAAAATAGTCACGCGATAAACGGCGGCTTTTCGCGTGCTGTGAGTCGGCTGAAAATGCAGCGGGGTGGGCTTTCTAACGGAAGAGAATATGAAAGAATGTTCACTTGGCAACCGGTATGCCGGAATCCGAAGCCCTTTTTGAAGCTTGCATCTCCTTCTCTACCTGTGTCATCAGCTCCTGCCAGTGTTCGGTAGCGGCTCGGTCGTTGCGCCTTTCTGCCAGTGTCCGCAGCCGCCATACACTCTAGTCGAGAATAATATTAAGGATTCTCGCAGAACGGGTCGATGCCGTAATGCCCCATATTCGCTTCCTCGAAGAGTAGGACTTTGCCTCGGCGTCTTTGTGCTGTTCAGCAGGCTCTGATCAGCTGGCATGACAGACCGAAGCTTGCATGTATATGAGGATTGATCCGTCCAGCGGTACGCGTTTTGGAGCTCTTTGTGAAGTAAGCCTCTTATGCGATGGCAGGCCCTCTTTGCTTTCATTCCAGAATTCCCAGTTGCCGCAGCGCATGCCTGCTCCGCTCCGGTTCCGATCTGATACCACCAGCAGTGACTTGCTGGCTTTGTCCAATTGATTGAGATCTCCGTAAGCCGTCCCCAGGGTTAATCTGGCGTGAGAAATGGGTCGAGGCTCTTCTCGCAAGCGTCCAATGCATCGGACATGGGGTCCGCCACCGCGGCGGAGAAAGTTTTCATCCGGCACATGATGTGCAACGTTAGCTAGTTCTTCAAGGATAGCCAGTCTCGCTGGAAGAGCGAGTTTCAACTTGCGATACTTAGCTAACACGCTGAATAAGCCTTCTGCAACGCTTCCGCCGGCTGTGCAAGTCGGACAGGAACCACAGCGTGCAATACCTCGCACTGGCACGCGCCGAATTGATTTTTAGATGTTCGGTCTGTCCGTGCCACTCTTCCAGCATCGATTCGGCAGCGGCGCCAGTTCTTTTCTCTAAGCGTGATCACCACCAGTCGCGAGGCGGCATTCGTAGATTGCTGATCTTCCCAGACGCGTCCGACTCGCAGCATATTCCAGCCCTTTTGCGCACATCGCATCGCCCCTTCCGGATTGTTGTCGACCTGATTGAAATGGTCGGCTGCTTGCGAATAAGCCTGGAGGGCTGCGATTCTCTGTGCCATTTGCAGTTCGGCATAGTCCCCAGCTGTTCCCACTCCAGTTGCGGTCACACCTCCTTTCTTTTCGCCTTCCATAAATCGCTCATGCACATTGTGAAAGCGGGAGCATCGAAATGCGAGGCTGACGACTTGCGATTTGCTTTAAAAAGCGTCGAGGGGTTTTCCCGCTGCCTCCTCGTTTTTGCGGCTGTTGGTGATGACCAGAACACCCATGATTGCTGATGCAACCGGCAAGGACGCGGCCAGTACGATTAGTTTTCGCTGCTGCGGCAGCAGTTTCTTTCGCGCTTTACGACTGACTTGGTACGCCGCGGTCTTCTGCGTTGCGCGACGGATCGCTGTATGCCTGCTCTGAATCTGCCTGCAATTCGACCGCCAGGTCGTATCGGTCATCCGGATCTTTTTCTATGCCCTGTCTGACCACGCGCGCCAAACGAATCGGAACACCCTGAGTAGTCACCGGATCGGTGCCGTTTCATGCACGTGTTTGTAGAGAACCTCAAGTGCCGTATCGCCGGCGAAAGGCGGTGCTCCGCTCAGCGCTTCGTACATGACGCAGCAAAGGGAATAGATATCGGAACGCGCATCGATGTGTGTGCCGACAGATTGCTCCGGGCTCATATAGGATGGACTGCCTACCAGCTCGCCGGTTTGAGTGAGTTCAACCGCCGTGCGCTGCGGCGCTTCCAGTAGTTTAGCCAGACCAAAATCGAGGAGCATGGCATGCAAGCGACCATCAGCATCCTTGCTGATGACTATGTTGCTTGGCTTAATGTCTCTGTGCAGCACTCCTCGACTGTGGGCATGCGCCAATCCTGCCAGTACATCGGCAAAGATGACTTTGAACGTCGGCAGATCAATCTTGCCGTTTTCTTTGAGCCACTTGTCTAGACTGACGCCGGTTACCAGGTCCATGACCATATAAAGGGCGCCGTCCTCGACCCCTAGTCCGTAGGTGCGCAGAACGGAACGGTGCTCCAGCGTCGTCAGCAATCGCGCTTCGTTTTGAAAGCGTTTGATCACGGAGTCTCTGGAAGCCAGCCAGGGATGCATCATTTTGATGGCTACTTCCCGGTCCAGTTGCTGATCGCGGGCGCGGTAGACGTGTCCCATGCCGCCCGCCCCAATCTCTTCCAGTATTAGATAGTGCTCGCCCAAAACTTTGCCGATCAGACTGTATTCCTTGACCGACTGCAGTTCTTGTTCTTGCTTTTCTTCTTTATGGTCCGGCACAGCAGTTCTGTGCCCGTTGTGTGCAGCCGGTAAACAGCCGGCGCGGCGCCTGCTCAGCCGCCTGATGACTGACGTTTGGCTGCGGCGGCCTTCTGCAAGTGCATCAGCTGATCGCGAAGTTCTGCTGCTCGTTCGAAATCGAGGTTGCGAGCCGCTTGCTTCATTTCCTGTTCCAGCTTCTTCACCACTTTAGGCAGATCGGCGCCAATCGCATCAAGCTGCGCTTCTATTGAGGCGGCTTCTTTTTGACGCGAATGCTCAGGGAGAATCTCGCGCGTTCCGCGCAAGCTATCGAGCAAGCTGTTGGTGGTTTCTTTGACGATCGTCTGCGGCGTTATGTTGTGTTCTTCGTTGTATTTCAGCTGAATTTCGCGGCGGCGATTTGTTTCTTTCAGAGCTCTCGCCATCGAGTCGGTGACGCGATCGGCATAAAGAATCACTCGCCCGCCGACGTTGCGCGCGGCTCGTCCGATGGTTTGCACGAGCGACCTTTCGGCGCGCAAGAAACCTTCTTTGTCGGCTTCCATGATGCAAACGAGAGAAACTTCAGGCAGGTCCAGCCCCTCTCTAAGCAGGTTGACTCCCACCAGAACATCGAATGCCCCGAGACGCAAATCGCGCAGAAGCTCGATGCGATCGAGGGCGCCGATATCGCTGTGCAGCCAGCGTACACGGATGCCGACCTGTTGCAGATATTCAGTCAGGTCCTCAGCCATGCGCTTGGTCAATGTGGTGACCAGTACGCGCTCACCGATCTCAGCGCGAATCTTGATCTCCTTGATCAGATCATCTATCTGTCCCTGAATCGGGCGCACTTCTACTTGCGGATCGACCAATCCGGTGGGACGAATGATCTGCTCGACGATCTGTTGGCTCTCTTTAAGTTCGTTGTCGCCTGGTGTGGCGGATACATAAATGACTTTTCCGACTTTCTCGAAAAACTCTTTGTGCGTCAGCGGGCGATTGTCGCGAGCGCAGGGCAGGCGAAACCCGAAGTCGATTAGCGTGTCTTTGCGCGAACGATCGCCGTGGTACATCGCATGCAACTGCGGTATCGTCACATGCGATTCGTCGATGAAGGTGAGGAAACCGCGCTGACCGAAACGGCGAATGAAATAATCGAGCAGCGTCTGCGGCGGCTCTCCAGGCAGGCGTCCGTCCAGAATACGCGAGTAGTTTTCAATGCCGTTGCAATAGCCGACTTCCTTAAGCATCTCGATATCGAAGCGGGTGCGCTGCAAGAGTCGCTGCGCTTCGACTAATTTGTTGTCGCGCTTCAGTTCGTTCAATCGGTCTTCAAGTTCAAGCTCAATCTGCTCGATCGCTTGATCCAGATCCTCTTCGTCAGCCACATAGTGCTTGGCCGGGTAGACTTTGATCTCCTGCACCACTTCTTCGATTTCGCCGGTCACAGGATTGACGATCACGATGCGCTCGATGTCGTCTCCAAAAAACTCGACGCGCAAGACGCGTTCTTCATAAGACGGAAAAATCTCCACAACATCGCCCCGAGCACGGAAGCGCGAACGCTCGATGGTCAGGTCGTTGCGCTCATACTGGATGCCGACCAGCTGGCGCAGTAGTTTGTTTCGCTCGATTTGCTGTCCTACTGCCAGCGGGATGGCGGCGGAAAGGTAGCGCTCCGGCACGCCCAGACCGTAGATGCAGCTCACTGATGCCACCACGACAACGTCTTTCCGTTCCCAGACTGAGCGCGTTGTGGAGTGACGAAGCCGATCGATTTCATCGTTGATGCTGGCTTCTTTTTCGATGAAGGTGTCAGTGGACGGTATATATGATTCCGGCTGGTAGTAGTCGTAATAGCTGATGAAATACTCGACCGAGTTGTTCGGCATGAATTCGCGGAATTCATTGCACAGCTGGGCTGCCAGCGTCTTGTTATGGGCAAGGACAATAGCCGGTAAACCGGTCTCGGCAATCACCTGCGCCATGGTCATGGTTTTGCCGGAGCCGGTGACGCCCAGCAAAGTCTGGCGATCAAAACCTTCCGCCACGCCCTCCGAGAGTGCGCGTATGGCCTTTGGTTGATCGCCGGCCGGTTGAAATTTCGAGATGACCTCGAATCGACTCACGACACCACGCGACTTACTACTGGTTGATTACGATTGGCTTGTGCTGGGCTTCTTCTCGGTGGACTCGTCGTCATCCATGTTGGTTTCAATCGCTGTCTTGATCTCGTGTTGAGTCTCTTTCATCGAGCGTTTGAAATTGACGAGTCCCTGACCGATGGCGCGTCCCAGTTCAGGCAACTTTTTGGGTCCGAATATGAGCAAAGCCAGCCCGAACACGATTGCAATTTCGCCAGGACCAATGTTAAACGGCATAAGTGCTTTGCCTCAGCTTCAAATATCTAACCCTTAAATGGTAGCACATTCGGCGGAAAGCAGGTCCTGCTTACTTTTCGGGCTGCTTATCGTCGGCCGCGGTGGGCGGCGGTGCGGCTCCATTGTTGTAGCTGGTGAGGGGCGCAGCGAGCGGAGCGGCGCTGATTTTGTTTTGTTTCTTGCGGTCCGCCATTTCGGCTATGGCAGCGTCCATATAAATGAAATCGGGGACCATGCCCTCTGGTTCCAGATATGACTTGATATCGGACGCATCTATGGAATCATTGGGCACGTTGTTTGGGAAGTTACGGGCATTCATGCCACCGACCTGCGAGACGTAAAGCGGGTCTGGATTCAAGCGCACCCATTTGACCCCGCTGGTTGCCCAGTCGTTGTACTGCAGAGACACATGCGGATGGTCGGGCTGCTGTTGCAGATGGTCCAGACGGCTGCCGAACACAGTCACCATCAGGTGGGGCATTGCTTTCGCCACATTTTTCAAGTGCAGAGAACCATCGCGGTCTTTGAAATAAAGCTCCGACTCTTCGATGGTTGCCACTTGCGGGTTCCAGGTCTTGCCGAAGACGTTCAAACGAGCCAGAGCCCGGGTCACCGGCGGTGGATAAATCTGCTTGGGCCATGCGGGCATAGATGAGTAAGGAACCGCGAACTCGATTGATTCCTCCCAGACGCCGTTGTTGTTTTCGTCGAAGAACACAACCCCGGGTATCTCCGGCAGTCCGACCTTCTTGTGCGAACCGGGAGTTTTAGAGGCATCCGCCTGGAACTTCATCCGGCGATAGTCGACAGCCGGTTCGCCAGTGGCGGCGCTGCCCTGCCGGTAATGGCGGTTGGTGACAAAATCTTTGGCGCTGCCGAGAGCGGGCGGGTAAAACATCGATCCCAGCGGAGTCTCATAGAAAGCCAGCCAGGAAACGTTTTGCAGATCGCTGTGGTATTTGTCGAGCGTGGTCATCAAAAGATTGCCACCGTTGGACCAGCCGACGATGCCCATGTTCTGCGAGTTGACCTTGACCGGCACCAACTCGCTTATGGTTCTTAGTTTCGTATCGTTTGACTTGCCGGCGGCGAATTTAATCACATCACGCAGTGCCACCTCGCAGAGCGGTCCCCGCTGGTCGTAGGTGCCTCCGGAGCGGAACCCTTCCTTGCCGCCGCCGGGAAATGCAAATCTCACTTCCACGAAACCGGCTTGGGCCGCATGCATGGAAAAGTCGAGGCCGCTCTTCTCGTCGCCCCCCGGAACTACCACCACCACCGGTGCGCCGTCGGCGTAGCGAGGCTTGACCGGATAGATGACATTTACCGCCAGCCCTTTGTCGGGTGCAGAGCTGCTGGGTATGAAGAAACTGGTGGAATGCTCCGGCACCATCGGCGGTAGCTTCAAACTGGTATTGGCTCCCGGGACTGAACCAGGCGAAGCCGACCTAGACGGCGCTCCTTGCATGAACAGGAAGCCGATTGCCAGCGCGGCGACCACCGTTTTCGCGGCGGTTAGTTTCTCAATCTTCTCAACCATTCTCAACTATTACTCTTTGCCGGAACATCGACGTTCTCGACCGGATTGTCACCGGTCGGGAGACTAATGCAGAGCGTTACGTCGGCAGCAGCGGCTGCAACTTGGTGAAGTCGGCGATGCTGATGTAATACCGGTTGACGGCGTTCAGCAAGCCATGGCGCGTGTCGCGTTTGGCCTTGTCGTCATCATTCACCATGACATCGACAAAAAACTGATCGATCTGTTTGACGAGTTTGCCGAGCAGCGCCGTCAATTGCTTGTATTCAGCGGGGTTGGATGGTTGTTTGAACTGTCCGCCACTCTCCCAAGTTGCCACCACTTCCTTCTGGAAAGCATCCCACAAGTTTTTCTCGGCATCGAGAGTGAAGACAGACGGATCTACAGCTTCCGGGCTGTCGGACTTGAGGATCTTGCCGATGCGTACGCCGCCGCGAACGATTGCTAGACCTTCTTCGTTGCTGGTCAGGTCCTCGAGTATCTGGCAGCGCACGAGGGTATCGGGCAGATCTTCCAGAGGGTCATGAACTTGTAGAACGGCATCGATAATTTCGCGTTTGAAGCCTTTCTCTTGCAGTCGCATGCGTATGCGCTGGGTCAGGAACTCGCGCAAATCGGCGATTGTTTTCTGCGGCTCGAAGCCGCGCTTGCCATGCAGAGCTGGTTGCAGCAGAGTCAAAATCACTTCCATTAGCGCGTTGATACTGATGGATGTGTCGGCCATGCCGTCGAACAAAATATCGACAATACCCTGGGCTTGCCGCCGCAATGCATAAGGATCGCTTGAGCCGCTCGGACGCCTGCCCAGTGCGAAGAGTCCAACCAGGTTATCCAGCTTGTCGAGCAGCGCTGCATATCTACCCACGTCGTCGGCGGGAATTTCGTCATCGGTCGAGCGCGGTGCGTAGTGCGAGGCGATTGCCTTCACCACATCTGGTGGCTGACTTTCCAACTCTGCATACCAGGATCCGACGTAGCCCTGCAGCTCCGGTAGCTCGCGGACAAGATTACTGACCAGGTCGAGTTTGCACAGCTCCATGGTGCGTTCCAGACAAACCTTGACGCGGGCATCGAGGTTGAGGCTGTCGGAGAGAATGCGCGACATGTGCACGAGGCGATCGCGCTTGTCGAGGTAGCTGCCCAGTCCTTCCTGGAAGGTCAGTTTTCCGAGTTCGTCGAGGCGATCCGTAAGTTTCTTCTTTTGATCGTCAAAGTAAAAGAAACGCCCGTCCGCAAGGCGAGCCCTCAAGACACGTTCGTTGCCCTGCTTAATTACGGGTTCTGCTTCTTTTCGGTCGTTGTTAGAGACAGCGATGAAGTATGGCAGCAACTTACCCTTCCCGTTGCCGCCCTCCGTGCGCTCAACCGGGAAGTAGCGTTGATGGTGCACCATGACGGTTTCAATCAGGGTATCAGGCAGGTCGAGGTACTGTTGCTCAAACTCTCCCAAAATCGCGTGCGGCCACTCGGTGATGTTAATCACTTCGTCGAGCAAGCCGCTCTTGAGTCTTGCCGGCGTGCCTTTGACCTTTTCGGCAGTGGCAACGGCTTGTTTCTCAATCAGTGCTTTGCGCTCTTCAGGGTCGACCAGAACGCGTGCGGAGCGCAAAGCCTCCACATATTTACTGGGATGGTCGATTACTACTTTCCCGGGGTTGAGAACGCGGTTGCCGTAGGTTTCGCGTCCGGCGTGGACGCCTTCCATTTCCAGCGCCACAACTTGATTGTCAAGCAAAGAGACGAGCCAGCGAATCGGGCGCGAGAACTTCAAGTCATAGTTGCCCCAGCGCATCAGTCGCTCCCCGGATAGTTTGCTGATTGCTTGGGGGACTAACTCTTGGAGAACCGCCGCTGCGTCTTTCCCTTTAATGGTGACGTTCGCGAAGTAGTAGCTGACTCCGCCGACTTCCTTCTTTACGAGGTCTTCGACTTTGAGGTCGAACTTTTTGGCGAAACCGGCCGCTGCGCCTGCCGGGGCATCTGCCTTCGGTCCTTTCTCTTCTTTTTCGACTGTTGGCTGCATGGTGGACAGCCCTTTGACGATGGCGGTCGTACGGCGCGGCGTGCCCAGGGTGATAATTTCCTCAAATCCCAGATTGGCGCGTTTCAAGCCGTCACCCAACAGGGATTTCAGCCGCTCCTGTGCCTCCGGTACGTGATCGGCCGGCAGTTCTTCGGTGCCTATTTCGAGAAGATAGTCGGGCATGCCTTCTTGTATTCCTGCAAAAGTCAGCGCAAATTATAGCCAATCCGGCACCTTAAAACCCGCTATGCTGCGCACTGTAACGCCTGCAGCCGGACGCAACTGGGGTGCCACCATATATGGTGTGCTTGGCGTCTGCGAGGGTGCTTATGGCTCCACGTCGGCGCACGCGCAATCCTGTCGTTTTTCGCGCGTTGCCCGAGGATCCGGACTATTCAGTCCCGACCGCAAAAGTGCCACCCTGGGAAGATGCGCGAAAAATGGTATGTCAAGAGGGGGGCGGCCGGCGGCGCAGCTCGGGGACGGGTTTGCTGCAAGTTGGGTTTGCTTGAGTGAGTGGTATGAAAGGTCTATATCAGATTTAACCAATAGGACATTGGGATGAGGCGGTTCTTTTTTAGCAGCAAAGGGGTGAGCGCAACGCTGGCTTTGTTGTTTGGGCTGATTGTGACAGTCAGCGGCGCCTGGGCTAAGTCGGCTGGAGGTTTTGCTGGAGTCGAGTATCTCAGCAGCGATTCCCAGACCTCTCGGCAGGAAGTCGAGAAGATGCTGGGGCTGCATCATGGGGCCAGCTACGAGTCTGCCGAGAGAGCCCTGGAGAGACTGCGCGACAAGCTGGAACAGCGTCGAATGCATGCCAACCTGGACATCGTCGATGGCGATAAAGACGAATTTTACGTCTCCATAGATATCGTCAAGGCCGGCGTTGCTGGTGACGCTCCGACGAGAAAGCTGGAGTTTCCTCACAGAGTTTTCTTGACCAACACCAAGCCGCTCGTGTTGCTCGAGCAACTAGAGACTCGTCGGATGCAGTTGCAGGAGCAGGGGCGCCCGACCGAAGTCGTCTATAAGGACGGCATCAAGCACTATTCCGATGTCGCTTGCGATCGACTCGTCGATCAGCTATTGGTTGTAACTCCGCTGGTGAGAGGACAGCTGCACCAGATGATTGCCAGCGATCCCGATCCGAAACGGCGGATGGCGGGCATCGAGCTGCTCAACTGGGCTGGGCAGCCGGTCGGCGACGCGGTGGTAGTGGTGCCGGCGATCAACGATGTCGATGCGGATGTGAGAGTGGTGGCTGCCAAGTATGTGATGGCACGCTTCGACTTGCTTCCGGATCGCTTTCCATGGACGCAACTGATTGAAGCGTACGCCTTCCAGCTGGCAAGACCGTCGCATCGCGATCGCATCACGGGACTTGCATGTTTGTCTGCGTTGACGAAAACGCGTCCTGAGCTCACGTACAACGTCAAGGTTTATAGCGAGGAACGACTCAAGCAGTTGTCCGAGCAAAGCGCGATTCCAGCCATCCGGACTCGGTCGCAGGATTTGCTGGCTCAGGTCGGCAACGTCAAGGGACCTAAGAGCAAAGTTTCTCCCGGTGAGTTCAATGGTTTCTAGCCAAGAAGAGTATTTTGGGATGCTGTCGATGCCGATTCGTTGGCGATCAGTGATAAGTGACAAGTGAGCGGTAAGTGAGGAATTGTCCCCAATCATGACGACGCAATTAATTGCGAAAAAATGCTTGAGCTGCGAGCGCAGTTATGGACCGGATTTCGTGGTCTGTGAAGACGACGGAACACAACTGGCGGCCGTCCTCACTCAGTCTCTGGTCGGCGATACTCTCGGCGGTGGCAAATATGAGCTGCTGGAAGAGCTGGGGCGGGGCGGCATGGGCGTCGTGTTTCGTGCTCGCCACAAGCTCATGGAGCGGATCGTCGCCATCAAAATGTTGATAGACGACATGGGCAAGGACCCGACCGCACTGCAACGTTTTCACGTTGAAGCCAAGGCGGCGTCTGCGTTGAATCATGCCAATATCATTCGCATCTACGACTTTGATGTTTCGCAACACGGATTCCCGTTCATCGTCATGGATTACTTGCAGGGTGAGCCGCTGGATGGAATTCTGGATCGGGACCAGCGCATGAATTGGCAGCGAGCGATGCCGCTGTTTTTAAAAGTGTGTGATGCGCTCGGGCATGCTCACCGACGACAGGTGGTGCATCGTGACATGAAACCGAGCAACGTCATGGTGGTGCACGATGAGGATGAAGGCGAACGCCCGGTAGTGCTCGACTTTGGGATTGCGAAACTGTTTACTCCCGGTGGGAAGAACGAAGGACGATTGACGCGCACCGGCGAAATATTTGGTTCGCCCCTCTATATGTCTCCGGAGCAGTGCCTCGGGCAGCCGGTGGACCATCGCTCTGATATTTATTCCGTGGCTTGCTTGATTTACGAAACGCTTACCGGTTGCGTGCCGTTCGATAAATCCGGGTTCGTGCAGGTGATCCTGGCACACGTGAATGAACCGGCTCCAAGACTGGATCGCACGGCTCCTGAGTTGGGACTGCCGAAGGAATTGTCGGATGTGCTGATGAAGGCGATGGCTAAAAGCGCTACCGAACGATTTGAGAGCATGGCTGAGTTCAAGCAAGCACTGATTGCCGCCAGCGGTGGTGGCACCGGGCAAGTCGAAGTTTCCCAACAATCAGCCGGGGCGCCGACGGTCAACGCTGGTGCTGCTGGTGTTGCCGGCGGTGTGCCGGCAGGCACCGACACAAGTTCAACTGTGGTGGGCAACGTGCCCAATCCCTACTTTCAGGGCGCGGGCGCTGGACCGGCAAATCAGGCGGTGACGCCTCCGGAACATACAGTTGTGTCGGGGCACAGAGTTACTGAAAGCGATTCCAGTATGGAGCCGCAAGTTCGAGATTGGCTCGACGGCGCCGAGCGCGGGCGCGTCGAAGATCAGTTCGATCTCGCCTGGGCTTACCGAGCCGGCGACGGAGTAGATCAGGATCCGAGATTGGCGATTTTTTGGTATACCGAAGCCGCTGGGCAAGGACATCCGCAAGCTGCGTGTTGCGCAGGCGAGTTGTACAGAGACGGGATTGGAACCGAGCAGGATTACGGCGAGGCACTAACTTGGTTTCGTAAGGGAGCAGAGGGTGGCGACTTGCTCTCCCAATTCAATGTAGGTTGGGCTCACGAATTCGGACAGGGCACGCCGGTAGATTTAGAGATGGCGGCGTACTGGTACAAGAAAGCTGCCGAGAGTGGATACTCTTACGCGCAGAATAGTCTCGGCGTGCTCTACACCATCGGTAGTGGCGTAGAACGGGATGATAAAGCGGCGTTCGAATTGTATTTGCAGGCTGCAGAACAAGGATTGGCTGAAGCACAAAGAAGGCTCGGCGAGGTCTATGAATGGGGTTGGGGGGGTGATATCGACTACGCCAATGCTCTCTATTGGTACGAGAAAGCGGCTGCTCAGGATGATCTGGATGCGCAGTTTCGTCTGGCAATAATGACGCTGGAAGGGCGTGGCTGTAAACCGGATGTGGCGGGCGGTAAGCGCAAACTGCGACAAGCCGCGCAACGCGGATCGTCGCTGGCGCAGAACTACATGGGTGAAGTTTATGAGTATGGCTTACATGATGCGACGATGAACCTGGAGGAAGCATTCCACTGGTATAAGAAAGCCACCGTCCAGGGGCACGCTGAAGCCAATTATTCGCTCGGACTGATGTTTGAAGAGGGACGAGGGACTGAGGTCAATAATCAGGAGGCTGAGCGCTGTTTCCGCGCTGCTGCCGAAGGCGGAAGCGGTAACGGCATGGTGGCATTGGCGCGCAGTATTCGCGAAGGGCGGTCGAAACCGGTAGATCCCGATGAGGCGATCACTTTGCTGGAGAAGGCAATGGCATTGGATTGCGGTTGGGCTTTCATGCTGATGTCGCAAGTTGTGCAATCGGGTGACCTGAAGAATACCGGCTACGATGCGCTGAAGTTAATGGAGGAAGCGGCGGCGCTATGCCCGGATTTCGCCATGCCGCATTACGAACTGGGAATTCTGTATATCGATAGCGGTCGCAGGGCGGAAGGTATGGAGTGTCTGCGCAAGGCCGCAGCACTGGGTAGCGCGGATGCTGAGGATGCTCTGGCATCGTATGAGGGGTAAGAGAGCTTAAATGACGACGCAGATGTTCCAGAGAAAATGCCTCCAATGCGAGCGCACTTATCCTGCTGAGACGCTTGTGTGTGAAGACGACGGAACCCAGCTGGCTGCCATCCTCACCCAGTCGCTCGTCGGGGATACTCTCGGCGGTGGCAAGTATGAACTGCTGGAAGAGCTTGGTCGTGGTGGTATGGGTGTCGTGTTTCGCGCCCGGCATAAACTGATGGATCGCACAGTAGCGATCAAAATGCTGATCGATGATCTGGGACGGGACGAAACCGCCTTGCAGCGTTTTCACGTGGAAGCCAAGGCAGCGGCGGCTCTCAATCACAGCAACATCATTCGTATTTATGACTTCGATGTTTCCCAGCATGGTTTTCCATTCATCGTTATGGACTACCTGCAGGGAGAGCCGCTGGATGTTTTTCTGGAACGCGAAAAACACATGGATTGGAAGCGCGCTCAACCACTCTTCATCAAAGTCTGCGAAGCACTCGGACATGCGCACCGCCGGCAAGTCGTGCACCGAGATATTAAACCAAGCAACATCATGATTTGTGTGGACGATGATGAGGAAGAAAAACCTGTCGTTCTGGATTTCGGAATTGCCAAACTGTTTACTGCGCAAACCGGTAAGGCGGCCAATCGGTTGACGAAGACAGGCGAGATTTTTGGATCGCCTCTCTATATGAGCCCGGAGCAGTGTTTGGGGCAGTCGATTGATCCGCGTTCCGACATCTACTCTCTGGGGTGTCTTATTCACGAAACGCTGACCGGGCAGGCGCCTTTCGAAAGAAGCGGTTTCTTGCAGGTCATTCTGGCGCATGTGAATGCTCCCGCGCCCACGCTGGAAGAGTCGGCTCCGGATATGGTGTTTCCGCCCCGTCTCACAGAGATTATCGGGCGCGCGATTGCCAAAGACTGCACACAACGCTACGAAACCATGCAGGAATTCAAAAAAGCGCTGGCTGAAGTCGACCTGGACAAAAGTCCGGCAACGCCTGCCGGTGATACCGGTGCTGGTGACTCAGGCGCTCGCAAGGGTTTAGGATTTGTATCAGGATTTGCATCAGGATTTGCTTCGGGAATGGCTTCCGGAGCCGCTTCTAAAGCGGTCTCCAGCGCCGCTTCCAGTGCTTCATCCGCTCCGGAGGCTATAACTGCCAAGTCCGATGCCGGTGGTGTGGCGCGAGATAGTTCCGAGGTTTTCGAGGTTTCCGAGGTGGAGGCCAGTCCACCGGACGCCAGTGAGGAATTCGTGCGCGTCCTGGCCGATGCTAAACAAGGTGACGCGGAAGCTCAATACGACCTGGCTTGGTTCTACCGCAAAGGTGATGAAGGTGCACCACAGCATGCTGAGATTTCCTTCTATTGGTTCTTGAAGTCGGCTGAGCTGGGCAAGCCGCAATCCATGAACTGTGTCGCTGACATGTACCAGGACGGCGAAGGCGTTGAGGAAAGCATGTCTGAGGCTTTCCGTTGGCGCCAGCAGTCTGCCGAGCTCGGAGACGCTCTTGGACAGTGGAACCTGGGTTGGCACTACAATCACGCCCATGGCTGTGACGAAGATCCGGATCTGGCTGCCTACTGGTATCGCAAGGCTGCCGACCAGGGTACTCCGGGAGCTCAAGCGGATCTCGGCTGGTGTTACATGAACGGTTATGGTGTGGAGGAGAACGACACCGAAGCCTTCGAGTGGTTGCTCAAGGCTGCCGAGCAGGGCAACGGCTACTCGCAAGTTAGAGTCGGGCGAGCGCTCAAGTGGGGCTGGGGCGTCGAGAAGGACGAGAAAGGCGCTTTCGAGTGGTTCGAGCAGGCTGCGTCGAACGGACGCCTCGATGGTCAGCACGAACTCGCCATCATGTATTTCCGCGGAATTGGTTGTCGACTGGACGCAAGCGAAGGCTACAGACAATTGCGTATTGCGGCCCAGAAAGGGCATCCTGAGTCGCAAAACTATCTCGGTCTTTGTTATGAGTTCGGCTGGCACAAAATTCCAGTCAACTGGAACGAGGCCGCTGTCTGGTACAAGAAAGCGGCGGATCAAGGTTATGCCGATGCCGAGTACAACCTCGGATCTATCTATGAAGAAGGCAAAGGCGTAGACCTCGACGAAGACCTGGCGTTGAGCTGGTATCGACGCGGTGCCGAGAACGGTTCCGGGTCGGGGATGGTGGCTTACGCACGTTTCCTCGGCAAGGGTATAGCCTGCGAAAAGAACGAGGAAGAGGCGATCGTCTGGCTGAAGAAAGCGGCGGCTGTTGGCGACGCCACCGGCATGTACCGGCTGGCCATTCGCATTGACGATGGTCGTTGCACGGACGCTGAGGGTTTCGATGTGATGGAACTCTTCCGCAAGTCAGCCGACAAAGAGAACTCTGATGCGCAATTTGAGTATGGTTCTCGGCTCTACAATGCCGGGGACCGCGAAGAGGGATTGAAGTATCTCAAGATGTCGGCAGAGCAAGAGAATTCCGATGCGCTTGACTTCTTGGCTAAGCATGGTGAGGCTGGCGGCGAGACATCCGGCAGTTAATCCTGAGCTCAACTACACACGCGAAAAACCTCTGTTTATCACGTGGTGATTTTGCCGCGACCGTCGTACAGCAGCCGTTCGACGGGCTGGTCGTTGAGCAAGTGCGATTCGACGATTTCCTGGCAGTCTTCCGGTTTGACGTGGGCGTACCAGATGCCTTCGGGGTAGACGACTATGACGGGACCGTTGCCGCACTGGTCAAGGCACCCGGTCTTGTTGATGCGAATCTGTCCCTTCAGTCCAAGCTCGACAATTTGTTTTCGCAAGACAGAGCACACTTCTTCGGAGCCCTCGTCTGGGCAGGTCTTACCGCTGGTGCAGACGAAAACGTGCTTTTTATAGCCCGGCCATGGTGTTGTCATTGGGTCTCCCGGCAGCCACTCTGGTGAACTTCTGTATAACACAGGCGTTACGTTTAGAGCGTTAGCGTTGACGGTTTGGCGCTTTCCTTGCAACAATTCCCCCTCAGACCTGCCTCACGGCAGGCGACCGTAGACAGTCTGGTGCTGAGCCTCGAGCTCGCTAATGGTTCCGAACCGCCGGCTCAGGTCACAAAGCGCGAAAAACTCTCCTTGTTCGCGGGTGCTTGTCGCCTGCATTCCGGGACTATCGATCGTTTTTGTGATCCCTGCGGAATTGTTTTCCCAGGGCTTTTTATTTGAGCCCGAAGGTAAGCAAAACGATCGAAAACTCAACTTGTCAGGCGAAAGCCTGGCATGGACCCGGAGGCACAATGGCCACGAAAGAGAAAAAACAGGAAATTGTGGCTGAGTTGGAAGCTCTTCTTAAGAAGACCAACGTCGCCATCGTTGCCGATTTAAGTGGCTTTACTGTTGCGGAAATTACCGGTTTTCGGCGCAAGCTGGATAAGGATAAAGCCCGCTGCAGAATCGCCAAGAACACACTGATCTCGCTCGCAGCAGAAAAGGGAGAGTTCAAGCAGTTGGCAGAGATTGCCAAAGGCCCGACCGCCCTGATTCTCGGCGAAGAAGATCCTGCCGCCGCGGCCAAAACTACAGTCACATTCTTCAAAGCCGTCAAAAAAGGCACCGTTCGCGGTGCCGTGTTCGAAGGCAGGTTGATGTCCGGCGACGAAGTGAAAGCATTAGCCGATCTTCCGTCGCGTGAGGTATTGCTGTCTCAGATCATGGCCGGACTTGATTCTGGTGCTCGCGAAATTGCTGGTTGCCTAGCAGCTGTGATTCGCGACATCGCCATACTGGCTGAAGAGGTCGCTAAGAAACGAAACGAAGGGCAACCCGCAAGTGCTGCCCCCGCGGCTCCTGCTGCTGAAGCGCCAGCCACAACCGAGGCTGCCGCACCCGCTGAAGAGCCCAAAGCTGAAGCTGCGCCTGAAGCAACCGCTGAAGCGCCTGCTGCCAGTGAGGCTGCGCCTGCAGCGCCCGAGTCGGTTTCCGAAGAAAATTCATAAGGAGAATTCAAATGGCTACTGCTACAAAACTTTCAGTCGATGACCTGCTCGAGCAGATCGGTTCGTTGACTTTGCTTGAAGCCGCTGAGCTCAAGACCAAAATGGAAGAAAAATTCGGCGTCACCGCTGCTGCCCCGATGGGTATGCCCATGATGATGCCTGGTGCTGGCGGCGGCGGTGCTGCTGCTGAAGAGAAGACCGAATTCGACGTCATTCTCACCTCCGTCGGCGACAAGAAGATCGAAGTGCTCAAAGTCGTTCGCGAACTTACCGGCCTTGGCCTGAAAGAAGCGAAAGACCTGGTCGATTCCGCACCGAAACCGGTGAAGGAAAAGATCAAGAAGGAAGAAGCCGAGCAAATGAAGACCAAGCTCGAAGCTACCGGCGCCAAAGTCGACATCAAGTAATCTTCCCGATTGCGAAAATTGTGCGGGGCGGACCTTCGGGTCCGCCCTGCTGTTTTTCGCGCGTGGTTACTTTCTCGAGCGGGCGGGACGCACTTTGTGCTTCTTCAGCCAGGCATGCGCACCGCCGGAAAGCAGGTCGCTGTGCATTATCCAGGGCTCGTTGAAGAAGTCGACCGCGATGTGTCCATCCAGAATATGGGTGACTAAGAGGTCGAGACCCGCTTCCTCTGTGTCCACGCCTTCCATGACGATAACTCTTCTGCCTTCTTCTTTTTCATTCAAGTAGTCGCAAAAGAACTGGAACGCGCTCAAATGCCGTCTCGGCATATGTCCGGTGGTGAGAATTACGTGCAGTTTCTCCCACTCGTCCGGCGCCAGTTCGGACCGCCATTTGTCAGTTATCTCCTGCATTTTCGCCAGTTGCAGGGCGATTGCGTTATCGATGTTGTGCAGCGATTCGGGCGCTGCGGCGCGCGCAAATGACCGTAGTTGGTCGTGAGTCACCTTGCCGTTTTCAACGGTTTCGGACAGAAAATCCAGGGATAATTGCACCAGGAATTGTTGCCGCGCCAGTTCTTTCTTGTCACCGGATACGGTGCCGGTCAGCGTGGTTCTCGCTTTCCTTATAGAGTCGGCGAATGTGGACAGATCTTTTGTTTCTTCGGCAGTCAAACTACGGTTCGTTTTGTTGACCAGGGTGACGTAGCAAGCCAGGGGAATGTGGTCGACATCCTTAAAGTAGGTGTAGCCCTCCGGAATAAATCGCTCTGATTTCTTCGCACCCTTGTTTATCAGCGTCATCTGATCGCCGGAAACGAAAATCACCGGTCCGAGATTCTCGCGTATTTCGCGCTTCGCATCGGTGTATCGTGTGCGGAAGCTGGCGTTGAGCTGATTTAGCGACTCCATTGAAGGAGAAATGGACTCTTCCGCTACCGCCGGTGGTGGAAGCAGAATCGACAACGTTCCCGACAATGCGGAAGACACGACGGAAAACATAATAACGGGCAGAATTTGTCGCATAAAAAACTCGTTGTGAAGTGCGTTCGCGCCGAACCGTGTGGTCGTATTCTAAACAGGTGTGGGCTCCTTAAGGCTTGAAATAGAAAAACTTAGAGACGTCATGACAACGACGGGCTTCAAAGTTGCTAAACTGGGCTAGGTTCATTTTTTGGGCGAAAGTCAATGCAGTGCCCCAGTTGCGGTCTCTATCACCCTCCTAAGTACCAGAATTGCGTGTCTTGTGGCGCCAAGCTCGTTCAAGGCTCAGCGCCGCTGATTGGCGAAGGACCGCCGACCCAGCAGGGGCTTCCGAAGATTCCGGAGAGCTATGGCAGTGCGCCCCCGCCTCTGGGTGGAGCTGATTTTGACGCCAATCCTGCAGACGACGACGAGGACGACGAGGACGATGACGCGCCCCGGCGGCGCCGCTCCGAACGCAAGAGCACCACAGCCGGCAACGCCGGCAAACGCGGCGGGAAAAAGGGACTGCCGATTGGCTTGGGTGTAGCGCTAACTGGCTTTATTTTGATTGCTTCAGCCGGCGGAACTTATTTCTTCCTCACTAAACCCCCTGAGAATCAGCGTCTATTGCAAGAAGGTCTCAAAGAACTGCAAAACGGACAATACGCGTTTGCGGTCAAGACCCTTACTCAGGCACATTCGCGGAAGCCCGATGACAGCAAGATATTGCTGGCTCTGGCAAGAGCGTATGTCGGTGTAGATCAGGTCGAGAAAGCCTGGCAATGCATCACCGAGGCGCAGCAGTTGGGTGCCGGTCTGGCTGCCGAGCCGGAGTTGGCATCCGGACTGGCGAGTTACTACCGGCAGCGCAACCAATATCAGCGCGCCGTGGAGTTATTGCGACCACTGGCGGCCGCCGATTTGCCTGGCAAGAAAGTTGAACTCAGCGATCTGGCTGCATTGTGGGGAGATGAATCGTTTCGCAGCGGCGACTTCAAAACAGCGCTGCGCTGCTGGGAAGAAGTGAAGGAACTGGGAGCCGGAACTCGCTTGGATGAGGCTGACAGCCGGCTGGCCACAGTCTATGCCAAAATGGCGGCCGAGAGTGCCACCAAGGGTGATATCGATGCCGCCATCGCATACTACACCAAGTTGAACACACTTTCCCCGAGTGCCACCAGTCTGGAGCAAACCGCAGTTTTGTACGAGAAGCAAGGCAAGTACGAACTGGCGATCGATCAAATGCGCAAGGCCGTGCAGCTCTCAGACAACTCCAGCGATCTCAATCGCAAATTGGCAGCCCTCATGGCCAAGCGCGGCAAGGAAATGCTGGATGCCGGCGATTCCGATGGCGGCTACGGATATTTGCAGCAGGCGCAGTCGCTCGATCCTCGTATCAAAGCACCGAATGTCACCGTCCGCAATATCAAGGTGGATGTCGACAACAGCACCAGCGTCTTGCGGATTTCCGGAGAAGTCTGGAACCCGGGACCGGAGCCGCTCAACTATCTGAGCATCCGTGGCGAGCTTTGCGAGGCGAAGGGAACCAAGGTGCTCTGGTCGAAAGAACAACGCGTCATCGATGAATTTGTGCAACCGCTCAACGCTCGCGAATCTAAGCCATTCGAATTTGTTGCTGGTGTGCCGGTGAAGGAAGACGGCAGCAGCGAGTTTCGAGTCTATCTCGATGGGTCGCTCTACAAGACTTATGCGGTCGGCAAGGGAAGCGGCGAAAAAGGCGGCACTGCAACAGCGCACAACGATGACTGGACTCCGGGGACCAGCGGGTCTAGTGGCGCCAGCGGTGGCATCTTCTCGAAGCCACGCACCAAAGTAATCGAGGCGCCGGTGAATCCGGCTCCGGCACCGCAGGCGGCTTCCGGCACGACATCCACGGCTCCAGCGCCGGCTCCGGCTCCCATGCCGGGCTTCACTTCAGAAACGCCACCGTCGGGCGCCAGCCCGGAACAAAAAACTCTGGACGATCTGGACCGCTAGAAGAAGCTCGCTAGAAGGGTAATTTGCAAAACTCGTAAGGCTTAACGCGTAACGAGAAGCAGAGGTACCTGACTGCTTCTCGTTACACGTAGTATTCAATTCTCGAAAAAGGTACCTGACACTCAGGCAGGCGGTCCACGTTCATCGGCATACCAAACTTTTCGACAATGTTTCTTCGGCATGAAGAATCTCCTGTACAGGGGTACGAAAGAGTTTCGTCCGAACCTGCACACAGGCAGAGCGGACGCGCGAAATCATTCAGCGGCGCACTCGCTCGGTTGTTCGGACGTAACAACAGAGATATCACCGTCAGATATCGTTGTCAAGGTTGCAGATTCCGCACCGGCTGGGCGTTTGCGCCAAGAAGGGCTCCCAGTCGGTGCCCGTTTTCACGTTAATTCTGAGCTGGCGGCTGAAATCTCTGTCTGCCGTCCGCATGTGCCCAATTCGCTCGCGAATAAGCACGCGAAAAGCAAATGTTTTTCGCGTGTTGTTTTTCGAACGTGGCTGAACCACCTGCGCGCCTAGTAGCGATATTCAATTTCGTACGTAATTTTGACCTCGCCGTTGGCCGGCACGGGCACTGAAAATTCGAAAGTACTTGAATCCTTTTTCTTGTATTCGTGGCTGGAGGAGAGGATCTTCCAGGTGCCGCCGGCGTGCTCTACGGCCGTCACGGTAACTTCCTTGTCTTTGTGATTTCGCAAACTGATCTCATAGGATTGCCGCATCTCGTGATTGTTGATGCGTTGTTGTGTTACTTGCTTTCGTTCTCCCACGACATCGAAAGCATCGCCAATGTAGAGGCGAATTTTTTCGTCGCGCGGAGTGTGATCGATCAGGTCCTCGCCGATAAATTGCAAGGCACCATCGGCATCGCGCTTGTAGACGCGCACTTTACCTTTGGGCATGGGCACGCCGAGATTGTTTTTCTCTGAGTTGTCGACTTCGATTTTGACCGCAACTTTCTTACTGCGATCGCCGCCTCCGGACATCCATGGATAATAGACGCGCGGCGCCGGATCGTAGACAAACTGTTTGCGCGCCGGTACCTGGTTAGCATTGAACAGACTGAGCTGCTTCGTCTCGTTATCATTCACGTCTGTCTTGTTCTGGAGAGTGTATAGGTGATATTCGGCGAATGACTGTTCTTGAAACTGTTGTGGCACCATTCCGGACTTCATATACCTTACGCCATTGGCCGGAACTCCCTCCTGCGGCGTTTGAACCTTGTGCACGTCGCCTGCCATCAACTTCAGATTTGCATGTTTGTAACTGGCACCAGACTTGTTGTCTAGAGTGACCCAGCTCGTCAAATCGAGCTGATTGTCATCTTTATTCAGCACTGCGACGTAATCGGCGTGCCAGTTCATACCGGCGGTTTGATACGCGATTTCTGTCTGGTGTTCGCCGGCTTTTGTGCTCTCCAATTTCCACATCAAAGATGGCTTGGAGATCAATCCCTGCGGCAGCTCTGTCAGTTCGATTTCGCCCGCGGGATTGAGTATGATGCCTTCCGGTGTTTTGACCACCAGACCCTGCCAGCGAACACTCGATCCACTTGAGGGATCGGCGACCGTCGCGCGCGGCGAATTTAACAAAGTGCCGGTGAACTCTCTCATGGCACCGCCCGGTCCAATCTGGCGAAATTTGAGTGTTTTTCCGACTGACTTAGCGAGGATGGTGGTGGGGTCGATCAGGTCGTACTGGTAGTTTTGCTCGCGGACGGCCACTGCATTGGGGGCGGTCAGGGAGACGAAACTGACGGAGGTTGGATCTATTTTGGCTGCCACGTCAGAAAAACGAACGAAGTTCACACCAGTGTTCAGCCCGACGGTCCGAATGTCTTTGACCAGACCGAAGTTCTGGTTGTAGATCGTGAGGTTGATGCCCTTGGAGTCGGATGCTCCCACTTCCTCGCCGCGCGCCCAAGGCGTCAGTAACGTCGCTGCCAGTGCTGCCATTGCTGCTAATGTAATCAGTCCGTTCCGTTGCATTTGATAACCTCTAGCAATCTTTGCGTGCCGTGTCTTGCCGCGTGTCGTTCCTTAATACCGGTGTTCGATTTCGTAAGTGATTTTTACTTCGCCGTTTGCCGGCACCGCTACGTTGAACTCGAACGTGCTCGCATCTTTCTTCTTATACTCATGGCTGGAGGAGAGAATCTTCCAGGTGCCGCCGGCGTGCTCTACCGCAGTGACGGTGACTTCTTTATCCTTGTGATTACGCAGGCTAATTTCGTATGTTTCTCGCGTGACGCGATCATTGATACGCTGCGACGTGACCTGCCGGCGCTCGCCTACAACATCGAAGGCGTCTCCGATATATAGACGAATCTTTTCATCGCGTGGTGTGTGATCGATCAGATCTTCGCCGATGAATTGCAGAGCGCCATCAGCATCACGTTTGTAGACGCGCACCTTGCCTTTTGGCATGGGCATGCCGAGGTGATTTTTCTCGGAGTTGTCTACTTCGATTTTGACTGCAACTTTCTTGCTGCGGTCGCCGCCGCCGGACATCCAGGGGTAATAAACAGTGGGCGCCGGATCATAGACAAACGATTTGTGTGCTGGCACTTGATTGGCGTTGAAAAGGCTCAATTGTTTGGTTTCGTTGTCGTTGACGTCGGTCTTGCCCTGAAGGGTGTACAGGTGGTACTCGGCAAATGCCTGTTCTTGGAACTGAGGTTGCGGCGCCATCGGTATCGCCGCGTCGACAGCCTGGGCACCGCGCATGTAGCGCTCCTCGTCTTGGACTTTACGCACGTCGCCGGCCATTAGTTTCAGCGCTGCGTTCTTGTAGCTGGCTCCGGATTTGTTGTCCAGAGTGACCCAGCTGGTCAGGTCAAGCTGGTTGTCGTCCTTGTTCAGAACAGCTACGTAATCGGCATGCCAGTTCATTCCAGCGGTCTGATACGCGATTTCCGTCTGATGTTCGCCGGCCTTGGTGCTCTCCAGTTTCCACAATAAGGAAGGCTTCGAAATCAACCCCGGCGGCAACTCGGATAGTTCTATTTCGCCGGCAGGATTAAGCACGACGCCCTCAGGTGTGCGGACTACCAGTCCCTGCCAGCGCACGCTCGATCCGCCCGAGGGATCTGCAACTGTTGCCCGGGGTGAATTGAGCAGGGTACCGGTGAATTCCCTCATAGTGCCACTCGGTCCGATCTGGCGAAATTTGAGAGTTTTTCCGATTGACTTGGCGAGGATGGTAGTGGGGTCGATCAAGTCGTACTGATAATTCTGCTCGCGGACCACCACCGCATTAGGAGCGGTCAAAGATGCGAAACTCACCGACGTCGGATCTATTTGAGCCGCCACATCGGCAAAGCGCACGAAGTTGATGCCGGTGTTCAGCGTGACATCGCGCACGTCTTTGACGAGTCCGAAATTCTGGTTGTATATCGTCAGATTAATCCCTTTGGAATCAGAGGCTCCGACCTCTTCACCGTGAGCCAGAGGCGCCAGCAGCGCTACCGAAACCGTTGCCGCCAGGAGCGTCGCTGCTATACCTATTTGTGAAAGTTGAAAACGCATGGAGCCTCCGCTGCTCAGTTGGCTTTAGTTTTTGATTGAAATGGTGTAGTTAACTTTGACCTCGCCGTTGGCCGGCACGTCAATGTTGAATTCAAATGTGCGCGAATCCTTTCGGGTCGACGGGTGGCTCTGTTGCACAATCTTCCAGTCGCCCCAGGTGTGTTCGATAATCGTCACCGGCGCGGCAGTCTTCTTGTGGTTGCGTATGGAAATCTCATAGGTTTCGCGTGTTTCGTGATCTGAAACTCGCGTTTGCGTCACTTGCTTGCGTTCGCCCACCACATCGAAAGCATCGCCTATGTACAGGCGAATCTTTTCGTCGCGCGGCGTATGGTCAATTTCGTCCTCGCCGATAAATTGCAGCGCGCCGTCGGCATCTTTTTTGTATACGCGCACCTTGCCCTTCGGCATTGGCATACCGAGGTGATTGGCGTCACTGTTCGCGACTTCGATTTTGACGTTCACTTTGCTCTTGGTTGTGCTGCCGCCATCGCTCTCTTCCATCGGTATCATTTCGTTCTGGTTCGAATCGAATACGAATAGTTTCTTGACCGGAATATTGGAAGCATTGAACAAGCTCATCTGCTTGGTCTCGTTGTCTCGCAGGGTGGTTTTTCCTTGCAGCGTATATAGATGATATTCGGCGAACGACTGCTCTTGAAACTGCGGCGGCGGAGCAGATTCGGCCATGGCCATAATGCCGCCTCCGCCTGCAAAGCTGCCGCGCGTTTGCACCCTATGCACGTCGCCGGCCATGAGTTTGAGCGCCGCGTTGTCGTAAGTGGCGCCTGACTTATTGTCCAGAGTTACCCAACTGGTCAGATCCAGCCCGTTATCGGCTTCGTTCATCACCGCAACGTAGTCGGCGTGCCAGTTCATGCCCGCCGTCTGGTAGCGCAACTCGGTCTGATGAGTGCCGGATTTTGTGGTTTCCAGTTTCCACAGTAGTGAGGGTGTCGACACCAACCCCGGTGGCAGCTCAGCAATCTCGATTACACCGTCCGGCTGCAACACGATACCGTCTGCAGTGCGAATCACCAGTCCCTGATAACGCATGGAATTGCCGCCACTGGCATCGGCTACAGTCACCTCGGGCGAATTCAGCAAGGTGCCCGTGATTTCGCGCACTGTTCCGGACTGCAGGTATTGCCTGAACTTGAGCGTTTTTCCGACCGACTTGCGCAAAATAGTGTTGGGGTCGATCAGATCATATTGATAGTTCTGTTCGCGAACGACAACCTGGTTTGGTGCTGTCGTCGACTCGAAGCTGACCGAAGTCGGGTCTATCTGAGAGGCAACGTCGCCGATCCGCAGATAGTTGACGCCATTGGATAGATTGATCGTTCTTGTGTCGCGGACAAGACCGAAGTTCTGGTTGTAAATAGTCACACTGAAGTCTTTAGGAGCGGAGGCTGAGAGCTCCGTTGAAGGGGTCTCGCCTGATGATTGCTGCGCGTTGACATCCAATGCCGCCAGCGGACCGAGAATGAGCAGAGAAGCGGCGCAGGCGACTGCCAGCACGCCATACCGCGACGAAAAACGCATGGAAAAACTCCTGATAACCGAGTCAGTTCATTTATAGCCCACATGTTATTGCAATATCCTGGGGCAATGCCTGAATTTTGCTCAGGGAATATCGAGCAACAAGTAGGCGCCCAGAACGTCTCCAGGTCACTTGCCGTCACCCAGAAACTACGCGCCTCCAAACACACGCGAAGAATCGATGTTTTTCGCGTGTGATGAGAACGAGTGTTCCAACGAGGGCGTTGGAAATTTGCTGGCAAGAAACTGCGGACATAGGCTTCCAGAGCCATATCGAGAAGTTTGTTACAAACGGCGCGTGCCGCCGGGTGGCGTGCAAAGCGGCTCCGCGACCTAGGACTAATTCTGTACGCAGAATTGACCGCCGACGCTGCGGCGCTTATAAATTTGCCCGAAACCCAATTGAGGAGCGCATTATGCGTAATATAGTTACACTGTCACTGACAATGTTGCTCGCTACATCGGCTTCCGCTGTCATGGCCGCCGATGAAGTAGCGTCTTCTCCGGTCCCTGCGATTCCGGTGGCACCGGTGGTACCTGCCGATCCTGCGGTCGGTCAAGCGAGGACTCAGCAGCCTGATGTGAAAGCAGAAGAGTCCCAGCCCAAGGCTGGTGGCGAGTCTTCTGAGAAAGCCGCCCCGACACCGGGCGCCACCCAGTCGCAAACCAAATAGCAACCAGGTGGTGTCACTTCCACCATAACTCGTCGGCGCAGGGGCTTCAAATTAGATGCCCTTGCGCCGGCTTCCTGCCAAGGCTTTATATGTCTACTTGCGCTGTTCGGCGAGCAATCCGGCTAGTTTGACGTCCAGCTGGTGACCGCCCTTCATGCTGATGAAGTGAGCTTTCCATCGTAGTGGATTGCAGCCGGCCAGGTAGAGATCGCCGATCAGGTCGAGCACTTTGTGTCTCACCGGCTCATCCGGCCAACGAAGCGGTTTGGAGAAATCATCCGGCGTCATGCTGACGACTTCATTGGAAAGTCCCAACATGTCGTGCTCTTTTTGGGAACCGAACGTGCGCGCCAGCGCAATGTCTTCCACAGGCGTCTGGGCCGTCCATGTGTACCAGCGCTTGCCGATCATCGGATGGTTCCAGTCCATCATGTAGGTGGCTGAGAAACTCTCAGCCGGCACCGCCAGTAGTGTGCGGTCACCGAGCGAGCAGGATACCGGTTGGGTGAGTTCGACGTTGGGAACGATTGGTCGTTGCTGCCAACCACCCTGTTTGAACAGTTCGATCCAGAAGTTGGCACTGCCGTCTCCGAGCGGCATCTCCGGGCCGTCAACGGTCACATACAGGTCTTCCAGTCCCCAGACAGCTGCTGCTGCCAGGAAATGCTCGACTATGCAAAGGCGTGCCTTGTCTTTACCCAGCACGACGTTGCGCAGCGTGTTGACCACATTGGCATGATGAGCCGGCAATTCGGTAATCTGCCCGTCTTGCTTGAGGGCGAAGACGATGCCATATCCGGCTTCTCGTTGTTCTACCTCAACGGCCACCGCCTGCTTCGAGGTAATGCCGTGGCCTTTGTAAGTGATATTAGATGTGGTGCTAGAGTTGGATATCATCATTTCTTGCTTTTTACCAGTTCGGGTTCCTTCGTGACTTTCAGCTGCTCTTCGAGCTGCTCGACGCGTTTCTTAACAGCGCGGAATTCTTTGACCATGTCCGGCAATTTCTTGAGGGCAGCCTGTCCCAGGAAGAATTGTTTGGAAGGCACCGATGGGGTGCCGCACACCACTTCGCCTTCCGGAATATCTTGCATGACTCCGGACTGGGCTTGAATGATGGCGTCTTTGCCGACATGCACGTGGTCCTTGAGTCCGACCGCGCCGGCCAGAATTGCCCGATCGCCGATGTTGCAAGAGCCGGCGATGCCGGTCTGTGCAACTACCAGACATTCTTTGCCGAGGCGATTATTGTGCGCGATCATCACCAGGTTATCGACTTTGGTTCCAGCGCCGATTACGGTATTGCCGAGGGTGGCACGGTCGACGGTGCTGTTGGCACCGATTTCGACATCGTCTTCCACGACGACGTTACCGATGTTCGGTATTTTCAGGTGCGGGTTCGATTCATCGACCAGGTTGAAGTCGCCTTTGATGCGACGTTCCATGTTCGATACTTTCTCGGTCACATAGCTGAAGCCATCCGGTCCGATGCAAGCTCCG
Source organism: Candidatus Obscuribacterales bacterium (assembly GCA_046328035.1). Taxonomy (GTDB): domain Bacteria; phylum Cyanobacteriota; class Vampirovibrionia; order Obscuribacterales; family Obscuribacteraceae; genus JBGASG01. The sequence goes on along the minus strand of JAXLXI010000021.1, from coordinate 35,171 downwards.
GCTTGCAAAATGACGCGGTTGTTGATGCGGCAATGGTCTTCAACCACTGCGTGCGGATGGAACAAGCAGTCTTCGCCGATCTTCACTTCGCCGCCGACGACCACGTGCGCCATGAGCTTGGTGCGGGCGCCGATTTTTGTTTTCGGTCCGACCACTACGTACGGACCGAGTCCCACGTCTTCGCCGAGTTCAGCAGTGGGATCCACGATGGCGGTCGGGTGAATGCCTTCCGGATAGTGCCGCTTGGGCTGCACAACTGTCAGCATTTTCGAAACTGCCACCAGCGGCCGTTCAACAACGATAGCCGGCAAATTGGTTTTGGTGCCTTCCGGAACCATCACCGCCGTCGCTTTGCACTGCGCAATTTGCGCGATGTATTTGGGTTCGAAAACAAATGCGAGGTCACCTTCCTGGGCATTGAGCGGATTCAACGCGATACTTTTCACTTTCACGTCGTCGCCTTCAAGTCGACCTCCGGCTACGGAGGCGATCTGTTGCAGACTCAATTCCATTGGCAGTTTCATCGAACTATTCCTCAAAAAAATTGGACGAGGCAAGCCTCGCCCAATACATTCTCTAAACCGTCAGAGCGGTCGGCAGTGCATGAGCGAGCACCGTTGCCACCATTACTTGGTGGTGTTCGGTTTCGGTTGAGCAGCAGCCGTTTGTCCGCCCAAGCGCTTCACGACACCTTCGGTGATATCGGTTCCGCCCAGGAGTACAGCTTGTTTCATGAGCACGACATCGACGTTGCGCGCAGTCGCTTCAGCTTTAATCGCTGTGTCGATTTCGCCCTCGAGTTGTTTCTCAAGAGTTTGCATGCGGGTTTGCAGCGTCTTCACTTCGTTGTCGATGGTAGTTTGCAGACGCTTTTGCAAGCCTTCCAGCTCGGCCGGAGGCTTATTTGCTTTCTTCGCATCTTCATATTGCTTGTTGGCATTTTCCACAAGCTGTTGCACTTTTTCTTCGGCTTTCTTCAGTTCGTCAGCCGCTTGTTGGGCTTTCGCATAGCCACCAACGACACGGTCGCGATCGATAATTCCGACGCTTTTAACTTGAGCAAGAGCGGGTGCTACGGTGAGCGCCCCACAGACGAATGCGCCTGCTACGAGCGCCGTCAACTTTTGAGAACGTTGCATTCTCGCCTCCAAATACAGAGTAACGTGGTTTTTCAAGCCAACCGCGTCAGTTTACAACACCTGTCCGCTTGCCTTATATGGATCGGCAGCCGCACGTTTCTAAAACTTGTCTCCAAATCCGATGGTGAAGCGCGGGATGAGCCGTCCCATCGCTGTGCTGACAATGGGGAATCCGTAATCAAAGCGGACCAAACCCAGCATCGGCACTTTCACGCGCAGTCCGACGCCTACTGAGGCGCCCAGAGCGCTGCGCTGGTACAGGTTGTTGACCGCGGAGTTGCCGGATATTGCCCCGGCGTCGAAGAATGTCACTGCTTTCACATTGTTGTCGATTGCCCGGATAACGGCATTCTGCTTGGTGCCTGGGTCACCTTTCGGCAACGGCAAGCGCCGCCGTAACTCGAGGCTGCCCATCAACATGCCGGTGCCGGAGCCGAGGTCCGAGAATGTGCGGTAGCCGCGAATGCCGTTCCAGCCGCCCAGACGATATTGAGCAAATGCCGGCACGCCGCCTAGTCCTGCCCCGCCTTGCATGTTCATAGCCATCGTCACTTCTTTGGTGATTGGCACATATTTGCTGACGCTGGCGCCCGCTTTCATGAAACTGTTGCCCGTCAAACCCAGCGATGGACCGGCCGTCAGTTTGGCGAACGTGCCTTTGGTCGGGTCCATGTTGTTGTCGCGTGTGTCGTAATACACCGAGGGGCTGACGGTCAGATAGGTGCCGCCCTTCAATTGTTGATCGCGAACCTGATTGACATAATTCTGCGCGCCGGCGCCCTTGCCCAGCTCCACCGCCCGGTTGATGAGAGAATCCATGCTGGAGCCGCTCAGGTAATTGGTCAAAGTGGTGTTGTCGCCGCCGATTCCTAAACTGGCGGTGAAGTGCTTGCCGAGAGGCTTGCTGAGGCTGACCTGTCCGCCGATGGTGCGCTGCTGTGCTTCGTCAATCAACATGCTGCCGAAGTTGCGCGCGGAGATGGTGGCAGCCAGTGATGCGTTGGTGCCGCGTAAGCTAGGCTCGATCCACGATGCTTCTACTTGATAGTTGCGAGCGTTGGGCAAGAAACCCGAACCGCCATTGTTCAAACTGTTGGAGAGCTGGTTGGACAGACCGGATCCGACGTTGGCGCTGAACTGAACAACCTGCCCGCGACCGCGGAAGTTGCCGTCGGAAAAACTAAACTGTCCAAACGGACCGGCAACCGTATCGACGCCGCCGCCCAGACCAATAGAGCCGCTGCGCTTTTCGTCGACTTCGACCTTCAATGTGTATTTGTCCGACGCATCCGTAGATGGTGTCAAACTACGACGTATATCCTGGAAATATCCGTTCTGAAAAAGCTTGCGCAGGTCGTTGGTCAGCTGCTTTTCGTTGTATACGGCGCCCGGTTTCAGTTTGAGCGCGTTGCGAATGATGAAGTCTTTGGTTTTGCGATTTCCGACAATTTTGATGTCGCCAATCACACCTTCGTCGACTTTGATGCTGACGCTGCCGTCGGGATCGTCCTTGACATCAGTGACGCGCGCCAGTGTGTAGCCGCGTTCGTGATACTGCTGCTCGACTTTGTCGATGGCCGCTGACAATTGCGTGAGGTTTTGAGGCTTGCCCAGCTGACTTGCGAAAAGCTTATTTAATTCCTCACTGGAGAGGACGGTGTTGCCGTCAAACGCAAACTGCGTGACCGGAGCATTTTCCACAACACGAATTTTCAGCAGTACGCCGCTGTTGGACGACATCTCGGGGACCACTTGCAGCTTCTGGTCGTCGAAATAACCGAGATTGTTGACTGCTTTCAGGTCGTACATCACCTGATCACGGTCGAACTTGTCGCCGCGTCGGGTTTTGATGACGTTGAGGATATCTTCCGTGGAAACCAGCCGGTTCCCTTCGATCGTGACGTCGTCGACAGTCAGATGACGTCCATCCGGCTGTGAAGAGTCGGTCAATGCCTGCTCGGGCGCGCCGAACAGCGGCGGCGCCGAGATCGGACCTTTGGTTGCGCCGGTGGTGCCATCGCCGTCTTGAGCGGCAGCCGGCATGAGACATATTTCAGATGGTAAGACAAACGTCGCAGTGTTGAACGCAGTAAGTGCTGACAACGCAAGTACTGCCGTGCGCGTGTGTTTCTTTCCCGGTTTCAGCAGCATGCAACTCCGCTTAAAAAGGGCGCGGCAACGCCACGCAGGCGTCATTCTAACACGACGACCAATCATGCCAAGGAGTTTCCCCTCTTGACTTTAAGGATGGTTTAGATTGTATCCGCAGGCTGCGATGTTCCGTCCGATAAGCCAAGGTATTCGAGGCAATCGATATTCAATGGTGTCACCGGTGGTGGCATGGGCCCAGCTGGCGCCTATTTGCTGACTTTGATCGATGCGATGATGGACTGAAACACTTTCTCGAATTCCGCGTAGTACTGCACCGGAGTTGAGAGCGCTATCGTGTAGCCGGTGCCATTTTTTGCCACCAGAATCAATTGCTGTTTGACGCGGGATGCCACTCCCTCCGGCTGTGCCTCGAAGATAATTTGATTACCCTTGCTGTTGTTCAATGCAATTGGTGTCACGGAAAGTAGTGAGGCATCAGGTCCAGCCACGTACTTCAAATTGCTGATCGTGGTTTTTGTCCACGCGTCCAAATCCTTCTCCTCGGCTTTGGACGCGGTTACCGTCAAGTTGGCGATACCACCGAGGGTGCCGGCACGAAACATTTGTGCCGATGCAATATTCACATCTTCCGTCTGCCAATTTTTTGGATAGCTGATCTTGAAGTCATCGCGATTAAATTCCTGCATGCCGCTGTTCATAGACTCGACTGCGGCTTCATGAACCTTTTGTCGCGCTACGACAATCCGTTTTGCTACCTGCGCGGCCGGTGTTGGCGAATTGGGAGAGTTGCTTGCTTTGGGATTGAGGAACAAACACAAGGCGGCAAGGGCTGCGGCACCGATCAGAATCGCGGCCAGTATGCGGACATTCTGCGGCGCAGGTTGTCTGCCGGCTGTCGAAGTTTCGTTCCTCTTGGCGGTCACCGCGAACTAGCTTCTTTGCTGTCGGCGATCACCATCGAATCGATCATGGCGTTGAACACCTGTTGAAAGTCGGTGAACATTTCATCCGGTGCATTGAACTGCGCATTGTATGCGGTATCACCATTGAGTGCCAGAATCTGCTGCTGACGCATCTTGAATAATTTGCCGTCCTGATCGATGTCGCCTCGATAAGTGAGCTGCATCGCTTTGGCGCCCTTAACGCTCAAGGGGCTGTTGGAAAGAACGGTCATCTTGGCGCCGAGAGCCTTTTTAAGACCGTCGACGCGCGCCTGGTTGTACGCCTCGAGGGTGTCCTTATCGGTGATTTTCTGCACGCCGACAATGACGCTGACCAGTCCCTGCTCAGTTTGAAACATCATGATCTGCCCTGGTTCGCAAGCGCCGCCCTTTCGCCAGTTGGACGGATACTTCATCGAGAACGATCCGTGCTTGAAGTCGGCCATCTTTTGCATTGACCGGGCAATTGAAGCGCGCAACTTTTCCTTGACGGGATCGGGCATTTTGACTTCTTCGACGGTGGTCGGCGCACCGGGTGCGGCGCCGGTCTTGCTGCTGTCGGCGAGAGCAGAGCTGGCGCTCCCCAGGTTGCTGATCGCTGCGATGGCGACGGCAATGGCGATGGAGAGGCAGGGCGAGCGTTTCATGGTCGAGAAGTCCTCCGAAATATCGTGGGATTATAGATGATTCCGCGCCCAGTTAGTTAAAACCCGCGCTTATTGGAAGCGCGGGTTGAAAACTGTGTATATGCAGCGGATGCACAAAGCACTTTGCGGCAAGACGACGCGCAGTGCCACCGAGCATGGTGTCAGCCACCACAGTCGGTGCTGCCTTTAACTAGTCGCGCTTCTCGAACCAGCCGACCGGATTAGGATCGAGGTTGAGGTTGATTTGCTTCACTTCGGTGTAGGCATCCAGACCGAAGGTGCCCAGCTCGCGGCCCCAGCCGCTCTGCTTGTAGCCGCCCCACGGGCACTCGTTGTAGGTCGAGTGGTAGCCGTTGATCCAGGTGATGCCGGCGCGAATCGCCTTGACCACCCGGTAGGCGCGGGTGACATCCTTGGTGAAGACGGCGCCTGCCAAACCGAAAGTAGTGTCATTGGCCAACTTGATGGCTTCTTCCTCGGTCTTGAACTTTTGCACCACGCACACCGGTCCAAAGATTTCTTCCTGGACGATGCGCATGTCCGGTTTCACATTGGAGAAGACGGTGGGCTCGAGGTAGAAACCTTTCTTGAGCTTCGCATCTTGCGGACGGTTGCCGCCGCATTCCAATTTGGCGCCTTCTTTTTTGCCGATTTCTACAAACTCTTCGACGCGCTTCAGTTGGGCTTCGCTGACGAGCGGACCCATTTCTGCTTCGTCATCGAAGCCGTAGCCAATCTTGATTTTTTTCGCGCGTGCTACGAGTTTCTTCACGAAGTCATCGTGCAATTTTTCATTGACGACGAAACGTGAACCGGCTGAGCAAACTTGACCAGCGTTGCAGTAGATGGCGAAGAGCGCGTAGTCCACCGCTGTGTCTACATCGACGTCATCAAAGACGATCATCGGGGATTTGCCGCCCAGTTCCAGAGTTACCTTTTTCAAGTTGCCCAATGCGGCTTGCGCAACACGTTTGCCGGTGGGCACGCTGCCTGTGAAAGCGACTTTGTCGACCAGATCGCTTTCGGCCAGCGGTACTCCGGCTTTGCCGTCGCCGCAGACGACGCTGAGTACGCCTTTCGGAAGCACGTCCAGTTCATGAATGAGCTGAACCAGGCGCAGTGCGGTGAGTGGTGTCAATTCGCTCGGCTTGAGGATGCAGGCATTGCCGGCAGCCAGTGCTGGTGCCAGTTTCCAGGCAGCCATCAATAATGGGTAGTTCCACGGAATGATTTGCGCGCAGACGCCGACCGGCTCGCGGACTACCATGCTCACCGAAGGAGCTGGAACATCCATTGTTTGTCCGGTTGGCTTGGTGATCAGTCCGGCGTAGTAGCGGAAGCAGTTGGCCGAATCGGCTACGTCATACTTGGCTTCACGCAAGGGTTTGCCGGCGTTCAGGGTTTCCAGTTCTGCCAGTTCTTCGGCATGTTCATCGATCTTGTCGGCGACCTTGTAGAGGAAGGTGGCGCGTTCTGCGTTGGTGGTGTTGCGCCACGTGCCTTCATCGAAGGCCTTGCGAGCGGCTTTAATCGCCTTTTCAACTTGCTGAACCGAGGCTTCCGGCACCTTGCAAAGTTCTTCGCCCGTTCCCGGGTTAATCAAGGTGCGTTGTGACGCTCCGTCTTCCCAAGTGCCTGCAATGTACAGTTGCCACTTGGTATCAACTTTCGCGCGAGGCGCTGCCAGCGTTGCACTCATAAAAACAAACCCTCCTGCCTGCCTGGATACAGGCACAAAACGCTGCCGCTCCAGAGAACGGCTGCAACAAAAGACTCATAAATTCAAATGATTGGAACTGAATTGGCGAAAATGATATCACGTACGCTTGCAAAAGACCGTTTGAAACGAGATGATTTCGAGCTATGGCTGTGCCCCAGGAACCTGATTTACTCGACGAGCCCACCCCCGTCAACGACGATGCGCCGTCGGCTGACCGTGTCGCTCGCCGCATGCTGGCATTAATGGCGGTAGCCGCCCGTGGGCTGCTGGAGCCTTACTCCGACCAGGAAGGTTCGGACAGCGCGCGGCTGGACATTCTCACGTGGCTGGATCGACTGGACATCTGGGACGAATTGGAGCCGGAAGAGGTGGACCTCTTGCAGGAGCCGGTGGGGTCGCTGGAGCCGCCCATCGATATCGACGCTGCTTGGCGCATCGAGGCGGTGGCGGCGCTTGCTTGGGCGCTTGGTTTGTACGAGAAACTGCCTCCGTATGACGAGCCCGCTCACGTGGGCGATGTGCGAGAAGTTGTTCGATTTCTGGATCCCAAGGCTAAGCAGCTTTTGGAACAGGCTGAGCTGCGCGACGGCGCGGAGATCGACGTCTTTGCGGATCAGATGTTTGCGATTCACTGGCGATTGAATTATTTCCACGCGATAGATCGGCAGACAATCGATTTCGTCAAAATTGCGAAAAACTCCCGCTTTGGCGAGCTCGACCTGGGTGCGGCAAGGCTGATTGACGGTGACCTGGCGATTCGCGAGCAGGGAATCGCGTGCGCGCATGATGATGAGCGCCATATCTGCAACGCCATAGTCAGCGAACGTCATCGCGCCTCAAACTGGCTGTGCGGCTACGATGAAACCTACTCAGCTGTCGACATCTCGACGTAGTGCGGCTCGCCTGGAGATTGTGACTTGCAGGCACGCGAAGAACTGAAGTTTTTCGCGTGTTGAACGCCGAGCTGCACCAGGTGCAGTACCAACGCCGGCGCGGCTTCCGTGCGCCTGTCAAGAGATATTTGTTGCGCCTTGGCGCAAAGAGGTTGGTGGCGTGAGCGAACTGGCGGCGGTTGTGAAACAATAGTCTCTTGTGCCATTTTTCGAGGATGCCAAAGTGATGAATAGAAAGGCGCTGGCTGCCATAGCTTCTCTCTGTGTGATGATGTTCGCCGTCATGGCCGTCAGTGGCGCACGTGCAGAATCGTCCCCGCGCGACGCTGCTGTCAAAGCCTACAAAGCGAAGAAGTACAGTGATGCTGTGACGCAATTGCAAGCGTGTCTGCAAGCCACTCCAAATGATGACCTCAGTCACTACTATCTGGCACTGTCGTATCAGCAGCTCAAGCAGTTGACTGAAGCGCGTAAAGAATACGAATGGGTTGTCAGCTCGTCCAGCAACGAATCGTTGAAGTCGAAGGCTCAGCAAGGTCTGCAAAATCTGGACAAGGCTGCCGGCAAGTCTGCAGAAAAAGCATCCGCGAGTGCAAAGCCAGCTGCAGCGGTGACCGCCATTAAGCCAAAAGTCATAGAATTCTCTGCAACCTGGTGCGGACCCTGCAAACGATTTGCGCCGACGTTTGAGAAAGTTTCTGGAATGTTCAACGGTAAAATCGATGTGCAGAAAATCGACATCGACGACAAGGCTACGATGAACATCACCGAAAAATACAATGTTCATGCGGTTCCTACGATCGTGTTTCTCGATTCCAAAGGTAATGTGGTGAACTCGCATGTCGGTGGAATGGATGAGCAAGAACTGACCAGCACCATGCAATCTCTTGTCGGCAGGTAATGACAGAGCAATATCCTGGCGTCTTTATCACTCTTGAAGGACCGGAAGGCGCCGGCAAAACAACACAATTGAAACTGCTGTCCAAACACCTCGAGGACAGCGGTATCGACCACGTCATCACCCGCGATCCTGGTGGAACAGCACTGGGCAAGCCGATTCGCCGCATCTTGCTCAACTCCGAAAGCGAAGTCCATCCTCTGACGGAATTGCTTCTTTACGAAGCGGATAGAGCGCAAAATGTTTCGGAGGTTATTGTTCCGGGGCTGAAGGCGGGAAAAGTCGTTTTCTGCGATCGGTATATCGATTCGACTGCCGCCTATCAAGGATTTGGGCGTGGCATCGATGAAAAACTAATCGATATGCTGAATGAAGTGGCGACCAGCGGATTGAAGCCTGACTTGACGATTCTCTTCGACATAGAAAGCAGCGAAGGGTTGTCGCGACTGCATCCATCCGGACACGATCGCCTCGAACGCGAAGCGCTCGACTTCCATCGACGTGTGCGCGAAGGTTATCTCACGTTGTCGAAACGCGATCCGAAGCGCTGGCGGATTCTCGATGCTGCTGCCCCGATGAGTTCCGTGCAGGACGAGCTGCGACGCTTAGTGCAAGAAGTGATGAACTAGTCCATCACGCGAAAAAAGTTCACCACGCGAAAAACTACTGCAAATCGCGCCACTAGATTTTGACGCGATAAGAGATGTCGCGGGACAAAGTGTCCAGATCGCGCCGGAAATATTCGTCATCCTGGGCGTCGAGGTCGCCATCATTAGCGGTCAGCATGGATGAGAACTTGCGGCGCAAGTCGCTGATTCGCTGCTGGATGCCGGCGTAGTCCTTCTCGGAGACCTGACCTTTGTCTTTGGCTTCGGTGACGTAGCGTTCCATATCGTTCAGCACAGTCGAGATAGGCGGTTTCGTCGGCTGAGATTGTCCTTGCTGGACGATGATCACAGGCGAGCCGGCTGCCCAGTTGGCGCCCCATGGGTAGTAGTAACCGGAGGGGGAGCGCCAGTAAGTGACGTTAGTAGCGGCCGAAAAATTGCCAAATCGGAAAAAATTGCCTGATACTGCAGTTGGTGGCGCGTAATAAGCAGGAGCGCCGTAAACTCCGCCGGCGGGATAGTAGTTGTTTGCATACGGCGATCCCAGTGTTGGACGCCAGGTGCTGCTGCCGTATGGTTGATAGCCGTAGCCGCCGTAGCCGGGAGTTCCGTAGACAGGGACGCCATAACCGCCATAGACCGGGGCTCCATAAACCGGGCCGCCGTAAACTGGTTGTCCGAGTCCGCCATAGAAGGGGCGTGCGTAGCCAGGCGATGCACCGACAGTAGCTCCCGTTCGTTGCTGCTGGGCCATGACGCTGGATGCGCTGCTCAAGAGCACCGTCAGAAGGGAAAGAGCAGTGATTAACTTCCGCATGGCTTACCTCAATAGTTCCATTCTACAGCAGGAGGCGCATAGAGCCTCGCGTGCATTGAACAACTGCCGCGGTCGTCAAATTAGGATTTGAACCACTCGAAATTCATCTCTTCCATCGACAGATGGAGAATGACCAACGTCCAGAAACCCAGCAGTCCGATGGAATTGAGCTGCAGCGTCCCGACCTGCGGCAATTTACCTGCCGTTACCATGGCTATCAGTCCTGGAACCACCATAATTCCGCAGACGATCACCAACTTTCGGCATACCATCAGCAGAGGCCGACCGGCTCTGTGCCTTTTCCGCCAGAGATAGAACCCAATCATGCCGACAACGGACGCAGCCAGGAGTCCGTGCGCACCGGCTTCAAATCCGATTCGACAGAGAACGATGGTGAAAGCATCTCCCACCGCGTTGAGGGTGGCTTGCAGGTCAAAAGATTCGGATCCGGTCGGCATGGTAATTCTGTTTGGTTGCGTGACAGGAAATTCGGTGAACCATCTTACTGTCATCAGGGCGATCACGCCTTAACTCTGGTTACAACATGGCTGGAGAACGACTGCACAGGGTGCCTGTTCAGATAGACTAGGCGCTCATTCGGTCTTTGGTGAAGCAGGATTACCAATGAAAAACATGACGCTAACTGCGGGTCTGTGTCTGGCTGCCCTCGTTTATGCCGCCGGTTCATCCGGTGAAGCCAATAAGCCCGTTCGTCCGCCTACTGCCAAGCTTACGCGTTCTGAACTGATTGTTTTGAAGCTCAACGCTGGACCAGGTTCAGCCGGCGGCACGATTTCCGAGTCGCTGCGGACCACTCGCGACATCATTCCCAAAATCGAGAAAGCGCTTCGCCAGATGAAAGTAGCGGATGCCAACTTTGGCAAATCGCGAGGCAAGCCCGATGACCGCGTGCTTGAAAGCCCGGAAGCGCACCTGAGCACAGCCATCCAGACCGCCAAGCAGCTGGAAGAAGACCTGGTTAATGCCCGAGACGATCTGAAGGCGACTATAGAAACCGCCATTGCGGCGCCATCCACCCGTTAGGTCGGTCACGACCACGCGCGAAGAACTGGTGTTTTTCGCGTCTGCTTCTGTGAAGAAACGGCGGGGCTGGCTATTTACGCCGGCCTGTTAGTTGATACGTGACCTTTGCCCGGGGCTGAGGTTCGCCCTGCTTGACGATCGAGATGCGTTCCAGTCCCTGAAAGGCACGTCCGTCGGCGCTCAGCTGCATGACAATTGCCTCTTGAGCCATTGTGTTGCGAATCGGGTGCTGATAGCGGATGAACGCCGTATTCCCGGCCACTTTATCTATATAAAGCTGAGTCTGGGCGCCGGTGTCGGAACTCAGTACGTAGCCGCTGCCTGGATTGCCCTGGATATTCCAGATCTGAGCGTTCTGACCGGTGAAAATATTGCCGATTCCCGCCTGATAAGCCGGTTGAGCTTCGACGGCGCTGCGCAAACCCATCACCTGCCAGGCTCCCAGGAACGCCGGCGGCAAGACGCCGGGTTTCTCAACCTGGGCCTGCAGTTGCATCGGCTGCTGAGGTCTGGCGGTCTGTTGAACGCTCGCCTGCATTGGCTTGCGCTGTTGTTGAGGAGCTGGTTTGGGTTGTTGCTGAACCATTTGCGGCGCTGGATAAGCCGGATATTCGGGGTATCCCGGCGCTGACGGGGGCGGTTCAATCATTTGTCTGGTTTCTGCACCCAGCTCGAACGGCTTGTTTTGAGCGAAGGCGCTACCGGCGAAGCTGACGCAGGTCAGGGTGAGAAGCATTGCGCTCAACCCACGGCGTTGCATTATCTGTCCCATTGCATTTCTCCAGACTGCTGAACGGCTATTTCTTGGTTCCACTTTTGGGCGCGGTCCAAACTGGACAGCTTGATTTTAGCCGAACTGAAGCTCATGCGCCAATTCGGAATTTGGGACGGACTTGACGATGGTACTACATGTAGTGTCAGTTTAAGCAAGCGATTGCTGAGGCTGGCACCGGCGGTCATCCAGGTAAACACGCGAAAAACAATCGCATTTCGCGTGCTGAGCACGCGCTTCAGCTCACCCCTGGGCGCCGCAAAAAAGCGATAAATTCCGCCAGAAATTACTTGGTTGCTCCGGCATCGGACACAGGGCTGGCAATCTCTGAAAAACCGATGTCCTGCAGAAGCTTATAGGCAGCCTTTCCGGTCGCGGTGCGTGGCTCTGAAACTACGATCTCGATCAAAGGCGATACCGCCTCCGGGAATCGCCTTTGTGAAACCAAAAATTGTGCTTCGAGCAGCATGCCTTGCCGCTTTAGCCCGCCGAATTTCAGAGCAGACTGTTTCTCAGCCTCGGCTTGCGATTTGTTGGCCTCGGTTTTAGCGAAAGCCGTGCTCATGCGCCAGTGTCCGTCGGCAACATCCGACAGCCAGGTTATGTAGTTGGACAGTGCCTCTTGAAACTCTTTCGGGCGAGCGCTGGGCATCATGCTGCGCAGTTCGTCCAGCCGTAGCGAGGCGTCGGTGGCATTGAGCGGCAAGGCTGAGTAGCTTCCCGGTGCGCCGCCTCGTGGAGCGGCGCCGCCGCTGGCGCCACCGGCACCGCCTGCGTTGCCCCCGTACGATCCGGCAGCATCGTAGGGACGCAGTCCGCCGGGTATAGGTGCATAAGTGGGTGCGGAAGTTGGTTGTGGCGAACCCATGCCGGGCGTCGGCGACGCTCCTTGTGCGCAAGCCGAACCGGCTACTGCCACCACGCCAAAAATAACCGACGGTAACGCCACTTTAATTGCGCACCGAATACCGGTTCCAGCCATATTTCCTCTCCATCTTCCGGAGTGCCCGCAACGCGCCACGATTCTATCAAATCCCGCTCGCTCCAGAATGTCATGTTAGGATTCAAATAGAGGTACTCCAAAATTGCGACCGTCCTGGCTTAGTAAATCACTCGTAGCCGCGTCGACGTCTGTGATGTTCCTGGTGAACGTCCTGGTGCCGTCAGTGGCGTTCGCCGTCGAGCCGAGCGCGGCCCTGGCTCAGCCGGAAGCCGACGTTGTTCAAACTGCTACATCGCCAGCGGATGGTTTTGGAGCAAGCGAAATTGCCCCCGATGCTCCGGATTTTGGCGGCAAGCCGCACAGTCCAAATCGTCCCTCCTTCTTTGATACAACCGACCGTTCGTTCGTCAATCGGTATCTGCAGCCCGGCAGATATATGCCGGTAAGCGAAGTCAAAGAGGGCATGACCGGTTACGGGCTCTCGGTATTTCACGGCACCAAAGTCGAAAAATTTGATGTCAAAATCCTGGGTGTGATCAAACGCATGCTCAACGGGCGCGACGCTATTCTGGCTCGTTTATCGGGTCCGGCCATGGCCAACAACTGCGTGATTCGAGGCATGTCCGGCAGCCCGGTTTACGTGAATGGAAAACTGATCGGCTCAGTTTCTTTCGGTTACGATTTTTCGAAAGAGCCGATCGTCGGCATTACTCCGATTGTCGATTCTCTCGACGCTCTAGCCGAGAATCAGCAGCAGGAGCGCATTCCGATTGCTGCAGTGCCCGGCGTACCCAACTCTCAGCTCAATGTTCCGCCCGGCATATCCGGTTTGCCGGTCACCACCGGTGGCGGTCAAATGCGCATGGTACCCCTGGTCGGACCGGTTTCTCTAGCGGGCTTTTCTCCGCGCGCCGAACAAATGCTCTCCGAGAAGTTCAAGTCTTTCGGCATGATGACCACGAGCGGAACCGCCGGCGGTATCAATCCGGAACTCCTGCATCAAGCACAAAGCATCCAGCCCGGCGGCGCCGTCGCGATCTTGCTGACCACCGGCGACTTTACCGTCGCTGCGGTGGGAACTGCCATCGCCAGATTCAACGACAAAGTAATCGCGTTTGGGCACCCTTTTATGCAAGCCGGTTCCGTCGACTTCCCGATGGCTACAGCCTACGTGCACCAGGTTCTGCCCAGCATGGCATCGTCGATGAAACTGGCATCGCCCGTCAATGTGGTCGGTTCATTCAAAGCCGATCGCCCTTGGGCATGCGGCGGCAAAATCGGTTCCACATCGCGCATGATTCCGGCTTCGTTCACCGTAGTGGATGAAACCCGCGGTATTCAACGGACCTACAACTGCAACGTTGTCGACCATCCCGACCTGACGCCAGGGCTTTTGAGTGCAACGGCGCTCTCTTCAATCGATGCGACGCACCAGGCTGCGGGACCTTATGTAGCGCTGGTCGAAAGCCGCATCGAAGCGGAAGGCATCGAACCCATTGTGCGTGTCGACCGTTTCTCCAGTGCAAAAGATGCTGGAATCTTAGCGCTGTTCGGCATGGGCGAACCGGTATCGTCCTACGTGCGTAACACCACCGGTCGTATCGTGGATAACGAATGGCAGAAGTCGAGCATCAAAAGTGTCAAGCTCAAAATCGTTCTGCAGGACGGACACGAAACAGCAAAAATCGACCGCGTCTGGGTTGAAAAACCTTTCGTCGCGCCGGGCGAGGAGGTCAAAGTTCAGGCTGTGCTCAAGCCCTACAACAAGAAGTCGGTCATCGAGACGATGAGCTTCACTGTGCCACGGGATGTTCCGGACGGCAATCTATTGATTGGTGTCACAGGCGGTGACGATCTGTCTTATACCAAGGGACGTCTGGGTGTCTCCGACCCCGACCCCGAATCGCTGCGTCAAGTCGCTGAGCAGATTCGCGAGCAGGGCAGAGGCGACCAGCTCAACCTGGTGGTGGCATTGCCTGAGCAGTCGTTGCTCGTTAATGGCAATCGCATTACCAACCCACCGCCGCATTGGGTGAAGGTGTTCTTCTCCAACCGCCACACCCGCGGACCAAGCATTATTCGCGGTGAGCTGCACGCTGCAAAAAATACACAATGGTTGCTGAACGGAACCCACATCATTACCGTCGAGGTGCGCAACCCGGATAAAGCGGCGGCCCGCGCCTTGCCTTACTCCGTGTCTGCGCCCTCGGGCGGCGACGATGTCGCAATCACAGATCTGGCTCGCAAGACCATGGAGTCGTACCCCGGCAAGAAGGGCTCCACTTCCTCCTCATCCGGCTCGTCCGGCACGCAAACCGGAACCAGTCGTGGTGCATCCCAATCCATACCTCTGGTCGGTAAGGAATATCCGCACATGCGACCGGTCCAGTTGTGGCGTCAGGAGAGCGAGGATGAATATCGCGCCGGCAAGTTGGAAGGTGCGACTGTAGACAGCTGGGGACGGCTTAATCCGGGCTTTGAGAGCAAGGCTGAAATCGCCATCGCCCCTGAGATGAAAATCTGGTCTGGAGTATGGAGCGGAGAATATCTGTATTTCGCAACTTCCGATCAGGTTATGCGTTGGAAGGGCGACAGCTCGCCGCCTGAACCGGTGGCGCGCTTTGATTCAGTGATGATACCGTCGATGGCGGCGTCAAAGGGCGTTGTTTACGTGGCTACTGTGCCCACGGGGAGGGTATTCGCCATCGATACCACCCGACCGGTCAGCAAGCCGCGCCAGGTGTTCAAACCCACCGAACCCCTTGTCACTGCTCTTGCCACTGACGATGCAGGCAATTTATTCATCGGTGTGGCCGGCACGGGGCGCCTTTATAAAGTCGACCCGCAGGCGAGCGCAGCCAAGCCGACGATGTTCTTCGATTCGGGACAGGCCCACATTCTCTCGATGTTCTACTGCGCAGCGGATCGTTCGCTTTATGTGGGCACCGGCGAGAAAGGTTCTGTTTATCGCGTCGATCCCAATTCGGGAAAAGCATCGGCGGTCTTCCAATCGCCGGACCACCTGGTGACCGGAGTCGTGCGCGACAAGAAAGGCGATCTCTATGTAGCCACCGCGGGGCAAGGACACCTGGTGCGTGTGCTGCCATCGGGTGAGGCGCAGACCCTGGCCTCCAGCGAAGCGTTCTACACTTTGCACTACGACCCAACCACAGATTCGGTTTTTTCGGGAGACGCAGAGGGCGACATCACTATGGCCCGTATAGAGCCGGTGACGAAACAGCCATACTTCATGCCTGTTAGCCACACGGAACAAGAGGCCGTATTGCTGGTTTCTTCGCACAACAAAAATCTATTTGCCGGTACATCCAATCTTGCCGTGCTGAAGAGTTTTGCCATGGAGCAGGCTAAAGACCCAAGTTTCATTTCGGTAGTCAAAGATGCGGGTCGTCCGGCGCAGTGGTCTTCGGTGCGACCGTTCGGAGCTTTCAACGAAGCATCGACATACATTGTGCAGAACATAAAAGTGGAAACGCGCACCGGTGAAACTTCCAAGCCGGATGAAACATGGTCTGCCTGGCAAGGCGCTGTCGCGAAGGACGATGCGTTCATGGTGCAGTCACCGGAAGGTCGGTACTTCCAGTTTCGCCTTTCGTGGCCCAGCCGCTCCGACAAGAGCGATGCCGCTAGTTTTTCGTCGCTGACCATTGGACGCATTGATGTGGCCTACATGCCGCGAGGATCGACGCCGCAGTTTGCTTCTATTTCTTTGAAAGCCGGCACGGCGGTGTCCGGCAAGCAAGATTTGAATATGAGTGGTACGGATAGCGACGGAGATAACCTGATTGCTTCCATTGAAATCTCGGCGGATGACGGCAAGACCTGGCAGCCGCTGACGATGAATCTACGCGCGAAAAACAGCCGTTCTTCGTCATCCAAAGATAAGGACAAAGACGGCTCCAAATCCGCGGACGGCGGCAAGAAAGGAAAAGCGAAAGGCAAACCGATATCCGGTACGGTCAGCCCACTGAAAGGTTATACGAGCAATTCGGGTGGGGATAAAGACAAGTCTACAGATAAATCAGACAAAGACGAGAAGGATGCCGACAAGGATAAATCCGGCTCAGGCACCGCCGATTCGGATAAATCCGGCGATAAATCCGGCGGCGATAAGTCCGGCGGCGATAAATCTGACAAGGATAAGGCTGGAACCAGCGGGTCTGATGCCGCCAAGGCGGACAGCGACAAATCCAGTGCTAACCGAAACGGCACCGGCGGTGGTGCGCTGCGCTCGGGACAGGCTAAGCGTTCATGGTTCGGGCGGCGCCTGCAGGATGTGCCGTCAGACGACGAAGATAAGAACAAGGACAAGGATAAGGATAAGGACGCACCGAAAGACAAAGACGGCAACTCTCGCTACAAGTACAAAGACAAAGAAGGCAAGGACAAAGACAAGAACGACAAGGCTGAGGGACCCCCCAGCGAAAACGGCGGTACCATCATTGTTGAAGGGGGCGGTGTTGTAATTTCTACTTCCTCGTCTGCCAAAAAAGACTCTTCTTCGTCTTCGAGCAGTTCCAGCTCGTCCTCATCATCTGACAACTCGAATGCTAATGAGTCATTCACCTATTCCTGGGATACCGGCAAACAGAAAGACGGCGACTACATTCTCAAGTTCGTGCTCGACGATCGCTTGTCGAGTCCGAATGACAGCCAGCAGGTGATAAATTTGCGGTCCGTGATTGTTGATAACAGCGCCCCTGAAATCGAACTCATCACATGTAAGCGCACTAAGGATGGCACGCTAGAATTGAAGGTCACCGGAAAAGACAAGCGAACAGCCATTGCGAATGCAACCTTCAAGATCGATGACGGCGATCCGTACGCCTTCAGTTTTGCTCCGCAAACAATCGATTCCTTGTCCGCAACACTGGTCGCCAGCAACGTCAAGATCGACTCTGGTGCGCACAAGGTAGAGGTTAAAGTCATTGACCGAGCAGGTAACATCGCCACCAGAACCTTCTCCATCACCAGGTAATGCGAGCCCGGGCTCGCGCCTGTTTCGTACCAAACCGCCGCAGCAGCTGATCGACGAAGCTGAGCATCCAGAGCGGCGCATGAAGAAAACACTGACCGCCTTCGATCTCGTGGCATTCGGACTTGGTGCCACAATTGGTTCCGGCATTTTTGCATTGACTGGAACTGCCGCCGCCGGACAAGCCGTCTCAGCTAAAGACTGGATCAGCACTCCGATTATCAACTTCCTGCTCCATTCTCCAGTTGGGCGCGATGGAGCCGGGCCGGCACTGGTGCTTTCGTTCATCATCGCTGCCATCGCCTGCGGTTTTGCTGCCATTTGCTATGCAGAGTTAGCGTCCATGATTCCCGTTTCCGGTTCCGCATACACTTTCGCGTATGCGTCGTTGGGCGAGCTTGTCGCCTGGGTGATCGGATGGGATCTGATTCTTGAGTATGCTGTGGGAAACACCGCTGTCGCGGTCAGCTGGGCTGACTACTTCGTGCAATTTTTTCATGGCATCACAGGGATGAAACTACCCTTGTGGCTCACCACGGATAGTGCCACGGCGCTAGCCCGCTTGTCCTTGAAACCTGATGACCCGATGCTCCAGTTGTACAGCGACATGGCACTTCCCAGCCCGTTCGGGCATCCGTTTGCCATGAACATCCCGGCGTTTGTGATCGTTATGCTGATTACGTGGCTGCTGGTTGTCGGCATCAAAGAAAGTGCATCGGTCAACTCTGCTGCAGTGGCGATCAAAGTGGTGATCGTGCTTTTCTTCATCTTCTTCGGCATGGGGCATGTCAACCCGCAGAACTGGGTTCCATTCATGCCCAACGGTTTCGCCAGCGTCATGGGTGGTGCAGCCATCGTCTTTTTCAGTTTCATCGGCTTTGATGCCGTTTCGTCCACGGCGGAAGAAACTAAGAACCCTCAGCGCGATATGCCGATCGGCATGCTTGGTAGTCTGGTTCTCTGCACGCTTCTCTATTGCATGGTTTCGCTGGTTTTGACCGGCATTCTGCCTTACACCCGTTATCTGAACGATGCGGCTCCCGTCGCCACCGCGCTGCTTTACACGCACAATCCGTGGGCACAGGTGATCGTCTCAGCCGGCGCGCTGGCCGGAATGACGTCGGTGCTGCTTGTGTTTCAGCTCGGTCAGCCGCGCATCTTCATGGCCATGTCTCGGGACGGACTGTTGCCCAAATTCTTCGGTCGCATTCATCCTAAATATCAAACACCTGTGACGCCCACCGTTCTCACCGGAGTGTTCGTTGCCGTCACATCCATGTTCGTGGGTATCAGCGAAGCCGCGGAGCTAACCAACATTGGCACGCTGGCCGCCTTCATCATCGTCTGCGGGGGCGTGCTGGTTTTGCGCAAGACTGCGCCCGACCAACCACGCGCTTTTAAGTGCCCTCTGGTTCCGCTGTTGCCGGTTCTGGGCATTGTTTCTTGCTTTATCCTGATGCTCAGCCTGCCTACCATTACATGGATCCGTTTCGTCGTCTGGATGGGCGCTGGGATGCTGATCTATTTGTTTTATGGATATCGAAACGCCGGCAGGGTGTTCGCCGAACCGCACAACGAAGTTAGCTCGTGACCGCGAAAGACTGACGTTTATCGCGTGTTTTCTGCGACGTACCTGCGACGTAGCAGTGAAGAAGTGTAAGTCATGATAAATTCGGCTTCTGGAGCCGTTCTCATGGCATTGCATGCCCCGCAGGCAGACCTGGGTATATATTAGTCGGAACGTTGCGGCTCAGCTAACGTCGCAAGACCCAGGTATCTTGCAGAGCAACGAAGACCGAATTTTGAGGGCCCAACAATGCTAAACCGTCGATTTGCCCCAATGGCGTCGCTACTTGCAGTTTCAGTACTGGTCGCCGGTGCAGCATCGAACGTTCAGCCCGCTCTGGCGGAAGGTGAGGAGTCTCCCTCGTACCTGCCCGGCAGTGTCACCTTCACGGAGAAGCCGCAAACGGAAGTGCTGCGTCTGCAGCGCAAACCGACTTCAGCTCCAGCGCCTGATGCGACCGACAAGCCGGCGGAAAAGCCCCAGCCGAAAACCCTTAACAGTCAAAAACCGCTGATGGACAAGATGCCCACGGCGAGAGCGTTGCCGCCGCAGCAGGGTTCAGTTCAGGAAGATGAGCGTGCCGCCGATGCGGCATCGTTGGTGCTGCAGCAAAGTCTGGAAACGCTGATCACCTCGTGTTTCACCATGATCGCCACAGGCGTCAATGCTGGGCAGCTCACCTATCAGGAAGAAGCCGCGTTGCGCCAGGAACTTCAGCAAATTATCGCGCTTAATAACACTTACGCGGCCAATCGCTTTACCCAGGCGGAGTTCCAGCAAATCCAGGCGAAGCTGGTGACTTTGCAGGTGCAAATCAACCAGTTCGGTACGAACGGCATCAATCGTTGGTAGTCGTGAGTCGCTGAGCGTCGTCAGGCGATGTCCGCTTGTGCGCGGCTCGGGTGAGCGTCCTGGTCCCGGGCTGCATCGACCGCGGCTTCTGTGGCTGCTGCGTCTTCTGCGTCTGTTCCGCCGGCAGACTCGTTGAGGTCGTAGTCCTCGCCATCATCGTCATCGTAGTCTTCGATGTCGTCCTGCATGTATTCTTCGTCAAGTTTCAAGGTGAACCAGAAGGTGCTGCCTTCCCCGATCATGCTGCGCACGCCGATTTGTCCGCCGTGTGCTTCGATGAACGATTTGGCAATCGGCAGTCCGAGACCGGTCCCCTTCTTGGCGTCTTCCAGCTTCGCTTGTTTGAAGCGCTCGAAGATTGTTTGCTGTGCATCCATGGGAATGCCGTGCCCGCGATCTTGCACTTCAACTCGCGCAAAGCCGTTCAGCTCCTTGACTCTCACCTTCACCTGCCCATTGTCCGGCGAGTACTTGATGGCGTTGGAAAGCAGATTGACGAGAACTTGTACGACCCGATCCGGTTCCGCTGATACCACCGCTGGTGTGTCGGAATATTTGATGTGCACCGCACGCAACGAAGCAACACCCTCGACCGCGCCGATGGAGCGAATGATCAGCTCGTCCAGATCCACCGGCTGCAATTGTAATTTCAGCTGACCGGCTTCCATTTTTTCCAGATCGAGCAATTCGTTGATCAAATTGATCAACCTGGATATGTCTTTTTCCGCGGTCGCAACTCGTTGCGCTCCGGTCTCGTTCAGGTCACCGTAGGCGCGGCGCGACAAAAGCGCCAGCAAATTTTGCAGCGAAGATAAGGGCGTGCGCAGGTCGTGACTGATCATCGCGGCGAAGTCTTTTTTCAGTTGTGCGACTTCGTTGAGTTTGTCCGCCATCTGGTGAAACACTACATCCAGTTCAGCGATTTCATCCTGGCCGCCGATTGCAGGCATCAGAGGTTTGTTGTCGGCTAGGAGTCTACTGTTGTCCGAGAGCACGCTCAGTCTGCGGACTACGCTGCGGAAGAAGTAGAGTGCGACCGCCAGGGCAATCACCAGATGCAAGACAACTCCGCCGGCGAGGAAGAACTTGACGTTGGCTCGCGCTTGTTCTTTTAACGCTTCGTTCTCGTCCTGTCTGGATGCTTCTGGTTTGACGAATTCGCGCAGCTGTTGTGACAGAGCGGCTACAGTCTGTAGCATCTCCTGTCGTTCCGCTGGAAACTGGAGAAAAACAAACGGTTTGCGCTGACCCGATTCCAGCGTTTCGTAAATGTGATTGAGCAGCCCCAGCCCCTTTTGCCCGGTGCCTTCGATGCGGGCGAGAGTCTGCATCTGGTCCGGCTTGTCGGCAACCAGGCGTTCCATCATCTGGAACTGCTCGGGAATTTGCGCCACGATTTTCTCGTAGCGTTCCTTGCCGGAGGCATCGTGAGCAACGCCCCACAAGACCAACGCGGTGCCGGCGCTGTAGTACATGCGTGACAATTCTTCGGCGCCCGTGACGATCGCTTTGGATTTTTCAGCCCGGCGAGTCTGGACTTCGGCTTCAGTTAGCAGGCAGAACAGGGTGCTGATGAAGAACAGTTCGAGCACCAGCGGCACGCCGACCAAAATGAGCCCCTTGTGGGACAGCTTCAAGGTGGCAAGCTTCTCTCTCAGGCGCTGAATCATGATCAACCCGTACGGGGAGAACCTCTCAAGGTTAAATGCCTCATGTCGACGGTTTTCAACCGGGTATATAGACCTTAAGGTGCTTTCTCATGCAGAAGATTCTGATCATCGAAGATGACGTCAGTATGTCCGCGACTATGCAGGACTGGCTGCGCATGGAGAACTACGCGGTCGAAGCAGTCGTCGACGGCAAGGAAGGACTGCATCGTTTGAAGGTTTACGAGTACGACATTGTAATCATGGACTGGGGGCTTCCAGGCATGAGCGGACTGGATATTTGTAAGGAATTCCGGGGACGCGGCGGGGTAACACCGATCTTGATGCTGACGGGCAAATCTGCGATCGAAGAAAAGACCGAAGGGCTGGACAGTGGCGCGGATGACTATCTGACCAAACCGTTTCATCCGGCTGAACTGTCCGCGCGCATCCGTGCCTTGCTCCGACGTCCCGCCAACAGTTTTGCCGGAGCTACTCTCAAGATCGGCAATTTGGTGCTGGATGCGGCTGCATTTCGGGTCATGCGAAACGGTGACGAGGTGCCAATGGCGCGCAAAGAATTTGCACTGCTGGAGTTCTTCATGCGGCATCCCAATCAAGTTTTTAGTCCGGAGGCTCTGATTGACCGGGTCTGGTCAAATGACAGCGATGCATCCCCGGATGTGATTCGCAGCTACATCAAAAAGCTGCGCAAGAAGATCGACAGTGCCGACGAAGACTCGTTGATTCGCAACGTCCAGGGTGTGGGCTACAAATTTGTGCCAAAATAACCCGCTTCTGTGAGTTGATGACACCGCGTAATTGTGCTGGCAGCACGCACGCGATGTTCTGCGGTTTTTCGCGTGTTTCTTTGAGAGCCTGTGCTACTGCGGCTTCTCGGCTGGAAGAAACTTTTTGATGGCGCTCAGATCGCTGGTTGCTTGCAATGCTTGCTCTTCCAGATCGGGCGTGCGCGCCTCCAGATCGTCGAGGTCGTTGCGCGCATTTTCGAGGTCGCGACGACTGACCACACCTTCCTGCAGGAGCTTGCTATAAAGTTCGATTTTTTCGCGCTGCTCTTGGACGCGCTTTTGATGGTCATCCAGGCGCGTCTTCGCCCTCGTAGCCTGATCTTTCAGTTTGACTTGCAGTTTTTGCAGCGCATCCTTCGACATGAACTGGAAATTCGAGGGAATTCCGCTGGTTGCGCCGCCTGACAGAGTAGCCAGCGGTATAGACGGGGGCGGCGGTGGCACGAGACGCTGGGTGTTAACTCTAACCACCGATTTCTTTGTATGGGCAGCTGGAGTGGCGCTGACTTTGGCCGGCGGCGGGGATACATTTGCCGTGGGTCCTGGTTTTGTGCCTGCAGCTTCCTTAATTGGCGCCGATTTTGCGGCTTGAGGCTGTTGGGGGGCGGGAACAGGTTGTGCGGCTGGAATTGGTTTGGTTGCTGCTTTCGTCGCTGTAGTGGCGGCCGCCGCTGACGGCTTGCTTTTGGAGGCAGCAGCCGGTGCTGCCGTTGCCGATGCTGGCGTTGCCGTTGCTGGCGCTGCGGGTGCTGCCGGTGCCGCGGGGGTGCTTTGCTTGGCAGGCTTGGTGTTGGGAGTTTGGGCGCTAACTGATCCAATGCTTGCAACAAAGTGCGTTGCCGCGAACAGCGCGGTCAGCATTCGACTATAATTCTGCGAATTGCGCACGGCACCCACCGAAAAGCAAGCCCAAGCCCTATCCATTCTACGGTATCTGGATCGAATGAGCCCGAGCATTAGGATTCTCTTTCTAGGCGACATTGTTGGCAAATCGGGCAGGCGCGCCGTTCTAAAGTATCTTGATAAACACAAACAAGGTGCGGATCTCGTAATTGTTAATGTCGAGAACGCTGCGCATGGGTTTGGTGTGCAGGAGAGCCACATTGAAGAGCTGAAGCAGGCCGGAGTGCATGTGTTTACCGGTGGAAATCACACCTTCGATCGCAAAGAGATCTTTGATTTCATCGGCAACTATGACAACGTTTTGCGACCGGCGAATTATCCGCCCAAAACTGCCGGCAAAGGGTGGTGCGTAGTCGATGTGGGCGGAACCAAGGTCGGCATTCTGAGCGTACTCGGGCGTGTATTTATGGAGCCGCTCCAGTCACCGTTCCTGGTGGCAGATGAGGCGGTGGCAGAACTCTCGAAAGAAACCAAGATCATCTTCGTGGATTTCCATGCCGAGGCCACCGCGGAGAAAGCGGCTATGGGAGCCTATCTCGATGGACGGGTCTCGGCCGTGGTCGGCACCCACACCCATGTGCAAACCGCCGACGAGAGAATTCTGCCCAAGGGCACGGCGTTTCTTACCGATGCCGGCTGCTGTGCCACTGCCAACAGTATCATCGGCATGAGTTTCGAAGGTGTGAAAAGAAGAATAATCGAGCAGCTGCCCTCCCGTTTCGAAGTAGCGGAAGGTCCGGCAAACGCCACTGGTTGCATCGTTACGGTCAATACAGAGACCGGCAAAGCAACCGCCATCGAACGTGTGTTCTACTCGGAGGTCGGCGAGTCATGAGTGTCGATTTGCATTTGCATACGGTGCACTCCGACGGCAGCTGGTTGCCGGCAGACCTGGTGGAACGAGCGGTGCAGCTTCAACTCTCGCATATCGCTGTCACCGATCACGATACCACTGCCGCCGTCGATGAAGCGCGCGCCGCAGCTGCCGGTCGACTGGAAGTAATCACCGGCGTGGAGATAAATACGGTCTGGACGCGACCCGATGGTTCAGTTACGGATGTTCATCTGCTCGGCTACTATTTCGATGCCGGGAATAAGTCCTTGCAAGACTTGCTGGCACGTCAGAGAAATGCGCGGCTGGACTTCGTCAGCGACACCATCGAGAGCGTGCGTGCCGCTGGTGTGGAACTCACTTTCGAGCAGGTGCAGCGGCATGCCGGACGCGGTTCGGTGGGACGACCTCATATTATCCGGGCAATTGTAGAGGCTGGTGGCGCTGACGATGTGGATACCGCCTGGGAAAAATTCATGACACGCACGTCGCCTTACTATGTCGAAAGGCGCTCGGTGAGCCCCCAGGAAGCGATCGGCGTCCTGACGCGGGCGGGGGCCGTCACATCCATTGCCCATCCAGGCAAAGAAGAGGCGCTGGTGCCTTTGATAGAAGAGTTGAAGCCCCTGGGACTGTGCGCTCTCGAGGCGTATCACAGGGGGCATGATCTGGCGACCGTGCGTCGCTTGATGCATGTGGCTGCGCAAAATGAGCTGGTGGTCAGCGGTGGTTCCGACTGTCACGGGTCGTACAATGAGTATCCCGCCGCGATTGGTACGGTCCTCGTGCCACTGGATGTGGTGCGGGGTTTGGAAGCTCGGGTGCCGGTTCTGGGACACTAGAAACCGGGCGGCGAAATGCTGACGTTTTTCGCGTGTTTAATTCTGTTTGTTGTCTGCCGCAGCGGGCGGAGGGGTGCCGGCGACCTTTTCGGCTTGCGCGGAAAGTGTGTGAAATTCCACTTCACCGGCGTGTGTCCAGGACTGTTTGCCGGTGCTGTCGAAGAAAAGTTCGGTGGGAATATAGCCCGAGTAATGTTTCTTGATCAGTTGTCTGGCCGCATCGTTGGGCGGCTCGTCCACGTTAATCAGTATGAACTTCAGCTGGGTGGTTTTGTATTTTTTGTAGAGGTCAACCACTCGCTTGGCCTGGCGGTTGCAGTTGAGATCACCTGGTGCGCCGAAGAAAAGAAACGCAGGTTTGCCCGGGGGCATGGCGACGTCATCGAGGTTGTCGGCAACGATCGGGAAGCCTTGATCGAGGTCATGGAAGTACGAAATTCCGTCTCGCAGGCGTAAATTATCTGCGGCATGCGCGTCGACGCAATCTAACGGCACGCTGACCGGGATGATGTGAAGGACTGCCAGCAGTGCGCCTGTGATGGTAATTTTGAGATACGGATTTTTCAATGTCGCTTCCCGATCGAGGCACCCTGGAGGACTCGCAAGGTTATCAGCAAGAAGCACCAGTTGAGGGTTTTGATCAGTCTTGCTTGTAGGGCTGATTGAAGTCACTGGCTTTGACGCGATGCACCCAGCGCGCCCACTTCTGCTGCTCGTAACTCATCGCATACTCGTAGAGCGATTTCAATAGCCGTTTGCCACTTTCTGAAGAAGCACTGAATACGAAGTTCGGGGTATCGGGCGCTTCGGTTGGACGTCCCACCCGTTTGCGGCGGGGTAGCGCGATTTCTATCTCGATTTCTGCGCGCAGGACTTTGTCTACGGCAGTTTCGGCCGGGAGCGTCAGCCGTTCCCAGAGCCAGCGCGCCAGAACTGACGACGCAGGCAATGACGCCTCTGCATCGTGCAAGTACTTGGCGAACGCCTCGAGAATCAAAATCCTGTCCTTTCTTTGTTGTTCCGGTCTGGTTAAAGGTGCCGCTGGATAAATAGACTGCCCTGAAAGTTTTCGAGTTTCCCATTTACAGATGTTAGAAAAATAACATTGCAAATCAAGATCGGCACTGAAAAGTTTTTTCGACAAAAAATGCGCTTGTTCAGCACTTGCACCGAACGAACGCAGATCTCAGCTACTAGGAAGAATATATCACAAGTTGCCAAGCGGCATAGAGCTTCGATGGAACTTCGCCCAAGATATTGTAAAATTGAGTGTGCGGCTCCAGTTGCGCTGTCAACCGTGAAGCCAAAAGCGACAGATGCTGAAATATCTCAACTGTTGCTGAGCAGTTCAGGAAGTGCCCTGTCTGCACCAGGAAAGTTTTTTGTCCGAGTAACTCATTGCAAAAGCGCATCAAGCGCTTAGCCTCGCAGACAACGAGTGATTTCGCCGGACAGGAAACGCATCCGCAGGTTTATCCGACTTTTGCACCGCGCATGCAGTGCGATCCTTTGGGAGCGGAACCATCACTAAGTCCCTAACCAATCGTCCCGACCACTCGGCTGGTCAGACCACAGAATCCAGTCGCGAAAGCCATGTAGACGCTTTCTCGCGCCTGCTCACTGATGAGCTGCTCTTCCTCGTCAATCGTCCCGGTCAGTATCTGGGCAACGAATGGGGGGCGCAGAAGAAAGACTTCGGTCAGGCGGAAGCCAGGCTCTGTCTGGCGTTTCCCGATTTGTACGAACTGGGAATGTCCAATTTCGGGCTGCGAATTCTTTATCAGCTGGTTAATTCGCGGCCGCACCTGATGGCGGATCGCACTTACGCGCTGGCTTCCGATATGGAAGAGCTGGTCCGGGCGCGCCAACTGCCTCTCTGGGGCTGGGAAAGTCGGCAGCCGATAACGGCGTTCGAGCTTCTGGGTTTCTCGCTGGCTTACGAACTGACCTACACCAATGTCCTGAATATCCTGGATATGTCGGGCATTCCGCTCCTGCAATCGGAGCGCACCAGCATATTTCCGCTCGTCTTCGGCGGCGGACCGGCGTCGGTTAATCCGGAGCCGATGGCACTTTTCATGGATTTCTTCATCATTGGCGACGGCGAGAGCGCCGTGCCGGCAGTGATGGATGCGGTGGCAGCATTTAAGCGACAAAATGCAGATTTGCTGGCGGAATTGGACGCGGCGGCTGCCCGGAAGGGCGATGGTTCGCTTGACGAATCAACACGCGAAAAACGCCAGAATTTGCGAAATGAGTTGCTGATGCGGTTGGCAACCGAGGTGCCGGGCGTCTACGTTCCCAGCCTCTACGAAGTCGTGCCTGACCAACCACAGCCGGTGCCTCGTTTCGAAGGGTTGCCTGCGCGCGTTTTGCGCCAGGTGGAACCACTGAATAATGAAAATCAGCCGACCCAGGGCATCGTGCCTTATCTGGCAACGGTCCATGATCGGCAAGTCCTGGAGGTAAGGCGCGGTTGCGATCGTGGCTGCCGTTTCTGCCAACCTGGTTATACATTTTTGCCGGTGCGCGAGAGATCAACAAAAGATCTTCTGGATTTGAGCAAGCAGGCGCTTGACCAGAGCGGTTATCAGGAGTATTCGCTACTATCGTTGTGCGTTAGCGACTACACGACATTGCATGAAAGCGTCCGCGCTCTCAATCGCGAGCACACCAGTCGGCGAGCGTCGATGTCGTTCCCCAGCCAGCGCGCTGACCGCATGAACTTTGATGTGGCCGATGAACTGAAGGCGGTGCGCAAAAGTGGTATCACGCTGGCACCGGAGGCCGGTACAGAGCGCCTGCGTGCTGTAATCAACAAAGGTTTGCGGCACGAGCAAATCATCAATGCCATCACCGCTGCTTACGCATCCGGTTGGCCGGGCGTCAAGCTCTATTTCATGATGGGATTGCCCACCGAAGAGGATGCCGATTTGCAAGGCATCATCGATATCTTGAAAGAGGCCACTGAAAAGTGTCGCCAGATTCGCCGTGAAAATCCTGCCACTGCGCCTAAAAAAGATCTGGAAGTAACCTGCACTTTATCAAATTTTGTTCCGAAGCCGTTCACGCCGTTCCAGTGGTTCGCACAAGTAAAACCTGCGGAAATCGCGCGTCGACAAGCGTATCTGCGAGAGTGCCTGAAAGAGTCGCGCCTGCGCAACGTACAGATTAACTTTACTCATCCGGAAATTTCGCTTCTGGAGTCGGTCATTTCTCGCGGCGACCGGCATCTGGTGGGTCGCATGATTCTGGGTGCCTATCGAGCCGGCGCGGTTTTCGATGCTTGGGACGAACGGTTTCAGGCGAAGGTCTGGCACCAGATGGCGCAGCAGCAAGGCACTACGCTCGAAGCTCTCTCCTGTGAAGATCGGGAAGTCGGTTCGCGCCAGCCCTGGGATGTAGTGCACATCGGGCTCATGGACTGGTGGCTGGTGAACGAGTGGAAAAAGGCAATTGCCGAGAAAGAAACCGGCAACTGTACAGAAAACACCTGTCACGCCTGCGGCGTCTGCACCGAACTCGATATTACGCATGCTCTGGCGAAACCGAATCCAGAGGTGATGAAGAAAAATCCATTCGTCAAAGAATTGAACGTTACTGTGGTCACGGACGAAGACGACAGCCACCCGTCGCTGTTTGTCTCGGAACCGCCACCGCCGCCACCCACCCAGGCGGCAACCCGGCTCAGGTTCGAGTTTCAAAAGGTCGCCGAACTGAAGTTTATCGGCCATCTCGACCTGTTGCACTTATTCCAGCGGGCAGCGCGCCGAGCCAGAATCAATCTGGCTTACACCGAGGGCTTCAATCCCAGCCCGAAGTTGAATCTGGCGCTGTCGTTATCGCTGTACTGCGAAGGACTTGCGGAAGTCGGCGAAGTGGACCTGTGCGATCCACTTACTGCCGAAGAATTCGTTGAACGCATGAACCGGCAATTGCCGCCGGAAATTCAAATCATGCGTGCACGACCAGTTGAAAGAAAGAGCGGATCGCTTGAAGGTGCGGTCAGCAAAGCCGTTTATCGAGCCTCAATCCAGACGCCATCTGCTCCGGCGGCTGAGGTAAGTGCCGATGAACTACGCAAGAAAGTTTCTGAACTGCTTACGCACGATTGCATCGAGGTGGCTGTTGCCCCCGGCAAAGGTAAGAAAAGTTCAAGTGGCAAGAAACCGCGGGCGACTGACGCGGACGGCAGCGAAAAGCCTGCCGTGCGTGACATTCGCCCTGGCATCTTCGCCATTCAAGTATTAGATGAAGAGACAACAAACGATACTGACCCGACGACGCTACCACCACCTGTGGTGGAGCTGGTTATTGCGCACGGACCTCGCATGCACGTGAAGCCAACGGACATACTCAAGCTTCTCTGTGAATCCGGGGACTGGCGCCTGGCTCGCGTCGCGCTCCTTACTGAAGACGGTTCCCAACTCTTTGAAGAGCGGGTTGAGCCTTCTTCAACCATTGAAAAATAGATCGAAGGACTACTTATGAAGAAAACACTACTCATATCAGAACTCGACAATATCGCTGTTCTCATGGAGAACGATCGCGCTGTCGAGTTCTTCGTCAACCGCGGAGAGTTGCTCCTGGGCGACATCTACACGGCGACGGTGGAAAACATTCTGCCTGGCATCGACGCAGCGTTCGTCAATCTCGGCAAAGACAAAATGGGTTTCTTGCATGCTAATGACGTGCCCGGGACTGGACCTCTGAAAGAGCGCCTGGTGCCTAAACAGAAACTGCTCGTGCAAATCACCAAAGAGCCGACCGGACACAAAGGACCGCGCGTCTCGACCGCCGTTTCATTACCGGGACGCTTCCTGGTTCTGGTGCCGGAAGAGCGCGGCGTTTCTATCTCGCGCCGGATCAGCGAAGCTAAAGAAAGAGCTCGCTTGAAAGCAGTGGTCAACCTGATGAAGCCTCCGGGCGTAGGTCTAATTATCCGTACCGAGGCAAAGAGCCAGTCTGAAGAAACACTTTTCGAAGACTTCGAAACTTTGTGGGATCGCTGGCAGACAATCGTTTCCGATGGCGAAGCCTCCATTGGACCGACGCTCATCTACCGCGATCAAGACCTTCTTTATCGCGTCATCCGCGATGCATACTCCACCGACATCGCTGAAATCATCGTCGATTCCGCCGATGGTCAAAAGCGCGCCCAGGACTACATGTCCGGGTGGGCGGGTCGCACCACCAAGGTGCTGCAACACATGGGTGAGGAACCGCTTCTGGTGTCACGGTCGATCGACCGTGAAATTGAAGGGGCCCTCTCCGATCGTGTGGAACTGCCTTCAGGCGGTCACCTCAACGTCCAACCTACGGAAGCTCTGACTGTCATCGACGTCAACTCTGGACGCTTCACCAGTTCGCGTACCCAGGCTGAAACTGTGCGTCGCACAAACCTGGAAGCCGCCAACGAAATTCCGCGTCAGCTGCGTCTGCGCAACATCGGCGGCATGGTAATCGTGGACTTTATCGATATGGACTCGCGTCGCGACCAGCAACAAGTTCTGGAAGTTTTCCAGCGGGCGCTGGAAGACGACCGTGCCAAGCCGCAGATCGGGCAACTGTCTGATCTGGGACTGGTGGAACTGACGCGCCGGCGTCAGGGACAGAGCTTGCGTGAACTGTTCACGGCTCACTGCACGACCTGTTCCGGTCTCGGTGTAGTGCCGCACCTGGAGCTTGGATCCGGCGACTTCAAACGGACGCTTTCAGTGCGTCCCAAAGATGAAGACCTGGTCGCGAAGGCCCGTGCGCAAGGACGCGGCGGTCGCGGCGGACGCCAGCAGGCGGGTGCGTTGCGCGCTGTCAGCGCCGGCTCGGGACGCGTAAAACCGATTCTCGTCGACGCTCCTGAAGAAGCCGAAGAAGAGCACCTCGATGTGCCGGAAGATATCCTCCAACAAGTTCCGGAGGATTTGCTGCCAGACCAAGGAAAAAAGTCACAGTACGCCAAGACGGGCTTCAAAACCGGCCGTCTGAATCTTGACGATGAAGACGATGCCGAGACAGATGCCGGTGAAGAATTCGAAGCCGATGTCGAAGTGTCCGAGGAGAAATCCGGTTCTGCTTCCGGCCGTTTTGGCGCCCGTGCTCGCTTTCAGGCATCAGCTCATTTGAATGATGTTGACCTGGACGACGAAGAAGAGGCGACCCCGGATGCGGCGCCAGCTGTAAGTTCGCGGTCGGGCAGATATGGTGCCGACGAAAGCGAATTCGAAGAAGACGAAGGTTCGGCCGTGGTGCAGCAGCAGCACAGCGCCAATGGACAGGACCATGGCACCGACTTTGCCGAGCCGGTGGCTGAAAGTGCCGAGCCTTTCCAGTCGGAAGTGGCGCCGGAAATCGAGGAGCCGGTTCATGGCGAACCGCTGCCGGAAGAGCCGCCCATGACCGAAAGCCCGTTTGAAACTGAGATCGATCCTGTAACCGGCGTCTACCGGCTGAAGGCAAAGTCCTCCAGCCCGATGCATGCTCCCTACGAATTCGACGCGCAGTCGCAAGCCGCCGAATATGCTGAGGAAAATCAGCCTTACGGACATGGTACTGGACACGGTGGCACGGATGAAGAAGGGCAGCCGTCTGTGGAGCAGGGTACTTTGAACTTTCCTGTTCCGTTCTCGCAGGAGCATACGGAACAAAGTTCATATGAATCGCAGGACCACTCGAGCGAAGCCGCTGACGAGAGCAGCACAGCTGCTTCATCGGAAGCGCGCCAACTCGACCTGCCGTTTGGTGAACATCAAACGGAGCATCATGACGAGTTCGAGCGCGAAGATCTGAATTCCAGCGGCGGCACCGTATACGATGGCGCTTACGCTGAGCAGGGTTCCGATCAGGACAGCTAGAATCGCACAAAAATAGGCGGATTTTGGGTCGCTAAGGCGGCTGCAGGGTTTCTTGCCGTCCAAAACTGGACACGCGAAAAACGACGAAATTGCGCGTCGTGGCAGCGCGTCGTGGCAGCGCGTCTGGCGGTGCGTCTGAACGCCTGGGTGCGGATGGAATGCGCGACCAGACGGGCGCGCGAAAAACCAACGGTTTGCGTGTGCGTCTGGCGTTTACTGCTACCGTGGGATTGTCGGCGATTAGCCGCGGGGCACTGCCATGCTCAGGCTGAACCCAAAACGGACCGAGCTGGATGTCATCTCTGGCGGCAAAATGGAAGCTTCGACCTTGGTGGCGTTGTCCTGTGAAATCAATTCGTGGACGAAGGATATGTCGCGGGAGAACTTCTGCTCTTCAACATAGAACGATCCGACGAAGTTGCCCTGGTGGATGAAGCCCAGGCAGGTGCCCATGATGGAAGGGAGGGAAAATGCCAGGCAGGCTGTCAGTTGTTTGCCGTGCAGCCAGTCGACGATATAGTCGAGGTAGGAGCGAGCGTCCAGCGTGTCTTTGCGTTCCACCGGGTAGCCCAAAAATAGGGCTGACATTGCCAGTGTTACTTCTTCGGGCAGGTCATAAATCAGCACTTCGGTGTTTGGCAGTTTCATGTCTGCCAGCATCATGGAAAGCGATGGTTCGGTTGGTTGAGGCTCGGTCATAGTCTTGCAGCCGTAGATGCAGCCGACTGCGCGGCCTCTATATAGCAATACTGCAGCGCGCGACTTTTTCTCTTCCGAGAACGCCTTGACGCAGCCGGTGCGCATGCCGCCTTCCAGGTCGGTAAGAAGCCACTCCAGATCGGCATCTCCAATTTTGAACTTGCTCGGCATTTCGCCGTTCACCGCCGGCAGAATCAGGTCGATGGCGCGTCTCAGCCTGAACTTTGGCTTGTCATTCTGGGCCCAGACGTTGAAAGCCGCTTCCGAAGCGGAGGAAGCGGATGTGGGGGCGGTGGCTGGATTGCCGGGAATCTGCTGTTGAGCCGCGGGATCGTTGAGCTGCTGTTCCCAGCTTATGGCGGGCTGGGCACCAGGCTTGTAGTCGCGAGCGTTGAGAGAACTGGCGGACATCTTGGGCTGGAGCAGGACGCGGTTGCCGTTCACGCAGACGAACTGAGCGAGAACTTCTTCTCCCACTTTCAGTTTCTGGTCGGTTGGCAAAAATCCTGGCAGGTTGTCTTTGGGGATGGTGACCGCATAACCGCCCATTTCCGGCGCGACAATCTTGCAGACCACGTTCTGGCCTGGCTTATACCCGGTTACTTTCCAGGGGTTTAGCGGTGGCATTCGTTCATCGGGCTCCCATTGTTCATCAGCGGCGCCGCAAGTCGAGCGACAACCCTGAAATCATCCTTCTGCTTAATACCTCATCCAAGCCACTACTAAAACGCATTTCTTGGTGATATTTACTTCAGATCCTGGATTGTTTTCTCTTCTGTTCTAATCTTACCCAGAATTCGCTGAAAGCGCGATAGCCAGCCCATTTTTGCTTGTTTATGCAAAGTGGTTGAAGACCCGGACCCGGTTGTCGTGCAGCCTTTCCCAGATTCCTCGAAGGTGACAGTGGTAGCGCAAGAGTGCGCAGTACTGGCTTTTGGCGATTTCTGACAACTGAAACAGTTGCTGGAGCACTGAGAATCGACTTCTACCCAGGTATTACAGCGTGGGCATGCGACGCGTGCCGTATATCCCGAAGGAGGATCCAGCGGGCATGCGCATTCCGGGCATTTGAGATATTCGTAAGACATTGCTGCTGGTTGAATGCTCTTGGTCGGTTGCGTCTGACCAATTACCAATTGGTTATTCGGGTGTAGCCACTGAAACTACGATAGCACGCGCGATTTCGCGGCCGATGGCAATTTCCAGGTGATGCTTGCTGATAACTACTGGACCGCCTGGGATGTTTTTCTGGACACGAATCTGGCTGCCTTCGTCGATGCCGAAGCGCAGCGCCTGGACTACGACTTCGTCATTATCGAAGGCAACAACGGTCAGATTTTGTCCATCTTTCGCTTCGGCGAGTGTTTGTTTTGCTTGCATTGAGGACACATTCCAAAGATTTTGAACTGGGCATCAATGACATCGAAGTTATAGCGTGCGCCGATTTTCTGCCCGGCTTCCTCGAGGAAGTGGTCTTCGAATTCGATGGCAGTATTACATCCGATGCAGATTATGTGCTGATGCGGTTCTTTGTCCTGCTTCAGCTCGTAGTGTTTGTGCCCTTCGGCAAAATCGAGCTCGCGCAGGAGACCAAGTGTGGACAGCAGCTTCAGTGTCCGATAGGTCGTTGCCAGGCTGACGTTGGAGCCGCGCTCCAAAAGTTTTTGATAGAGCTCTTCAGCGGAAAGGTGCGTGCCGTCAGGCTGTTCACGAAAGATCTGCAAAATCGTTTCGCGTTGTGTTGTGATGCGATGCCCGCGTTTGCGCAGACTGTCATAAACCGGTTGCAGGTTGTCTGCCTCAGTGGTGGTTCCGGGCTTCTGTTCTCGGTCGTTATCTGACACAGCTTCTATCCGGGACGGGAGGTCATGGCAAGCCAACGCCTGCAGCTGTCATGTTATCGGAAACGCCACAACAACTGAGCGATTCACAACCCTCTAACTCAACATTAGTTACCTCTAATCAGCGAGGGCGGTCACTCGCGCAGGCTCGCAGACGCACGCGAGAAACAGAAGTTTTTCGCGTGTAGACGGGACTGCAAGTTTCAGCTGGGAGTCGAAGTGCCAGTCATATGCGCATGCAATACCGTTTTCAGGAAATGCCCGGTGTGCGATTCGGGCAAGCCGGCAATGTGCTCAGGCGTGC
This sequence comes from Candidatus Obscuribacterales bacterium, assembly GCA_046328035.1. GTDB lineage: Bacteria > Cyanobacteriota > Vampirovibrionia > Obscuribacterales > Obscuribacteraceae > JBGASG01. The sequence continues at coordinate 495 of JAXLXI010000021.1, read as the reverse complement.
CTTTACCGACGATGTGTCCGCCGCGGTCGCCGCCTTCTGGACCCAGGTCGATTAGCCAATCAGCTTGTTTCACCACATCGAGATTGTGCTCGATGATCAAAACGGTGTTGCCGGTTTCGACAAGCTTGTTGAGCACGACCAGCAGCTTGTCGACGTCGGCGAATGAAAGACCGGTTGTCGGTTCATCGAGGATGTAAACGGTTTTGCCGGTGGATCTTCGCGATAACTGCTCGGCAAGCTTGACTCGTTGCGCTTCACCGCCGGACAAGGTGGTCGCCGGCTGTCCCAGTTTGATGTAGTCCAAACCGACCTCATGCATAGTGGCGAGCTTCGCCACAGCTTTTGGAATATTGGCGAAAAACTCCAGTCCTTCTTCGACGGTCATGTTCAAAACATCTGAAATCGACTTGCCCTTGAACTTAACTTCCAGCGTTTCCCGGTTGTACCGAGCGCCTTTGCATACTTCGCAATTCACAAAAACCGAAGGCAGGAAGT
>JAXLXI010000020.1:0-84485 GCA_046328035.1 Candidatus Obscuribacterales bacterium | reverse complement strand
CCTGGATAATAGGCGGCTCGCGCATCGTGCACTTCCATCTCGAGTCTGACTTTGAGTGGTGGCAAACCGACTTCCTTGGAAGTCAACACTTCGTTGATCGCCTTTTCGATTGCCTTGTGCTGTGCATCCAGTGTCGGAGCCAGTTCGCCGAAAGCCTTGTGCATGCGCGCTTCGGTCGCCCAATATTCTTTGCTCGCAGCCAGCAAATCCGGATGGTCTTTCAAAAGCTCGGCGATCTTTTTCTGGTCTTTCCAGTCAAAGTTTTGCGGATCGCGTAACTGCAGTGCATCGGAGATGGCAATCGTCAGCTCCGGACCTTTTTCCAGCCACGTGGCATGGTCCTTCATGAACTGGTCGAGCAGAGCCTTCTTGTCTGCCGGCAGCGGAGGAATCGCTGATAGTTTCTCAGCAAACTTCTGAGCGATCTCAGGCTTTGCAAGCGACGGCAGTGGCATGTCGCGCATCGGTGTGCGAGCTTCTTTTTCGGCAAGGCGGCGTTCTGCCTTTGCTTCTTCGGCTGCCTGCGCGCGCCGTATATCGAGCAATTCTTTTTCGGTAGGCGGCTTCGGTTCGCCGCGTTCCAGTTGGTCGCGCGTGTAGGCTTTGAGGCTGTTGACCGGCTGGATGTGCTTGCCGCCTTCCAGCAACTCATAGAGCTTTGGATCGGAGCCGTCTTTGTAGCGATATAGCTCGTAGGTCTTGCCGCCATACTCCACGGTGACCTTGTCCATGGCGCGTTCGACAAATCCGAACTGGTCGATACGGTCCTCGCCGCCGCCGCGCTTATCGAATGCGATTATTAATCCGTTCTGCTCTGCGACGACTTGCAGGTCTCTGCCGTCGCGACGAAACTGATTGCCCCGCGCAAACTTGTCGCCGGTAGGACTGTCTGGCGGGCGAGTGCTGGTGTCTGCTTTCTCGACCGGTTTGCCCGACCAGGCTTGTTTTGCTTTATAAGCCGTCCAGGCTGCCAGTGCCGCCGCCGTCAACCAGGTGACGGGAGACTCGACTACTTCTTCCAGAGTCGACTTGTCTTTGGGGGCAGCCTTGTCGCCTGCCGGCGGGGCGTCGCCTCCTCGTGCGCCCGGACCCGGCGCCGGCTTGGCTTTCAGCGGATCGCCTTCGTTGGCGCCATCTGCGTTGTCGACTTCTTCGTTCTCGTCGGCGTCCTCGGGTGCACCGTCCGACTGCCGTTTCGAGCCGTCTTTGCCTTCCATTGGTAGATCCTGGCGGTTTAGGTGATAAATGGGGGTGGATCTCTATTGTTCCCCATTAGAAGATTAAGACGAAGGTGTGCCCGCACGGTCAGCAACCGTGGATTTGCACAGTAGCGCCGGTGTTACAATCCGCGAGTCGCTGAAACAGACTCGTAGACGGGATATGCAAGGCTTTCGTGCATGTTGTTGAGGGGCTCGGTTTTAGTGCCTTGTCTTGTGGCACTTGCCTTAGCGTGCTACACCGCGCGGCATCCGATCGTTCTGGCATTCATAGCGTCCTTTTATGCGACCGGAAACCCACAAACCGATCTCACAAATCGATTCGTGCTTCTAGGACCAGGCGTGATTGGATTGGTGCTTTCTGTAAGTTTGATGCTGCTGGAGAAACATAAGCAATTGCAGAAAAGCCGATGGTGGCTCGTCCTTCTGTGGTTCGTCACGTGCGTGACTTTGTCGGTTCTGCTGATCGCTGGCGTGGTGGCCGTGTCGTGACGAACGTCATTGCTTGTAACGCCGCGTTTGCAATTCGGCTGCAATGTTTGACAGGCAATCTAAGTTCCGGCTAGAACGAGCAATTGAGTGGAGTGGTTGAGGCGACATGAAACAACTTGCTTTCTGCTTAATAACAGGCTTTTCTGTGTTTGCCTTCATCGGCTTTGCTGCGAGCGCGGAAGCTGCCGACAGTGAGAGCGGCAGTGGACAGTGGGACGTGAGTGTTCAAAAGAACGGTGTGCTGCGTGTCACCGATGTCGACACGGCGAACTACCTGAAGTCATCAAAATCTCCAACGAAGCCGCATCCCTCACAACAGTCGTTAAATGACTTGCTCACGAGAGTGAGAAGCTTTCGCATAATCGATGCCGGCACCGCGAGTGGAAAGCTTCTTGGCGATAAAGTGCTGTTTGATTCCGAGAAAGATCCGCAATCGGTCGACGAACTGAAGAAGTACCTTGTGATCATCACCGACCCGAGATCCTTTGGGCATGATGCCTGTTACGGTGGTCCAACTTTGGAGTTCATTTGCAAAGATAATCAGAAAGTCTTGATCGCGATCCATCATGGTGTTGAACTGCGGTGGGATGCCTGGGCCGACGATGCCTGGCTGCAGCAACCAAAAGAATTCATCACGTGGCTCGCAACAAAAGGTGCGACTGGTCCGCAGCAGGAGATGGAACGTGCTAAGGCGCAAGCTAAATTCAATTCGCTTGAGTCGCAGCAGTTGCGCTTGGACCAGTTTGTTGCGACGATGCCTCTGTCGCTGAGAAATTTCCTGGGTCCGCTGCGCGTTGCGGCTGAGGAACGCAGCGTGAGTTTTTCACTCGACGACATGTCGAAGAGCTATATGCAAATACCCTACAGAAACAGGCATGCACGGGCGATAGCTGCGTTAGCAAAAGAGTATCCGAGCGAGCCGGCACAAATCGGAGCGCTTCTGAAGTGGGCCGGCTCGATTGAGCATCCTGATGCGGGTGTCTATCGCACTTTCCCGCAGGAGTTATTGATCGAATACAAACCAGAGGCAATCCTGGCTTTTGTGAAATCCGATGCGGCGAGTGCGATTCAACTTGTCGGTGCTGGTCGGCTTTACTCGGGCATGGGTTTTCGCGATCTGTTCCTCGATGGATACCCGGCATTGGATGCAGCGCTGCAGCAAAAAATCATGACTGCGATCAAGTCGCAGCCTGATCCGGAATCCGATGCATATTCATTCCAGGATGCAATCAAGGAATGGATGCCGCCCATACGCAAAAGGGTAATCCTGCGTGAGCGGGCAAGCCAGAAGAAGTGAGTGGTGCCGGTTTTGTATCGGCTAAGGCTTCAGTGGACGAGCAATGTGCCGCGTGCGCGCTACATAAGATATCGGCGAAAAGGATGTGCCGGTAAATGAATCGACCATGTTGCCGACATTCTCATCCCGCTGCTCGTATCCGCGCTTGAATGCCTCCAGATCGAACTTTTCCGGATGCTGCTCGTCTGCCAGCGGAAAGACGTTGCGCTGGTCGCCGCGCTGCATTGCGTCGTAGTCGATGCGGTGATCTCGTTTGTCGTAAACCACATCGGGGTCGATTGGCATTCGTACGAGAGTTCCGTTCACCTCAGCGACTACGGTTTTGTCGTCCACCTGGAACACGGGCAGCACGCCGGCACCAGGCTTTGTGTGGTCACCGATTGCAGAGAAATTGAGTGCGTCCGGTCCGTGCGGAGCTTCCGCGCGCAAGACTGTGGCCCGCAGGAAGTTGATGTCAATGCGGTCCGCTCCATCATTGCCCGCCGAGTGAATGACTTCAACTCCCATCGATTGAATGCGCTCAATTTGCTGGTTGCAGCGAATCGCAGCGCCTGCGATTTGCTGGTCGCGAGCACTGATTGTGGCGTCGGGCTGTCCGGAGACCGGATTGCGTCCCTCAGAAATGTTGCCCAGTCGCTTCAGGATTTCGTCTATCGATTCTTTGACGTTGTCTGGATTGATGTCCATGCTGACCATTTTGGAGAGTGCTGCCCAGGTCAGGTCGCCCGAACCTTTGATTGGGTTGCCCTGCTCGTCTCTCTGGACCGAGTTGCCGAAGGATGTATTCAAGAAACTGTCGGGAGGAAACTGTTCGCGATTGGCTTCGATGTAGTCGGCTGCGCGGGTCATCGGTTCTGTGAAATCGCCCTGCATGGTGTGTCGCATCGGACCAATCTCGGGAAGATTGGCGCGCACGATGTTGAAGCCCATGCTGTTGAAAGCCGTCGAGAGGAAACCGCCATGACTGGTATCGACGACGCCGTGGTCGGATCCGGTGCCGTCAAATGTATCCAGCACCATTGCTGTGGGGGCGCTGTCTATGTGGCGACCCTCCGGTCTGAAACCGGTCCGAATTCGCTCGGGTATCTGGATCTGCTGCCCTTCCTTAAGCGGTGCGTCTGGATTCAGTTCAGGATTGGCGTAAACAATGTCTCCGATGCCTTCATCTATCTCTTGCGGTGTTGGTTTGGTGACGTCGTCTGTTTGATGCTCAGCGCTGATTGACCAGAGCGTCTGCCCCTTCTGCACCGTGTACGGTATCGTCCTGATTGGCGCGCCGTTCTCATCACGGAGTGTTTCTCCAGGAACATCGACCTTGACTCGGCGCGAACTGTCGATGAACTGAGGTGCGCTGCCGCCGCCATCGATTTCAGAGAGAAGGGACGACGTACCACGAATTCGGCTGTCGTTCATCGCATGGTAATTTTGTTGTGCGGGTGTGTCGATTATCAGTCCGGCTTCCACAGGTGGATTGAAGGGCTGTGGGTGCTCGGCACTGTCGCTCGACTCAGAGAGGCGCTCTGTGCTCATGTCGCTGGGGTGGTAATCAGCAGGGGGCGGGCAAAGTCAGTCTTGCACTTATGCGGCGCGGCGTCAGTACGGAATTACGCACCATCGCCAGTCGACACAATACAGCCAGCCATGAAATGTCGCGCGGCAGCTATACTAACCGGCATGAACAAAACCATGACTCGCTTTACAATCTCTGCGTTGGTGCACTCTGCGCTTGCGTACGCGTGCTTTTTCTCTGTTGTGCCCGCTACCGCCAAGGCAGGCGAAACCAGCTATTGGAGCGGTTCCGCAAATGGGACGACCATCCGCTGGACAGACCAGGACCTCAAATTTTTCGACGCGCAGGGAAAGAAAGTTTTCTCGCTCGTTGAGAGTGAACGCAAACAGTTCAAGCAGTCACAAGCTAAGTCGCCGCAGGCTGGATTCGAACGAAACGTAGACATCAAATTGCTGTCCGTGGTCGGGCCGTATGTTTCTTTCGAAGAAGACACCGAAGAAGAATGGCCTTCGATGCCGCATCCCGAGACGCACGCCCGGTTTGCCACAGTGGATGTGCGCAAGCCGTTGCAGCCCGTTTCTCTCACAGAGATATTTCCTGAGTCCGACTTGCTTCAGGCGTTGAGCGCCGATTCGGTGATCAAGAAGGCTATCGGAACTAAGGCGCACCCCGCCACTCTTGCCGACCTACTCAAGCGGCTTGAGAATTCGCAGTTTCAGGCGTGCCCAGATCACCTGGTCAATTTGCGCTGACTGGCGACATCTACTCGATTTGCGTTCCACCATATTGATGGCGATAAAGTTTTCGTCCGCATCAGACAACTGAATCTATGGTGCAAAACGATTCGGTCAGTCACGCAGATTGGTATCGCATTGCTGATTCCTGCGCAGTTGAAACAAAGCTGCGTAGAGGCTAGCAGCGGCAAGAAGGGCTTCATGATGTCTCTGGACAATCGGTAGTCGGTGACAACAAAAGTACGTCGATCAATCTGACGAACACTCCATAAATACCCGCAGGTTCTCCTCATTCAAACTGCACGCATCGGCACGTAATATGCGAGCACGTTAGTTTTTTCCGTCCACCCACTTCACTACAGTGAGAATAACCATGAATGAAGTAGAATCACGCCCCGAGAAACAAGAACCAGGAAACCCAGTGGCATTCCGGATGCAGTAGACCCACTTCAACTGCTGAAGGATGGGCAGGAACTGCCGCACTGGTGGCGGTGCCGAGCCCAATCACCTCGAACGGTAGTCGGTGACAAAAGTACGTCGATCATTCTGACGAACACTCCATAAATACTCCAGGTTCTCCTCATTCAAACTGCACGCATTGGCACTTAATATGCGAGCACGTTGTTTCAACGCCACTGAAAAGAAAAATAGATCACGAGTTTTGTGAACCGAGGAGAAGGGAGGCATCGGAGTGATGCCTCCCTTCTCCTCTCTCTCTACGCCTACAGCACCGCTAGAGAAATCTCTTGAGAAACCCAGTGAAAACGGCTATTATTCAAAACCAGGCTGGCAGCAGGTTGCGGGAGGAGGGATCTCTTCCCTGGCTCATACTTCAAGCACGAGATTGTTCTTTATGGCAGCGGACGTGTCAAAGAGTCGAGTTCATTTCGCAGGCAACCCTTATCCTGGCGGACACGGAATTGCGAAGTTCGAGTGGACTGCAAGGCTCGATTCGGACGGCTTGTTCTTTGACTTTCATCTGGAGTCGGAAGAATACGGCGCAGACGACGAGGATGAGGACGACGAGGACGAAGAAGACAGCGACGAAGACGACAGTGAAGAAGACTCCTCGTACCGCGAATACGATTCGACAAGGGATTGGAAGGCAAAAATCGTGTGGGGGAATTACCACAAGTGCACTCTGTCATCGACTTACTGGGGCGATAATTCGGGCATCCGACTCGACGGAGAAGAAAAGCTCCACCTTGAAGGACTACAGGGACTGACGCTTCGAGCGAACACGCTTCCTCCGAATTACGATCCTGAAGACGTAGAGGAAGATGATGACGGCGATGAATATGGGATGGAGGGTCCGCCTGCGTTTCACGTGTATCTGCTGGGACATGACTCTGTCGCAGACCACGCAATAACCTTCACCGAGAAATTTGGTTTTGCTGAGTATGCAATCAACTGGACTGGAAAAATTGCGCTAAGTTACTTTGGCGAGTACGACTACAGGTATGACTTCAAGATTCAGATCGCGCGCGCGAAACTGCAGTACATCAAAGTTCCCGAAGACTGCGATGAGACGAAGGCGCGCGAACTACTTGCGCAAGCAATTGTCGAGGGAACTCAGCCAGATAAGTTTGAATGGACCGAGTTAGATGGAAAACGCGGATTCAGCGTGTGTGGCTGACGCCCACCGACGCTGTTATACTAGGCTCGTTGCGCGAGTGGCTGGTTAGAGATGACCGTCCTTGATATCTTGATCAAGTATCAGCAGGCGTTCTCGGATGGCTTGCTGACCACGTTTCGCCTCACATTCATCATCTGGTTCATCGGGTTGACTCTGGGCGCCGTGATTGGCGCGCTGGGCGCGAAGTGGCGCTGGGGAATCGGCATTCCCAGTCGCGTCTTTTCATTCGTGCTCTCCGGAATGCCGATACTTGTGTTTCTTTTCTGGTTGCATTATCCGCTGCAAGGCATGCTTGGAGTCGTGGTCGATCCGTTTTACACGGCGGTGGCAACGCTGGCAATCATCAACGTGTTCGCGGTGGCGGATGTGGTGCGTGGTGTCCTGATCGATTTCCCTAAGCAGTATGTCGTCGCAGCGCAGGTCTGCGGAATGAATCAGTCGCAGATTCTGGTGTACATCCAACTACCGATTATTTTGCGCCAGACGATTCCGGTTTTGATGATGATCCAGGTCAACATGCTGCAGGCAACGCTGTTCGCCAGCCTCATTTCCGTGAACGAGATTTTCAGAGTCGCGCAGCAAATCAATTCGCAGATTTACAAGCCGGTTGAGATATACACCGCGCTCGGCATTCTGTTTCTCGCCATCTGCCTTCCCATCAATGGGCTGGCCCTGTGGCTGAAAGCGCGATACACCCGCGACTTCTCCGAGAGGTAGCCGAAGGAACCGCATGCTGAAAGGAGTCGGACTTAGCAAATCCTACGGGACGAACAAGATTATCGACAATGTCGATATCGAACTTGCACCCGGAGAAATCTCCGTGATCATCGGTCCGAGCGGCTCCGGTAAAACAACTTTGCTCAAGTTGCTGTCATTATTGGAACTACCCGATGCGGGTGTTGTGTCAGTCGACGACGTCAATTATCAGTTTCCGATCAAAGATCCTAGAATGATCAAGCCGCCGTGGCCGCGGCTGACTGTCGTGTTTCAGCAGTTGTTTCTCTGGCCGCATTTGACACTGCTGCAAAACATGACGTTGCCCCTTTCCGCAAGAGGTGCGGAACCAAACAAAGCCAAGCTCGACGAACTGATCGGTCTCTTCCAAATGGAGAAGTTCGTGCACCGCTTTCCGAACGAAGCGTCTATGGGGCAGCGTCAGCGCGCAGCCCTGGCGAGAGCGCTTCTGCTGGAGCCGGAATACATCTTGCTGGATGAAGTGACTTCGTCGCTGGACGTTGAACAGGTTGCCGTAATTCTCAACCACCTGAAAGACCTGGCAAAGAAGGGAATCGGAATCCTCACCGTAACGCACCTCCTCAACTTCGCACAGGAAGCTGCCGACCGCATTATCTTTGTGGAAGCCGGACGTGTAGTAGAATCTGGCGGGAAAGAAGTTCTGACCTCTCCGAAACACGAGCGAATCCGCTCGTTCCTGTCCCTGATCGAATCTGCTACCTGACAAGCGAGGCATTGGGATGCATCCGTCGAAGTTTCTTCAAATCACGCTTTCGCTGGCGGTGATCGCTACGTCTGTTGCCGTCGGATTGACCGGATGCAGTTCGGGCGGTTCGGTGCAAACGGTGAAGAGCGAGCAATCGGTGTATGACCGGGTCATGCAGTCCGGCAAGATTCGTTGCGGTTACGTGGTCTACACACCGGGATGTTTGAAGGATCCCAATACCGGCAAACTCTCTGGCGTCGGAATCGACACACTGGAGATGGTGGCAAAGAATCTCGGATTGAAGGTCGAGTGGACGGAGGAAGTTGGCTGGGGATCGATGATCGAGGGGCTGGAGACCAACCGGTACGACATGATTGCCACGCCTGTCTGGACGAATGCCAACCGCGCCCGGCTGGTCGACTTCAGCAAGTCTCTCTTTTACAGTCCGATCTTTGCTTATGTGAAAAAAGGAAACAAGCAGCTCTCCGGGCAACACTTGGATCAGATGAACTCGCCCAAGTGTTCCATTGCCACCGTAGATGGTGAGACAGCGGAGATCATCGCCAGGGAGGACTATCCTGATGCGAAGAAAGTTTCGCTCACCCAGCTCAGTGATATCTCGCAGTTGCTACTCACTGTTTCTACCGGTAAGGCTGATGTCACATTCATGGAACCCTCCGCTGCCGCCGCATACATCGAGCACAATCCGGGCGCCGTGGAGATTTTGAAGACGGAGCGGCCGATCAGAGTGTTTCCTAACTGCTGGATGTTCAAACGAAACCAGATGGAGTTCAAGAACATGCTCGACACCGCGCTCGATCAGTTGATCAATAGTGGTGCGGTCGACAAAGTGATTCGCAAGTACGAACCGGCGCCGAATACTTTGTATAGAGATGCGCTGCCTTATCAGGTTCCGCCCGCCGCCGCGCGGCAAGCGGCTGCCGGTGCCGGCGTTGGTAAGTAGGTGAACAGCTTGGCGGCGCTTAGATATTCGCCGGCGACAAGCGTTCTGGTTGCGCTGGCGGTATCATGCTTTCTCGGTGCGTGCTCCTCCAGTGGTGCACCGGTAGCCACAACAACCGATAAAGGGAACTCCGTCTACGAGCGCGTCATGAAGCGAGGCAGCATTCGCTGCGGATATGGACTCTACAATCCTGGATGCATGAAGGATCCCAACACCGGCAAACTCTACGGAATCGGTGTGGACACACTCGAGGCGGTGGCGAAGAATCTCGGGTTGAAAGTCGAGTGGACAGAGGAAGTCGGCTGGGGCACCATGATCGAGGGGCTGCAAACCGACCGCTGCGACATCATCGCCACTCCGGTCTGGGCGACGTCCGATAGAGCGCGCATCATCGATTTCAGCGCTCCCCTGTACTACAGTCCGGTCTGCGCTTACGCGAAGGTGGGCAGCAAGAAATTCAGTTCCGACTTGCACGAATTGAATTCGCCGAAGATGTCGATTGCCTCCATCGACGGTGCTACCGCCGAGATAATCGCGCAGGAAGACTACCCCAATGTGAAACGCGTTTCGCTCCCGCAGATGAGCGACTTCGGACAGCTGTTGTTGACCGTCTCAACAGGCAAAGCCGATATCACGTTCACCGAACCTGCTGATGCTGCCATCTTTATGAGAAACAATCCGGGCGCGGTCGAACGCGTCGGCGCGCCGGTACGCGTGTTTCCGAATTGCTGGATCTTCCGGCGAAACCAGATGGAGTTCAAGAACATGCTCGACACGGCGCTGACGCAACTGATCAATAGCGGTGGGGTCGATAGGATTCTCGCGAAGTATGAGCCTTCGCCTAACACGCTCTATCGAGTCGCCCTGCCATATCAGCAGCGCAACCCTATGTGAGAGTCGGCGTTGCTTCCTTGACGATTGAGGAGGAACGGTAGTGGGTGATCATGAAAGTGTCGCGGTTAGATGGCAAATCAGTTAGGTGCATATAATCATAAGATGCGTAGCGGTCGTTTAGATCCATGCCTGCGTTCGGTCGATATAGGATGCGGGAGTGAAGGATATCGCAGGGCGAGTTATCCTGACGATCGTAAGCCCAAGGGATATACTGAGGACCGTTTTGCACTGCGCGCGAGCATCGGCCATTATACGCGTTAGACACCATAGCGCGGGCGGCACATGTTATTCCCCTGACGGCTGAAGTGACGCGTAGTAGCTTGGACTTGCAGAAGCGATTTGGTCTGAAACCTTTGGATTCAATTATTGTTGCGTCACTTCTGCTGGATTTCCCCCTTCACCAACAACGACGTCCCCGCGCGACAAGAAAGTGTTCTTCGACGCAGATCTTCGAAAACTGTTCGACGATCAGACTTGCAGAATAGTCAGCAGCTTTCCGGATGCTGTCAGCTTTATTGAATCCCAACTGTGACATTCTGTCAGGGTTTTACGGGCAAGCTAGTTCGCTTATCGCGGATGCCAGCCTGAAGCGGGACCGAACGCACCGGAAATCAAAATACTCCTGAGCGCTTTTCGTGCGGCGATCACACTTTTCAGATTGCGATGAGACGCTTATTCTTGAAACATGCCAGTTTTTCCGAGAATTCATCTCCAGATATTCGTCGCGTTATGCACATTGCTTTGCTTTGGGCTACTGCACCAATTGGTGCCGCAGAATCTCTATAGCCACAAAGACGCCACCACTTGCAGGGTGGAACATATTCACAACCAGGATGACGGTCTGGTTTGCGTTCGCTGTCACCCTGAGCTTTTGTCGGGCAATTGGGAACTGGTTCGCGCTGAGGCTCGTGCAAGAGACCGATCATCTTGCGGCACTGAGTGAGTCAGCCTGCGGGGTTATTTAAGTTTGATTGGATTCTTCCTGGGGGCTGAACCTTGCTTTTGCCGCGTTGTTGACGGCACATCGGGTGCCGGAGGACTCCAAGGCGCGTTCAGGAAATCATGAATTTCCTGCGCTGACGGAGCATTTTTGATCATTTCCGCTTGTTGAGCTTTTAGGGAAGCTTCTTCTTGATACTTTAGCCAAAGAGGATCTTGCTCAAGCTTTCCTGTGATGCTTTGGAGCCGCATCTTTTGGATTTCCGTCTTCGGATATTTCTCCAGCATCTCTATGAGTTGGCTGACTTCCTGACCGGATCCTGCAAACTCCGCAAGCGAATACATATCGCACTGATTTGTTGGTCTGTCCCTGGGCGGGGTTTCATGCAAACGGTGGAACTGTGCAACGATTAGTTCCAATCGGTCCAATTCACAATCGATCCACGCGCGCGCCGATTGCGTTTGAGACGGGACGGCTTGACCCTTGGTTGGTTCGGGCGCATGCTTTGCCGCCGCATGAGTTGCGGTCAAGCAAAACAGAAACATACTCCCGAGAATGAATTGCGCTTTTGTCATTTGCTTGTCTTGTTCGAAGCGACATGGGTGAGTTGGCGCAGCCTCTCGTAAACTGTGTTTGGCAGTGGCAATTTTTTCGGGAACGATTCGCTTCGTTTTCTTCGACGATGCGGCGCGCCACCGCTGGCTGGGGCGCTGGACCTGGCTAGCCGTCGTCTCTTGAGTTCATCTTGATCGTCGGAATCTGGCATGTTCCCATTATAGACTTGCCCGCTGGACCGACTTGGGAGCGTGTGGCATGATTGGAATGTCTCCCAGCGGTCGACTTCAGCGAATGCTAACTGCCTTCCCGATTCAATCTAGTTCCGTCCGGCCGCTGCGCCCTCCCGACATGGCTGCGCCACAGCATTTCAGACACTCGTCGACTGGGGGATAGAAGAGCGCTCGCTCTCGCGCGCCCCTCTGCCGACACAGCATGAGGGATGAGAGATGATTTCCAGTAACGAATTTCGTCCTGGGTTGACCATTGAGTATCGTGGTCGAATCTGGCAGATAGTAGAATCCATGCACCGGAATAATTCACGAAGCCTGATATTGAAGTAATTTTCGGGCATGCCAAAAAGCCCTGTCAGTTGGCTCAGAATCTGTGTTTATGAGACAACAGAACTTGAGAAACGACGAGGCCTTTTGGATGGAACAGTTTAAACCGAGCTCGGAAGAAAAACCAAGCGAGAATTCGCTAACCATGCGGCTTGGCAAGCGCATCGAAGCAAAGTTCGATGGGGGGCTGATTTCCAGCGATGGTGGCAGCTTGCTCGTACGAAAGGCGGACAGGGAGCTGGAGCTAACGGAAATGGCAGTTTTGTGCCTAACGGACTGGCGTCAAGGAAGCGCAGTAAAACATTCACTGCAAGCTCTATTTCTGCAGCGGTTGGTTGGCCTTTGCACAGGTGCAGAGGACTGCAACGATGCGGCCGTGCTGCGTTTCGATCCAATGCACAAGCTAGCGGTAGGGAAACTCCCTTCCGAATCGCCGCTGGCGTCGCAGCCTACGCTGTCTCGCTTTGAGAACAGCGTAGACAGCACAGCGCTAAAGGCGTTGCACGAACTGCTTGTTCACGTCTTTGTGCGAAAACACAAAAAGCCACCGAAGGTCGTAAAGCTGGATTTGGACACTACTTGCGATGAGACCTACGGATACCAACAGCTGACTTTTTACAATGGGTTTTACAAAACAGATTGCTACGTGCCGCTGTTCATCTTTACTGACGAGGGTTTCCCGCTGGCAGCATTGTTGAGACCGGGCAATGCTGCTCCCGGCGAAGGAGCGCTCAGGATGCTGAAGATGGTGGTTCACAATCTGCGCCTTTCGTGGCCGGAAGTTCAGATTGAATTCAAGGCAGACTCCGCATTTGCGCTTCCGGAGCTGTACGAATACTGCGAGGCAAATAACGTCACCTACTACATTTCATTGAGACCCAACGCATCTGTGGAGTACCACACGAAGGAACTCGTAGTGGAGTGCAAGAGACTCTTCGAAGAACTAACCGGGCAGCCGCCCGTGACACTACGGCATGGAAAAATGTGCAAGAAGGAAGTGCGGCGGAGATGGCGCCAGAAGGAAGAACGGCTGCGGTTTTCCAGCAAGGAAGAAGGGCGAATGCAGGAGCATTTCGAGCAAGAGTTGGAGATTCGAAAATTCCGCGAATTCAGATATTCAGCCAGAGGATGGAGTCACGAACGCAGAATCGTAGCCAGGGTAACTTACACGAACACCGGTCCCGAGGTGCGTTTCGTGGTTACCAACTCGACACTGCGTTCGGCTCGGAAGGTCTACGAGCGTTATTGCATGCGAGCTCGATGCGAAAACTGGATCAAGGATCTGAAGTTGTATCTGAAGTCGGGGCGCACCAGCTGCCAGGAATTCAATGCGAACCAGTTTCGCCTGCTGCTGCACACGTTCGCGTATACGCTGCTCTGGACCATTCGAAAAGCAGCGGGTATGGGATTCGAAACGCTTGAGACCGTTCGCAATAGATTGCTCAAAGTCGGCGTCAGGATTCGGGAAACCAGTCACGCAGTGCTTCTCCAGTTTCCGTCGATGCATCCATGGAAGGAGCTATTTGAGCGATCGTGGGCGAAGCTGGCCCCGGAATAGCGGGACCGAGCCGCTCTCCGTATCTACTCTGATTGAGTCTGCAGCCACCGCATTGGGCAGAAGCGCTGAAATTGCCACAAGCAAGCTTTGTCGATGAAATTCCGGTCTGATTTGTCATCTGTAAACCGTTGCCGAGAGCCAAGTTGCCTGATTTTGACCTCTTGTCCACTATATGGCTGAATAGAAGCGGTGCACGTGAAACCGGGCAAGGGCTCTGCGTTCGTCCAGACCAAGTTGAAGGGCGTCGAATCAGGCGACGTGCTCAAGGTGAACTTCCGCGCCGGCGAAAAGGTCGCGCGGGCGACCATCGAGCGATATGAAATGCGGTTCGTTTACCGCGACCGCGACAACTGCATCTTGATGAACCACGATGGCACCGAGTCGATTGAGATAGCGCAGGAGCAATTCGGCGCCAACGCAGACTTGCTGCAAGAGAACTTAGAAGGGATCGAGGTGCCCAAGTTTGGCGACGCTATCATCCGTGCGCAATTGCCAAACGTGGTCGAACTCAGAGTCGCGGAGACAGCGCCGGATGAGCGAGGTGATACCAATTCTGGTGGCGGCAAGCAAGCAGTGCTAACCACCGGTGCAACAATCAGCGTGCCGTTTCACATTGTGGTTGGAGACAAGGTTCGTGTTGACACGAGGTCCCGTCAATATCTGGGACGCGTTCCCGATTGATACTCTCCGTTCCTTTGCTGATGGAGGTGCCATGCGTTAAGCCTGATCATTGTGGTTGAACCGATGTGGGAACTTGAAAGTGTCGGACGGAATCGCAACGTCGACTCTCTCCGAAAATCCACCGGACAATCTGCGAGTCCTTCGATGAAATGTACAGCTTAATCTTATCGTTGGACGACCATCCTGACAGCATTTTACAGTCCACGCCATCAACTGTCTCAGATTCGATCGGCTCCGCTCTGGTCAATTCGATTCCCTGCCGAAATCCCAAATCTTGCGAAAGTAGGTTCGGCACGACTGCAGCTGCACCTGCCGAACGGGCTGTGGCTGCAGTCATCCCAAGAGAAAGTGTTTCGGGGTACCGACCAGTCCGTGGAAGTTCGAGATATGTCTGCTCACCGTCCGAACGAACGGTTGAGAAGTCCTCGGGTTTCTCCCGCGCTGAGCCGTTGTCTTGCCAGTCAAAACGGAACAGGCTCGGTCTGCTGAAAAAGGTGCGAAATGCGAAAGTCTCTATCAGATCGTAGAACACCGTCGTGGTGAGTCCCGTATCGGAGTATGACTTGCACGTGGAGTACTTTTCTAGAACAGATTTGATAATTTCGTCTGCGGAATTGTTCTGCCGCGCGGCACTCGGATCGGTAGGTCGCGGCAATATTTGTCGCGTCTCCGATTAGGCTGCTGTCGGCGCGTCCTGCTAGCATTTCAGTCCTTTGAGTAGGCATGCTTTAATAAATCAAGAATGAACGAGCTCTCAACAGCCGAGACACCACGGCCCGCGGAATGAGGGACGGGTGGTGGTGGTTCGCGCTTTCGTTTATTTCGCTTCTGTTGCTGATCGCGATTGTGTTCCGCGTCATGCTGGGCATTGGAGCAGGCCCTAATTTCGAATTCTCGTGGTCGCGCATTCAGCTGATTCGAGGAAGCGATAAAAATCGCAGCTGCTGTAGCGATTCCTCTGTGGTTTCTGATGGTTCCGTTGATTTCGTGGGGACTTGGTTTGATTTCGCTGGAGCCTTATGTTGACCGGTCAAAGATATCGGATCTTTTGCGTCCTGTTCAGCATTGATCTCTCTGTGCTCATGCCAGAGTTCCATCAACAATGCGCCGTAAATCGCTACCCGGTCCAGGACCATGTTTCCGCCTGATCGCGGATACAAGTTTGTGCCGCACCCACATCTATGACAAAAGACTTCGAAATCGTCATTATTTTTGTCGGACTGAATTCGGTGCTCGACAGAATTGACCGACTGCCTTCCATGAGCGCATGAAAACCGGCTCGACGGCGTTGCAAATGACCCACCTCGCATCGGTCGAACGTGTTGCGTAAGGAACGGACGGAGCAAGTAGGACTTCATGTCAATAGATTGCGTGGCACAAATGCCACCAGGGGCGCGTCTTGACAGACGTTATACAATAGTAGAGTTAGCTCTTCTGGCAGGTGTCTTGTGGCAGTACTGGACGTAAAAAAGCAAAACCTCGACGACATTCGTTCAGACATCGTAGATGCGGTCAAAGAAGAGTTCGATATGGATGTTCATTCGTTTCTTGTGGCTCTTCAAAGCGGACAGTTGAGTAAGGACAATGACGCTGTGCGTGATATCCTGTTGTGGCTGAAGTTCATTCCGACGGACGATCCCATACTGCAGCCGTGTCATTAGCAGACACCAAAGAACTGGCAAAGCGAATTTTTGAATCCCAGAAGGGAACACCAACCGACTTCGCGGATCTCCTTCAAAAGCTATTCTCCTGTACTATCCTTCAGCAAGGACAGAGTCTCAGCGTTTATGAAGAGAACGGGCACGCAGTCATTGGCGTTCGGCTCAGGGAGCGCGTTCTTCGGCTGACAAACGGCAATTTCGTGAAGTTCTACATGACGTTCGACTTTGGCAAAGGGCAGCCATTGTCGATTCGCCAATCTGCGTTTCAGTATCAATTGGATCAGGCACGAATGTCGAAGCAATTCGTGTTTAGGTACGACTACAGCGCTGAACCCGAGCCTCTGCATCCGGCAGCCCATCTGCAGATCAACGGAGCGCTTGCAACTCCGGAAGCCGCTCCCGATAAATTGTCCAATATACGCTTTCCGGTTAATCGCCCTTCGGTTGAGTCGATGCTCAGGCTCCTCATCAATGACTTTGGTGTAGTGCCGAACGACGCTAAGAATTGGTCCGCAATCCTGGATTTCAGTGAAGAGGCCTTCTTGCAGTATCAAGCGAAAAAGCGTCTCGGTAGTTGAATAGTTTGCATCTCAGGATTGTGCACCACATTCGGTGTTGGCGCATTCGTGGAGGGGTGCCCCAAGTAGATACTGCCCCAGCAATTGCCTACAACGGTTTCTAAGCCCTTCCTTCATACTCGTTCAACGTGGCAAGGTTGGCGGAAATGCCGCGAACGATATGCTATATTGGTTAACTCATCTGCCCGTAGCCCAGTTGGATAGAGCGCATGGCTACGAACCATGAGGTCGGAAGTTCGAGTCTTCCCGGGCAGGTATCTTAATCATGATCTAAAGAAGCGGCTTTCGATTTCGGAGCCGTTTTTTAATGCCTTGGTGACGGAACTCAACGGCTTAGAAACCGCGCGTCCGCTTCCAGTTCATGATGCTGCCCTTGACCTGGCGGTTTGTGGACATGCCGGTGTTGCTGTTTCCTTGCACAGTCCCGGCCGCCGGTCCGCTGCCGTATCCGCCATAAGGATTGTAGGCTTTCGCAGTCGTCGGACCGCCTCCGCCCGCACTGCCGCCCGCGCCGGCGGGTTTCGTCCCGCCCGCTGAAGCGGTCTTTGGCTTAATGGCGCCGGCTTTCGCCTTCTTGCCACCCGGTCCACCCGGAGGCGCAGGCGCCGGAACCGGCACCCCGTTAGCCGTTGAAGGCAAACTGCTGGCTGGACTGCTGCCCGAAGGCTTGAAATATCCCTGGAAACCCGCCCTGGGTAAGGGTACGGGGCGATTCATCGCTCCCGGCTGCGCGCCCAGATTGCCGCTGCCGGCCTGTCCGGCAGGCAGGGTTTCGCGCGTCACCATCGGACTTTCGTCGATGATATGCACCTGCTGGCGCGCCATATAGAAGTGCCCCAGGTTCTGAGGCTGGGCGTTTTGTGCCAGCGCCGCGGGCGCGCAAAGCGCCACAGCCGACAAAAGGGACGCCAGATAAGCGGAGCGCAGCAGTTTCATGTCCAAATCCTCTGTACAGCCCAGCGGAGGCTGTTCTTAAGTCAGTTTAATGCGCTTCGAGAAGCCATGTCAAGGAAACTATCCAGGGTTAAACCGACAATCGGGCTAGAGCTTTACCTCAATGATAAACTTGGCAAGCCGTTTTGTCGCAAGGATGACTGAATGACGAGTTCGACTGTGGCATCCGCTGGTTCCTCAACTCAAACGCAAAAGCGCCTCGGCGTCATCGCCGGCGAGGGCAAGTTGCCCTCGATACTGGCGCGGTCTGCGCGTGAGCAGGGCTACAGCGTGGTCGCCTTCGCACTGACACAGCTCGCCGAAGCGCGCATCCAGCCGCATTGCGAGAAGGTGTTTCAGATCGCGCCCGGACAACTCGGCCGCAACCTCAAGCTGATGAAAGGCGAGGGTGTCAATTTCATCGTCTTCGTCGGCAAAGTGCCGAAGATGGCGATGTTGCGCAACCTGCACAAATTCGATTGGGAAGCGCTGCAGGAGCTATCCAAGCTCAACGATTTCAGCGACGACAGCATCAACTTTTTGGCGGGCGACATCGCCGAGAAGCACGGCGTCAAGGTTTTGACGCAGAGCGAGTTTTTGCGCGAGCTGTTCCCGAACGTCGGACAACTCGCAAAACGCCAGCCCACAGCGGCTGAGTATGCCGATATTCAGTACGGCATGCGCATCGCTAAGGAAGTGGCGCGCCTCGATATCGGTCAAACCGTTGTGGTGCGCGATCAGATGGTGGTGGCAATCGAAGCGATTGAGGGCACCGACGAGTGCATCAAGCGCTCGGTCGTCATGGCTGAAGGTCCGGTGGTCGTGTGCAAGGTGTCCAAACCAAATCAGGATCAGCGTTTCGACATACCGACCGTGGGCATGAATACGCTGCAATCGATGCTCGCGAAGAAACCAGGCGGCTGCCTGGCGATCGAAGCCAACGAAACAATGTGTGTCGACCTCGAAGAGATGGTCGCTTTCGCTGACGAGCACGGTATCGCAATCGTCTCGACGTAACTCCAATTCACTGGGCTTTACCCTGTATTTTTCGGCGGGTTAAACCTTTGGCGGTTTCGCGCGGGTCGATGGCATAATGGTCGCATAGCTCTCTCTGCCGGAGATTTTAATGTCACCGACGCGCTGCCGGTCGCAAGCCAGAATTGCCACAGTCCTTGCTGGAGTTGTGGCGCTCAGCGTCGGCTGCGTTTCCTTTGCGCAGGCGGAGCCGTCATCCGCGCAGACTGACTCCGGCAGCCAGCCGGCAACTCCGCAAGCGATCAAGGCCCGCTATTTGCAGGAGCAAGCGCAAGCCGCTTTGCGCGAAAGCGCGGAGTCACCCGATAAAGAAGCCGACGGTGCTGCCGCCGAAAACAAGCCCGCTGCCACCGCGGTGATGACCACGACGACGACTGCGCAGCCGAGCGAAATCGACATGCGCACATCCGGTCAGATCGAAGAAGAGAATGCTGCAGCCGTTAAACTCGTCGAAGAAGAGGGCGCGCGCCACTACTATCTCGCGCACTTCTATCAAGATAACTGGGACCTCAATCTTGCCACCGCTGAATACGAAGAAGCGATCAGCTACACACCAGACATGAAAATCGCGCACCGCGATCTGTGCTGGGTTTCTCTCCTGATGGGCAATTTGCCGCGCTGCATCGCGGAGTTCATGATGGTGGTCGGGCTGGGCGAACCAATTGCCTACACCGACGCCGAGAAGACCGATCTCAATCACAAAGCACTGGCGTTGCACTATAAAAAGGGTCTCGAGTACGCGCGTTTGTCTGACTGGAGAAACTCGCAAAACGAGCTTAACTGGGCGCTCACCTACGACGAGAACGATTGGGCTGTGCATCGTTCACTCGCGTTTGTTTATGCATCGCAAGGCAATTACAAGCAAGCCGAAGAAGAGTATCAAGAAGCACTGCGCCTGAAACCGACCGACGTCGGCGCCGAACAAATCGATGGCGGCACGGGTTCGTCGCCGAACGCGGCGGCAGTGTATATAGATCTCGGTTTCGTTGCCGAGACGCGCGGTGACTATGCCACTGCCACCGCCGACTTGCGCAAAGCGCTCGAATTGAGACCGCAGGACGCCGGGCTCTGGGCGCGCCTGGGACATCTCTTGGAACGGCAAGGCAAACCGGTCGAAGCGGAAGCCGCGTACAACATGGCAGTGAATATCGATCCGACCGAGATGGACAACTTGCGCGACGACATCAGTCGCCTCAAGCAAAAATCCTGATTGGCGACACCCGCCCTCCGCGCCCCCGCACCACTTGCCCCGCACCACTCGCGGTGCTGGCGATTTGTCACATTTGGTGCCCCCGATTGTGACAAAACCGGGGTTGGAGCCTCGATTTGTCACATTTGATGCCTCCGATTGTGACAAAACCGGGTGTGGAGCCTCGATTTGTCACAATTGGTGCCCCCGATTGTGACAAGTCGAGGGGCGAGCGTAGTCACGTCATGTTCACGGGTGGGCCGATATCGTTGGCGCTGTTACTAAGTTCGCGCAACCCCACCACGTAATCCGCAAGTAATTCCGCACGCATACCTTCGCGGGTGCACGCATCTTCCCCGGATGCTGACGCCGGCGCCTCATCAGGTTTCGTGCACGCTTCACGCCTCATTAGGTTTCGTGCACGCTTCACGCCTCATCCCCGGGTCGTAAGCACAGCGCCTTCGCGGCGCACCACCACCTTCCCCAAGAATGAAGCAAGCGCCAGTATCCCGGCGCAGGTACCAGTGCGCCTTCCCGGCGCAGGCACCAGTGCGCCTTCCCGGCGCGCGCCGCACTACGCGCCTTCCTCAGGTGCAAATGCCGACGCGCCCTTCCCCAGGGCATGCACCTCAACGCCGATGCACCTTTCCCCAGGCGCATGCACCTTTTCTATCCGCACCACCTTAACTCATATTCGAAAGCGAGGACTCAGCAATGGGCGACATTCAACACGGCTCCGATAACACCTCTAACGCCGGCAACGGCTCCGCGAATCAACCCGGCGAAGCCTTCCGCCAGGACTATCTTAGTGAACTGGCTGGACCGCCGTCGGGTGGTGGCAAGGTTCCGGAGCGTCCCGAGAATCCGCAGGGCGAGCCAGCCACACAAACTCCCAGTGGTGGTGATGCCGATCCCCCGAGACGAGGCGATGCCGATCCGCCGAGACGCGGAGATGCGGATCCGCCCCGACAAGGCGGCGACAAAGATGGAAACCCGGAGCGCCCTAGTCCTGGCGGTGGTGCGGGACAGGGTGGCGACCAGCCTGTCACTAATCCGCCTACCCATGGCGAGGAGCCAGTCACTGGCGAACCGACGCATGAAGCGCCGGCATCTCCGCCCGAGAAAGATCCGAAGAACTCCGATGGCAGCAGTAACACCGCTGGTGGCACGGACGCCAACCGGGACGGCTCAAGCTCAAGCGATTCCGGTTCAGAAGGAACCAAATCCGGCGGTGGTGCCTCCAGTGAGGGAACCTTCCCCTCCGTCCACGATCACGGCGGCGAGATGCCCCCCAAGAAAGGCGGCGCCGACCCGGGACTGCACGACGGCGGCGCCGAACCCGGACCCAAGCAGCCCGGCTCGGCCAGCGAAGAACCATCCAGCACCGGCAGTGGTGGCGACCTGATTATTCCACCGCTCGACTACGGCACTGGGGCAGGCAGCGGACCCAAGTAGTTGTGAACGATCTGAGTTGACTTGATCTGATTTACACGCGGGCACCGCCCGCGGTAGCACGAGAAGACGACAATCACCCCGACATGGGAAGACGAGCACATCCCCCGCCCGCCGTCTCCAGTGTTGCCGATTGTCGTCGTTCTCGTGTCGGAAAAGTGCTGAAAGGGCATATATATAGTCAGGGTTAGGCATTCGTTTCGTCGGCGAATCTCCGGGGAGCACCTATCTATGGGCAAGGACGGACTCGACCTACAGCGAAAAGACCAAAAAACCGGGCAGGAGGCGCCTCCGCCCGATTTTTCGGATCAGCCCGTTCCGCCAAAAGACGGACCCGCGCCCGTGCCGGCGCAGTTTCCTCGCCCGGCTGACCAGGGCGGCAACGGCGCCGCCACGCCTGACGGCAAAGGCGGACTGACGACGCCTGACGGCAGCGCCACACCGGTCGCCATGACTCCTGAAACCCTGCGCAATCTGGAGACTGCCGGCAAGAGCATCGTCCAGGTGACCACCGACACCGGACTCGGCAGTGGCTACATCGCTGACGAAAACGGGCGCATAGTCACGGATTCGCACGTCATTATCGGGGCGAGGGAGATCTTCGTCACCACCGCCGACGGCAAACGCTACCGCGCCGGCGTAGAAAACATCGACGACCTGGAAGACACCGCCACCCTTAAATTGCTGGGACCCGAGAAAAGCCCACTTCCGCCACTCAAGGTCGGCGATGCCGCCAAACTTAATCCCGGCGACCCGGTCTTTGCCCTGGGGCACCCGCTCGGTGAGCCCGACATCGTCGTGACGAAAGGCCGCTACATGGGTGGGATTACACCCTACGAATTTTTCTCCGCCGTCGAGCCCAGATTCGACGGCATACTGGCTAACAAGTACCGCTTCGCCACCACCGAAGGCAAGAAAGATCTGGAGACGGCGTTCATGCGCCCCGCGCTTTTGCTGGACATGAACACGCACCACGGTGACTCCGGCGGTCCCTACGTCAACACGCAGGGTGAACTGGTCGGCGTCGTCCAGGCGGGCGGGGTAGGATTCAGTATCGGCGCGCCTTCCGACCGTATACAGGGGTTGTTCAATACGCCCGGCAAGTTCCAGGTCAAACATGGCTTCGAAGCCGAGCGGTGGGCTAACTCGTACGAGCGCTCCCTGTCCAGCGATCCACTCAGAACAATCTCGCTGACCGCAGCCACCACGGTTCCTGTCGGCGCCCTCGGATACTACGCGATGCTCAAGGCGCCGAAGATGATGGGCGGCGCGTTTGCGTTGCAGGGCACATTCTCGATGATGGAAGATCTGCCCACATACTGGAATTCCACCAACTCACGTGATTCCTGGAAGAGTGGTGTCGCATCCGGTGCCGACGCTCTCGAAATCGTTGGCGGCATCGCCATGTTTTTCCCGCGGGCGCGCACCTTCGGCATGATTACTTCGGCAGTGGGGCTGACCGGCCGCATCGGCGCCGACTTCATTCCCAACCGCTATGTGGTCGAAAGCATCACGCGCAAGGACGGTACCAACCGGGGACCATTCAACTGGAACACCATGGAGCAGTAACCATCCGCCATGGGTTCCGATGCACCGGTCGAGCAAAGCAAATCTGATCCACCGAAGGCGGACGATGCCACCACGCTAAAATTGCAGGGCGCGGTGATGAGTTCTGTCCAGGTGTTTGCCGACAACGGACAGATGGGCAGCGGCTTCATCGCCGACGAAAAAGGGCATGTGGTCACGGACTGGCACGTAATCGCCAACGCGACGGAAATCTTTGTCACCACCGCCGATGGCAAGCGTTACCGCGCCGGACTGGAAAAGATCGTCGACACCGAAGACCTGGCGACTTTAAAATTGCTGGGTCCGGACACGAGCCCGCAGGCGCCCCGCAAGTTTGCCGACACGTCCAAGTTGCAGCCCGGCGATCCAGTGTTCGTCATCGGGCACCCGCTCGGGCAGCCGCAGATCGCCATTACTCCCGGCAGGTTCACGCGCCTGACCACGCCGATGGATTTCTATTCCGGTATCAATCCGGAATTCAGAAAATCCATCCAGACAACCATCGACGGGGTTAATCCGTTGCGCGCCCTCGACATAACTGCCGGCATGAATCGACCGGATGTCCAGTTCCTTGGGGACACTGCCAAAGGCAATTCCGGTGGTGCGGTTGTGAATGCCGCCGGCGAAGTGATCAGCGTGCACCAGGCTTCGGTGGGCGGGTCCAGCATCGGCTCGACCTCCGAGCGCATTCAGGCGATGCTCGATGGTCCCGGGAAGTTCGAGATTCGCCACGGCTTCAGAGCGTCGCACATTGCGGAAGCCTACAAGACAGAACTCGCTAGCGATCCCTTTCGGACAATTACTCTGACTGCCGCGACAACGGTGCCGCTTGGTGCGCTCGCTTACGCCGGCGCGCGAAAAGCCCCCTGGGGCATGGGACCGCTGGTCGCGTTGCACGGCGGCACGAATCTATTCGAGGACGGCTCCAAATTTTTCGCTGCCACCAACTCGCGCGATTCGCTAAAATTCGGTGTAGCCAGCGGCTCCGACCTGCTCGAAACCGCCGGCGGTATCGCGATGCTCTTCCCCCGCACCCGCACCGTCGGTATCGTCGCCGCCAGTGTCGGGCTCGCAGGACGAGTCGGCTCCGACTTCATCCCCAACCGCTATGTGGTGGAAAGCATCACCCGCCGCGACGGCACCAGGCTCGCCCCCATGGACTGGCACAACATCAGCAAGTAATTCCGCCGAGTCGGAGCACGAGCGGCTGCCCCAGGCAGAGCAGCATACGTATATGGTATGCAGTATGCGTTTTGGGATACGTATATGGTATCTTGGCCGCCGCGCGCGCGTTATGCATATATGGCATAAAACGAGCCCCCGTTTTATGCGTATTTGGTATATCCCTTCTGGCGACAATTTTGCGGTGCGCCTCGCGGAAGGCTGCGGTGCGGTGCGCCTCGCGGAAGGCTGCGGTGCGGTGCGCCTTGCGGAAGGCTGCGGTGCGGTGCGCCTCGCGGGTGGTCTTACACGGTGCCGCGCCGCGTGCCCGGGGCGCCGGGGGCGCTCTGCGTCGTGCCGGCGGCGGCGCCACTACCGGACTTGTTGTGCTGCACACCAACACCAACGACCGCGCCGGCGGGTGCCGCCATCAGCTCGAACCAGAAGGTCGAGCCGGTCGGTTCGTTGTTCGCGTGTCCGATGGTGCCGCCCAGTTCCTCAACTATGCGCCGCGATATTGCCAGCCCCAACCCGGTGCCCGGAATGTACTCCCAGCCCGGCGACTGCAACTGCTCGAACGATTCAAACAGTCGCGAAGCCTGATTCTCCGGAATGCCCGGTCCCTCGTCGCTGACAGAAAAGCGCACGCCGCCGACCTTGGCACCGCTTTTGCCGTCGCCGCCGCTGCCGCCATCGCAATCGGACACGCGCACCAAAATCTGCCCGCGCGCCGGCGCGAACTTAATCGCGTTGCTCAAAAGATTGATCAACACCTGCTCCGTACGCGCCGGGTCGCACACGACCTGCTGCGTGCTCTCGACCAGCAAAATCACTTCCAGTGATTTCAGATTGGATAGCGGAGTCAATGTGTCCACCGCGGCTTGCGCCAGCAAAATCGGGTCCGCCACCGCCGAATCGAAGCTGAACTTACCCAACTCGATGCGCCGCAGGTCCAGCAAATCGTTGATCAATTGGATCAGCCTGTCGCTTGCCCCAATCGCATTGTGCAATTGTTTGGTGGCATCGGCATCCAGGGCGTCGCCCTGAGTTTCATTCACAGTCTGCAGCGAACATCTGATTGCCGTAAGCGGCGAACGCAGCTCGTGCGACACCGCGTGATAGAAGTCCTGGAACCGCTGCTCCAACTGCTTGCGCTGCGTGACGTCGCGGATGAAGGCGCAGCACAGTTTCTCCTGGTTGGCTTCAATAATGAAGGGCATCACTTCGATGTCGATGGTGACACCATCCGGTCGCGGCACGCGCGCGTGAAACAACGGATTAATCGGCACCCGCGAAAACTCGCGCACCTCGCCTTCGACGAGAGCGCGCACCTCGCCCGTGGCTTCGCCGAAGTATTCCAGCAGCTGCACCTGCACCACCTCGGTCAAGAAACTGAGCACCGGCGCGTGCAGCGCCACATCGCGCCCGACTTCGAACATCGACTCGGCGCGGTTGCTCCACTCGCAGACCTTGCCGCTTTTGTTGATGGCGACGAACGCATCGACGGATTCGTGAATTATGGTGCGCACGCGCTGCTCGCTCTGCTCCAAGCCGCGCATCGTGTCTTTGAGTTGATTCTCCTTCTGCTCCAACTTGAGCGAAGACGACCAGATCAAAGCCACATACGCAGGCATCATCAGGCAGACGGCGATCGGCAAAGCCGTTTCTGCATCCCACAAATGAAACTTGACGCTCACCACCCGCAAAAGCCCGAGCACGATTGGTATCACCAGCGCACCAGGCAAAATGCGCCGCGCCGTCATGCCGCCGGCACCGGGTGTCTCCATGATGTTCATCATGCCGGTCTCGGTGCGCGCCATGAGCACGCCGCCGCACAGTAATCCGTAGGCTGCCACCGCCAGGAGTGACAGTTCCTGACACGATATGAAAAGGCAGAAGCGCGCCTGTTCGAAGAGCGTTCCCAGCGCCGCCATGACAGCCATCATGAAACCGCAACCCGCGAACCACTCGCTGGGTACCAGCACCAGATTGGGACCGCGGCGCAAGTCAATCAGTGCGATGGACAGCGACAGCAAGGCGAACCCGATTATGTCGTAGAGCGACATGGTGCCGAACAAAAGCGCAATGACCGCCTGATAAGGATTGTCGGACAGGATGCCCGACCCGGTGGAACCGGCGCGCTGCAGCACCATCGAACTGACACAGGCAAGAAACACCACCAGCGCCGTGCCCCGCCCCAGCCAGCGCAACCAGCCGCGTTGGCAGCAAAGAAACAGGAGCGCGGCGCCGCACAACATGAATGCCGTTGCCGGCATCGAGCGCAGCATGTACAGCTGCGGCACCGTGAGCCACCAGCTGGCGCAACCGAGCAACCCGAAAAGGACGCCGAAGGCTCCTGCCAGCAGCGCCGATTTCTTAAAGGTGTCGCGCAGTTTCACAGAGGGTATGTTCATCGATGTATGCAATTGCAATATGCCCGTTCTATAGTCGCCACTTTCACCATGATGCTTGCCCTGCTTGTCCTGGGCGGGTGCTCGCAGGACTCGTTTCGCCAGACCATGGAGTCGATGCAGCGCGAGGCGCCCGAGTTGAAGGGCGTGAAAAGCTGGGTCAACACCGAAAAACCGCTCACCCTCCAGGACCTGCGCGGCAAAATTGTCCTCCTCGATTTTTCGACTTATTCATGCGTCAATTGCATCCACATCATGCCGTTCATCAAGTCGATCGAGCGGCGCTATCCAGATCTGGTGCAGGTGATCACCGTCCACTCGGGCAAATACGCCAACGAGAAGGAAGACGGCTACATCCGCGACTGCATCGACAAGTACAACGTGGCGCATCCCGTCTGCAACGATGCCGACGCCACCGTCTGGGAAAGTTATGGCGCCAAGGCTTGGCCGACGCTGGTGCTGATAAACCCGGCGGGCAAGATTGTTGGCGAGTGTTCCGGTGACAGCAAGGTGGCCATTCTCGATCGCGCGATTCGCATGCTGGTCGCCGATTCCAAGGAGACGCTCAAGAAGACGCCGCCCGTGCAAACGGTTTCTCGCAAAGGTGCTGCGGTTCTGAGTTTTCCATCGAAGGTGCTCGCCGCCGATGGCAACCGGCTGTTTGTCAGCGATACCGGACACAATCGTTTGCTGATCACGACGCTGGACGGCAAAATCGAGAAGGTGATCGGCGCGGGAACCGCCGGAGATGCGGACGGTGACTTCAAAACCGCGTGCTTCAATGAGCCGACCGGATTCTGCAAGCTGGGGAAGAAACTGTACGTCGCCGATACCGGTAATGGTGCCATCAGAGTGGTTGATCTGGATGCCGGCACGGTTTCCACATTCGCGCGCGGCGAGAAACAAGGGCACGTCACCGCTGCGCATGACGGCATCGACTTCGATCGCCCCAGCGATGTGGTGGCGCAGGGAAATCAGCTGTATGTCTCGATGAACGGCACGCACAAAATATGGCAACTCGGTCTGGATGACAATTCGGCGCATGTCATTGCCGGTAGTGGCACCGAAGGTCTCAAGGACGGCGTCGGTGAAGTCGCCGAACTCGCCCAACCAGAGGGGCTTTGCCTGAGCGGCGACAAACTGTTTTTCGTGGACAGTGAGAGCAGTTCGGTGCGCAGGCTGGACGTCAAAAGCAAAGAAGTCGACACGCTGGTCGGCAAAGGTCTATTTGAATACGGCGACAAGGATGGAGACCGCAAGCAGGCGTTGTTGCAGCATCCGCTCGGTATTGCCGTCGGCAACGGATTGCTGTACGTATCCGACAGTTTCAATCACAAGATCAAGACCGTTGATCAGACGACCGGGCAGACCGCGACGCTGTGCGGTTGCGGGCACCCGGGCTATGTCGACGGCGACTTTCCGCAAATGTGTTCGCCCACCGGGCTTTCGGTCGCCGGCGAAAAACTCTACGTAGCCGACTCCAACAATCACCGTATCCGCGTGTTCAAGCTTGCGGACGGCACGATGTCTACGTTGAGCATCAAATAGCCTGACGCATTTAACAGCTCGATAACAACTTCCAACTAGCCTGTCAAAGCGCAACAACCCCACCCGTTGCGCCCTTACTAAAACAGCAACCAACTACAGGAAGGTGCTTGCAATGGGCAACGCAGTCGAACAGCAAGTCAGACCGGGTCGTGTTTCTTCACCGTCGTTTCCATCTGTTGCCGAGCGCATATTCGATAGTGCCGACACCGATGGCAGTGGCGACCTCTCGTTGGTCGAGCTGAAAGCCGCGGAACTGAAATTTCGCGGCAGTGGCGAGAAGGTCAATGAGCGCGCCGCCAATGAGTTGCAAGCTGACTTTCAATCGATTCGCAATCTGGACGGCCAAGATCAAAAGGACGGCATCAGCCGCTCCGACCTGTCGAACCTGCGCACTAACTGGAAAGACATCGGCAGTGAAAATGCGATGCTGCGCACCTTCAATGAGAAGAAGATCGACGACCTGATGGCTAAGGTGAAGCCGGGCGGCGGCGCGGTTTCTCGCGAAGAACTGGAGCGGGCATCGACCGCGGCGAATGTGAAACTGACGCCTGAGCAGAAGGCACAACTCGGTTATCTGGTGGCGCACTATGACGAGATCAGTGCCCAGTCGCAGAATAAGGATGCCATCACCAGTAATGACATAGTGAATTACGGGATGCGCAAGTCGGTTGAGCTGCCGGATATAGCCGGCATGGAGTCGCGCCTCAAGGACTCAGTCGTGGTCAAAGAAGTGAAGGTGTTCGTCAACAAAAAGACCACGCCCGGCAATGATAAGCTGCCGGTGGGACGCGGGCAGGATGGACCTCAACCTGAGCCGGGCGAAGGCGGTGGCTGGGGAGGCGGTGCCGCCAGCGGCGGCGCGGGCGTCACGCTTCAGGGAACTGCCGGCGGCAAGCGCCGACCCTAATAGTCTCTTAGTGAAAATCAACACTAGTGTTGATTTTCACTAAGGGAGGAAACGGCATACAGCCGGCCGATTGATCCTGATGAAGGCAATGCCCCAGCCGTTGGAACCTGATACGAGTTATCCCTGTCATGTCATGGCAAAGGGATAACTCGTATGAACGATATGCAAGCTCGTGCATTAAATGCCGGGCTGGTCTATATTCAGGACTTTAGCGTCGGTTATCGGCGGCAAAAATGCGGCAAGGGCTTCAAGTACCTCAGTCCCGACGGACGCATTGTTTCTCGCCGGGAGACGCGACAGCGAATTGCCGAGCTTGTGATACCACCTGCGTGGAAGAATGTCTGGATTTGCGTCGATGCCGACGGACATATTCAGGCGACGGGGTTCGATGACGCCGGGCGCAAACAATATTTGTACCACCCGCGATGGCACGAAGTAAGCGCCGCGCACAAGTACGGTCGCTTGCAGTTGTTCGCCAGCTATCTTCCTGCCATCCGCCGGCGGGTGCAGGCGGACCTGCGACTTGATGGGCTTGAAAAAACGCGGGTGGTCGCGGCTGTGGTTCGGCTTATGGACAAGGTGAGCGTACGTGTCGGCAACAAACAGTACCTGGCTGCCAATGATTCGCGCGGTGCCACCACATTAAGTGCTGAGCATGTGTCGCGCGGCGATGACGGGTTGAGTTTCAGTTTTAAAGGCAAGTCAGGCAAACAAGTCGACGTGCGCTGCGTCGACGATGACCTGGCTTCCGTCATCGCGGATTGTGAGCGCAGCGGCAGTGAGTTTCTTTTCTCATACCGCAATGACAGCGGCGACAGCGTCCCGGTCAACTCATCCGACGTCAACAGTTATCTGTTCGCGATTACCGGTGTCACGGTGACGGCCAAAGACTTCCGCACGTGGCGCGGCAGTGTGCTGGCGCTGGCGAAGCTGGCTCAGATGGCTGAGGATCTCAGCAAGACTGCGAAGAAACGCTTTATGGTCGCTTCGATTAAGGAAGTCGCCGCGGCTCTCAACAATACCCCGGCAGTGTGCCGCGGCAGCTATATTCATTCAGCAATTCTGTCGCACGCCGAGGAAGGTGTGTTGCCGGCTGTGATGCGCGAACTAGCTCCGGAAAAGAAGCGGCGCACCGGTCTCAATCAGAACGAAATCAGATTGATGGCATTCCTGTCGTACATTGAAGAAATCGACCAGTCGACGAAGAGAGCGGCTTGAGCGCTTAGCTGTTCGGCTTGAGCAATTTGTAGCCGACACCATGGACGGTTTCAATCGGTGAGGCAGCGCCCACGGCTTCAATCTTCTTGCGCAGATTTTTCAAATGGGTGCGCACGATTTCGGGGGAGGTCGCTTCGTCCGATTTCCACAGGCGCCTGAATATGGCTTCGTGGCTGAACACAACGCCCGGATACGTCATCAATAACTCCAGGATCGCGAACTCTTTCGGTATCAGTGAAACATTTTGTCCGCCGTATGTGACGGTGAATGTCTTGACGTCGAGTTTGAGTTCGCCGACCACCAGTTGTCCGGTGTCATAGCCGCTGCCGCGCCGGCGCAGCAGTGCCCGCACCCGGGCCATGAACTCTTGAATGTTGAACGGTTTGGTCAGGTAGTCATCAGCACCGGCATCGAGAGCCGTCACCTTCTCTGAGATGAGGTGCTTGCCAGTCAACATCAAGACGGGCGTTGTGCCGCCTTCGGCGCGGAAGCGCTGGCAAACATCGACGCCCGACACATCGGGCACGGTCCAGTCGAGAATGATCAGATCGTAGTCGGAGACCGTCGCACGCGTCAGCGCATCTTCTCCGCTGGCGGTGCGCTCGACCGTGTGGCGTTCGCTGTGCAGAGCGCTTTCGACCGCGTCCGCGACTTTGTCATCGTCTTCAAGAAACAGGATCTTTGCCATGGGGGCAACCATCGACTCCGAATGTCGCGTAGCTAATGATAAAGCCCACGGCGACAATTTTCTTGAGTTGAGCAATTTAGTATTCATAAGCTAGAGGCGATTCCTTTTTGCTTCTTTTCAAGCGGCGATTGGCAAAGCGCCGCAGCCAGTAGGTTTGAGCATCAAGGGCTCTGGCTTCGTCGATTTTGTCGCAGCTGAAAAGCACCGCTTTGTAATTGCGCAGGATTGTATGCATCAATGCACACAGTGACGCTGTTGCGGACATGGGCAGGTTGTTCCAGATTTCGACGGCGCGTTTGAAGTGCTGGTCGGCACGCATGTAGTCTTCTTGTTCGGCGTACATTTGCGCCAGGTCGTTGATGGCGGCGAGGACGCCGAGCAGTTCCGTTTCGCAAGCCTTGTCGGCGGCGCGGCGGCCACCCTTGGCGATCGGGACGTTCTGCGACGCAATTAAATTGCGCAGGCGCAGGTTGATCGCTTCGTCGAAAAGCGCAGCCGCTTCCGAGTAATGGGACCGTTCGTAGTAAATCTTCGCCAGCCCTTCCAGATTCCCGGCGCGTGAGGGGTGTTTCTCACCATAGTGGTGCTCGCGCAAAGTGAGCGCGCGCCAGTGATAGACCTGCGCTGCATCGAGCAAGCGTGCCTCTTGTGTGATGCGAGCCAGAGTCTCCAGGTGTGGAATCAGGTGGATGCTTTTGGCGCCGCATATGGTGCCGATGGCGGCGACGCTGGTGCGGGCATGGAACGTTTCCCACGCTACCTGCATGCGATGTTTGACGCCGGGACGTTTCGGTTTGATGTATTCATCGAGTGTTTTCAGCCGGCGGCGCTGGTACGAGCGCGAATTTTTCTCGCGTGCCTCGAAGAGAATCTTCTCCATGGAGACTGCTTCTTCGTCCGACATGATCTCGCCCGGGGGCATGGGCATCAGCAGTTCGACCGACACCGTCTGGTCGGCAGACATGCTTTCCAGATGCGGCGGATTGGGCATTGCCGGTGGTGGGCAGGGAACCTGATGCCCGGAGTTTACCTGCTCGTCGCCGCGATATGGCAGCGGCGGGATCGGTTGAGTTTCCCCCAGTTGGGCGTAGGACGCGCAGGCAAATGCCGTTGCCGGCGAGTATTCAGACGCGGGCATGGTGGGAGTGAACTGCGCCGGTGCGGGCGCCGGAGTGAACTGCGCCGCCGTCGGCGTTGGCGCAGGCTCTGTGGCGCGAGTCGGTGCCGCGTACACCGTGGGCGTCGTGGTTGCCCACTGAATGCGGCGCGCCGCGTGCGGCGAAGTCAGGTCTTCGATAGTAATTTCGTGTTCGTTTTCGAAGGGACTCGTGCGTACGGGCACCCGATTCTCGAATTGCAATGTGCCGTCCGATTCCAGTGAGACGTGTCCCTTGATGCGGTACTGGCGCCCGTTGCGTTGAGAGGTCCACACGTAGCCGTCGGCGCTCGACCAGATCAAGCCGGCCAGCATGAAGGCGCACAAGTTGCCGTTTTCATCGAAGGCAAACTGAGGAATGTCGTCTTCGTCGATGGTGGCATCATCTTCGATAGTCAATGCGGATGGCGAAACTATCGTCAGTCCAGCGGTGGTCTTGCCGCTGCGCGTGCCGATGCCGCCCATGTCGCTGGTGGTATCGGCGGCGTGCCAGTCGCTGTTGTCGGCGTTGACGCCCCAGGCGGCGGCGCAGTCAACGACGGCAAAATCCGGCGCGCATGCGTAGTCGCGCATGTACTCTTCCGCGGTCGGAAACTTAGGTTCGCGCTTATCGGCGGGAGCTGCCTTGCCGCCGAAGAAGGGCGACACACCTTTGGTGGCCGAAAGCGCGTCTTCGAGCGCATGGGCGATCTCGGAGAGGGTCATCTCGTCGACATCGGATTTGTTCTTTTTCTTGGAGGCTCTCTGATTCTTAGTAATGGCGCTCGGCGACACGGTTTTCTTCTGTGCTCGCGGTGCCCAGCGGCCGTTTTCGTCGCGGGTGCGCGCACTGCCTGCGGTGACGGGGAAGTGGTCGGGGACGACACCTTCGGCGGTGGCGCCCGGCAATGCCTTAACGTGGCGGTAGGCTTCCATCTGGCGGGGCGCTTGCTCACCGAGCAGCGCGTCGTCGCGGTAGCGGCGCAGATTGGCAAACATGGCTCGGCATTCTACTAATGCCACGGTGCCTTCATCGCTGAATTGTCCGCTGCTGCGCAGCGTCGAAACCAGCATTCTGCTCCAAGCTTCCGTGTCCTTTTGATCAAACATTTCTTGTGTTCCTCAAAACTAAAACCCTGGATGCCATCCCTTGCGCCCAGGTCGGGCAGTTAAACAACTAAGTAGCTGAGCCGATGAAATATCCTTGCCTGAGGTCGGTCTTCAAAAGTCTTCTTTGCCGATTTGCGCCAGTTGGCGGCGCGGTGTTTTGACGCAGGTGCGCACGGACTCTGCCGAGCCCGAATCGCTGGACCACACGCCGTTCAGCAACGCAGACGCGCTGAACGGCTGATAGAGCGGCAACAAAAATTCGAGCAGCGCGCATTGCTTCGGCATCACTTCGATTGTGCGACCGCCGGCGTGACGGTGCGTTTTTTAGTATCGAGAATCACATCTTCAAATGCCAGTGCCGTGGGCAGCAGCGGTTGCGGTCTGCGCAACACGCTGCGAATGCGGGAGCTCAGTTCGCGGGGATCAAAAGGTTTCGCCAGGAAGTCGTCGGCACCACTATCTAAAGCGGCGGTTTTCTGCGCGACTTCGCAGCGTGCGGATAAAAAGATAATCGGGATGGTGCCGCCTTGATTGCGATATTGGCGGCACATCTCCAGTCCGTCCATGCCGGGCAGTCCCAGTCGAGGACGATTACATCAAAGTCGAATGACGCTAGTAGTACAGGCATCTTCGGCGGTGCCGACAGTTTCGGCAATGTCGTTTTCGTGCTTGAACCAGGCGCCCAGAATCGGCGCCATGTCTGGAACCGTCTTCCACAAGTAGAATTTTGGCCCTTATGCGGGGTGTCTCCCTGTTCCGCTTGTTCAGGGGAGGTGTGTCGGCCGACCACTAGCGATGGCGGCGGCGGCGGAGCTTTCGGGATGGAAGTGCGGCTGCCATTTGGACGGGCGGCGGCGACCTTCACGGGCGTCAGCTCTGTGCGTGTTTGTATGGGTTAGGTGGATGCGGGCCCGTATCTATCGGCCGGGCGTGCTGCGCATTGGGCAAGGGCGCGCGCACAGGAGGGAGATGCCCGTCGATTGCGACTCTGCTACGTAGGTGGAGATCCGCGCAGGTCAGCTAAGAAATTGGGGAATGGTTTGGCAGAGAAAGCGGCGAGCTTATCTGCAAACTGCGTAACCGGGGTCGAACTGTGTCTGTTGGACTTGATTTTGCAAACGTAGCGTTGCCGGTTGGTAAGTGTGAGGTCCGAAAAGCCGGAATTGGGACGGCTTCTGGAGGTACCAGCTTCGCCTTGTTTGCTTGGGGTTCGACTATCAGGTTAGGCGGATTGCATGTTTAGTTTCTGGACTATTTGTGAAATTTTTGTGGAATGCCGTAGAATCCGCACCCATGGGCTTTCGCCGACCCGGCTTTTTCGTAGTTTCACCCGTGACTTGCCCCCTATAGATCTCTAGGATGAGATCAGTCACCCCACCTTCTGAGTTGAGTTTGTAGTTCTTGGGCGATTTAGGGCAAGCCGTAGAAAATAACCTGGCAGTGGCGGGAAAGGTGCTTCCCACCATTCATACAGCCGTCTGGGATGAACTCTCCAACGACTGGGAGAACCATCGGGGCGCGCTGGTCGCCAAAGGCGCCGTCGCCACCGGCGTCGGCATAGGGCTGGGGCTGCTGTGCTCGCGGGCGCCGGTTCTGGGGCGCGGTATCGCGGGCATGACCCAGCTGACGCGCATGACCACCAGCGGACTTAGCCTGATCCAGATGGCGTCCGCCGCTGATACTGACACGCAGCGCGAGCAGAGCGCCGGCATCGCCCGCCGCGGCATAGCCGGCGAAGCTGCCTTGATGATAGAAACCCTGCCGGCGGCGCTGGTTGGAGCCAAGGGCGGGGGCCGTGCTCCGGGAGGCATTATGGGCTGGCGCCGGGGCTGGCTGGTTTCGGACGGGGGCTGGAAGTCTGGCAGCGCAAGACCTTTGGCGATTGGTTCTCATACCGGGGACCGGTTCCGGGCACTCTGGCGGTGGTAGGGAAAACTTCGGCAACTTCGACCTTTTGAAACTTGGCGATCGCATGAACGGCGATGCCTTTGCCGCTACTGATACCACATTTGGTGCCCGGCAATTGAAACAAATTTCGCATGTGGAAAACTTGGTGCCGCCGGCGAAGCGGGCGAAGTAAAGTCGGTCGAACCGTTATGGGGCGCGTGCGCGCCGACAACATCTCGAGCGGGCAGGAAGTGCGGCTCCGGGCGCTATGCGGACAATGTTTCTCACCCGCACATGAACGGCGATCTGACGCTTTCCACCGGGGATTTCAGCGCGGTGAAGAAAGGCGGAATAGTGGTGGCACATGCCGATGACGGCAACGTCATTGTCTTCGGCAACGGCAAAGAAGGATTGGGCAACGCGGATTCGATGTGGCAGTCGCTGGTGACTCAACCCGGTGAGGGTGTGGCTCTGCGCGTCACGTCCAAGTGGAATCCCAAAGTCGGCTTGGAACCAATCGCCATCCAGCCGGTTGAATGGGCGCAGGCGGAGCAGATGCTGCGTTCGTACCGCGGTGGACCGCTTAACTTCGAGGGCTTGCGATTGGCGCCGCAAGTGACCGCCCAGAGCCCTACGGCACGGGCTCTTATGAACCGGCTCTTCACGCCCGGCGCCTGATCTGCGCCGCCCTTCTTTAAGTTATCGATCTTTCCGTATAAAGATCTCGTCAACATTTCGGTCACGGAGCCGGTCGAGGCGCTACACTTAGCAGATTGAGCCAAACGCGTGCCGAATCTATATATCGGCGCTATCGGCGATTTAAGCGGGATTCCCTTGTAAACTGCCAGGGGCGGAGGTTTTCCTTTTGAAAACATCTTCTGAAGGTCTAAAAGCGCATACGAAGTACCTCTGGTTCGAAACCAAGAAAGAGCGAGAGTACGTTCGCATCACCGATGATGTCGAAGCGTTTGTCAAGGAAAGCGGCATCGAAGACGGCATGGTGCTGGTTTCGGCAATGCACATCACAGCCGGCGTTTATATAAATGATTGGGAGTCCGGTCTCATCTCCGACATAGATGAATGGCTGGAAAAACTGGCGCCCGCACGCCCCGATTACAAACATCACAACACGGGAGAAACCAACGGGGACGCGCACCTGAAGCGCATCCTCATCAACCATCAGGTGACGGTCCCGATCACCGATGGCAAGCTTGATCTGGGACCGTGGGAGCAAATTTTTTATGCCGAATTCGACGGACGCCGGCGCAAACGCGTTGTGCTCAAAGCGCTAGGCATCTAAGTCGAAATAGGGATGGATACGGCGTTCCGCTAGTTGCGCGGCGCACCCAAACAAGACGCAGCAGCAACGGCTCGAACACCTAAGCAGGGAGTAACTGAAACGAATGGCAAACACAACCACACTGAACAATGGAGCATCGACTACCGTGAGAAACGGCAAAGGCAGCGCCGGAGCGCGTCGTGGCGCTCTGCTGGCAGTACAACAACGTGAACCCGTGCGTTCTTCCGTCGACTACACTCAAACACCACTGACCGAAGTGTTTGGTTGCAACGTCTTTAATCGCAGCACGATGCGGTCGTTGCTCCCGAAAAACGTCTATAAGTCGCTCACTAAGGCGCTGGACAACGGCGAGCAACTCGACCCGTCTATCGCCGATGTGGTGGCAAACGCCATGAAGGACTGGGCCCTCGCGCGTGGTGCCTCGCACTTCACGCATTGGTTTCTGCCCATGACCGGCTTGACCGCCGAGAAGCATGACGCGTTCCTTGTCTCGACAGGCGATGAAGGCGCTCTTCTCGAGTTCTCCGGCAAGAACCTGATTCAAGGTGAGCCCGATGCGTCGAGCTTCCCATCCGGTGGTATCAGATCGACCTTCGAGGCTCGCGGTTATACCGGCTGGGATCCGACCAGCCCCGCGTTCATCATGGAGAGCGTCAACGGCAAGACTCTGTGTATTCCGACGGTGTTCTGTTCGTATAGCGGACACGCGCTCGACAAGAAAACGCCGCTTCTGCGCTCGCTCGATGCCATCAATAAGCAAGCCGTGCGCCTTCTGAAATTGCTCGGCAATAAAGAAGTGAAGCGTGTCATCTGCACGGTCGGTCCTGAGCAAGAATACTTCCTGATTGACGAAGCCTTTTACCTGCAACGTCCCGACCTGATTGCCGCCGGTCGCGCTCTCTTCGGAGCCAAGCCTCCCAAGGGACAGGAAATGGAAGACCACTACTGGGGTTCGATTCGCGAACGCGTGTTGTCCTTCATGATGGATGCGGAAGCCGAACTATACAAACTGGGCGTGCCCGTGAAGACCCGTCACAACGAAGTTGCGCCTGCGCAGTTTGAAGTGGCTCCGGTATTCGAAGGCAGCAACATCGCCACCGACCACAACATGGTGCTCATGGAGGTGTTCCGCAAGACAGCCCAGAAACATGGTCTGCGCTGCCTCTTCCATGAAAAGCCATTCAGTGGCGTCAACGGCAGTGGCAAACACAACAACTGGTCGATGGCTGACGATCAAGGCAACAACTTGCTTGAGCCCGGACACACGCCGCACGACAATTTACAGTTTTTGGTTGTGTTGACCGCAGTCATTCGCGCCATCAACACCCACGGTGCTCTGCTGCGTGCTTCGATCGCTTATGCAGGAAATGACCACCGCCTCGGCGCCAACGAAGCGCCGCCGGCAATCATGAGCGTCTATCTGGGCGACAAACTGACCGAGGTTGTCGAAACCATCGTCTCCGGCAAGGAAAGCACCGGCGGCAAGAGCGGCACCAAGATTCAAATTGGTGTTTCGACGCTGCCCGAACTGCCGCGTGACGACTCCGACCGCAACCGCACCTCGCCGTTCGCCTTCACCGGCAACAAGTTCGAGTTTCGTGCAGTCGGCGCCAGCCAATCAATCGCCATGCCGAACACCGTGCTCAACACCATCGTGGCTGAGTCGCTGGAATTCATGGCCGACAAGATTGAAGCCGCCACCAAAGACGGCAAAGCCGACTTCAACCAGGCGGTTTCTACCATCGTTAAAGATGTGCTTTCCGAGAACAAGCGCATCTTGTTCAACGGCGACAACTACAGCAAGGAATGGCATGCCGAAGCTGAGAAGCGCGGTTTGCCGAACAACCGCCACACGCTGGAAGCGCTGCCGGTTTCGGCAGATGCCACTGCGAAGAAACTGTTCGCCAAGTACGAAGTGCTGACGGAAGAAGAAGTCCAAAGCCGTTTCAACATCGAGTTGGAAAGCTATTGCAAGACCATCAATATCGAAGCGCTGCTGACCATCAGCATCGCCCAGACGATGATCCTGCCGGCGGCTCTGGAATATCAAGGTCGCATCGCCGCCACTCTCATCCAGACGAAACAAGCACTCAGCAGCCTCGACCTGGGACCGCAAGAGAAACTGCTCAAGGAAGTCGCAGACCGCGTTTCGCGGCTGAAGACTAATCTTGAGCACCTCGATGCGCTCAGCCACGAAGTGGATGAAGGCGAAGCGGATCTCCTGGCGCACGCGCGCTTCTATCAGGAGAAGGTGATTCCGGCGATGAACAATGTGCGCCAGGTCGCCGATGAGTTGGAAACCCTGGTCGACGACTCGCTGTGGCCGTTGCCCAAGTTCCGCGAAATGCTCTACATCTACTAAGGTAGAGCGGAAGTAAGAATCGAAACCCTGGTCGCTTGCGGCCAGGGTTTCTTCTATTCCACGAACGCCCTTTGATCTCACGGATACCGGATTTAATGTATTTTCGAACCCAGACGACCCCCGAAATGAGCAATTCTGCTCACGCCTCCGATGTGATGTCTTATGACGCGTGGACAAGGAAGAGGGCGAGACCAATAGGTCTCGCCCTTTCGCGTCATGTAGCAGTTTCCTTGGTCCTTGGTCCTCGGTCCTTCGTCCTTGCGGTCTTTGCGGTCTGGTCCTTGCGGTCCTTGGTCTTGCTTTCGAGTAGTCCTCACGTCGCCGCCGGTTCGTGCATCCTGCGATTTCACTTGGACTTTCCGGTCACCAATTGTCTGATCCGTGGTCTGCGTATCCGTGGTCTGTGGTCCGTGTTTCCATGGTCCATGGTCCTTGGTCCGTGGCTTCCCGTGAGGGTCACCGTTGTTTCCCGCGCTGCGAACGGGAAGCTTGTTTGCGCGCTTTGCGTTTCTTCAACGCAGTCCTTTATCGCAGGGTGTCGCGCAGAAGTCCGAGTCCCAGACCCGCGGCGGCACCGATGCCGGTGGCGGCGGCGAGTTTGTGATGTCCGCGGCTGGCGGCGGCGCCCAGTCCGAGACCGACGACCGCACCAGTGGCGGTGTCATTGACGATGGGGTGGCGTTTCATTACATGGCTGGAACGAATCAGTCCGACACCGGCTCCGGTGCCTGCTCCGATTAAGGCTCCGCGCAGAATGCCTCTGCCGCTGAGAAGCCCGGCGCCGGCTCCGGCTGCGGTTCCGACGGCGGCGCCGACGGTTGCCGATTTGACTTTAGGATGACTCTGGAAGAAGGTGCGGGCTTTGTACTGCGAGCGGGCGACGCTCGCTCTATCAGATTGGGCTTCCGCCGGAGCCATCAAACTCGAACCGCTCAGTAGTACGACAGCGAGAGCCGCGATTCCGACGCGTTTCGCTTGCACATTAACCATAACCGCCTCCTGACCAAATGGGCTTGCAACTCAACCAAAATTGCGCACAGGTGCTGAATCCCGTGCATACGCCTTTCGACGCCCACCTCCTCCGGCTGTTCCCGCTGTGTTCAAAAATTTGCGAAGTCGCTGTATTCAGGCGCCTTCCCGAAGATTGCGCCTCATGGCAACCCGGGAATTCTGCGCTCGCTGGTGCTCTCGCGTGTGACAACGTCGGGTGTGTTGATGTGTTTGCGCGCTGGGTGGGCTATTTGCCGTGCCGCGGACGCGGGTTATGCCTGGCGTCTGGACGCGTGCTCTTCTTTGAGCGATCGGAGTCCGGTGTGTCTGAGGTCCTGTCCGATGTGTCGGATGTACTACCGGAACTACCACCGCCATCCGATGAGGTGTCGGGTTTGCTGTCCGGCTTGGTGTCCTTCAGTTCCTTTTTCATATTGCGGATTTTGTCGGCAGTGATCTCACCCGACAGTGCGCCCGGTGCGGATGCAGTGCCGGGTCCATCGTCATAGTCGAAGCCGTTGTCGTCGGTGTCGTGGTCGTCGTCGGCGCCAGCGGAGCCCTCGGTGCCGGCTACGGCAGAGAAGGAACCGGACGTGGCGCCGGCGGCGGCTGCGGATGCACCGCCGGCTGAGGCGGATGCGGCTGCGGCCGAAGTGGCGGCGAATGAACCGGAAGTGGCGCGCTCGCGGCGGCGCATTTCGCGCTCATCGATGTCGTGTTCCATGACGGTTTCCGGCACCCAGCGGTGCAATGCCTCACGCAAGGTTTCCGGCTTGACCGGCTTGCTTATGTAGTCGTCCATGCCGACTTCCAGGCATTTCTCGCGGTCGCCCTGCAAGGCGTGCGCGGTCATGGCGACGATTGGTGTGCGGCGCCCGGTCAGCGCTTCGTGCTTGCGAATCATCTGAGTCGCCTCATACCCGTCCACCAGCGGCATCTGGCAGTCCATGAAAACGAGGCTGTAAGTGAGTTTCTGCATGGCATCGACGGCTGCTTCGCCGTTGCCGACGATGTGCACTTCGCAGCCGAGGTTCTCCAGCTGGATGCGCGCCACTTTCTGGTTGACCAGGTTGTCTTCGGCAATCAGAACCAGCGGGCGGCTGTCGTTGCGCATGCGCAACGGTGTGACGCTGCCTAGCTTGCGCACTACATCCGGTGCGCGATTCAATGCATCTTGTTGCGCAACTTCCATGACGTTCTGGATGCAGTCGAAGAAGTTGGATTGCTTGAATGGTTTGGTCAAATAGGCTGCATAGCCGGATTCCAGAGCCACCGGTCCGCGACCTGGCTGGTCGAACGCCGCCAGCAGAATCAAGACTGTATTGAACAGCTCGGGGCTTTCTTTGACTTCGTGCGCGAAGTCGAGCGGGTCGATGTCCGGCATTTCGTTGTCGAACATGACGATGTCGAACGGGCGGTGCGCCGCGAATCGCTCCGACATAAGACGCAGGGCGGCGTTGCCGCCGTCGACGGTTTCGCACTGGATGTGCCAGGACTCGGCGTAATCTTCGATGACTTCCTTGGAACCCGATTCTCCGCTGACCATCAGCATGCGCAGGTTCTGGAAGTCGATGCGAGAGACGGGCGCCAGGGATGGTGTGGCGGACGGCTTGGCCGTCGGCACCCGGCTCAGCGGAATGGTGAACCAGAACGACGATCCCTGCCCTTCGGCGGTGTCGACGCCGATTTCGCCGTCCATCAATTCGACCAGGCGTTTGGCGATCGAAAGTCCCAGTCCGTTGCCGCCGTACTTGCGTGTGGTGGTCGGGTCGCCCTGCCGAAACGGTTCGAACAACTTGAGCGCCGATTCCCGCGACATGCCGATGCCGGTATCCTGAATGACAAATCGCACCACGGCGCGTTCTTCGTCCAGCTTATGCACCTGGGCGCGCACGACAACTTCACCCTCGTCCGTAAATTTGATGGCATTGCCAATCAGGTGAACCAGCACCTGCTTCACGCGTGCCGGGTCGCCGAGGAGGCGCCGCGGAATGTCGGGAGAGACGAAGGTCATAAGGGAGAGTTTCTTCTCGTGCGCCCGTTGAGAAACCAGCGCGGCGCTGCCTTCCACGAGGCTGACAACATCGAAGTCGATGACCTCGAAGTCCAGATTACCGGCTTCCAGCTTCGAGAAGTCGAAGATGTCGTTGACGATTTCGAGTAACGCGGCGCCTGAGTCTTGCGCCATCTGGACGAAATCGCGTTGCTGCTCGTCCAGTTTCGTCATCTTCAAAAGTTCGGCGGAGGCGATCAATCCATTGAGAGGCGTCCTGATCTCATGCGACATGTTGGCGAGAAACTCGGACTTGGCGCGCGTGGCATTGGTTGCCTGCTCGCGCGCCTGTTTGAGTTCGTAAGCCAGCCAGCGCATCTCGTTGTTGACGGCATTGAGCTGCTGCAGGCGGTGATCGAGTGTGTCTTTGAGATCCTGAACTTGTCTGCCGCGATCGGCAGTCAGTTGTTTGACGGTGCTTTCGAGGAAGACGACCTTGTCGTACAGGTTCATCGGGTAGCTGTCGTCGTAGGCTGACCGGCTACGTTTTTTCCGCATCAGCGAGGGCGCGAGCAAAGTCGTCAAAATAGTCACGTTGATGAGGACCAGCACCCCAGCCAACACCCAGAAGATGACTGCTGTGGCCCCGTCAAGCATTGCTGCCGCCCATCCGTGTTATTTCGTGCGCACTCTTCTCCATCGTTCCCTATCAGGACTCCTGAGAAACACGCCGCCGCGAGAACAAAGCCGGTCTAACCGGCTATGCGGCGACGTTGACCACTAGGCTCTGCCCGCGACCGCTTTCCGTTTGCGCTGTTTTTGCGCCGGAGCGAAGTCGAGAGTGAGTACCTGTGCGGCGTTTTCTTGGAGAGCACTGGGAGCACTCAGGGTTTCGGAGGCACGATGACTGACGTAGGGATTCGAGTCTTGCCGGAGCTGTTCGAGCACCGCATTCGGTGTGGAAGGATTCTCGGCAATTCTAAAGCGCACATCAGGATTCGCGTCGATGATCAGACCCTGCAAGGTCTCATTCCAGGTGGACGTATTTTCAGCCACCGCGAGCCGCACTTCGGCGTCCGGATGCCAGCCCAGGAAATGCAGACAAAAGCCCGGTGTGCGGGGATTCTCTGCAACGCGCTGGACGATCGTGGGATCGGGGTCGCGCGCCAGGTAGACGAGCACCGAGGACGGTGTGTATGGGTTGCTGGCGATCAGCAGTTTGATTTTGCGGAATTCGGCTTCTTCGAGCACTCTCGGCTCGTTGCTGCCGCCGCATCCTTCACGGCTGAGGTTCGAGCGCAACAAAATATGGACAGCTTCTTTCAGGTGATTCGAAGTTTGCCAGTGGAAGCCCATGATAAAAGCCATGTCTTCCTTTTCCAGCGAGAAACGAATGCTGCTGATGTCGTGCACGTCCGTGTCACTCATTACGCCCTTTCGC
The DNA here is from genome assembly GCA_046328035.1 of Candidatus Obscuribacterales bacterium. Taxonomy (GTDB): domain Bacteria; phylum Cyanobacteriota; class Vampirovibrionia; order Obscuribacterales; family Obscuribacteraceae; genus JBGASG01. The sequence goes on along the minus strand of JAXLXI010000020.1, from coordinate 41,441 downwards.
CCCCAAAATTGGTGTGTCAAGGGTGACGCGCAAGCGACACCCCGTTTGATGACAATCTAGCAACGTAAAATCCAACAGGTCCATTGGAAATCGCTTTACACGGGCGCTCCGGAAGGCTCAGACCATTGTCTAAAACCTATGACAGTCCCCGGCTTCGATCCCCGAAAACGTCTGCAGGGGAGGCATACGCAAACAGCCTCGTTATGCATGAGCTTGTCGGCGCTGCGTGACTGTAACGGCCTGCTGAGCTTCAGTGCGGTTGCGGATGCGAAGCGTCCGGATTTTTCGGGAATGAATGTTCGAGGCTGAAACTGACGAATCTGTTGAGACGGCGGAACGACCATTTCAACGCTTCATAAATGATGCGGGCTTGCACCCAGTTGTCCTGGGTGGCGGCGTCTTCCATGCGCACCGAGAGGCGAACCAGTTCGGTGGCACCAATGGCGGCGGCGCTGCCGCGCAACTGGTGCGCCAGTGATTCCAGCGCGCGGGCGTCGCGTTTTTGGCGCGCGCCTTCGATGCCGTCGAGCAGAGTTTCTGCCGTATTCAAAAAGACTTCTAAGATCTCGCGGGCCACTTCGGTGCCGCACGTTTTTTGCAAAAGCGGAATGTTGACCGGGTCTTCCGAGATGGGTTCGACCGGCTGGTCTTCATCGAGGTCGGCGACCGGATAACCAAGTTGAGGCGTGTTGCCGGTCTCCGGCGTCAAAAGACGCGGCATGCCGTCGGAAGAAACCCAGCGGCTGAGCACGTCCTGCAGTTTCTTCGGATCTACTGGTTTGGATATGTAGTCGTCCATGCCGGCGGCGATACATTTTTCGCGGTCGCCTTCCATGGCATTGGCGGTCATGGCGATAATCGGAATGCGCAGACCGGTGAGAGTTTCTGCTTTACGGATAGCTACCGTCGCCTGGAAGCCGTCCATCTCAGGCATCTGGCAGTCCATGAGCACCAGCGTGTACGAACCACTGGCTACCGCGTCCACAGCCTCCAATCCGTTGCCGACCGCATGCGCGGCGAAGCCCATATTTTTCAGTTGCAAGAGTGCGACTTTCTGGTTGACCGGGTTGTCTTCGGCAACCAGAATCAACTCTTCCTGTTCCGACGGTTTCGGGATGGGTTGAGTCAAAGTCAGATCGAGCTTGCGCATGGCGGCGCCGCTCAATACGTTCATCAGCACGTCATGCAATTGCTGATGTTTCAAGGGTTTGGACAGATAGCCGGCGAAGCCCAGTTCTGCCTGATCGGCGGGACCCTTGATGGACGTCGGCGAGATCAAGACCATCTTCGTGTGATAGAGAAGCATGTCTTGTTTTATGTAATCGGAGAGACGCAAAAATTCCGGTTCGACTGTTGGGACATCAAAGAGCACGACATCGAATGGGCGTTCGCCGAAGGTTTCTTGCCGCATGAGTTCGACTGCTTCGCCGACGTTTTGTTCGATGACGCATTCGACGCCCCACTCGGCGCAATAAGAATAGATTATTTCAGCGACGGTCGGCGGCGCGTTGACGATGACGGCGCGTTTGCCGAGCAGGTCGGCATCGGCGGATGGACGTTCGTCGGACAGACTGCTGCGTTCCATGGTGACGGTGAACCAGAACGTTGAACCGCCGCCCTTGACGCTGTCGGCATTGATTTCGCCGTTCATCAGTTCGACAAGGCCTTTGCAGATCGATAGTCCCAAGCCGGTGCCACCATATCTGCGGGTGATCGAACCATCGGCTTGGGTGAACGGACTGAACAGCTTGAGTAATGTCGGCTTGGGAATGCCGATGCCGGTGTCGCGGACGGAAAACCGCAGTTTCACCGAGGTGTCGTTGATCTCCTCGGGCATGACGCGAATCACAACTTCACCGGAGTCGGTAAACTTCACCGCATTGCTGGCCAGGTTGAGAAGGATCTGCCGGATGTGACCGGGGTCGCCGCGCAGGAGTCGAGGCACCTTGGGCGAGATGTAGGTCATCAGATTGAGTTTCTTCTGGCGCGCTTTGTCTGCCAGAAGTTCGGCGGTGGCTTCGATGATCTGAATCGGTTCGAAGTCGAGAATTTCCAGATCGACCTTGCCTGCCTCGATCTTGGAGAAGTCCAGGATGTCGTTGATGATGTCGAGCAAAATTTTGGCGGAGTCGTGAATGATGTTGGCGTGTTCACGCTGTTCCGGGTTGAGTTGCGTACGCAACAACAGGTCGCTCATACCGATAACGCCGTTGAGTGGCGTACGAATTTCGTGCGACATGTTAGCCAGAAACTCGGACTTCATGCGCGATGCTTCCAGAGCTTGGTCGCGTGCCTGAGCCAGTTTGAGAGCGAGAGATTTGAGTTCGGCGAGCGTCAACTCGTGCTCGCTGGTTTGCTCAACGACCGCGCGCTGCTGGGCCGCGAGCATCTTTTCGAGCATGCTGACGCGCTGCCTTAGTTGATCTAATTCTTGATCTTGGCTATCCATGCGGGCGGAAAAGGTCTCCTACGGGTGAGGGGCTCGGCAATTTAGAGTCCCCCATTTGGAGTATGCCACCAAACCGCACGAGCGGAACCGTCCAAGCCCGCGATTTGTCTTTTCGCGAACTTTATTAAGCAAAATCACCAGCTTATTAGGGGTTTTTCCCTATTTTGATCAAGCTTGCCCCAGCCGTGCTCGGAAATGTTACGGGCATATTGACAACAGATTATGTGCGTTGCCCGCTCGTCTCCCCTCGCATCGGCGCCAGCCGTTTGGAAATGACCGCTAAAAATCGACAGCGTGACCCTGAGGGCGGCGACTACAAAGTTTTGCCGGAAGATGCGTTCGCACTTTCATACTCTATATGTTTCACGTGGGGCTACCCGGATTATATGCGGGAAGCCCTGACCTTTGTTGTGCGGGAGCGCTATGCCTCCGAGCCGCAAGACTATGTTTGTACAACCTGGGCTGAATTGCGCGTTCTCATTGAGCAGGCGGATTCGGCGGACACTCGTTACATAATCGCCGGTAACCCGAAGACACCACAGGCGGTGCTCAATTATCTGAGCAAGCTGAGCGATTCGGAGGTTGCGCGCCGCGTTGCCGAAAACTCAAGCGCCCACCGCATCACCCTCGATGCCCTGGCTGGACATGGATGTCCGGAAGTGCGGGCGGCGGTGGCGGAGAATCCAGCTACTAAGGAAGAAACTCTGGCGAAGCTCTGCCGGGACGAGAACTCCGATGTGCGTTATGCCATGGCTCACAATAGCCAGACGCCCGAGGCGTTCTTGCGATTGTTGCTCAACGACGAGAATCCTTATGTATGCGCCCGAGCCAATCAGACCTTAGAAAGGTTGGCTGGACCACATATTGTTCAGGCAAATTTTGCACGCAAAACACTACAAAAGCTCAAGACCCTGAAATCCATGGGCTGAGCGCCTTCGAGCGATTGTAACGAAACATTGCAAAAGCCGTCCGTTGGGACTTACGAGGTAAGCTCAGCGGCTGATATGGTAGTTGATGTCAAGGGGCTCTTCGTGCGGTTGTGTTGCACCGCTAATGGCGAAGGAGCTCCTTACTCTTTTGGGGACTGGCCTTTGTTTTGGGCTTTTGGGCTGGCGGCTTTCGTGCGTCTGGGATTCGGTTGTAAAGCTAGGATAACCATAGTGCTGGGGTTTGCCCCGTGTTTTATGGTGGCCACTGGACATCTGACGGATGTATAACGAAACTAGCAGTACCACCCGTAGATGGTTCTAGGAATCCGCGCGTAGCGTTATGACACAACCAGGAATACTGTCAGAAGAACCGGGCAGTCACCTCGTCTCTCGATCAGCGAAAACCCCGCCTGAGGGCTGGGTGGCGAATGGCGGTGCCGTACCAATAGAGCAGCAATTTGCTGCCCTGACGGCGACACTTGGGCGCGATGCCGCCGCAGACGTTCTGCAGACGTTTCTCAATCAAGCCAATCTGCTGTTCGCAGATTTGAAATTGGCGTTGGAAGTGCAAAACTTCAACGCTGCGTTGTGCGTTTTGCAGGAGTTGAGCAATACCTGCACCGTCGTTGGTGCGAAGTCGATTGCCTTCTGCTGCTGCGAAATCGAAGACGCGGTGCGCAACAACGACTGGGAAGAGGCGCGCATGCAGTTTTTGAAGCTGATTGCTGCCTCCAAGGCGATCCGCAAGTATTTGCGCAGTCTGCAATCGCCCTCCTGATTGGGTTAGATTTTTTGCTCGATTTTTATACGTCAGCGGACCGGTTGGGTGCGCTCAAACCGTGCTTTGGAAATTGTTGATCTATACGATAATTTCGGTCGACCGGCTGGTTGATGACAGATGTCGTCGCAAACCAGCTGCTGATGCGCTTTTCGGGTTGGTGTAAGAAATCTCTCCCAGCGTTCCCCTCTTGTCGTAAAGATCAACAATTTGCAAGGCAGTCCAACGGGCCCAGCCCTCACAGCTGCCGCGAGCGCAAAATCTGGCGGAAATGGGACTCTGTATAATGTCCGGCATGTTGGGAAGTCGCTGGGGAAGATACCTTGGAATCGTGGCGATAGTCGTTGCGTGTTTGAACACGCCCGGCAATCGAGCGATGGCGAATGACGACGACGACGGGGCAAATCGTCCTGTCCGCGACAAGTGGGCGCTGGTCGTCGGGATAGGCACGTTCGCGGACCCCCGCTTCAATCTCAAGTACTCCGCCAAAGATGCGCGGGACTTTGCCGATTACCTGGTCAATGAGGCTGGCTTCGCGAAGGACCATGTGAAAGTCATCCTCAATCAGGATGCGACGTACCGGCGCATCAGATCAGAATTGGGCAACAAGTGGCTGCCGCGTGTGGCCAATCCGGACGACCTGGTGGTGTTGTATTTCTCGACGCACGGCAGCGGTGCAGACCTTGATGTGGGCGGCGACAATTATTTGGTGGCCAGCGACACGGACGTCAACGACTTGTACGCGACCGGCTTGTCGATGCGAACGCTGGCGAGCGATATCAAACAGCGCGTGCACTGTGATCGCGTCGTGATTTTTCTGGATGCCTGCCATAGCGGGGGATTGACTGCTGCCGGCACTGGAGCGAAGGGACTTTTCCGCAGTGGTGTCGATGCACAGGAGTTTTCTGCGGGGAGCGGACAGATGGTGATTGCGTCGAGCAAGGACAATCAAGCTTCATGGGAGAGCAAGAAACTCGCTAATGGCGTGTTCACATCCAGTCTTTTGCAAGTGCTGCGCAATCAAGGTGCGAACGCGTCGATCGGCAGCGTGTTTTCGGCGCTCAAAGACCAGGTGCAGGACACGGTGTTGCGCGAGCGCGGCGTTTTGCAGACCCCTGTGCTGTCCAGTCAGTGGAAGGGCAACGAACTGCGCTTGGCTGCGGAGCCGACCAGTCGGCATCCCGGACTGGCGGACGACGAAACCGGCAGTTTGTCGACACTGGCTTCGGCATCTAAAGCGGCGGTGCCGGATGCGATGGTGCCGCCTGAGACTATTGCGGCGGTGACCAATCCGGTGCCGGCCGTATCGACTCCTGTGCCGCATGCCACGACTCCGTCCACGCACGCCACGCCCCCGGCCGCTGCGGCGCAGGTGCCGGCAGGTCCGCCCACGAGTCGCACGTTGCTGGTGCCGGGTGTTTCGGTCGGCAGGATCAATTTGGGCATGAGCAAAACCGAAGTGATGGAAATGCTCGGTAAGCCGGCGTCAACCAGTGGCGACACCGTCACGTACTGGGCAGGCAAAAGCTATTTCCTATGCTTGAAGTTTGCCGGCAACAACCTCAGTCAGGTGGCTTTCTCTTCGCCCTTCTTCCGCACGCAAGACAGCGTGGGGTTGGCTTCGCTCGCGGTGAACCAGGGCAAGTTCAAACAGGTTGAAGTAGATCCGCAGTTTCTTGTGCGTACTTTCAAGGGCGGCGGTTTCTCAGTAGTTTCTCCAAAATCCGACAGTCATGCAGTCGTCGCCTTGTTGCATAAAGGTGATATGGAACCCGCTTCGCTATCCTGGATACCGGCGGCCAGGGCTGGCACTGCCACTACAGGCAGTGCGCAATCACCCGCGCCCGCAAGTGCTTCGAGTTCTACGGCTCCGCCATCTGCCGCGCCGGTTAGTTCTTCGACGCTGGTCACACCCGGTGCATCGATCGCGAAAGCCAGGCTTGGCATGTCCCGCGCCGATGTTCTGTCCTTGCTCGGCAAACCGAATGCTGGCGAGAAGAACGGCGTTCTCGCCTATTTCAACGGCACCGGCGCCAAACGCTATTTCCTCGCCGTCCGCATTGTCGCCGGCGTGGTAACCGATATCGCCTATTCATCGCCGGCGTTCGCCACCGCCTCCGGCATCAAAGTTTCTACTTTTCAGAATCGCTTGTCCGAATTCGCTGCACCGACAAAAGATACCTCCGGTACCGCTAGTATATATACATTGAAAAACGGCGGCGGTTTGTCGATGGTTGACCGCGGCGGCGCACCCCGATCGTTTGGCTGGTTGCATGCGCCCGGCGTCGATTCCAATTCTATTGATTGGGTGCCGTAGAAGAGTTGCGTCGACAGTCGTAGACCGGCTATGGATGAGCGTTACAGAAATTCGTTCTCAGTTGTCGCTTTGATTCAAGCGTGCAACGCATGGGCAGATAAATAGTACGCGGGGAAGCCACCGCCTTTCATATCGAACGCGACCATTCAGGTTGCGCGACATCTGTCTTGTCTGGCTCGCCGTGTTCGTGACGTCTGCATGGGTATTCGATATAGATGAATAAAAGAGCAAAATCCGGTTCAGCCACGGCAACAGTAGAACGAGAATCAAACGACTGGCGCGCTATGCATGACTTTGCGGAAATAGCCGATATCGAGCTTCCGCATGACGATGCCGATTATCGCGAAGAAAGCGCCGATGACGAACCACTGGCTGCCGACCCGCAAGACGTGATGATGGAAGAAGATTCCACCAAGGTCTACTTACGCGAAATCGGACGACATAAGTTGCTCAACGGTCGCGAAGAAATCGAACTGGCTCGTGCTACCAGAGCCGGCGATCCGGTGGCGCGCCGCAAGCTGGTGCAAGCCAATTTGCGCCTTGTCGTCAGTATCGCGCGCCGTTATCTCAATCGTGGCATCACCTTTCAGGATCTGATTCAGGAAGGAAACATGGGACTAATTCGCGCCACGGAAAAGTTCGATCCTGAGCGCGGCTACAAATTTTCGACTTACGCGACGTGGTGGATTCGCCAGAGCATCACCCGCTCGCTCGCCAACAAGTCGCGCGCCATTCGCATTCCCGTGCATATGACGGAAGTGATGAGTCGTCTCTCCAAGGTCATCCGTTCGTGCGCCGAAAAATTCGGTCGGCGCCCGACGCTCGAAGAAATTGTCGAACATTCCGGCATCGAGCGCGAAAAAGTGTTGCTCGCTCTGGGCGCCTCGAAGAGTTTGCTCTCGCTGGATCAGACTAGCAAAGAAGGTTTCGACCGCACACTGGCTGAGATGCTCGAGGATGAGAATTCCGTTTCTCCAGAGGACAAAACTGTGTCCCAATTGCTCAGTCGAGATATCCGCGCGTTGCTCGGTATCCTCACTCAGCAAGAGAAGGACGTGATCAATTTGCGGTTTGGGCTGGATGACGGTAATCCAATGACGCTTGCCGAAAGCGGAGCGGTGCTGGGTCTTAGCCGCGAGCGCGTGCGCCAAATCGAATTCAAGGCAATGAAGAAGATGCGCAATAATTCGCGGGCCCTGGAAATGCGCCATTACCTGCACAACTGAGTTTGTGCCATAAACAAAATCTAGTGCGGGGGCAGAAAAAACTGCCCCCGCCTGAACTTTTTACGCCCCAGCAATCATGAATTGGCGCGCTTGCGATTGAATCTGTTGGTCGGGAAACTCCAGACTTCCAGATGCGCGGTCTCGGTGACCTGGCGGGTCTTCTCCTCCAGGCGCGTCAACGTGGTCTGCGCGCGATGTGCTACATAGGGATTGTCATCCCGAATGAGAATCTCCAGTATGTCCGGCGGCAAGTTGGCGTTTTCAGCAACGGCAAAGCGCACGTCTACACACTCATCTTGGGCTAACTGTCTGTGCACATCGGCGGGTGCGTCATAGTTTTCTGCCACCGCTGCGCGTACGCTTACACTTTCATTTTCGGCGAGTTTCCTGAGCGTGTCCGCGCCTGAGCGCGGATTTTCCGCAATGCGAATCAGTACAAACGGCACACCGCAATTGACCAGGTGATCAAGCACCATCGGCGGTGTCTGTGGATTGGCGGCCAGGGCGCTGCTAATCTGTGTGGATTGGCTTTGGTCCTGGGCGCATGGGCAAGAGGAAGTTTCGCTTCCAATAGCCGGGCAAGTCAAGATCTTCATAGCAACAAACAGATCTTGATCGGGCTCCGACCATTGGTATGAGTAAGCAAAACTCAGCTCATGGTTGTTAGCTGACGAATACATTTCCATGGTTTTAGAGCAACTCCGGTTGGCGGATCGTCATGCAGCTTTGGTATCGATTTCGATAGCGCCTGCTTGGTCGAGGATGTCCTCCGCTTTCGAGCGTTCGTCTGCGTCTTCCGTGTGAACCGCAATAAGCACGTTCCCAGACGACACATGAGTTTCGTATACGCGCGCTGCCTGTTCCGGCACGTCAAAGTGCACCAGTGCACCGGTGAGCGTCCCAACGTAACTGCCGGCAGCCGCGCCCGTTATCGCTGCCAGAAGCGGACCTGCTCCCAGCATGCCGCCGACGTTCGGCAAAATTGCAGCCGCCAGTCCGACCAGACCGCCAGCCACGGCTCCCACCGCCGTATAGCTGGTTACTGTCTTGTCGGCGGGCGATGTTGCATCAGCCGGCGTCATCACATGCTCAAAGTTGGAAGCGGCCGTGTCCAGAAACGGTTCCGTGCGAGCTGATTCGTTGGGTGCCAATATGGATATCTGACCCGGTGCAAATCCCGCATCCCGCAGTTGTTCAATGGCTCTGCTTGCAGCGCTCGAGTCTTTGAATACTCCTACGATTACCTTTGACATTGGTTTGTCTCCTTCTTCTATCTTGAAAGCGCAAGATCGCGCTTTGATAAAAGAACGAAAAATGCGGCGAGTTGTTTCGGTATCAGGGCCGGTGCAAAACCTTTGCACTGATTTAATTATTGCGCTCTTATCTGTCGCCTGGGGTACGGGATTTCGCCTAAGTCCGCAGGGGTTTCTTGTATTTGTGCGCGAAAAGAAAGTCCCGGAACCGGCGAACACAGCCATTTCCAACAACATTTGTTGGTAAGCCTATGCTGCACCACGACTGGTGCTCAGCGCCGAAACCCTGATCAGACCTCGACTTCAACGTCATCGTCGACCACGCGTACCTTATATGCTTGAATGCCCTGTCCGGCTGGTCCTGCACAACCCTTCCCCGTCTCCAGGTCGAAGGTGGCGCCGTGCCATTCGCACGTAATTGTTTTGCCGCCGATCATGCCTGACGCCAGCGGTGCCCCCTGATGCGAGCACGAGTCTTCCACGCAATAGAACGTGCCGCCGACATTGAAGAGCGCCAGCCGCACGCCGCCGACGTTGAGCGCCTTCGACTTGCCTGGCTTCACGTCGTCTGTTCTGGCTACTTTGATGAATTCAGGCATGCGCACTCCTAATTGCGTCCGGCCGCCGGTATGTCTGGTAGCGCAAATCCAATCTGGATGCGCTCAGGCATTATAAAACTGATGAGTTGATCTTAGGGTTTCCGAGAATGAAATTTATGGGTTTAGACCAATGTCGGACGCAGCCCATAAAGGCTATTCTTTAACTCAAGGCATTAGGAAGGGCAAATGGCAGAGCCTGAACGAAACGTCGACAGCAATCACCGGCCAATCTCGCAGCCGACCGAGATCGAAAAAGCTCTGCGCCGCAATCTGTACGAGTTGCAGAGGTTGGCCGTCTTCTATCACAAGCGCGGCAATGTCGAACAAGCGCGCGAGTTATATCAGATGATGATCAATATCGAAGAACGCCTGCAAAACGATTACGAACCTCGGCGGGACCGGACAGCGCACTGGCTCCGATCGACCCGGTCAGCAACCCGACTGGCGAAGCTTCTTAACTGAGATCAGCTGGCTGCAGCGACGCCGGGAAAGTTCTTGCCCATCGCTTCGGCGCGGAACGTAGTGATCTGCAGGACAGCCAGCTTTTGCAGGCTTTCAGTAACTTGCGGGTGGTTGGTGCCGAAGAGTTTTTCGCGCACTTCCAGCACTGCCCGATAAAGTATTTCCGCTTCCGAGTACTTGTGCTGGTCGATTAGTTTTTCGGCCAACTGGTTGGCGGTGGCAGTCAGACCTTCATGCAACTCGCCGACTTCCTCGCACTCGCGCAGTGCGTCTCTGAGTACCCGAGCCGCTTTCATCCACTGCCCGCGTTTCAAAGCTGTGGCGGCGGATTGTTGGTAAGTTGCCAGTAGAGCGAGATAGTTTGATGTTTGCATGGTGCCCCTGCCGACAGATATCGCCGCGCCGCCGAAATTGGTGCGCGTCAGTGATGGATGAGGTGTACAAAGATATTCGATCTGCGGTCGATTTGCTAGTTGATTACATGCAAATTATGGGGCTGCCTGTATGACCTACATACTTCCCGGCATATCAAGAGAAACTCCCGCGTCACGACCTCTTTCCGGAAGAAGGTTTTGAAAGGCTGCGCACCATATATGGTGCAGAGAATGTCTCAGCTAATCTCGTTGCACGCCGGAACGAAACAGCACCAGCTGGGCTCATGTACTAAAATAAGCGATATGCGCAAAGCCCTGATTTCAACCATCGCTGCCGGCAGTGTCGTCGTGTCTGCCGGACCTCTGCCGGCGCTCGCTCAAGGCGCTCAGGGCGAGCAGTGTGTTACCCGCACGGCATCGGACGGGGCGGCGTTGACCCTGCGTGGAATGAGCAACGTCGCGCCAATCACCGGGGACTTCGATACGGTTGTCGGTGGCGGAGCCCCGGGCAGACCACTTCTCTCCACCGGACACCTGAACACCAAAATCGCCGATCGCGACGATGTCTCCGTGTCTCCGGATGGTCGTCTCAAAGTGCTGGTGCGGCACTACCTGGGCAATAAAATGACCGAGATCTACCTCGACGACCACGGCGAGCTGGTCAAGGTGCAGGTGTTTCTTCACGACATCGGACAGATCGCCTGGTTGAGCGACAACAAGTCAATCGTCTATCTCGCGCAGTCGAATGATGGCTACCCCACGCATCTCTACAGAACAGACCTTCTGGAGAAACAAACCCGCAACCTCACCCCGTTCGCGTGGCGGATTGCCATGGGTTTCTACCTGAGCCGAGACCGGAAGAAGGTTTTTGCTTTGATAGACCTGAAGGAGCGAGGCGTCTTTGATGTTTACGAAGTCGACCCGTACAGCGGTTTGGTTTCGCTAGCGGCGGCGCCTTCGCGCTTTCCCGAGGAGACGATCTATAAGAATGCGAGCAGCGATAAGAAACGGACTGCGCCCAATGAGGTTTACTGGGAGCAGTCTCCCGACGGCTCAACGCGCGTGAAGGTTCAAATCTTCGACCAGAACTCGTCACTGTACGCAGTGAGGACCGGGCGACCGCAGGTGATTGCCACGTTTCCCGGCAAAATCAGCAAGATGCTCTGGCTGAGCGACAACAAGACGCCCTTGTTTCTTGCCAGAGAGGGCAGCAGCAATGGCGCCATTCACCTCTACAAAATGACCGAGGCAGGCTGGCTCTGTTGCAGTTTGACACCGTTTGTCGGACGCAACGCTCGCGCTTTCTACCTCTCTCCCGACAGGAAAAAGATATTCGTGCAGGTCGAACTGAATGCGCGCAACGCGTTCGACCTCTATGAGATCAACCCGGAGACGCGACAACTGACTCTGGTGCAGATGAACCCGCCGAAGTTGCCGGACGATGCCGTTTGCTGGACCAGTCAGTCCGCCGCCATTCTTTCCGGACTCAACCCGATTCCCAATCAAGCGGCTATCTACGCGAAGAACGCCGCCACAATCGAAGACATCGTCGAGTTTGTGGACCCGGACTCACCGCATGCCAAACACAGCGAAACGCGATTTACCTACAAGCCGTGGACCGAGCAAGAGAAAACTGTCTTCATGCATGACTGGAGGTTGTTGGCGCGACGCGCACCGGGACTGCTTTTGCGTGCCGGGCACGGGCACCATATTTACATCATGCGGGCAACCAAACTGCCGGTGCCGACATTTATTCAGCACGCGTTTCACAATGATGGACCGAATGCTCAATCCGGCAACATGTATATGACTCTGACGGATGTCTTTTTCGACAGCACGCAATTCAATCAGGTTTCTTCAGTCGCGCATGAACTGACGCACCTCGCCGACAGCTATTACCACCTCTCTTCATCGAAAGAGTGGGTGGCGATGATCAAGCCCAAGATCCTGGCGTTTAACCAGGCGCAGAATTTCAACAAAGACCTCAACGTTGCCTCACTTACTGATTACAACGCCTGGCCCTATGGTCTGGTCAGCACCTATTCCGGTGCGAACATGTCGGAGGCGCTTTGCGATTCCGTATCTCGCTACGTTGCCGACGGGGAGAAACTGGCTAGTCCCATTAATGGTTATGTGGTGAATGAAGTGCTGAATCCTGATTCGAAGGCAGCGCAGATCGAGAAGAAAATGGTTGAAGCCTGCATTCTGGCAAGAAACGGCGAGGCCGCCAGAGCGGTCGACATGACTCTCGCTGTATCCAAAGAAGAACCGGATTACATCGGCTCCTATTACTATTGCATCTGGGCATGCTATCCGGCGAAGCGCCCGCAGGTCGCATACGAGCAAGCGCAGAAGATGATCGATCTGGTTAATGAGCGGGGCTTGTTGAAAACGGACCATCTCTACTCGATGGCGTATTACTATGCCGCTCTCGCGGCGCGTGATGCGCACGAGTACAGCAAAGCGCTCAGCTGGATCGATGAGGCGTTGGCGGCTGATCCCGATTCAAAGACGTACGCATTGACGAAGAATCACTTGCAAAGAATGCTCGTCCCGCGCGCGCAACGCCAGGGCACCTCCGCAACATCTCCTGCGAAAGCCGGCGCATCTGCTCGCCGGCTCAATCCGCATCCCTAGCGCAGGGAAGCGGGCAGCGAGCGGCTGCGATTCTTGCGTAAGCGTTTCTCAGTGCGGCGTGTCTGGCGCAGTTCCGCCACCATTTCTCGCAGCTCTCGACGTTTCATCTCTGGCTGTTCGCAAAGCAGCGAAGCAAAGTCATCACGGCTGGTGGCACGCTGTCCAAGACCAAACCAGTAGATCGCCATGCGCAACGCAGCCAGCGACGCAATGTTTCTTGCCGGGGAATAGGCTTTGTCCTTGCCCCAGTTTTCCGGTCGGAAGCTGGGCGTCACCTTGCGCTGGCGGTTGCCGAAGTAATCCCACAGTTCCGGATGTATCGCGATGTTCTTGACCGAACCCGATTCCAGCATATCCAACCAGTTGGCTTGCTCAGTCCAGCGACGCGCTTTCGGACTGGCTTTGCATTTGGAAGTGAGCCCCAGCAGCCGTATTTTGCGGCGCACCGATTTCCATTCAATGCCCTCTTCTTTAGCCCACGCGGCGAGCAGATGAATCAGGTTGCCGAATGTCTCACCCGAGCACACGAGATCTACGAATGCCACCGGTCGCTCGCGGCGCATGAGGTTGGCGGGATCCAGCTTGAGCGTGCGGAAATAGTTTCGCAATGCCGGCAGGGCTAACGTCCAGTTGATGCGATTCTTATCGACGAAGCGGTAGGAGAACTGCAGCAAGATAATGCGTTCGCGCCAGCTGCTGTCAAAGAACAGCCCGCTCAGATAATCGAAGAATGTTTCCGGCGATCGCCCTACGAAAATCAGGTCACAGTCTGACGCGCTGGCGGCGATGCGGGCGCAGGTATGAATGATCTCGGGAGACAGTGCCAGCCCGAAGCCCGAGACGGTGTTTTCGATGCGCTCATTGTGCATCTTGAATAGAGGCTGACAGAAATAACTGTCCTTATCCGGCAGATCCGCGTGCGCGAGCGTCCTGAACATTGCGTCCAGGGCGCGGCGATTCGCCAGATTCCATCGAAAGGGTTTGTCGGTACTCATAGCTTCATTTATATGCCGCCCGCAAGCCGTTTCTAAGCAGCGGACGCACCCTTCGAAGGCGCCGGGCGCCCTAGCCCCACCGGGTTGTTACCGAGAGATTACCGCCAGGGTGTAGGGTTTCGTAGTTTCCGTATTGTGCGATCCCCCGGGTCCGTGAATAATAAAATCATTCCCCGGTCCGATTCGAAAGATAAGCAAAGGTAGAGGCTTAGCCTTCGGTTCGGTATCCGACCTAATCTAGAAGATAGATTCAGTCAGGAACCATCGTGGATGAAGAGGCAGCCCAACACTGCCAAACCTTTTTCATGTGAACTATGCGGGGTTATGCACCAGACATAGTGGCAGCCGCTCGGCTGAGTTGCCACCGTGGATGGTGCATAACATTTACTAGCGAAATTCTGCACACGCTAATCGCCACTTCTGCAAATCAACAGAAAATCAACTGAAGTGTTGATTTCCCCTAGGCGGCGATCAGCACCCCCCAACCATTTCCTCTTGAACTCATAGGCTTAGGCGAAGCCGCTTGATAACGGCTCGTCAATTGGAAACCTCGCCCTGCTTAGATTACGGGCGACGCCTTCCGTCACGAAAATGAGACATGTAACGTACTTGTTACATGCATTTTGGGGGTAACCATAAGCAATCTATGCATATCTCCAACGTGCATATGGGTAACCTAAATAGTAGATCACTGTATTTGAACACCCACTGACCTCTTGAGACCAAACGGAAACTGATGGAAGGTTGGCGCCAGCCAGCCATTCCTGCTTTTGCGAAAGTCGAGTAAGACGAATGAAGAAACAAACCTCGCCCGCGGCCAAAAAAGCCGCATCCCGGACCAGAGACGATGCCGGCGCCGCCACTGCCGCCATCGAGGACGAACCGAAGACCAGCAGCAAGAAGTCGCGGTCCGCTACTGCGACCGGTGTTCTCCAAGCGGATGCCACTGCCCTGGACTTCGCCCATGCCAAAGAGTTGCTCGGCGTTCTACGCGCCGTTCGCAGAGGCGACTTCTCCACCCGCCTGTCCGAGAAGGAATTGGGCGTTGCCGGTGAAATCGCTCTTGCAGTCAATGGTCTGATCGAGATGAACGATCGTCTGGCGAGAGAAATCGACCGCGTTGCGCATGCGGTCGGTCGCGAAGGGAAAATCAACCAGCGCGTCAACATGCCGGGCGCGACCGGCAGTTGGGCTATCTACATCGACTCAGTCAATAACCTGGTCGGCGACCTGGTCCACCCGACCAGCGAAGTGGCGCGCGTGATCGGCGCCGTCGCCCGCGGCGACCTGTCGCAGACGATGGCACTGGAAATCGAGGGGCGCCCAATCAAAGGGGAGTTTCTCCGGGTAGCAAATACAGTCAACAAGCTGGTTGAGCAGCTGACGTCTTTCTCGAGCGAAGTTACGCGTGTGGCGCGCGAAGTGGGTATCGAAGGAAAACTGGGTGGTCAGGCGGACGTGCGAGGCGTCGCCGGCATCTGGAAGGAAGTGACCGACAACGTAAACCTGATGGCGTCGAACCTGACGAACCAGGTGCGTAACATCGCAGAAGTGACGACCGCCGTGGCGAACGGCGACCTGTCCAAGAAGATTACCGTGGACGTGCGCGGCGAAATTCTCGAGCTGAAAAACACGATTAACACAATGGTGGACCAGCTCGGTTCGTTCGCCAACGAAGTGACCCGGGTTGCCCGCGAAGTAGGTACGGAAGGAAAACTAGGCGGTCAGGCTAACGTCAAAGGTCTGACAGGCGCCTGGAAGGGTCTCACGGACAACGTCAACTTGATGGCGTCCAACCTGACAGCGCAGGTAAGAAACATCGCTCAGGTGACCACCGCCGTGGCGAACGGCGACTTCTCCAAGAAGATCACCATCGACGTGAAGGGCGAAATTCTAGAGCTGAAGAACACGATTAACTCGATGGTTGACCAGCTCGGTTCGTTCGCATCGGAAGTGACACGGGTTGCCCGGGAAGTCGGAACCGAAGGAAAACTCGGAGGTCAGGCGAACGTCAAAGGTGTGACCGGCGCTTGGAAAGACCTGACAGACAACGTTAACCTGATGGCATCTAACCTGACGGCTCAAGTAAGAAACATCGCCGAAGTGACGACCGCGGTGGCAAAAGGCGATCTGTCGAAGAAGATCACCGTCGACGTCAAAGGCGAAATTCTCGAACTCAAGAAAACAATCAACACGATGGTCGACCAGCTCGGTTCGTTCGCGGCTGAAGTGACACGTGTCGCCCGCGAGGTCGGAACCGAAGGAAAGCTCGGCGGACAAGCGGAAGTGCAAGGCGTCACCGGCGCCTGGAAGGGCTTGACCGACAACGTCAACCTTATGGCTTCCAACCTTACCGCTCAAGTACGCAACATCGCTGAAGTTACGACCGCAGTTGCTAACGGTGATCTGTCCAAGAAGATCACCGTTGACGTTAAAGGCGAAATTCTCGAACTGAAGAAGACAATCAACACGATGGTGGACCAGCTGTCATCGTTCGCATCGGAAGTGACACGGGTCGCCAGAGAAGTAGGAACCGAAGGAAAACTCGGCGGTCAGGCAGACGTGAAGGGCGTCGGCGGTGTGTGGAAAGACCTCACAGACTCCGTCAACGTTATGGCGTCGAACCTCACATCCCAGGTGCGTAACATCGCGGAAGTTACAACCGCGGTGGCAAACGGCGACCTATCTAAGAAAATCACGGTCGATGTGAAGGGCGAGATTCTCGAACTGAAGAACACAATCAATACGATGGTGGACCAGCTCGGTTCGTTCGCATCGGAAGTGACACGGGTCGCCAGAGAAGTCGGAACCGAAGGAAAACTCGGCGGTCAGGCAGACGTGAAGGGCGTCGCCGGTGTCTGGAAAGATCTGACGGACTCCGTCAACCAGATGGCATCCAACCTGACGTCCCAAGTGCGTAACATCGCGGAAGTTACAACCGCGGTGGCAAACGGGGATCTCTCTAAAAAGATCGTTGTCGACGTCAAAGGCGAAATTCTCGAACTGAAAAACACAATCAACACCATGGTGGACCAACTCAGATCGTTCGCATCTGAAGTCACCCGGGTTGCACGTGAAGTAGGTACGGAAGGAAAACTCGGCGGTCAAGCGGATGTCCGCGGTGTGACCGGCGCCTGGAAAGATCTGACAGACTCCGTGAACTTCATGGCGTCCAACCTGACAGCTCAGGTGCGTAACATCGCGGAAGTGACAACCGCGGTGGCGAACGGCGATCTATCTAAGAAGATCGTTGTCGACGTCAAAGGCGAAATTCTCGAACTGAAAAATACGATCAATACAATGGTGGACCAACTCAGATCATTCGCATCTGAAGTCACACGGGTTGCTCGTGAAGTAGGAACGGAAGGGAAGTTAGGCGGACAAGCGGATGTCCGCGGTGTCTCCGGCACCTGGAAAGACCTGACAGACTCCGTAAACGTCATGGCGTCCAACCTGACGTCTCAAGTGCGTAACATCGCGGAAGTAACGACCGCGGTGGCAAACGGAGATCTCTCCAAGAAGATCGTGGTCGACGTCAAAGGCGAAATCCTCGAACTGAAAAATACGATCAATACAATGGTGGACCAACTCAGATCATTCGCATCTGAAGTCACCCGGGTTGCTCGTGAAGTAGGTACGGAAGGTAAGCTCGGCGGTCAGGCTGATGTGCGGGGCGTGTCCGGCACCTGGAAAGACCTGACGGACTCAGTCAACCAGATGGCGTCCAACCTCACATCGCAAGTGCGTAACATCGCGGAAGTGACGACTGCAGTTGCGAAGGGCGACCTGTCTAAGAAAATCACAGTCGATGTACGCGGCGAAATCTTAGAGCTGAAAAACACAATCAACTCAATGGTGGACCAGCTGTCATCGTTCGCATCAGAAGTGACACGGGTCGCCAGAGAAGTCGGAACCGAAGGAAAACTGGGCGGTCAGGCGGACGTACGCGGTGTAGCCGGTACGTGGAAAGACTTGACCGAATCAGTCAACCAGATGGCATCCAACTTAACAGCACAAGTCCGCAACATCGCGGAAGTGACGACAGCCGTAGCCCGAGGCGACCTATCTAAGAAGATCACTGTCGATGTGCGGGGCGAAATCTCCGAGCTGAAAAACACAATCAATACAATGGTGGACCAGCTGTCATCGTTCGCATCGGAAGTGACACGGGTTGCACGTGAAGTAGGTACGGAAGGAAGACTGGGCGGACAGGCAGACGTGAAGGGCGTCGGCGGTGTCTGGAAAGACCTGACGGACAACGTGAACGTTATGGCGAACAACCTGACGTCACAAGTGCGTTCTATCTCCCGAGTCGTGACTTCAGTAGCTAACGGCGATCTGAAGAGGAAACTGACAGTTGAAGCCAAAGGCGAAATTGCCGAACTGGCAGACACGATCAACTCGATGATCGACACACTGGACATATTTGCCGAGCAGGTGACATCAGTTGCCCGTGAGGTAGGTGTGGAAGGAAAACTGGGCGGTCAGGCGAAGGTCCCCGGTGCCACAGGCACATGGAAAGACCTGACGGAAAACGTCAACCAGCTGGCAGCCAACCTGACGACACAAGTACGCGCGATTGCAGACGTCGCAACAGCCGTGACACAGGGCGACCTGACCCGGTCGATTACGGTGCAAGCGCAAGGCGAAGTTGCGATTCTCAAAGACAACATCAACGAGATGATCCGCAACCTCAAAGAGACCACTCAGAAGAACACCGAGCAAGACTGGCTGAAGACCAACATTGCCAAGTTCACAGCCATGTTACAAGGTCACAGAGACTTACTCACAGTCGCTAAACTAATCCTGTCGGAACTGGCACCACTAGTCGATGCGCAGCACGGCGTGTTCTACATCGCCGATCTCAACGAAGAGGGCGACACGGTGCTGAGATTGCTGGGAAGCTACGCTTATCGTGAGCGCAAGAATCTCGGCAATACATTCAGACTGGGCGAAGGCATCGTTGGCGAGTGCGCCCTTGAAAAAGAACGCATCTTCCTCAACAACGTGCCGGGCGACTATATCAAGGTGAGCAGCGGGCTCGGTGAGGCACCACCGCTCAACATCATCGTCCTGCCGGTCGTATTCGAAGGACAGGTAAAGGCAGTCATCGAACTCGCTTCATTCAACCAGTTCAACGACATTCATATTCAGTTCCTCGATCAGTTGACCGAAACCATCGGTATCGTGCTCAACACAATCGCCGCCACAATGAGAACGGAAGCGCTGCTTGCGCAATCGCAATCACTGGCGGAAGAACTGCAAAGACAACAGGATGAACTGAAAGAAACCAACCTGCGCCTCAAAGATCAAGCCGCATCTCTCAAGATGTCGGAAGACTTGCTCAAAGAACAGCAGGATGCTCTGCGGCATACCAACGAAGAGCTGGAAGAGAAAGCAAAACTTTTGGCGCAACAAAAGAGCGAGGTCGAACTCAAAAACCACGAGGTCGAACTGGCAAAACAAGCGCTGGAAGAAAAGGCAAACCAGCTGGCTCTCACGTCCAAGTACAAGAGCGAGTTTCTTGCCAACATGTCGCACGAGTTGCGCACGCCGCTCAACTCCCTGCTCATTCTCTCGCAGCTCCTGTCTGAGAACCCGGAAGGGAATCTATCTGGGCAACAGGTCGAATTCGCCAACACCATCCACTCAGCAGGAACTGACTTGCTGGCATTGATCAGCGACATTCTCGACCTGTCCAAGATCGAATCCGGAACCATGGCAATCGACTTCGACGAATGCCAGTTGCAGGATCTGTCGACCAGCATCGAGCGCGGCTTCCGTCAGGTGGCCAACGACAAGGATCTGGACTTCAATATCGTTCTGGATCCCAGTCTGCCCGACAAGATACGCACAGACTCCAAACGTCTGCAGCAGATCTTGAAGAACCTCCTCTCCAACGCTTTCAAGTTCACACACGAAGGCAGTGTGACATTGCGCATCGACGCGGCGTCCGCTGGTTGGAGCCAGGAAAACATCGCGTTGAACAAAGCCGACCGGGTGGTGGCGTTCTCGGTGGTCGACACCGGTATCGGTGTACCGCCAGAGAAGCAGCGCATCATCTTCGAAGCGTTCCAGCAGGCAGACGGTACCACCAGCCGTAAATACGGCGGTACAGGTCTGGGGCTTTCCATCAGCCGGGAAATTTCCAACCTCTTAGGTGGTGAAATTTCAGTTGAGTCGACACCTAATGTCGGCAGCGTGTTCACCCTGTACTTGCCGGTCAACGCCGCCCCGCTCTTCAAGCAGCAGCAGCACCAGCGCGCCGGACGCGAGTTCGACGTCGCATCCGCTGTCGTTGCCGAAGCCGGCGGCACAAGTGGCACCAGCCAGCAGCAAGCCGCGGCCGTCGAGCAAGCGCTCGCTCATCCTACCGTCGAAGACGATCGCGATCGCATCGAGAAGAACGACAAAGTGGCGATTATCATCGAGAACGATGAGAAATATGCCCATACGTTGCTTAAGGCGGTGAGAGCGCACGGCTTCAAGGGACTGGTCGCACTGCGCGGCGACGTCGGCGTAGCCATGACACGCAAGTATCAACCTGCGGCCATCGTGCTCGACGCCCGCATCGTCGGGGTCAACGGCTGGACATTGCTCGATCGCTTCAAACATGATCGGGCCCTGGAAAGCGTGCCAACCATCATGGTGGCTGATGCAGGCGACAGCAACCTGGCGCTGACCCTCGGTGCATATGGGGTCATCGATCCCAGCGTTGGTGAGAGCGGCATCGCGCGTGGACTCAACCGTCTGCGCAACTTCATCGACCGCAGCGTCCGCAACGTGCTGGTTGTTGAAGACAACGATGTGCAGCAGCGCAGCATCTCCACCATTCTCAGCGATGATGAGGTGAAGGTGACGGGTGCACGCACCGCTGAAGAAGCGCTGCAACTGGCACAGAAAAACGACTACGACCTGATCATCGTCGACCTTGTCTTGCCGGAAATCAGCGGTGTCGATCTGATTCGCAAAATCAGGCAAGAACTGGAGAAGACCGATGTTCCGGTAATAGCCTACACAGCCAAGGACCTGGCTGCCGACGAGCAGCAAGTTCTGAAGAAGTTGGTGCAATCCGTTGTGCTCAAGGATGCCACTACTTCAGAACAACTGCTGGCAGAAACAGCGTTCCTCTTGCACCGCGAAGATCACAAGCTCTCCGACGGACGGCGCAAGGTGCTGGAGCACTTCCGGCAACACGACCCGCTCTTGGGCGGACGTCGCGTACTGATCATCGATGATGATGCCAGAAACATCATGGCGCTCAAGAGCCTGCTGGAACGCTTCCAGATGGAGGTGCTCTCGGCTGAAAACGGTCGCAAGGGTATCGAGGTACTGGTTCAAAGTCCCGATGTCGACCTGGTTTTGATGGACGTTATGATGCCGGAAATGGACGGCTACGAAACGACCCGGGCGATTCGCCAGATCGATGAGTTCCGCACATTGCCGATCATCGCGCTGACAGCAAAAGCCATGCAAGGCGACCGTGAGAAGTGCCTGGAAGCGGGAGCTTCCGACTACATCGCTAAGCCTGTGGATCAGGAGCAATTGCTCTCGCTGTTCCGCGTCTGGCTGCGCGACAAGCGCAAAGGCGCGGTCATCTCGGCGTCGCCTGAAGACGGCGACATCGAACTCACCAAACTGAGCGACATTCACGGAACGGACACCAACCAGATATTGGAGCTGTTCATGCATGAAGCCAACAACTTGCTGAGCAAAATCAGACGCGAAGCCGAGCAACAAAACAAAGACTGGGTGACACAGGCGGCGCATGAAATGCGCGGACTGGCGGCCCTCATGTCGGCGAGGCAGTTGCATCGGGCGTCTATCGATTGCCGCAATGCTGCCGAGCGGGAGGACTGGCCTTCGGTCGAAGTAGCTGTTGACGACATCTCGGATGAAGTCAATGGCATCGCCGAACGGGTCAAAGACTACCTGATTGGGGGGCAGCACGCGAGCCCGTAAACAGTCACCCAGTCACTGAAATCAGGAACGACTACCCGCATGGGTAGTCGTTTCTTGTCCAGGAACTTGGAATTGAAAATGTCGACTTAACACACCAGCTATGAAAGTTTTGAGACTTTTCAGACTTGGTAAATGTAATTCACGCACCTGCCTTACTTAAAATAGCTACTGGCTGAATGTGAACCAGATCACGCTGTATTGCATTTTTGGATTTGCGAGAGCTTTTGCTATGACAGGACATAAGAAGAAACAAAACCAACCAAACAACGGAGCCGGTCAAGAAGACCGACGCAATATACAATCCAAGCGCACCGATCTCGGGCAAGAACGTCTGGAAATCCAGTCCAGACGCGAAGCCATCGAAAAGCGACGAGATGAGCTGGCCGAACTGATCTACAGCGCTACTGTCGCAGACGAACTGGAAACGCTGCAGCGCGAAGTGGATAAGCTGCAAGACCGAATTGGCGAATTACAAAACCAGATCAGCGATGAGCGCGGCTTGGTGAAAACGGCTCGCTCTGGCTCTATCGCCAGGCCGGATGAATTCCAGGCGGCGCTGGAAGACATGACCACTCACAAGGAAAACTTTCAGAGTCTGCGTGAATCGATTCAGACTCTTAAGGAAGAAGTGCAGAAGAAAGCGGAGGACGCAGCGAAAAAACGCGCCTCTAAAAAGGACACGCGCGATCAACGCAAGTAGATCTGTCGTGGATGCGTCTTGAGGGTGAAAGTAGTAATGACAAAGGGCGGTGCTGACACCGCCCTTTGTTTTTCCCTTCGTCTTTCTCGTCTATGCGGGGTTCGCATGCAACCTACAGAACTACGCGGACTTCCGTGGTTTCCAGGCGGTGAGTTGGCACACACCACCTTCACAAGTAACTTCCTGTTCTTTTGCGTCCCGAGCTTCTGCCAGAGCCACGACTTTCCCGGCTTTCTCAGCGAGTCTTGCCGTGATGTCGATTACGCGATCATTTCCGCCAAGGTCCTTAGTGCTCATTTCGTAGTTCCCTTTGTCAGCTCCACAGTCCCGAAGACGGTCGTGCTTCAACAAGGTTTCTCCGCATATGAGCTCAACTGGTGCGGCGGATTTTGCGCCCGCCGCGCACCCAATCTATGACTCTTTCAAAGACATTCGGGCTGCGCTGCTCGTCGTAGATTCGATGCAACGTCTCTCTGGCGCGCGTATATACATAAGGATTGTCGTCCTCTGACAGCAACTCCAAAATTTCGTTAGGGACGCGCGGGTTTTCGGCCATTTCGTATCGTACCTGCGGATTCTCGTCATGAGCCAGCTCCCACAGGGTCTGTACGCGGACATTGCCGTTGTCGGCTACAGCAGCACGCACAGCCGGGTCGCTGTTATGAGCGAGGCACTCGAGGACTTCTATTGGTGTACTAGGATTTTCAGCAACTCTTTCTAGCAGGTCACATTGTCCGGTCATGTCCGCCAGCCTTTGCAAGATGTGGCAGGGGGTCTCCGGGTTGCTCGCCACCGACCTGATCATATGGTGAGCTTGTCCTGGCAACATACCAGGCGCGAATATCTCTGTTTCGGTCAAAAATCGAAGCAGTTCGTCTCTTGTTTGCATGTCTCCCTCCACCTGAGTCCATGCGCAGATGCGCAAAGTCTATCGGTTCTGTTGGTCGACGCCTGCCAGGAGGGATGGTTCCCCGATTTCGTAAATTTGATCGATTCCTGAGAGAGCCAGGTATGGTTGAGCAAGCGGCTTTTCTCGTTTTCCTCGTAACGAGGCATGTGATTTAGCCGGAACTAACCAGCGGCTGAGTTCATCCATATGTAGGCGTCCACCCAGTCAATCCGCGAAGTACAATTAATGAGTGCGAACCCTCTGCAGCCCTCGCAGCCATCACCTTCTAAGCCACAGCAAGGAAATACGGACATGGGCGAGATGAATGTACCCCATGTAGTTGCCGGCAAGGGCAAGTCGAAGCGTGCCCAGGAGAAGCCGCCGGAGCCCAAAGGCGAGCCCATCGACCAGACAGTGCAGCCGCCGGACCAACCGGCGGGCGCCATTCAGGGAGCCGCAACAGCTCATGCGCAGGCGCCTGTAACTCCGCCAGCTGCCGAAGACGAATCTATAGATGGGTCCTGTGACTACACACCGGACACGCGACCGCTGTGCCAGGGCATGCCGTTCGTTCTTACCGATGCGGCACACCCGCGGCTCGTGTTGAAGAGCGGCAGTCATTTTCTGGTGATGGACCAGGAGGCTTTGATTCCTGCTTGCAACACGCTGGGCTACGGATACTATCGCTACGATACGCGGCACCTGAGCCAGTACGAGCTTTTATTAAATGGGGCTCCGCTCTCGCTGCTTTCGAAGGCTGTTCAAGAGGGTTATACGGGGACCTTCTTATACACCAACCCTCAAATCAACACCGTGCCGCAGCAGGTTCTGACGGTGCTGCGCGAAGTGGTGCTATCCGACTTGCTGTGGGAGCGCTTCGTCCTCACAAATTTCCATACTGAAACTCTGGAGATCGAGCTGACCTTCAATTTCCAATCTGACTTCGCCGACATTTTCGAAGTGCGCGGTTTCAATATTCAGGAGCGCGGCCGCCGCATGCTGCCTGTTGCGGGAAGAAACGGTCGCAGCATCTACCTTGCTTATCGCGGGCTTGATGATTGCCTGGTCGAAACAGTGGTTGAGTTTTTTGGCATACAACCAGATTCGGTGACCGACGGACAGGTGATCATAAAACTAGTGGTGCCGCCGCGCCAGACGCGCGAATTTCAGATTTGCTTCACGACCCGCTGGGACGGACAGGTGTCGGCTCCGGATTCAAGGCGCACCGGTTTTGCTGAAGCTGGCAAGAGCGCCGAAACGCGATACCGCGATTGGTGCAACCGCGGCAGCCGATTTGATACCAGTCACCGACTATTCGACTTGACGCTGGAACGGTCTTATCGCGACCTCTTTATATTGCGACAGCCGACTCCCAAAGGCTACGGCATTTCGGCGGGTGTCCCCTGGTATTGCGCTCTCTTCGGGCGAGACAGCGCGATTACTGCCTGGCAGATATTGCCGTTTCTTCCCGACATGGCGCGAGAATCGATAGACGTGCTGGCAGCGTATCAGGGCATGAAATTTGATCCCGCCACGCAGGAAGAACCGGGGCGCATTCTGCACGAGTTGCGCGTCGGCGAACTGGCACGGCGCAAAGCAATTCCGCACGTTCCCTACTATGGGACGATCGATGCGACGCAGCTATGGCTCTATGTCCTGTGCCAGTATTTCGACTGGTCGGGCGACATGGAGATGATTCGTCGTCTCTGGCCGGCTGTGCGTATGGCTCTCGACTGGCTGTCGAATTCCCTGGACGAGCGTGGATATTTGACTTATCGCACTGAATGCCCTGATGGTTTGATCAACCAGGGATGGAAAGACTCCGGCGACTCCACTATGCACGCCGACGGGCGTCTGGCGGACCAGCCGATTGCGCTCTGCGAGCCTCAGGCATATCTTTATGCCGCCTGGGTGGAGGTGGCGCGCATCGCTCAGACACTTGGATATGATCCGCTCGCCAACAAACTGCGCAGTGACGCTCGCAAATTGAAGGAACGATTTAATCGAGACTTCTGGATGGAGTCGGAAAAGTTTGTCGCGCTGGCTCTCGATGGACACGGCGAGCAATGCCAGGTGGTGAGCAGCAACCCTGGGCACTGCCTGTTCAGCGGCATCCTCGATGATGACCGGGCGCATCTGGTAGCAGATCGCCTGGTGGATACGGACATGCATTCCGGTTGGGGCATCCGCACGCTATCGCGGGCGGTGCCAAAATACAACCCGATGAGTTATCACAACGGTTCTATATGGCCGCACGACAACGCCATCATCGTCGAAGGATTGCGTCGCATCGGCAGAACTCAGGACGCGCACGATGTGTTGCGCGGCATGCTGGAGGCGGCTCAGTTTGAACCGGATTTCCGATTGCCTGAATTGTTTTGCGGCTTCGACCGCAATAACTCCTTCAAGCCGATTGATTATCCGGTATCGTGCTCGCCGCAAGCCTGGGCAGCCGGATCTATGTTCCAGATGCTGAAGGTCTGCCTCAACATGCAACCTGATGCACTGCGCCAGACCCTGCGCATCGTCGAACCCAGCCTGCCGCCCTGGCTCAATAGAGTCACGTTGACCGGGCTGAGGGTAGGGTCTGCGGTCGTTGATCTTTTGTTTACCGCTCAAGACGGATTCACCGCCTGCAAGGTGCTTCATAAGAGCGGCAAACTCAAAGTGATTATTGAAAGTTGAGATCAGGAGATTGATTCCATGCGCATCGCGCAACTGGCCGGAAATGTGGAAAAAGTACCGCCGGATGGCTATGGTGGTACGGAGCTGGTGGTCAGCTTGCTGACCGAAGAACTGGTCAAGAGAGGACATGAAGTAACCCTCTTCGCGAGCGGTGATTCGCGTACCGATGCGCGGCTGGTCTCAGTGGTCGATAAACCTCTGCGCACCGCGGATGACATCCCGAAACGGCGATGGCAAGCCTACGACATTCTGGCGCTTACCCGCCTGCGCGAGATGGTCGACCAGTTTGATATCGTGCACAATCACATGGGATGGCAGGCGCTGCCCTGGGCGGAGAAGTTTCGCATTCCCATGGTGACCACCAACCACAACCCTGTGAAGAAGTACTGTGCGCCAATTTACATGGCGTACAAAGATCTCAACTATGTGGCTATCAGCGAAGCCTACAGAAAGTTGAATTATCCGGATGACCTCAATTATGTTGCCACCATTTACAACGGCATCGACACGAATGACTTTGCCGCCTCGCCCGGCGAAAACGGTGGTCATGCCAATGGCGACGACGGCGATCGCAAGAATCTGCTCTTCATCGGACGCATCTGCCAGGATAAGGGCACCGCGGAAGCCATCGAATTCGCCCAGCGGGTCAATATGCCGCTGGTGATTGCCGGCAAAGTAGACAGCGCCGATCAAGTTTATTTCGAGCAGAAGGTGAAACCACAACTCGATAACACGACCATCAAGTTCATCGGCGAAGTCAGCTACGGCGAGAAGATTCGACTGTATAAGGAGGCGGTGGCAGTCGTTTATCCGATCAACTTCGAGGAACCTTTTGGACTGGTCATGGCGGAAGCCCTGGCTGCCGGCGCGCCCGTCCTGGCTTTCAAAAGAGGCTCGGTGCCGGAGTTGCTCACCGACAAAGAAACTGCCATCGTTGGTACTACCGTCGACGACCTGGTGGCGCGATTCCCGGAAACACGCGGAATTTCCGCTCAGGCATGTCGCAAGCGTGCGGAGATGTTCAGCAAGCGCCGCATGGTTGATGCCTATTTCGGACTCTACGAGCGCCTGATTCAAGAACAGAAATGACTTTGCAGACTGAGATTGCAGCCATCCCCCAGGATCGGCCGCTGTTGATCGGGTTGGATCGAGACGGCACAGTGGTGCCTTATGCCGAGCGCCCTGAAGATGCAAAGGTAGATGCCGCGCTGTATTCACTGCTGCGCAATCTGGCCGAGCAACCGCATACGACCGTGTGTGTGGTCAGTGCGCGTTCGCTTGCCTGGTTGCGCGGTGACTTTCCCGATACGAAGGTGATTCTGGCCGGCAACTATGGTCTGGAAATCGAGTTTCCCGGCGGCGAGCGCCTGGCGCATCCCGATGCCGTAGACCTCGGACCTGAATTAGCTCGCCTGCGAGATATCCTCGCACCGCTGATTTCCAGTCCCTACAAAGCCATTCTCGAAGACCATGGGCTGTCGTTGTGCCTGCACTGGCACACGGTGCCGGTCGATCAAAGACCCTACGTATTCGATGTCGTGGAACGCATTGCCGAGGTCGCCCAATTGCACCATCTGCAGTGCCGCACCATGCCGACCAGCTGGGAATTCGTGCCCAAAGTAAACTGGCACAAGGGTGACGCGCTGCAGGCTATCGACGCGCGCCTGGGACCGGCGCACACCGAGCCCGGTCCGGAGTCGGCAGCGGATGCCGGTCGATTTTACATCTTTGGAGGCGACACCTCCGGTGACGAGGCCGCGTTTCGCTGGGTCAACGAGCGCGAGGGCATCAGTGTCAAAGTCGGCGCTCCAGACGACACCGCCGCGCGTTTCGTGCTCTCCACACCTTTTGAGCTGCGTGCCGTGCTCGAGCAAATTCTCGAGTCACGGCGCGTCGGTTAATACACGCGATCGTCGAATACGCTGTAATCGAAGAGCGGCCAGTATGGTTTGTTCATTTCTGTTCGCGCATCGGGCGGCGCGGCTTCGCGATTTCCCAACTGCGTGCCTTCGACTACTGCCGAGAACTCACGCACCATTTCCTGGTCACCCGGCATCAGCCCAGGGAATTCTTTTACCATCACTTCGTTGTGATCGTTGAAGATGCGTTCGACCGTGGCGGTCGGCTCGATGCTGCGGCCGGTGCTGGTTACGGTCGTGGTGCGAGTCTCAGCAAGTTTGCCGTTCTGCGCCACGACAGACGTTTGTGTTTCGACCAGAGGTCTTGGCGATTCGATGACTGCTGCTTCTTCGCGGATGACTTGCTTAGTGAGCGGAGCGTCTTCCACGGCTACGTGTCCGACTGAGAGCGGCGCGCCGTTGACAGCATATCTGTATGTTTTGATGATCTCGTCGGCATGAGCGGGCATGGTGCTGGACACCAGAATGCCGGCTAATGCCAGAGAGCGTATGAGAGTTTTCATTGTCATTCTCCGAGGGTGTTATTGTGTGCTGGACGACCACACAGGTGTTTTGTTTCGTCGCGACTCGGCAGTTTTGCTGGAGCCTGACTGTTGAACAGATGTGCTTTCTCTGCCCAGGCTGAGACGTCCGGGGCCGTTAGCGGCGAGCATGAGCAATCCCCCGATGATGCCCAGGTTCTTTAGAAACATCACCGTCTGTAGTGCCTGCTGATCGGCAGGCATTGTCCAGAAGTTATGGAAAATAAAAGTCGTCGGCACCAAAAAGACTACCAACGCCAGCGCGCCCAGCCGTGCTTTGTAGCCCAACAAGACCGCCACAGCACCCAGTCCCTCCAGAAGCAGTGCCGCCAGCAAGAAGAATGAAACCCATGGCATGCCGCGCTCTTCCATGAGATGCTGCATGCCGTTCCAATCGGTGACCTTCGTGTAGGCGCTCACCAGAAATATGGCGCACAAACCGATGCGGCCCAGTAGTGCAGCCCAATCTCGCAGGTTTTCGCGATCCACAGTCATAGTGCTTCATCCTTCTCACGACATAGGCTCAGTGTGTCGTGCCATCTTTTCGTATGAGTGGATGACGTAGATTTTTTCGATTTGTTCTGGCTGGGGAGGGGCTATTCGTCCCTTAGGACAAATCAACACTTCTGTTTAAAAAGCTTCGAGAGCAGCAACTGGCTTGAAACCTTTGAGGTCTTCGCCTCCACCGCTTGTGAAAATCAACAGTAGTGTTGATTTGCCCTAAGAGAAAATCAGGGACCCGGCGCAGCGTCAACTCGTCAAAAGGTCGACTTCTTCTTCGGCATTCAGCAGTCCGCGTTGAATGTAGATGGGTTTCGATTCGCGGCGCAGTCTGGGCAGTTGGGTGACGAATGCAATCGCCACCAACAAGCAGTAGATGCCGCATCCAAGAATGGTGTGCTGGAAGCCGAAGCGGTCGGCGAGGGCGCCGGCGATCAAGCTGCCGATTGGCGCAGTACCCAAGAACGCCATTGTGAACAGGCTCATGACGCGACCGCGTTTGTCTTCCTCGACAATAGACTGGATGATGGTGCCGGCGGAGCCCATCTGTAGCATCATCATCGCTCCGATCACGGAGAGCGCCATCATCGCCGGTATCAAAGCATGTGTGAACGAAAACGCAATCAACGCCATTGAGAAACAGAATGATGCCACCACTACCCAGCGTCCCAGCCCGAGCACCGATTTTCTGCTAGCCAGAGCAGCGCTGCCTGCCAGTGAACCGAGTGCGGAGGCTGCCATCAGATATCCCAGTGTGTTGGCATTGCCACCGATCTGTTTCACAAATACAGGCATCAACATGGCATAAGCCATGCCACCCAGTCCGAATGCCGCCTGCAAGACGATCAGAGCCCGGATTGGCGGAGTTTCGAACGTGTATTTGAAGCCGCTCTTCAGTTCGTCCAGAACCTTAGCCTGCTTGTCTGCCTTCGGCGCGAAGTCGCCTTTGATTGCTATAAGTGCCGCAATTACCGCAATGTAGCTGACAGCATTAATCAAGAAACAGATACCTTCGCCTGCTGCAGCAACAATGAAACCAGCCAGGGCTGGTCCAAATAATCTGGTAATGTTCATGAGCGCGGCGTTCATAGCCAGTGACGTCGGCAAATCGTCGCGGTCGCCGGTTAGCTCAACCACAAACGCGGTGCGGGTCGGCATGTCGAAGGCGGTAATCAAACCGGAGGCGATACCGAGCACCACCAGGTGCCAGACCTGGATCATGTGCGAGAGTACCAGTACCGTCAATATTGCGGCCTCCGCCATGGCGAGCACCGAGGTCGCTACCAAGATCTTATGGCGGTTGAGTCGATCCACGAAAACGCCCGCGAAAGGCATCGCCACCAGCGACGGAAGCTGTCCGGAGACGCCGACCACAGCCAACATAAATGGCGAGCCGGTGAGCTTGTACGCCAGCCAGCTCAGCGCCACCTGTTGCATCCAGGTGCCCACTTGCGAAATCAGTTGACCACTGAAGTAAAGTCGAAAGTTGGGATTGCGGAAGACGCGCAGAGGATGACTGGATTTTTCACTGCCTGCTGCCGGTCTTGGTTTTTCGAGCGTACTGGACATGGGTTTCCGGGGCTCCAATTGGGATTATTTCTCAGCCGACGCTTCTTTCACACTATTAGGTCCGACGACCATTGTGGACTCAGGTGCCGGCGGAACCATCATTGTGTCGGAAGTGGTACTGCGTTGCGGAGCAAACTGGCGTGTGTCCTGCCCGGACATGCCGATGCCGATGGCGGGGTAGGCAGTTGCCGAGGGTTGCGGCGGCAGGAAATGGAATGTTTCCTGAATCGCTTTGGCGATTGTGTTCGGGTTATCCAGCTTGGTTTTGACAGTGAATTCAAAAGAACGCGGTTTGCTGTCGCCAGTGTCTCCGATCAGAGGAAGCGTCGGGAAATCCAGTGAGGTATGGGCGGCAATGGTATTGAGGATGGTGCCTGGGCTGAGGAAGCTGGCAATAGATTCCAGCGGACCCGGTAGGAACGATTTGGCGATGCGCGGGATATTGCCGGCAACGTGCATATCGATTGTCTTGTTGGACAGGTCGATGTCTCCCTCGCCGCGCAGGCGCAGTTCCACGCCGGTAAACAACACTTTAGCCAGGTGCAGTTGCTCGTTGCGCAGACGGAACTTCCCTTCGAACGTATCGAAGCTCCCCGACTTAACAGGCGCCAGCGTCGCCAGCAGATTGTTGATGTCGAATCCTAAGAGACCCTGCATCAGGAAGTTCCCTTGCGTCAGTTTCGTCTGCAATTCTTTGAGGCGAGTCACTCTGCCGTTGTGCGCTGTGAAAGCGCCGATCGCCCGCAGGTTTCTCAAAAAGTCCTCTTCGTTGGTGACTGCCAGTCCGTCAATCTGTGTGCGTCCGTCGATGGTGCCGGTCATTTGACCCGGCGCATGCAGCAGCGCGGTCACCATCTTATCGGCATCGATGCTGTTGAACCGGGTCAGCAAGCTGAAGGGGCGCTGTCCTTCGAGCATGAACCAGCCTTCGCAAGTACCGGTGCCTCCGAAAACAGCGGCGCTCATGTCGCGGAAGCTCAGCTTCGGACCTTTGTCCGTGTCTTCGGCGAGGACGGTGCCGGCTACGTTTTCAAAAGCGAAGTCGGCGACGCGCGCCTTGCTGAGGGTAATTTCCAGTTTTGACGTGGACGGGGGCATGTTAGCGCGCTCGCTGGACGTCACTTTCTTGGGAGGAAACCAGTCATTAGCCTGCAGCCGTCCACTGACGTCGGCGATTTTCAGAGCCGGCAGATTGGCTTCCGAGATGTCGATGTGTCCGCGCATTGCCGGTCCGGTGGTCGGACCTTCAAACTCCAATTTTCCCTTCGCCATACCGGAGGCGTTTTTGAAGATATCTTTGAGGCGATTATCTGCCGGCAGGAAACCCACCAGCTGACTGATGGGTAGCGAATTGGGCAGCTCCAGCGAGAAGTGCAGGCGGGGCGATTTAGTTTCACTTACTATGTATTCACCGGTCCAGCCGACTATGGTATCACCTATGGTGACTTTGCTCTCCGTAACTTCGATGCGCGGCGGATTGTCGCCGCCGAAAGCGAGCGCACCCTCCAGATTTACCGGTTGTCCGGCGGGCTTGGTGACATTGCCCAGCGGACCGCCGAGGCTGATGATCGTCTCAGGCGGAATCGAAGATTTGAAGCGTCCCGTGGTCATGCCGCTCAGGTCGCCCGCTACTTTCATATGCAGCGGAATCGGACCGGAGGCGGTGATGATGTTTTGCATGCTCGGATCGACGGTGGATATGAGCGCCAGGAAGTTTTTGACGTTGACTTGCATGTTGACGTCGGCATCCCAGGTGGCGTCTTTAGTGGCGGCATCAGCCACCTTGCCGTCCACTTGAAACTGCGAGCTACCGATGGAACCCTGGATGTTGGTGAGGTGAATGTCTTTGCCGTCGGCAATTAGAGAGCCGGTGACGTGGTGAATCGGATATTGATAGAAACGCAATCCGAATCGAGTCAGGTTGAGCTGTCCCGTCACCTCCGGATGGTCGCCGCGAGCATCCATATGGAAAACGCCGGACATCGTGCCGTGCGGGCGCGACAGTCCGTATTGCGCGATGATTTTGTGGTACGTGTCGCGCACCGTCGGGGGCGTGCGGTCGGCTGCCAGATAGCTGTGCAGGTCGCCGAGGTCGAACGACTTGGCGTTCAGGTCGATCATGTGCAGTTGCGAATTTTTGCTCAGGCTGTCTAGTTGCAGGCTGACGAGCGCATTGGTGCGCTGGCTGTGGATGCGCACTTTATCCAACTGCAGCGAGTCGTTTTCGTAAGTGACTTTGCCGCCGCTCAGTGAGAGCGTCCGCGAGCTGCCCAGTGGCTCGAAGTGGATGTTGCCCGGCACTGCCACCAGGGATAAATCCGGGGTCTGAGTCGGACCCTTGAGTTTTAGTTTGACGTCGTCGGCGGTGCCGTAGAGCAGTTGTTGGGCGAGCAAGGGATGATGAACCCCCAGTGCCTGCAGGGCCAGTTTGACGTTGGACATGTCGAGGTTGCGTGCTGCCAGCTTCAGGTCCGAGGCTGCATCGGGACCGGTCAGGTGCGCCGTGCCGTTCAGCACGAAGACGCCTCGTCCCAGTGAGCCCGTCAGGTCGTGCATGGTGGCAATGTTTTTCTTCAAAGAAACATTGCCGCCGGTGAGCACGAACGTGCGGCTGAAGCCTTTGGGCACGTAGTAGAGGTGGCTGGGAACGGTGGTCAGTTCGACCGACGGGTCGGCGGCAGAACCTGTGACGTGCAGTTTAGCGCTGGCGACCGTGCCGAACAGCACTTGCGGCTGCAGCGAGATGGGTCGTATGTCGAGACCTTTGACTGCCAACTCTACGTCGGATAGATCAATGTCTCGGGCTTCCACTGTCAGATTGTTGGCGCCGGCGGCGGTAGTTGAGCCATTCACCATGAAGGTGCCGCGCCCCAGCCGTCCGTTCACATCTTCCAGGCGGAAGGCACCGTCGCCATAACGCACGATGCCGGACGTCACTGTCAGTGCGCGTTCTAGGGCGCCGGTCTGGAAGTAGACCTGCTTCGGCACGGCAGTCATCACGACATTCGGCTTTCTGAACGTGCCGGTGACATCTACGACTGCGTTTTTGATGGTGCCGGCGATATTGTGATCGTTGGCGGGCATGGCATCAATATCGAGCGCCTTCATAACTCGTTTGACTTGCAATAAATTGATGTCGTTGCCCACGTAGTGCAGCGCCACCGGTCCGGTTGGTTTCTCCGGCAATGTGCCGCTCAGCTGGAAGTCGCCGGGGCCGAACTTGCCCTTCAGCTGATGCAGCAGCATATCGGTATTGCGGATGGTGACATTGCCGCTAACTCCGTGAGCGACCATGTCGCCCTTGTCGATGGAGAGCGACCCGTTCTCGATGGTGGCGGTGCCCGTGATCGTGTCTTTCTGTTTGGGATGATGCACGCTGACCAGCTGAGCATGCATGTCGACCTTGCCGACTGAATGCACCTGGGTGCCGGTTTTCGCCAGGAGTGTGTTGGCTCTAGTGCATCGCCGCGCAATGAGATATCAGCTGTCAGGTCTTTGCCTTTGCCGACGAAGTTGGCTTTGATTATGCCGGCACCACCTACCTTTGCCGGCAAAAGCGCCTGCGCGATGGTCAGCTGTTCGTTGCTGCGCAATTCGCCGCTTGCTTGCGGTCCCAGGATGTCGCGCGGCAAGATGCGGGCCGGCACCATGTCTGCCAGCTTGGCGACGTCGGAGGCGACGAAGTCGAAGTTGATTTTGTATGACGGGTCTTTGGTGCGCCAGTCGGCGATGTTGCCATCCGAGCGCACCAGCACTGTGGGCAGTGCCAACGAAAAGTTCTTGTAATCGATCTGTTGTTCGTCGATAACCAGATCTGCTGAGCTGGTGCCGTCGACTACGTTCCAGTCGCCGACTTCCGGGATGACTACCCGCAGTTTCTTCGTGATGATGTCGGCGTTGGCATGGAACCCTTTTTGCGGCACGCCGCTGCCTTTTAGCTTCGCATCGACGAACCCGTGCATGCTCGGCGCCTCAGCCGAGAACATGTGCACGTCTTCGGCATTGAGGTCGTTGACCTCAGCTTCGAAGGTATGGTTGTTCTTTGCCCAGTCATCGAGAGCACCAGTGCCGATACCACTGAGATTGATTTTGGTGACGTACGCTTTGCCCGGCGCGGTCGGTGTGGCATGGGTGGTGCCGGGCATCTCGGCTGTGATGGCGAACGGCCAGACCGAGTTTTCTCGCGGACGTTGCACAGTCAGCGTCACATTCTCGAGATGTCGTCCCGACCACGCAGCTGGTTTCGTCTCTTGATCCTCGACGGCAATTTGCCCGCCCGATATCTGCATCCACGAGAGGTACTTCAGCCCCGGAGCCTGGGGCAGGTCCGAGAAGTTCCAGCGCTTGCCGGAGATATGGACGGCTTTGATTTGCGGGTCGACAAACTTGATGTGATGCGCGTAGAACTTGCCTTGCGCCATGGGCAGGAGCGCCAGCCCGATTTCGGTTTTGCCTGATTTGAGAAATGTCGTTTTGGCGTCTTTCTCGTCAACCGAGAACGACTCGCTGGTCAAGACCAGTCCATTCAGTCCGAGCGACCAGGAAGTCTCTCCCAGGTGCACCTGGCGCGTCAGCCACTGCGACATGATGGCCTGAATGCGGTCGTGCGACCAGCCGTCCATGACGAAGTGGGTGCCTGTGACCATGCAGATGAACGCTGCCGCGCCTACGGTGAGGGCGGCAAAGAAAATGCGCTCGCGAAGCTTCGAACGAACCATGGTGACGGTCTGCTGTTTACGGTTGGCTCCGATCACCACGCTAGCCCCCGGGATTTCCGGCACTCACTAGCTGCTCTCGAGACCAAAAGCATACGCTAGCTCATCTAAATGACTACCGCAATACGCTGTAGTTCCCCAGATCACATAAGATGTGCCAATTTATTTACGAGCGCCAGCTGGAGCCCGTTTATGTCGGTCTTGCCTGGATTAATTGTGTCGGTTTAGCCGCCGCGGTTCTTTGTGCGGCTCAACACGCGTTTGCGCATGCGCACGGTCTGGGGCGTCACTTCGACGAGTTCGTCGCCTTCAATGTACTCCAGGCACTGTTCGAGGGTCATTTCGATTGGCGCTTGCAAAGTGACCATGACATCACTGTTGCTCCGCACGTTGCTGAGCTTCTTGGCCTTTGCCACGTTGATGTCGAGGTCTTGCGGACGGTTGTGCTCGCCAACGATCATGCCGCCATAAACGCGCACACCGGGGATGATGAAGTAGACGCCGCGGTCTTCGGCTTGTTGAATTGCATAAGCCGTTGCCACGCCTTCTTCCCAGGCGACCAGCACGCCATTGCGCTGGCGGGCGATGTCACCGCACCACGGGCGGTATTCAGTGAACGCATGGTTCATGACACCGTTGCCTTTGGTGAGGCGCAGAAACTCGCTGCGGAAGCCGATCAAACCACGAGTCGGCACTGCGAACTCTAAGAGAGCTTGCCCGCGATCGACGTTCATGTGTTGCATCTCGGCGCGGCGCGGTCCCAGTTCTTGAATGACGGCGCCCGTGAACTCTTCGGGTACATCAATGATCAGCTTTTCGAACGGCTCGCATTGCTGACCTTTGATCTCGCGCAGGATGACTTCCGGGCGAGAAACCTGGAATTCAAAGCCTTCGCGACGCATGGTTTCGATCAAGATGCCCAGGTGCAGTTCACCGCGACCGCTGACCATGAAGGTATCGGTAGAATCTGTTTCGTCGACGCGCAGGGAAACGTTGGTTTCCAGTTCGCGGAAGAGGCGATCTCTGAGCTGACGCGACGTGACGAATTTGCCTTCCTGACCGGCGAAGGGGCTGTCGTTGACGAGGAACGACATCTTCATCGTCGGTTCGTCGACGTGAATGCGATCGAGCGGTTCGGCTGTGTTATCGAGAGCGGTGATGGTATCACCGACATTGCACGATGCCAGTCCGGAGATGGCGACAATCTCGCCGGCTTCCGCTTTGTCTGCGTCGATCCTTTTGAGACCTTGAAACTTGAGCAGTTTCGTGACTTTGCCGCGCACTTGCTCGCCGTCTTCTTTGAGCAGCAAAACTTGCTGTCCGTCGGAAACGCGACCGTTATAGATGCGACCGATGCCGATGCGGCCCAGGTAGTCGCTGTAGTCGAGGATGCTGACTTGCATTTGCAGAGGTGCATCTGGATTGCCTTTGGGCGCCGGCACGTGGTCGACGATCAGGTCGAGGAGAGGGCGCAGGTCGACGCCTTCATCTTCCAGATGGCGGATGGCGAACGCTTTGACGCCGGAAGCGAATACATACGGGAAATCGAGTTGTTCGTTGCTGGCGCCCAGTTCGACGAAGAGGTCGAAGACTTTATCGACAGCGGGGTGCGGATCGATGTTGGGGCGATCGATTTTGTTGATGACGACCATGGGGCGCAGTCCGCGCTCCAGGGCTTTGCGCAATACAAAACGTGTTTGCGGCATCGGACCTTCGCCGCAGTCGACGACGAGAATGGCGCTGTCGACCATACCGAGAATGCGCTCGACTTCGCCGCCGAAGTCAGCGTGTCCAGGGGTATCGACGATGTTGATCAGATGCCCTTTGTAGCGCACGGCTGTGTTCTTGGCGAGAATGGTGATGCCGCGCTCGCGCTCCAGGTCGTTGGAGTCCATGACGCAGTCGACGACTTCCTGGTTTTCGCGGAAGACGCCCGTCTGACGCAAGAAGCCGTCGACGAGTGTGGTTTTGCCGTGGTCGACGTGGGCGATGATGGCCACGTTGCGGACATGGGCGATGGAGGGCTGTTCTGCCGAGTTACCGTTGCTGACTTGTGTGAAGGATTCCATAATTGCGCTTGTCATTAGAGTCACCGAATAATCATATTAGATTTGCGATTCCAGCAAATGCTTCTAAGATTGGAACATTACCAGAAGGAGCGATTCACCAGAATGGTGACAGGGCGAGTGTTGAGGAGGCATGCGGGCGGGTATTTGGTATACGCGCCGGAGCATGATTCCACGCTCCAATGCCCGGTTCGAGCTCGCTTGAAGAAAGAGGGCGTATCAATCTTCACTGGAGACGAAGTTGAAATCGATGAAGTAGACCTCACCGACGCTAACTCCGACAGCAGAGGGACAGCAGTGATTGTTGCTCGGCTGGAGCGCCGCAATTTGCTGTCTCGCCCGTATTTAGCGAACGTCGACCAGGTGTTTATTGTACAAGCGTCACGGCAGCCCGATTTTAATGGGTTGTTGTGTGATCGGTACCTGGTCCATCTGCAGCTAGAACTGCCTGCAGTGCGGCATTTCGTGCTGGTGAACAAATGCGATCTCGCCGAAGAAAGCGAACTGGCGGCTTTACGAAACATTTATGAACCACTTGATTACAGAGTGTTACTTGTCTCTGCCAAAACTGGCGAGGGAATCGAGGAATTGCAGGCTGCGCTTGCCGGAAGCACGTCGGTGCTCACCGGACCCTCGGGCGTAGGTAAATCCAGCCTCATTAACAAATTGAACCCAACGCTCAATTTGAAGGTCGACGTCCGGGAAGAATTATTGGTCGGTCGGCACACGACTACTTACAGTGAGCTGTATCAATTGCCGGACATCGAAGAGACTACATGGATAGCCGACACGCCCGGTTTCTCGCTTGGAGAGTTGCGACACCCGCAACCGCAGGAGGTGGCATGGCAATTTCCTGATATCGCGCAATTTGCTGAAGAGTGCAAGTATGCCAACTGCCTGCACCTGGTAGAGACGGGCTGCGCGGTGCTGGAAAACATCGATAAAGTCGCGCCTGCGCGCTACGACAGTTACCAGACAATCATCGGTGAATCTCAGCAGGAGCAACAGCTTCAGAAGCAGACCTCGCAAAAGGTCGAGACAGGTGTGGTGAAGGTGGTTGGTGGCAAAGGTGGTGCCCGTTCGATTCCGAAACTGAGCAGTCGCTATCGCGCCGACTCGCGTCGTAAGCAGAAACAGCAACTCACCGACATCGATGCCGAGGATGAAGAAATCGCCGATGAGGACATGGATGGTGCCGGAGATGGAGAAGTCGATGAGGAGCCGAACCTCGACGACTCGGATTTGACCGAAGA
The DNA here is from genome assembly GCA_046328035.1 of Candidatus Obscuribacterales bacterium. GTDB lineage: Bacteria > Cyanobacteriota > Vampirovibrionia > Obscuribacterales > Obscuribacteraceae > JBGASG01. The sequence goes on along the minus strand of JAXLXI010000020.1, from coordinate 2,642 downwards.
CAACTAAAGCCTGGCCCTCACACCAACATCAACAAAAGCATCAGCAAAGCATCTTCATGGCGATAACCAAAAAAACCGTGTGGCGAGTGATCAGATTATTTCTGTTCGCGGTGGTGGCATTCGTTGTTATCTTTGGTGTCGGCTTCTGGTTTATGTTCGACCGCGCGCTTTGCGAGATGGAGGTCAACCAGGCCCCACGGCTTTCCGACAGCAAAGAAGCGGACGCGGTCAAAATCATGTGGGTCGGCAACAGTCTCACATTCACACATTCGATTCCCGCAATCTTGAAAGCATTCATCGAGAGCGATCGCGGTGTGCACAGGCAAACCAAGTTTTGGCAGGTGCTGGTGCCATCACGCCGCCTCGAGCAACACATCGAAGATGGGCTTGTGAAGCGGATTGTAGATAACAACGGTCCATTCGATTACATGGTCATTCAGGGGGCGAGCACTGAACCTATTTATGATCGCAAGGGATTGATCTACTACGGATATCAGCTCGCACAGATGGCTCGTGAGCACCACGAGCAGCCTATTTTGTTTCAGACTTATGCAGATCAGGGGCAAGCAGATAATCAGGCACAGGTGACGAAAGCTTACGCCGAGCTGGCTGAGGCTACCGGCGCGCCGGTCGTACCGGTGGGCGAAACCTGGTTTTACGCCGTTGGACGCAATCCGAAGCTCGACCTCTGGTCGAGCGACCATCATCATCCCGGACCTGAGGGCTCATATCTTTCGGCATGCGTTTTCTATTGCTATATGTTTGGGCGCGAGCCGACTGGTATGCCGGCGAAGATCACCGCATTGAATGAAACGCGCAAGCGCGACATCACCATCGTTGACTTGCCGCAGGCGAAGGCGGAGGAACTCCAGCGTCTCGCCTGGGAATACTACCTCGCCCACAGACCAGCCGCACCGCTGCCGCCCGCCAGGTGATCTGAGTCTGTCCGCCGTGGCGGTTAAAAATGGATTTTGCTGGCCGCCATGGCGGTCACTGCATTAGGAGGACTAGGAGGACCAGAAGGACAACGCGCCGACCGCGCTTTGAGGCGGCCGCCGATACTACATGTGCTTCGCCGGTGCGGTAACCATTTTGACGCCGAGCGCCTTGAGGCGATCTTTGACGGCGGCGGCGTTTGTTCCGGTCGGTGCCAATTGCAGATATTTCTTGTAGTCGTTGATGGCTTGCGGTGCTTTCTTCAAGTTTTCGTAGACCAGACCACGGTAATAGAGGACATCGACCAGCTTCGGATCGAGTTGCAACGCTCGGTCGTAGTGCTGCAAGGCTCCGGGGAAATTGTTGTCGGCTTGGTAGGCGGTACCGCAATTCATGTGAGTCGAAGCATCATCCCACAACTTGAGCGCGGCTTCGTAATCGGCAATCGCGCCCTTCAAGTCATTTTGCTTGGTCTGTTTGTCGATGGCGGATTGCAGCAACGGACCAGCTTGCACCTGTCCTTTCGCGCCTTTCGCCTGTTGCAGTACCTGCTTGTAGGACGCCTCGCTGGGTTTGATTTGAATCGCTTTTTCAAGTGCTTTGATGGCACCGTCCCAATCTTGTTTCTCAAACAAAGCAGTGGCATACGCGTACCACGCGGCGTCGGAATTCGGGATCACCTTCAGCACTTCCAGATACTTCGCAATCGCTTCGTCCGTTTTCTTCTCTTGCTGCAGCTTGACTGCTTCGTCAAACAGAGCTTGTCCTTCGCCGGCAACTTTGACTTCGGCGGCGGTTTGCATCTTGATCACGTCGTTGGGATTGGCTGTCAGAGCCTTGACGCGAGCTTGAGCCTCTGCGGCATACTGTCCCTTTGGATATTGCACGAGGTACTTCTGATACTCGCCGTTTGCCTGTGCGCCACGACTGAAGTGTTCGTCCAAACGAGCCATATAGAAGTAGTCTTCGCCTTCGCCCTTCGGATCCATCGCCAGCGCAGTGTTGAATTCATCGCGCGCGCCCTGCCAGTTTTCCATCTGCTGCAGCAATGCTGCGTAATAGGTGTGCAACTTGGCGTTCTTAGGATCGGCGGCGATTGCCTTCTTGTAGGCTTCTTGCGCGCCGGGCAGGTCGCCGGCAGCTTGTTTCTTCGCAGCATCATCGAGCATGGTGGCGCCGCGTGCTGTCTTAGCTGCGGTCAATGCGGTCGCGTAATCCTTGTTCTTCGAATCCAGGCGTGATGCCTTTTCGTACAAGGTGATCGCGGCTTCCATGTTGCCGAGCTGTTGTTGTGCGGTGCCCTCGGCGTAGGCATACGCTGGTTCGTTCGGGAACTGCTTCTCAAGCTGTTGATACAGGTCGACAGCTTCTTGATACTTGCCGTCCTGTTGTAGTTTCACAGCTTTGTCGAAATTCTCTTGCGTGGCGGCAGCCATCTTCGACTCGGAGGAAGTCGGGATTTTCACTATGTCGAGTACGTTCTTCGATAAGGCTGCGATGCGGCCTTTGGCGTAATCGACATACTGTCCGTTTGGAACCTTGGTGACGTACTGTCTATAGGTTTCTAGAGCCTTGGCGCCTTCACCAAAGTGCTCTTGGAGCGCGGCAATGAAATAGAGAGTATCTACTTTGCCTTTGGGATCGAGTTGGTATGTCTTCTCGTATTCAGGCTTGGCTCCGGCGAAGTCGTCGGCGGCTTGCAGTGC